>CAWBCD010000007.1:0-191139 GCA_963787205.1 uncultured bacterium
TAAGATAGGCTATTAATGGGCCCGTATCTAAGAGATAAATCATTCACCAAACCCCTCCATATATTTGGGGTTGGTCGATAAGTCAGGAGGTCCCTCAAAAACTCCACATAGATGCTTATTTTTGGCATAAAATGATCCTGGTTTGGCTTTTATATCGTTCCCCTCGATTTCTTTTTCTACGAGTTCCATAACGACCTGCTTCTGGGTAACCCCACGAAGTTGTGCCAATTTGCGGATCTTTTCTTTTTCTTCGGGAGTCACCTTCATTCCGAACCAGACCGTTTTCTTTTTCTGCACGGTTCCCATAATGATCTCCATTTAATTGTGCGTTGCAACAATATAACAAATTGGTTGCAACATTGGTTTTTTGAGAGAATTTCATAAGTGTGGGTTCGAAATACAAAATCCCGGATTTTAAATAACAAACGACAAATAAATACCAATCTTCCAATGATCAAAAGGGTCCAATGGAGCCTGGCTGCTTTGTTTGGGCTATTGGATAATGAAATTTTGAATTTATTTGTTATTTGGAGGTATGATATTTGTGATTTGTCATACCTGATTTTGTTTATCCCGGACTCAGGTTATAAAAAAAGCGCATGTTCTTCGCAGAACACGCGCTTTTAGTGCAGTGAGTATGGAGAATTATTTAAAAAGCGCCTTGAAGTACTCTCTCCGCATAATGGCAATCGCCTCAATGGAAATACCTTTTGGACAGACAGCCTCACACTCGGCATGGTTGGAACAGTCGCCAAAGCCTTCGGTTTCCATTTGTTCAACCATCGCGACAACTCGTTTTCTTTTCTCTGGCTGACCTTGTGGGAGAAGGGCCAGATGAGCAATCTTGGCTCCTGTAAACAAGGCTGCCGATGAGTTCGGACATGCGGCAACACATGCACCGCAACCGATGCATGCGGCGAAGTCGAATGCCTTGTCCGAGACCTCTTTACCGATGGGAATTGTATTGGCATCAGGCGCGGCACCGGTATTAACCGAAACGTAGCCCCCGGCCTGCTGGATACGGTCGAATGCACTCCGATCGGTAACCAGATCTTTGATGATCGGGAACGCTCTCGAACGCCAGGGCTCAATATAGATTGTATCGCCATCTTTGAAGTGACGCATGTGAAGCTGACACACTGCGGTTTGATGCTGTGGACCATGAGCAATGCCATTGACAACCATGCTGCAAGATCCACAGATACCTTCCCGGCAGTCGTGTTCAAACTCAATGGGACGCTCGCCTTTTTGGACCAGCTCTTCATTGAGCACGTCGAGCATTTCCAGAAACGACATATCTTTGCTTACGTCCTTGACGCTATAATCAACCAACTTGCCCGGTTGATCGGGGCCTTCCTGTCTCCAGATTTTCAGATGAAGATTCATAATATCGACACTTATAATTAATTACTTATAACTACGCTGAGATAGCTTCACATTTTCAAATTTGAGCGGCTCTTTATTGAGCTCCGGTTTTTGGTCATCGCCCTGGTGCTTCCATGCGGCCACGTACGCAAACTCGTCATCATTACGCAGTGCCTCACCTTCTGGCGTTTGGTATTCCTCTCGCAAGTGACATCCACACGATTCGTTGCGGTGGAGCGCGTCGACCGCCATCAGTTCTCCCAATTCAAGGAAGTCTGCTACGCGCCCGGCGAACTCTAGATATTTGTTAAAGGTGTTTTTCTCACCGGTCAGGCGCAGGTTGTTCCAGAATTCTTCCCGCAGATTGTGAATATCATCGATGGCCTCAGTCAGACTTTCCTTCGTCCTGGCGATACCAACTTTTTCCCACATCACGGCACCCAGTTGCTGGTGCAGTTCCATCACCGTCTTTTCACCGTTGATGTGGAGCATCTTGTCGATCTTGTTCATGGAAGCCTGTTCAGCCTCTTCGAACGCTTCATGTGAAGTATCGACTTTTTCTATATCGTTGGTGGCAATGTATTCACCCAGCGTATAGGGTATGACAAAATAGCCATCCGAGAGTCCTTGCATCAGTGCACTGGCACCCAAACGGTTGGCACCGTGATCCGAGAAGTTGGCCTCGCCGATCACATGCAGACCGGGTATGGTGGACATCAGGTTGTAATCGACCCAGAGACCGCCCATCGTATAGTGAACGGCTGGATAGATTCGCATCGGTACCTTGTAGGGATTTTCTCCGGTGATTCGCTCATACATCTCAAACAGGTTGCCGTATTTGTCGCGAATGTAATCTTCACCATTGCGTTCGATCGACGTTCTGAAGTCGAGGTAGACCGCTTTGCCGGTGGCACCCACGCCACGACCTTCATCGCAGACCATCTTGGCGTTTCGTGATGCCACGTCGCGTGGCACCAGGTTCCCAAAACTTGGATATTTGCGCTCTAAGTAATAGTCGCGTTCCTCCTGCGGGATCTCGTTAGGCGGGCGCTTGTCGCCTTTTTCTTTTGGAACCCAGACTCTTCCGTCGTTTCTCAGGCTTTCACTCATCAATGTCAGCTTCGACTGATAGTGACCCGATTGCGGGATACACGTCGGGTGGATTTGAACATAGCACGGGTTGGCGAAATAGGCGCCCCGTTTGTAGCAACGCCATGCCGCCGTGACATTCGAGTTTTTCGCATTCGTTGAAAGGAAAAACGCGTTTCCATAACCACCGGTTGCCAATATGACGGCATCGCCGACATAACGCTCCATCTCACCAGTGAGCAGGTTTCGGGCGATAATGCCCCGCGCTTTGCCATTCACAACGACAAGATCGAGCATCTCACGCCGTGGAAACATCTTGACATGACCGGCATCCACCTGGCGCATCAAAGCAGAGTAGGCACCCAATAAAAGCTGCTGGCCCGTCTGGCCGCGAGCGTAGAATGTCCGTGATACAAGAGCACCACCAAAGGACCGGTTATCCAGCAATCCGCCGTATTCCCGGGCAAACGGTACGCCTTGCGCTACGGCCTGATCGATGATGTTGTTACTGATTTCCGCCAGGCGATAGGTGTTGGATTCTCGCGAACGGAAGTCGCCGCCCTTGATCGTGTCGTAGAAGAGTCCCCATATCGTATCACCATCATTGGGGTAGTTTTTGGCAGCGTTAATACCGCCCTGTGCCGCGATACTGTGTGCACGCCGCGGGGAATCGTGAATACACAGTGAAGTGACATTGTATCCCAACTCGGCTAAACTCGCTGCTGCCGAAGCACCGGCTAGCCCGGTTCCGACAACGATGATGTTGTGCTTTCTTTTATTATTTGGTGATACCAGGTGAATCTTCTGCCGGTGATGCCGCCATTTTTCTTCCAGCGGGCCGGCTGGCTCATGCGATTTTAAAAAGCTGGTATCTGAATTGAGGGTAAATAAATCTTTTTCGTTGATGCTCATGCCATGCCTCCGAAATGTATCCAAATAGGTATAATGACAAATCCAAATGCTATAATAATTGCGAGGGCCACGCCGATGGAATAAATAATCGGAGTCATTTTGGGTTTCATAGCACCCAGGGATTGAAACATGCTCCAGAATCCGTGGCGAAGATGATAACCAAGCAGTACCATTATGATAACGTACCAGAGTGTGATCCACCCGCTGGCAAACGTATCATAGACCAGATGGTAGAAGTCATGGGCCTTGTGGCCGTCGATCATCGTCACATACTTGGTCGCAAGATTCGGGTTGTATTTAAAAGTGATCAGGTGAAACACGATGAAGATGAGCAGGAGCAATCCTGTCCATATCATTGTCTTTGAACTGATCGTCTGTCGGCTGCTGCCACCTGTACTCTGATATTTCATGTACTTACTTGGCCTGGCCTGCCGTTTTCTAAGATAAACAGCCGTCCCTGCAGCGATATGAAACAGGAAAAACAATAACAGTCCTATTTCAATAATGTACAGGAACACTCCCCAGCTCATGAGATCATACGCATACGCATTATAGTATTCAGGATTGGGGCTTAGCAGCAAAAGGTTGCCAATCAGGTGTTCAATGATAAATATCACCAGGCCCATAGCCGTGATGCCGGTGATTATTTTTCGACCCAGTGTTGACCAGGCTCGAAATTTTGAAGCTCTTTCAGTCGCACTCATAACGTTAGGTTATCCACTTTACAAAATTGATTAAGATTCTCCGTAGTAATGACTCCGGAATCGCTTACAAATTGACGTGCCAAATTACATAATTATAACCTTTCTTTCAGAGGTCAATACTTATTTGTACCTGTTCTAAGATAGCCGATGGTCTCGCGAAAACATGGTACCTTAACACGGTCTGAAATTGAATGGTTTCTGAATCGTATTTTTAACACACAAGGCTTAGGAGCAAATTGGCATAAGTACAAATTTTCATATGTTTTATACGGTTGAAGATGAAGTGACCGATCAGTATCAGGATCGCGGATCCCGGTTTATCGGCATTCTTTTCCGCAGCGATGATCATCATTCTTTCGAGACAAAACTGAATGAGATCAGGGAAAAATACCCGGATGCCACCCATCATTGTTATGCCTGCCGCTTTGGAACAGAGCCTGTCGATGAGCTGGCAAGCGATGCCGGGGAACCATCCGGAACCGCCGGTCTTCCTATCCTGAACCGGTTGCGTTCTTTCGAGGTGACAAATTGCGGCTTGGTCGTGATCCGGTATTTTGGCGGTACCAAACTGGGTAAGCCCGGGTTGATCCAGGCATATGGAACAACAGCTCAGCTATGTTTGGAGAAAGTCCGGCTGGTCGAACTGATTCCATCAATGAGGGTTGAGATTATTTATCCATACGATCAAAGCCGGCATATCAAACGGTGGATTCAAAAATGGGATGCTGTGGTTCAGGATTCGCAATATCTGGAGAAGGTCACGGAATTGGCTGCTCTGCCCTCCGCTAATAAAGATGCGGCGGTCAGAGAATTGGAAAGACTGGAATACCTGGGAGTACAGTTTCAGGTTAAAAGTGAGGGGTGGATGACCCAGGGAAGTAGCGATTAAATTGTTATCCACCCTGTCAGGGTGGATAACATGACAGGGTGGAAGAAATTCAAAAATGCTGCTATAGAGCAGTTGAGTCAGTTTTAGTGGTATCGCTTGTAGCCGGGGAATTACTTTGATCAAAATAGGAATAGAAAGTGGCGGATGTCTGGTTGCTATTGGCATCGGTGACCGTCGCCTTTAGCTCCACTTCGTAAATGTCAGGTTCCTAGGTTTGTCCTTCGCTTTGCTGGTTCCCGAAGTTTGACCAACCGGTCCATCCACCACTCCGGTAATCAATTTTCTCTTGCCAATTGTATTGATAAGGACTGGTCCCGCCGGAAGGGTTGGCCGTCCAGGTTGGATAAGTGCCCTGTGGTACTTCATAGGGGCCGGAGATGGTGACGCTGAGGGTTTTGGCCACACCAATCGGATCGGGATTCGTTTCACCTGATACATAGCCGCCAATTGCGACTCCATGTGGAGCAGCCAGTAGAAGTCCTGCCAAATGTGCAGCAGCAAAGGGAGTGCCATCGGGACAAAAATATGTACCGTAGGCTGATCTGAAACTATATCCCCATCCACCTCCAACATGCAGGGAAGGAATGCTATCACCAGGCTCGGAATAATTAACAGTGGAACCCCCGTAATTGGAGCTTGCACCGTACCAACAATCATAGTAGAAATCAAATATATCTCCCTTTTTAAAAGAATCTACTGTCCAAACATTAGCAATGTTGACGCGTGCTGGAGAATAGTTACTAGCATTGTCAGAATTATCTCCTGCAGCAATAACAAATCTCAATCCTGCATTAGCTGCATTGGTTACAGCATCATCTATCGAATGAACATTATCCTTCGGGTCATGAATATTTCGAGTAATTACTGTAACGTCATTAGGTGATGCCTTACTGGCAACATAATTAATACCATCAACGATATTAGATACATCCACCGAATCATAATTGTCTGTTATTACCTTTACTCCAACAACACTAGCTCCAGCTGCTACACCAACGACATCAATAGAATTATTTTTCGCCGCTATAATCCCGGCA
The DNA here is from genome assembly GCA_963787205.1 of uncultured bacterium. GTDB lineage: Bacteria > Bacteroidota > Rhodothermia > Balneolales > DATFMH01 > DATFNI01. The sequence goes on from CAWBCD010000007.1 coordinate 5,997, forward strand.
ACATAGGTGCCACGCCCTGTCACATCCTGGGCACTTTCATTGGCTACAAATGAAGCACTGTTGCCCACATCCACATTCAGATCTTCATTATTCAGATCAATACCAGTACTAATAACCCATGCTTTCTTTCCGGTGCCGTCGAGGGGTCCGCCGACACGGGTTATTCCCCATGGAGTTAGTTGACCAGACGAAGTGGTTGAGACTATCGGTCTAACTGACTCTGTTGTTCGGGATGAGCAACAATTTGCAGGTGCCATGACTCTGTATCGCCGATCCTGTTCAACGTATTTTACATACGAGTCACTTCGCAGAGACTGGACCTGTTTAGGAGTCAACCTAGCGGTAAACCCTCGCAAGGCATATTCGTATCGACTCTTGACCAAACTGTCTGGAATGTTCAGCTTAGATAAACGTGTTTGGAGAAACGAATGTACTTTATTAGCTACTATATTACCAATTTTCCCATTCCACTCGTCCCTGTACACTACGATATACTGCCGTGGAATCAGTCTGTAATCTTGGTTGACAGATACCGGCTGCTTAGATAATGTGGCAGATGCTTGACCTTTTATTCGGGGGGGGGGTACTTTGCACTAGATTTTTGTTATCACAGCCCATTATCAACATGGACAGTGTGATACCTGAAAGGAATACGAGATGAAGACTTAATTGTTTCATCACAACCTCCTTTTAAAAGATGAGTGTTTCTGTGATGAAGTCTTGCGAGATGGGATGCTCAGTAAGGCTCCGTATAAATAAGAGACACTAATATTATATTTGTTACAATGAAATTCTCAAAAACAAAGTTTTTATTTCGGTTTAACTGCAGGGTCTTAATATTTACAACAATTATTTTTATAACTGGGTGTAATCTCTTTGGCAGCAAACATAAGAAAGAGGCAGACGGTAGGTTTTTGGCAGATGGCTTGGATGGTCATTACATCTGGCAATTAAAAAAACATGGAAGCTACTTATATGCTGCAGTGGATAGCGGTCTGTATCGAGAGTCTTTAATCCACAGCAATGATTGGCAGTTTATCGGACCGGGACATAAAATGGCTTTAACTTTTGTCGTTTGGTCTGATCAGGAAATTTTGACAGATTATACCTCCCTTTATTACACAACGAATGGGGGAGGATCTTGGCAAAAATATCAAAACGGTTTTGGGGGAGATACCCCGTTTTATCCATTTGACTTGGAATTGGATCCAAACAATACGGATGTAATTTATGCTGAGGTAAATGGGGGTAGTGTTGCAAAATCCACAGATCATGGGCAAAGCTGGAAACTTGTATGGGGGGTATGGGATGAGGCAGGTTCCGGATTCTTTGTAAGGGTCGATCCGAATAACTCTCAAATTGTCTGGGCGGGGGGGGCGAGTACCGGTCCTCTTTTAATAAAATCAACGAATGGTGGGCAAAACTGGCAACACCTTAACCCTGCCCAGCCCATCCCGGAAACTGCTGTCTTTGATTTTGTGATACATCCTTTTCACTCTGACACGGTCCTGGCAGGCCTCGGTATTGGTATTTATAAATCGACAGATGGTGGACAGCAGTGGAAGTATGTATTCCACAAAGCCAGCATCTTTACATTAGGTCAGGATCAATTTCATCCCCAAACTGTCTACGGAGCAGGGTTCAACCAGACACACACACTATTTTATACTGTCAGTCATAATTTTGGGGATACCTGGACAATGGTTAGCGATACATCAGGTTCAACGGGTATACGTATCAATGATCTTGTCGCCACTACGGTCAAGGGCAAAGAAGTGCTCTTTTTGGGCACAAATAAAGGAGTATACAAATATATTGTCCCGAAATGAGGTGACTATCCCGAGAAAGACCAGATTTTGGTTAAATTATATTGTGACAAGTGTGAATGTGGATAATTTTGGTCTCAGATATTGCATTAATTCCTTTTTTTAGGGAATTAGGTAAGTGATTACGTTCCCGCCTTATCGATTCAATCATTGTTTTGAAAATAATACGAACCAACACACAGTTGTGCCCCACACCAGAGGCTCGTATTTTGTGAAATATCTCGTTAATCAAATCATATTATGAAGATATATACAAAGACCGGGGATAATGGTGATACCTCACTATTCGGAGGGGGCCGGGTTTCAAAGAACTCATTGCGGATAGAGGCCTACGGAACGGTAGATGAACTCAACTCGATAATAGGCCTGGCTCGATCCTTCGGACTCACCGAAGAAGGAGAACGCCTCTGTGAAACGATTCAAAACGATCTGTTTGTTTTGGGTGCGGATCTGGCAACACCTCCGGGTTCGAGAGTGAAAATAGACCGGATTACCAATGATCATGTTATTCGTTTGGAACATTTTATAGACGGTCTGGAAGGCACTCTGCCCAAGCTGCGGTTCTTTATCCTCCCGGGCGGTACCCAGGCAGCGTCTTCACTTCATATGGCCAGAACAGTCTGCCGGAGAGCAGAACGGAAAACGGTGGAAGCACGTATCGAGGAAGATATCTCGGATGACTGCATTCATTATCTCAACAGACTCTCTGACTTGCTGTTTGTGATGGCCCGCTATGAAAATCACCAGTCGGGCGGCACAGAAAATGTTTGGAAAGCAACTAGTTGAAATCTCAATACTCATTACTCAAGACTCACTACTAATATTATGGCTTTAATGGTTTCTGTCTCCGGGATTCGGGGAATATTTGGTGTAGATCTGAATCCGGAGAATCTGGCACAGTATGCAGCGGCATTTGGAACGTGGGCAAAGGGCGGAAAAATAGTGATCGGGCGGGATTCACGTGTCACCGGCGAACTGTGTGAACGGGTGGTCATCTCTGCACTGCAATCCGTTGGTTGTGATGTTGTGACGTTAGGTGTTGTTCCCACTCCTACAGTGGCGATGGGCGTACTAAGGCACAAGGCCAGCGGCGGGATCATCTTATCTGCAAGTCATAATCCGGCTGAGTGGAACGCGCTGAAGCTTCTGAATGGCAAAAGTGAGTTTCTGGATGCGGAACAGGGAGCAGAGGTCATGTCGATCGCGGCCAAACGTGAGATTGTTTACCAGGACTACCGGCACCTCGGCGAAGTCACACGGGACGATCAAATCCTCGATTATCACATAGGCAAGATTCTTGCTCTTCCATATATTGATGTCCAGACCATTAAGAATCGGAATTTTACCGTGGCCATTGATGCGGTGAACGGAGCCGGATCGGAGACCGTGCCTTATTTACTGCGCAGCCTGGGTGTGAGTAACGTTATCTGTATGAATTGCACGCCAAACGGCCTTTTCCCGCACAACCCGGAGCCGATCCCCGAGCACCTGACGGATATCTGTGATAAAGTAAAGGAGACGAGGGCAGATATAGGCATTGTGGTCGATCCGGACGTTGACCGTCTGGCACTGGTGATGAATAACGGGGAGCTTTTGGGCGAGGAGTATACGCTGGCCCTTGCCACCCAATTTATGATGGAAAATGAGCCGGGTCCCTGTGCCACCAATCTTTCATCTTCAAATGTTACACAGGATATTGCCAAATCGTTTGGACAAACCTGCTACCAGGCGGCAGTCGGAGAGATTAATGTGGTGAAGGAGATGCAGAAACGAAATGCCGTAATCGGCGGGGAAGGGAACGGCGGGGTGATCAACCCTGACCTGCATTATGGCCGCGATGCACTTGTGGGAATCGCCATGACACTGCAGTATCTCGCCGAAAAGGATACCGACCTGGCCTCATTCAGAAAGTCGCTCCCCGATTATCGTATCGTTAAAATGAAAAAGCCCCTGGAAGGCCTGGATCCTGATGCCGTGCTTGAAGCGTTGAAATTGCGGTATCAGGATAAAAATCCAATCACCATCGATGGGCTCAAATTGTTTTTTGATGAAGGATGGGTGCATATCCGAAAGTCAAACACAGAGCCCATCGTACGCGTTTATGCCGAGGCTAAAGATCCCGGTAAAGCCGTGGAATTGGCTAACCGCGTAATGGATGAGATCGGTGGTTAACACACGTAACTAGTACCTTCCAAGCTGGTCCATGTGTCCTCGCTTGAACCACGAGCGCCAGGGGACAGCCCGCTTTTACATGAACAACTCATCTCAAAAAACAACCAACGTCATTCCCAACCTGATTGGGAATCTCAGAAAAGACGATCGTTTGAAACCGATATCTGGATGTATCGGGATTTTCCGGAAGAGCAGGATGAGCCGTGCAAGATTGGTTTCATGGTTCATCCGAAGATTCTCACCATATCTCGAAGCCGATCCAGGTATCCTCGCTTGGGCCACGAGCGCCAGGGGACAGCCCGCTTTTACATGAACAACTCATCTCAAAAACAACCAACGTCATTCCCAACTTGATTGGGAATCTCAGAAAAGACGATCGTTTGAAACCGATATCCGGATGTATCGGGATTTTCCGGAAGGGCAGGATGAGCCGTGTAAGATTGGTTTCATGGTTCATCCGAAGATTCTCACCATATCTCGAAGCTGGTCCAGGTATCCTCGCTTGGGCCACGAGCGCCAGGGGACAGCCCGCTTTTACATGAACAACTCATCTCAAAAACAACCAACGTCATTCCCAACTTGATTGGGAATCCCAGAAAAGACGATCGTTTGAAACCGATATCCGGATGTATCGGGATTTTCTGGAATGGGAGGATGAGCCATGCAAGATTGGTTTCATGGTTCATCCGAAGATTCTCACCATATCTCGAAGCTGATCCAGGCGTCCTCGATTGGGCTACATAGTTGCACCAGCTTTTATCTGTTTGTATGCTTTTATTCTTACCAATCAGAAAATTTTTTATATGAGGGATTCCTGTTTATTTTTGATACAATCAAATTTCCGCATTTTTAGATCCTTAATCAGGTATTTATGCTAGTATCAATGACCGGTTTCGGCCGGGGCGAATATAGCGCTGACGGCCTGCGTGTGGTTGTTGAAGTGAAGTCGGTTAACAGCCGTTACGCCGACATCAGTATACGTCTCCCGCAAAGTCTTCGGCATGCCGAAGGTACACTGCGTGATATTGTAACGCGCAACATAGAACGTGGCAAGCTTAACATCACGGTGGAGTTAGAACGGCAGGATGAAGCAGAGCTTGACATTGCCGTTAATCCAAGCGTTGTCAAAAGCTACCGTTCGTTGCTGGAGCGCCTCAAAAAATCGGCCGGTCTGGATGAACCCCTTTCACTCGATCACTTCCTGCAGTTTGATGATGTATTCACCTCGAAGGAAGAAGACGAATCGGAAATCACCGCCAAGGTCGATGCTGTTGCAAAAGCTCTCGGGAATGCATTGGGCAATCTTCGGGAGATGCGGGAACAGGAAGGCAGGCATTTGTCAGAGGATCTTGCCGGCCGGCTCGTACTGATGGAAGAAATGCTGGGAGAAGTGAAAAAACAGGCCGAAACACGTGTTCCCGATGCACGTGCACGTCTGCAGGAGCGGATCAAAACACTGCTTGGTGATGATGGATTCGACCCGGATCGTCTGGAGCAGGAGATTGCTATCCTTGCCGATCGTATTGACATAACCGAAGAGATTGTCCGACTTGAATCACACCTCAAATTTTTCCGTGAGGCGATGGACAAAGAAGGAGCCGTTGGCCGCAGGCTCAACTTTCTCAGCCAGGAGATGAACCGGGAGATCAACACGATCGGCTCTAAGGCCAATGATGCCACTATCTCTCACGTGGTAGTCGAGATGAAGGACATCCTCGAGAAAATCCGCGAGCAAATCCAGAACATCGAATGAGTGAATCTTCCAACGGCAAAGTTGTTGTTGTTGTTGCGCCAAGCGGGGCGGGCAAGACCACGATTGCACGCCTGCTTCTCAAAGATATTTCGCGACTGAGATTTTCGGTATCCGCCACTACCCGGCCGCCTCGCAAAGGCGAGACTGACGGCGTGGATTATCATTTTCTAAGTCCGGATGAATTCCAGAAGCATATCGATCAGGGCGATTTCCTCGAATGGGAAGAGTTTTACAACGGGAAAAGGTATGGCACCCTGCGTTCAGAGATTGATAAACAGTTGAAAAAAGGATATTTTGTTTTGTTTGACGTCGAGGTGAAGGGCGCTGTCAATATCAAGAAAGCGTTCGGTGAGCGATGCCTGAGCATCTTCATCAAGCCGCCTTCGATAGAAGAATTGCAAAACCGGTTATTAAAACGCGGCAGCGAGGACGATAAAACACTCGCTGAGCGGCTGGAGCGTGCAAAAATGGAACTGGGTTACGAGAAACAATTTGACGTCTCCGTCGTTAATGACAATCTGGAAGAGGCTTATAACCGTGTGAAATCACTGGTTCAGTCTTTTATGCATAATAACAAAGTACATTCAAGCTGATTATATCTTATGCCTGCTAAAACACGCAATGTCGAAAATCTTCAGGAACAGACCGGCAATATCTACGAAACGATTACCATCATGGCCAAGAGAGCACGTCAGATCGCTGCCCGCGAAAAGATGGAGCTCGACGAAAAACTGAAGTATTTCGAAGGCTTTGATGAAGAAGACGATTTTTCTTTCAATGAAGAACAAGAACGCATCTCCAAGGAATTCGAGCGTCGTCCACATGCGGCACAGCGGTCTCTCGATGAAATGGAAAAAGGTGAGATCTATCACCGGATGCCGGAAGCACCGAAACAATAATACTGTATGCTTGCCGGCAAACGCATACTTTTAGGCGTTACGGGCAGTATCGCAGCGTATAAATCGGTATTCCTTTTACGATTATTACAGAAGGCGGGAGCTGAAGTACGGGTAATGATGACCCCTTCGGCTACCCGCTTTGTTGGTTCTGAAACCTTCCGGGCTCTCACACGAACCGACGTTCCTGTCCAGACTATCGATCCCAATCAATCCGGCGCATCTGAAGATTGGGTCCGTCATATCCATTGGGCCGAGTGGGCCGATTTGCTGGTCATCGCTCCCTGCACCGCAAACACACTGGCCAAAATCGTTCACGGTCTGAGTGATAACATGCTGACGACTGCCGTGATGGCGTCACGATGCCCGGTTCTCCTTTGTCCGGTTATGGATGGCGGCATGTTTCGATCCCCGGCCATGCAGGAAAACCTGGCAAAAGCAGGTTCGTTTGGCTTCAATATCATGGAGCCGGATGAAGGATACCTGGCCAGCGGACTGAACGACGAAGGACGTATGCCCGAGCCGGAGACTATTGTAGAACATATAGACCGGCTTCTGGGTGAAGGTCCCGGACAGAAGAAAGGCCCCTTGTCGGGCAAAAAGGTTCTCGTCACAGCCGGACCCACCCGGGAATTCATCGACCCGGTCCGTTTCATCTCCAATCCGAGTTCCGGTAAAATGGGCTGGGCCATGGCCGAAGTGGCCCGTAGCCTTGGCGCGGAAGTAACTCTTCTCCACGGGAAAGTGAATTTAAATGTTCCCGACGGGATGGACTCGGAAACATTCGTGAGTGCGGCGGAGCTTTTTGAGAAGGTGAAGAAATACGCGGATTATGATGTCATTGTGATGACGGCCGCGGTCTCCGATTATGCACCGGAGCACATATCCAATCAGAAAATCAAGAAAGACGGGAAAGAGCTATCACTACCCCTTAAGCCAACACAAGATATACTCAAATGGCTAGGTGAGCATCGGAAAGCAGGCCAGTTGATCATTGGTTTTGCCATGGAGACTCAGGATCTGGAAAACAATGCCCGCCAAAAACTCGAAAACAAAAAAATCGACTGGATCGCAGCCAACACCGTAGCCGGCGAAAACGAGGGTTTTGAATCCGATACCAACAACGTAGTTCTGATTAGCCGGGACCAGGAAAAAAAGATCAACGGCCGAAAAACAGATGTAGCCCGACAGATCTTCGATTTTATTGTGGCCGAAAACCCGACGGTCAGACGGTTCTAAACCGTCAGACCGCTTTCGTATCACTTTCTCCTTTAACACCGCCTCTATAAGTCCAATGTCATTCTGATTTTCTACGGCCTGCCGGAGAAAGTAGAATCCCGTTAGTATCCGGCAACGGTTGCAGCACTTGGTCTGTATACAGGTCACGCGGCTTACGATACCTACGATTGAAAAAAAGGGTTGGACTGGCTTCAGAATGACGTCAATATGGCCAAATTAAACATCTGTAAGGTGAAACGCTTGTCTCGTCGTCACTTATACTAACTACGTTAATTATAATTGCATTTTCTCAAAATATTGCGTAATTCCTAAATAACGAAAGCATTCATCTGCAAGGAGGTTAGCTATGGAATACGTGAGAATGGCTATAAAGTCATATATGTGCGTGTTCATTATGATCCTGCCGGCGACACGGTTCAGGCTGAGGAACAGATTGCAATCAACCCGAACAATCCGAACAATATGATCATTAGTGCCAATACGATTACGGGTGAGCAGGGGTACTATGTGAGTAACGATGGAGGTAATACCTGGCAGGGAGCCAACTCGTTGCCAAGTATACATAATACGACTACCATTTTGGGGGATCCAAGCGCAACCTTCGATGCCCAGGGCAATGCATATATTTCTACTATCAGATATTATTGCTGTTACAGTGGCCGTGTTGTTGGGGATGGATATTATGTATTTAAATCACCTAATGGGGGTACGTCTTGGAATAATAAAGTGCCCGGCTTTTCCTCCTCTGAACCAGGTTTTGATAAGGAGATGATTATGGCTGATAATTATTCAGGCAGCCCACATGCGAATAATCTGTACGCAGCATGGGACGTGAATGATGAAATATATTTCAACATGTTACCCTATGGTAGTACAACATTTTTTTTCCAAAGACTTTGTCTGCCAGTCATTATGGCAAAGGCCCCGATATTGCCACCGGTCCGGACGGACAGGTATATGTCTGTTGGGAAGATTTGTGTACTGGAAGTAGCCCGTCCCCGCCATCCCATGGAGTTATGTTTGATAAGTCGACTGATGGAGGACAGAATTTCAACGGCGCTGTACAAGCCTTTCCTATAACAGGCATTGATCGTAATCTCCTCTCAAATCCTCAAAGTCAAGCTGAATTTGGTAATACCCGTGTCAATGATTTTCCCTCGATAGCTGTGGATCTGAGCAACGATGCACACAGGGGAAGGATTTATATTGCCTATGCCGATGATCATTCCGGTGAATCATATATCGAGGTTAGTTATTCGGATGACGGTGGAAGCACTTGGCAGGATGTGGGGTCCGTTGATTATGCCATTACGGATGCTCAGGAATGGTTCCCCTGGATTGCAATGGCACGATCTACCGGTTATGTGAGTGTGGTCTTCTACGCAGAGGATGCCTCCTTTAATACAAATACTTGGGTGGCCTATTCTTTTGATGACGGCCAGACATTTCATGATATCAAAGTCAGTGATGTCTCGCATAAAACCGAACCAATTGATAATTCCTGTTCCACGTGTAACTTTAATACGGCCTACGCAGGTGATTATATCGGTATTACCGCCCAAGGCAGTTCAGCTTGGGCCACTTGGGCCGACCAGCGAAATGGTATCTGGCAAGTCTATGTATCGCGGGTTGACTACGTGACCCCACCTCCGTTAAATGTATCTATTTCCGGTCCCTCGTCCCTGGCTTATGGGGCAACGTGGAACTATAAGGCCGATGTATCCGGTGGGGGTCCCAACTATCACTACTATTGGCAGTACAACTATTGGTGTCTTGGCTCGGGCCCCTCTGCCAGTCCTGACAAACCACCCCCGGGTGGAGGAGGTAACTGCGGCGTATGGATAACCGGTAGTACTGGCATTAATCAGGAAATGCTCTCTCAGTCGCAGTATGGTGGGGTTACCCTGGAATTAAAGGTCACCGATGACCCCGGGCAATCCACGACCGTCTACAAAGAGGTGCAGTTTGTAAATTAGGAAGAATTTTAGAAGTTAGGAGATGAAATGAAAAGGAAAGTTCTGATATCGGGTTCTCTCTTTATGATATTGTTGGTTCTGATAGGTTCTTGCCAGAATAGCATCCAGTCTGATACCTCAATATCCAGCCAATATTTTCCGAACAAGGTCGGTGATTCGTGGACGTATACAGTGGCAGACACCGCTTACAATTCGCATCCTGCACTCTCTTCAAAAATTGTTACTGGCATCTTGCGGGTTTCCATTATAGATTTGACAAAGTTTCCTGACGGTACTTCGGCCACTATCTGGCGAACCGTATGGCCACCGGAAGTATCCCCTGCCAGACCTCCCTGGAATGTCGATACAGCTTATGTCTGGACTTCAGGAGATACGGTCAAAATATCTTATGGTGTGGAACCTATTCTTTTTCCGCCAAAGTCTATGCGCGATATAGCTATAACCGATATATATATTTCCCCTCTTCAAACTGGGAAGCGCTGGCATCTTGGACCAGATAGCAGCCGGATAGCCTCTAATTACACACTGAGTGTTCCAGCCGGTACATTTGATAATGTCTATCAAATTAGTTCAGGCGAGGGGACTGCCAATTTCTATCTAAGACAAGATGAGTGGTTTGTAGGTATAGTGCAGAAAATGGTGTCTTTAAATGGTACCTATTATACCTGGAAACTGGTGGATTACCATATAAAATGAGGTTTTAGTGTCCCATCCAGCGGTCAGGCGGTTTTTTGAACCGTCTGACCGCTATCGTAAAGATTATCCTCTCGTCAATTCAACAGCCTGCTCATTCGGCATTGCCCGGTACATCACAAAGGAGCCGTTGGCATCATGTCCCGTCTTGATCACCTTTTGATAATCGCCCTGCACAACTTTTACGCTGTTCCATTCATTTGGAACGTACGTTTTCAATGTTAAAGGCAGGGTATAAATGGCGGGGTTGAGGGTATGGACAAGATCGATTGTTATTTTATCAGCCGTTTTTTTTGTCTGAACACTCGCAGCCACCCGCTCCCTCATGTACTTGGTAACATCCTTGAAAGTGGCTTCCCAGATGTTATTCTCGCGGTTTTTGATATAAGTGAAATATTCGTTCAGTTCCTGGTGGGTCAGGGGTTCCCAGCCGATGCCGTCGATGCCGTGGAATACCAGAACCAGCCAGATGTTATTTTTTTTCAGGGCTGTATCGACCCACGACTTCATGAGGCTCATGGGCGTTTTGGTAAGAGGTCCTCTCTGCCACTGTACATATTCCTTGTCTGATTTTGTAGGGTCAGCCTTGCTGGCACGGTCGAGTTCATCCAGGTAGGGACGGGGCATGCGGTTGCGGAGGGCCGGGTACAGGCGATGGGCAAATCGCATGACACGGGCATCCTCAATTCCGAACGGGCATTCTGCGGAGAAGGTGGCATTGGGACCAATGTGATTCAGCAGATCCTCCCGGCTGTTGGCCAGCTCATATTCCAGGTTAACCGAATCGAGCACACACAGGTAAGAGTGTGATACACTATGATCGGCGATCTCATGTCCTTCTTTCGCATATTTCTCCAGTTGTTTCCAGGTCACCAGGTCGACATTCGGTTTGATGTATAACACATAATCCAGCTCTTTTTTGGCCTCGGCAGCATTGCTTGATGGTTTGAAGTCACCGGCCCGGATCTTCGCATAACCCTCGTCGATTACTTTATAGGCTTGCTGAACATGTCCGTCTTCAAATAATTCTCCTGCTCTGACATGATATTTATACGTGTCGGCGTATCCGGTAAAACGAATGGCCGAAGCGCGTTCGAAAAAGTTGTTCTTATTGGTCGGGATTTTAGCCGTTTCAGCAATAATCTGCTTAACCGGTCGCCCGATAAATTTTGGCTTGTATTGCGAGCCGGGAACCGAGCCGGTTATCGTAAAAAAGGTTCCCTTGAAACCGAACTTGTTCATCAGGGGCAGCGCAACACGAAACTGGTTTATTGTATTATCGTCATAAGTCAGTGACAGAGCCACTTTTTTTCCATCCTGCCATTTTGTGATTTCGGTATGGCCGGTGGTCAAGGTTGATTGAGCCCGAACCAGGCAAGCCGTTAAAAGGATAAGGGGTAATACAGCGACGATCTTCTTCATCATAGTCACCAAATTTAATAGCCAGACACACGAAAGTTAATTATCCGTATATATAGATTTAACCGGTTATAAGCAAAGGGTGAGAGAGACTAGAAGTCAGAAATTAGAAATTAGAGAAAGAGTAATTGGACTATTGGGTTGTTTCCTAATTCCTACTTTCCAATTTTCAATTTACTTTTCAATCGAAGACCCAGCGGTAGGTTCGGTGTGTTTTGTGGTGAACACAGCCCAGGGCTTCCACACTGCGACGCATGAGCCAGTTTTTCTCGCTGATCCATGCTCCCTCCAGACGTTCGAGGTTAGGATGATTATTCCGTATCGCTTCGATACCTTTCACAAAGATCAAAGCTTCGAGACCAAGTTTACGGAAACGAGGCATTGTCCCAAAGGCCATGACGCGCAATCGCTTGACGTTCTTCTTGAATTGCATCAGTTGCGGTAGGTGCCAGGGACGGATTCGCCCGCCGGTCTTGATCAGCAGCTCATTCAAGTCCGGGAAATCCGCGATGAAGGAAGCCGGTTCGCCTTTCACAAACGCCAGCCAGCTCGTATTGGGTATGATGAGCTGTTTCAGTTCATCGGCCATCTTTTGCATGGCTTCAGGTGTTATCTCCGTGAACTCGTTTTCACGTTCCATGATATCCTGGTTGCTCCATGCGGCATTGTAAATCTGTCGGATATATTCGGCATCCTGCTCAATTGTTTCAGGAGTGATGGTTCGATAAGTGATGCCATCGCGTCCGTCCAACCGGTCGGCGATGTAGGTCATGCGTTCCGGGAAGGGCTCATCAAACCGCCGCTCATAACTATAATGATCATCCCATTTTTCAGCGTGGGTTGCCTCGATCATTTCTTTATAGTATGGCGGATGATAAGGCATGCCGAACACCGGGGGATCATCGTAATTCTCCACGAGAAGTCCCCAGTGGTTATCGTTTTCGCCGAAGTTAATGGGGCCCCTCATTGCCCAGTAGCCACGCTGCCGGTGCCATTCGGCAGCAAAACGAAGAATGGCGCGCAACAAACCAGGATCTTCTTCCATTTCGAGGAATCCAAGGCCTCCCATTCGGGGTTGATAGAGATCAGCTGTCTTGTGATTGACCATCAGGGCAAAACGTCCGACGACCTCTTTCCCGTCGTAAGCCAGGAAACGTTCACATTCACCATGGTTGTAGAAGGGATTCTTTTTGCGGTCAAAAACATTTTCAATCTGACCGTAAAGCTGTGGCCGCCAGTTTGGATACGATTTGTAGATATGAAAAGGCAGTTTGTGAAATGCCTTTATTTCACCGGCAGATACAACTCTTTCTATAACATATGGCATGCGCTTGAAAGTGTTCTTTAGGGTAACAGGTCCGATTGAGAGCTAATATACACAAAAAGGGGATTTTGCAAACAGGTGGTTCTTTGCATGGGAGCTGTCAGAATTAACTTTTTGTTTTTATTCAGTAATATTAGGCAGTGGTAAGCCCGGAAGTTCTCCGATGAATAGTCCCGTAGCGGGGGGAATCTTATTTCTAATTTTTACTGGCCCGGGCAATTATCTATTTTCATCAGGTAATATTTCGAATATAATTATGAGGGTCTGAAAATGATTACACGAACTGTAAAAGTATGGCTTGTGATGGGAGGGCTCGCTCTTGCAGCGGGCACACAAGCATGTACAAACCGCGGGAACAGCCGCGATAATTCTGCCGCAACAACGTTACAATCAACAAATGATACGTCAATGTCCATACAGCAAAAGCTGGACCAATACACGACGGTGAAACTTACGGCCGACGTGAGCAAACTAACGGAAAATCAAAAGAAGATGATTCCCCTGCTTATCGATGCGGCCAAGGCAATGGATGACATCTATTGGCAGGAAGCATACGGGAACGAAGATTCCCTGCTCTCACAACTCCCTGGTCAGCAATACATTGAATATGCGAAGATCAACTATGGGCCGTGGGATCGGCTGGAGGATAATAAACCGTTTGTACCGGGCGCCGGCCCGCGACCGGCGGGTGCCAATTTCTATCCCGCGGATATGACCAAAGAGGAGTTTGAGTCGTCCAATGCTAAAGGATTGAAGGACCTGTATACGTTGGTCCGGCGTAACGATCAGGGTAACCTCTATTCCATACCTTATCATGAAGCTTTTGCTGAAAAGACCAAATACGCAGCTGAAAAACTGGAAGAAGCCTCAAAACTGGCTGAGGATCCGGGACTGAAAAAGTATCTTGAACTGAGAGCACAGGCGTTGCTCACAGATGATTATCAGAAGAGTGATTATGCCTGGCTTGATATGAAGGATAATGTTCTGGATGTGGTGATTGGTCCTATTGAGACCTACGAAGACCAGCTTTTCGGTTATAAAGCCTCTCATGAAGCCTATGTATTGATCAATGACCAGGAATGGAGCAAACGGCTGGCCCATTACGCCCGATTTCTGCCCGCATTGCAAAAAGAGCTGCCGGTTCCGGAGAAATACAAGCTGGAGAAACCGGGGACTGATTCCGATCTGAATGCATACGACGTAGTCTATTATGCAGGTGATGCCAATGCCGGTGCCAAGACGATCGCCATCAACCTGCCGAATGACGAGCAGGTACAGCTTGAGAAAGGTACCCGCCGGCTGCAGCTCGAAAATGCCATGCGTGCCAAATTTGACAAGATCCTGGTGCCGATTGCCAATGAACTCATCGCTCCCGATCAGCGCCAGTATGTGGATTTCAACGCCTTTTTCAACAATACGATGTTTCATGAAGTGGCTCACGGCCTGGGAATCAAGAATACAATCAATGGAAAAGGCACCGTTCGTGAGGCTCTGAAAGAGGAAGCATCGGCACTCGAAGAAGGGAAGGCTGACATCGTTGGCCTGTTTCTGGTAACTAAGTTGATGAAGCAGGGTGAGATCACCAACGCCAACCTGAAACAGCATTATGTAACATTCCTGGCCAGCATCTTCCGGTCGGTCAGATTTGGCGCAGCGGATGCCCACGGTATTGCCAACATGTTGCGTTTTTACTTTTTTGAAGAACACGGAGCTTTCACCAGGGATGAGGAGACCGGTACTTATCGCGTTAATTTCGATAAGATGCAGGAAGCGATGGATGCCCTCTCACAAAAGATCCTGATGTTACAGGGAGACGGCAACTATGAGGCAGTGAAGCAATGGGTGGACAAAGACGGGCACATCGGACCACAGCTTCAAAAGGATCTGCAACGCCTGACCAAAGCCAACATCCCCAAAGATGTGATTTTTGATCAGGGTGTTTCCGTGCTTGGATTGTAAGAGATTTGAAAAAAGGTTGTCCCCATGGATGGCCTTTTTTATGACCAATGAGTCCGATTTCAGACGAAGCGTGTCGAAGATGGACAAAAAAAAGATAGATTTCTTGTTATACGATTTGTAAGATCATTCAAACGTATTTGTTCAAGTATCAATATTTCGAGGGTGATAATGAAAAGATTGGCTGTTCTGACAAGCGGTGGTGATGCCCCGGGGATGAATGCGGCTATTCGTTCCGTCGTGCGATCCGGACTCGAGGCTGGGTTTGAGGTGTTTGGCGTCCACCATGGGTACGAAGGACTGATGGATGGAGATTTCGAACAATTGGATGATCGCGACGTGTCGGGTATTATACAGCTTGGCGGGACCATGCTTGGAAGCGCAAGAGCACCGGAATTCAAGACGGAGCAGGGACAGTTACAGGCCCTCGAACGCCTGCGTGTCTACCGGTTTGATGGATTGATCGTGATTGGCGGAAATGGTTCCCAGACCGGTGCCAACGCTTTGTCGCAGAGAGGATTTCCGGTAGTTGGCGTCGCCTCTACGATCGACAACGATCTGTACGGCTCGGAAGTAACCATCGGCGTTGACACAGCGTTGAACATTGCTCTTGAAGCCATCGACCGTTTGAAAGTTACGGCAGCATCTCATCATCGGGCATTTTTGGTTGAGGTCATGGGTAGGGATTGTGGCTATCTGGCACTGATGGCGGGACTTGCGGGAGGAGCAGAGGCTGTTGTCGTCCCGGAATACGATACCGATCCGGACGCGGTAGCCGCTGAGCTGATTGCCGCATACAACCGGGGGAAATCGCATGGGTTAATCGTGGTTGCCGAGGGAGCCAAATATAATGCTGCTGCACTAGCCGAACACTTTCAGGAACACCAGGACCGGTTTGGGTTTGAGGTTCGTGCCACGACACTCGGGCATGTTCAGCGTGGTGGCGCACCGGGTGCGTTCGACCGTTTGCTGGCAAGCAGATTAGGAGCCGCCGCCGTTTCACAGCTGGATAAAGGCAATTGTGGAGTACTTGTAGGACTCATTGATGGAAAAATTATACCTACTCCTCTGAATGAGGTGGTAACCAGTAAAAAACGACTTGATCCGCAATTAATTGAACTGGCCCGGGTACTTGCGAGATAATATATCACAGTACAAGGATAGCTTTATTACTTCTTGTATCCAGACCTCACAATCTATAAAATTATGTCTTGCAAGTTCACTTTCGGAACGTACATGCAAAAAGTATTTATATATATGCATTAACTTGCATTATGAAGTAGAGATTTTTTAGTTTTCTCTTGCTAATTCTTCACCGTTTGATTCTCTTTTTTAAAATGCGGAATGTATAGACTCCAGACGTTTTAACAAGCTGGTGGAAAAAGTCAGGTGGGTGGGGAACCATCCCTAAAATTGAAGATGGTCTTAAGGTCTACAAACATAATATAATCAATATGATCACTGATAATTATACCTCTTTCCGTGAATAATCCGGGTTATGAAAATACGGGTGGATTACACGTTATATCCGCGATCAGGGAAAAATTAAGTCTGACCCGTGAAAGATTGACTGAACGGATGGGTGTATCTGTGGGTGATGTATCCAAATGGTAAATGGGACTCACGGAGCCCCGTTACGCGGAGAAAATCGTTTTATGGATAGCTGATAACTATCCGGAAGTATTTTTAGAGGCAGCATATAAGGTCACACAGAAAAAGTGACGGTGAGTTAAATGGTGCTCACACTTTTAGCTGTTTCCGATAAAACCAACTGACTAAAAAGAGGATACCCATAAGAAAGAGGGCACCGCAAAAAACCAGGTAGGACACCCATTGAAACCAACCATATATCATTAAAAAATATATCCCAACAGCCGGAAACAGAATTCCACCAATCCATTCCCACCGCCAGGATATTATGAGGATAAGGATGATGATAGCAGTCGGGATCAGGTGAAGCATCAAAACAGTAACGTTGTCCCGAAATCCTTTTCCCTCTCCGAAAATATTCAAAGCAAAAATAGTTACATAGAGGGCAAACAACGCACATAATATTCTCGGGCTCCAGAATAACCAACGTTTCGTAAGGTGAGTCATAGGAAATCCCCCGCTGATGGTGATTGTGCACTTAATTTGAAAAAGAGTAAATAAATCTTACTCAAAATCATTTTAAAGTCAAAGTATTATTATGCATCATTTGCTTTAAAAGACATTTTTAAATCAATTTTTCCAGTCAAAATTTGTTATAACCGGATTTTGAGAGTCCTATATGGGTTTTGCTGGATTAGATTTATTTGGATTGGTAGTGTTCAATAAATTGGTGTAATGCAGCGTCGCGTACTTTCATTCGTTCCTGTTGTTCGAAGACGTAAGGTTCAGAGATGCGCTCCTTGCAGTTCAATATGCCACATCGTTCACAGGTCTCGTTCACTTCACGGACCGGTATTTCAGGATCATTCCAGAAATGAACCTTCTTCTTGAAATCATCATTGATCAGAAATCCTAATGTTACACAAGAGGCCTTGTCGTGTGAGAGCGATAATTTTCTGGCAATTGAAATATTTAGATATTCGTCATCAGTCCCAAAAAAATGAGATCTTTGTGTTCTGATTATAGGGGCTTGAGACTGACTATCGGTATAATGATCGGAAAGCTCTTTTAAAATGGTTATGGTAACCCACCGCCGGCAGTAGTGTTCTTGTAATTCTGTACCATGCGGTCCGTGTAGTCTTGAAAAATGTAATTCCCTTGTTAGTGTATATTTGCCCGGACCTTTGAGTGGTGTATTGAACCGAAGAAAATAGAACTGGCTAAAATCCATAAACTCCGGGATTAGCTGTGCCAACCGGTGTAGAAGCATCTCAGGTGTGGAATTATATTTATTCATCAAATCCAGGAAATAGCTGGTGTCGAGATGATCCTTCTGGAAGAAGGTATTCAAATCATAATTTAAAAGATCGCGGTTTAAGAGTAAGGCACCTGCGAAATACGACGCCTTGAAGTGATGAAATACCTGATCAAATGAATCTATTTTAAGCCAGGTGGAGGTATAAGAGCGCCTCTTGAGATTCATGAACTGATGGCCGATTTCACGACCAAGTACAAAAGCTCGCTGTGATGATTGTAATTGACTGTTTACGAAAAGCTTTGGTTTTTTCCCGGGAATGAATACAGATCGAAACCCCTGGAGTTCCGGATATCCACTAAGTGTATTATAATCGATATCGTAATTGTAATCCGTAGCAAGGATATCAGCGAGCTGCTCCGGAGACATTACCCCTTCGAATGTTAAATGATGTTCTTTCCGGAATTTTTCGGCTTCTTCTTCCAGATCAGAAAAATAATTATTATGCACTTCTTGGTATGAACGCAACGCCGCAAAAAAGACCTGTTCAACCTGTACATCGTAATTTCGAGCGATTTCAACCAACGTAGCCACGAGCGCCGAAAAGCGTGTGGGATCTTCAGAGATCAGCGACATCAGGTCACTGGCATCAATCCCAAATAAATCAAACGGAAGATCCTGTAATAATGAAGTTTTTAAAAACCCAGCCAAGGGATTAAGTTCATTGTCCAGTTTCAGTGATACCAAATCGTCATAGGGGACCTCAAGAGCTTGTGAGATAGCCATAATCTTATCGGCCTTCGGGTATTTCTTGCCCTTTTCAATCTCATTTAAATAGGAAACCGACAAACCGCAGCGATCGGATAATTCCTTAAGGGAGAAATGCTTGCCCTGTCGGTTTTGACGGATTTTGAGTCCCAGAATGAGACGGATATTTTTTTCGTTTATGGCCATAATCGATATCGGGTAAATTCGCTATAAGCGAAATTTAAAAAATGATTCGATCAAATGATGTTTTTCGCTGAGAAAAAAAATATTTCAAATGGCGAATTTATTATTTTTAGCGAAAATTCGCTTGTATCAAATCTTTTCTTTTTGTACAATATCCCACAGTTAAGCACTTACATGGTTATGCTGGACTGTTCGTGTATTGTCAAAGATTTTTTGTTAGCTAGTTTTCCCAGGGTTAGAAATGAAGTAAGGCGGGACAAATAATTTTCGACTCGGACAAGGTCAAAAAGAAGGCCCCGGATTGCCAGGCGGTCCGGGGCTAATCAAGAATGTCGCATCATCACGGTAGTTCCTTGTATAATGGAACTACCTTAAGGATTAACCCTTGAACAAAAGCCCTGATCGTGAATGATCAGGGCTTTTTTTGTTAAGGTCACTTTGTTGTGAATTTGACGGTAGCAATTCGACTGCTATTCTCAGGTGCGGAAAGGACCAGATCAAACATTTTTTTATCCGGGTGCAACGTCAGGTTCCCATTATCAACCGTTACGGGTTTTTCGTAGTACCCGTGTAATGTCACCGAGTGTTCCCCCGGAGCAAATGCGACTTTTACTTGCAGGCCATCTTCCGATGTTTCCACATCAGTAATTCGCTGTTTGCCTGTTGCGACTATTTTGCCGGAATCTCCAAGAAAGGCGATGCCGCTTGTAGTGACCGGTGCAATCTGGTAATAGGTATAACCGATATCCCCGGTGGTATCCGTGAATGTATCCGCAGCATTCATTTCATTTAAGGACCCAATCAGCGGATCATAGACAATAACATCACCTTTCTGGCCTAAAGTTGAGGGCTTAAAGGAGACACTGTCGCTCGTGCTCCCTTTTGGGGTGAAAGCGAAGACGTAATCCGTGGTTATATCATTATGACGCGTATAGGTGAAAGCCAGCATGGGTTTGTGTTTCCCTTCGGCATCATTGATATAATCGCTGTCCATGGGTACTAACGCTGCGTCGGGCTTGACAAGCACACCATCTGTCCGGCAGGCCTTCATAATATTGTCCTTGTCTTCTTT
Source organism: uncultured bacterium (assembly GCA_963787205.1). Taxonomy (GTDB): domain Bacteria; phylum Bacteroidota; class Rhodothermia; order Balneolales; family DATFMH01; genus DATFNI01. Next base: position 26,119 of record CAWBCD010000007.1, read on the forward strand.
GCCGAGAGCATCTCCGGTACCCACTGCACCTGCCGACAACACGGAAACGATCATATTACCGGTTTCTTGGCTCTTGAAGACATCGCACCATGGCCAAATCCCCAATGAATATCCAAGCTGCGATGTGTAAATGAAATGTCTCCACCTGGATGGCTGAAAACGATCGTCGCTGGTTCGAATTGTTGTCAGGTTGTTGTATTTGACCCCCTGCATGAAGAACCGCGGCATAGCCATGCAATACTGCATATCAAGACCATTCTCCTTGCAGGCAATAGCCATTCCGTCAGTAAATGCGTTTCCGACTGAAAGATCGCTCGCCATTTCAGGGGTCTTATTATAGATAAAATTCAGCCAATCCTGTTCATAACAAACGATTCCGGATTTTTTGAGATACGAAGCGATATCATTCCAGAATCTGGGATCGATTGCTGCAAAACCGGTGATGTTATATTCTTTGTGATAAGGGCTGTGAGGATCGATCCAACGATTATGAACCACCAGCGGGAGCCCCAGTTTTTTGTGGAATGCCGCCATGCCATGAGGGAAAAGGAACTTATCGGGACGATATTTCATGAGTCCGCCATACCGGTTCCATTTTCCCTGAGGCAGATTGGGATTTTTATCTCCGGCATCCGGTTTGCCTGCCGGATCATAGATGGATTTTTCATACCACCAGCTGTCAAGCTGCATGTAGCCGATTGGAATACCTTCTTTTTTATACTGTTTCCTTACAGCAAGTAATGTTCCGGAATAGCCTAATTTCTTATCGTAGTTATAATAATAATCGGCCCCATTGTCGGTCCAGTAGCCATAGTATTTAAGAACCGGGTCGGCATCATTGGATGGGCGTTTTTTCCCGAACATAGTCATAAGAGAATGTCCCCAGGTCATCCAGGTATGATTGATCCCATTGCCGAATACAAGGATGGATTTATGAGAGAAGCCATTGGGCAGATCCTGAAGCTGCGGATTCAGTCCGCTGGCGATCATATGCTGTCCGTCACCACTCATTTTGGAAACAATGAAATCGGATGCCGGCGATAAAACAAAGGCTTCATCCTGATCATTAAAAAAGAGCCACGGCGTGGATGTCTGGGTGAGCTTGTTGAATACGGGTGGTGAAAAGACCTCATTTTTGAAGCTGTAATGATGCATGCCCTTTGGAAAGCCCGTAAAGTCTGGAAATGTCGATTGAATATGCTTGGCACCGTTTGGTGTGGTGAGTGTGAATATTACAACCGGTGCATCGGAGTACCACCGGATGGTTCCGGTATATGAATTGTCTGAGGTCCAGCTGAAGGATGTCTCCTGGTAATCACCAATCTCATCATTTCCACTTTGTGTGGTTACATTAGAAAAGGGCTTCCCGACACTTCCCTGAAAGGTCCAGTCGGGATTCGAAGTTTTGATGGTGTAGCTTCCGGTCCGTTGACTGACGGATACGGATATAGCGTTGTTTGCAGCCTGGGCATGCCGGGATGAACAGGATACCAGTAAGGGAATAGCTGCCAACGCAATCAGACTATATAAAAGATGGGAACACCTCTTAAAAGTCCTGCCGGTATCGGAATGAGCAATTATCATTATTATGATCTTTTGGAAGTACTGTAGTTTGATAATACGGAGAGTAGTGATTACCATATAAGTAGTCAAATAGCATCGGGATGCAATAACCGGAAGATAGAAAATTCCGGGATTTCATGTGATTAGGTTTGGAGAGAGATGGATGGTTCCATGGATCTTTTACGAATCAATTCCCTGCGTTATAAAAACGCAGGCAGGCATCAGCATTTATTTTAATCCTTATTTTGATTCCCTTCATGTCCGGTTGTGCTGTTCACTCGCCGATGAGTGAACTTCTGATGTTTAGCCGGAAAAAATATAACGGAAAGATCTACAAGACACGCTACAGTCAGGCTATAATTAATTACAGTTACAACTCGCTGCCGCCTTCTGTCATCAAAAGATTCATTCATCGGAAACATCCAAACTATGACCTCAAAAATGTGGATGCCGATAACAGGTCACCGTCCATATCCACAGATCCGATATTTCTGAGTTCGCATGAGGAAACTATGGCAGTCTCTGCAGCCATTGGACTTAATCCGGGTGGTGATATCACATTTAAACTGTCCTATAGTAATTATGCTACGCTTGCCTTGGATTTTGTCGGGACTCAGGAAATTTTGCAGCATCGTCTGGTCAATTCTCCGTGGATAGGACAGAGCATTGGGGTATACCACCGTTACCGGTATTATGGTGCCTACTTTGATGATGGACCAACCATAGGTTCCATAGATAAATATTGGACTAATGAAGTTGGGGTCCGTTCCGTGACGCTGGTGCACGGGGGAGGAAAAACCCAGATCTTTTTTTATTTGACGGTAGCCGCCGGATATAATATCGAGTTCAGGTCGGACTTAATATCTTTTGGGTTTAGCCTCGGGCTTTTTTGAAACTTTTTGAGAGTCAATCTACACGTACAGCTTCTCGCTTAGCCTTCCATGTTGGATAATTCCATACTAGCACCAAAATAGACAGGATAACGAGTTGTGCCACCAGGGTCTGCATGGTTGGATAGAGACCGATCAGGTTAATATCCAGGTGGATTGGTGCGGAAGTAACCGACAGCCATCCAATCTCTTGAAGCGAATGAATGCCTTTCCCAACCAGTACAACCGAAAGAAAACCGAGCATAAAGGACGAGTATTTGAACAGTTTCCGGATCGGCAGACGGGCGCTGAACCTGAGTACGACGGCCCCCAGAAGCAACACGGTAACGATTGCGGCTATAGCTCCTGAACCAACGGCAACTTTGCTGCCGGGACCTCCTTCAATGGTCAGCGCCGATAGAAAAAGCACGGATTCAAGTGCTTCACGAAAAACCGCAAAAAAGGCAATGGCAGCCAGCCCAAACAGATTTCCCCCGGTAGTCATATTCTTGACACGGACCTCGATAAATTCCTTCCATTTGTTCACCTCGGTCTTGCTGTGGAGCCAGAAGCCGACATACAACAAGACGACAACGGCAATTAACGACACGCTGCCTTCCATCAATTCACGGTGTACCGGACCAAAGCCCATTTCAATAATCCAGTCGGTAAAAAACCAGGCTAAGACCCCGAACAATATGGCCAGGATCCATCCGCCATGAACCCAGAGTGCGGCTTTCTTATCCCCAATGGCCCTGATAACACCCAGTATGGCCAGAATAATCAGAAATGCTTCAAGTCCTTCGCGTAGAAGGATAGAAGCTGACATGAGAAATTCGAACCATGGTGAATCACTTTTTGTCTGAAGGACTTCTTTCGCTTTGTTGATGTATACTTTAGCGTCTTTAATCGATGCGGTTACGACACTGGCCGGAGCCTTGCTTTCAATATTACCCCGAACGGCGGTCATCTTGCCTTCCAGAGTTGAAGTCAGTGAAGGGGCGTGAGAACGCAAAGACGGCTCAATCGGCTCGATGCCGTCGAGATATGCCAGAACGGCCTTTCTGCGGGCCTCGTCAACCTGTCCGGATTTGTACTCTTTATCCACCTGGTTGAGATACGACAGAGCCAACGCGAGGGAATTCGCTGTAATACCTTTATCACCGGCTAAACGGAGGTTGGCAGCAGCAATACCAGGATTTGTGACTCCTTCTTTCTTCAGGTAATTTGCCAGGTCCTGATCATTCAGAGTCGCCACTTTCTCCAGATTAGCATCTTTACGGAGAGAGTTTAAAACATCCGTTTGGGTATTTCCCAGCTCTGGGTGTTCGTTTTTTGCCCTCAAAGATTTGACATAGAACGCAAGTGCCCAGAGTTGCTTGTCACTAAGTTTCTGGCCGAACGAAGGCATCGCCGTGCCTTCGACGCCCATTGACACGGTATTATAGACCTGGAATGGAGAGATGGACGCTATTCTGGCGCCGGAAGAGAGATTAGCGGGTTTCGGATTGAGAGTGGCAGCCAGTTTACCATCGCCAGCGCCATTTTTGCCATGGCATGTAACGCAATTAGTTTGGAACAATTGATGACCGGCTGCCAGATTCGGCCATGCCATCGGAGCCACCTTCATCCCTGTTTCTTTGATGACTTCGTTCTTAATATGATGTGCAATCTGTGCAATTTTTTTACTGTCCGCTTTTTTATAGATCTGATTCTTCAATTCGATTACCTGCCCGTACAAGTCGCTGTTCTGGCTCAGGACCCCTGTAGCTTTCAGTTCTTTTACCAGCGATTCGGCGGATGTGGCGAATTGCAACTGTTCGTTAAATTCACTTCGTTTCAAAATCTTGCCGTTTGCTACGGCTCCTGAATAATCCTGGGCTACATAATTCAGTATATGTACCAATGCACGCGGCGAAGGGGTATTATAAGTGTTAGTCTGTGAGATGGCTCTGGATGAGATGAGCGTGAACAGAGTCATTGAGCAGATCACAACTGCAAAAACAGATGATGAGATCATCCGGGTTGATGTGTCCGAACGTTTCATAAATAGTCAGTCTTATCATGCTGGGTTTTAATCTCGCCAGCTTTTATTTGGACTTAATATAAATAAAAAATCAACTCTCTCGAAATGAATTGTATGGAGAATGGTGAATCGAAAGCAGTAATTTTTTAGGATTTAATCACATTAATAACAGATGCTTAATTACTGTAATAGTTGTGTCATGCCTTAAAGTGTATAGAATTATTAGCAAAAAGAGATGAGTATCATGAACCAACAGATTGAGAGATGCCCTGATAAACCTGCCAGGCAAGGAGAATGGTTATCATCGTTTTACCATCTGTGATATCACCACGATGGACCATGTCTACGGCCTCGGTGAAGGGCACTCGTTCGGGAATTACAAATTCATCATCGTCAGTATTGCTGGAATGATGATCTAATCCAGTCGCCAGGTAAAGATGGATAACTTCATCGGTATAGCCGATACTCGGATAAAATAAACCGAGGTACTGCCAATTTTTTGCAGATAAACCGACTTCTTCCCTGAGTTCACGAACGCCGGTTTGCAGCGGATCTTCCCCGGAGTCGATTTTGCCGGCAGGAACTTCATAAAAAATTTGCGACATCGGGTAACGAAACTGTTTGATAAGCATCACGTCGCCGTTTTCATAAAGAGGAAGAATTGCTGATGCCCCCGGATGTCGAATCCATTCGCGTACAGAGCTGTCGCCTGATGGCAAGCGGGCATGATCTCTGTATACTTTTAATAAAACGCCATCAAATACATATTCCGAATCGATCGTATGCTCAATAAGTTTTCGCTCGTTATCCATTATAACTATGACTTTAATTTTCTATTTTTAAAAGCTAAGTCGGTCTGGACCAATTTTCAGTAAAATATCAAAGATTAGGCACAGGTTATAGTTACTTTTGGATTGATAAGTCTTGTCAGTCCGGTTAAAAAGTTTCGTTTTAAGCATCATGAGTTTCTACTCCGTCGGAGGTAATATCAACAAAAATAACATTAAGGTAAGGCATCGGATTTTTACGATATCGAACCTGATCTCTTTCTCCCGTGTTTTTGTGGCTATTCCGGTTATATATCTTCATTTCAGGGCCGGTTATCCCACTTTAGCTGTTGATTTGCTTATTGCCTATGCTATCGGGTCGGATTTCCTGGACGGTTATCTGGCACGCAAAACGGACCAGATTTCAGAATTGGGAAAAGTACTGGATCCTATGGCCGACAAGATGTGTGCTTTTATCGTTTTTTCATATACCGTTTTTTATGGGTTGATTCCCGTATGGTTTTTTATTCTGCTCATTGTTCGTGATCTGTTGATAGCAAGTGGAGCTGTCTATATTAAAAGTAAACGAAGTAAAATCCCAATGTCCGTCATGGCCGGTAAAATCACTATTAATGTATTTGCAGTCTACTGGCTGGCCGTTTTTTATTTTCCGGCAGAAGTTCAGGTTCATACCGTGTTACTATGGCTTTCTACTGCCATGATGATATATTCCTTTTTTGTTTACCTGCAACGGTTTGTTTCTATAATCCGCGGAGCAGAATTCAATTGATTTGTTAACTGATATCGATACTTATTATGGGTCTACTCAATAAACTTGGTCTTAAAAAGAAAGAAAGATTAGAAGAGGGGCTGGAAAAGAGCCGGACAGGTCTCCTTGGAAAACTGGGGAAGGCTCTGGTTGGCAAAGACAAGATCGACGATGAAGCCCTCGATGACCTCGAGGAGGTTTTGATTACTTCAGATGTAGGTGTAAAGACAACACTGGAAGTAATCAAACGCATTGAGCAGCGAGTGGCCAGGGATAAATTTGTATATACCTCCGAATTGAATAAAATTCTGAAAGAAGAAATTATAAATCTTCTGCGGGAACATCGGCCCGAGCAGCCCGCCGAGTTTGATGCTGTTTTTCCTCATAAGCCGCATGTCATAATGGTAGTTGGTGTGAACGGAGTGGGCAAGACGACAACGATCGGTAAACTGGCACATCTGTATAAAATGGCCGGTCGCAAGGTGATACTTGGAGCTGCCGATACGTTCAGGGCTGCCGCGGTAAACCAGTTGAGGATTTGGAGTGAACGAGCCCAGGTTCCAATCATTCAACAGGGGCAGGGAGCCGATCCTGCAGCTGTAGCCTACGACACGGTTGCTGCTGCAAAATCAAGAGATGCGGAAGTGGTTCTTGTCGACACGGCCGGTCGCTTGCATAACAAATCGGCACTCATGAATGAGCTTGCTAAAATCAAGAGGGTCATGGGTAAGGTCGTGCAGGAAGCACCACAGGAAGTGTTGCTGGTGCTTGATGCTTCTACCGGGCAGAATGCCATGCAGCAGGCGAAGGCGTTTACAGAGGTTGTACAGATTACCGGCCTGGTACTGACAAAACTGGACGGCACGGCAAAGGGAGGCATTGTTCTGGGGATCTCTTCCGAACTGGATGTACCCGTAAAGTATATCGGTGTAGGTGAAAAAATCGACGACTTGCAAATTTTTGACCGCGTTTCCTATGTAAATGCGCTTTTTGGGGAATAATAAGCCGGTTTGCCAACCGAATATGTTCCACAATGATTTGAATTTAATAACGGTTTCTGTTCAGGATTGATTGTTTCGTTATTAATTAGCAAAATGCGTGACGTTAAATTATAGTCGTGATGCATAAGCGCGTCGGTGTGTGAACCCGCTGAAGTGCTTCAAATACATTGTAACAGTCGTTGTCATGAATCTATTCACAGTTGGGCATAACCGTCGTGTTAAATATGGACCGTCCCGGATGCTATTCCTGTTTCTTGTTTTTGGAGTTTTGAGTGGTCTTTTTTATCCATCCGCTGAATCCCTGGGGCAGACAGTATATCCCGAATACGTTATGTACATGCATTCATCTTCACGAATGGCAGATAGCCTGTATGAAGAAGGAATGCGGCTGTACAATGCCCGAAAGTATGATAGCAGTGCTACTTTTCTGAATCGTGCTTTCAAAATGTACGATTCGATGGGTGACAGGGGGCACCGGCTGCAATCCCTTGCGCAGCTAACCGCAACGTATGCGATCACCCGAAAGGTGAAGATGGCAAAAGGCTATATAAAGCTGTTTTTAAATGCGATGGATGATACTACCGATATCGACAGAAAAAGGATTGTCTACTGTACCTATCAACTTGCGAATATATATGAAATCGTTGGGGAGTATCATGATGGGATGCGGTTTATTCAAAAAGCTGAACAGCTGTATAAAAATTCAACCATCAATGATAAGTGGCTTCATGGCAGGATATACTATGTGATGGGTGCTCTGGAAAATGACTTCTCATTTAATGATCGCGCCATGAAATGCGTCGAAAAGAGTTTGAAATTGTCAGAGAATCAACCAAGAGAAGATATGAAGATATTGAAAGTCGACTCTTACAATTCACTGGGAATTTTTAGCTATCGGGAGGGTAAATATGAAGCTGCATTTGATTACCTGAAGAAGGAAGTAGATAACATCCAGGATCATCCGGAATGGAAAAATATGAGTGAAAGGCTTCTGGGAGCTTATATCAACATAGGGAATACGCTTTTTTCCACAGGAGATAATCACACTGCCTTGTCCTACTACCAAAAGGCGTTGCGCATGGTAAATGAAGGAGTCGGGGAAACGGCAACTGATGAAGAGCTGATTTTAAATAATATCGGTGCAACGTATTGGCAAATGGGAGAAATGCAAAATGCCCTGCAATATTTTTTAAAGACGGTGCCATTTAAAATAAAGGAACTGGGGCCGGATCACCCTGATGTGGCCATCGCTTATGTGAATATTGGATCAACTTACCAGTCGCTCAAAGAAGATAATAAAGCAAAAGAGTATCTGAATAAGGCATTGGCCATTCGTGAAAAAGTCTTTGGACCGGATAATCCAAAGACGCTGGATGTATATAACTATCTGGCATTGGTTTATAAAGATCAAAAAAAATACGATGCCGCCTTACGATATCTTAAAAAGAATTTAACCGTTTACCGGGCAGTGTTGGGGCTTCACCACCCGGAGACGGCCGAAGCGTTTGCTGGTATTGCTGATATCTACAGGGCTATGGGCGACTATCCAAAGGCTCTTGCCAATTACCAAATGGCGCTGCAGGCCCTGGTACCTAATTTTCATAGTTCTGATATCGCAGCCAATCCGGAACTTGATCATATTCTTTCGGAAGTTGAGTTTCAAAACGTTCTTGAGAGAAAAGCGGGTACGTTGCTTGAAGCATCAAAAAAAGACGAACAATTGGCCCGCCGATATATTCCAATTGCTGTTCAGACATACGACACAACGATCAGGTTTATTAAAAAACTCAGGGATAGTTATCAGGAAGAGAGTTCAAAGTATCTGCTTAGCAAAGACACATATTCAATCTATTCCGGTGCTATTGAGGCGTGCATGCTTGGATATAAATTGTTCGGAAACGACACATATCGGAAGGAAGCGTTTGATTTTTCCGAGTATAGCAAGGCAAGTATACTCATGCAGTCTATTGAAGATGCTAAAGCGCAAAAGTATTCAGGTATTCCGGCCAGCCTGCTGAGGCGAGAAAAGAAATTGCGTAGCGCTATCACACAATACACGCGTGACATCGATCAGAAAACCAGCGATGAAAAGCATAATGACTCTTTGGAAATAGGGAAATTACAGGATAAACTTTTTACTACCCGCCAGCATTTCAATGCTTTCATCGCCTCCCTAGAAAAAAAATATCCGTCCTACTATGAATTAAAGTATCGCACACCCCATCTGTCCGTTTCAGATATTATGAAAAAGTTGAATGTAAACCAGGCCTATCTGGATTATTTTGTAGGGGACTCGACAATCTATACTTTTGAAATTACCAGGGATAATTTCACGGTTCTATGCAATCGGGTTGATTCTGCATCTTTTTCAAAAAAATTAGAAGACTTTCGCAAAGCCATTGTTGATGCCGACTGGCAATCGTATACTAGGATCGGCTATCAACTATATCAGAAACTCCTCGGACCGGTAAAGGACCATATAACAGGGAAAGAGCTTTTGATCGTGCCCGATGCGCAGTTGAGCCTTGTGCCCTTCGACGCATTACTAACTGAGAAAACGAGTAATATCCGTTCCGGCGATTATGCGAGTTTGCCATATCTGATAAAGAAACATGCTGTGATGTACGGATACTCGTCTTATTTGATTTTCAGGAAAAGATCAAAGGAAATGGTTCAGTCTTCCGGTTTTTTGGGAATGGCGCCGGTATTCGATCAGACGGCAGACACGTTGTCTGTGTTTAAGAAACTGACAAAAACAAATACGATTCCACCGTTAATGTCCAGTCTGGAAGAGGTTAAGGGGATTTATAAGGTGATATCCGCGAATCCGGTAATGAAAGCGGATTCACATATCTATTTGCGCAGTCAGGCAACCGAGGCGAAACTAAAGAGTCCGGAAATATCCAAGTATCGATACATTCATCTTGCAACCCATGCCTATGTGAATGAAAAAAAGCCGGGCCTTTCGGGTATCCTGTTTTATCCGGCTAAAAAGGATTCTGATGATGATGGAATTTTATATACAGGTGATATTTACAATTTGAACTTGAATGCACGGCTGGTTGTACTGAGTGCATGTGAAACTGCCACCGGTCAAATGGTGCGCGGTGAGGGAATCATTGGATTTTCGAGGGCCTTCCTTTATGCTGGTGCAAAGAATGTGATAGTCTCGATTTGGAATGTATCTGATCGTTCAAGCCCGGATCTGATGATCAAATTCTATCGTCATCTGATGGTTAATGAAGATGTAGCTCATTCCCTGCAACAGGCCAAGATCGAGATGATTCAAGAAAAACGGTATTCAATGCCGGTCTATTGGGCTTCTATGATCCAAATCCGTTAGCATGATGATGGCGTATGTATAAGTGATTGTCAAATCACTTATGCCGCCAGATTCAGTTCAAGTGATTTATCTCACAAAATTGTTCTGCAAAAGTTTGATCAGGTAAGAAATCATAGGTCATGTACGTCATTTATTTGTAAGCTGTAATGCGGTACATATTGGAAGCCTTAGGTTTTTGAAATAACTGTAGATTAATAAATATTATTGGCGGCCCGGTGATATTCGGGTGGAGCGGGATAATCTTTTTACTATGCAACAATTTTTAGAGAATGTATATCGGTTAGCGGCGCGTTATAATGTTAATCCGGTCGTTTTTGCGAGCATCTACATTGGAGCCATACCTTTTTTTACGGGATCTGTAGCCTGGTTGGTACGAAATATCCGTCGCAGTAAATCGATCTTTCTCCCGCTGATTTGCACCGCTCTCACCTTTACGTCTGCCTATATCTACCTGATCATTGTCGGGAAAGACGTTCCTTTTTGGGTATATCTTGTTATGGCGGTATTGGTGTTGTATGGTGCATTTATGACTTACCGTAAGATTCGGAAAGGTATCGATAAAAAAGATGAGGATGTATGAGCTATGATTATGATATGGCGGTTATCGGTGGAGGTGCGGCCGGTCTGACAGCAGCAGGAATGTCGGCCAGCCTTGGTGCAAAGACAGTGTTGATTGAAGCAGAAAAGATGGGCGGCGATTGTACCTGGTACGGTTGTGTGCCCAGCAAAACATTACTGAAAGCCGCGAAAATAGTTCATCAGGTAAAGACGGCAGGGAAATACGGATTAAGGGACGTGTCCGTGGATTTTGACACTGCATCTGTTTTTGAGCATGTTCGCAAAACCAGACAATACGTGTATAAGGAAGCGGATCAGCCTGCCATTTACGAAAAGATGGGTGTTACCGTGGAGTTTGGATATGCACACTTTAATGACAATCACACCCTGACCATTGAAGGGAATGGAACTGGCAGGACTGTAAGCTCGAAGTATATTATTATCGCAGCGGGCAGTTGTGCCGTTATCCCGCCTGTCAAAGGTCTGGATGATGTCGGTTATTTCACTAATGAGACTATTTTTGAGTTGAATAAAATTCCGCATCGTCTGATAATCATTGGTGGTGGACCCATTGGTACAGAGATGTCCCAGGCTTTTAACAGGTTAGGTTCCGAGGTGGTTGTGATTGACAAGAATCCACATATACTAGCCAAGGATGATTATCCGCTGACAGAAATACTAAAGGAAAGTTTGGAGAAGGAAGGGATTCGTTTTTTTATGAAAACGGATGTTCATGATGTGAGTGAGGCGAATGGGATGATTCGTTTGAATGTGATGACCGATGGGATAAATCATACGGTGGAGGGTGATGCGCTGTTAGTTGCAACGGGACGAAAACCACGGCTGGATCGTTTGAGTCTCAATGCAGCCAAAGTAAAAACACACTCCCGGGGGATCGTAGTTGATAAACACGGCCGGACCAACGCAAAAAATATCTATGCCTGTGGTGATGTCACCGGTAAATTCCAGCTAACCCACATGTCGGAACATACGGCGAAGACGGCTGTCGTACATGCCTTGCTGAAACTACCCTACAATATTGATGAGAAACATGTGGTTTGGGTGACATATACCGACCCCGAACTGGCTCATGTCGGTGCAACACGTGAGCAACTTGACAGAAACAAGGTCTCATATAAACGTTATCGATTTCCTTACACCAAAATTGACCGGGCGATAGCCGATAATGAGGTGACCGGTTGGATTCATATTTATGCTGTGGAGAGAAGCGGTAAAATACTGGGTGTGGATATACTTGGGGAACGGGCGGGGGATCTGATCGCTGAATACGCCCTTGCCATGAAAAACGGTATTTCATTGCGCAAGATTGCAGATACAATACATCCATACCCGACGTATGGATTGGGTGTTCGGAGAGCCGCTGATCAGTGGTATGTTCAGCGGCAGTCAGTGGGACTTATCAAAATTGTGCAAAAACTGTTCGGTTACCGTGGCCCATTGCCTGATTTGAGTGATAAGGAAAGGATCGTATAGTGAATCTGCTGTAAATAAAAAGGCGCCTGCCCGAAGACAGCCGCCTTAAAAAGTCATGATGGTCCTGATACTTATACCATTGCCCGCAGGGTGCTTCCGATTTCTGCCGGACTTTCACATACGGTAATGCCGGCCTCGCTAAGAGCTTTCATTTTTTCCTGAGCTGTGCCCTTTCCGCCTGAAACAATGGCTCCGGCGTGCCCCATTCGGCGTCCCGGAGGTGCTGTTCGGCCTGCAATAAATGCAACGACCGGTTTTTTTACGTTTGCTTTGATCCAGGCCGCTGCTTCTTCTTCTGCTGTACCACCGATCTCGCCAATTAGTACGATTGCATCGGTTTCAGGATCATCATTGAATAGTTTTACTGCATCGAGGTGTGTGGTGCCGATGACCGGATCACCGCCGATGCCAATGGCAGTGCTTTGCCCCAGACCTTCCTTGGTAAGCTGATCAACGGCTTCGTAAGTAAGAGTACCGGAGCGGGAGATAAGTCCCACGGAACCTTTGGTAAATATATTACCAGGCATGATGCCGATTTTGGCCTCACCCGGCGTGATAACACCCGGGCAATTTGGACCTACCAAAGTTGCACCGTGTCGCTGAACAACGGTTTTGGCTGTAATCATGTCCTTGACGGGAATGCCTTCGGTAATGCAAATAATTGTTTTAACTCCCGCAATAGCAGCCTCGGTAATGGCGTCTGCCGCAAACGGAGGAGGAACGAAAATAACGGAAGTATTTGCTCCTTCTTTCTCAACGGCTTCAGCTACCGTATTAAAAACAGGTCTGTCCAGGTGCTTCTGGCCACCTTTTCCGGGGGTGACGCCACCAACAACATTTGTTCCATAGTCGATCATCTGACCGGCGTGGAAGGTCCCTTCGCTACCGGTAAAACCTTGAACGACCAGTCGGGTATCCTTTCCAACGAGTACACTCATTATGCTTAAAATTTTTCACAAAAAGGGTTTTCATTTGCAGCCTGAATATACCGTTATCCCTTAGATTTGACAACTGAAATACTTGCATAATGCGAGGTGAGATGCTAAGATATCCCGGAAAAATACACAGAAATAAAATAACAACAGATCACTTTCCGATTACGGGATCTACCTGTTACATTTCAGCATGATTACAGACGCCAAAAAAGAAGAAGTTCGCGATTCGGCTGACATTGTTGAGGTGGTCTCTGACTATGTGAAACTGAGACGATCCGGGAATGGCTTTATGGGGCTGTGCCCGTTTCACAACGAGAAAACCCCTTCATTTCATGTCTCTCCCCGGCTGGGCATTTACAAATGTTTCGGATGCGGGGAGGCCGGCGATGTCTTCAACTTTGTGATGAAGATGGACGGGGTTGGTTTCAATGAGGCCGTGCGTTCTCTGGCAGAAAGATATGGCGTCTTCATTCCCGAAGAAGAAGTGCCGGAACAGGATGAAGCCCATTTGCTTCGTGAGGGTATCTATCACGCTCTTCGCTATGCCGGACTCTTCTACTATCGTATGCTGATCGAGTCGGATGAGGCTGATGTGGCACGTAAGTATCTGGAGAAAAGGCAGTTAAATCAGCAGACAATCAAGAAATACGGCTTGGGATATGCTCCTGATAGCAAGGATAGCTTTTATAGAAGAGCTCTTGCTGACGGGATCAGCGAAGAGTATCTCCATCAGGCAGGCCTCATCAAATACGGCAGAAACGGGCAGGATGTGATTGATACTTTCCGTGGTCGGCTCTTGTTCCCCATCTTTAATCCATCCGGGAAGGTCATTGCGTTTGGTGCCCGGATTCTTGGAAATCAAAAGACAGCCAAATACATCAATTCGCCCCAAACACCGGTTTACAATAAAAGTGAGGTGCTTTACGGGATTCAGGTGGCCCGGAACGAGATTCGAAAAGAAGGCGGAGCGATCCTCGTAGAAGGGTATACCGACGTTTTGAGTATGCACCAGGCAGGCATCCGGAACGTCGTATCAACCAGCGGAACTTCCCTGACTACCGGCCAGTTGCATGTAATACACCGGTATGGAGAACGCCTCCAGATGATTTACGATGCGGATTCAGCCGGACAGAACGCCATGGTTCGCGGACTCGATCTTGCCCTGGCGGAAGGACTGGAAATCCGGTTGCTTCAGCTTCCTGAGGATGAGGACCCGGACTCGTTTGTACGGCAGTTTGGGGGGCAGGCATTGCTGGAGTATATAAAAGCGGAATCACGTGACTTTATCACATTCCTGGTGAAAAAGGGAGAGGCTGCAGGTGAGTGGGATGATCCGTTGCGGCGTAAGCGGGCTATCACCGATCTGGTCGGCCATATTGCCCATGTTACCGATCCTATTTCACAGGAGACATACATGCAGCATCTGAGCAATCTGACTAAAATTGGGGACCGCGTGCTTCATCAGGAACTGAGCGCTATACTCTCGGATTTGCGGCGCGAAAAACAGCGTGAACGGCGTCGAAATGAGAGGACGAAGATTAATGCGGATAATCCGGAACAGGGAAAAAGAGAGAGAATGCAGGATGAACAGGTGCGAGGAACCAGAGCGGATCTTAGACACGAAACCGAATCTTCGAAAGTTGATGAAGCACCTCTAAATCTTGAACCCAAGTTTGAGAAAGAGATCATTCGACTGATGATTGAATATGGCCGGAGCATGGTCGAATATATAGGACGTCAATGCAATGAAGATCATTTTGAGAATCCATATTTGAAGGATTTTTTCCTGGATATAATCGATCGTTATCAGGCTGAGGAGGAGATATCGATCGAGTCATATGCGGCAAGAGAACACCCCTATCCGGCAATAGTCGGGGAAATTGTCATGGATCCTTATTCGCCCAGTGAACGCGGGCAACAGAAAGCCGGCCGACTGCTTGTTAAAGATGTGGACCCGTTCCGAACGGCGCGCGGTGCTATGAAAGCACTGAAAATTCATTTTCTGGATCGATTAAAAGCCCAATTAAAGGATGAATATCAGAGGGCTACACTCGATGAGAAGCAATCAATTAACAAGTTAATATCGCAAGTTGGACTGGAAAGGGTAAATCTTGAACGTTACTCACCAGATGAATTGTTTGATAGTCCGGATCACATCGATCCGGAAGAAACTTAAAAACAGCTCAGCATCATAGACTTTTGGAGCCTTTCGCTTGATTAAAAACTTTTCGTATCCTAAAGAGAACAATTCATTAGCCAATTATCCCGTTAGCATCAATCTATTATGGATTTCTCGTGAATAAGAGTTAAATGCAATGAAGAATGTAAAATCAAGAGTATTTTTCGGAGCCAAAGTATTATTAGAGATTATATTTTTGATGATGCTGGGGAGTAACAGTTATGCACAAATACATAAACTGCCCAATGGTATTATCGTTCTTGATAATTTTCAACAAGACACAGTCGGACACCTCCCTTATAATTGGTATGACCGAAACGGGGATACAAAGACTCAGTTTTTTTCACCGGATCATAGAAAGGAATTTAAATACGAGATAAAGCAGCAGGGTAAAAACAAGTATCTGGAATATAGCGGGATGGAAGCCCAGCATCTGAATTTGCCATTGATCGACCAGAAGCAAATAAACATTAAAAAAACACCAATCTTATCATGGAAGTGGCGCGTATGGGAGATTCCAAAGGACGGCAATGAAAATGTGAGTAATCGCAATGACAGCGCTGCAGGAATTTACGTGGTATGGGGTTTTACTTCGTTATTCAAAATCCCGAAATCGGTCAAATATGCCTGGAGCTCTACGTTACCGGTGGGTACGATTCTCTCAAAAAACTTTAATAATCAGAAGATTGTGATTCTTGAAACGGACAGCAAGAATTTGGGAAAATGGCTCACATTCCGTCGCAATATCTATCAGGATTACAAAAATCTCTTTGGTGAAGATCCTCCTGAACGACCAATTGCGATTTTGATTTTAAGCGACGGCGATTCCACACATAGTCACGTCAGAGCGGACTATGATGATCTGGAATTGCGGCCTGTAAATATGTTACAGTCACCCGATGACGACGAGTGAGTTTTCACTGGATATATTCTTCTAAAGTCTAAATTATTTAACCTCATGAGCCGTGAACTTGATATCGCCCGTAAAGCAGCATTTGCAGCAGCAGATCTCATTCGTGATTATCATACCGAACATAGCGGATTAGGTATTCGATATAAGGGGCGCCATGATCTGGTTACGAAAGCCGATGTAGCCAGTGAAGAAATCATCCTTTCTTATATAAAAGACGCTTTCCCGGATGATGAGATATTGGCGGAGGAATCAACCGGTGAAGAAGCGTTGACGGATAAGCGGACATGGATTGTGGACCCGATTGACGGCACAACCAATTTCGCCCATCAATTTCCCCTGTTTTGTGTGTCCATTGCGTTATTCGAAAGCAAAAAAGCGCAAATGGGACTGGTTTATGAAGTCAACCAGGGAGAGCTGTTTACCGCTGAAAGAGGAGAGGGAGCACGGCTAAACGGCAAACCGGTCAATGTATCGGATATCGATCAACCGGACGAGTCATTGTTCGGTACGGGTTTTCCTTACCGGGATCTTGAGTTGATCGACGATTATTTGCAGCTGTTTAAAATTTTTATGGAAGAGACGCAGGGAGTACGCCGTCCCGGTACGGCTGCCTATGATCTCTGCTGTGTTGCAGCAGGTCGTTTTGACGGGTTTTATGAATATTCACTGGCGCCATGGGATGTCGCAGCAGCCTCGCTCATTGTTCAGGAAGCCGGGGGAGTCGTAACCGACTGGGAGAACGATCAAAAATGGTTATTCGGTAAGAGGATTATTGCTGCCAATCCCAACATGCACACATACATCCTGAACAAGATTCAAGGTACAATACCGGCGGAATACCGCATGAGTAAATAAGTAGCCTTCACTTATCTGCTCCTTACAGATACTTCATTTTTATCTCATTGTCCTGATTATTATTGTGTTTTTACTTTACGCAATGTATCAGGAAGGTATATTAACAGGGATGGTTTTCTTTCCTTTCTTTTTGTATTCCACCGTTACTTTTTACTCCGCCAGTACACTATATTTTTCAGGACAAATTGATGTCCGGAATAGTGAAAAGAAACGTCGGACCCTGAATTAAAGGATGAGGCTAACGGATCGGTTTGCTTTTTCTGAAAATATCCAGATCTGAGAGTGGTACGGGACCATTATAGTATTTGAATGGCTCGCCAAACTCCACTCCGATCATATGTCCGTAAAACCGTGCACGAGCGATGATGCCCTCGAAAAAGCGATTGCTTGAGATATAGGTTTTGGGTCCGTCATCGGTTTCGGGTACGTTGAATTGCGATTTGAAGGAATGAATAGCTTTTTTCTTAAGAGCCATTGTATCTGAGATATCGAAAACGAAGTCTGGTTCAAAAACCCGGTCCTGCATGTAATGAAGTATATGGTAAGGCCGCCATTTTTCCTGGGCTAAATCGTCTTTATTCTTAGTCTCAATCATTTGGAGCCCGCTATAGAAGAAAGCGTCAATGAGCAGGCGTGTCGCATTTCCATGATCGGGATGCCGGTCTTCCGGGGCAGTTATAAAACAGATATCGGGTCTGTAGCGTCGTAATGCCTGGATAATAAATTTGCGATGCTCAGGGGTGTTATCAAGAAGCGTGTCGGGAAGACCCAGGTTTTCGCGAACCGATAATCCAAGGACTCCGGCTGCTGCCTGTGCTTCATCGAGGCGCTGCTGTGGTGTACCCCTTGTTCCCATATCGCCGCGAGTCAAATCGATAACTCCAACCTTTAAGCCCTGTTTAATCAATGCAGCCAGCGTGCCGGAACAACATAACTCTGTATCGTCAGGATGGGCTGCCCAGGCAAGGACATCCAGTTTATCAACTTTGTTTTGACGCATAGAATAAAAAATGTTTCTTCTTTTTAAATTATTTGACGCTGAAATGTAACGAAATGAAATCTTTTTCGTAGACTTCAGGATAATGCACGGCGCATCTGAAATTAATTATGTTGAATTTTTTAAAAAATGTGTATGAAGGCCTGAAAATAGCAATACACGCTATATGGGCTAACAAGTTAAGAGCATTTCTGACTACTTTTGGCATCATCATCGGTATTGTTTCCGTGACGACAATGGCTACGGTCATCGATGGTATTAATCGTGGATTTGAATCAAGTCTGGATATGCTGGGAAAAGACGTGCTCTATGTCCAGAAGTGGCCATGGTCTTTCGGTCCGAATTATAAGTGGTGGGATTACATCAACCGGCGTGAAATGAAGGCTTCTTATGCGGAAAAGATCATGGATTACAGCCATTATGCCACTGCTGTTGCCCCGCTTGCCCAGCGCAGTGTTAGCATTAAATATGAGGATCAGGAGGCAAAAAATGTCCAGATGACCGGTACGACCACAGCGTATATGCAAACTTCGAATGCAAATATAGCGCAGGGACGCTTTTTTACCAGCGAGGAAAGTCATACGGGCCGGCAGGTGTGTATCATTGGTTCGGATGTTGCAAATGCCCTGTTTAATTATGGTAGTCCGCTTGGCAAAATGATACGTGTCGATGGGTATGATTTTGAGGTTATTGGGCTGTTGGAGAAACAGGGCAAGTTTTTGGGACTTGAGAGTTTTGATAATCAGATCATTGTACCATTAAATGCATACAAAAAGTACTTCAGTACTCGACGCAATATGACATTGCAGGTGAAATATGCCTCCGATCAATCGTTGAATGCTGGTCAGTATGAGTTGGAAGGAATAATGCGCCGAATTCGTCAGCTTGATCCGTTGCAGAAAGATGATTTTGCGATTAATAAACTTGATCTGTTCCGTGCACAATATGACGCGATGACAAAGGCAATTTACCTGATAGGGATCTTCCTGACGGCTCTGGCCCTGTTTGTGGGGGGGATAGGCGTGATGAATATCATGTTTGTCTCGGTCAAGGAACGGACACGTGAAATTGGTATTCGTAAAGCGATTGGTGCCCGGTCGTCACAAATATTAATTCAGTTTTTGATTGAGGCAGTCATTATATGTTCACTTGGAGGAGTGATAGGTGTACTGCTTACAGGGATCATTGCCCATTATATAAATCAGGTGTTTGTTGCTTATATGGATTGGACAACGGTGATCGTAGCCTTCGTGATTACCACTCTTACCGGGATCCTTTTCGGATATCTCCCTGCACGCAAGGCTGCCAGCTCCGACCCGATAGAATCACTCCGATATGAATGAGGAATAAATTTTAGTGAGATGAATATTCTCGAAATCGTTAGAATGGCATATGCTTCTCTGACTGCTAACAAACTGCGGTCTCTGCTGACCATGTTTGCCATCGTGGTTGGCGTGTTTGCCATTATTAGCGCATCAACGGCTGTTCTTGTTCTCCAGACCTACTTTGATAATACACTGAATGTGATGGGGGGGAATGTTGTATATATCAGTAAGTTTCCCGGTGTAATGGTTGGAGGTGATTATGATAAGTACAGAAATCGTAAAAATATCACCTTTGAGGATTTTGAAAAATTAAAAGACAGGGTTGTTTTGGCCCGTTCCGTTAGCCCTGACGAGCAGTTTACATCAACGAAGGTTGAATATGGAGGTGTTGTTACAGACCCGGATATCAGGGTGTACGGAAGCAACGAATATTACATTTCCAATAATGCCTATAATATCAAATACGGACGCGATCTTACACAAAGTGACATTACCAGTGCCCGATCGGTATGTATCCTGGGAAGTGATGTGGTCGAGAAGTTGTTTCCAACTGTTTTCCCCATAGGTAAAAAGATCCGGATAGGAGGGCGGCCCTTCACCGTAATCGGTACACTTGAGTCGAAAGGTTCCACGTTCGGGCAATCCCAGGACAAATTTGTATTGATTCCCTACACCAGAGCCATGCAGATTTATGGGGCAGACCGAAATATCAACATTCAGGCCCGGTCTCCTTCAATGACCCTTGTTGCTGCTACAATTGATGAGCTGATAGGATTGATGCGGACTATCAGGAAGGTACCCCCTGGAAAGGATAACGATTTCAGTGTAGAAACAAATAATTCATTGAAAGAAGCATTCAGCAAGTTCACGGGTTATCTGTACTTATTTGGATTTGTTGTGGGTGGCATTGCCTTGTTAGGAGCCGGTATTGGCGTGATGAACATTATGCTGGTATCGGTCACTGAACGGACCCGCGAAATCGGCATCCGGAAGGCTGTTGGTGCCACACGTAAGGCGATTATTTACCAATTCTTGATTGAGGCGGTGTTTATTTGTCAGCTTGGGGGTATACTTGGATTTCTGATAGGTGTCCTCGGAGGGAATCTCCTTGCCGTTGTGATGGATTCACAGCTTGTATTTCCCTGGATGGCGTCGATTGCCGGTATTCTTGGATTATCGTTGATTGGTCTCATATTTGGCGTTTTTCCGGCCACAAAAGCTGCAAGACTGGATCCTGTCGATAGCCTGCGTTACGAATAACAATATTTCGTTTTTTCCATTAAAATGAATCCTCCTTATTGGCGTTTCATGGGATGGGAAGATTGCTTTTCATTTAGATTGCCTTTATTTTAAAAATCTTTCCCGAAAGGGATCGGCATGTTGTTCTGCGGGGACGGGAACAACACCTCTGCTTTAGAAGCAGAAGGATGCAGGCTTAAATCCTGTCGTCCGATGTGTTCATTTATGTTTTTGTTTCGGGGCGTAGCGCAGCCCGGTAGCGCATCTGCTTTGGGAGCAGAGGGTCGCAGGTTCAAATCCTGTCGCCCCGACAAGATTTTGATGTTCTTTTGTTATTTATTGAGGATACAGCTGGTCTTTATGTTTAACAGACTCTGAACCCGATTGCTGCATAGATCTCTTCCAGAGCCATTTTATTGATATAATTCAGCCGCAGAAAAGTGAATAGTTGTTGGTAAAGCCATCAATCTAATTCAGGAAAAACGGTTGAGTTCTTATCTTTTGAATGATCTTCCGAAGGCATTCGGGATGAGCGCCCATAGCTCAACCGGATAGAGCAACTGCCTTCTAAGCAGTAGGTTACAGGTTCGAGTCCTGTTGGGCGTACCAGTGTGATTTTGAATTCTTAATTATAAATTTTGAATTGGGTATTTGCAGAACCAAGCAATAATTTATTGATCGAAGGAGCATCGTTCGGTCACTGAATATCGTTCTATTCATGGTTCTTTAATTCAAAATTTAAAATTCATAATTCAAAATTGTTAAGGCGACATGGCCGAGTGGCTAGGCAGAGGTCTGCAAAACCTTTTACGGCGGTTCGAATCCGCCTGTCGCCTCAAAGCTGGATCTGATCAGGTTCTGTTCTTGGTGGTTCCCGGATTAACCGCCGCGTTCGTCTAGAGGCCTAGGACGTCGCCCTTTCACGGCGGTAACACGGGTTCAAATCCCGTACGCGGTACCAATAATGATCTTTCATTCACTTGATACGGAGCATGTAGCTCAGTTGGTTAGAGCGCTAGATTGTGGCTCTAGAGGCCGTGGGTTCGAATCCCACCTTGCTCCCTGGTAATTCCTGCCGCGTTCGTCTAGGGGTCTAGGACGCCGCCCTTTCACGGCGGTGACACGGGTTCAAATCCCGTACGCGGTACAAAAAAGCCTTCCATTGGAAGGCTTTTGCTTATATGGATGAATGGCTACCGGTATATCAGATTATATCTTTGATATTTATCGATTTTTCTTCTCCTTTATGTTTGATGATCAGTTCACCAAGAAAACCGATCGAGAAAAACTGAACTCCGAGCAATAGTAACATGATTCCAAAGAGAAACAGTGGCCGGTTTGTCAGATATTCGTGAAAAAACAACCGCATCACGGTCAAATAGAAGGTGATTCCACCCCCAAACAGTAGGGATATGGTTCCAATAGAACCAAAAAAATGCATGGGACGCTGAACATATTTGTTAATGAACATCAGGGACACTAAATCCAAAAACCCCTTCATTCCCCGGGAGACACCAAATTTAGTCTGTCCATATTTTCGTGGATGATGAACGACAATTTTCTCTCCAATTCGACTGAATCCTTCCCAGTTAGCCAGCAGTGGCACATACCGGTGCATTTCTCCATATAGATAGATATTGTCGATTACCTCCCGCCGGTAAGCTTTAAGTCCACAGTTAAAATCATGCAGTGGTATACCGGTGACCCAGGAGGTTCCAAGGTTGAAAAATTTAGACGGTATCGTTTTAGACAGGGGGTCATGGCGTTGCTTTTTCCAGCCGCTTACCAGGTCGTACCCGTTCTTAAGCATGGCGATCATGTCAGATATTTCAGCAGGATCATCCTGCAGATCGGCATCCATGGTAACAACATAATTTCCACGGACCTTTTCGAAGCCCTTCTGTAGTGCGGCACTTTTGCCATAATTACGGCGGAATTGAATACCCCTAACATCCGAATCTTTTGCGGACAGATCTTTAATGACCTCCCATGATCCATCATTCGAACCGTCATCGACAAAAATTATTTCGTAACTGTACTGGTGATCCAGTGCCTTATGGACGGTATCATATAACTCTCGTAACGATTCCTGTTCATTAAAAAGCGGAACAACAATACTTAACTCTGGCTTTTCTACGGAAGTGTTTGACAATGTTGTGAATCTTGATTATTTCTCCTAAATAAGGAAATGTGTTTGAGTGTTTACATAGAATCAAAATAACTAAATCGTTGACTCGCAATCAATGAAAAAACTCTATTATAGTATAGGTGAAGTTAGTGAAATCACCGAAGTGGAACCGCATATACTGCGATATTGGGAAACACGCTTTGATAGTCTGAAGCCGGCCAAGAACCGTTCGGGTAAGAGAATGTACACAGACGATGATATTGAGACCATTATCAAGCTTAAGTCTCTTATCCGGGAGAAGAAATATAGTACTGCCGGTGCACGCCAGGTAATTGAAGGTAAACATTCCCGCAACAACGGTGTTTCTGAAAAAGTCCAGTTGCCGGTTGGTGTCGTTAAAGACCTGAAAGAGGTTAAGCTGTTTCTCGAAAAACTTATGAGTCAATTATAACCAGTCTTCTTTCAACTGGAAATTGCCTTCATGTCAAAACCAATGATTAAGCTTCCGGTTTTTCCGTTGCCGCTTGTTCTTTTCCCAGGGGAAACGCTCAATCTGCACATATTCGAGGATCGTTACCGCTATATGATCCATTATTGCATCGATAAAAAGATTCCGTTTGGTGTTACCAGTTATATCAATAATTCCATATCGAAAGTGGGATGCGTTTCGAATATCAAAAAGATTCACAAAGTTTATGAAGATGGACGCATGGATATAGTATGTGCCGGCGGTGATCGTTTCCTGGTGCATGGATTCGATACTTCAGAATCCTTTTTGCAGGCTGTGATAACCTACTTTCACGATCATAACGAAGAGGAAGATTTGGGTCGCATCCGCGAAACTATTCGTCCCATGTTGTATGAAGTTGTCTCTTTGCTCGAACAGGAATCCGTTACAGTCACCGTTCCCAGTGAGCCTATCCATTCCTTTCGAATTGTTCATCTGGTGGGTTTTGAACTGGCACAAAAACAGAATCTCCTGGAAATAAAATCTGAAAGAGGACGTCTTCATTTTATACAAGAGCATCTTGAACAGGTCCTTCCAAAATATAAAGCCCTGGAAAGTGTTAAACGCCGGATAAAAAGCAACGGTCACTTCAGAAACTACCCACCGATCGATTTCAAAATATAATGTTATGGTATTGTCCACGTGTAAACTAGGTCCGTTCAATTTGTACACCATTGAAACAGGCCGTTTTGGTCTTGATGGCGGGGCTATGTTTGGCGTTGTTCCCAAACCATTATGGCAGAGAGCAATCGAACCGGATGAACAAAATCGAATCCCCTTAGCAATGCGATGCCTGTTGGTAGAATCAACCCGAACAGGCAAATGTTACCTGATCGATACGGGAATAGGGCACAAGTTTAATGAGAAATTTGAGAACATCTACAATATCGATCATGAGCATTCCGATTTGATCAATTCGCTGGATTTTCACGGTTTTTCATCATCGGACATCACAGACGTGATACTGACACACCTTCATTTTGATCATTGTGGAGGAACAAGTTATCAGGCCGATGATCAGGAACCTAACCTCACCTTTCCGGAAGCAAGACATTGGATAACGGAGAGTCAGTGGGAAACGGCATTGCAACCCAATGCCAGGGAAAAAGCCAGCTTCCTGAATGAAAATATTGATCCCCTGCGCCAGCAGTCAAAACTCGAGCTGGTTCCC
Source organism: uncultured bacterium (assembly GCA_963787205.1). Lineage (GTDB taxonomy): Bacteria > Bacteroidota > Rhodothermia > Balneolales > DATFMH01 > DATFNI01. The sequence goes on from CAWBCD010000007.1 coordinate 50,759, forward strand.
TCCGGTTATACCTTCGAGGATGGCCTGTCCACAGTCGTTGTGAACGGGCATACTATCGGCCAACAGTTAGTCAAAATCGAGGCAGACGGGATAACACTGCTGTTTGTGGCTGATTTGGTGCCAACGGCAGCCCACGTGTCGTTGCCATGGGTAATGGGGTACGATATGCATCCGGTGCAGACCCTTGATGAGAAAATGAATATTCTGGGTAAATGGTGTCAGAACGACCATTACCTGTACCTGGAACACGATGCATTCAATGAAGTCGTAACTGTAGAAAATCACGGGGGAAGGTTTTCGATTGGCGAGAGCACGGCCCTTACAGCCTTCAACAGACGTAAATGACGGTAATATTGTCACTAATCTATTTAGATTTTCGTATTTTCATCCGATGATATACCGGGGTTTCACCTGAAAATGACTTTTTATTAGGCAATTGATCGTGTAAATTTGCCTGTTAAATAACGGTCATTTGCCGTGCACGGCTTTCACCATAAAAATTCAAACACTTCACGACGCATAATGAAGCGATTAACGGCTTATTTTGCCCTTCTCTTATTTTTGCTGACACTCTCCGTTCTGATGACAACGATCTCTCAGCCGGTTTTTGCCCAGCAACAACAACTGGAGAATATAGACTTCTCTCAAATCAATGTTGATAATCTGAGTGATCAACAGATCATTGACATTGTACAAAAGGCGCAAAGCCGTGGGATGAGTATCAGTGACCTTGAAAATCTGGCGGCTGCCAGGGGAATGCCGGCCAGCGAGATACAGAAGTTCCGGCAGCGCGTGATGGATATCCAGTCGAAAGGTGGAATCCAGGGTCAAAATGCACCCGCAGATACAACGGCACAAAATCGTATGCCGCTAAATTTCAGGGAATTATTGAGCCGTCGTACCGTTCCGTTTCAGCCCGATACGGTTGCATCATCCAGATCAACGGCAATTTCACAGAAACGTAAAGTATTTGGTGCTGATCTTTTCAACCAGAAGAAACTGACCTTTGCACCCTCGATGAATATCCCTACTCCTAAAGATTATCAATTGGGACCGGGGGATGAACTGGTGATTAATATCTGGGGAGCTGCTCAGATGACATATCAGGAGACGATAAGTCCGGATGGCAACATATCCATTAGTAATATCGGTCCGATCTATCTCAATGGCCTTACAATAGACGAGGCTAGACAGCGTATCATTAAACGCCTGACTGAAATCTATTCAGGGCTCAGTCCTAATAATGCGAAGAAGAGAAATACGTATGCCGATATAACCCTTGGTAAAATCCGAAGCATCAATGTGAATATCATTGGTGAGGTACAGGCGCCCGGAACCTATACGCTTTCCAGTTTATCAACGGTTTTCAATGCTTTGTATGTGTGTGGCGGCCCTTCGAATAATGGATCATACCGGTCGATCGAGGTTATACGGAATAACCACATCATCGACAGTGTTGATGTGTATGATTTCCTTGTGTACGGGAAAGCCGCCAGCAATATCAGGCTTCAGGATCAGGATATCATAAAAGTGGATCCTTATAAGAAACGGGTTTATGTAGGTGGGGAAGTCAAAAGACCCCGTTTGTTTCAGGTTAAAAAGGGAGAAACCCTTGCCGACGTTTTCCGTTTCGCCGGTGGATTTACAGACAGTGCCTATACCCAGCGCGTCAAAGTGTATCGAAATACTTCAACGGAAAAGAAAATTCTGAGTGTTAATGAATCTGAATTCAAGAATTTTCAGCTGAAAAACGGTGATCAGATTTTTGTCGGTAAAATTCTTGACCGTTTTGCTAACATGGCCCAGATAAAAGGGGCGGTATTTCGTCCGGGGGAATATCAGGTTACAGACACAACTACGGTTTATAATTTAATCAAAGTTGCGGATGGCCTTCGGGGGGATGCTTATATGCCAAGGGCTTTGATCTATCGGACGAAGCCGGATTACGAGATTAAGGTCATACCCTTTAGCCTTCAGGCCCTGATCAAAGATCCTGCAGATAACGACATCAAGCTGCAAAAAGATGATATCGTGATAATTTCCTCCATTTTCGATATGCGGGAAAAATACAACGTGAAGATTTACGGTGCCGTGCAGGATACAGGGAGCTACCCGTATGCAGACAATATGACCCTCAATGACCTGATTATGCAGGCTAACGGGTTTAAGGAGTCGGCCGCGCCATATCGGATAGAGGTTTCCCGGCGAATGACCCGTACCCCAAAAGATACCGTTATTGCTCAGATAGCGCAGATTTTCAGTTTTAGCGTCGATCGTCAGCTGCATATTGAAAAAGGTGGGGAAAAATTCCTTCTGAAACCTTTTGATGAGGTGTTTGTCCGGTCGGAACCCAACTATCAACCTCAGCAACAGACATCTGCTACCGGCGAGGTGGTCTATCCTGGTAAGTATACGATTGCCAGTAAGAATGAGACTATTTCTGATCTGGTGAAACGAGCAGGTGGATTGACCCCTCAGGCTTATGCGGCAGGCGCCCGTCTTATTCGAAGAAGAGGAGATGCGCAACCCGGACCGATTGGAATCAATTTGCCGGCAATTCTCGCGCATCCGGGATCTAAATATGATCTTCAGCTCATGCCTGGCGACGAGTTGCGCGTACCGAAACGGCTCGAAACGGTTAAAGTGTCCGGTGCCGTCCTATACCCGATCAACGTACCTTATAGTAATTCTCTTGGCTTCCGTGACTATATTGACAGAGCAGGAGGATATGCCGATAGCGCTGCCTGGAAAAAATCGTATGTCATGTATCCGAACGGTGAGATTCAAAAAATTTCCAAGGTATTGTTTTTCAGGCATTATCCGAAAGTAGAACCGGGTTCGGAAATTGTTGTGCCAACCAAGCCGCAGAATCAGGGTATGTCACCACAGGAGCGGATGGGAATCATATCAGCGATTGTTTCCATGACAGCAACTCTTGCAACTACGGTTGCTATCCTTGCCCGTTACCTATAATATGTAGTAAAGTAAATATTACTGAGATGTTATCGGGGTGAACAAAACAAATAATGACGCCAAACTTCACCGGATTGAACATCTGCTTCGTCAGATGTACCGGCGTTATTTGCGATACCGTAACCTTTGGATCGTCTATGGCAGTTTGGGCGTTCTTTGTGCCTTTTTATTGCTACTGGTTGTTGCAGAATCATATCTATTCCTGCCCGTGTGGGTAAAGTCGATTTCACTTATATTTGCACTTCTTTTGGGATCGGGACTTGGTCTGTGGATTTTAAAAGCATCAAGACCCGAGGGATGGACGGAATTTTACCGGCAGATTTCAAGAGCGATACAGCTTGAACAGCTTCGCAATGTATTGGATCTTCGGAATGATGAAGAGGGTATTACTCCGTATTCAAGTTTGGCGTTAAAGCAAAATCTGGATCAGATATCGGAGGAAGAACTGGCACACTCGGTTAAAGCGGTCATTCGTAGTAATAGCTTTGCCAAACGTCACCGACAATCAGGATCCATCTTTTTAGCAGTTGCTATTTTTCTGGGCATTTTGGGGTTCAATAATCCAGGCGCTATAAATCGTATTACCCATTTCTGGAAACATTATAACCGGCCTGTTCCATTTGAGTTTGTAGTCAGACCGGGCAGCAAAGTTCTTGAGCAGGGCAGTCCCTTTCAGGCTATTCTATCTTTAAACGGACAGCCACAACCAAAAGATGTAAAGCTGGCGCTGAAGACCAATCTCGAAAAAAACTTCAGAATACAGAAGATGAGTCGTTTAGACGACTCTACTTTTGTTTCCGGTCAGCTCCAACCCACCGTGGCATTTACGTACTATGTACTGATGGACGGCTATAAAACCGGTACCTTTTCCATCCGGATATTATTACGACCGAGATTTGAGCATTTGGAAGCCCATGTTATTCCACCTGCTTATACAAAGCTTGATCCTTCCAGTTACAACTATCCTTTCACTGAATTTCAGGCCTATCCGGGATCCATGATTCGTTTTACAGGGACACTAAACAAGCCTGTTAAAAGCATGGACATCATTCGATTCCTGACGCGTGATACGCTTCGAGACGGTCTGTCGGGAAGAATTCCTTCGGATAGCCTGGATGTTGGTTTCTCTTTTAAAAAAGCAGACAGCCTGACCTTTGCTTTTGTAGACACGGCAAATATTAGCAATCATAATCCATATGCTGTACGAATCGGGCAACTAAAGGATGAAAATCCTTACGTATCGATCATTAAGCCGGAAAATGTGATATCGATGATCAATCCGGATACCCTCTCTGTTCAGTACGAAATGAGCGATGACTTTGGGTTTCATTCTGTTACGCTCTTTTACCGTGTTAAGAAAGCTTTCGTAGGTGATCAAAAAGTTAAATCTGTCAGGTTGCCGGTACCCCATACAACGAAAGATGTTGGACAAATAAATTGGGATTTGACGAAGCTAGATCTGAAGCCACTGGATCAGGTTACCTATTGGATCCAGGTAAGGGATAATGACAAGCCATCAGGGTATAAGAAAGTACAGACATCAGAACATATCATAAAAATGAGTTCGATGGCCGAGACACTCGATCAGACTGATCGACAGGAGAATTCATTAACGGATAAGCTTGAAGATCTAAATGAGGGAGCCAATCAGATACAGCAGCAATTTAAGCAGCTCCAACAGAATTTGAGAAGTGGTAACCAAAATTCATACAAGGAACAACAATCTGTCGAGCAACTGAAGAAGGCCCATCAGGAGGTGAACAAAAAAGTAGATGAACTGAATAAGCAATTTGAGCAGTTAAAAAAGAAATATCAGAAAGATCATACACTATCTCAGGAAACGCTGAAAAAATATCAGGATCTCCAAAAACTTATTGATGAAATCAAAGATCCGGAGCTTATGAAGGCTTTGGAAAAGCTACAGAAGAGCCTCCGGGATATGGACATCAGCTCGTTGCAGCAGGCTATGCAGAAATATCAGTTTAATGAGAAGATGTACAAAGAAAGGCTCGAACGGACCCTGGAATTATTTAAATCTCTGAAGCTTGATATTGGTCTGGATAAGACCGCTAAGCTGTTGGAAAATTTAAGTAAACGGGAGGGAGAATTACTTAAAAAGCAAGCCACCGGAAAACAGAAGGCGAATGAGCAGCAAGAGATTCAAAAAGATCTGCAAAAAGCAAAAGACAAGCTTAATGAACTTAATAAACAAAGTCCGGAGAGAGCGAAAGGTGAAATGAAGAAACTGGAGAATCAAATGTCCCCGCAGTTTCAACAAATGCAGGAGATGCTCCAAAAAAATATTCAGGAGCTAAATCGGGCGAAACCGGATATGTCGAGATCTTCACAACAGCAGCGTTCTATTCAAAATCAACTCCAGAAATCAGCCAAAGAGGTTCGGTCGGCCAGGGCAAAACTCAATAAGAAGCAGGTACAGTTAAATATTGCAGCATTGAAAAGTGTGTTGCAGGATTTGATCCTGTTGTCGGATGCACAGGAGGATGTTACCAGGGCTGTAAGTGATTTGTCGGATCAGAGCCCGGCGTTTGTTGAACAGGCACGCCAGCAGCATACTATTAAACAGAGTTTTAGGTTAGTGGCGGATAGTCTTTCCGAGCTGTCTAAGGAGATCCCCGCTTTGTCGAATCAAATCACAACCAGGAAGGATATCATTCAGCAGAATATGGATCGGGCTCTCACAGATCTTTCAAATCGAAAACAGGACGTTTCTCAGGCCCAGGTACAAACGGTGCTTGGTAACATGAATGAGCTGGCATCCATGGTCGCATCTTTGTTGGACCAACTCGAACAACAGCAAAGGAACGGTATGTCGGGTGGCGGAATGAGCATGAGCCAAATGATGAAACAGATGCAAAATATGGCGGGTCAACAGAAGAATTTGAACGATCAAATGCAACAGTTGATAAATGATATTCATGGTAACCGGCTGACCCATGATCAGATGAGTCGTTTGAACCAAATGGCCCGGGTTCAGAACGATATCCGTAAGCAGCTCAAACAGTTGCAGGAGGGTGGTGCCCTTGAATCTGGTGATAAGATGCTGAGTGAGTTGCAACGCATGAATGAACAGATGGAAAATGCTATTAATGATATGCGTGGTGGTGAAACAGATCGTCAGTTTATTCAAAGGCAACACAATATTCTCTCCCGTATGTTATCGGCTGAGAAAGCGCTGGAAGAGCGTGGTACCGATAAGAAACGAAGAGCAGAAGTAGCAAAGGAAAAGAAATATGCGCCGCCACCGAATGCTACTCTCGAGCAGCTCAAAAAATATTTACGGGACCGGATGAGCAATGAAAACCAAACAAAGTATAATACTGATTACCAACGCTTGATCGAACGGTACTTCGAGATGTTACAAAAACAATTACAATCTGATTCGACAGGTACGCCAAATTCATAAACAACTATTAACACAAGAGCTTATAGAAGTCATTCAAATTTTCGTTATTATAGATTTTTCAAACATGGTTGTTTCCTGTGTATGAAATTTTAACCTTCAAAGCAACCATGTCTTGCCTTATTCAAAGACTTGTTTTTTTAATCTGAAGTAAAAAATCCGGCACCCATTTAAATATGTGATGCCAAGTCTTGCTATTATGCGCCGATACAATTATCTGATTTTTATTGTCGTACTGACATTAATATCGCTGGCTGAAGCTACCAGTGGTGTTGCACAACAAATAGACACCCCCTGGTATTTTAGTTTTAACAGCGGTGTTTCTGTTGTGAATTTCAATGAGTCGGGGAAAACGACTCCAACGTTCAGACTTTTTGGTGGGTATGACTTAAATTCGGGTTTTGGATTCAGAGCCGGATTATATACCGGTCGTTTCAAGAGTGGCACGAAGAAAAACTATTTTAATCGTACTTACGACACCCATTATTTCGGATTTACTCTCGAGCCTAGATTTAATCTACTGTCAATATTCAAGGCGGCGCCACTGGATAAATATCTTGATATATATGGATTTGGCGGCCCTGGGCTATTTTGGTACAATGTTAAAACTTCAATGAAGGTTATTAATGCAACAACCCAACCGTATGTAGGGATTAATAATAAAAGTACCGTTATTGTCTATTCATTGGGTGCAGGGATCAAAGTTAATATCAGTCGGCGGGTTGCCATAGAAGGGGAATACAGCTACCACATGAGCAATTCCGAATTAGTAGACGGGTATCCAACGGTAGGAGATAAATCCCCGAATCCCTATAAACCGCATGAATACAATAATGACTCTTGGAGTTTCATCACACTGGGATTATCCATACGTCTGGGTAAACCGGTAGGCTCGCTTGGGGATCTGGCAACGGCGGACCCTTATGGATATGGCGAACAATTGCAACGCATGAATCAACTCATTGATCAGAATTTAGTAACGGTTAAAAAGTCCAACGAAGAGTTGGATCAGGCCTCAGAAGTTCTCAATGAGTTTCAGAAACTGGCGACTGAGATCCGCCTGCAAAGGCAGCAGGAGAGGATTGCCAAGCTTCAGGATCAGCTCGATTCTCTGGGTACAATGAAATCACAACTGGATTCCCTAAAGATGATGCAGGCACGGATCGAATTGATTCGTAACAGCATGCAGAGTCAAAAAGGGGCTGAAAAATCACCAGAGACAAGAAAATCGGCTACCTATTATGTAATCGCCGGAGAGTTTCTAAGCCAGGATAAGGCTGATAATATGCTAAGCAAATTACAGACTGGCAATTATGCGAATGCAAGTATAGTGCGTGACACACACAATGTCTGGTTTCTGGTAACGTACGCAGGTGGTCAGAGCAGAGGCCAAGCCTTGAGTCTGTTAAATAAAGTGAAATCGTATGACAATCCGTTAGCCTGGATCTATACGAAAAAATGAGATAGTCTTAGGCGACAGGACTACTTGGTTGCAATCTGTTGTTTCCGATTGTCAGCAATCAGCATTTCATAAGCTTTGACAACCGCTGAGGTGGTTGGTACGTCAAGGACTTCTGCGACTTTTTGAGTCTCTTCACGTGCATTTTGGGGAGCAAAAGGGCGTCGTACTTTTTTTAGTGCCGGTATATCGTTGGTACCATCACCAATGTAGGCCATCTGGCTGGTGCTTATGGATGTCACATCCGATAAGAAAGCTACTCCAGCACCTTTATTGCAGGCCTTTGTTATTACGTTACAAGACACTTCTGTATAGTGGATTTCAAACTCGGTGTATCGATCCAGCACATATTTCTTGATACGGGAATAGATCTCCTGAATTTCAGAATAGTGTGCGCTTACCACTCCCACATCAGTATGTTTTGAATATTCAAGGAAACTATGGGGATAATCAGGCAGTATCTCAAGGGTTACATAATTTCTGATGTCCTCCAATTTAGCGATCATTTCGTCAGTGAGAAACGGAGACCAGTGTAACTCGTTGATACGAGGTTTGTAAAGGCCACCACCACTTTCAAAAATCACAGGAAATTCAATATCCAGCCATTGAGCCACTGCTTCCACGTATGGCTGGGGGCGACCGGTACAAATGGTAAGAGCCGGAACCGTGGGGTCGATGCGGCTTAATTTATTGTATTCGCGCAATCTGGTAATCAACTCCCATTCCGGAGTTTCAAAAGGATAAGTCAAACAGCCGTCAAGATCCGTAATAAAAAGCTTTATCATTTAATAAAGGTCAGAAAGTATGTTTAGAAAAGGGGCACCCAAATAGCCGCAACCAAGAATAGTTGTGTTACAGGACCAGATGCAAAAATGAAACCATAAGTTATAAAAAAACGGGGATTTCACTAAGTTTGATCAGGTCAGCTGGAGCTCTTCGGATCTTTTTTCTTTGCGTGTGCGTGGGAGGAAAAATGAAAGCAGGACAAATGCCAATCCAATAATGGCCAATATCTGATACTGGTTTTTATAATCGGCATACTCCTGTTCCCCGAAAGTGCCTTTCTGCAATTCATTGATGCGATTGACAAATGCGCTTATATCATCGCTGTTTTGCTGAATCTGGAAGTAATCACCGTGGCCTTGTTGTGCGATTTTCTGTAGCGTTTCGGGTTCCAGGTGAGTGGTTACCACCCTGCCATTCTGGTCTCTTTGATATCCTATGAGTGCACCTGAGTTATCACGGATGGGTATGGCTCCGCCCTGTTCCGTACCGACTCCCAATGTAAAAATGTCAACGTGCTTTTTTACAAGATCGTTGAGACTCGATGTATAACTATAGCTCTGATTTTCCCCGTCAGATACAATCAGCAGCACTTTGGCAGGCTGTGAATCGCTGTTATTTGAGCTTTGGTCTCCTTGCTCAAATGCTTTTAATGATGCTTGCATAGCCGCGTTAAAGTTTGTTGTCGTGTTTGGCATCTGATCAGTATTGGCAATATTCAGATACATCCGGATGGTCGAATAATCGAGCGTCAACGGGCTTTCCAGAAAGGCATCTCCGGTGAATTCGATCAGGCCCACGCGGTCGCCGGAGAGCTTATCCAATAAGTGGGTAAGTTCATATTTTGCCTTATCCAGACGGCTGGGACTGACATCTTCAGCATTCATACTTGAAGAGAGATCCAGTGCAATTAACAGATCAACACCGCGGCGTTTAACCTCTCGAACCGATGTTCCAATTTTGGGTCCTGCAAGTGCGACGATCAGAAGTAAAAGGCCGGTAAACAGAAACGCATTTTTTAGACGATTCCCAAGCTTCCAGTATCGTTTGTACAAATCTTTGAAAAGAGAATCGGAAAAATAGGTGCTTCGAAGTTTTTTCTTACGCAGATATGCGAAATACGCAACAGTACCCATTACGGGGAGGAGAAGCAGATACCAGAGATAATTAATGTTTTGCCAGATCATTTATTAACAAGAACAATTTGCAGGTCCATAAGGTTATTACCGGTTGCACCTGTTTTCAGCAGGCCGTCCATTTGCTCAAAAAAATGATAAGAATCGTTGTTTTGCAAATATTTTTCCGGTTCAACTTCTTTTTTACGAGCAAGTAACGCCGTGTTTGAACTGCATATTGCTCCTGCAGCGTCTGTTGGCCCGTCGCGCCCGTCAGTCCCGGCGCTGAGTATAGTGATGTGGTGCTGGCCTTCTATGGATATAGCCGCAGTGAGAGCCAGTTCCTGGTTTCGCCCGCCAAGCCCATCACCTGTCAACTGTACCGTACTTTCCCCGACGAAGATAAGTGCGGCCGGTTTCTCAACAGGTTTGTCTTTGCTAAGCACCTGGATCGCCGCTGAAGAGATATCCCTGGCGACATGTCTGACATTTCCATGATATACTTCTCCGCTAAACCATGGATTGTACCCTTTTTCTTTGGCAAGCCGAACAGTCTGATCCGCCAGATGTTCGGCAGATGCCAGCAGGAAAGAGTCGATTCGTGCTTTTAGCGGCCTGCGCGTGTAACCGGCTTTTGATTCCACAATGTTCTTTCTTCGAAGGTGTTCGTACACGGGCTTGGGCACTTTCTCCCAGATGTTATAATACTTGAGGATCTGGATGGCTTTGCTGCATGGTGTATCGTCAGGGACGGTTGGGCCACTGCCGATGTCCGCCAGGTTATTTCCGGTTACGTCAGAAATGATCAGATTGATAAGGTGGATCCGGTTCATTCTCTCAGCCAGTTTTCCACCTTTGATGCCCGACAGATGTTTTCGGATTGTATTAATCTCATGGATATCAGCGCCACATTCAAGAAGCAAGCGGTTGGTTTCAGAGATATCCTCTACTTCCAGATCACCCTCGGGAAGACACATCAGCGCGGAGCTGCCGCCACTCATCACATAGATCAGGGTGTCGCCATCGGGTATGGAATGGACAAAATCGAGCATCTCGTAACCGGCCGTTACCGAGTCAATGTCGGGTAACGGATGAGAAGCTTCAAATGCCTGGATGCGATGATCACGGAAATTTGTTTTACGCGGGCAGATGATGAGTCCGTCTTCAATGCTGTCTTCGAGAATTTCCGATAAGGCCGCAGCCATTTCCCCGGCCGCCTTGCCTGATCCGGCAAGCCATATTCTGCTTCTCTCAGGAATAATGAACTCACGATCGGTAACAGTTAATACATGTCCCGTTAGTTTGACCTTATCACGTATCAGACGACGCGGATGCATCTGTTCCAGTGCTGTGTGAAAGAGGCTAAGCGCATCACTCTTCTGTTTTTCAAATATTTCGTCCATTATACACTCCCCGTTTTTTCTACTATAACATCATCTCCCGAACTCATGTTCAGGCTGGCAATTACCCCTCTGAATTTATCCTTCTCTTGTTAAAATACTATTTGTGAGGATCAGAGGGTAGGGGGATTCGACCGGGATTTAATCAGAAGGATAAACCTGCCAGGATTCTGAAATCATGACAGGTTTGGGGTGGGCTACTTCCGTTATAAAAAGACCTCCAGGGTTTCTAAAACCCTGGAGGTCTGAAAGAGTTACTTCATCAACAATAACTTCTTGGTCAATTGGGTGACTTTACCCGGTTTATCGGTTATGATCATCCGTTCCAGGTAAGTGCCGCTGGCCCCGCAAAGCGGGGGGAGGCATCGAAGGTCTTGCGGTACCTGCCTACCGTCTGATCTGCGTTGACCAATGTGGCCACCTGTTGGCCCATGATGTTGTAGATCATCAGTTTCACATGGGCTGGTTTGGCCAGGGAGTAGTTGAGCACCGTGGTCGGGTTGAACGGGTTGGGGGTGGGATCGGACAGGGCTGTGACCGTACTGGTATTATTGTAATAGATATAGAAAGTGTTGGATGCGTTGCTGTTGTTGGCATCGGTGACCGTCACCTCCGTTTCCGCTTCCTGGTAGGAGGAGTTGTAGTCCAGAAGCTCTTTTCGCTGGTTACCGAAAGAGGACCAGCTGAGCCACTGATTGTAGCCCCGGGGCATATAGCGGATCTGCCAGTTGTATTGATACGGGATGACTCCCCCGGATGCATTGGCCGTAAGGTCATCCGAGTAGCCCGGATCTAAATATTGCGAGCCGGAGATGTAGACGGAGAGAGGAGGCACAGGAACCGTGATGCTGCCAATCTTTGTACTCCAGTTATCGGGGTTGTTGGTGGCAAATTCCCCACAGAACCAAAACCTGTCTCCCTCACCTGGATCAAGAGCGATCCCGCTATAATCACCCCAGCGTTCGTCATAACTTGTACCGTTAGATCTGCGAGCATTTATATTTGTATATGCCCCCTCACCTGCCTGAAGAATCTGGCTTGAAGTCATTGAGGTGGGATCATCCGTGGTACTATACGTATACAGGACCGAAGGATATTCGGTCGAGCTTGAACGGCTGAAGATCATGGCCATTTCTCCATAAGCATCCACATAAAGGCTCGGATAGATGTAATAGTACCCATCTGCCCCGTATTCAATATCATCCAAAGTCGTATTCGAGGAGACGTCAATAATCAGGTTACGAATTGTCTCCACAGTACCACTGCCCCAGTTATACAAATCCGCAAAGGACGTGTAAAGATATCCATTCCAATATACAACACCCTGGGTCTCGCTGTTATCCCCTTCAATCGGAATGTTGGATCCCTCTTGAGGCACGAGGTTCCACGGAGAGTTGCTGGTGTAATTTGCAACATCAACAGTGGTATGGGAAATGCTTGGAGAGGTAATCGGATTATCAATGCGCCAAAGCGTTACTGAACTGGCGCCAAAAGGTTCGGTATTCAGAAGATAGGCCGTTGATGTCGTTCCAAAGTGATGAGCCGGCTTGATGGTTTTAACCATTCCATAATTGTCGGACAAACTGTCGAAGTCGGCGTAGGTTACTGTTTGGTCATTATAAAGCTGCGATTTGTTGAAGATGCGGATCTTGGCGTATTGAAAACTTTGCGCATCAAAAGAATATTGGTTGGATGTTACATAAATGGCATTGCTATCGTAACCAAGCCCCGGATAGTCGGGCCAGTTTGTCGTCTGTGTGTTACCATTCTTTGTGGCATCTGAGCGATATTTATACCACGAGCCTGTGGGGTCGGAGGTCTGAGAGACGGCAATCAAATAATTTCCCTTGTTGGTAGTAAAATTAATATCCAGGATAATCATAACGTATCGCTGGGCATACTGGTCATAGATGACTTTAGGATCAGAGAGAATATCATTACTTACGTCAAATGAACTAAAGAATGTGCTGTCATCAACCTGATGTTTTTTTGTACCCGATTTGGTATAAATAGCCAAAGCCAGATTAACGGCTTCTACTACATAGTTTGGCCCGGCAGCAATAACTGGATCAGGAGGACCGATATTGCTCCATTGTGGAATACCCTGAAAATTCTCATTGAGAGTTGCCTGCGTTGTTGATGATGAAGATGGAGATAATCCTTCTATGGTTCTGGAACCGGCAGGGGCAGGCACGTTGCCATCCCGATCTTCGGTTACCTTTAACGTATCGGAAGCGGCTTGTTCTTCACGGTATTTCTCGACCGATGCGGAATACGGAGGAAGAACACCGTGCGGAAGAACGGTTACCTTTCCTGGAGCTAAATTCTTAGCGGATTGGGGCAGACTTGAAAGGGAAACCACTCCACCCGAAGGGGTTGTTCCCCATTGGGGTTTATATTTGGCCTGTGCCTGAACCTGCGTTCCGAACAGAACGAATATGGCCAGAATTGTTATTGCCAATCCAAGAGATCTTGTATTTATATGCATAGTAGTTCCTCCTTTTTGTTTTTTAGACAAAATTGGTATTTATGCCTTCTCCACAACCAATCACTTCAACACATTTTATCGCAGGTAATCGCACGCGTGGACCCACGCTAGGTTTAGGGTATTTTATAGGAGCGCAACGTCCAGGTCACGTCGGTTCCAAAGGTTGGGAATGAGGGGTTTAAATCATAATAATGAAACTTTACAATGCCAATATTGGGCACAATCCAATAATCTGTATGAGTAAATTCATTGTGCCCATTATCACCCGGCGTCAGTACTAGGTGATAACTGTGGTAAAAGGCACCTCCACTCCAGGAAACGGTATCCATAGAGACCACTGAATAGCTACCACTGGCATCGTCGGACCACTTCTTGCCGACAGAAAGCGGGAACATGATGTTGGCGAAGATGAAACCAGGCGGCGGCAATGTGGTGTTGGATGGGGAATCAGAGTTGAGGGTAAGTGTGTCAGATGCAAGAGTAACCCTCGCAGAATCCGTATGACCGCCATATTGAAAATGCCATAAGGAATGTATTTTCCCGGATACGGAGTCTGTTTGTAAAATTTTTACCTGGAGGGTGACCTTGGAATGAGAGATTACCGAATCGTTCTCAAGTTTGGATTGGTCGACAAGGTAGGTCCACGAACTGCCGACGGTCAACGGAAAATACGAGGAAGAGTGAACATAAGAACCAAGATCTTTAGAGCCGAACAGTTGGCAGCCCGCCAGTAAACCGGCAATAATAATCAAAACGAGGTAAAGGGATGAGTGTTTCACAACGGCCTCCGGTCCCGGATCAGGATGAAGAAATTTGAAAAACGTAAAAGGATGGAGTTTTCTGTAATATCCAGATGAGCCTGGGAGTGGAGCAAAAACCGCTTCCCGGTAAAAAGCGTGTAGTAGTGCCGCGAGGTAGCTCTCGAAGTTATCTCTTGCTGATTACCCGATATGAAAGGTTCATCACACATAACTCCATGTTATTTTGTATGTGATAGATAAGGTAAAAAAAATAGGAATCGCGCAACTTATTTTATATGGATATTGAACTTTTCCGCGGATGGTATAAACTCTCCAAAAGTTTGTAACTTTTGGAGAGTTTAAAGGCTACACTCGTTTAAAGATTACTCCGCTTTTGTGTAATTTCCCCCGTCTTTATTAAATAAAATAAATCGAATGAGTAAGATTGCTTATGATCCTGTAAAGGATCGGTTTGCTTCGCAGATTCGTCATGCGCGTTTTTTACGCACGATATTTTACAGGTTGCTGGATCTTTTTTTTCTGCGCGGCTGGTATGTGCGCAGTATTCTGCGAAAACTATGGCGCGATGAATTTGGAAAGCGAGATCGACTGGATCTGCTCGACGCAGGTTGCGGATTCGGGCAATACGATAGTTTTATCCTCCGGTCATTTTCTAATGTACGGGTGAAGTCTGTCGACGTTAAAGAAGATTATCTGAACGACTGCCGCCTATACTTCAAAAATGACATTGACAAAGAAAGAATACGGTTTGATAATGCCGATCTGCTTGAGTTCGATCAGAATTCGGAATATGATGCCATAGTGTGCGTGGACGTTCTGGAGCATATCGAGGATGATGTGCGTGTGATGACCAATATGGCTAACAGCTTGAAGAAGGGCGGTTATTTCATCATGCACTCACCTTCAGATTTGGCCGGAAAAGACGCCGGGGAAGATGAATTTTTTGTAGAGGAGCATGCTCGTGCCGGCTACTCGAAAGAAGAACTTGACGAGAAATTGCACAAGGCAGGTTTTGATTCTGCCCAGATTCGTTATACCTACGGCTCATTTGGGCATGCCGGATGGGTAATTCTGATCAAATACCCAATGCTCTGGCTGACTCGTGCCGGATTAGTAATATTGCCGGCACTCTGCCTTTATTACCTGATCACACTCCTGCCAGGCTTGCTGCTGCTGCGTCTGGATATGATGAGAGAGAATGAAACGGGTGCAGGCATCTGTGCTCTGGCGAAGAAGGAGTCATGAGTTCTGAGTAGTGAGATATGAGACAAGAGATAGCTCCTGACCAGAGCCGGTTTAACTAACAACTAACAACTAACAACTGACCACTGACCACTGACCAAACATACCGCATAGCTCTCATCGGGACAGCCTATCCATATCGGGGCGGACTGGCTGCGTATAACGAGCGGCTGGCCAGAGAGTTTATGAAGATGGGTAACGAGGTTACAATTTATACGTTTACGCTGCAATATCCATCATTCCTGTTTCCAGGCAAGACCCAATATTCGAGTGATCCAGCCCCCGAAGACCTACACATCGTCAGAAAGATTAATTCCATTAATCCGTTGAGCTGGATAGCTACTGGATTAGCCATACGTCGTAATTCGCCCGATGTAATCGTAGTCAAGTTCTGGTTGCCCTTTATGGGTCCCTGCTTTGGCACCATATTGAGATTTGCCAAACGCAAAAAACAGACCCGGATTATTTCGATACTTGATAATGTGCTTCCCCATGAAAAACGGCCTGGGGATACGTTGTTTACCCGTTATTTCATCAAAGTCTGCGATGGCTTTATCGCTATGAGTAAGCAGGTATTCAGCGATCTCAAAAAATTTACGGACAAACCGGCACATCTTGTTCCGCATCCGCTCTATGATCACTTCGGTGAAATCATGGATAAAAAGGAAGCGTGTGACTTTCTGGGATTATCCAAGAGCGAGAAGATCATTCTGTTTTTTGGATTCATCAGGAATTATAAAGGTCTGGATCTGCTGCTTGAAGCCATGAATGATGAAAAGATCAGGAAGGCAGGAGTAAAGTTGTTGATAGCAGGGGAGTTTTATGAAGATGCCAAACCCTATCATGATCTGATTGAGAAGTACCAGCTTCAGGATCAGGTAATCCTCAAAACAGGTTTCATCCCGGATAGTGAAGTCAGGTATTATTTTTGTGCGGCTGATTTGGTGGTTCAGCCCTACAGAAGTGCCACTCAGAGTGGAATTACTCCGATGGCCTATCATTTCGAACGTCCGATGATTGTTACCAATGTTGGTGGGTTGCCCGAGATCGTGCCGGATGGTAAAGTCGGACTCGTTGCCGACCCGGAACCGTCATCCCTGGCTGAAGCCATAATCAAATTCTACGACATTGGTGAACAACATTTTATTACCTACATTAAATCCGAAAAACAAAAATATGGCTGGGACCGCATGGCCCGTTCCATAATCTCTTTTAACCATGTTCAGAAGTAAAGCGCCTTTACGCATCGGACTTGCCGGCGGAGGTACCGATGTTAGTCCATATGCAGATCTGCACGGCGGAGCTATCCTTAATGCCACGATATCGTTGTATGCATATGCCTCTATCCAGTTGATCCCGGAAAAGAAGATTATTATCGAGGCACTTGACCGTTCGGAAGAGCAGATTCACCCGCTTCAAGCTGAGTTGCCTATAGACGGCACTCTGGATCTGGCTAAAGGAGTTTACAACAGCATTGTAAGAAGATATAACCCGGAATTGCACGGGTTCCGGCTCAGTAGCTTTGTGGAGGCACCCGCCGGTTCCGGGCTCGGTACCTCATCCACGCTCGTGGTAACCATACTCGGGGCTTTCTCGGAGTGGCTTAAACTACCGCTTGGGGATTATGATACAGCCCATTATGCCTATGAGATCGAGCGGTACGATCTGAAGATGGCCGGTGGGCGGCAGGATCAGTACGCGGCGACATTTGGCGGTGTCAACTTCATGGAATTTTATGCGGACGATAAGGTGATCGTGAATCCCTTAAGGATCCGGCCCGAATATCTTCACGAGCTGGGACACAACCTGTTGTTGTATTACACTTCCACCAGCCGGTTGTCATCCGATATCATTGAATCACAAAGCCGTAATGTGGTAAACAAAAACGAAAAATCGATTGAGGCGATGCATCACCTGAAAGACCAGGCACGAATGATGAAGGAAGCTTTGCTCAGGGGCCGGGTCGATGAGATGGGCGAAATACTGGATTACGGCTTCCAGCATAAAAAGCAGATGACGCAAGGCATTACAAACCCGCTGATCGACGAGATGTATGAAACCGCACGGAAGGCTGGTGCAACAGGCGGCAAAATTTCCGGTGCTGGAGGTGGCGGCTTTATGACTTTTTACTGTCCGGATAACACACGTTATGCCGTAATGAAGGCTATGAAAAAGTTCGACGGTTATTTCAAACCTTACCAATTTGTGGATCATGGACTCATTACCTGGTCCCCAAACGGCAAGTGAGGAAATCAGCGGTTTCGGTAGTCAGCATCGGTTTTCGACATGACTAAAACTGATCACCGACTGCTTTTCACTATTTTATCTTTCTATTTTAAACTTTATGCAAACTAAGATCAAAGATATTATACAGGCATCTGTTGATACCAAACTGGGTATCCTGAATGATCCCGAGATGGTCGCATCCATCGGGAAAGCGGTGGATTTGATCACATCAGCCCTGAAGCAGGATAAAAAAGTGTTGTTTTGTGGTAACGGAGGCAGTGCTGCCGATGCCCAACACCTCGCTGCCGAGTTATCCGGGCGTTTTTACAAAGACAGGCCGGCGCTCCAGGCGGAAGCCCTGCATTGCAACACCTCTTACCTGACAGCCGTGGCCAATGACTACAGCTTCGAAGTCATCTATGCCAGGCTTGTGGATGGCATCGGAAAAGAAGGGGATGTGCTGGTTGGGTTATCAACTTCGGGCAATTCGCCCAACATAAACAAGGCTTTTGAAGTTGCTAAGGGAAAAGGAATGGCCACCATAGGATTGACGGGCGAATCCGGCGGGAAGATGAAGCCGTTGTCTGATCTGCTGATCAATGTGCCATCGGGCGATACCCCTCGCATCCAGGAAGCACATATGATGATTGGTCATATTATTTGTCAACTCGTAGAAGAAAAGCTGTTTGATTGATGAGTCGCGAATGCATCATATTGGCCGGCGGACTTGGTACGCGGCTGCGCAGCGAGTTGCCGGATACTCCTAAGGTTATGGCCCCGGTAGCTGGACATCCTTTCCTGTATTATGTATTGAAATGGCTGGAAATGAACAATTTGACGAGGGTTATCCTGTCCTTGGGGTACAAGTCTGAGGTGGTGATTGACTGGTGCAGTACCTTTGATAGTGATATGAAACTGGTTTTCTCCATTGAATCGGAACCACTTGGCACAGGCGGGGCGATAGCCCAGGCCCTGCAGAGGGCAGGTGACAGCATGGTTTTTATTGTCAACGGGGACACCCTTTTTAATGTTGATCTCAACTCGATGATGAATAGTCATCAGAACCATAAGGCCGAACTTACGCTTGCGCTAAAGCCCATGGAGCATTTTAATCGCTACGGCACCGTTAACATCGATGAGAGTGCGAAAGTCAGGAGTTTTGAGGAGAAAGGATTTCACAAAGAAGGACTGATTAACGGCGGGGTTTACCTGATAGATAAAGCTTGCCTTAATGGCATACAACTACCAGAGAAATTTTCATTCGAGACAGATTTTTTGGAAACCTATTTCAACCAGATCGGCATGTACGGGTTTGTGCAGGATACTTATTTCATCGATATCGGAATACCTGACGATTACAGGCGTGCCCAGAAGGAATTGAAGGACTTTTATCCAAGCAGTACGAACTGAAATTTATATCGATACTTTTGAGAAGAGGTAACCATAAAGAGCACAAAGACTGCACAAAGTTCACAAAAAAGATCCATTAATCTTCTCTTTTTCCCGGAAAGATTGACTGAAGGTAATGGGTTACAATGCTTTGTAGTTTGATCTGTAAATGACTTTCAAAAGTAATCACAATCTGTTAGGGAATAATTAAAATATTTTGTTTTTTGGATGCCACACTCTGACCAAGGTTAAAAGTGACTAAAAAATGATTTTAAAAAAGATATTGATAGGAACCGTAATACTGTTAAGTGGTTCCGTGGCATTTGCTCAACACGTATCGGTGACACCCGAAGGCGGAGGCGGCAGCAGATACTTTGTTATTAATGAGGCTTCTAAAAATACAGAGCCATTAAAACTGGTCATCCGCAAAAACCTGATTTCTATTCTGAATACCAATACCACGCTTTCAAATCCGAAATCATGGAACATCTCACCCGATCGCTCGGTATTGGCGGCTATTACAGCAACGGGTGTGGAGGAATACGAGTACCCCGGCAAGGTGCTGGCTTCTGTATCACAGCAAGCGCAAGGAGGAAATGATCCCTCTTTGGCAGTGTATCCTTTAAATGATGGTAAGTTCATCATGAGGAGCAATATTGCGCACTTTGACTTTAACAATTCCGCCGGAAAGACACTTGCTACTGCTTCCAATGCCGTCGGGACGAAAGAAGGTGAGGCCATATCCGATGTGCTGATGAGTCCCACCGATATGTCGGCCTATCTGATCAATTCCAAAATTAAGAAGGGAAACAGTGTGGAGAGCCGGATTCAGCGCTGGGATCTGGTATCGGGCAACACATCTGCCATTTATTATGGCAATGGTCCGATTGCTGACGTTAAATTGTCGAAAGACGGGGCGCTTCTTGCTATCGAAAGTGAGTCGGATGGACACTCTGTTATTACCATAATAGATGGATTTGGTAATGAGATCCGCGAACATAGCTTCAAAGAGAAGCTTAGTGGATACTCATTGTCTGGTCAGGGTACAGATCGTTACCTGACTGTTTGGAAAGGCAATTTGATCAGGACATTCGATGTGATGAGCGGTAAGAGAATCGTATATACGAGTTTTCAGGGTCCGCAGGTCGAACAGGCCATTTATGAGTCACATGATCACAACCTTGTTGGAGTGGCTTTGACGAACGAGGGGAAAACAATCCATAAATTCGAGGTCTTTGTCGTCAACATGTTAAAGCGCCAAATAGCTACTCAGAATTATGACGGGTCGTTATTATGGGATCCGGAACATCTGCCACTTAGAATTACCAGAGAGGGAATGGGACAATATGTCGTTACCGGAATATCGACACCGCTTAAAATCGCGGCCAGTTTCTGATCTTTACTGAAGGGAAAGGCAATAAAAAAAGGCTTGTGTGATGAACACAAGCCTTTTTTGTAATTAGTTGTTACTTTGTAAATCAGGCTCTTGCCTCTTCGGATTTCGGTTGACTGTCATTGTCATCCGTATCTTTATTCTGCGACTTGCTCTTGTCCGATTCGTCGGGTGTCTTCCATTCAAACATCAAGCCATCGCGTGAGGCGTTCATTTTTATACGTATCGTGGAACGCGGAGCCGGTTCGCTTTTGAGCAACTCTTCGGCAAGCGGATCTTCTACATATTTCTGAATAGCCCGTTTCAGAGGCCGCGCTCCGAACTTCTGATCAAATCCTTTATCCGTCAGGAACTCTTTCGCACCCTTGGTAATATCGATGCTGAAACCAATATTGATGATGCGTTTGAAGAGATCCTCGGTGAGGATATCGATGATTTGATAAATGTCCTTTTTTTCGAGCGGACGGAATACGATGACATCGTCGACCCGGTTCAGGAATTCTGGATTGAACACCTTCTTAAGAGCATCCTGTATCGTAGACTTCATCTGGGCATAGTCGAAAGACGTCGTCGGCTCGCCGAAGCCAATCCCTTTGCCGAGGTTCTTGATGTCCCGGGCGCCAATATTGGAAGTCATGATGATGATCGTGTTGCGGAAGTCGACCTTACGACCAAGACTATCCGTTAAATGACCGTCATCAAGCACCTGCAACAGGATGTTGAATACATCAGGGTGTGCCTTTTCGATTTCATCAAGAAGGACAACGCTGTAAGGTTTCCGGCGCACCTTTTCCGTAAGGATTCCACCTTCCTCATATCCGACATAGCCTGGAGGGGCACCAACGAGTCGTGATACACTAAATTTCTCCATGTACTCACTCATGTCGATACGTACCAGGGCATCGTCAACATCAAACAGATACTTGGCGAGAACTTTTGCCATTTCGGTTTTACCTACCCCTGTGGGTCCCAGGAAGATGAACGAACCGATCGGTCGCTTGGGATCTTTCAGTCCGGCACGTGTCCGCTGGATAGCACGGGTCAGTTTATCAATGGCTTCTTCCTGACCAATGATACTCCTGGAGAGCTCTTCCCGCATAGCCAGCAGCTTCTGGCCTTCGTTCTGATTAATCTTGGTAACAGGGATGCCAGTCATCATACCAACGACAGCAGCGACATCAGTTTCGCCGACTTCATAGACGATCTCGGCACTCTCTTTTTCCCAAACTTTCTGGGCAATCTCGAGCTCTTCAATCAATCGTTTTTCCTTATCACGCAGACGGGCAGCTTCTTCAAAACGCTGCTTTTTGACCATCGCGTTTTTCTCTTCGCTGGTCCGTTCGATATCGGCCTCAAGTTTAAGAATATGCTCAGGTACCGTGATATTCGAAAGGTGAACACGAGCCCCTGCTTCGTCCATGGCGTCGATAGCCTTATCCGGGAGGAAGTGGTCGGTGATGTAGCGATCAGTCAGCTTGACGCATCCCTCGATTGCTTCATCCGAGTAGTGGACGCTGTGATGCTTCTCATATTTGCCTTTCACCTGTTTCAGAATTTCCATGGTTTCCTCCGGAGAGGTTGGATTAACCATGATCTTCTGGAAACGACGTTCGAGGGCACCGTCCTTTTCTATGTATTGCCGATATTCATTAAGGGTAGTGGCTCCAATGGCCTGAATTTCCCCCCGTGCGAGCGCCGGTTTCAGCATGTTTGATGCATCGAGAGAACCACTGGCTCCACCGGCTCCCACAATAGTGTGAAGTTCATCAATAAATAAAATTACGTTTGGGGCCTTTTCCAGTTCATTCATGAGTGCTTTCATGCGCTCTTCGAACTGTCCCCGGTATTTCGTGCCTGCCACGAGAGCAGCCAAATCCAGCGCTACGACACGTTTATCGTATAGGATGCGTGAAACTTTGCGCTTGATAATTCGCAGCGCAAGCCCTTCTGCGATAGCCGTCTTTCCGACGCCAGGTTCGCCGATCAGAACAGGGTTGTTCTTTTTACGACGACTTAGAACCTGTGCAACGCGCTCAATTTCTTTGTCACGGCCAACAATCGGATCCAGTTTATCTTCTTCGGCAAGCTGTGTCAGATCGCGACCAAAATTGTCGAGTACGGGTGTTTTCGTTTTTTCCATTTTTTTAGACCTCACGCTTCCTGAGCTTGGTTTTTCACTTTCAGATGATGAAAGTTCGGATGAGATACTGCTTGAATCGGCCTGTTCAGAAGATTCCCGGCCTGATATAATCAAATCCAGTTCTTCCCGGACGGACTCATAGGAAATATTGAACTGATGTAAAATCTGTGCAGCGATATTTTCATCATCGCGTAACAGTGATAGCAATAAATGTTCGGTACCAATGGTATCGCTCTTGTAGAGCTTGGCTTCCAGATATGTTATCCGAAGTACTTTTTCTGCTTGTTTGGTTAATGGGATATTTCCGATGCGAACTGTGCCGCCCGTTCCTCTGACCGTCTCCTCAATAGCTTTCTTCAGCTTGGACAAGTCACAGTTCAGATTTATTAGAATTTTAACGGCAATGCCATCACCCAGCCGGATGATACCCAGAATCAGGTGCTCTGTCCCAATATAATCGTGCCCGAGACGAAGAGCTTCTTCCCGGCTGAACTGGATAACATCACGAACTTTACTTGAAAAATTACCTTCCATAAAAAAACAGGTTCCTTAAACCCCAGTATGTGGTAATTGGTTTAACTATAACTAGCTTGTACTCCAACGAAAGTAGGACAGCGTTAGTGTAAAAGCAAGCTGTCCGGTCCGCATTTAGAGTGTTTCTGAAGGTTATCGGATAGGTATAACATTTCTTTCGAATAGAATCATTTCATCCTCTAAAAATAAAGAAGACCTCCTTATCGATTGACACTCTTAGGGTAAGGGAGAGGCGTAAAAAAAGCCGGATCACATTTTAAAATAATGACAATGCAGCTACCGGCTTGAAAAAAAATTGCCGTTCTGTTATCGATGTTGTAATAACAGCGGCTTAACAGATTTGAATAGGGGAAATATTAGAGTGTGTTTAAATGACGGGCGAGATTCGATTTTTTATTGGCGGCATTATTTTTATGAAGAATCCCAACCTTTACCATTCGATCAATATATGAGGTTGCTTCCCGTACAGATTTCTCAGCTTCTTCACGATTGTCAGCAGCCATTGCTTTTTTATAGAGTGTACGCATGGTAGAACGAAGCCGCCGATTGTGTTCGCGGCGCTTGGAAATCTGACGAACGCGTTTAATAGCAGATTTATGTTGAGGCATTGATCGTTAAAAATTTACTTTGTGTTTTTAATTTTGTACTCGACAGAGTTAAGAGCTACATAAATTAAATGATAAGCAAACATTATTCAAGGAAATATTGCATCACAGACCAAAGAATTTTAAATTTCGAATCTTTACGATATGATGATTGTTATAGATGGCCCGGCTGGATCGGGCAAAAGTTCAACGGCAAAGGCCATAGCAGACCGGGCAGATATCCAGTATATCGACTCCGGCGCTTTGTACAGAGCCGTTACGCTGATTTATTTAGAGCACCCCGATGACAGGGTTGCGTTCTTTGATGCATTTGATAAAACTGAAATCAGTTTTAGTTATACGGATAAGCTGTTTCGGGTCTTTCTGAATGGCCATGAGGTGACCAGAGAAATCCGAACCCAGCAGGTAGCCGACAACGTGAGTAAAGTTGCTTCTGATCCTGAAATTCGTGAACGTGTAAACACACTGATGCGGAAACAGGTGAAAAAAGGCAATTTTATAGCCGACGGTCGCGATCTCTCTACCGTTGTTTTTCCGGACGCAGATCTTAAGTTCTTCATGGAATGTGACTTGGATACGCGTGCCAAAAGACGGCATGAGGAACTGACCCAGGATAATCACAATGTATCTTTTGAGGAGATTCGACGTAATCTAAATAAGCGTGATCATATGGATTCTTCCAGAACGCACGCTCCTCTCAAGAAATCTCCGGACGCGATTGTAATAGATACCAGCAATCTCACGTTCAGGGAACAAGTCGACATGATATTGAATTACATATATAACATGGAAAAGACATCTCCTGATGAAAACTCAATTATTCGGGATGATGGTCCGGACCAGAATAAACCAAAATCATAAACCCTAATCCCATCCCGATATAATGGGGTGCGGCGGTAAATATAAACAGGATCTCATACATGACCGATGAATTAAAAAAAGAAGAAGAACAACAGGAAGAAACGGTACAAAACAATACTGCAGTAGAAGCTGAAATCTCTGCTGAGGCCGAAAAGGCTGAAAATGAGCCCGTTGAAGTTAAAGATGAAGAAAACAGTGAAGAAGCTGCTCCTGTAGAAGAGAAAAAAGAAGAAGTAGCCGAGGCTGAATCTGAACCAGAAACGGAGCAACCTGTTACCGAAGAAGTTCAAGAGGAAGAAGAAACAGAAGAAAAGGAAGTATCTCTCCCCGTTTACGACGGACACATCAGCGGGGATGTATACAAGCTTGATGAGTTGGAGGAACAGTCGGAAGACTACACAGAAGGCGAGTATAATAATCTCGTCGGTATGTATGAGGGAACCCTTAACGCCATTACAGAAAAAGAAGTTGTTACAGGGCGTGTGGTTGGAATCGATGAAAAGTATGTTATTGTGGACATCGGTTTCAAATCAGAGGGTATTGTTCAGTTAAACGAATTTAGAAATGCCGACCAAATTAAAGTCGGTGATGAAATTGAAGTATTCCTCGATCGTGTAGAAGATCGCGAGGGGCAATTGGTCCTCTCCCGCCGTAAAGCCGACACTCTTCGTGCCTGGGATCGTATTGAAAAAGCGTACGAAGACGGTACCATCCTTGAAGGAAATATTAAACGCCGTATCAAAGGTGGTATGGTTGTTGATCTCGATGGTATTGATGCCTTTCTTCCCGGTTCCCAGATTGATGTGCGTCCTGTTCGCGATTTCGACGCATATGTCGGAAAGAACATGGAATTCATGGTCGTGAAACTGAATATGGGAAGTGAGAACGTTGTTGTTTCACACCGTGCTATTGTCGAATCTGATCTTGAAGAACAACGTGCCGAGATCCTGGCCAGCATGAAACCGGGACAAATTCTCGAAGGCCATGTGAAGAATATCACCGACTTCGGTGTGTTCATCGATCTTGGTGGCGTGGATGGTCTGTTGCACATCACCGACCTCTCCTGGGGCCGTGTTGAACATCCCTCGGAAATCGTCAAGCTTGATCAGAAGATCAATGTGGTTGTACTTGATTTCGACGAAGATACAAAACGTATCTCGCTCGGTTTGAAGCAGCTTCAGCCGCATCCGTGGGAAGAAATCGAAAGGAAATATCCCGAAAACGATCGAGTTCAGGGCCGTGTGGTCTCAATCGCCGATTACGGAGCATTTGTCGAGCTCGAAAAGGGTGTCGAAGGGTTGGTTCACATCAGCGAGATGTCGTGGACTCAACATATCAAACACCCGTCACAACTCGTCGAGAAAAATCAGATCATCGAGTGTGTGGTACTCAACGTCAACAAAGACGAACACAAGATATCCCTGGGCATCAAGCAACTCGAGAAAGATCCATGGGAAAATCTCCTCGACCGATATCCAATCGGATCGCGTCATGAAGGTACCGTTCGCAATCTCACCAACTTCGGTGTATTTGTTGAGCTCGAACCAGGTATTGATGGCCTGATTCATATCTCGGATCTTAGCTGGACCGACAAGATCAATCATCCGAGCGAGGTTGTAAACAAAGGTGACAAGATTGAAGTTGTGATCATGTCGGTCGACTTTGATAACCGTCGAATCACGCTTGGACACAAGCAAATCGAAGCCAATCCGTGGGAGAAGATTGCTGAGAAATATTCTCCGGGAACCGAATTCGAGTCGGAAATCACAAAGATTACGGATAAGGGCCTCTTTGTAAAGATTGATTACGGAATCGAGGGATTCCTGTCGACCCGCGAAGCAGAGTTTGAAGGTGAATTCAATGATGCTTTCAAAGAAGGCGAGAAAGTCAAAGTGAACGTAGTTGAGATTGACGAAGCTAATCACAACGTGAAACTAAGCCAGAAGAACAAACCGGAGCCACCGAAGAAGAAAAAGAGTGAATCCCGCGGTTCTTCACGCTCAACCACAACCGGTGCTTTGACCTTGGGTGAAATGTCAGGTCTCGAGGACCTCAAGAGCAAGTTGCTTGAGAGGGAAGCCCAGGAAGTAACGGCAGAATCTGAAGAGTCCGAAGAGGAAGAGGAAGAGAAAGAAGAAAAAGAATAATTTCTAATTCTTTGCCGGATTCAGATGTTATTGGCAAATTAAGAAGGAGATACTCTTATGGGTATCTCCTTTTGTTTTATTAAAATGGATTAGATATGCAAAAAATTCAGGAAGCCACCACACTAGATCAGACCTACAAACTCCTTAAGGAGAAGGTTGGCAGAATTGTGCCGGATGTTGAAATAAGACTGAAAGCGGAACTTGCGTATGAGATCAACAGATTAAAGCGTGAAAAGAATGCCATCATCCTTGGGCATAACTATATGGAGCCCGCTCTTTATCACAGTATCCCGGACTATGTCGGTGATTCATTGGGGCTCAGTCGTATCGCGGCGGAGACGACCGCAGACAGGATAATTTTTTGCGGTGTACGGTTTATGGCAGAGACAGCCAAAATATTGAACCCTGATCGCATGGTGCTGCTACCCGCTGAGTACGCCGGATGTTCTCTCGCAGAAAGTATCACAGCGGAACAGGTTAGAGAACTAAAAGCACGCTATCCGGGTATTCCTGTGGTCACATATATTAATACGTATGCCGATGTCAAGGCAGAGACCGATGTTTGTTGTACTTCAAGCAATGCGGTGAAGATTGTTAAAAGTCTTGGTACGAACAGCGTGATTTGTCTTCCGGATGAATATTTGGCCAGAAATATAGCCAGAGAGACAGGTATGCAAGTCATTACAGCGTATGGATCGTTTGTTGAAGAGCAGCCATCGATGATGGTCTGGGATGGTCACTGTGAGGTACATGAGCAATTTACAGTTGAAGATGTTAAACGTGTAAGAGCTCAGTTCCCTGGTGTCGAAGTTCTTGCACATCCAGAATGCACGCCAGAGGTGGTGGAAGCTTCGGATTTCAGCGGTTCCACAACAGCGATGGTCAAACATGTCAGCGATTCCGTCTCTCGGCGATTTCTGCTTCTGACAGAGTGCAGTATGAGCGACAACATTGCCGCCGAGAATCCTGGTAAGGAGTTTGTTGGCCTGTGCAGCGTTCGATGTCCGCATATGAACCAGATTACGTTGGAAGATACGCTTGAAGCGCTCAGAAAAGATCAGTATCAGATTGAAATTGATGAGAATGTCCGCGCTCGGGCAAAAAAATCACTCGATAGAATGTTAGAATTGAGTTGAGAATAGTATCAGTAGTTTTAGTGGTTCAACACTGATGGGAAGAGGTGGGTATTATTTTTGAAGATCATAAAAAAGGCTGATTATCTTTATGATAAATCAGCCTTTAAAGTTTCAAAAACGTCAAATACGTTCATCAAGCGTCTTTATAGAAAAAGACTTTGCCGTTTACGGCATCCTTACCACTTTTAATTTTTTGTCCCGTTTCTCTGTTGTATGTATAAACAACATTTCTCATTGAATTTAACTCTTTTTCATTCGTATATGAGACTTCAATGGCTTCTCCCCCAGGATTCAGTTTGTCCAGTGCCTCTAACAACGGACGAAATTTAGATGAGCTTTTCTTTGAAATGCGAATATCACTTCTCGGAACAAACTTAATTTTCATGTTCATATCAAATCTTTTATAGAATTATAAATATCCGAAATATATACTTTCTCAATTATCAAAGGAACTAATGTGCCTAAAATTACAAAATTTTAAGGAACTTGTATAGTTTTTATTATTTTTTCGACCAAATCTTCAGCAGAAATATCTTCTGCTTCAGCTTCATAAGTTGGTATAATTCGGTGTCGAAGAATATCCATTGCTACTGTTCGTATATCTTCAGGTGTTACGTATGCTCTATGTTCCATGAACGCCTGTGCCCGGGCAGCCAAATTCATATTAATGGATGCACGTGGTGATGCACCAAATGCAATCAAATTTTCCAAATCATCTAGTTGATATGTAGATGGCTTTCGAGTGGCGAAAATCAAATCAATAATATATCGTTCCACCTTTTCATCCATATATATATCATTAATAACCTTGCGTGCATCCAGAACTTTTTGTGGTTTAATCACGGGTTTTAAAGTCACTTTTTTACCAGTTTTGGCCATGCGCCGCATTATTTCAAGCTCTTCCTGCTCGTTTGGGTAATCTATTTTGATCTTAAGCATGAATCGGTCAACCTGAGCTTCAGGCAGGGGATAGGTTCCTTCCTGTTCCACAGGATTTTGTGTGGCGAGAACCAGGAACGGCTCGTCTAAGATATAAGTCGTATCGCCAATTGTCACCTGCCGCTCCTGCATGGCTTCGAGCAGGGCACTTTGTACTTTTGCGGGAGATCGGTTGATTTCATCTGCCAGGATTATATTTGAAAAGATCGGGCCCTTTTTTACCGTAAATTCACCCTCTTTTTGATTGTAAATAAGAGTACCCAGAAGGTCGGCCGGAAGGAGGTCGGGAGTGAACTGAATACGCTGGAATTGCGTTTGAATGATTTGTGCCAGCGATGAGACGGTTAATGTTTTAGCAAGTCCAGGGACACCTTCAAGCAATACGTGCCCATCTGCCAATAAGCCTATCAGCAACCGGTCTATCATATACTGCTGACCGACGATTACTTTCCCAAGTTCGCGATAAATATCATCAACAAAGGCACTGGCTTCTTCAATACGCTCACCCAACGCCTGCATATCTACGGCGTAATTATTCATATTTTTTCCGGAATTAAAATGATGGTTGACTTATGTTTAGACCTGCTGTTTTTAATAAAATGACAAAAGGAATTATGATAAATGTAAACATCGAACGATAGTAAACAGGCAATATTTTTCACAGGACTAAAACGATGTTCAATATACATAACTCCTAAAGCTATTGCCGAATAGTGATATAAACAGAATCACGATTGATTCCTAACTAAACTGTTTCGTGTTGTTTTCAGAGATAGCAGAGATTATCTGATATACTGCGCAATGTCAAAGTGTTCAGAGTGAAATAAAATACTTTCTGTGGTTGAACAGCGATTGATTTTTGGGTACTTTAAAGCCGTCAATAAATAGAAAAAAAGATGGTCACATATCTGTTTATCTTATTTGCCGTTATCGCTATTGCAACAGCATTGGCGGTGGTTTTAAACAAAAGCACTGTAAACAGTGCTTTGTTTCTTGTACTAAACCTTTTATCTCTGGCAGGGATATATCTGTTACTCCAGGCACAATTTCTGGCAATAATCCAGGTGCTGGTGTACGCCGGGGCTATAATGGTGTTGTTTTTGTTCGTTATTATGCTCCTAAACCTGCAGGATGAAGAGAAAACCTTCAGCAGATCACGGGTTCAATTTGTCCTGTCCTTCTTACTCGTTGCTGTTGTGTTTGCACAGATATTGTATTCTGTTGGCAGTGCCACAAACTTGCTTCCTGCCGTTTCTACCAGTATGAAAACAGTGGGTACGGTAGAAGCCGTGGGAAATGTGCTCTTTACCAAATATCTGATTCCTGTCGAAGTGACGGCTATACTTTTAACTGCGGCCGTAGTTGGTGCGCTATTGATTGCTCAACGTAAAATTCAACTTAAGAAGTAATGGCTCTTAACTGGTACCTGGCACTTAGTGCCGTCTTATTCAGCATCGGTGTAATTGGCGTTCTGACGCGCAAGAATGCCATTGTAATCTTTATGAGTGTTGAACTTATGCTCAATGCCGTTAATCTTACCCTGGTAGCTTTCAGCAGCTTTTTTGGCGATATCAATGGAATCATCCTTGTGTTTTTCTCCCTGTGTGTCGCTGCCTCTGAGGCTGCAGTAGGGTTGGCAATCATAATCACGATTTTCCGAAACAATTTGACGGTCGACATTAGCAAAATCAATCTGTTGCGCTGGTAGAAAATCGATCAATAACTTTTTTAAGAGCCACCTTCGGTAATCGTTGGTGGCTCTTTTTTATTTGGCTGACACTAATCGGGAATTTGAAATTGGATAATTGGAATAATCACAAGGCGGCGAACACTTAAGGTCAGTAGAGCATATTTCAGCTTCATCCCCTAATTCAAAATTCATCCCGAGGCTTCGGGAATAATTAATAATTACTGAAGATGTTCTGCTGCCATCATAAAAACCTTTTGAAAGGCTTCGTCAACCTCTTTTTCTATATTTTTTTGCTGTGGAAACGGGGTTACATGAGAATAGTCAAACGGAAAGTCCAACACCTGTACATTAGCCGGTAAATCTCTAAAATCACCTTTTAGAGTGTTTAGCACTTCTCCCGGAGGAATGACCTCATCTTTGTTCAAGGCTATGGCTTCAATACGTGATCCAATCTCCCTGAAGCGATCTTCACGAATCTTTTGGTGACGATGGCTACTTAGCATGGATCGAAAATAAATGCCTGACCTGTGCCCCTCATTGAAATAGTGGTTTAGCCGTTCGTTTAACTTGCACTCATTATCGAGATGTTCGATGAAGAAGGAATACAGGGCAATATTCGCCTCACTATCAAGGATGTAGCGCGATACAGGGTACATACGGTCGAGTGTTGGGCCACCACAAAAGATAAACAACCTGGAATCGGTAAACAGGTCGTCTGTATTGGTCATTAACAGAATTTCAGAGAGGAATGAACCAATAGAATAGGCAAAGAAATCGATATCAGCAGTATTGGATATATGAGGATGTTCGCCGGCCCTGATACTCCTGACAAGCTGTAGGATGTCTGAATAGGTCTGCCTGCCCGACCAGAAGAAGCGTTGAGGTATTTTATGTATGCGTGTGCTGATCGCTGCATTTGCAAAGGATGATTCTGCTATGGCAGGATATTTTCCGCGCCTTTCAGACGAAACAAGATTCATTTTCCTTGGATGACTCCATCCGGTAGGGACCCGGTTCATATGAAAAGCGATGGGGAAGAGAATCACTGTTTTTTTTGTTAATTCCACCAATCGGTAAGCCCAGCTTAAATATTTTTCCCAATGCTTTTCATTGAGCCCATGAAACAGCAAGATAACGTGCGAACTGTGCTGGGTATCTTTAGGAAGGAAAACAGAATATCTAAACCTGCGATTACTATCGATACTACAGTCAGCGGCGTTCAGGTTGTAATCGTTTGCATCCGAAGCCCCACGAATTATCGGGTAAGTTTCCCGGAATGTACGATTATGTCGTGTACATTGGTAAAACTGTGAACCGGGCAAAACATCAGCATAGGGAGATATGAAGGTGTAATTACGTATCTCAATTGAGCTCTCTGGTATGGTGATGCGATCAGCAATCTGATTGAAACAATCCTTCAACCGATTATGTAAGGAGAGGTATGTCATTAACCATTTATCTTATGAAGTATAGCCCCGTAATGATTGGTAGTGAACATTGTTCATAAGATTATTGAAGTGTTTATTCAGATGCTAACCAGTTTTTGTGGTTTTATTGGCAACGAAAGGTTATGTATCTGCCAATCAAGAACATAGGTAATGGAAATAAAAAACCCTCCAGAGTTAAACACTAGTGGAGGGTGTGAATTGAGTAGATTCTGCCGTTTACTCTGTTACCACATGATGCAGCCAGCCAAACCGGTCTGGTCTTTCCCCGTACTGGATTCCAGTGATTTCATCATATAGTTTTTTTGCAAACGGACCAATGGTGTCTTCGTCTGTAGTCAGGACTTTTCCATTATGCTGGATTCTGCCAACAGGAGAAATTACAGCGGCCGTGCCGGTTCCAAAGGCCTCTTCCATTGTCCCGTTTTCAGAAGCATCAAAGACTTCGTCGATAGAAATAGGTCGTTCTTCAACGGTTATCCCCCAATCTTCCGCAAGGTGAATTACGGAATCCCGCGTAATACCGCCGAGAATTGAACCTTCAAGAGGAGGCGTGATCAGGCGACCACCAATTTTGAAGAAGATATTCATTGTACCAACTTCTTCAACGTATTTGTGTTCTTTGGCATCAAGCCATAGTACCTGTGTGAAACCGTCTTCTTTAGCCTTGCGTGCAGGTAATATGGTGGGACCATAGTTGCCCGTTGCTTTAATATTACCTGTTCCGCCCTTAACCGAACGTACATATTTATCAGGTGTGATCAGGCTGACGGGATTGATACCTTCTTTATAGTAGGCGCCTACGGGAGAAGTTATGATGAGGAACTTGTATGTATTAGAAGCTTTAACCGAGAGGTCCTCGTCTGTTGCAAAAACAAATGGACGGATGTAAAGGGCATTTCCTCTTTTCGTCGGGACCCACTTATGATCCAACCGGATCAATTCTTCGAGTGCCTCCATGAACGTATCGCCATCAATCTCCGGGATACACATACGCCGGCAGGATTTATTGATACGTTCCTGGTGCTGGTCCGGACGGAAGATGTTTACCCCGCCATTGCTGTCGTTGAACGCCTTCATGCCCTCAAAAAGCGCCTGGCCATAGTGCAGGGTAGCGAGCGAGGGCAGAATCTCGATCTTTCCAAAAGGAATGATCTGAGGAGATTGCCATTGTCCTTCCTGGTAATCAAGGGAAAACATATGATCAGAAAAAACCTTGCCAAACCCAGGGTTTTCAAGATCGGTCTGATCAACGCGGCTCACGGATACTTTTTTTATAGTCATTGCAGATGTTTCCGTTTCCCGTATTGCTGTTTGTACCGACGTTCCATTCTTCATCATAGAGTTACTCCTGGAAATTGGTCTGTTTTTCGCTGATCAGTTTGGTAATCAGGTCACCTACTTCAGAGGTGCCTAAAATTTTGGTTTTATTGTCTGATGCTATATCAGCAGTTCTGTAACCCTGGCCAAGCAAGGTTTGGATGGCTTCTTCGATTTCCTGGGCCGCTTCATCAAGATTGAGAGAATACCGGTACAGGAGAGCGACTGAAGCTATTGCTGCAAGGGGATTAGCCTTTCCGGTTCCTGCAATGTCTGGTGCAGATCCGTGAACTGGCTCGTAAAGCCCCGTACCATCACCCAGACTGGCGGAAGGGAGCATGCCGATGGAACCGGTGAGCATGGCGGCCTCATCGCTGAGGATGTCGCCGAACATGTTTTCAGTCACGATAACATCAAACTGTTTGGGATTACGCACCAATTGCATAGCGCAATTATCCACCAACAGGTGATCAAGTTTAACATTGGGATAGTGCCCGGCAACCTTCGTTACCGTTTTTCTCCAGAGGCGTGAGGTATCAAGAATATTGGATTTATCCACCGAGCAGACACGTCCGTTACGGATCTGGGCTGCCTCAAAAGCTGCAACTGCAATGCGTTCAATCTCCGAAGTACGGTACTCCATCGTGTCGACGGCACGCTCTTCATTCCCTATCTGTTCGGTAAGACGTGGTTTCCCAAAATAGATACCACCTGTCAGTTCACGAACCACCAACAGATTCACGCCTTCAATGACTTCACGTTTAAGCGTGGATGCATCGGCAAGAGCGTCATAGACCGTTACCGGCCGCAGGTTCGTATAGAGTCCGAGTCCATTCCGGATGCCAAGCAGTCCCGCTTCTGGCCGTTTATTGCCCGTCAGGTTGTCCCATTTAGGACCACCTACCGCACCAAGCAGCACGGCATCCGAAGCTTTGGCTGCTTCGATCAGTTCATCATTAATTGGTGCTCCATACTTGTCAATGGCTGCACCACCAAAAGCAAATTCCTGGAATTCGAACGATAGATCGTATTTCCTGCCGGTCGCCTCAAGAACCCGGATAGCCTCACGGGTGACTTCGGGTCCGATGCCATCCCCGGGAAGAACAGTAATTTTTTTCTTCTGCATGCTTCAGCTCACCATTTTTTCTTTCTCGGGGACCATTCCCATCTTGCGGGCGTATTCAAAAATGCCGCCTGCTGCAACGATGTCTTCCACGCTACCCAGAGGTTTCAGTTTATATTCCTTGTTTTGGGTAACATTTCGGAGCACCCGTTCTTTCTTGTCAATTTCGAGTTCATCGTTGGTGTGAACATCGGCACTCAAATCATCGACGCTTTCAAATGGAATGACAAAACCACCATCGACTGCATTACGGTAAAAGATCCGTGCATACGTTGGTGCAATGATGGCCTCAACACCTGCGATCTGCAAAGCAGCCGGGGCATGTTCGCGCGAGGATCCACAACCAAAGTTGGGACCGCCTACAATAATTTTGAATTCTGACTCAAACGCACCTTCGGGCACAAGCGGAATACCTCCCTGGGGGAGTCCGGATTCTTTCGTTGGTACCCCTGAGAGGGCGTAGCGGCCATAGAATTTCCGTTCTTCCGGATCCTTCAAACTGTAAACCAGATGTTGTGCCGGGATAATTTGATCGGTGTCGATGTTTTTTCCTAAGACAAAAGCCTTGCCTTTCAGGATATTCTGTGACATTCGTTAACTCTTCAATTTGTTTATGTTGACATTCTCCTCGCCATGTTCGCTCTGGGAAGCTCTGCTTCCCGGAAACGAGGAATAATTAATTCAGGAATTCCCGGGGGTCTGTAATCTTTCCCGTGATTGCTGAAGCCGCTACGGTATAAGGCGATGCGAGATAAACCTGCGATTCCTTGGAACCCATACGGCCCGGGAAGTTCCGGTTCGTCGTTGAGATGCAAACCTCTTTACCGTTCAGGCGTCCAAATGTGTCTTCCGGACCACCAAGGCACGCTGCACAGGAAGCCCGGCCAATCTGACATCCGGCCCCTTCGAAGATCTCCATGAGGGTTTGACCATCAATAGTTTCCGTTTCCAGGGCTTTGCCAACTTCTGTCGTTGCGGGTACGATAAAGGTATCAAGTGCCAGCTTATGACCCTTGATGATTTTGGCAGCTGCTCTGAAGTCAGAGATCTTACCCCCGGTACAGGAGCCGATATATGCACGTGTCAACGGTGTGCCGGCTACTTCGCGGGCTTTAGCCTTATTATCCGGGCTGTGCGGTTTTGCAACCATCGGTTCCAGATCCTCAAGCTTGTAATTATAAACGCTATGATAATTCGCATCATCATCGCCCTTCATAGATTCGAATGGACGATCAGTGCGTGCCTTCACGTATGCTTCAGTAATTTCATCGGGTTCAACCACACCATTCTTCCCACCTGCTTCAATAACCATGTTGGTCAGGGTCATGCGTGATTCCATATCCATTGACTTTATACCCGGACCGGCAAATTCCATGGTGCGATAGGTGGCTCCGTCGACACCGATATCACCGATAATCTGCAGGATGATATCCTTTGCCATAACGTATGGAGGAATTTCATCACCATCGAAGACAAAACGCATGGTTTCTGGGACTTTTACCCATAACTTTCCGGTTCCCATGATGAAAGCGGCATCTGTGTTACCAATACCGGTAGCAAATTGTCCGAATGCACCGGCTGTACAGGTATGGGAGTCGGTACCGAATAGAACTTCTCCGGGACGTGTGAAACCTTCTTCCGGCATAGCTACGTGGCATACCCCTTTATATCGCGGGGTTCCTACATCGAAGAAATTAGGAAGAGTCTGTTCGGCGGCAAAAGCCCGAAGGATATCGATGTTTCGGTTGGCATATTTATCGTTGGTGAAAATATAGTGATCCGGGATGATGACAAGCTTGTCTTTATCCCAGACTTTGGCGTTTTCTCCAAATTGTTCTTTAAAGATTGAGATGGTTGGAGGACCACAAACATCGTGGGTCATTAACACGTCAACATCAACCCAAACACTCTCGCCGGGTTCGACGTATTTTTTTCCACTGTGTTTTGCCAAAATCTTTTCAGTGAGAGTCATTCTCATCGGTCAGCTTCTCCTTAGATTATTACTAATAGATTTAATAGTAGCCACCCTTTCGCAGGGTATTTTATTTTCTAATTGTATGTTCCTGAACTCACGCAGTTCGCGATTGTACGTGTTCGTCAACGCGTCGTCCTTTATTCTGGTAAACGTGAGGGATCAGCGTAAGAATATCGCTATCAGGAACAATTTTCTTTTCATCGGCCAAAGCGGTGAATTTTCGGTAGACGTCATCCAGTGCTTCACCACTTAACGGATAACCAAGTGCTTCGAGCTTCTGACGTAATGCAAAACGTCCGGAATGCTTGCCAAGTACAATCTTATTTGCCGAGATGCCCACCGATTGCGGTGTCATGATCTCGTATGTCATCGGATTATTGAGGACCCCATGCTGGTGGATACCTGCTTCGTGAGCGAATGCGTTTTCTCCGACGATTGCCTTGTTGGGCTGTACAGCTTTACCGGTTATTTCAGTCAGCAGATTGCTCGATGCAAAAATCTCTTCTGATTTTACCTCCGTATATTCCACAAAATCGGTCTGACGTGTCTTGATAGCCATCACGATCTCTTCAAGCGAGGCATTGCCTGCTCGTTCACCAATTCCGTTGATGGTACATTCGATCTGACGGGCACCATTCCGAATGGCAGTGAGGGAATTGGCAACCGCCAGTCCCAGGTCATTGTGACAATGCACACTTATGATTGCGTGATCGATATTCGGTACATTTTCCCTGATATTCCTGATCAGATCGCCGTATTCCCATGGGAGGGCATAGCCAACCGTATCTGGGACATTGATGATAGTTGCACCGGCATCGATGACCGCCGTAAAAATCTCATACAGAAACTCCGGATCGCTACGGGAAGCATCTTCGGCCGAAAATTCTACCGTGTCGTAGAAACTGCGAGCCAATTCCACTGCAGAAACGGCCGATTCAAGAACCTCCCCGCGTGTCATTTTTAGCTTATACTGCATATGGATATCGGAGGTGGCGATGAAGGTGTGTATCCTCGGTTTGGCAGCATATTGTAAAGCATCTGCAGCACGCTTAATATCGATGGGTTTCGTTCGGCATAGTGCGGCTACTTGGCTGTTTTTTATATGTTTACCTACTTCCTTTACGGTTTTATAGTCACCTTCCGAAGCGATTGGAAAACCGGCTTCTATAACATCAACTTGTAATTGTTCCAACTGCAGGGCCATGCGAATTTTTTCCTGCTCGTTCATACTGTAACCGGGCGATTGTTCGCCATCGCGCAAGGTAGTATCAAAAATGCTAATTCGGTTTTCCATGGTATGAGATTTTAATTGAATTCTAAGTTTCTACGATAATCTTGATCTGATTGGCCAGTAAATGCTTATGTGTAGTCGACAGGCTACTTAGGTTATTACTTAGACATAGTCGCTCAGTTAGGTTCCATAGGAGTTTTAGCATGGGTAGTCCTCTTTTCTTCTTTTAGTTTTTGATTTTTATACAGGTAATAACTGAAACTATCAGACAAAGCCTGCCAGCTGGCATCGATGATATTGGGTGAAACGCCGATGGTTCCCCAGGAATCTTCTTTGTTACTTGAATCGATCAATACCCGTACATTGGCTCCGGTGCCTTCCTTTTCATTGAGTACTCGGACCTTATAATCGGTAAGATGCATCTCTTTTAATTCAGGATAGAACTGGTGAAGTGCTTTTCGCATGGCGAAGTCGAGGGCGTGAACGGGTCCGGAGCCTTCTGCTGCGCAGTGTTCCTTGCGTCCGTTAACGAACAGCCGAATGGTAGCCTCAGAGCGTGATTCGTCCTCACCATTCTTCTCTACAATCACACGGAAACCCTCAAGCTGGAAGTAATCTTTCCACGGTTCCGTCATCTTCTTGACAAGCATCTCGAAGGATGCTTCCGCAGCTTCAAACTGATACCCATTATTCTCCATCTCCTTGAGCTTGTTGACAATTTTTGGGATATCGTGTTTGTTGCCATCCAGTTGCAAGCCGAGTTCATCCGATTTATAGAAGACATTGCTTTTTCCGGATAAGTCAGATACCAACACCCGGCGGCGATTTCCGAGCTGTTCGGGCCGGAGATGCTCATAGGTGCGTGCATTTTTCATTACGGCACTCACGTGAACGCCGCCTTTATGAGCAAAAGCACTGCTTCCCACAAAGGGAAGTTTATTGTCGGGGCTCAGGTTAGCCACCTCGCTCACAAAACGTGAAAGGCTGGTGAGTCTCTTTAACTGTTCATCCGGGACACACTGGTAGTTTTGTTTGAGCTGCAGATTTGGGATGATGGAGCACAGATTGGTGTTACCGCAGCGTTCACCGTAGCCATTTATGGTTCCCTGTACATGGACACATCCCTGTTGAATGGCTGCAAGTGAATTGGCTACTGCCAGCTCGCAATCGTTGTGCGCGTGGATGCCGAGTGGTGTATCAGTACGTTTTTTTACTTCAGCCACAATGGCGGATACTTCGTGGGGGAGAGTGCCCCCATTTGTATCACAGAGAACCAGAACATCGGCACCCGCCTCTTGGGCGGCGAGCAATGTTTGCATAGCATAAGAGGAATTATCCTTGTAGCCATCGAAGAAATGCTCGGCATCATAGATCACTTCTTTGCCGTGATTCTTCAGGTATGCAACAGATTGATAAATAATCTTCAGGTTTTCTTCAGGCGTGATATTCAGAGCGTCTTCCACGTGCAAAATCCAGGTTTTTCCAAAAATGGAAGTAGCTGGTGTTTCGGCATCGACAAGGGCCTGCAGATTGCTGTCCTCCGCAGGCTCCTTGCCGGCTCGGTGTGTGCTGCCGAAAGCTACGATCTTTGCATTGCGGAATTTTTTGTTTCTGGCCTTTTCAAAAAAAGCCATGTCTTTTGGATTTGAGCCCGGCCATCCACCTTCAATGTAGTGGATGCCAAACTCATCCAGACGTTCCGCTATGCGAATTTTATCATCAGCTGAGAAAGAAACCTTTTCACCCTGCGTGCCGTCACGCAGGGTGGTATCGAAGATTTTTATCAATTGTTTGTCCATAATGTCCTTATGCTTCCTGAGGCATCCAGTTCATCATATCACGTAGTCCCTTGCCTACTTTTTCAACAAGGAGAGCTCTGTGTTGGGCGCGCAGGGCTTCCATGCCGGGACGTCCTGCTTTGTTTTCCAGAATCCAATCGCGTGCAAAGGTGCCATCCTGAATATCTGAGAGGATCTTTGCCATGCGTTTTTTCGTATCTGCATCGATTACTTTCGGACCGCGCGTCATTCCGCCGTACTCGGCAGTGTCGCTGACCGAATAGTACATACGGGAGATGCCGCCTTCGTAAAACAGGTCCACGATAAGTTTCATCTCGTGCATGCATTCGAAATAGGCGATTTCCGGTTGATATCCTGCATTTACCAGGGTTTCGAATCCTGCCTTGATCAGTTCGGTTACACCTCCGCAAAGCACGGCTTGTTCCCCGAACAGATCCGTTTCAGTTTCTTCTTTGAAGGTAGTTTCAATTACTCCGGCACGTGTGCCGCCAATACCTCTGGCATAAGCGAGTGCAATATCCTTGGTTTTTCCGCTATGATCCTGATGTATGGCTATCAGGCAGGGTACGCCGGAACCTTCGCTGTAAACACGACGCACCAGGTGTCCCGGGCCTTTGGGAGCAACCATGAATACATCGACGTTGCTGCCAGGTTTAATCTGATTAAAATGAATGTTGAATCCATGGGCAAAAGCGAGAGCATTTCCATCCTGTAAATTGGGTTTAATATCATTCTCATAAACCTCAACCTGTTTCTCATCAGGTACAAGTACCATAATAACGTCAGCCACTTTTGCAGCTTCTGCCGTTTCCAGCACTTTCAAACCGGCCTCTTCAGCTTTCTTCCATGATGAGCTGTCTTTTTTGAGGCCCACAACCACATTCACTCCACTTTCTTTAAGGTTTAAGGCATGTGCATGTCCTTGACTGCCATATCCCAAAACAGCTACGGTTTTGTTGGAAAGCAGACTCAGATCTGCATCAGAATCATAATAGGTCTTTGCTTGCATTATACTTCTTTTAAATGGTTTCGATGTTTATATGTATGAAAAAATTGTCCTTATCAGGTATCTCCGGTAAACTCACGCTTCAGGGCAACACTACCGGTCCGCGCAACTTCCACGAGCCCGAACTGACGCAACAACCCAATGGCTGCGTCAATCTTGTCTCCACTGCCGGTAACTTCAATCGTCAGTTTATCCGTGCTGATGTCGATAATCTTTGCACGAAACACGTTGACGATCTGCATGATTTCAGAACGTTTGGCAGGAGGGGCAGACACCTTGACAAGTGCAAGCTCCCTGGAGATAAATAGTTCGTAAGTCAGATCCTTCACCTTAACCACATCAATGACGTTGTGGAGCTGCTTAGTGATCTGCTCAACAATTTGTTCGTCACCCTGTGTGGTGATCGTGATCCGGGCGAGACCGGGTTCCTGGCCCTGGCCGAAGCTGATACTGTCGATATCAAACCCCCGGCCGCTGAACATCCCGATGATGCGGGATAACGCATTCAGGTTATGAGCGACGAGGACAGAAATTGTATGTTTGGGAAGTTGGGTACCTTTCTTATCGGTACCGTTAAGATATTCAACTTTTGAAGGGGTCATTTTGGCTCCTCAACCATTTCATTTATGGCAGCACCGGCCGGTACCATCGGATAACAGTTGGCTTCTTCGACAACCTGGAAATCCATGACCACGGGCCGGTCGTTAATTTTCATTGCTTCTTCGAGTACCGATTTCATCTCTTCGGGATTGGTAGCGCGTAAGCCGACGGCACCATAACTTTCGGCGAGCTTCACGAAATCCGGATTTCCTCCTCTGAGGTCGGAATGCGAATACCGTTTTCCAAAGAAGAGTTCCTGCCATTGCCGAACCATCCCGAGGCATCCGTTATTCATGATGGCAATCTTGACCGGTATTTTGTTTTCAACGCAGGTAGAGAGCTCATAGGATGTCATTTGGAAGCCACCGTCGCCGGTGATGCAGACAACCTGCCGGTCGGGACACGCAACAGCGGCACCCATGGCTGCAGGAAATCCGTATCCCATGGTGCCAAGACCTCCCGATGTGATGAACGAACGTGGATGATTGTATTTATACAGTTGTGCTGCCCACATCTGGTGCTGACCAACATCGGTTACAACAATAGCTTCTCCTTTTGTTATTTCTGAAATGGCCTCGATCATGTGTTGTGGCATGATCCGGTCTTTCAGTTTCGGAGAAGAAAGGGGATGATCTTTTTGCCACTGGTGTATCGTATTCCACCACTCGTCGATTTCCGGTTTCTTCGTGTGTTTGTCGAGTTCAGGAAGAACGCTTTTCACGTGACCTACAATCGGTATTTCAACGGGCACGTTTTTGGCGATACAGGAGGGATCGATATCGATGTGGATTTTACGTGAGTGGGGAGAGAATCCATCGACACGCCCGGTAACCCGATCGTCGAAACGGGCTCCGACTGCCAGTAACACATCGCACTCTGTCATGGCCATATTGGCATACCATGTGCCGTGCATACCGAGCATGCCCAGCGACTGGGGTTTGCCTTCCGGATAACCGCCGAGCCCCATAAGGGTAGTGGTTATAGGAATGTTTGTGCGTTCTGCAAAATCAGTTAGTTCTTTCCATGCTTCTCCGCGGATGACACCGCCACCAGCATAAATCAAAGGTCTTTTGGCATTGCTGAGCAGTTCAGCAGCTTTTACGATCTGGCTGTAATGTCCGCGTGTAACAGGCCGGTAGCTGGGGAT
Source organism: uncultured bacterium (assembly GCA_963787205.1). Lineage (GTDB taxonomy): Bacteria > Bacteroidota > Rhodothermia > Balneolales > DATFMH01 > DATFNI01. The sequence goes on from CAWBCD010000007.1 coordinate 93,107, forward strand.
GTTGATATTCCGCTCACCGGTATAGTAGCCTTTGGACATCACCATATTCTTTGGCAGGTCGATCAGCACAGGACCCGGTTTGCCGTTCGTCGCAATGTGAAATGCCTCACGGATAACATGCTCAAGTTGGTTGGCATCCTTAACCAGATAACTCTGTTTGGTGATTGGCCGGGTAATTCCAACGATGTCTGCTTCCTGGAAAGCATCGTTGCCAATCAGACTCGTGGCAACCTGACCGGTAAAAACAACCATCGGGATGGAATCGATGGCCGCGGTGGCAATACCTGTAACCGTGTTCGTTCCGCCCGGACCAGATGTTACCAGTACCACACCCGGTTTACCCGTTGCGCGGGCGTATCCATCGGCGGCGTGGGCACCTGCCTGCTCATGGCGAACCAGGATATGCTTCAGCTTTGGGTTCTTGTATAGTGTATCGTATATGGGGAGTACCGCTCCACCAGGATAACCAAATACGGTATCCACACCAAGGTCAAGTAAGGTCTCGACCAGAATTTCTGCTCCGGTAAGTTCTTGTGCCTGGTTCGGTTTCGAAACCAGTGACGGTTTCGAGCCGTTAAAGTTTCTGTCCTTGATTTGTGTTGCTTCGTTGTTCATTATGACCTCGTTGGTTGCGGTATACACTTTTCTCGCCAGAGGTCATTCTTTAAATCGGTAAGTAAGGCTTGGAAATTTTCAGATTACTGTAGAATAACCTCTGGCAATATGTTAACGGTTAATTAGTAGTAGAATTAGGCCAGAGATTATACCTACATTAATCAATAGGACTAGACTTAGTACGGGTAAAGTAAGCCCTACAGAAGGCAGGTAGAGTACTATAGCGGAAATCAGAAAGATCACAAACAATACAGTTTCATTATATATGAAACCGAATTGTTGGATATCGGCAGGCATTACTGCGACTGTATGTGAGTTAGTAATAGTCAACTTTTGATCCATAACTGATTACAAGCTTCATGGAATGTATATAACCGAATCTCCTGAATCAAGTTTATTTTCATCTTTTTTTAAAAAAAATTACATCAAATAATGTTGGTTTTTAGAAATGATTGCTTTGTTATCTGATGTTTTTTCCTTTGAATAAGTATTTATAAAAATAATAGTTATATCATTTTTGAGCTCCCTGAGCCTATTCCCGCACTGATTTAACTGCCTGATGGGTGTTATTACTCTGGTTGTACTTACTATAAATCAAAAACGAACACCTTTTCAAATAATTATACGGTTTTGTTCTAATCAGATTATTGTTGGTTCATGATGTTTTACAAATGATATCAAATGATGTTCTTTAATGATTTTGTATGACATTTCGATGTAAATTAAATATGGAATGGCTTCCAAAATTTTGTATTTTATATAAAAATGGTGATAATCCTAATAATATTAATATATAGTCCTGTTGATTTCTAAAAATAAAAGGATCTGTAGTAAAAACGGGATCAATCTGTGTCCTTTAATATTTTTTGTAATACTTTTCACTAATCGTCTTACACATATATATTGTAAAACTTGTTTTCTCCATATATCGTCTACTAGTTTGGGCGGCATGTGATTTTTTTCTTAACACTTATTAGTAACAAATTCAGACACAGAGTCGGTTATGAGTTCCAATTTGAATAAATACAGCTCACGGTTAACACAGCAACAATCGCAGGTCGGTTCCAAAGCCATGCTCTATGGCGTGGGCCTGTCCGATGATGATATGAACAAAGCCCAGATAGGGATTGCGAGTACTGGCTGGGAGGGCAATACCTGTAATATGCACCTCAACGGATTTGCAGAACACGTGAAAGAAAGTGTGTATCAGTCCGGCCTGATAGGGTTTATCTTTCACACAATTGGCGTGAGTGACGGGATCTCGATGGGGACTCAGGGGATGAAGTATTCACTACCTTCCCGGGACATCATTGCCGACTCCATTGAAACGGTCATGCGTGCCCAGTGGTACGATGGTAATATTTCCATTGCAGGATGTGATAAGAACATGCCGGGTTCGGTCATGGCAATGGCACGTTTCAACCGGCCATCAATCATGATCTACGGCGGTACCATACGTCCGGGAAATCTGAATGGACAGAAACTGGATATCGTCTCGGCTTTTGAATCTTATGGTCAATATCTCTCCAAAGAAATTGATGATAACCAGTTACTGGATGTTTTACATCATGCCTGTCCGGGTGCTGGTGCTTGCGGGGGGATGTATACTGCCAATACCATGGCTGCTGCCATCGAGACCCTGGGGATGAGTCTTCCATACAGCTCATCGATTCCGGCGACTCACAGCAAGAAGATTGAGGAATGCCACCAGGCTGGTAAAGCCATTATCACCCTGCTCGAACGCGACATCAAGCCACGGGATATCATGACTAAAAAAGCGTTTGAGAATGCCGTTGCGGTTGCAATCGCTTTGGGAGGATCTACAAACGCTGTGTTGCATCTGCTTGCTATGGCCCATACTGCGGGTGTAGCGTTTACAATTGACGACTTTCAGGAAATAAGCGCACGTACACCATATCTGGCTAATCTCAAGCCCAGCGGGAAGTATGTGATGGAAGATCTTTACAATGTGGGGGGCGTTCCGGCTGTTCAGAAACTCCTGTTGAAAGAAGGGCTTATCGATGGTTCATGCATAACAGTTACCGGCAAAAGACTGGAAGAAAACATAGCCGATCTTCCCGATCTGCTGGAGGGACAATCCATCGTTGCACCTGTTTCCAATCCTATCAAAAAGACAGGTCACATCGAAATAATGTATGGAAATCTTTCTCCTGAAGGAGCTGTGGCAAAGATTACGGGTAAGGAAGGAGAGCGCTTCAGCGGTCCGGCCAAGGTGTTCGACAGCGAAGAAGACAGTCTGACTGCCATCCAGAACGGTAAGGTTAAACCCGGTGATGTAGTGGTCATTCGCTATGAAGGACCTAAGGGCGGACCGGGTATGCGCGAGATGTTGTCCATAACCGCAGCCATCATGGGTGCCGGACTTGGAAAAACCGTTGCCCTGATTACCGATGGCCGCTTCTCTGGCGGCAGCCACGGTTTTGTGATCGGTCACGTAACACCGGAAGCCCAGGTTGGTGGTCCTATTGCCCTTATACAAGATGGTGATCAGATTACAATCGATGCGGTTTCCCGCAAGATGACCCTGGATATCCCGGAGGAGGAATTTGAAAAACGCAGGAAGGCCTGGAAACAGCCGGAACTTCGGGTTCAGAGCGGTTCGCTTTACAAGTATGCACGCCTGGTTGCATCAGCCTCTGAAGGGTGCATCACCGATAAAAACCCGAAAAACAGTAAACAGGTAACAGTTTAACAGTAGTCGGTAAACAGAGATTCGTGTCCGGGCTCTTCACAACACTTTCGTGGAGAGCCCTTTTTGTTTTAGTGGTCATCTTATCAACTGATGCAATCGGGTCGTCCTGTTAACGAGATCCTACGCTATTTTGCAGGCGAAATAGGATGACAAGCCGGAATTTGAAGACATTAACTATGGTCGCGACAGACTCAATCGATGGACTAAAGGGGGGTAGTTGCCCCGGCCTTCAAGCCGGAGAGCCAAAAATCCGGAAGTAAACGAGGGCTTCAGCCCTTCCCCAGCCGGGTATTAGCAAAATATATTGGAAACAAAAAAAGGGACGCATCCCGATTCGCAAGACACGCCCCGTTGGAGGACTTGATGAGTTAGGTCCCTTCTGTAGTTGTAGTGTTCTTAGCAGATCACGTTTAACTTAGCAATTGGTCTTTAACTTCTTTCCACTTCGTCTCTTCATTCTCAACCCAAGCCGACAGATTTTCGATGGCATGATTGAAATAAGAGGTATCACACTGGCCGGGAGCACCGAGGTGATGGTAGCATTCACTTAGTTCCTCTTTAGATGGAATCGGATTGTTGGCATATTCCCTGGCCGCTTTTCGATATGCCTCACGGAAAGGCATGCCTTCAAGGGTTAGAGAATTAGCCAGATGCGTTGCGAAAAGTGAGGAATCGAGTGCTTCGTAGCAGGTATCTTCATTAAAAGAGACGCCTTTGAGCGCTTTAGATGAGGCATCACACAACTGAATTGTACGGCTTATGCCGGCCATGGTCAGCTTTTTGATCGTCTGTAAATCACGATGATAGCCTGAGGTCATATTTGTTGTCGTGGCCTGTAATTGGGTGACCAGTCCCTCAAACTCATGCGAGAATCCACGGATCAGTTCCCATACATCCGGGTTTTTCTTCTGGGGCATGATACTGCTGCCGGATACCTGGTCATCACTTAGTGATATGAACCCTTTGTCTGCTCCGGCATAAAACACGATATCAGCTGCCAGTCGGTTGAAAACATTGGCTCCGTATTGCAAAGCATGCAGGAGACGCAATCCCTGATAACCGCGTGACAACTGAACCGTATTTACAGAATATTGCACATTTTCGAAACCGAGGAGACTTGCATAAAGCTCACGATCGATATCAAAATAGGGCACGCCGAAACCTGCTGCCGCTCCAAGCGGAGAGGTATCAATTGATGCATAGGCTTGCTTCAATGATTTGGCTGCAGAAATGAGCAACTCGATATAACCGGAGCACCATGCATCCACCGAATTGGGCATGGCAGGTTGCGTATGGGTGTACCCCGGCAGAAACACGCCTTTGTAATTGATTCCGATTGTTCTGAGTGCCTTTATGACTCCGATCCATTTATCCAATATCTTCCTGATATTCTCTTTTATATAAAGACGGGTATCGGCAATGACCAGGTCATTCCGGGAACGTCCGGCATGGATTTTTTTCCCTGCGTCTCCCAACTGATCGGTGAGATGTCGTTCTATTGCCGAGTGAACATCTTCATCTGCCTTAGTGAGGCCAAACTCCCCTTCTTCCCATAAGCGATATACACTTTTGAGCTCGTGTAACAACATATCGGTATCCTTCTTGTCCAGAAGTTTTGCCTTATGAAGCACATGAACCTGGGCGATATTACAGATGATATCGTAGGGGATCAGTTGTTCGTCACAGAGTCTGTCTTCCGCTGCCGTAAATTCAAAAAACCATGCAGAATGGACCTGTTTGTCGTCTTTTTGCCAAACCGTTTTCATATTCAGGAGAAATATTGAGTGATTAGATCCTGGTACACTTTTACACCTTTGTGAAGCTGTTCGATTTCGATATGCTCGTCATTGGTATGGGAGACCTGACTATGCCCCGGGCCGATTTTTACTGTCGGAATATCATGAAGGAACACCCAATCCGAACTGGTCGGCGACCCGAATCCATCCTCACCGGAAGCTTTCAAGGCGGAAGTGACCACTTTATGATTTGGATCGGTACTCGTGGCCACGTATCGATCGCTGACTACCGAAATTGATGCGTTCAGTATTTCAGAGAGCGTATCAATAATATGCTGATTGGATACCTCCGGTATGGTTCGGATATCGAGGTATAGATCGGCTTTTTCAGGAGCCATGTTTTTAGCTGTTCCACCTTCAATGATAGTAGGTGTGATTTTTACCTCGCCAATCAAATCATTCTTAGTATCAAAAGCGATGTTTTTTAAATCAGACAGGACCTTTCCCATCTCATAGATCGCATTTTTACCCTTCATACGTGCCGCATGACCGGATTCACCTCTGGTCGTTACTTTCAGTATGAGCATCCCTTTCTGGGCAATGCAGGGGGCAAGTGAGGTCGGTTCCCCGACGATAGCGGCATCCGGATCCTGGATGTGATTGCGCAGAAAGGCCATTCCGTTATTTACACCGGCGCTTTCTTCACAAACCGTCAGTGCCATGGTCACACGGCCGTCAGGATTGAATCCGTTTTTGGCCAGTTCGAGCAACGAGGTGATCATCGTTGAACCGCAACCTTTGGCATCGGTGCTGCCACGTCCGTACATCTTCCCATCTTTGACAACCGGATTGAAGGGGTCTCCCACATGATCCGGGGACGGCGGAACTACATCTGAATGGCTATTGAGCAACAACCACGGTCGGCCATTACCCACATGAATCATTAAATTATTTTCGATTCGTTCCAACTGAACGAGTCCGGTTTCATTCAAATATTGTTCAAGCCAATCCACAAGTGGCTTTTCCTGTCCACTTAAAGTGGGAAACTGGATCATCTTTTTTAAGAGATCTTCAACCTGGTGCATGTTTCCTGGGTTGGTTAGTGTGTTAGTTGTAGTTGAGTACCTTGTTTCAATGCCAGATCGGACGGAGCACAGATGATGACTTCATTCACATTGTGCTCGAGGGCTTCAAAACCATGTTGGAGTTTTGGGATCATTCCCTCTGAAATCCATCCGTCTTTTGATCCCTGGTTAAAAAGTTGGGGATTGAGTTTCTCAATACGGGAGTGCGATCGATTTAATACACCGCCGGCACCTGTAACCAGATAGAGTGTTTCACATCCCAACGCACTGGCCAGAGCGGAAGCCAGTGTGTCGGCATTGATATTCAGCAGCCCATGATCCTCCGACCAGCTTACGCAGCCGACAACAGGCACAAATCCTTCCTCTATCAATATTTTAAGGATTTTAGGATTTGCCTGGTGAATGTCGCCAACGAGTCCGAAATCAATGGTTTGGCCGTTTTCTATCGAAGTCGGGCGTCGTTTGGATGTCGTCAGCATACCGTCGGCGGCCGTCATGCCCACGGGATTCAGACCATGACCTCGAAACAGGGTGACCAGGCGTTTGTTGACGGTACCGGCCACTACCTGTACGAGGATTTCACGCGTGGCATCATTGGTGATTCTTCTGCCGTTATGCTTGGTTATAGCAATTCCGAGTTGGTTGCTGAGTGAGTCAATCTGTTTGCCTGCCCCATGAACCAGTACGACGGGGCGATTTGCTTCCTGTTGTTCTTTAATCCATTCCGCGAGGATGGCCAGTTGATCATCCTTCTCTATTAAATCTCCGCCAATTTTAACTAAGACAGGTTCCATAGTTTCATTAATAAAGCTTTTTGGATGTGCAGGCGGTTTTCCGCCTCCTGAATGTGAATAGCAGACTTGCTGTCCAGTACCTGGTCGGAGACGACCACATTACGACGGACCGGAAGGCAGTGCATGAAATGTCCGTTGTCGGTCAGTTTCATATCAGACCCGGTTACTGTCCAGTCGCTGTATCCCTTACGGACTTGCTCTTCTTCTTTGGGATCCGAATAAATCATGCTTCCATGCCACGACTTGGCATAAACGACGTTGGCTCCTTTCAGACCGTCGCTCTTCGAATGACTGACCTGGAATTTGCCGGAATTGTTGCCAGAGTATTGTCTCAGCTGGTTGAGTGTTTTTTCATCGGGTGTCATTTCCTCAGGACATGCAAGAGTGACGTTTGCTCCGCTTCGTACGAATGCTTCCAGAGCTGAGTTGGGAACGGCCTTTGGAAGTGGCTTCGGATGCGGTGCCCAGCGAACGACGACGTTCACATTGGAGAGATCATCACCATAAACTTCATGGAGAGTCATCCAGTCGGCCATCGACTGGCAGGGGTGAGACTGGGCACTTTCAAGGTTGATGACCGGTACTTTGGAGATTTCAGCGATTTTGTGAATCAGGCTGTCCTGGGTGTCTGCTTCTTCGTCGGTGAGTGAAGCAAAGTGACGTACACCGAGGGCATCCACGTAGGATGTAACGACTGCCACCATTTCACGGAGATGCTCCTGTGCGTTTCCATCCATCACGACACCATCATTCATCTCGATATTCCAGGAACCGTTACCCGGCTGAATCGATGTGATTTTGGCACCGATATGGCTTGCAGCCACTTCAAACGACATCCTGGTTCTCAGCGATGGGTTGTTGAACAGGAGCCCAAGCACCTTGTCTTCCGCAACAGGTGAACGGAAGTTGTCGTGCTTGAGCTGCAGGCCCAGTTCGATGAGTTCGGCCAGTTCTTCGTTTGTCCAGTCCGATAGCTTCAGGAAATGGCGTAATTCCTTCGTCTGCGGTCGATGGTTGGTAATAACACCGTTTGAGTAGGTTTTCTGGTCAACTGCTAAATGCATGGCAACGTATCAGTTATAAATGAATAAAATCAGAGTACCGAACCGGGTTGCTGAAGGCCGGCGTCTTCGTCCAGACCGCACATAATGTTCAGATCCTGTACGGCCTGCCCGGCTGCACCCTTCAACAGGTTATCGATGGCGGCGCATACTACAACAGCGTTGTCTTTTTGCTGCCATCCGATATCGATATAATTGCTTCCGACGACATGCTTCAATTGAGGAGTTTGGTCACCGACTCGCACGAATGAAGCATTTTTGTAGTATTCGTTATACAAATCACTAAGAGAGATAGAATGGCTCAGGGTAAAAGAGGCTGTCAGCCAGATACCACGGACGAACGGCCCCGAAACAGGTGTAAAACGAAGATCCGCATCATGTCCGGATAATGTTGATATCGTCTGATTGATCTCGCCCAGATGTTGATGCTTCAGTACCTTATAGGCCTTCATGTTGCCGGTTCGGTAAGAAAAATGAACCGCGTCGGACAGTCCGGCACCCGATCCGGATGAACCGGTTATGGCCGTTATATGGTAGGTGTCGGCTGCATCCTGGATGATGGCCGGCAGCAGCGCCAGTTGTATGGCTGTGGCGAAACAGCCGGGAACAGCGACATATGAAGATTGAGCAATATCATCATGAAAGTATTCGGGTAATCCATATACAAACTGATCCAACAGACCGGTATAGGCATGCTCGTAACCGTAGTAGATTTTGTAAGCGTCTGCCTGCTTAAGGCGGAAATCAGAACCGATATCGACAATTTTTCCCTGGTAGCCGTTATCCAGCACTTCTGCGATGGGTTGAGCGGACTGTCCATGTGGCAGCGCGAAGAGGAGAACGTCTGCATCGTCATTGGGAAGTTGATCCATCCCTGAAAAAGATTGGTCGATGGTGCCCCTGAATGCCGGGAAGAGATTGGAGAACGATTCTCCGGCATTACGATTGGCATAGATCGTATGGAGCTGAAGATCCGGATGGCCATGGATGAGACGAACAGCCTCCATGCCAGCCAGACCACTACCACCGACAACCGATACAGAGATTCCTTTCATGGATCAGGCAACCTGGATTTTGTGTTTCGTATTGCTGGATAGTTCATCAAGCACATACTCGACAAGAGTATTGGGATGCTGCATGGCGTTGGCGGCCTGGATACCCAGGGTTTTCGTGATATATCGGACACCGACAATGTTGTCGGTAACGGGACCGGTTATCAGGTTGAGTTCGTGATTGTATTGGGAACGAAAGAGTTTGTCGAGTGCCCAGCAACCGGTAAGGTCCTGGGCAGCAGCTACATGAACGGCTATATGTTGCTGAATCTCCTTGTCCATCAGCAGACTGTCAACGCCGTATGCACCGATCACACCGTCTCCGAATTCAAGGACGATCGCATCCGGCGAGTAAGAATTCAGATGTTTAATCAACCCTTTGGCCATCGTCACTACATTTTGATGGGTCGTAGAAACGAGTCCTGCTTCCGAGAAGTTGGTGCAAACGACGGCGCCTTTATCTTTCATTGCTTTGGTATCACGTAAAAGACTGGCACCTGTGAGTTTGGCCGCTGCAACGCGCAATCCCTTTTGTGTCAGCTTTTCAATGATGGAAGAGGCGGCGTAAGTCTTGCCGACGTTCATGCAGGTCCCCGTGACAGCGATCAGGGGAGCACTGTGGGGGAGATGGTCCTCCCATTCAATGGCAAAGTCGCTGATCGACGCGTGTTTGTAGGTATCATCATGGTAGATCATTACCGCGCCGATCACTTCGACTCTTGTTGCCGGACCATAAGCAGGGTAATCGGACTGGCACAATCCGATGATCCCACCCATATTTAAAACGTGAAGGATGTCGCTTTTTTTTATCTGGCGGGGCACAATGCCACTGTACCCGCGTAGTGCCTGACGCTCACCGAGTGTTCCAACGAGGATTTTATCACGCTTGAGGGTTACGAACTCACCGTTTCGCAACTCAACCTGGTTGTAGGTAGTCTTTTCATCCAAAATGCGTACCGCGACCAGAAAACCTTCTCTGGCAACGATGTTGTCTGAGACGATCAGATGATGATCCATAGGCACGTTGCTCGTGCTTGAGGAGATGATATCCGCGTCCAGAGTCTTGCTGTTCTCCATGGTGTTATTACCTGTTTTACTGTTTATTGCTCAAAATTGATGTGATGCCGTAAATTTTGCTGAATGCTCTGGCTTCTTCGCCATTCCAGAGTTGGCTGCTCTCGCCATACTGAGCCTTGCCGTTCATCAGCGAGTTTGGCGACTCCACGCCAAGAGGAAATGTATTGCCTCTGTATAAATACAGATTCGTGGTCCCGTCTACACGTTCCTGAGTAGCATCCAGGAACGACTCGATGTTACGCATGACCGGATCGAAATACTGTGCTTCATGCAATAACATGCCGTAGTAGTCAGACAAAGTGTCTTTAAGATGACGCTGCCATTTGGTCAGAATTTGCTTTTCAAGTTCGCGGTGTGCGGCATAGACCAGTGTGGCGACAGGGGCCTCAAAACCGATACGGCCTTTAATGCCGAGTATGGTGTCGCCGGTGTGCATGCCGCGACCAATCCCGTGTTTGACAGCCGCCTTTTTAATAGACTGTAATAAGTTAAGTGGTGTATCTGATTCCCCGTTCACTGCAACAGGAAGTCCCTGCTCAAAAGTAATGCTGAATTCTTCTGGTTTGTCATCAAAAAGATGGGGAGCCTTTAGTTCAGGAAACGCCTCGGGTGGCAGTGCCTTGTTTGGAGTCAGTGTTTCATAACCGCCGATCGTGGTGCCCCAGATACCGGCATTGATGGAATAAGGTGCTTTCGAACCGGAATATTCAAAACCGTCGTCTTTAAGAATCTTGATCTGTTGCTCGCGGGTGAACTTTTCTTCTCGGATAGGAGTGATGATCTGCATGTCTGGATTGACCACGCGTAACGCCACATCAAAACGAACCTGGTCATTTCCGGCACCCGTGGAACCGTGAGCTACCGCATCTGCTCCGATATTCTTTGCATATTCAGCGATCAGCATGGCCTGGATGAAGCGTTCAGCACCAACACTAAGGGGGTAGGTGCGGTCGCGTAACACATTGCCCTTTATCAGATAAGCAATAATTTTAGAATAAATCAGATCCGTACCATCGAGGGTAGCATGTGAATCGGCGCCGAGTGCAAGTGACTTTTCCTCGAGCGTGTCTTTTTGTTCGGATGTCATGCCAAGGCAATCCACGGTTACGGTGTGAACCTCGCAACCGTATTTATTCTTTAGGTACGGAACACAAAAACTGGTATCTAAACCACCGCTAAATGCGAGAACAATCTTATTCATAAATCGAAAACACTGGTTGTTAAAACGAAAAAAGGCAGAACCGGGAAAGTTCTGCCTTTGACTGAAATTCGAAAAATTTTACACGAAATCACCTTATGGCATAGCTTTCCCTTCCGTTTGAATCTAACGGTCGCCGCCGGAGAGCTATGTTAACTGGATATGTAGGTAGTGATTTCATTTATTTCAAGGTTAAGAAATTAATCTCTAACAATGCAACTATTATTCAAAAAAAATTAAAAAAAATACAAAATGATGCTATTCAACGATGTTATTCATGATAACGGGAATAATAAACAGAAGAGTACAATATGGAAGCGCTTTTCTAAAAAATAAAATTCACTCTTTTGAAATAAGGATGATATATAATGAGGAAAAATAGGTAAAAATGTATGATGCACAGATAGTTTGAGGATAAAAAAATACGATTTCGATGTTTGAAAGTGTGTGATAAGTTTTATTATTGAATAGTGCGTGAAGTTTCCGGGAATCATCATTTGAATGATATTGGTTTTATGGCTAACATCCCCGGATATTTTATCCCGAAGGCATCAGGAATCCTTTAGCGGATTCCATAGATATAAATCAAGGTTAATGCGGATTCTCAAATTTGGCGGTTCTTCAGTCGGAACTCCCGAAGCAATAAAAAAAGTCGTCTCTATTATAAAAGGAAAGCAAAAGCAGGATTCCGTAGCCGTTGTTGTGTCTGCTTTTCGCGGCGTCACCGATTCATTACTGCGTGGTGCGGAACTGGCAGCATCCGGTTCTTCTGAATTCGCTGATCTCATCCATGAACTGGAAGAGCGGCATATCGATGTCATCCGTGAATGTATTTCTGTCTATCGCCAGAGTGAAGTGATTGCCCACTTCAAAATGACATTAAACGAGCTGGAAGATATCCTGACCGGTGTAAACCTGGTGAGGGAGCTAACACCACGGACGATGGATTTTATTGTCAGTTTTGGTGAACGATTCTCCGCATACATCCTTAGCTGGTGCCTGACCGACAATGGCGTTCCGGCCGGCTTTGCCGATGCACGTGAGTTTGTCAAGACCGATATCCGCTTCGGTTCTGCCCGTGTGTTGATGGAGCAGACATATCGTAACATACGCGACTATTTCAACACCAGAAAAGAGTTGCAGGTTGTCACCGGTTTCATCGCGTCGACTGAGAAAGGGGAGACCTCGACGTTAGGTCGTGGCGGATCGGATTATACGGCATCCATCCTGGGTGCTGCTCTCGGTGTGGATCTGATTGAAATATGGACTGATGTCAACGGACTGATGACTGCCGATCCAAGGAAGGTCAAGCAGGCATTTACGATCCCGGAGCTTTCTTATGAAGAAGCCATGGAGCTTTCTCACTTCGGGGCAAAAGTGATTTATCCGCCAACACTACAACCTGCAATGAAAGCCGGCATTCCGATTGTTATCTGCAATACCTTCGACCCCGAATTTCCTGGTACAAGAATCGAACAACGGCCCAAAGTCAAAAACGGGATCATCAAAGGATTATCGTCAATCGAAAATATCGCTCTGGTTACGGTCAGGGGTAGCGGGATGATCGGGGTCAGCGGCATTGCGGCACGTATCTTCAAAGCTCTGGCTGAGGCGGGTATCAATATTATAATGATTACCCAGGCATCTTCTGAGCATACCATCTGCCTGTCCATCCTCTCAAAATATGCTAAAGACGCTCAGCGAGTGATTGAGGATGAGTTTCGGATTGAGATTATGGAAGAGAGTATCGACCGGGTGCTCATTGAAGATGACATGTGTATCATTGCTGTGGTCGGTGATCATATGCAACGTACACCGGGCATAGCGGGACTTGTATTCCAGGCGATGGGCAAGAATGAGATTAATATTGTGGCTATCGCACAGGGATCGTCCGAACGAAACATTTCTTTCATCGTCAACAAAAATGACGAGGCGGGCGCAATGACGGCACTCCACAGTGCTTTCTTCACCAAAACGACGGATTCAGGCAGTGCCGGTCACTGAAATTCATTCGGCTGCGTTGGTGGAGATACCTTATATTAAATACCTCGCATACTTTCCAGGATTTTAAACGTTTACATAGTCCCGGCATATTTTTGTAACTATAGATAAATACAAGCCTTTTACGGTTGATTAATAATGATATCAAATAACCTCAGTGAAGTGCGGGTTTTTGCCCCGGCAAGTGTGGCGAATGTCGGTTGTGGTTTTGATGTGCTTGGCTTTGCCATTGATGAACCCGGTGATGAGATCGTGGCGCGTGTCCGTGAGGAAACCGGTGTAGTGATTACCGCTGTCCATGGTGATGGAGGTAAACTTCCATTGCGGGTCGATCAAAACACAGCCGGAGTGGCGGCAACAGCTCTTCTTCAGGATGTTACAGATAATCTACCATTCGGTATTGAACTGGAACTATATAAGAAAATGCCGCTGGGCAGCGGTCTCGGGTCCAGTGCCGCCAGTGCCGTTGCGGCTGTTGTTGCCGTGAACCGGTTACTGGGCGATCCGTATGAGCGCAAGGATCTCCTGCAGTTTGCTGTGGAAGGGGAGCGTGTCGCATGCGGAGCAGCACATGCAGACAATGCCGGTGCATCCCTGTTGGGCGGATTTGTTTTTATCAGGAGCAATCATCCGATGGATGTGTTTCCTATTGACTATCCGGAAGATCTTCACAGTACGGTGATACATCCTCATATCGAGATTCGCACCGAAGACACCCGTAAGATCCTGCGCAAGCAGATCTTGCTGGCCCGTGCCGTAGCGCAATGGGGCAATGTCGGTGCGTTGGTAGCCGGACTGATGAAGGGAGATCATGACCTGATCGGACGCTCTCTTCACGACGAGATCATCGAACCCATTCGTTCGGTGCTTATACCCGGATTCAACCAGATGAAATCGGCCGCGATGGATGCCGGTGCTCTTGGGTGCAGCATATCCGGTTCCGGACCTTCGGTTTTTGCCCTGAGCAGGTCAAAAGAGGAGGCACAGAAAATCGGTTCGGCCATGCAACGGGCTGTCGCATCAGTTGGTTTGGACAGCGATGTTTATATATCGAAAATCAATAAAGCGGGTAGTACGGTTATCAGTGAAAAGCAACTGACTCATTAGCGGTCAGACGGCTCTAAACCGTCAGAGCGTTTACGGAACCAGTGATTCCAACATTCTCCAGATTATGCAGTTTCTAAGCACGAACAAAAAAAGCAGACCGGTTTCTTTCTATGAGGCTGTCTTGATGGGATTAGCCGATGATGGTGGTCTGTATATGCCGGAAAACATACCTCAACTTCCCAACGAATTCTGGCGGGGGGTTACCGACCTGTCTTTTAAAGAAATCGCGTTTAAAGTAGCCCGCCCGTTTGTCCGGAATGAACTGGATGACAGTGACTTGCAAGCTGTGATCGATGATGCGTTCTCCTTCGATGCCCCTCTGATCCCACTTGATGACAAGATTTATGTGACGGAGCTGTTTCATGGTCCCACGCTGGCTTTTAAGGACTTTGGAGCCAGGTTTATGTCCCGCGTCTTTTCCGCGATGAATGATAAGAAGGAAGAACTGGATGGCCAGAAAAGACAGTCGGACCGGAAAGAGAATGATGTTTACATTCTTGTAGCTACTTCGGGCGATACAGGCAGTGCCGTGGCTCATGGATTCCTGGGAGTACCCGGTATCAGGGTCTGTCTCTTGTATCCAAGTGGCAAGGTCAGCAAACTCCAGGAACAACAATTGACAACCGTGGGTGGTAATGTTACTGCAATTGAGGTTGACGGGACATTCGACGACTGTCAGAAGATGGTGAAACAGGCTTTTTCGGATGCTGATTTGAGGAGTGAACTCACGCTGAGCTCGGCCAATTCGATCAATTTTGCACGGCTGTTGCCGCAGTCGTTCTATTATATTTATGCTTTTGCCCAGTTAAAGAAATCGACGGATGAGAAGCCGGTTTTCTGTGTGCCGAGCGGAAATATGGGCAACCTGACGGGCGGATTGCTGGCCATGCAGATGGGAATGCCCGTGGACCAGTTTATCGTGGCTACGAATGTGAATGATGTAGTTCCGGAATATTTAAGGAAAGGGATCTTTACACCGAGGCCATCCATCCGGACTCTCTCTAATGCCATGGATGTCGGTAATCCGAGCAACCTGGATCGGATACGATTTCTTTTCGGTGATTCCATTTCTACAGTCAGGAAGCATTTATATGGAAGTTCATTTAATGATGATCAGACCCGGGATGCCATCCAGTGGGTTTATCAGCAGACAGAATATGTGCTGGATCCACACACGGCTGTGGGTTACCTGGCAAGTGAAGAATACCGTAAGACAACAGGCGATGAAGAATCCCCGATCATCCTGATGTCTACGGCTCATCCCGCCAAATTCAAGGACACGGTGGAGTCGGTCATCGGGGAATCGATCCCCATGCCGAAACAACTGCAGGAATGTATGGAGAAACCAAAACAGGCCATCCCTCTGGATGCTGATTACCCGGCCTTAAAGAACTTTCTTCTTGATCATCATGCACAGGTTGAAGCTGGAAATTGATATGGGATCAAGCTGAATAAGCGACATAGCTACATGGGAAAACATATTCGCCGAACAACTATATTGCTTTTGATTGCCAAATGTAATTCGGTTTCCCCCTTTGCCAAGGGGGAGTATTGGTACCCTGGCTAATGGTACGACTGTATTCCATCCTTAAAAAATTAATTATTCTTACATCAGGCACTCCATTATTGACGCATAATCATACCCATGAAAGATAAACTTGACGAGATACGATCCAGACTGGATTCTATTGATAAGACGATTATTGATGCCCTTGCTGAACGTCAGAAAGCCGTTCAACAGGTCTTTTCGCTGAAAGCAAAGAACTCCGGTAGGTTAAGGGATTATCAGCGGGAGGAACAGATCCTCTCCGAAATTGGAGATATCGCTCGAAAAGCGGGATTGGATCGTTATTTCGCAGAACAGATATTCAGGGAGATCATCAATCACTCCGTTCGCACTCAGACCCATGCTTTAATGGACTACCATAATCCATCCCGTTCTGATAAGACGATTAGAGTTGCATACCAGGGCACTGAGGGTGCGTTTAGTCACGTGGCAACACAACATCATTTCGGTGACAGGTACGCAGATATCACCAGTTACGGGTATGATACGTTTCAGGAAGCGGGTAAAGCAGTTGAAAACGGTGATGTGGATGTGGCCATCCTGCCAATCGAGAATACGACTGCGGGATCTATTAATGAGACATATGATCTGTTAGGAAGCAGCTCACTGGTGATTGTGGGTGAAGAAGTGCTACGCATCCGTCATTGCTTGCTTGCACTCGAACCTGTTCCGATTGAGCGAATTCGACGTATTATCTCGCATCCACAGGCTTTGGCACAGTGCAGCCGGTTTTTGTCGAAGCTGACGCACTGCCACGTGGAATCATATCTGGATACGGCTCTGGCAGCGCGTAAAGTGCAGGAGGACGGGGACCTCTCGCTGGCAGCCATTGCCGGTGCGCAGGCGGCAGAACAATATGGACTGCATATCATTGAACGTGACATCGCGAACCAGGATCTGAACTTTACGCGATTTGTGATCGTTGCCCCCGAACCGGTTTACTGTGATCCTCAGATACCATGCAAGACATCGCTTGTAATGGCCACAAGCCATGAGAAGGGCGCTTTGATTGACTGTCTTCGCGTGCTGGGTGACCATGGTATCAACATGGCAAAGCTTGAATCTCGGCCGCGGCCCAACGTTCCCTGGCAATACCTGTTTTATCTTGATATCGAGGGTAATACCCAGGATGAGAATGTCGAAGAGGCACTGAACGAACTGAAGAAAGAGGCAAGTTTTGTTAAGATTCTGGGTTGCTATCCCGTCCAGCCGAACAGTGAAGAAGTAGCTAAAAAAACGGAAATAAGGAAATAAGGAAATACTCGACGCAGGGTCAAGCGTCCTCGATTGAACCACACGCCAGGTTATTTTGGATTTGCTGTCCTTTCACTGAAAACCCGTAACGCGGAACCCGCAACTGACAACTAACACCTAGTAACTAACAACAAGACAATGGGCACTTTTGAATTTAATCGTATCAATCGTTTACCTCCCTATGCTTTTGCCGTAACAAATGAGCTGAAGATGCAGGCACGGCGAGCGGGCGAGGACATCGTCGATATGAGTATGGGCAACCCCGATCAGCCTACGCCGGAGCCAATTGTCGAAAAACTTATAGAAGCTGTTCATAATAGCCGTAACCACCGTTATTCGGTCTCCCGCGGCATCTATAAACTACGAGTCGCAATATCGGACTGGTACAAACGCAGGTACGACGTGGACATTGATCCGCAGAGTGAAGCCATCGTGACGATGGGATCAAAAGAAGGCCTTGCACACCTCGTCCTCAGCATCATCGATCAGGGTGATATCGTGTTATGCCCGGATCCGACCTATCCCATCCATGCCTACTCGGTTGTCATCGCCGGTGGTGATCTGAGGCGAGTCCCTTTATTTCAGGGGGATGACTTTTTTGAACGTCTCGAGGAAGCCTACAATCAAAGCTGGCCACGCCCGAAACTGATGATCCTGAATTTTCCACATAACCCCACCACAGAGGTTGTAGATCTCGACTTCTTCCAGAAAGTCGTCGATTTTGCATTGGAAAGGAATGTACTGGTCATCCACGACTTGGCGTATGCCGATTTGTGTTTCGACGGATACCAGGCTCCGAGCATGTTACAGATACCCGAAGCACGCAAGATAGCTGTGGAGACATTTACACTCTCCAAGAGCTACAACATGCCGGGATGGCGTGTTGGTTTCTGTGTGGGCAACCAGGATCTGATCGCTGCTTTGACCCGCATGAAGAGCTATCTTGATTACGGGATATTTCAACCTATCCAGATTGCTTCGATAGAGGCTTTAAATAACGGCGATCAATTTCAGGAGGAAGTGACAGAGATTTATAAATCACGCCGTGATATACTGGTGGACTCGTTGAATAACATTGGCTGGGAGGTCATCAAACCCAAAGCCACGATGTTCGTTTGGGGGAGAATACCTGAACAGTACCGGAAGATGGGCTCAATGGAGTTTTCCAAGTTTCTGCTAAAAGAGGGGAAAGTGGCTGTATCACCCGGTATCGGATTTGGTAATTATGGTGACGAACACGTCCGTTTTGCACTGATTGAAAACGAACAACGTATTCGGCAGGCGGTCAGGGGCATTAAAAAAGCCTTTGCGAATAATTCGTAAGGTTTGTTTTATTGCTTTTGCAGCGGGCGTTCTGGCCATAAGTCATATAGTACCTCGTCAGATGACCGCCTGATTCGGCTCCTCTTTGCCCGAATTTTTATGATGGAAAAACTGTGGACAGCTAAACAAAAAGCACCTGATAAATGGAGCTAAAGCTCATGCTTATCTGCTTTTTTTTAATTCCGTCAGCTAAAGCAGACGGCAATCAATAAGGATCTATTCCTGTTGCGGGTTTAGCCAACTGAAGAGGAGAAGAATATAAGAAATCGGGCTTTTGCCCATATCCTCTCCGAAAAATTCCACCTTAATAAGAGACACGAAAGCCCCTTGCCGTGGATATAAAGAGAGGTTGAGGAGAAGTAACTCTCAAACGTTGTGTCAAATCACATCGCTGGGGCAATGCGTTTGTGAATTTCTTCGAGTGGCAAGTTTTTTTCTTCGCTTTTTTCCATGTCACGCAGCGTGAATTCTCCGGTTTCCAGTTCATTGTCGCCTATGATGATAGAAAACCGGGCATTTTCGCGGTTGGCATCTTTCATTTGGGCTTTGATGGATCGTCCGGCATAATCCATGGTGCAGGAGATGCCTTTTTGACGAAACTCATGGAGATGAGACAAGGCCCAGTTACGTGCTTTATCACCAATAGTCACCAGATATACATCAACGGCCGGTTCGGAACCCAGTTCGATACCCAGGGCATCACATGCTATAAAAAGCCGCTCGATGCCGGCAGCAAAACCTACGGCTGGGGTAGCGGGTCCACCGAGCTCTTCAATCAATAGGTCATAGCGACCTCCTGCACCCAGAGCATCCTGCCCGCCCAAGTCCGGACTAATCAATTCGAATGCAGTCTTGGTGTAGTAATCGAGTCCACGTACAAGCCGGGGATCAACGTCATAGGTAATGCCCAAACCCGCTAAATACCGTTTCACAAGGTCGAAGTGCTCCAGGCATTCTTCATTCAGATAATCGGTGATGACCGGGGCATCTTCAACGATTGGCCGGTCCTGTTCTTCCTTCGAATCGAGGATGCGCATCGGGTTGGTCTCGAAACGCTGCTGCGAAACCTTCGAAAGCTTAGATAGATTGGGGCGGAGATAATCCTGCAGGACATTCTTATAACGCTGCCGGCTTTCTGGATCACCAACCGAATTTATCTTCAAAGTGAAATTACGAATACCCACTTGCCGGTAAACATCCATCATAAACGCGATGACATCCACATCTGCCGCAGGATCCGGACTACCGATAATTTCGGCACCGAACTGATGGAATTGCCGCTGTCGACCCTTTTGTGGTCGTTCTGCACGAAACATGGGACCAATGTAGAACAGTTGCTGAGTGCCGCCCCGTTGTTTGAGATTGTGCTCGATATAAGCCCGGCTGACGGGTGCGGTTCCTTCCGGTCGGAGTACATAATGGTCATCGCCGCGATCAAAGGCGAACATCTCTTTCGAGACGATATCCGTAAGCTGACCGACACCGCGTGCAATGAGTTCGGTCTGCTCCAAAATGGGAGTTCTTATTTCCCGGAAATGAAACCGCCGGGCGGTATCTCTGATCAAAAGTTCGAGTTGTTGCCATTTTTCGACCTCGCCAGGTAATATGTCAACCATTCCGGTGTGGGTCGTAAAAAGGGGTTTTGCCATGAATCCTGTTTTCTTAAAAAATTATGTTAACGTTTTAACGATATGAGCGACAATATATTCCTGTTGATCGTCCGTTAGTTCTGGATAGATCGGAAGAGCGAGTGTTTGCTTACCGGCAGCGGCGGCGTTGGGACAATCGATATCCTGATATCCGAGGTATGCAAAACATTCCTGTTCGTGCAGAGGAACCGGGTAATAGATGGCGTTGCCGATTCCGGCGTCGTCCAGTGCTTTTTGAAGTTCATCTCGTCTTTTTGTCCGGATTACATATTGGTGATACACATGTCGTCCACCTGTTTCCGGTTTGCCTGTTGTTTCAATTGGTGTCAGGAGTTTATCCGGATTGTCATCGACGGCCTCATTTATTTCAGATGCACGCCGGACCTGGCTGTTAAAACGGATTCCCGCCTCTTCAAATAACCGGTTGTACTTCAAGGCTTTCTCACGCCGTGCCGTGTGCCAGTTCTCGAGGTGCCTCAATTTGACGTTTAAAACGGCAGCCTGAATGGAATCGAGCCTGCTGTTGATACCGACGACTTTATGATGATATTTCGGTTTTGATCCGTGAACACGCAGGATACGGAGTTTTTCTGCATAGTCAGCCTTACACGTGGTAACAAGACCGCCATCACCGTAGCCGCCGAGATTTTTACTTGGGAAGAAACTGAAGCATCCGAAATCGCCCATCGTTCCTGACATTCTGCCTTTGAATTTTGCACCGATGGCCTGTGCGGCATCTTCAATAAGCTCGACATTGTGACGTACGGCAATTTCTGTGAGGTGACTCATGTCCGCGCACTGCCCGTACAAATGAACCGGCATGATGGCTTTGATTCGTCCTTTCTGATCTTTAAACCGCCTGGAAAGGGGGTGGTCTCCTGTCAGAAACTGCTCGACCAAGTTCGGGTTCAGGTTATAATCATCCGGGTTAATGTCTGTGAACACAGGGATACCACCTATTCGTGCAATGGCGCCCCCGGTTGCAAAAAAGGTGTATGGAGAAGTCAAAACCAAATCACCCGGTTTCAGATCGATCGTCATCAGAGCCAGCAATAACGCATCGGAACCTGAAGCGCAACCAATTGCATTGGGGGTGCCGATGTAATCTCCAACCGATTTTTCAAACCGGTCGACTGCCGGTCCCAGCACAAATGCCTGGCTATTCAATACTTCTTCAATTTCCGCTTTTATCTCCTCGCGGATACCCTCGTACTGGGCCTTCAGGTCCAGCAATGGAACTCCATTAATTGTTGATGTGTCGTTCATGTGTTAAAAAATGTGTGCAAGCGAAACACGAAGGGTGAACACAGGGATTCACCCATACGGCCTAACAACGACCGCCACAAATATCCGGAATTTTGGAGGAAACTAACAGGGGATGTTCCTAAAAGGTGTAAGGACTGGCTTGTTTTGTGATCATATACTTTGCAGGGGGCGAACACCTGGGTTCACCCATACAACAGAAAGAGAGGCATTATTATGGTTTATGATCCGAAAAGGCACCATAGGCGTTCGATACGTTTGAAAGGGTATGATTACCGGAGGAGTGGGGCTTATTTTGTGACGATTGATGTAAGAAAATGGTTAAAGTTGTTTGGTACCATCCGGGATGGAAAGATGTATTTGAATGAAGCTGGCCTGATGATACAGAGAATATGGATGGAGATTCCCGATTATTATCAGGGAGTTTTAGTTGATGAGTTTGTCGTTATGCCTGATCATTTCCATGGTATTGTTGTATTGAAAGGTGGTTCGGATGATTTTTATGTTTCTGGAGAAATGGAAAAGAAAAATCAGGAAAAAGATGAACGAAATAGGAAAGGGGGATCACGGGGAGGGCAAATACAGGGGGGGCAAACACGGGGGTATGCCCGTACGGAGGGGCATTTGGGTGAAAGCAGGCTGTTGTCTTTGCCGGATGTTGTTCAGCGGTTTAAATCGCTTACAACAAAAAAATATGTTGATGGTGTGAAGGAGAAGAATTGGTCACGGTTTGATGGTAAATTATGGCACCGGAATTATTATGAGCGCATTATTCACAATCAAAAAGAATGGGATTCGATACGTCATTACATACGTTCGAATCCCATGAATTGGAACCGTAGGGGCAATCCCCCGTGATTGCCCCTACGGCGCGAAAAAGCATAAGACATGAAAAAAGTGTTTGGCGTGAAAAAGTGTATGGTTGACTGTCAAAAAGGGGAGAACAGAAAAGGGGGACAGAACAGAAAAGGGGGAACAGAAAGGGGGAACAGAAAAGGGGGGAACAGAAAAGGGGGCGAACACAGGGGTTCGCCCATACGTCATCCTTTCAATATTTTTGGGTCGTTTACGAGATCGGCTGTGGCGTTGACCAGTTTTTCTGCTTCTTTTTCGTTGTCGCTTTCGGAATAAATGCGCAGAACCGGTTCCGTACCGGACGGACGTACGAGCAGCCATGAGCCGTCTTCAAGCCAGTGTTTCACACCATCGGTGAATCCTCGTTTGGTAACTTTTTTGCCGGCGATCTCATCTACCTTTTCGTTTTCACACCATTTCATCATGGCGTTTTTCTTTTCATCGGACGTATGTAGATCGTCACGGTATTGGTAGTGTGTCCCAAATTCATCGAAGAGTTCCTGAACCAGTTCACTCAGGGACTTACCCTTCTTGACCATCATCTCGGTGATCAGAAGACCGATGAAAATGCCATCACGCTCGGGGATGTGTCCTTTAACAGCCAGACCGCCGGATTCTTCCCCGCCAACCAGCACATCACCGTTCACAATTTTCTCTGCAATGTATTTGAAGCCAATCGGTGTGATTTGAAGATCCAGTCCGTATTTATTGGCCTGTTTGTCGAGCAGGTCGGTTGTTGAAAAAGTCTTGATGATGCTGCCCTTTTCCTTCTTGTCCTGGCTCATATACTTGGTCAGTAAAGCCAGTACTAAATGTGAGTTGACGAAAGCGCCCGTTTCGTCAAAAAACCCTACGCGGTCGGCATCACCATCGTTAGCAATACCAATGGCCATTCGATTGTCCTTGATGTACTTAGAAAGGTTCTGGAGGTTTTTCTCAATGGGCTCCGGGGCCTGTCCGTGGAAACCGGGGTTGAAATCGGACCTTAGTTCATGTACCTGGTCTCCCAAAAGTTCTCTAATGATATGCTGGCCCGCACCGAACATTGCATCATGGGCGATCTTAACGCCTTTACTTTTTATGGCTTCCAGATCGATACGCTTGCGGATGACATCCATATATTGTGAACGAAGCGGGATTTCGCGTATCACACCAAGTTTGAGATACGTATCATAAGATTCAACTTTCAGGCTTTTATCAAACTTACCATACTCCTTCTCCATAGAGTCTATCTGTCCGGGTGTAGCGGGACCGCCGAATGGTGCTTTGATCTTAAAGCCATTATAGTTCGGAGGATTGTGGCTAGCAGTGATTACAATGCCAACTGCATCATGCTCGAGCGCGGCCCAACTGATTGCGGGCGTAGGGGTGATCCGATCGGCCATTCTTACAGAGATATCCATTGCCGCAAAAACTGAGGCAACATGACGAGCAAAATCACGACCACCAAAACGTCCGTCGTATCCTATGATCACACCATTATTAGTAACATTGTCCTTTCGAATCCATCGCGCTGTCGCCTGGGTCACGATGCTCAAATTGTCATATGTATAATCTTTTGCAATTACGGCTCTCCAGCCGTCAGTTCCGAACTTAATATCTGCCATAATGGTGCCCTCTTTTGTCGGTTATTGTTTTCAAATATCTAAATAGAATCTAAAATCGCAGCGTTCAATTGTCCGGGTCCTTTTTTTCCGAGTAATCCACTTTTTTTACAAGCAGCCAGATTCCAACCAAAACAAACGGGATGCTTAGGAGCTGTCCCATTGTTATAGGCCAGTTTGCCGTGAAATCAGCCTGCCTTACTTTGGTGTACTCAATAAGAAAACGACCTGTAAAAACATAAACAAGAAATACCCCTAGAAGTAAGCCCTTTGGTGGAGAGGCTTTGTAGTGTTTATATATCCACCATAAAATGAAGAATCCAATCAGGTAACAAACGGCCTCGTACAACATGGACGGATGCCGTGGAAAGGCATCTACACGCTCAAAAACGATGGCCCATGGTACATGGGTTACATGTCCGATGATCTCAGAGTTGAAAAAATTTCCGACACGAACAAACGCTCCGCCGATTGCGACAGGGATGACTACCCGATCAAGTACCCATAGATACTTCATGTCCGGATACTTACGAACGTACAGCCAGAGGGCTATCAGAATACCAATAGCAGCTCCATGACTGGCTAGCCCCCCGTGCCAGATTTTTATGATCTCGGATGGATGTGCGAAGTAGTAATCAGGCTGATAAAATAACACATGTCCCAGGCGCGCTCCAATGACCGTACCGATCATAATATAGACGAGCAACGAATCCAGGCGTTCCTGCGATTTGCCCGCATCCCTGAACATTTTCATTCCAAGATAATAGCCCAGGATAAAGGCAATAGCCCACATCAATCCATACCAGTGAATTCGGATCGGGCCGAAAGCGTGGATGATCCACAGGCCAAGAGGAATGGTAAACAACTGTCCTATGATTACGCTGCCAATTATCAGCCCGATAGTCCAGCTTGCCGGTAATGCAACCGGTTCAAAGTTTGCGGATTCTTCCGGAAGTTGCTTGAGTTTTTGTTTCTCCAGGTAACTGTAGCCCAGGTAATACAAAATCACGGCCAGCATCAGTCCGACGACACTAACAGCAAAAGGCAGATGAATCTGGTCAATTTTTAATAATATAGGATTGACATCCCACTCGAAATAATTGATAGCCGGCATTCAGAATCCCATGTATCGGTTTTGAATCCAGTTCACTGAAACCATATCGTAATCCAAGCTGAAGATGCAGTTTGAATATTCCGTAAGTTTTTGTTTAATCATATGTTGGCTATTATCTGACACGACGCGAAGCGCAATCTGTACATTATAACTTCTTGTTTCAATCCTACCCGGTCTTTTGTGGAAATTTGACTTTTTTTACAAGCAGCCAGATTCCAACCAAAACAAACGGAATACTGAGAAGCTGTCCCATCGTAAGAGGCCAGTGTGCTGTGAAGTCGGCCTGCCGCACTTTGGTATACTCGATTAAGAAACGACCGGTAAACACGTAGACCAGAAAAACACCCAATAGCAACCCTTCCGGTGGCTTAGCCTTGTATC
This sequence comes from uncultured bacterium, assembly GCA_963787205.1. Taxonomy (GTDB): domain Bacteria; phylum Bacteroidota; class Rhodothermia; order Balneolales; family DATFMH01; genus DATFNI01. The sequence continues at coordinate 118,556 of CAWBCD010000007.1, forward strand.
GTTTATATATCCACCAAAGGATGAAAAAACCGATCAGGTAACAAAGTGATTCATACAGCATGGAAGGGTGACGGGGCAACATATCATCTCGCTCAAAGATGATAGCCCACGGCACATGCGTTATATGCCCGATGATTTCGGAGTTGAAGAAGTTGCCGATCCGCACAAAGGCGCCACCGATAGCTACAGGGATGACCACGCGGTCGAGTACCCAGAGATACTTCATGTCCGGGTACTTGCGGACGTAGAGCCAGATGGCGATCAGAATACCGACAGCTGCACCGTGGCTGGCCAGCCCGCCATGCCAGATCTTGATGATTTCGGACGGGTGTGCAAAATAATAGTCAGGTTCATAGAAGATAACATGCCCCAGTCGTGCTCCAACCACCGTACCTATCATGATGTAAGTCAGCAAAGATTCCAGCCGTTGCTGGGGTACGCCTGCATCTCGGAACATCTTGACGCCCAGGTAGTAGCCAAGCAGAAACGCCAGGGCGAACATAACCCCGTACCATCTGATTGTCACGGGACCGAACTTGTGGATGATCCACCAGCCGAGAGGAATGGTCAGTATCTGGCCTACGATCAGACTGCCGATGATCAACCCGGTGATCCAGCTAGCCGGCAGAGTGATCATCTCATCTTTACGGGGTTTGTGATCGAGTTCCTTCAGCTTCTTTTTTTCCAGGTAGCTGTAACCTACGAAGTAGAGAACGACCGCGAGTATTAACCCGACAACACTGACTGCAAAGGGCAGATGGACTTGACCGGATTTGAACAATACAGGGGATCCATCCCAGACAAAATATTTGCTATTGGGCATTCAGTGTCCTCATACGACTTTATAGATAGTGCCTTTTGGAGTATCCTCGAGCACAACGCCAACCTCGGTTAACTGATCACGAATGCGGTCTGCCAGCTCGAAATTTTTATTTTTGCGTGCTTCATTACGAAGGTCGATAAGAACCTGCATCACAGCATCCAGTTTTTCCTGCAGATGACCACCATTTTCCGTGGCATCCGGCCAGATACCAAGTACGCCATGGACGAAGTCTTCAAGAAATGATTTTAACTCAGACAGATTGACTGGTGCCTCCCCAGATTGGATACTTTTACGAAGTGGGCGAAGCTTTTCGAAGAGCAACGCTACGACCTGCGGTGTGTTGAAGTCATCATTCATACGTGCTTCAACCTCAGCGCGAAATTCATCCATATTGATATTCTCACCGGAACCCTTTTCGGCATCCATAATTGTCTGGATGATCTCAAACAGGTTCTTCATACCCGCTTCTGCTGCCGTTAAAGCTTCTTCAGAGAAGTCGCTTGGGCTACGGTAATGGCTTTGCAAAAGGAAGAAACGGATGACCGAAGGCTCCCAGGCCCGTGTCAGGAGTTTGTGATCGCCGGTGAAGAATTGTTGCAGTGAAATTGCGTTACCCAGCGACTTGCCCATCTTCTGACCGTTGAGTGTCACCATGTTATTGTGCATCCAATATCGAACAAATTCCTTTTTGTTGGCGCCTTCACTCTGGGCAATCTCACACTCATGATGAGGAAACTGGTTTTCAAGTCCGCCTCCATGAATGTCAAACGTTTCGCCCAGGTACTTGGTCGACATGGCTGAACATTCTACATGCCATCCTGGATAACCCACGCTCCATGGCGATTCCCACTTCATGAGATGTTCCGGTTGGGCTTTCTTCCAGAGAGCAAAATCCTGTGGGTTATGCTTGTCGCCGGCTGTCTGTATGCGTGTGCCGGAGACCATCTCATCGATATTCCGGCCACTCAGTTTACCGTAATCGGGATCTTTGGTGACATCGAAATAGACGTTGCCATTTTCTTCATAGGCATATCCATTTTCTACCAGCCGTTTGATCATCGCTATCTGATCCGGGATATGTCCGGATGCCCGGGGTGAGATATCGGGGCGCAATACGCCCAGAGCGTCCATATCTCTGAAATAGGCGTAAGTATACTTCTCGGCGATTTCCATTGGTTCAAGCCGTTCGGTCCGCGCCTGTTTTTCCAGTTTGTCCTCACCCTGATCGGCATCGTCGGTGAGGTGACCAACATCGGTTATATTCTGGATATACCTCACCTTATAGCCAAGGTATCTGAAGTAACGGACGACGATATCAAAGGCTACATAACTTTTCGCGTGTCCCAGATGCGGATCACCGTACACGGTTGGCCCACAAACGTATATGCCGACAAACCCCTCGTGAAGAGGGTCAAACCGCTCTTTTTGGCGATGTAATGTATTATAAATGGTTAGTTCAGCCATAAAATGAGTTCATACGTATGAGACTTCCGCGCAAAAGATACAAAAGCCCATGAAGGTAAAACAGTCACAAAAATCAGTAATCGACAGACATTTACAAAACATTTACGATAAATTTTAGTGGCATATGCCAGTTAAAACGTTTTTACGTCTCATAGATTTCATAAAAAAAGCTGCCCACACGAAACAGGCAGCTTTAAAATTATTTCCATCCATCAGATAATTACATTGAAACAAATAGTTAATTAAAATCTCATATCTCATATCTCATATCTAAGATCTAAGATCTCCTTACGATATCCCAGATCCAGTCCGTACCCATGTCGAGTTCAAATCCCATACTGACCGACAGGGCGGCCATAGCTTCCAGATGTCTGGCATTTTTGAGGGGACCGCAGTCAACCGGCCGAAATCCTATATCCTTTCCAAGTTGGGAAGCGATTGATTTGGCGGAATCATCATCACTACAATAAAACATGGGTGCTTTATTGTCACCGAAGTCATTTACCTTGGTAATATTGTTGGCAAATACCGTATTAAACGCCTTCACAACCTGGGCATTTTTTGCTTTGTGATTGATGCATTCGGCAGCTGATTCTGTTGTGCCGATAGCCAGGTTGAATGTGTCTTCCCTGAAGGGATTGGTGCAATCGATAAGGACTCCTCCCTCAAGGTCTCCGGCCTCTTCGAGTACGTCATCGACGCCTGACCATGGGACGGCAAGCAGAATAACTTCTCCAAATTCAGCCGCGTTGGCAATAGATCCTCCCTGCACGTTGGGTCCCATCATTTCCACCATATTACGGGCATGGCCCGGGTCGCGTGAGCCATAAAAAACCTGATGATTGGCGTTGGCCCATCGCTGACCAAGTGCGCTTCCCATTGATCCTGTTCCAATAATCCCTATGTGCATTATATCTCCTTTTTTTACATCATATCTACAATGAGATTTCTTATTTAACAGGAAGTAACCGGACATAGTTGGCTATCGTTTCATAGAATGACGGTACCCATCCGGATGTGATGCTTTGAATCCTCAAAATTGTCACTTGTTTTGTTCCTTAAGGTATCCACCGATATATTTGAATACCGGAGACTAAAAATAGATATGATGATTGAGGTATGATTTCTGAGGCCCCTTTTGATTTCACAGCAGGCTGCCGATCTAATCATACTATCCAATGATATAAAGGATGGTTAGACAGATTATTGCAAGAAGCGATACACCCGATATGCGGTTGGCAATTTATGACCGATGGGATGACTGTAATCTCAGACAACCCTGGAGGGCCGGTCATTGAAATTTAAAAGACAGCGACAGGAACTTGTCAATTCATTGCAGGAGAAGGGAATCCGGGATGAACTTGTCCTCTCAGCCATCCGTTCGGTACCCCGTCATAAATTTATTGATTCTGCACTTCATATGAGGGCCTATGAAGATACGGCACTGCCTATCGAACTTGGCCAGACGATTTCACAACCTTTTACGGTTGCTGTTCAAACAGAGATGCTGGAGATTAAACCGGGAGATAAAGTACTGGAGATAGGCACAGGTTCCGGATATCAGGCGGCGGTATTGTGTGAGATGGGCGCCGAAGTTTACAGTGTAGAAAGGCACCGGGGATTATATGAACGGGCACGATCCCTGCTCGGTGAGCTTGGCTACCGTGCTACTCTGAAATGTGATGATGGTACGCTTGGTTGGTCGGCATATGCCCCCTATGATGCCATCATAGTGACAGCCGGGGCTCCGCTGATTCCCAATAACCTGAAGCAACAACTTTCCATAGACGGACGGTTGGTGATCCCGGTCGGTGATTCCGAAAAACAGCTCATGTATCGTATCGTTCGTGTTTCTGAAAATGAGTTTGAAGAAGAACGTTTTGAACACTTTCGTTTCGTTCCGCTCATTGGTAAAAAAGGCTGGGAAGAGTAGGAGAATTTTGAATTTTAAATTTTAAATTTTGAATTTTTTTGCTCTACAATTAGTCCATTTACGCAAATGGTCCAAATGGTTATCGAAACTTATACAGGTAAATTGACTAATCAGGACATTTAATTTTAAAATTCATAATTCAAAATTCTTGAAAACGGCAGACCCTTCGGTATCGAATCCTGATTCTAAAGAACAACCTATCTCTGATTCAACACGCCTCAAAGAAGGTCCCATATTAATTATTAAAGGATTCCTGATGGGAGGAGCCGATGTCATTCCGGGCGTGAGTGGTGGTACGATGGCGTTGATTCTTGGGATTTATACTCGTCTTATTCATGCAATTAAGAGTTTGAATGGCAAAGCGATAAAGGCTATTCTCACCTTCCGGTTTCGTAATTTCCTGCAGGAATTTCATTGGCGTTTTCTTCTTTTTCTGATTACCGGTATTGGTTCGGCATTCGTGTTCTTTACCCGCGTTGTCCCCCTGCCAAAGCTCATGTACCGCTATCCGGAGCCGGTTTATGGATTATTCTTCGGGTTAATACTTGGGTCGGTTTATTTATTAATTCGCCAGATCAAAGGTATGAACTGGGTGCATATCCTGTTCATTCTCATTGGTGTGTATATCGGTTACCGGGTCGTCACGCTTGTTCCAACGGACACGCCTGAAAACCTGCCATTCATCTTCCTGAGCGGCGCCATTGCCATCTGTGCGATGATCTTGCCGGGCATATCCGGTTCCTTTCTGCTGCTCATCCTGCACAAATACACGTTTATTCTTACGCAGTTTGGGAAACTGGGTGGCCCCGACACTGTGGAGGCTGGCAGTATCCTGCTGGTATTTGTGGCGGGTATGGTTGTCGGAATCACCTCTTTCTCACGTCTCCTTTCATGGCTGCTCGATCGCTATTACCCGCAAACAATCAGTGTGTTGATAGGCTTTTTGATAGGGTCACTCTATGTGATATGGCCATTTCAAATGAGGGATTATATCCAGACACAACGAGTGAAAGTCGTTGCTATGAATAGTGCGCAAGTCAGAGACCTGCAAACGACACCTCCCGACACCACGCAGGTGGAATACAATAAACTTGGTAGCATTGTACAGCCAAAAACAGCGAATCAGGCAGGTGAAATTCAACTGATTACTGTGAAAAAGAAGCTAATATCGAGCGAACCCTTCTGGCCTGACTGGTCTCATCCTTCAATGGACACCAGACTTGATAACGGTTTACGGAGTGTCTGGGAGGCCTTGTTCAGCATGATCGGCGGCCTGATTCTTGTCGTAATTATCGAATGGCTCGCCAGCCGTAATGGTAGTGCCGGCTAGTGCTGATACCAATTAATTTGTAAAGTAATTAGCCGCGGATTTACGCGGATCCAAACAGATTAAATCTAAGTTTATCCGTGCCAATCTGTGGTTAAAACGGTAACGACTATCAACTTTAACTGCCCCAATGGACTAAACTTATTTTATGGTTATGACACTAGACTACAAGCGTTGCATTGGGACCAAAACCAGCGTTTGTGTTAACCCGGATTAATCACCGGTTTCAATATTAGAGAACCGGTTATCTTGCCATTACCCGTGCTGACAATTGATTTTTCCGCATTGAAATCAAGCAAAAGGGTATAGGTGTAATCAGCCTTGATTGTAGCGTCGGCATTGATCTTTACCCCTATTTGTCGTCCGCTGGGAACCGTCAACGCAAAACGTAACCCATTTTTACAACATAATTACTGGGGGCCAAGAACCAGGCGGATTTGCGGATAGGTTCCCCGTCGATTTGAGTTGGAGGAGACCGTATTACAACCGGGCAACCAAATAAGTGTCAGTACAATGAACATCAGTCCAAAAGCAACCGTTTTAGAGTCGCTTAAATTATTTGCAAAACGTATCTGAGTATATATAGAATATTTTCTGAAAATTATGTATATATACTTGTCTTACATTGGAGTGCAGTGAAGAGCTGTTAAATGTGTGTGCAATTGGTTCGTGCACTCTATACGTTAGCTCGGTAATCATCGATACAGATTCGGCATCTTTTAATCCTGGGGGGAGTTTTATGAAAAAATATGTTACCATTCTTGTATTCTGTTTTTTGATCACGATATCCAATCTTATCAATGTCCATGCTCAAAGCAGTGCGCAATACCCAAATTGGACTCATTATAAGATGGAAAATACCGGCTTAGGTAATAGTCATGTAAATGCGATTGCCATAGACAGTTCAGGAAATCAATGGTACGCTACCAATGGAGGGATAGCGGAATACAACGGGTCGGTTTGGAAAGTATATACCATGTCAGACTATGGTGTGCAAAGCAGCAATATTAGCAAAATATCTTTTGACAGTAAGGGAAATTTATGGGCTGTTGCACCGGGATTTGGTATAATTAAATTTGACGGAACCACCTGGGTGAATTACAATATCATCAAATTCAAAACTACCCACTAATACGATTTACGACATGGTGACTCAGGCAGATACGGTCTGGTTAGGTACAAATAAAGGGTTAGTGAAATTTTTCGGAGATAGTGTTTCTACGCATACATTTTATAGCAAGTTCTACAATTTTACTTTTCAAGAAGTCGATAAAATTACGTTTGTCGGTAACCAGATGTGGGTAGGTTCCAACGGAGATGTCTTTTACCAGTCCGGTAGCAAATGGAATGATATTGCCAGTGATGGATACTGTCCTTTGAAAGCAAATATTGCCGTTACAAATATATTGGACGCAGGTAATGGAGTGGTCTGGATAGCTCAGGATAATCTGTATGAATTTGATTCGAATAAATCCGGAACGGCAGAATGGAAGAGGATAGATTTGAGCACGAGTAATTCCCAGGAACGATTGCTTGGGGTTGATCAATTAAATTATGTCAACGGAATATTATATGTCGGCACTGGATACGGTTTAGCCATGTATGATGGAATGAACTGGTCATTCCAGGAGAACCCGGTTAATCAGATAACTTCTGTCACTTCAAATTTTTGCCAGGTTGGGGATAGTGTATTTTTTGGTGCAGCTATCCAAAATGACTATCCATCCCATTATGCTTTGGTTCATTATAAAGCGGGAGCTTTGTAACATTAACGAATCAGACAACTGGTCTGCCTGCCAACAATATTTACGGTTTAACATTTGACAAACAAAACCGGTTATGGATGGCAACCTGGGGTAAGGGCCCCAGATATGCTTTCCTGGATATGTACGATGGACAGAATTACCATGAGTTTGATACGACGATGGTAAGAGAGATGGGTGTTAAAATGCATGGAGCTGTAGGCAATAATGTAGCTTTCGACAGCAAAGGAAATTTATGGCTTGGTCTGAGTGACGGGGGAGTGGTAAAATATAATGGGCAGAATTTCACGGTTTTTGATACAACGAACTCGAATTTGCCATCCAATCGGGTACAAGCCATCGCTGTAGATCAGAATGATAATGTCTGGGTTGGCACCCATCCTGATTATTTTTAGGCACAAACGTGGTGGCCTGGCTGAATACAATGGGCAGACCTGGGCCGTTTATGATACCAGCAATTCGGGTTTAATTTCCAACAATGTGGATGCTATTGCTGTTGATCAGAATAATAATATTTGGGTTGGTATGCTCGATAGCCAATTAAATACTAATGATGGAGGTTTGGTAAAGTTTGACGGGACTAATTGGACGGTACAAATCAGCTTTCAAAGTAATCACACTGATTTTCCCTCGCATCAAATCTATTCTATTGCGGTAGATAAAAATAATGAAATTTATGCAGGCTCTCGATTTCAGCATCTTTATTTATTCGACGGGACCAATTGGTCAAATATATCAGTACCCATATTGCCTAATTCCAGTACCTCAAACATGAATAATGTTACTTCATTGTATGTTGATTCCAATAATAATTTATGGACGCTGGCCAATGAAATCCTTGGTGCCTATAATGGATCACAATGGGTTGAATATACCACACAAAATTCCCCGATGACGACCTACTTCGGTCAAGGAAATTCAATTACTGAGGGACCCAATGGATATATCTGGGTCTCATCCGATGACGGGTTATACAAGATTAAAGACGATCCTGCCATGTTTACGGCTATTCAGAAAGATATTACGGATTCACAAATACCGTCTAAGGTAAAATTGGAACAAAATTATCCCAATCCCTTCAATCCAAGTACCAATATTGTATTCAATTTACCCAAGGCGATGAAGGTACGGTTGCTGATATATAATGTTCTCGGCAGAGTCGTGGCGGAGTTGTCAGATGCGCGGATGAGCGCCGGAAGACATGAGTTTGTCTGGCATGCAGCAAATACGGCTAGTGGTGTTTATTTTTACAGACTCGTTACGCCTAACGGAAGCGTGACCAAAAAGATGCTTCTTTTGAAATGAAAAAGACCTGTGCTGGTGGATTGCTAATGGTAAACCCCGGCAGGAGGGCTGGTCGTCCAGGTCACATCAGGCGGAAACATTTGATCAGTTATCTTATGCAGAGCTAAGGTTAATTATGTGTGTGGTTTGGTTTATCTTATCAGATAATGTGAAATAATCCCGAAGTATATACATTGTGGAACACTCAACAAGCCAGGAAGATAATCCGCAAAGTTGGCTTGAAAAGCACGGAGATTACCTTTTCCGATATGCTCTGATTCGTGTTTCTCAGAGAGATATCGCCGAGGACCTCGTTCAGGAGACCTTTCTGGCTGCCTTGAAAAGCTACGCGACGTTTGACGGTAATAGTAGTATCCGAACCTGGTTGACCGGTATACTCCGTCATAAAATAATGGACCATTTCAGACACATCTATAAATCGGATAAAAACAAAGTGGACCTGGAATCCGGGGATATGGATGATTTTATAGATAGTGGAATAGATAAAGGAAGATGGCGTCCCGGCTACGCGCCGGGCGACTGGTCTGGAACGCCTGATAACGATCTTCATCAAAAGGAGTTTATGCAGATGTCCTGAAGGAATGCCTGAGTGCATTGCCCGAGCGCATCGCTTCAGTTTTCAATTTAAGAGAACTTGAAGGGATGGATACCAATGAAATATGTAAGGAATTGGAGATTTCGACGACTAACTTTTGGGTTATTATGCACCGGGCTCGAACCGGACTCCGCCGATGCCTCGAAACTCAATGGTTTGATAACACTTCAAAGGATGCGACACATGAAGGATGAAATGAAATTTAAGATGAGAATCATCAAGCCTGTTACCGACATGCTGACGCCGCAATGCGAGGATATCACCCGTCTGATCAGCAAAAGTATGGATACTAAACTCTTGCTTCGTGAACGGTTGCAGGTCAAAATTCATATTTGGGGATGCATACTCTGCCATCGATATCAGGAACAACTTCAGAAGATTGAAAGAGCCTTGAAGAAAACTGTTGAGACATTTGAGAATGACGAAACAGGGAAAAAAGAAACATTAAGTCCTGAATCTTACGATCGAATTAAGTCATCAATTGATAATCATTTATCGAAGTAGTCTTTTCTGTTATATACGCGTAATATTTATTTTTTTTGCCCATCTTCCGTTTCGATCTGTAAGGTTTTTTGTTTTGCTGCGACCAACACTGTGTAAACGGGATGTCTGCCAATAGCGACGACATCCCCAAAAAAAACTAATAACACATGAGGTTCAAAATGTACAGTAAACAAAAACGCACTCTGCTCTCGACACTTATCCTTCTGACAGTTTTAGCTCTGGTCGGAATTAACCCGGCATATTCGCAGTCCGGATCCGGAATTGTTAAAGTGGAATCATCTAAAAATTTTGACCAAACCATTTCCGCCTTTAAAAAGATGGTATCAGGTAACGGTATGATGGTCATGGGTGAGCTGAACCAGGGTAAAGTACTTTCAATGACAGGCATTTCTGTTAAGTCGCACACCTTTTTTGTTGGAAATCCCAACGTAGGCAAGAAACTGTTTTCCGCTGATCACGCTGCAGGCGCAGTAGTTCCCGTCCGGGTTAATATCTACAAGGATACGAACGGTCATACCTATGTAGCCTATATCCCGCCATCGGAGGAATTATCCAGTCTCAACAACCAGAAGGCTGACATGATTGCCAAAATGCTGGATCAGAAGCTGCAGAAACTGACCAGCATGCTCGGAAAATAAGTATCAATCCAATAACAGGAGCAGCTTATGTCAGTCAAAATTAACTCAGATGTGGTACTGGGAATTATCGTCTTAGCAATGGCCGGGATATCACCTAATATTTATCCTGCAGCCATGAAAGGTATAGCAGGGATGCCATTCCTTAGTAAATGGCTGCTCCTGCCCAGTATCATTATTATCATAGCCGTCTACATCGTTTCCAGAGCACAGAACAGGACCTTATTGTCACAACGAATACTGGTCGGCGCTGCCGCTGGTTTGATAGCTACAATTGGACTGGAAATGGTCCGCATATTCGGTTTTAAAATGGGCTGGATGCCCGGTGACATGCCCAAATTACTGGGTGTGTTGATGACCAACAGGTTTATGGAAGGACCATCGACATGGTCAAATATCCTGGGTTATGCCTATCACTACTGGAATGGAGCAGCTTTTGGAATGATCTTCGTTATCATACTGGGGCGTAAACCGGTGTGGTGGGGCTTGATTTATGCCCTGCTGATAGGCACAGGATTTCTGCTGAGTCCGGCTGTTAAGGCTATGGGCGTCGGTTTCATGGGAACGGGACTGCCGGGAATGACCGAAATTGTCTACGGAGCACACATTGCTTTCGGACTTATACTGGGTTACCTGTCCCATCGCTGGCTTCATAGATCGGAATGGCTGCTGACGATGGCCGATATTAAAGATCCGGGAAATCAAACAGCTCTGACCGATTCGACTTTGAGTTCGGTGAGAACATGAACATTAATACCGGTTCATTAGTTATGACAAAAACGACAAATTAAGTTCCAGCAGATAACGTGACATATGAAATTCCCGGTAGAGTGTTAAATAACAGGTAACAAGCGAACGAGACAGAAAAATGATCAGAATACTATTGATTTCATCGCTAACAATCGGTTTATCGTTTATGACAATTGCTGTTATGGCACAGGGGTCGATTGCCAATTCGGCTGACGACATTCATCCATTACTAATTGGAAGTATTATTCCGGATGTCGCAGTTACTGATATCAATGGGAAAACTGTGAAATTGCCTGATCTTGTCAAGCAGAAACCAACGGTACTAATTTTTTACCGGGGGGGCTGGTGTCCATATTGCAACCGGCAAATGGCTGACTTACAAAAAATTGAGCCGGAACTGTTAAAAGACGGATACCGGATTGTAGCGATCAGCGCCGATCAACCGGAGATGCTCAGGCAAAGCATTGACAAGCATGGACTGACATATGACCTGTATTCCGATTCGGACGCCGAAGCATCACGGGCTTTCGGTATTGCATTTCATGTAGCTGATAAGACGGTTTCGGGCTACAAAAAATACGGTATCAATCTGGATAAAGCTTCTGGAAATAACCGTCATATTCTACCGGTTCCCGCCGTGTTTTTGTGCGATACTGATGGAATGATCAAGTTTGAATATGTAAATCCAAATTACAAAGTCAGATTGGACGGACAAGTTCTTCTGGCTGCGGAAAAAGCATACCAACGAATAATGGAAAAACAAAGTTTTGATCTGATCGTAATAGGTACCGGTTCCGGTGCATCAACAGCAGCAGGAAAGTGTGCTTCGACAGGTTGGAATGTAGCCCAAATTGATGACATGCCATTCGGAGGAACATGTGCATTGCGCGGATGTGATCCCAAGAAGGTATTGGTTGGTATCGCCGATTTAGTCGATTGGAATCGAAGAATGAATAGCCATGGCATCCGGTCAAACGCTGCTATAGACTGGAAGGATCTCATGAAATACAAGCGAAGTTTTACCGATCCGGTGCCATCGTCCCGCGAAAAAGGGATGAAAAAAGCAGGCATCACCCCGATTCATGGCCTCGCACAATTTGTTAACGAATCGACAATCCAGGTTGAGGATTACCAGCTAACAGGTAAACATATTCTGATCGCCTCCGGCGCCAAACCGGTACCTTTACCTATTGACGGTTCTGAATACTTGGCAACCAGTACCGACTTTTTGGGATTGGATAAATTGCCCGGAAAGCTGGTCTTTGTCGGCGGTGGCTATATCTCATTTGAATTTGCTTTCGTATCTGCCCTTGCCGGATCCGAGGTCCATATTGTTCATCGCGGAGTCCGCCCACTGGAAGGCTTTGATGCTGATATGGTCAATATCCTGGTTGAAAAAAACAAAGAACTGGGAATATCCATACACCTGGAAGCAGAAGTACAATCGGTTGCCAAAGATGCTAACGGATATGTCGTCACCGCAAGTCAGAACGGAGTTACAAAAAGGCTTAGAGGGGATCTCGTTGTCCATGGTGCCGGACGCATACCTAATATAGATGGCATGAACTTGCCAAAAGGAAACGTGACTCGTGAAAAAAGTGGGGTTACCGTCAATGAGTATTTGCAAAGTGTGAGTAACCCGCGTGTATATGCGGCTGGAGACGCTGCTGCAACCGATGGAAAGCCACTGACACCTGTAGCGGGATATGAATCACAAATTGTCGCATCAAACCTTCTGGACGGTAACTATCGCAAAGCTGAATATCCGGCACAACCCACCGTGGTTTTCACCATTCCACCATTAGCTTCTGTGGGACTTACACAACAACAGGCTGAAGATCAGGGAATCGATATCGAAGTCCATACCAATAAGATGAATTCCTGGTATTCATATCGCCGGATTAATGAATCACATGCAGCTTATAAAACGATCATAGAGAAAGGGACCGGAAGGATTATTGGCGCACATCTTTTAGGAACAAAAACCGGGGAAATCATCAACCTGTTTACTATGGCCATGAATCATGGACTTACATCGGATGACTTAAAAAAAATGATTTATGCCTATCCAACCCATAGTTCAGATATTCCATACATGGTGTAAAATCATCTATTTATGTTGTCTATTAATTGAATTTTTAGGGAAACGCAGCCCACAGCTAACTTTCGCAGTCTCTGGGTAGCCATCCCTAAAATTGAGGATAGTCTTAAAATTTATAAACATAATATAATCAATATGATCACTGTTAATTATACCTCTTTCCGTGAATAATCCGGGTTAAGGGGTTCAATATTTCATGCAGCAATTCTTGACTCATTGTCCCGGTGTATATGCGGGTATTCATCAGGTTAAGTATCATGAAGGATGCAAATCCTTGCCGGGTAATGTACGCTTGGGAAGATGTATCGCATAAGTCATTCTGGGGGATGAATTAGTAATGGGGATTCTGTTAACCGAACATTAAATAAGAGCTCATTTCAATACCATTCTTGCTGCAGCAACAGTTTAATTGTAGCTTACAAACTCATCTTCTAAAACTTATTGACAACGAGGAACTAATGAGGGTTATGAAAGCTATTTCTTTGGGGGAAAAAGAATTGCCGCGGCTATTCCTTTTAATGTTTGCGAGCATCGTCCTGCTTCCTTCCTGCAAAACAACCAAGAGCACCGTTTCCTATTATCATACTCCCGGGATTTATCTAACGGGTTACGATAACAGCACACTGGCTAGAAATACTCTGCCTTTGCTGATGCCCTACAACAAAATCATTGATCCTGTCGGTCAGATCATAAAATACGGAGATCCCGACCTGGAAAATCATGCGCTCGATTGCATGTTCGATCCCCAGAAAAAGTACCTCGCGGTAATCGACAGGTATGGGTTGGCCATTTTGAATCCCGGTTCGTTTAAAATAATTGACAGAGTATTCTACCCGGATCATAAGACGCTTAATCATTATGAAAATACATTCTCTGGCGTTACCTGGTACGAACGGAATGATAGTTTGTACGTGCTTACAAGCGTTGTGGATTCCCGGAATTCCTACGTTCTAATGTTTTACTGGAACGGGTCACACAGTAAGCTTGTCCGAAAATTCAGACTTGAAGCTGAATCGCCGGCACCAATAGCTCTTCCAAACGACCTGGCTGTGAGTTATGAAACTGACGGCGACTATTTTCTGGGAGTCTGCAATGGAAATAACACAGTCGTGAAAATCGACCTACAGACCGGGGAAAAAATATGGACGCAGCCTACGGGAATGGTGCCATACGGACTGGCCATCGCCGGGAATAAAATATATGTTACCAATTGGGGAGGAGAACGCCCGCAGAAAGATGCAACATCCACGGCCGGGGCTCCCTGGGGAAGTATATTGGTAGACAGAACAACGGGAGCCGCTTCATCCGGGACGGTTTCGGTATTGAGTCTCAAAGACGGCAGACAGATTAAAGAGATACCCGTTGGACTGCATCCGAATGCAATCATTTCCAACAAAGCTGGAAGCCGGGTATATGTGGCCAATGGAAACAGTGATAATGTATCGGTAATCAACACGAGTGCCGATGAGGTGCTGGATACGATTCCTGTTGGACTATTCAAAAAAGGGCAACCCTATTACGGCGATACGCCGAATGCATTGGGACTGAGTAAAGACGAAAAGACCCTCTATGTGGCTAACGGTATGGATAATGCCATCGCCGTTGTTTCGCTGGCTCCGGGAATGAAGGGTTCTGACATATTGGAAGGATTTATTCCCACAGAAGCATATCCTTCCGGGCTGGCACTGGATAATTCTAATCACATATTCGTCACCAATTTGGAAGCCGAAGGAGCAAGGGCTACTGTGGAAGACACAACTGAAAAAGCGTTCCAAACTTTTCATACGACGAATACTGTACCGACGTCTGGTTTCTTCAACGCGCACCGGATGCTGGCGTCGGTATCCCAAATGCCAATTCCGAATGCTGATCAATTAAAGACATACTCCTCCCGGGTCAGGAAATTAAATCTTGCATTCCGGGTACAGCTCACTCACAGGCTTCCACGCGCGAATGTTCCCCCACGACCCGTACCTGAACGAATCGGAGAGCCGTCCGTATTTCACCATGTCATTTATATCATCAAGGAAAACCGAACCTACGACCAGGTTTTGGGCGATGATAAAAAGGGAGATGGAGATCCTGAGCTTTGTGCATTTGGAGAAAAAGTAACACCCAATGAGCACAAGCTTGCCGACGATTTTTTGCTGCTCGATAATTACTACGCATCGGGAAAATCATCAGCTGAAGGACATCAGTGGACCGATGCTGCCATGACGACCGATTATGTTGAGAAAAGTGTACGGGGTTGGTTCCGGAGTTATCCTCATGTGCAGAACGACGCGATGGTCTATTCTCCGAGTGGTTTTTTATGGAATGACGCGCTTGATCATCGCCAAAGTGTCCGAATCTATGGGGAGGCCGCGACTCCACATTTGCCAAACGGGGAACACTGGAAAGATGTCTATAAGTTGTATCAGAATGATAAAGATCTCTCATTTGTGAATTCCACAACCATATCGAGGGTGGCTTCTGTCTTGTCCGGGTCGTATCCGGGTTACGACAGTCACAGGGTTCCCGATGTCTACCGGGCACGGGCATTTATAAAAGAACTACATGCCTACGAAAGAGAACCGGGTGACCAACTTCCCAACCTCATGGTAATCGCTCTCCCGGCAGACCACACCGCAGGTTTGCGCCCCGGTTACCCGACGCCGCAATCAATGGTAGCGGATAATGACCTAGCCCTGGGACAAATTATCGAGGCTGTTACGCATAGCAGGTTCTGGCCCACCACAGCCATCTTTGTTACTGAAGACGATTCCCAGGACGGATGGGATCATGTCTCGGCTTATCGCACCGTTGGCTTTGTTGTGAGTCCCTATTCGCGCATGGGACGTACGGTTCATACCAATTATAATCAAACGTCGATGGTCAGGACTATCGAGCAAATCCTGGGCATTCCACCGATGAATATGATGGATGCCTCCGCGCTGCCTATGTTCGATTGTTTCAGTGGCACCAGGGATCTATCACCGTACGATGCTGTTACGAACCAGATTCCCCTGGATGACATGAACAAGGAATATTCTGAATTAAGCGGCAAGGCCAGGCGCTACGCTAAAAAATCGATGGAACCGCAGTTCGATCACATAGACGGGGGAGATGACGATCTGATGAACCACATCCTTTGGTTCGCAACCATGAAAGGGAAACCATATCCGGAATTGAATGTGGAAGAGGGGGAATGATTAGAGAAGGAACTGTTGAAGGGGGTAATTGCGAGAATTAATGTTGAATAGAAAAACCTCGTATGGACGTGTGTTTTTCTTGTGTTGGATACGGCCAATGGTAAACCGCTCCCTTCTTCTTCACATTCTGATGTATGAGTTTGGGAAAAGGTCAGGGTAATATTTCTCCAAACTCAGTTGATGTAAAATCCATCCTGATTCGGGCTTTTTTTAACGCCTTGTCCGTCGTTACAGAAACATAATTTTTCAGCAATATAACAATCCGGACACTTTTTCAATGTGAGAAGCATATGCGAAAATTTACCCGGACGATTTAGCAAGTCATTGACATTATCGTGGGCATTCAAAGCCAAATTGTGCAGTAAAACCGGTTTAAAATCCATTGTTCTTGTGCAGAGCAAAATTATGAATTCTTCGTTTTCTATCCGGTAGGTTACTTCGGCTTCGCTTTCATCAGTAGCTAGTAAGATCATTATGCCTATACTTTATGTCGTTATCTGTCTTGTAGTTACATTAATGTTTTCTAATGCATATATCCTGTTGTTAACGCTCTAGATAGGAAAATATTCTTAACTAATTAAGACATTGTTAGAGATGGGATTAGAAGGCTTGGCAATACCCTTGGTTGTTCTTTGATTTCATTTAGGTGAATTCTCGACCCACTGAATTCGATATCGATCTGCGGACGATGCATGTTTACACGGTTTGTTGCAGAAATTCTAATTCCGGCTTTTTTTGCTCGGATACGCCGGCATTTCTTAGAGGAAGCTCACTAATCCCGGTGAAATACTTCGAGGCTTGGGCAGAACTATGAATTGAATAGCAAGTTGCCTGCTACGTCTGCTGCCAATGGATTGCATATGGGGTAAAGAGCCTCACATGCAATCCTCATGGCGGGACGACTCTATGTAGGTCATATTGTTCTGGTCTTAAAATTTGTGCAGGACAATTAAAAGGCACCCTATAAAAAAACCCGGATCCAGGATCCGGGTTTTTAGGTAAATGCTGCAAGAAACGAGACTGTTACCAATCGTAAATCATTACGGGTTTCCCGATTGATTATTAATGTGAGATTCTGCCCTTCTGTTATATCTGCAACCGGGACCCGTTGTTTGCATCTTCTGTTCAGCGCTGCAGACAACGGGAGCCTTGCCCAATCCACGGGTTGTTATGCGGCTGGCGTCTACACCATTATTCGTATAAAACTCTTTCACAGCATCAGCCCTGCGTATGCTGAGTCTTAAATTATATTGATCACCACCAACATGATCCGTATAAGCATCGATGGTAAGGTTGAGTTGCGGGTGATCCCTTAACTGGGTTACATTTTGGGACAATATCGAAGCCGCCTGGTCATCGATATTGGATTTGTCAAAATTAAAATGAACCGTTTGTAACTCTACTTTCGGGGGAGCTGGCGGAGGAGGTGGTGCCGCCGTAGTGAAACTCCATACGTTCGACCATGGACCGGTTCCTCCACTATCGGAGGCGTTTACCTGCCAGTAATAAGTAGTCGAATGGTCAAGACCGGATAACTTTGCTGAGGTTGAAGACAGATCGTTCTGGTCGGATACAATGGAGCTGAAGTTTGAATCACTGGCCACCCTCAGGTGATAGGTTTCAGCCCTGGCAGCAGGACTCCAGTTTACGTTAAGGCTGGTTGTTTGACCCGTAGCTCCATTTTCAGGCCATGCCAGGGCAGGAGCAGATGGTACCTGTACTACAGCAGGTGCTTCTTTTGCAACCTTTTTGGTCGATTTGCATGCCATCATACCCATGATAAGCATGCCAGCAACAACTAATAAATTAAAGGCTTGTTTCATGATTGTTTCAATATTTGCATTGAGTAATTATACACTTGTTTCATTTGAGTAATAGGATGAACACTAGTCGATTAGGATTAATTCATATGTAACAGATACAATTAAAAAAGGATCTACCAGTTCTTCAACCTTTTTTTAAAACTTTCCGGATTTAATTCCAGGCTATTGCAATTGATCCTGACAAAACTAAGTCTCCAATTATACGAACTTACAGCTGTTCAAAACGCTTAACACCTCTTTAAATATGGGTATTTTGGGGAATTTAGGTGGATTTTAGAAATCCCAGGGATCAATTCCTATTCATAGCCGGACCCCGACCAGGGGTCTCAAGAACATTTTGGATAGAAGTGATCAGGTCGACCTCCCCGATTCACAGGGAATGCATAACAGTTAAATAACCGCAAAGCGCATCTGGGGTCAGAAAGTAAATTTATTTAATTTAGAAAGTATCAGTCTTAGTTATCGAAAACAGAGCTGCTGGCGAATAATTGGATACAAGTGATATGAAAATCATCCAACCCTCTTTATTCCCTCAACTAAATGAAGTCAAACTTTTCAGTTTTCTGATCGTCATCACTCCTTCCCCTGAAATTGTAACCGATGTCAACAGGCTCAAATCAGAGTTCTATCAGATGTACGGTAGATACGGGAGCATGGATTCCAAACCACATATTACAGTATGCCAATTTTTAATGTTTGATGATCGGCAGAATAATGTTTTGCTGTCACTGCAGAAAAGTTTGGCTCGGATAAGTCCGTTTGAGCTGAAATTAAACGGATTCGGGCATTTCATTAACAGCAATGTAATCTATCTGCGTGTTGCGCAATCTGAAGAACTAGAATCCCTGAAGAACTTGTTTGTTTATAGTTTAAAACGACTTTGGATAGAACAGAACAAAATCGTAATCAAAAAACACCATCTCACTATAGCAAAAGGCATTCATCCCGGCATCTTTGAATCCGCTTATGACATTTATCTCCCGGGGTCATACCGCAATTCCTTTATTGTAAATAAATTAGCTGTTCTCGGATATGCTCCTTATGAAGCAAGGTATTCGAAACTAATGGATTTGAAGCTGGGTAAATAGTCTGTCATGATGGTCTCCCAAGTGGACCCTGACGACCAATTGACTGAAAAGCGATTGAGAAATTTTGTTTTTGTGTCGTAAAGTCAAGAAAGAGCGATTAGTGTACCATTTTTGTACCAAAACTAGTTAGTTCATGCTTACGAACTAACAGATGAGTTGGAAGCTACGGGATAAGAAATATTCCTCTGAATATCTTGTCCACCGAATTCGGTTATCACGTAATTCTACAATGTGGTAACCTCCCCCGAAAAATAGGGTAGCTTACAAACGGATAAAAACATTAGTAGAAAAGATCTAAGTTAATTTGCCGGGCAAGGAGCGTCCATAGACACTATTTTTAAATTCTATTGTGCTGCCTCTATTCAAATATTATTTAAAATAATCATAGCGTAGCTAATATTTATTGATCATAACTAAAATATAGAGATAACTAATTTGTGGGAAAAATAAGTCTGTTTCTAGTATTACATATTTCATAATATCATAATAAATCATCAGCAAAGTGTTAGAAACAAATTTAATATATATTGCATATTAGCTATTCAATATAAAATTCTATAAGTAGAAAATATGTCTATATAAATACATGGTATATATATGTATTTATATATGCGGGATATTTTATCTTTTATAATATACCTATGGCCAAAAAAATTTCGAATAAACTCGCCTTGACGATTGTCACTTTTATTTTTTTTATGTTCGGTTTTTTAACAGTGATGAACGACATTCTCATTCCTCACCTGAAATCAATGTTCCACTTGAGTTATGCCGGAACAATGCTTATTCAATTCATGTTTTTTCTGGCATATTTCATAATGTCGATCCCTTCTGGGAAAGTTGTCTCGTTATTCGGATATAGAAATACAATTATTATAGGTTTAGTTGTTTCGGGTATAGGTGGACTTCTATTCTTTCCTGCTGCTGCAATTCCATCTTACGTTCTTTTTTTAGTCGCTTTTTTTGTGTTGGCAACTGGCATTACAATAATACAAGTCGCAGCAAATCCTTATGTAAGTTTGTTGGGACCAGCAAAAACCGCATCGAGCCGATTAAATTTGGCTCAGGCTTTTAATTCGTTAGGTACAATGATTGCTGGTCCTCTTGGAGGGATGTTAATATTGTCAACCGTTGTAGTTTCAGCAACTAAATTTGCAAGTTTCACTCATGCCCAAAAGGTGGCTTATCAGGCACAACAAGCTCATACGGTTCAAGTGCCATATATTGTTTTTGCACTTATTCTTTTTGTATTTGGAGTCATTGTTTATTTGTTTCATCTACCGGATGTTGTCTCTGATGAAGACCTTGAAGAAATTAGAAACAAGGAAGATAAATACACATATCGCGAGGCTTTAAAACATAAACATCTTTTTTTCGGTGTTATAGCGATTTTTATGTATGTGGGGGCCGAAGTAACTATTGGCAGTTTCATGGTAAATTTTATTAGTTTACCGAATATCGGACATATTTCAGAGAGTACCGCGGCCCAATATTTGAGTTTATATTGGGGTGGAGCTATGATTGGACGCTTCTTTGGTTCGGCCGTGTTGCAAAAAGTTGATTCCAGAAAATTACTTGGAATTTTCGCCTCAATAGCCGGTTTCCTTGTTATCATTGCTATGTTGACTTCTGGATCTGTTGCCATGTGGGCTATTCTCGCAGTCGGATTATTCAATTCCATACAATTCCCAAATATCTTTACACTTGGCATCGAAGGTATGGGTAAATTGACAGAAAAGGCCTCTAGTTTGTTGATAATGGCCATTGTTGGTGGAGCAGTAATTCCTGTTATCCAAGGTGTTATTGCAGATAACATTGGTATACATCATGCTTATATTCTTCCTCTAATTTGTTATGCGTACATCGTCTTTTATGGGTTTAAGGGTTCAAAAATTCAAAAAAAAGTTGTACCAGTCAGTGTTTAAAGTATTACCTGAATTTGTTTTTTTATAAAGATTTGGAAGAATTGAAATTGATATAAAAACTGTCCAGATGTTATGAATGTGAAATTTTAAAAAATAGTGATGAGAATACCTGATGTAATAATACTTCCTCCGAATAGAGTGTGGCGTTCATATTTAGGTGGTAAAATTATAGACACTATACAGGGTAAACCAAAGGCAAAAGACAGTCATTTCCCCGAAGATTGGATTGCATCCACAACTGTTGCAAGTAATGGAGAAATGGAGCAACGAGAAAATGAAGGTCTTTCAGAAGTGCAAATCCATGAAAAACGGATTACTTTAAAAACCTTAATGGAAGAATATCCTGCTGAAATTTTGGGGCTGGAACATTATCAGAGATATGGAGCGAATACACAGTTCTTACTTAAATTTTTGGACTCTTCCATTAGATTACATATTCAGGCGCATCCAACTATTTCGTTTGCTAAAAAAAATCTAAACAGTAATTCAGGCAAAACGGAAGCATATGTTATTCTGGGTATAAGGGATGAAATCAAAGATCCATATATATATTTGGGATTTCAGAAAAGAATTACACCTGCTGTTTTAAAAAAAATAACCCTGGAACAGGATATTGCAAGGCTATTGACCTATTTTGAAAAAATACCGATAAAACCAGGTGATGTTTTCATAGTTCCAGGAGGTCTTACACATGCCATTGGCGAAGGAGTGTTTATGATCGAAATTATGGAACCGACTGATTTCGTGGTCCGGGTAGAGTACAAAAGGGGAGAATATTTACTCCCACACGAGGCAAGATTTATGGGGCGAGACGTCAACTTTGCTATTGATATGATTGATTTTAATCAATATGGAATTGATCAAATAA
Organism: uncultured bacterium; assembly: GCA_963787205.1. Classification (GTDB taxonomy): domain Bacteria; phylum Bacteroidota; class Rhodothermia; order Balneolales; family DATFMH01; genus DATFNI01. Next base: position 140,651 of record CAWBCD010000007.1, read on the forward strand.
AACAGAATCATTTTTGTCAGCCAAAGTTAATAGAAGCAAATTCAGGAGGTAACGAATATAGTTTAATAGATAAAAAGAAGACCAAATGCTTCACTGTTAATAAGCTAATAATAAAAGATACTTTTATAAAAAAATCGGATGCATTTTATGTTGGTGTAGTTACAAAGGGAGGTGGTCAAATAATATCTGACGATTCTCAAGTGACCATCAAAATGGGTGATAAATTTCTTGTTCCCTATAAAACTAAAGATGTCATGTTTAGTTCAGATAACGGATTGGAAATTATATTAGCTTTTCCACCAACCGAATAAAAAATCAGGGAGAATATTTTTGCTAAAACCCTAATATAAATAACGTTATTACGATTGGCCCAATGTAAGTACTTAATTATTCAATAGTTAGTTATTTTTTGCTCGTATCCACGAAATTCTCTGGGTGTGCAGCCTCTTTTCTTTTTAAATAGTCTATTGAAATTAGAAAGATTATTAAATCCACACTTATAGCATATTTCTGAAATATTATCATTTGTCTCAAGGAGCATTCGGGATGCATGGCCTATTCTAATATCAATCAGATAATCTGAAAAACTATGATTTGTCCTTTTTTTAAAAAAATGGCTGAATGCTGAATCAGACATATTAATGCTCGATGCTACCTCAGTAAGAGATATATCGTCACTGTAATGATTCTGCAGATATTTAATAACTTTTTTAATTCTACTATTTTGCGGTAGTATAAAATTGGATTTAAATGATGAACTAGCCAGTAATTTTTGATTTCGTGAAATAGCTAAATCATATAATATTGAAAAAAAATCAAGTATTGAGTCAAACCCATGGGTAAGAGAGAGTTTCAGTATTTTTTCTTTTATAATAGTTTTCGTTTCTTCCGAAAATTCAATACCACGGTAAGAATTTTCGAACATATTTTTAATGGGAGACATCAGTTTTTTATTTAGCAGATTCATATTAAATAGGTTTTCTGCAAACTGAATAGTTATAACGTGGCTACTCTTTGATGCTTCATCAGCCTTCCAGGCATGGTATGTATTGGGTCCAATTAAAACCAAGTCAATATTAGTGTAATTGTTAATGGAATCCCCAACAATTCTTCTACCTGATGAATTAAAAACCAGATTTAATTCATATTCGGGGTGATAGTGTACTGAATAATCAAATTTGGCATTTTCATGGTTCAGTAAAATGAAGAATTCATCATCTTTAACAGGGGTTATTTCTCTCTCTATATTTTCCATAATAAAACGAATATTAATTAAGGATTAATAAAAATTACCTGTTAAAGGTAAAGTATAAGTGATAAAAATGGTAAAATAAGTCATTAAAGTATCATTTACATTGCATATGTAAGCGTCAAAATAAGGGTTTAAATGCTTTGTGGTCCTTAATAGTGAAAATGTGCCATTTATAAAAGAGAATAATTTCATAAAAACATCAATTATTGACATTAAGCCATTAGAAGCGTTTCTGTTTTTCGACTAAAATATGTCACAATAAGTCGACTGGAACTAAAAGTGTGGAAAACTGAGAATGACAGACAAAAATTATACTGTATGAAAGCGATTTTTAGTGGTTGTTTCTCAATAAAAATTAAGTACATATTAAAACCATAATGTCAAAAAGGTTTGATTATGAGTAGACTCTTACAAAGTATTAATCTGAGAATACTATTTCTTGGTGTGTGTGGAGTGGTATTCTTTTTCAATACAAAGCTAACCTATGCACAAAATAAGGTAGTTACCGGGATTGTGAAGACTACCGACGGTGGACCTTTACCTGGAGCAGATATAATGCTTAAAGGCTCAAAGAGAACTGGAACGATCACAAATGCAAAAGGTGAATTTTCGCTTAATGTTCCAAATTACAACGTAACGCTTGTGTTCTCATTTATTGGATATGAAACAAAAGTTGTAGATCTGAATGGTCGATCCAAATTGACAATCGTTCTTACAGAAAGCACCACAAAAGGGGCTCAATTGGTTGTTATTGGTTATGGTTCTACTAAAAAAACTGATTTGACAGGTTCGGTTAGTACTGTTAAGACACAGAGATTAAAAAATATACCTGCAAATTCGATTGAGCACTTATTACAGGGGCGGGTAGCGGGTTTGCAAATAATTAATTCATCCCAGGAACCTGGAGCCGGTTCAACAGTTCGAATTCGTGGGGCGAGCTCAATAAATGGATCAAATTCCCCGCTTATTGTAGTTGATGGTTTCCCATTAGGTGATGCAGGTAATTTGAAACAAATTAATCCGGAGAATATCAAATCTATTGAAGTACTTAAAGATGCTTCAGCCAGTGCTATCTACGGATCTCGTGGAGCAAATGGAGTAATTCTTATTACAACAAAGGACGGTACTTCTGGAAAGACAAAAATATCAATCAATCAACAGGTCACGATTTCTCAATTTACGTCGAAATTGGACTTATGGCGTAATCCTGTTTTAATGGCTCAATTAAGTAATGAATCTCAGAGAAATGCGGGTCTTCAGCCTTTATATATTGGCCAAACAAATGGTACTGGTATTTATTACCCTTCAGTCGAGCAACTTGCATCGGGTGCATGGCCTTACTATACACAGTGGGACAAATTGGTATTCAGAAAATCACCAGTTTCAAACAATACAACATTTGATATCTCAAGTGCAAATAAGAAAACAAGGTTCTATTTAAGTGGAAATTATTATACAGATCAAGGTCAATACATTCAGGATAACTATAAAAAAATTGGATATAACTTAAGCGTACAACAACAGATTTTTGATAATCTGAAGGTTAGCTTTAAAAATATTTTATCTAAAGGATTTCGTCATCCTAATAATGGTTTGGCTTATTGGCGTAACCCTATTTTCCCGGTTCGTGATTCAACCGGAAACTATTACCAAATAGGAGTGGAAGATTATTCTAATCCTATAGCCATTACGAACTTACAGAAAATAGATACCAAGTCTATAGATGTATTGTCTATGGCTAATATTGCCTGGAATATAATTCCATCATTGAAACTTACCTCTCAATTAAATTATAAATATGGATCGTATGTAACCGATTCATTCTATCCCCCGGTGTATACCCAAACGGGAGCTTTCAATAATGGAGCCGGATACATAGACAATTGGCTGGGACGAACTTTGATTTCCGAAACGTATTTGAATTTTGATAAGGAATTTGGCCGGCATCATATAAAGGCTTTGCTTGGCTATTCTTATGAACGTGATATGTCGAGGGGTTCTAATTTAGGCGCATTTGATTTTGTAAATAGTACCCTCGGTAATCAAAATATGTCTTCCGGGAATCCACAATTGAACACTGTTTCAAATAGTTACAGTTTATCAAGATTGGTATCCGGATACTTTCGATTAAACTATAGTTATGAAAATAAATACTTATTTACTTTTACCACCCGAGATGATGGCTCATCAAAGTTTGGTGAAAATAATAAATGGGCACTATTCCCATCAGGAGCAATAAGTTGGAAAGCTGATCAGGAAAATTTTATTAAGCGTTTAAATGTATTTAATCAATTAAAATTCCGATTCAGCTATGGTATTTCTGGGAATCAGGGAATCAGCCCTTATCAAACCCTGAGCCGTTATGGCGTTGAAAAATATTTCATGGGAGGACAGTTTGTAACAGGTATTGGCCCTGGTTACATAGTCGGCAGAACTGGTCCGAATGGAATTTTCTTTTTGTGGGGTGGAATTCCTAACCCGGATTTAAAATGGGAGACCACGGCACAATCGGATTTCGGAATTGATACGGGTGTCTTAGAAAATCGAATTCATTTAACATTCGATTATTATAATAAGCTTACCAGTCATCTACTTCGCCAAAGAATTTTATCTCCGTCATCATCTTATGATAGAATGTGGGTAAATGATGGAAAAATTAGTAATAAAGGATTTGGGGTCACTTTAGACGGTGATATTGTAAGAAACAGCAACTGGTTCTTAAGCGCCACGCTAATTTATTCAAGAAATAGAAATAAAGTTGTAAGCTTGGGCAATTCAGCTACATCCGGTTTGTTGACAGATCCGAATACCGGTATGCAATATGAGTTTTCTGGTAATAGTCTGCCCCAGTTCCGTCAGTATGTAAATATTCTGGCAATAGGCCATCCTATGAATGTGTTTTATGGATATAAGGTGGATGGCATCATTCAAACTACGCAGGAAGGGCTCAAAGATGGATTGACAGGTCTGCAAGCGCAACCTGGAGAATTCAAGTATGTAGATCTTAATGGTGATGGGGTAATTAATCAAAAAGATCAAACAATTATCGGAAATCCTAATCCGAAGTTTTCAATGAGCTTATCGCTCAATCTGTCCTATAAAAGGTTTTCAGCTAGTGTTTTCTTTAATGGTGAATTCGGACAAGATGTGCTAAACACGCAAGCTTTTAACCAACCAAGCAACGAACCTCTGAGATGGACGCCAGATAATCCGACAAATAATTATCCAAGTCTCAGGTCAGGAAGACAAGAAAAATTTTCCAATTGGTGGATAGAGAAAGGTTCATTTGTTCGTATTCAGAATTTGAATCTCGGTTATACGGTAGATTTACCTCAAAATATGTCCGTACGCTTCTTCGTGAACGCCTCTGACCTTTTCACCTTCACTAATTTTAAAGGGTATGATCCGGAGGTAGGAACAGATGGAATTTACTATGGGGGCATTCCAAGAATCAGAAAAGTGACAGTTGGCACAAATTTAACGTTTTAAGTAAGGGAATAGTTATGAAGACAATATTAAATGTACTTCTTCTGAGTGGTTTATTAATAATAGCAGGTGCGTGTAATTTAACAGAAGAGCCCTATGGTTTTTATTCCAGTGGTAACTTCTATAAAACGCCCGCAGATGCCCAATCTGCTATGGCATATGCATATAATGCACTGACATATATCGAATACTCACGTGCTATTTTTTATCTCGGCGATTTGACAACCGATGAAGTTCATCCAAAATCGGATGAAGCTGCTGATAATGTTAATTTATATAATTGGAATGTATCGGCGTTTTCAACGGATAATACATTAACTAATTATTTTAAATATCTGTATATAGCTATAAATAGGGCGAATTCGATTATTGCAAATGTCCCGAATGCAAAATTCGATCAATCTATTAAGAATAAATATTTAGGACAGGCATATTTTTTAAGAGCATACTGTTATTTCAACCTGGTAAGGAATTTTGGGTTAATTCCATTACATAAAAAAGTTGTTACAACTTTAGGAGGGGCGGACGCGCCATTAGCTTCCAATTTAGATGAGGAATATAATTTTATATTAAGTGACCTCAGAAAAGCCGACAGCTTACTTCAAATCGATCAAGTTGAGGGAGAAGCAGATAAAGTGGCTTCGGAATCGTTAGCTGCTAAGGTTTTTTTGACAATTGCCTCATCTAAGGATCACGGCGTACCGCTATATAAAGATATGAGTGAAAGCGTAACTGCAATGTATGATAGTGCGGCAGTTTACGGTAGAGATGTGGTTAATAAGCAATCGGTTTATGGTTTTGAACCAAATTTACTATCAATTTATAATGTAAATGACCCAAATGGTAAAGAAAATATCTTTCTCTTATCCATGAGCAGGACAGGTCAGAGTGAGGGTGAGTATTCAAAAATAGACGCTTTATTCTTGCCTTATATTAATGGTGCAATTGACTATTTAAAAAATCCTGATGGTAGTTTTACAAAAACACATGAGGGTTTTAGTGTTTTTCAAACTAATACCACATTCTATAATAGTTTTTCAAACTCAGATAAAAGAAAAACTGTTTTAATGGTCGATACTGTTTACGATGCCAATGGAAATGTTACATATACTTGGCCTGGAGGGGGAATTCCATATCCTTTTACAAGAAAGTATATTGATCCTGATTTTGTTGGAGCTAAAACGAGTGTTAAGCCTTTCTTAATTAGGTTTTCTGATATTGCACTTGTTCTTGCTGAGGCAGATGGCCCGACTACCGAAGGGTACAAGCTGGTTAATTATATCCGGAATAGAGCTGGTTTGGGAGATCTTCAGCCGAATCTTTCTGTAAGCAATTTTAGAGAGGATGTATTACAGGAAAGGAAATGGGAACTAGCATTTGAGGGAAATCGACTCTATGACCTGCGAAGATTTAACATAGTGCAGCAAGTAGTGCCTGCAGCCAAGGGCCTCACAGATATGCAGGCAGATTTTTATCCAATCCCCGAACAAGAGATCTTACTGAACCCGAGTATAAATAAGTAATCATTTAAAAAGTATCGTTGTTATGAAAAGATCAACTGCTTTAGTTATTCTACTTTTGACATTTGTTATAATATCATGTCAAAAAAATCCACTATCGTATGTTAATTCTCTTAAATGGGATAACCAGAGGAATGTACTTAATATCACATTTGCGAATCAGGTAGGTAAGCCCACAATTACAAGAATTGATTCGACCCATGGGAGCATTACGGTATCTATTAATGTTGACGCTGTTCCAAATTTAAGTGCTATTAAAATAGAGCAATTAGAATTATCGTATGGCGCAAAAGCTTCAGTAAAAAAAGGAGATGTACTTAATTTCCAAAATAGTTCACAGAGTACAACAATTAAAGTGACGTCTCCTACTGGATTGAGCAGGGTATATACGGTAACTGCTACTTCATTCAAGGAGTCTTTGATTGGATCTTATAGTATTTCAGATTTAACTCTTTATGGTGGTACCGGACCTGAATATGGGGGTGGTGCAGTATTTAAGCTTTCCGATAAGTCATGGGACTGGCCAAAAACCGATGGCCCTTCTGCGGAACTTGATAATACACTTGTTTTTAAAATGACAGGTGTTACTCCGGATGGAAATACTTATGGCACAATAAATAATGAGGCTGGTCCAGACGGTCTTTATGCCAATTTCATGTTTGCAGATACCGTAGATGTAAATCATTTCTATCGCAAAATTCCTGAAGGAACGGGTAAATGGTTACGTAATTATCAAACAGGGATGATAACATTTACCTTCCCTGATGGTCATACTGCATCAGGAAAATTAATAAAGGCTGGTACCGAGGACTTAGGTAATGGTCTCTCAAAAACGACAAAAAACGAGGCTTTTGAATTTATATTGAATGGTACAGATAATTGGAAAAAAATATATTCCGATTATGACAAAATCGTGGCGAGGCCAAGGATTTTGTGGATTGATGTAAATAAACAATAGATATAAAATTGAGGTGGCCCCGGCTGCCTCAATATTTTTCTTAATATGAAAAATATTGCTATTACGATCAGTGTATTACTTTTTTTTGTGTTGCCTGACTTAGGATATAGTCAATCCAATCAAACAACGGTGACTATTAACACTACCGATGTAATTAACAACTCATACATCGGAAACGGTGCGGAATGGGACCCGTACCAGCTTAATTATGGTAAAGTTAAATTTAAACCATCTGATATAAATTGGCAGAAATTGTATGGTCGCCTGAATTTTATGCGACCTCAATTTATAAGAGTGATGATTAATACAACATCACTGATTAAGAATGGAAAGTTGGATGTAGCCTATAACCATCTTCAAATGTCAAAGATTTTAGGTTATTGCCAAAAACATGGTGTTACAGTTGTATTTGGTGACTGGGGTGATCATATGGTTAGCTCAAAAACCAACGAAATCAACCGTGCAAACCTTTCTTATGCTGCTCGTTACGTTAAATATCTAATCAATGACAAAGGTTATACATGCATTAAGTATTATAACATGGTCAATGAACCGAACGGCTATTGGTCGGCTGCGGATGGTAATTACCAGCTATGGTCAAGAGCTATTTCTTATTTCCATAAAGAGTTGGTAAAAGAAAATATTAACAATAAGATATCTATTATAGGTCCGGATATTGCTATTTGGACAAAAAAAGAGACATGGTGGGTGGATAGTACAAGAACCCATCTTGGAAATGCTATTCATTTGTATGATATACACACATATCCTTCAATAAGCACAATAAATTCCAGGAAATATTCTCAAATAATAAATGCTTATAAGAAACAAGTTCCCCTAAATAGTAAGATTGTAATTAGTGAGCTGGGAATTAAATTCATAGCAGCACAAGATTCTGTCCTGAAAAGGGAAAATTATCAGAGGGCCAAAGCAAAACCTTACGCGTCTACAGAGGATTCACAAATGTTTGTTTATAATTATTCGTATGGAATAGATGTTGGTGATGCTTTATTTCAAATAGTGAATGACGGTTTTTCCGGTGTTAATGTTTGGATGCTTGATGATGCCCTACACTCCAAAGGTCCGAAGTATAAACTTAAGGTATGGGGATTTTGGAATATCTTAGGTAATAAGTTTTTTGGAGCAAAAGAAGAAAAAGTTCGTCCATGGTACTATGCCTGGTCATTATTAACCAAATATATGCCAACAGGGTCTAAAATATTTAAAGTAAACATATCGGGAAGCCGTGTAGTCAATGCTATAGCAGCAGAGAAAAATGATAAATACATGTTGGCATTGATCAATATTTCTAACACGAATAAAATGGTAAAAATCCAAAGTTCTACATTGCCAACGTTGAGTAGTGTGAAAGAATTTATTTATTCGAAAGGGACATTAAATATAAAAGATGATCATACAATTTTGCCGAACAAGTTCATAAATAAAATGGATCTACAAAAAAGTTTGATAATTAATATGCCTTCAAGGTCCATTATAGTTTATACAAATTATGAATACTAGTTGGATGTATAGATATAAACGATACATGGGATTCCCACTTTATTTATAAAATAACTAATACTTGGACCTCGATTATTTTTCGCAGATATGATTGTGGTTTATTTGTAAGAAGTACTCTGCCTAAGTAGAACTATGAAAATTACATGTTTATTCAGTTTAGTACTGTTGCTGTTATTAACAAGTTGCTCAGCAAATTCCGTTGGTCCAAAAACAAAAACCAAAAGCGGAGGAGGCACCACTGTTAAATTAACTATGGTGGATTCAAAAGCTACAAGCGAAACAAAAGCTTTGTATTCAGAATTGTGGAAGAATGAATCAGAGGGTTTGGTAATGTTTGGCCATCATGATGATCTGTTATATGGCAGAAACTGGCTTTTAGTAGATGGTAATTCTGATATTAAATCTGTTTGCGGAGCTTATCCGGCAGTTTTTGGTGTTGATTTTGCTCCAGTAATGGATGGTAAAAGCCTTAATTTTAATGATCCCAATAATGCAAATCTCCGCAGAACCATTCTTGAAGCTTATAAAAGGGGAATGGTAATCTTAGCTTGTGCTCATTTAAATAACCCCTTAACAGGTGGTACTGCCTGGGATAACTCTGATACAACGGTAGTCAGCCAAATTTTAAAATCCGGCAGCAAGGTTAATATTAAGTATAAAGGCTGGTTGGATAATCTTGCAAGTTTTTTGAATAATCTTAAAGACAGCAATGGAGTTCAAATACCTATCATTTTCAGACCGTATCATGAATATAATCATACCTGGTCCTGGTGGGGGGCGAGCGATTGTACGGCTTCGGAATTTGTTAATTTATGGCACTTTACTGTCAGCTATTTAAAAGATGTTGGCAATGTTCATAATGTAATTTATGCGGTTTCCCCTCAATTTGACAGCTCAACATCACCTCAAAGTATGTTGACTCGTTGGCCAGGTGATAATTATGTTGATTTCATTGGTTTGGATATATACAACGGTACGAATGTATCTGCATTTTCTACAGATGTTCAGGATCTTGTTACCCTTTCTCAAGAAAAGCACAAACCCGTTGGTGTGACTGAAACCGGTGTACAAGGCCTAAAGAAACCTGATGGATCATTATATAATGATTATTGGACTAAGGGTATTTTAACACCTATTACCGGAGAAAAGATAAGCATGGTAGTAGTATGGCGAAATAAGTACGACCCTGGACAACAGGGGGATGAATTTTATGCACCATTTAAAGGGCAAAGCTCCTCCAGTGATTTTGAGATTTTTTATAAAAGTCCTATAACGCTATTTGATGATAATATTCCAAATATGTACAAGATGGCAGATGGAATACAGGTTGATTGATATGACAATTGTTGAATAGGTATCGATTAAATTAATTTTAAACTATACTAATTATTATAAAAAGGTATACACCTCTATAATTATCATAAATATAAATAATATGAAGCAATTAAGACTATATGAATTAAAATCAGTATGGGGTGTACTTGTTTTGTTGATGCTGATTGTATCCCAGCCGGGATTTTGTCAGCAAAACCCCGATCGTATGGAACTGAACCATTTCCAGCTCCAGAGTTCGGATATTATTAAAGCGAACGGAACCGAACTCTCCTCGGGCAGATATCAGGCCAGAAATTATTGGTTTCCGGTCACGGTTCCCTCCACGGTTTTAGCCGGATTGGTTGCCAATAAGGTATACCCAAGTCCCTATTATGGGATGAATAATATGCGGATTCCGGACGCCTCGGATGCCTTTGATTCAACCTATCACCTGTTTAAATACAGTTACCTTCCCAATAACCGGAATCCCTGGAAAGATCCGTACTGGTATCGTACCACGTTCAAGCTGCCTGAAGGGTATAAGGGCAAACATATATGGCTGACCTTTAAGGGGATTAATTACCGTGCGGCGGTGTGGCTGAATGGAACCCAAATTGCAGATTCCTCGAAAATGGTGGGCATGTTTGGCCAATACCGTTTTGATGTGACCGGTGCCATTGATCCGGATGGGGAAAATCATTTGGCGGTGGAAATCTACCCCCTGGATTATCCCGGATTACCATCGCATCCCCAGTTGAATGCCCTGGGACCATTTTATGCAAATTCGGGACAAACCGGGGACATTGGCAAAAATGTTACCATGCTGTGTTCTATTGGTTGGGATTGGGTTCCGGCGGCCCGGGGCCGGGAAGAAGGGATCTGGCAACCGGTGTATATAACCGCAAGTGGACCGGTGACGATCAATCAGCCCCATATTATAACCCAGCTGCCTGATTTGCCGGATACCAACCGGGCGAGGATCAGGATACAGGCCCGACTCGAGAATCATGGTAGCCAAACCAGCCGGGGCCAGTTACAGGTCGTTATTAAGCCCCACAATTTCAAGGGACCGGAGGTGCTTTTTACACAACCCGAAGAAGTGAGAAGCGGACAAACCCGAGTGGTCACCTTATCCCCGAAAAAAGTAAAAGCGTTAAGGATCGATCATCCCCATTTGTGGTGGCCCAACGGGCAGGGCAGGGCTAATTTGTATGAACTGGAACTGCGCTACGTTACAAATGGCCAGATATCGGATGCCTCCCATACGATATTCGGGATACGGACCATAAGCACCAAAGTAAGCGATGTTCACGGCTGGGCCCGCCGTGATTTCTATATCAATGGGCGAAAAATACAGTTGCTTGGGGGAGCCTGGGTACCGGATTTGATGCTGAAGCGGGATTCGGCAAGGTATGCGCAGGAACTGGGATTAATCAAGAATGATAACCTGAATCTGGTACGGGTATGGGGAGGAGGAATTACCCCCCCGGATGCCTTCTTTAACGAAGCGGATAAAGACGGGCTGCTGGTGTGGCAGGATTTCTGGACGACGGGAGGAACGCAGGGTCGATGGGGGAAGAGAGGATCCCAGAAATGGCCGCTGCAGAGCAAGGTATTTATCTATGATGTCAGGAGTACAATCATACGGTTGCGGAATCATCCGAGCTTGCTTCTGTGGACCGGGGGCAATGAATATCATCCGCGCAAGGATCTGTATGAAGCGATCCGGAACGGGGTCATAAATTTGGATGGCACCCGCCCGTTTATAGCCTGTTCGGATGGGAATGTAAAAATCCCGAAGGGCTGGAAAAATTCATGGCCGGGGAACGAGCCCGATGGATTCTATAGCGGGGGACCCTATTCCTGGCAAGATCCGGTGAACTATTTCAATTATGTAGATTTTGGTAGGACTTATCATTATAACGGGAAAAAGAAAACGAATTACGATTTCGCCTTTAAAGATGAAACAGGCATACCATCCCAGCCGCCGTATAATTCCCTGAAAAAAATAATTCCGGACCTGGTACCCGATACCACGCTTCCGTTCCCATTGAATAATACCTGGGGGTATCACGATGCTTGTTCAGGCGGAGGTAAATACGAGACCTATTATAACGCCATAATTAATCGCTACGGAAAGCCTAAAAGTGTTAAGGATTACAGTGAAAAAGCACAATTAGTCAATGCAAACAGTTACCGGGCCATTTTCGAATCGGCGGAGTCAAAACTGAATCAAACCGGCGGTATCATGCTCTGGAAATTGAATGCAGCGTGGCCAAGTGTGATCTGGCAAATATATGATTGGTATCTGGAACCTAACGCGGGGTACTATTACATGCAAAAAGCCAATGAACCCTTGCATGTGCAGTTCAATTTGAATGATTCGACGGTTGTCGTTGTCAATCGCCAGTATCGGGAAAGAAAGGACCTGAAGGTTCACATTCGAATCTTCAACAAAGATTCACAAGTGTGGTACGATCAGGTAAAGCAGATTAGCATAGGCAATCATCAGGTTAAAGATGTGATGTCGCTAAAGTCTGCATTAGCTCAACATCAGGCATTAAGCTTTGTGGACTTAACGATAACCAATGATAATGGACAAGAGGTGTCACATAATTTTTATTGGTTAGCCCCCAATAATAAATTTGAGACCTTGTCATCGTTGCCGGAAACAAAGGTGAAGGTATGGGTTCAGAGCGTTGCCCATGCAACCGTTCCGACCTGGCGGGTTCATATCACAAATCCAACCAACAAGCTCGCCTTCTTTATACGGACGCAGTTAATGAGCCATCATGGTACCAAAGAAGTGCTGCCTTCGTATTGGAGTGGCAACTATGTCAATCTGGCTCCACACCAAAGTGTGACGTTAACGGTTTCTAGTCATTCCATTAAAAAAGGTAAAACAGCTGATCATATAAAAATTAGTGGGTGGAATATACCTGCTCAATCAAAGAGACTAGAATGAACTATTATTGAAATCATTGGATCCTCCGTATGAAACTTAGAGTAGGATCCAATGATTTAGGAATTTCAAATGGTATGAGTTAATTGCAATAAGATTCAGAAATAGTATCAATAATACTTGAACTAACATAGTTAGTAATCAAATAACATGAAGCAATTAAGACTATTTGAATTAAAATCAGTAGGGGGTGTGCTCGCTTTGCTGATGCTGATTGTTGTGTCCCAACCGGGATTTTGTCAGCAAAATCCCGATCGTATGGAACTGAAGCATTTCCAGCTCCAGAGTTCGGATATTATTAAAGCAAAGGGAACCGAACTCTCCTCGGGCAGATATCAGCCCAGAAATTATTGGTTCCCGGTCACGGTTCCCTCCACGGTTTTAGCCGGATTGGTTGCCAATAAGGTATACCCAAGTCCCTATTATGGGATGAATAATATGCGTATTCCGGACGCCTCGGATGCCTTCGATTCAACCTATCATCTGTTTAAATACAGTTACCTTCCCAATAACCGGAATCCATGGAAAGATCCGTACTGGTATCGTACCACGTTCAAGCTGCCTGAAGGGTATAAGGGCAAACATATATGGCTGACCTTTAAGGGGATCAATTACCGGGCAGCGGTGTGGCTGAATGGAACCCAAATTGCGGATTCCTCGAAAATGGTGGGCATGTTTGGCCAATACCGTTTTGATGTGACCGGTGCCATTGATCCGGATGGAGAAAATCATTTGGCGGTGGAAATCTACCCCCTGGATTATCCCGGATTACCCTCACACCCCCAGTTGAATGCCCTGGGACCCTCTTATCCGAATGCGGGAGAAACCGGGGACATCGGCAAAAATGTCACCATGCTGTGTTCTATTGGATGGAATTGGGTTCCGGCGGCCCGGGGCCGGGAAGAAGGGATCTGGCAACCGGTGTATATAACCGCAAGTGGACCGGTGACGATCAATCAGCCCCATATTATAACCCAGCTGCCTGATTTGCCGGATACCAACCGGGCGAGGATCAGGATACAGGCCCGACTCGAGAATCATGGTAGCCAAACCAGCCGGGGCCAGTTACAGGTCGTTATTAAGCCCCACAATTTCAAGGGACCGGAGGTGCTTTTTACACAACCCGAAGAAGTGAGAAGCGGACAAACCCGAGTGGTCACCTTATCCCCGAAAAAAGTAAAAGCGTTAAGGATCGATCATCCCCATTTGTGGTGGCCCAACGGGCAGGGCAGGGCTAATTTGTATGAACTGGAACTGCGCTACGTCACAAATGGCCAGATATCGGATGCCTCCCATACGATATTCGGGATACGGACCATAAGCACCAAAGTAAGCGATGTTCACGGCTGGGCCCGCCGTGATTTCTATATCAATGGGCGAAAAATACAGTTGCTTGGGGGAGCCTGGGTACCGGATTTGATGCTGAAGCGGGATTCGGCAAGGTATGCGCAGGAACTGGGATTAATCAAGAATGATAACCTGAATCTGGTACGGGTATGGGGAGGAGGAATTACCCCCCCGGATGCCTTCTTTAACGAAGCGGATAAAGACGGGCTGCTGGTGTGGCAGGATTTCTGGACGACGGGAGGAACGCAGGGTCGATGGGGGAAGAGAGGATCCCAGAAATGGCCGCTGCAGAGCAAGGTATTTATCTATGATGTCAGGAGTACAATCATACGGTTGCGGAATCATCCGAGCTTGCTTCTGTGGACCGGGGGCAATGAATATCATCCGCGCAAGGATCTGTATGAAGCGATCCGGAACGGGGTCATAAATTTGGATGGCACCCGCCCGTTTATAGCCTGTTCGGATGGGAATGTAAAAATCCCGAAGGGCTGGAAAAATTCATGGCCGGGGAACGAGCCCGATGGATTCTATAGCGGGGGACCGTATGTGTGGATTAATCCCACGGATTACTTTAATTACGTAGACTACGGCCGAACGGTCCAAGACAACGGGAAGAAGAAAAAAATCTATGATTATGTTTTTAAAGATGAAGCTGGAATACTATCCCTGCCGCCATATAATTCCCTGAAAAAAATAATTCCGGACCTGGTACCCGATACCACGCTTCCGTTTCCATTGAATAATACCTGGGGGTATCATGATTTCTGTACTAATAGAAATGTGATTTACTACAAAGCAACAGTAGATCGTTATGGTAAATTGACAAGTATTAAAAATTATACTGAAAAAGCACAATTGGTTAATGCAAACAGTTACCGGGCCATTTTCGAATCGGCGGAGTCAAAACTGAATCAAACTGGCGGAATTTTACTCTGGAAGCTGAATTCGGCATGGCCAAGTTTAATTCAGCAAATTTATGATTGGTATCTGGAACCTAACGCGGGGTACTATTACGTGCAAAAAGCCAATGAACCCTTGCATGTGCAGTTCAATTTGAATGATTCGACGGTTGTCGTTGTCAATCGCCAATATCGCGACAGAAAGGATTTGAAGGTTCACATTCGAATCTTCAACAAAGATTCACAAGTGTGGTACGACCAGGTAAAGCAGATTAGCATTGGCAATCATCAGGTTAAAGATGTGATGTCTCTAAAGTCTGCATTAGCTCAACATCAGGCATTAAGCTTTGTGGACTTAATGCTAACCAATAATAATGGACAAAAGGTGTCACATAATTTTTATTGGTTAGCCCCCAATAATAAATTTGAGACCTTGTCATCGTTGCCGGAAACCAAGGTGAAGGTTTGGGTTCAGAAAGTTGCCCGGGCAAACGTACCGACCTGGCGGGTCCATATCACAAATCCAACCAACAAGCTTGCCTTCTTTATACGGACGCAGTTAATGAGCCATCATGGTACCAAAGAAGTGCTGCCTTCGTATTGGAGTGGCAACTATGTCAATCTGGCCCCACATCAAAGCGTGACTCTTACAGTGCATTATAGAGTAACAAAAAAGGGGGGCATAGCTGATCAACTCAAAATTAGTGGATGGAATACGCCTACCCAAATGATAGGATTATAAGTAAGCACTCTAAATTGATTGAATTTTTTTTGATATGAGGTAAATTAGGGTTGTTTAAAAGTTCAAAAGAAAAATAGGATAGTATATTTACCATGCAATATGCTATTGGAAATTATTGAAGTACGAAAGAGCTCATAAATTGACATTGAATATTCAATATTTTATTAGATGATTTTAGAAAAATATGAGAGAAACCCAATCTTAAAACCAAATCATCAAAATAATTGGGAAAGTCTTTCAGTTTGCAATCCAGGAATTTGGTATGATGATGGCATATTTTATATGCTTTATAGAGCAGCTGGGGATGATGAAGAACACATCATTCGATTTGGCCTGGCGATTAGCAGAGATGGAATAAATTTTGAAAGGATATCAAACAATCCCGTTTTTAGTCCGAGCGATGATGGGCCAGATTCTGGAAGTATAGAAGATCCACGGATTGTGAAATTTGGGGAAGAGTATTATGTAACTTATGCGTACCGACCATATCCGCCGGGGTGTTACTGGACATTTAATTATGAAGAAGTGCGTCTGCCAAATGTTAGTAACAATGCCCCAGTAGCATATCGAAATAATATTACAAATTCGGGATTGGCACTAACGACGGATTTTAAAAGTTGGCATCGCCTTGGGAGAATATCACAATCTAATCTCGATGATCGGGATTCTATATTATTTCCGGAAAAAATTAATGGGCAATATGTCCTTTTGCATCGACCTAAAGAATGGATTGGTCCGGAATATGGCTGTGAATATCCCTCTATCTGGATAACATTTTCAAATGATTTGATGGTTTGGAACGAAGTAAGTCACCTATTGATAAAAGGCAGAAAAGGTACATGGGAAGAGAAGGTAGGAGGTAGTGCACCGCCATTAAGAACAGAAGACGGTTGGTTATTATTGTATCACGGTGTCGATCAAGGCGGTAAAGGTTTTTACCGGGTTGGTGCAGTATTATTAGATCTGGTAAATCCAACAAAGATTATTGCGAGATCAAAAGATTGGATTATGGAACCTGAAAAATATTATGAAATGGAGGGGTTTTACGAAGGTTGTGTGTTCCCAACTGGAAATGTTATCGTAAACGATACTTTATACATTTACTACGGAGGAGCGGATAAATATGTATGTGTGGCTACTTGTTCCATAAAAAAGATTTTGGATTATCTAAAAGATTTTAAGGTTGATTGATTACGATAAGTTGTAGGAAGTTAAACTATTGAAAATTATGACATCTAAGTTTATAATCACCGTTGTAAGGGGGAAACTGTGAGGAAATAAAAAGGCGGAGTCGCAACTGATCTCGCCCTGGCGTAGATTCTTTTTGAAATCATATGAGAATCTGTGGGGTATGATCCGCTTGCATTGTTTTAGATATGCTGAACTAGAAGCCTTTCTGAAGGATCATGTTCGGAATTTCCAGCAATTTAATGGACCCGCCCTGCAGAGCTTGTCTCCATTCGCCGGGAGGGTTTATAATAGTAGTTGAAAACTCTCTGAATCTTCAGATTCTTCAATTTATTTGATTAATTTTTTTTTAATGGACACCAGTGATTTAAATTTATGAATTGGTCACATGCCTGATAGAGCTATTAATATTTATTTTGTGAATAAAATTTATGTTCCATATCTGTATAAACTTGTTAAAAATATACTTACGTTATAATTGGATTAGGGTTTAAATAATATTCCGCGGATTAAATAGATGCATATTTCCTATAACTGGTCAGGGCTACTTTATCTCTTGTTTAGGATCAAAGGTTAAAACGAGATCATGAGAATATTGCATCTGGGTTTTATCAATTTGGCCATTATAGGAATTTATTTTGCAGGCATTATTTGGTGGGCGCTGAAGCACGGGGAAAGCAAGGATTCTGCTTCATATTTTTTAGCTGGTCGAAATATGAAATGGCCAGCGATCGGGTTATCATTATTCGCTGCAAGCATTTCGAGTCAAACACTAATTGGCCAATCTGGAGATGCGTATAGTACTGGTATTGCGGTATTTAATTACAATTTGATATCTGTCATTGTAATGATATTCTTTGCCATGTTTTTTTTGCCATTCTATATCAATTCCGGCATATATACGATGCCTGAATTTTTAGAAAGGCGATTTGATAACAGATCACGATATTATTTTTCTTTTATAACTATTATCGGAAATATCTTTTTAGATGCTGCTGGATCTCTTTATGCTGCCGCACTGGTCATAAAGTTTATTTTTCCTGAATTAAGTTTACAGGTGATCATTATTATTTTTGCTCTTGCTGTGGCTTCCTACACAATTCCTGGTGGGCTTTCGTCTGCTATAAGCGCGGAAATTATTCAGGCTACTATTTTGATAGCCGGATCAATTATGTTGACATATTTTGCGGCAGTTAATGGTGGAGCCAGTTATATACATAAATTGCTTCTGCATCATAGTATGACGATGCGGCTCATACGTCCAATAAATGATCCTTCAGTTCCGTGGCTAGGCTTAATTGTGGGGATACCAATCCTGGGATTTTATTTTTGGGGGAATAATCAGACGATGGTTCAAAGAGTTTTGAGTGCTCGTTCAGTTGATGAAGGTAGAAAAGGTGTACTATTCGTTGGATTTTTAACTTTATCAACTCTCTTCTTTATAATATATCCGGGTGTGATGTCAAAAAAGTTATTCGCTGGTTTACCGGACCCGGATATGGTTTATCCAACGATGTTACTTAAATTGTTGCCTGTAGGTTTATTAGGGGTTACGATGGCTTCTTTGATTGCGGCCCTTACTTCGACATTGAGTGCTATTCTTAATTCTGCTTCTACTTTGATTACCATGGATTTCTATTCGACTCTAAAAAGAGACGTAACCTCACGGGAAATGGTAAATGTGGGACGTATTTCATCAGTAATAATATTAACTATTGCTGTTATTTGGGCTCCGCAAATTAGCAAGTTTGGTTCTTTAGTTAAATACTATCAGGAAATGCTTTCTTATATAGCTCCCCCGATTGTAGCAGCTTTTTTCCTTGGATTATTTTCTAAGAGAGCAAATAAGGAAGGAGCATTTTATGGACTTCTCTGCGGCTTAATAGTATCCATAATTACATTATTATATAAGGATGAAATTTTCGGTAAAATACATTTTTTATTAGTCGTCCCATTTATTTTTGTATTTAGCTTGTGTGTAATGATGGGGATAAGTTTACTCACTGATAAACCAGATCAAGAAAAAATTGAGAAAACCACTTGGTCTAGAAATAATTTTCTTCTGGAATCGAAAGAATTGAAAAATGTCAAATGGTATAGAAATTATCGATTTTGGTCATTGGTATTATTTTTATTATGTCTTTTAATATTATTTTTATTTAGATAAATATTTTTTTGATAAAAAGATCTGAATATGATGTTGTAAATCAATTGTTTTTATTTGAATTTTTCGATCGACTATTGATTGAGTCGATTGATACCAAGACCTGATACCCTTCAGCTATAGCACTATCGAGGATATAAGCCATAACTTTGGGAGGGGCTCAAAAACCGTCCGATTCTCTACTTTCTGTTGGCCAACTTTCAGGGGAGCCTACATTTCATTTTCGAATGACAGCGGTAGAAGGCGTATAAATAAAAAAATCCCGCTTAAAATCAATTTAAACGGGATTTTTGAACAGCTTTTATAGAATAATTTTTTGTGGGCCTGGAGGGACTTGAACCCCCGACCAATCGATTATGAGTCGACTGCTCTAACCACTGAGCTACAGGCCCTTGTTATTCAATCCGCACCCGCGAAGCCGAAAGCTAACGGTACCGGGTGAATCGGCTTGCAAAAATACAGGTTTTCTTAACTGTGCACAAGAATTTTTCGATCATTCGGGTAAATTACGCGAACGGAAGGTGAAAACAGGAATAGGAGAGTATTCAGCCACTTTTTCCGTCGTTGATCCGAGCAGGAGGTGCTTCAGTCCGCTGCGTCCGTGCGTTCCCATAATGATCAGATCCATGTTGTCTGAGGCGAAATCCACGATTTCATAATGGGCGGATACCCCCTTGACAATCTTTGTATGCAGTTTAATAACATGTTCTTCCCCATCCACATCAATGATCAGGTTGTCGAATAGCTGGTATGGTTCCTTTTCAAGACGGGCCCTGACGGAACCGGCCTCCTGAAGGGCTTTGTCGATTTTATCCAAAAGGAGGCTGTCCAGTGCTTCCAACTCATTTTTGCCCTGATCACGGGGGATGTTTTCGGATGTTGATCCGTAGAGTTCCAGAACATGAAGTACCGTTATCTCCGCATCTACAGCAGCGGCTAAGGAAGCGGCAAACGGCAGTCCGTTAAACGAGATATCCGACATATCCGTAGGAACCAGAATCCTGGAGATTCCTTCCTTCGGCATCTTACCCGGCACACTGATCACAGGAACGGAGGAGTATCGTATTACTTTTTCGGTGATTCCTCCCCATTTTAGAAGCCCGTCGTCATGTGCACCGCGAGCACCCATCACAACCACATCGTAATGATCTTCTCTGGCTATCTCTATGATATCGTCCGATGGTTTGCGATCCACGAGTATCAGGCTATTCCCGCGGTGATTTTCGGCTATGAACTGCCGGATGTCATCCTCACAATGTTCTTTCGCCCGTTTCACGAGATGCGGATAGATATCCTTCTCCATATCGAGTGGAAGACCCATGTTGCCAATACTTTCAGCCAGATACTTCAGGGAGGGTACCACATGGATAAAATCGATTGTTCCATCGAAGTGTTTCGCCAGGTATCCGGCATATTTATAAGCAACCCTAGAGCCGCTGGAGAAGTCGGTCGGGACGAGTATCTTCTTGAAATGAATCATTTTTACCCCTGCATATAATTAATAATCTTTTCCTCACCGGCAGTTTATGAACTCCGTCAATGATGTGCAAGACAAGCGATAGAGAGTATCCATACATCTTCAAAAATTAAGAATAGAACACGGACAACGCGGATTTACGCGGACACAATCGTGGGAGTCCGTCCGTGTTAAAGCCTTACAATGGTTTTAAGGCCCTTCTCCATGCATACGGAGAGGGGGTTAGATGAGGTAGCACTGGCGGATGTCATTCCAGTAAGGGTTCATGCGCCGCCTTAATTAATGAATCCCGATGACATTTTTCGATTTGCCATAGACCGATTTAAGATTAGCGATTTTATGTTCTGTTACTCCTTCCGAAGGAATGGTTGAGCCAGACCTTTTTAATCCGGATTTTCCCTACCCCTGGCCCAAAGCCGGGACTAAACCAGTTTTCTCAATGTTGTGGAAGAAATCCCTTAAGTTTGCCCAGCAGTCCCCTTGCTTCACGGTAGTCGGCAGACGGGACCGGTATCCTGCTGTTCGGGCAATGAAAAATTCCACCGATATGATCGGTATGCAGATGTGTTACGATAACGGTATCGAAGTCATGAGGATCCACATTATACCGGTTGAGCTGCCGGTCGATCTCGTCCTCACGGGAAACATCCATTATTGCAGTGAGCCGAAAGAAGGGATGCCAGCTCGGAAAATAGCCGGGCTGGGAAGTACGGCTCGTCTCACCGGAGTCGACAATGATTGTTTCTTCCGGGTGTTTGATCAGCCAGGCATGAATCGGCAGCCATTCAGACCACTCGTTATCAGAAAGCACGCGAAGCATGCCCCCGGGTTTTCTGCTTTGCTGTGCTTTTTTGACTTTAACGGACCCGGTTTTAATTGCATGTATTTCCATTTCTTATCCTCCGGGAGAATCCGATGATTTCAGCTCGAAAGCGAGGGACCTGCTGAAACCGTATTGCAGGTAATGATGGGGGTGCATCGCAGACCGTCCGTGGCGGCCGCGGGAAACCAGCCATTCTTGTCTTTCTCCACAATTTCTACACGAGAATGAATATTTATTAACTCCATTTGAGCCCGGGAATGTTAGGCGGTTATCGGAACGTTTATCGTTTTGTAGATGTGGCCTCTCTCCCACTACCCCTTAAACTACTATTTCAGGAGGCTGAGATGAGAACGATGAAAATGACGATGTTCACAGTAGTCGTCTTCCTACTGGCAACTCTGGCGGCATGGGCACAACAACCTGCGAGAAATCAGCAACAACAGATGCAGCAGCACATGCAACAAGTGCAGGATATGATGCAGCATATGAACCAGCTGATGGAACGTACGCAGAGTATGAACCAGGAGATGAATCGTTGGATGCAGCAAAACCAAAATAATCAGCTACAGAGCCAATACCGGTTGATGAATCGTTTTACCGAACAGATGCATAATACGCTTGGCAATATGAAAGACGCCAGCGAACGTATGAATCAAATGCTGCAAGATCGTGAAATGATGCAAACCCGTGATATGCAGCGCGACATGGACCGGCTTCGTCAACGTCTGCATGACATGACTAACCAGATGGACGACGCTGTTCAGACTATGGAACGGCTGACAAAGCGGCTGAGGGATCATCAACCAACGCAAAATCAGTAACCGTTTCTGAGGTTATCGAGACTATTATTCACTCATCCGGATACCAGTACCATGAGACAGGGTATATCTAATATCATCTGTTATGTGGGGGTTCTATTGGTACTATCCGGGGTATTGGGAGTCGGCCGTGTATTTGGGCAAAAAGTCTACTACTTTGGTAGCGCCCAGTATACGACCGGCACCTATTTTTTTGAGAGATCTACCAACAGCTTTTATCTGAGTAATGGATTTCGCATTACGGAGAGCGGGATAAGTATTTCTCTTAATGTGCCGTATATGTTACAGAATACCCCATGGATATCGTACAGTGGCGTTGGTTATATCCCAACCGGCGGACCCCAGAGCGGAACCGTAAGCAACGCGGGAAAGGGCAGAGGTAAAGGGAGTCAGGGACAAATGAGTACCATGGCATCAACAACATCCACTAAAGTTGCAGAAAAGGCCGTACCTCTGGAAGATACCGTTTCCTATAATAAATTCGGTTTTAGCGATCCTAACGTGTACCTGTCAGTAAGACTGACACCAGGTACACTGACTACAACATCACTTTATCTGAATGCCGGTACCAAGATACCTCTCGCCAATCCTGAGACCGGCTTTGGTACGGGAGCATGGGATTTTGGCGCAGGATTGTCTGCGACCCAGCGTTTCGGTACGTTTTTTATTACTGCCGATGCCATGTACTGGCATCTTGGTGATATGCCGGACCTTAACTTTAAAGATCCATTAAGCTTTGCGCTGGGACTTGGTAAATCTTTTCAAAATAGTAAGTGGCTTATTTCAAGTATCTTCACAGGATATACCCGAATTATGGATGGATATGATCCACCCATGAGCCTGGGTATCGGCATAGGGCATTTTTTGACGAAAAACATCGCACTGAATGCCAATATTTCCTTTGGCTTTAGCGAGTCGTCTTCAGATGTTGGAGGCGGTATCGGATGGAGCATAAGGTTGTAGAAGAAAGGAATGATTTGCGATGGATCTATGGACCGAATGACCAATTTACGACATGCTAAGCCCGGATTATTCACGGGAAGAGGTATAATTAGCAGTGATCATATTGATTATATTATGTTTGAAAATTTTAAAGACCACCCTCAATTTCTTGGTGAATAATCCGGGTTAGTGATCTAAAATCTTAAATCGATCTGTCGGTCCATCGTAAATCGAGAGATGTCATCAAGAGCTCACAGCTAAAAACCTCGCATGAACATCTAAGCAAGATCACAGAACCCATGAAAGAAGGGAGGGAAAGTCAAAATAGTCCCAACTGCTTTCCGTTGTCTTGTGGTGTTCTTTTTAGGGTAGATTGTTTTTCCATGCTCGATTTCAGGTTATCCGGAATCTCATCAATGAAACGGGACGGTTCCATTATCTCGATCTTACCATACCGGCTGCGTCTGGAACTGCACGTTATCTGAAGTTCATCTTTGGCACGCGTCATTGCCACATAGAAAAGCCGGCGTTCTTCCTCGATATCGGTACCTTCGCGGGTAAGTGGTGCTATGCCTTCTTCTGCCCCGTTAATGAAGACAACCGGGAATTCCAACCCTTTTGAAGCATGAAAGGTAAGCAGATGTACTGCATCGATTTTCATTTGTCCGGCATCGGTGTAGGGATTGAGCTTCATCTTTTCGAGAAACTCCCGGATATCAGGCGAAGATCCGGACGCCAATTCCATGAGCGTTTCTTTGCGGAAGCGGTCGGCTTCGTCCAGTTTTTCATCTGCCAGGAAATGTTTACAAATTGTTTCGACCACTTTCCTTAGGTCATCCGATGCTTGATTTTTCCGCGCGATATGATAAATCGTGCGCAGATTTGCCAGATCGTTTCGTAAGAGTTCATCAAGAAAAGAGAGTGGATTATCGCTAAACAACGGGACAGGCTGTGCGTTCAATGCAGCGAGGAGAGAGGCGATATTTGCTTCTGACCAACGATACGCTTTCGCAAGCAAATCACCTAAAACAAGGCGGTTATCCGGATCGATCAGTAATTGAAGCATATCCGAAACAATGCTGAAGGGAGGGGCCGACAGAAAGGAGGTAGCCTCGCCGTAGGTGGCAGGGATACCGGCCTTCCCGAAAGCCGTGAAGATCGCATCTCCAACAGCTCTCGTTCTGAACAGCACGGCTATATCACCGAAGCCATAACTGAATTGCGAATCCGTGTGGGAACCGGTGCTCAGACTTTCGATACCGCCGACATATCGTTCGATCTCACCGAGAATATAATCGGCTTCATGAAAGGGATTGGGAGCTTTAAAGATTGTGATCTTGGAGTCGCCGGTTCGCAACGCCTCCGGAATAACACCGCTGTTTATTGTATTGTGCCCGATCAGGGTCGATGCAGCGGTGACAATATTTTCCACAGAACGATAGTTGCGTCGGAGAGGAATTTCCTCAGCTCTGAATTCATCACGGAACCGGTAGAAGAGCGTCACATCCGATCCGCGAAACCCATATATCGACTGATCGGGATCACCGATGGCCAGCAGGTGCTTATCTGCTCCAAGTTGTCTGATCATCTCATACTGAACCGGATTGATATCCTGGAATTCATCGACTGCAATTGCCCGGTAACCACGCCTGACTTGCTGGAGCCAGGCGTCGTTCTCTTTCCATCCGTCGACGAGATGCCGTATCAATCCGGACAAGTCAATAGCATGTTGTTTGGTCAGCCATTCCCGGTAGTGATGGAAGAAATCCTGGTCATCTGCCTGGAGTTCCGTCCCGGATTCGAGATGCTTTTCTATCTGTCCGCTCAATGTTCGGATCTGGTTGTTATTCAGATCGGGGAAGAGAGAAAGAAGTGCCATCCGTCGCGAGGCGGCATCGTAGACAGAGTGTAATTCCGGCTGGCGTTCTTTGAGCAGTTGCCAGGCTATGGCATGAAAGGTGCCCATTGTGATATACCGGGCACGTTTGCCGATGCGCGTCGTGAGCCGTTCCCTCAGTTCGTCAGCCGCTTTGTTGGTGAATGTGACAGCCATAACCTCGGAAGGATCGGCTTCCCAGTTTTCAATGCGACGTGCGATCCATTCGGTGAGAGTGCGTGTCTTGCCAGTGCCCGGACCAGCCATTACCAGCACTGGCTTGGCGCTGACTCTGCAGACCGAATCCTGCTCCGGATTGAGCAAAGGAGCTGCTTCCCCGGTTTTCTCGACTGTCGCTTCGTTACACGCAAGGGGTTCGTCCGCTGCTTTAGCCTTTATGTCGTTTGATTCAGATTTGTAATCATCGAGACCAAAGAAACCCAGTTGTCCCCGAACCTGTTCGACTTCACCTTCTTTGAAAATTTTGATCACACCGAAGACGCCGTCGTACCCGGCCTGCGGTTCTACCTCGTTATTACGTAACCGTCGGATGGCTTCTGCCAATGCAATCCAGCCCTGGTTCTGAATATCCTCCACGGGCACTTCCCGGAGAAGCGAAAACTCATTGCCAAAGCGTGATATAACCTGGTTAAACCGTTCCTGAACCTTCTTTGACTCAGGGCCGCTGCCTTCAATTTCGGCCAGGATTTCCGGAAGCGGAATGATATAGTCGTAACCCGGAGCATCGGATGGCTGTGCCGGTTCTTCCCGATCAGACAACGAGTCGACCCTGTTGAGCACGCCTACCGTCAGCGGTTTGCCGCAAACAGGACAGAGTCCATTGTATTTTCTCGTAGTCTCCGGATCGAGAGACACGTTGCATTTGCGATGCCCGTCGTGATGGTATTTCCCTTCTTCCGGATAGAATTCGTACGTACTGAGAAAACCGTTTCGGGTCTTGATCGCGTTAAACATATCGTCGTAGCTCAGATCGGTATCGAAGAGATTGGCTTCGCGTCCCAGCTTGCGAGGCGAGTGGGCATCGGAGTTGGAAATGAGGGTGAATCGATCGAGTTCGCTGATCTTCCAGTTCATTGCCGGATCCGACGATAGTCCTGTTTCCACGGCAAAGAGATGATCGGTTAAATCCCGGAAACACTCTTTGATGCTGTTGTAACCCGCCTTCGATCCGAGAGATGAAAACCATGGTGTCCAGATGTGTGCAGGAATCAGGTAGGCGCGATCCGAAGTGTCGAGTACAATTTCCAAAAGATCACGCGATGGGAGTCCCAGGATGGGGCGTCCGTCCGAGGCCAGATTACCTATGGTCGACAGTCGCTGGTTGATCCGGGCCACAGTCTCGAAATCAGGGGCATAGACCAGGTTGTGGTTCTTGCGGACACGATCGCCGTATTTGTAGATTGAGCTGATTTCTGTAGTGAGACAGAAACGGACATCGATATCATGGGTTTTGAGTCCCGGAAGGGCGGGATCTTTGGGTGGATTCTTTAGGGTGAAAAATCCGTTGCCATCCGGATCCAGCTTTTTACGCAACTCCCCGAACCACTCAGGATGTGTAAAATCACCGGTCCCGACCACGTTGATTCCTTTCAGTCGTGCCCACTGATAAAGCGACTCCAGGTTGAGATCCTTGCTGGTCGCCCGAGAGTAGTGGGAATGCAGGTGCAGATCGGCGATGTAGAACATGTAGATCAGAGGATTAGTGCCATGAAATCATCACCACGAAGATGAAGAAGCAGGATCTCAAAGGCAAGAGAAGAGGGGGGAGAATGTTGAATTATGAATTTTAAATTTTGAATTGGGGTGGGACGCGTTTGTCACTATAACGCCGTCATTCCCATGAAAATAGGAATCTCCATCGTTTCCAAACGCTATCCAGGTACCCGCATATCAGGCTCACTTAATAATTTCATCATGATTTATTTGAATCAGTCTGATTCGGTCCAACCTTTAGTAACGATTTCCCTTTAATTCAAAATTTAAAATTCAGAATTCAAAATCAGATAAGGGCATCTGCTGTCGCCACAATTTAAAGTAGTGACCTTCTTGTTCGATCAGTTGTTCGTGCTCTCCTTCTTCGACGAGATGGCCTTTGTGCAGAACACATATTTTATCCGCATGGAGTACGGAGCTCAGGCGATGAGTAATAAGAATCACTGTTTTTCCACGATCCCGTAAGAGTTGAATGGTCCGGTGAACATATTGTTCGGATGCGGAATCCAGGGAGGATGTGGCTTCATCAAGGATTAGTATTTCGGGTTCTTTGTAAAGAGCCCGTGCGATTGCTATACGTTGTTTTTCTCCTCCTGAAAGACTGGCGCCATTTTCACCCAGATATGTTTCAAATCCGTTGGGTAAGTCTTCGATAAATTTATGAATACCGAGCTCGTTGCATATAGAAATGATTCGCTTCATATCGGCTTCAGTCTCGCCAACGGCGATATTATCAATCACATTGCCTGCGAAAAGATCTATTCTCTGGGGAACGACCGCCAGATGTTTACGCAGGCTTCGAATATCAATGTAATCCATATTCAGACTACCAATAAAAATTTTGCCGGCTGTCAACGGATACAATTTCTGAAGGATGTTAATCAAAGTTGTCTTTCCTGATCCGCTCTCTCCGACAAACGCTGTAACCTGTCCCTTTGGAATAACCATGTTTAGATGCTCAAAAACGGTGGTTCTGGAACCATATCTGAATTTGACGTCGGCAAAGCGAATGTCTCCAATAAGTTCAGGTGTAAGCTGAAGACGGTTGGCACCCTTTTCTTTATCCAGATCCATGATTTCAAACAAACGATCGGAGGCTATCATAGCATCCTGGATGGTTTTATTCATTCCGATAAGCTGCCCCACCGGTCCGGTGAAGTAACCGATAATAGCATAAAAGGAGAGCAATTCACCGGGAGTTATCAAACCGTCGAGAACATAGTAACCACCACACCAAAGAAGGATAATCGTAAAGATGCGTGAAAAAAATTGCGTACTGTTGCCGGAAAAAATGGAATTGACGCCAGACTGATAGACACTCTTTAGTAATCGTATAAATCTCGTTTCTGTCTTGATATTGGCAAAGTTCTCCAGACCAAACTGTTTGATTGTGGAAACAGCATTCAGTGATTCCACCAACTGTGATTCAAGTGATGCAGCATTTTCCATCATGCTGCGTTGTGTTTTTTTATTCAGTTGGTTTGTAATAAGGTAAACTAGTCCATAGGCTGGTATGATTAGCGACATCACCAGACCCAGTTTCCAGTAATAAGTGAACATCAAACCGAAGGAAAAGAGCACGATGAAAAAGTTGACAGCCAGATTTATGACAACGTTATTGATAAAGACGCGAATTTTTACGGCGTCGTTAATACGTGAGATAATCTCACCAACCCGCATTGTATCGAAGAATTGCTGGGGCAACCTGATCAGATGCTTGTAATACCCCAGGATCAATCGAGCATCTATCTGTTGCCCGGTTTTGAGAGTAAAGATTGTCTTGGTAACACCTATGAATATTTGCAAGACAAGCAATCCAATCATAATTATGCTGAGCAGGTTGAGGAGGTGAATATTGCCTTCTGTTAATACGTGATCCACAATTAACTGAACATATATCGCTGTACTTAATCCGATGATCGTAAAGATAGCTGCACCAAACAGCGCTTGTGTCATCACAGCCCTGTGAGGCTTCATCAGGTACCAGAGCCTGCTGATGATGGATATTTTTTTATTCCCTGTTTCAAATCCGTCATCCGGGACCAGCAAAATCAGAACTCCCGTCCATTGTTCCTTAAAAACAGCATGTGGCAAATCATGCAGTTTCCCATCGGCCGGATCCATCACTCGGATGTATTTTTTTGTGGCTCCATAGATAACTACAAAATGAAACAGCACGTCCTTAATCTTAACGTGAGCAATGGCTGGTACCGGAATTTTGAACAAACTGTCGAACTCGCCCCTGACACCTTTAGCCATGAAGCCGATTTTTGTAGCGGCTTCAATCATACCGAGAATATTTGTGCCTTTTTTATCCGTATACGAGGACTGGCGAATGCGGGAAATGGGTAGTTTTAGATCATAATGTGCCGCAATGGATGCCAGGCAAGCAGCGCCGCAATCCGTAATGTCATGTTGTTTGATTCCGATCTTCCTCTGACTCGCTTTCATCTCTTGATGATTATAAATCGCCGGTTATTTAGTTGTGAATAATATTATGAATCAACTGATGCGGTGGGAGAGTGCGATTGACTCGTGTTCCAGACTGGATTCAACCAATCATCAACTCGATCATATAAGAGTTGAAACAGGCTTCTACTTGTTATGATGAATCGACCCTGCAGAGTCATGCCTTTTTTTACGTACCCCCGAAATCCGTTGGCAAGTGCCAGGTAAGGCTGATTCAGTCTGCATCGTACTTTGAAAACCGGTTGGTTATTTATCATAGACACATCATTGGATATTTCAACAATATGCCCGTTGATGGTTCCCCATTGATTATAGTTAAACGCGTCGATCTGGAAGCGACCGGTCATTCCTATCCTGAGTATTCCGATGTTCCTGGGTATCACATAACATTCTGCTATGAGTCCGGTATCCGGAGATATTTCTGCCAGTTTTTGATTGGGAGACAGGTAACTCCCCTCGGAGATACCGTTCAGATTTTGTATGGTTCCGGTAACCGGTGCTCTCAGGGTATACTGCTTTATCTTTGACAGCAATTCTCGGTGTGTGCTCACAAGTTGATCCATTTCTTTTTGATTCTGGTCCAGCTTAAGCTGCCATTGTCTGATCTGTTCGGTCAGCTGGACTTCGAAGGTGTTTCTCACCATAAACAGATCATATTCACTCTCCTGGTATTGCGACTTACTCACGGCTTTTTTTCGATATAAATATTCATCCTGCCGAAATATCCGCCTCTTGTTTTGGATTTGTTTCTTGTCATTTATCAGCAATTCACGAAAATGGAAGAATGATTGTCTGTAGGCAGGAGATTTTAATCCGTAGGAGAGATTAGTTGAAAAAACCGATGAAGAATCTAACCCCGTGAGTAATTTCAAATCGTGAATCAAAGGACGTAGTTTTGCCTGTTGTTTCTGATTAAGCAGAAGCCTGCTTCGGATTCCCGAAGTTTCGATTGTTGCGATGATATCACCCTTTGTTACCCGTTCATTTTCGTGTGCTCTCAAGGAAATGATCTTACCGGAAACAAGAGACGTGATGGTATTGGTTTCAACTACAGGTCGAATGATCCCGCGGCTCGATACGCTCACGTCGACATCCATATACGGCAGCAGGAGTAAAACAGAAATCAAAACGATTATCACGGAACTATAAAGAACCTGGGAAGAAACCGTGTTATTCCAAATGTGATACTCCGATGAATACTCAATAATCTCCCTGGGAAATAAGTGTTTCTCCATAACTCAAGTCTTCTCTCTTGATTTTTAAATACTTAGATAACAGAAATATGCTGTATGAAAAATCGAATACTAATCAACCAATTCGAAACCCATTCTATTAGGTAAATCTCTGATTTTTTGTGACTGTCTTAGTCCTTTTGTGGCAAGGAAAACCATGATATCGCCTGCAGCGCCGCTTGTGAAAATGATACCATAGACAGTTAGGTAAATATTCCCATATATCAGCCCAATCACTGTCGGAATAAAACCGATCATCAATCCAGGCATGATTATTCCGGTTCTAAAAGCGTGAATATTCAATGAATCTTTACAGTGTACATAAAATAAAAGTGGCTTTTTCTTGAATCCAAATTGAATAGATTTAAAACTATTTTTTGATAATATCATAAAGAAAAAGGCATGTATTAGCTCATGTAAGATAATTCCAAATATAATAGAAACTGTACCCCCAAAAAATATTTTCATGAAAAAATATATGTATGCTAATAAACCATCATTCAAGAGTAAATCAACTAATTTTTTAAAACCAAGAAATAAACTGTCTCCCCACAGAAGGCAATACATGAATCCTACAACAATTATGTTGTAAAGGGTAAATTTCTTCGTAAATGAAATGATTTCTTGTTCGTTGTAAGAAATGTGAGTCGCCAACATCTTTATACAATCATTGATTAATAAGAATTTTTTAAATACCTAGTTTGTGTCAGGAAAGACAACAAACCAGGTATAGTCATTGCTAGTTATTTAGTTTGTAAGCCATTTGACTCCGTAATAAATGGCTACACCTACAAGAACTCCTGCAGCTAATACAAGTAAGCCTCCACCTACAGCTGCGGCAACAGCAGCAGCACCTGTCAGGACAACACCACCATTGGTAGTGGAAAGTTCTTTTTTATTTAATTCGGTCACATTAAACTGAGATAAGTTTTCTAAACCGTAGTCACTTTTTATAAGTACATTTTCCATTTTTAAATGCCTCTTGAGTTTATAGTTATTTTTAATTGTCTAGTCAGTAGCTGCTGCTGCAGCTACGCCAGCACCAACCCCCGCGATAAATATGGCACCGGTGGCCGCTGCAACTTCTTCGGCTGTAAAAATAGTACCGAGGATTATTAGAGTAATAAAGCCTCCGAAAGTTGCCTCTATCGATTCGGAATCCAATTCAGTTACTCCCATTTTTCTGAGATCCTTCATAGTAGTACCTCCAGTTATTGTTTGATTACTTCTGATTGGAACTACTTTTAATAAATAACCATCGGTTGAAATATTCCATACCTCCTAAGAAGTATTTTTTAACAGGATCTGTACTTTTTCAGGATCAGTGACGATTGAGGAAAGTGTTCTGATTTCACCTAGTTTCTGGGCTGCTAAAATGTTAAGATTGTATTGATTTGGTAGACTCAGTTTTCGTCGAATTTCCTTTCTTTGGGTTTTTACGGTATGCACCGAACGATACCGTTTTTGCGCTATCCTGGAACTCGTATTTCCGCCGGCTATCTCCAAAAGTATTTCAAGTTCACTTCTGGTTAGCGGTTTGGGTAGTTTTCTATGCAAGAGCTTCCGCTGTTGCTGTAGCCAGTCTGATTCCAGGAATGATCGTGTGCACGGGCTGATGAACCATTCCCCTCTGATGATCTTTTTGATGGCTCCGGGTAATACTTCAAAGCCATCGGCAGGGGTGATATAGCCACCTTTGTTTTGCTGCGGAAACTCAAATATTCTGTGAAGTTGTTTCAAGGCTCCGATGAAAAGAATGGGAGTAGTTGATGTTTTACTGATGTAGTTACTAATAAGATATTGGGATTCGATGAGATATAAATGGCTGGAATTGTTTTCGTTTATTCCTGTTCTTATTCCCTCTTTACGATTGATGATCTCAATTCCAACATTGATACGGCCCATCAAACGTGTGATTGATTCCTGATAAAATGCACGTGCCAATAAATGAATAGTGGTTTCCATGATTCCTCCTATACCCGCTAACCTGACTCTCCTGTGAATTCATTTAGATACTCTAAGTCAATGTAAATAGATGTATCCATGTAATGAACTGTTTATATAATAGAACCCGAAACAGAGTGATCGTTACATTAGATCCTTCACATCATTATGGATTGCTAAAAATCGAATGGCTTGTCAGTTGGGAAGAATAAGAAACAGGTATTGGTCCGTACGCAAAAGAGAGGCTAAAGTACAGCCTGACACCTTTTTGTGATTTGTTTCTCAACTAACGCCCGAAACGTAACGCAAAGGTTTCTGTTCAAAAACATTCTGATCTTTCTCATGAGAACAGTATCGTCTTCGATGTCTTGGTACCTGTTCATTCAAAATTCATCCCGAGGTTCGGGAATAATTTAAAATTGTTCCGAAGGAACTAAAGGCTGAATGCCACATACGCATCCCCGCTCCTGGTACCGAGCTTGCCGCCGCCGCAGGCGATGACGATGTATTGTTTCCCATTCACCATGTACGTACTGGGGGTAGCATAGCCGGCTGCAGGAAGATCTGTTTTCCAGAGAAGATCGCCCGTTTTCTTGTCGAAGACACGGAATTCCTGGTCTTTGGTAGCCGCAATGAAAATCAGACCTCCGGCCGTAACGACCGGTCCGCCATAGTTTTGAGTGCCGGTTACCGGGATACCTTTCTTTATCAGTTCCTTGTATTCTCCCAGAGGTTTCTGCCAGACGATGTCGCCCGTATTCAGGTTGATGGCAGTGAGCGTTCCCCAGGGTGGTTTGTTGGCAGGATATCCATTCGGATCCAGGAACTTTTTGTAACCGGTGTGAGCGTAGGGAAGAGTATTTTTACCGGCGGCTTTGAGTTTGTCTGAGGACTGTTCTGATGTTTTTTTGAAAAGATAATCCACTAACAGGTTCTGCTGGGTCTCTGTCAGCTGGTGAAAAGACGGCATAAATCCACCTCCATTCTCGATCTTCAACCGTACCTTCTGTTCGGTAAGGGTATCGGAAATAGTAACAAGGGAGGGGAAATTGCTGTTTGGGTCGCCTTTCAGATCGGCACCATGACAGGAGGCACAATGCATCAGGTAGAGGCTGCGTCCGGCCGCCAGCGGTGTTCCATCTTTTGTTGTAACCCGCATCAGTTGCAAGACCCAGCCGATGTTGTTGGCATTTACATACAGGTAGCCGGTAGTGGGATCATAAGCCGCGCCACCCCATTCACCTCCGCCATCATATCCGGGGAAAAGGAGAGTGCCCTGCAGACTGGGTGGCGTAAAAAGGGAGCCGGTTTTAAAGTGCTTAAGGCTGTCGACGGCAAATTTATGTGCCTCGGGGGAGATATTGGTTGGTTCGAATTGTTGGGTTGCAAAGGACCGGGGTTTAAGAGAATAGGGCTGGGTCGGCCAGGTCTGCTCGCCAGGTATGTCGGAAGATGGAACGGGGCGTTCCTCCACGGGAAACAAGGGCTTCCCGGTATCACGGTCGAAGACAAACACAAAACCTTGCTTGGTGATCTGCGCGACGGCATCCATCCGTTTACCGTCGTGATTGATTGTGACAAGGTTGGGGGTCGATGGGGGATCGCGATCCCAAAGGTCGTGGTGGACCATCTGGTAATACCATACGAGCTTCCCTGTCGATGCATTTAGTGCTAATTCACAATTGGCAAACAGGTCCTTGCCTATCCGGTTGCCTCCGTAGAAATCGAAAGCAGCCGAACCGGTTGGTATATAGACAATACCCCGTTTCTTATCGAGACTCATCCCGGCCCAGTTATTAGCTGCACCCACCGATTTGTAAGCATCCGGAGGCCACGTGTTATAACCGGGCTCACCGGGCTGTGGGATCGTATGAAAAGTCCATGCAATATGGCCTGTTCGTACATCATATGCCCTGATGTTACCGGGAGCGGCATCAGAACCTTCGGAGACGCGTGTGCCGACAATGATCAGGTTTTTATATACCACACCCGGTGTTGTCGATGTCACAAACAGCTTGCTGACATCACGGTCCAGATCGAGGCTGTCTTTGAGTGAACGTCGTCCATGATCTCCAAAGCTGTCGATCGGTTTTCCGGTTTCAGCATTCAGAGCATAGAGATAGGATCCGGCGACAAACAGGATGCGTTTATCGTTGCCGTCTGACCAGTAGGAAACGCCACGGTTTACACCCAATGGATTGTAAGTGGTATCGTGTGGGAAGGGATCAAAACGCCAGATCTGTTTTCCGTTTGACGCGTTGAGAGCGAACACCTTGAGTAGTGGTGAAGTACCATACAACACGCCATCAATGATCAGTGGATTGCACTGAATCTGGGATTGGGCATTCTTGTCCCCGGTGTGATACACCCAGGCCACTTTCAGGTTCTTGACATTCTGACGATTGATCTGCTCAAGCCTGGAATATTGACTGCCTGCCAGATCTCCCTGATATACCGCCCAGTTTTTCCCGGCACCCACGCGGTTGCCCCGGTTCTGGCAGGAAATGAATGTGAGCATGAAAAAGAGGTATGGCATAATCCACCTGCGGAGCAACACACGCGATGATCGGTTCATAGTCTCATATTAGAATTTGGATTTTCGCTAGCTGGCAGATAAATCTAAAGTATTCAAAGGATAAGGGAAAGGATGGGGAAATTTTGAATGTTGAATTATTAGTTTTGAATTGTTTTTTACTCATGTTTGTCATTCCTCAAAAATATTGTTTCTGACTTTCAGGAGCCGGCATGATTATTAAGATCCTATTCCATATCCGAGACCACAGTTGGAAGATTTGTTGAGCAAATCAGGATATAAGACAGAAGAAATACGTAGGAATGACTTATTTATAGTACGTTTGTAAAGAAGAAATACCAATCTGATTGCCGAAACCGTCAATAAATCGTGTGTCCCGGTTAAGAAGTGCTAATTGTTGTGTATGGCAATCGCATAAGTTTACAGGAAGAAAAATATTTCAGAAAGCTTAGGAGAGGGTGTAAGATGAAATACTTCCAAAGCTTATAACCAATGGAGGAATAACTATGGCAAGGGATAAATTGCAGATCTTTGGTCTGCTTTGCGCACTATTGATTATTGGATATTCATGTGAAAACCAGGCACTCAATTCCGCAAATTCTGCACAAAATGGGTTTATCGAGTTGAAAGCAGGAAATGGAAATCTGCCGACTATGACAAGTTCCATAAAGCGTAATTTCACAGCCCACCTGAGTAGCGAGGATGGAACTCCGGCGGCTGACACGAAAGCTCAGGGAGAGGCAATTTTTCACATAAACAAGGAAGGGTCAGTTATATCCTATAAGTTGATTGTATCAAATATTGAAAATGTGCTCATGGCACAGATTCGTATCGTTCCTGGAGAGCAATGGGATAATGGTGACGGACATGGTGACAACGAAGCCGGGGAAGGCGGATGTGGTGAACATGAAACCGGAGAAGAAGGATGTAATGGTGATGAAGGCGAAGAAGGCTGTGTTGGAAATGATGGCAGTCATGGTGGTATGGGGGGCAATGGCCAGGGGTGCCAGGTTGCCGTATGGCTGTATCCGGCGGGAGGACCGCCAACGCAACTGATCGAGGGACGTTTTGATGGGGTATTAGTTGAAGGAACTATTACAGCCGACGACCTTTGGGGTTCTATGAAGAGTAAAGGTCTGGATGCACTGATTACGATAATTCGAAATGGCGGAGCCTATGTGTTGATTGCAACCTCCCAGTATCACGGATACCATGGCGGTGAGATTCGCGGTCAGATAAAATAGGTCCTGTGGTATAAATGATGCTTTTGGTACATCTTAAAAACCCACCTGCTCTACAGAAGGTCATGTTCTTTTGGCTTTGTCTTACATACATTAAAAAGAAATTCAAGTAATTCCTTTACTCATCCATTCATCGCCCTGCAACTTCATTTGAAGGGGAGCAGGGCGATGACATCTGCGTTGCACGGCAACAAACCGTCAATCAAACATTTCCCCTTGCTCAAACACATTTTTTTTGACTATACGTAAATGGTACAACAACTGCATAACAGAGGTTTTACAGTCGGGATTCTCTGGAAACCACAGGGATCACTAAGGAGACACTATGTTCACAGAGCAATAAGGCTGAAATCGCTGTGCTCTCTGCGCAATTCTCTGTGTCCCCGGTGGTTTCTATTACCCGTGTGCAATTTCCAGGCACCTATTGGCCTGATTCCGGATAGTCATTTTTTATAATTACTTTACTCTCTATATGTTAACGTTAACTGTTGATTCAGTTTTCCATCCATCTAATACCTTGCGATATGAAGATCTTTCTGGTGTCTTGTTTATTAATTATGCTGTGTGGCCTGTCAGTGGTCCGGGCACAGGATCAAAAGCAAATTATCATTCAAACCGATCATACCGAACTGGTGTATACCGTCGGTAACAACGGCCGCCTGTACCAGTCGTATATCGGGCAGCGCTTACAGAAAGGTTCCGCGGCTGATATCATGAATCCCGATAGACATGAGGCTTATATCGGTGCGGGGATGGATGATCCGGGTACACCGGCCATCCGGATGATTCATGCGGACGGCAACCCTTCACTGAACCTGGTATATGAGGATGATACTGTCAAAAATGGAGATGACCCCGATATTACCGAGACAATCATCAACCTGAAGGATCCGCAATATCCGGTGAGGGTGAGTCTGCATTTCAAGACCTTTGCGAAAGAAGATATCATTAAGGAATGGTCGGTGATCGAGCATCATGAGAAAAAAGCGGTGACGCTGACCAACTTTGCCTCGTCGATGCTTCACTTCGATGCTCCACATTACTGGCTGACACAGTTTCACGGCGACTGGGCCAAGGAGATGCGCATGCAGCAGAGCGAGCTGACCAGCGGTATCAAAATTATCGACAGCAAGCTGGGCACACGGCCGGATATCTACCAGACTCCGGTCTTTTTCCTGTCGCTTGGACAGCCTTCGACTGAGACGCATGGCGATCTCATTGCGGGCACACTGGCCTGGACCGGCAGCTTCCAGCTCCTGTTTCAGGTTGATCATCTCAACTCGCTGCGAGTGGTTACTGGTATGAATCCGTACGCATCGGAATACAAGCTTCAGCCCGGTGTATTGTTCAAGACGCCGGCGTTTATCTTCACGTACAGTCACCATGGCAAAGGGCAGGCCAGCCGTAACTTCCACGACTGGGCGCGAAAGTACGGCATCCTCGACGGCACAAAGCCGCGGATGACCCTGCTGAACAACTGGGAGTCGACCTACTTTGATTTTAATCAGGACAAAATCGTCTTGCTTTTTGATGAGGCCAAAAAGCTGGGGGTCGATCTGTTCCTGCTTGATGACGGTTGGTTCGGCAACAAGTATCCGCGCAACAACGACCACGCCGGGCTGGGTGACTGGCAGGCCAACAAGAAGAAGCTGCCGGATGGTCTGGAGTACCTCGTGAAGCAAGCCACAAAGAAGGGATTGAAGTTCGGCATCTGGCTCGAGCCGGAGATGGTGAACCCGCAAAGCGTTCTCTATCATGAACATCCCGACTGGATATTGCGTCTGCCTAACCGTAAGGAAAATTATTACAGGCACCAATTGGTACTGGATCTAACCAACCCCAAAGTTCAGGATTTTGTCTATAACGTAGTCGATAAGACGCTCAGCGAAAACCCGGGCATCGCCTACATCAAGTGGGATTGCAACCGCCCGATGACCAACGAATATTCCCCATATCTCAAGCAGAACCAGGGTAACCTGTTCATTGATTACACGCGTGGCCTGTACAAAGTGTTCAAGCGGGTCCGCGCCAAGTACCCGCACCTGCCGATGATGCTCTGTTCCGGCGGTGGCGGGCGCACCGATTACGGCGCCCTGAAGTATTTCACGTCGTTCTGGCCCAGCGACGACACCGACGGCTTCGAGCGGGTCTATATCCAGTGGGGCTACTCCTACTTCTTCCCGTCACTGGCTCTGAGCGCACACATCACGTCCTGGGGCAAGGAATCGCTGAAGTTCCGCACCGATGTCGCCATGATGGATAAGATGGGCTACGACATCAACGTGGACAAGCTGTCGCCCAAAGACCTGCAATTCAGTCAGCAGTCCGTGCAGACTTTCAAGCGTCTGAGCCCAATCATCTGGCAGGGCGACCTGTACCGACTGATATCACCGTACAAGGAGAACCGTGCCGTATTAATGTACGTGAATCATGCCAAAGATCACGCCGTACTCTATTCGTACAACCTGCACTCACGGTTTATGGAGATATTCGACCGTGTGAAACTCCGCGGCCTTGATCCAAACAAGCAGTACAAAGTGGAAGAGATCAACCTGTATCCCGGCACCCAATCCCGCTTCCCTGAAAACGGCAAAACCTTCTCCGGCGACTACCTCATGAAAGAAGGTATCACCGTGTCGCCGCGTGGAGCGCTGACGAGTGCCATATTTGAGCTAACCGCTCAATAAGTGTTAAGTGGCAAGTGTTGAGTGTTGAGTTTGGAAACGCAGCCCGGGACCGGATAAAGGTTGCGAGTTGCGTGTTTCTTCATACAGCGCTGTTCTCTAACGATTTGATTTTATCCAGCACTTTTTCTTTTCGAAAATTCTCCTCCTCGAGGTCAAAATCATTCTGTAATCCCATCCAAAACCGGGCGGTTGTTCCAAAAAATTTGGAAAGCCGCAACGCGGTATCTGCTGTTATCCTGCGTCTACCCTTTAGAATTTCGCTGATACGTGTTTGGGGCATAAACGTTTCTTTTGCAAGCCGATATGCTGATATATTCAGTGGTTTTAAGAACTCTTCATTCAGAATTTCACCGGGATGTACGTTTTTCAGCTTTTCCATCTTAGTTTCTTTCTTCAATGATAATCAACTATCTGAACCTCGAACGCATTGTCATCTTTCCAAATAAAGATGATTCGCCATTGCCTGTTGATTCGAATGCTGTGAAAGTGATTCAAGTCGTCGCTTAATTTTTCCAGATGATTGGCGGGTGGTACTCTGAGGTCATTTATATTCTGAGCATTATTAATCATTCTCAGCTTTCTGCGTGCTATTTGTTGGATCCCACCCGGTAATTTCCTGGACCGAACACCCTTCCAAATTTTCTCCGCTTCTTTATCCTTAAAACTTCTAATCATCTGAATTGATCACGCGATACGTTACTAACGATAAACGTAAGTATTATATTTTGAATGCGCAAATAAAAGGAAGTTTCTTTATCCCTCAGTGTCATTCCGACCGAGTAGGCGAGTGGAGGAATCTAAAATGGCTGCTAACGTGGAATTTGCTTCGATTCGTATGCCAACGTTTCCGGGCAGGATAGATTTCTGTCCGATGAGTTGGGATCGAAATAACAGTGAAATTTATATTTTACGTGGGAAAGTCTTTTAATCAGTCTGAAATAATCCCTTGAAATCTTTTTCTTCATGCAAAAGACTATAATAAGACAAGCACTTCATGATTTGTAAAACGATATCAAGAGGCTGGTACTTTAAGGAATCGCTGGTGTCATCCCCCAACCCGCTTCGAAGGTGGACTTTTTGCTACATCCCTGTCATTTCTTTAACCGTTGGCGGCACCCGGTGTTTGGTGCCTTGTTCGTAGGCGTAGACCAGTTTGATGAGTGTCGGTTCGGAGTACATTCTCCCGAGGAACTGGAGGCCGGCGGGGAGGTGGCCGTAGGTGAAGCCCATGGGTACGGTGAACGCGGGCTGACCGGTGTGGGGAGCGATGATCTGACTGTTGTCGCCTTTATACTGCACATCGAAGGAGTCGATTTTGGCAGGCGGATAATTCCAGGAGGGATAGACGATGGCATCAAGGTGCAGCTCATCCATCCGTTTGCGTATGGCATCGCGGAAAGCGATACGGCGCACATCATGCCAGGCATCCGAACAGCCGATCTCCGGGTGTCCGTCCCTTCCGCTGTGGGTAGCCTCGTACTGCAAACCCTCCCTCACATCCTTTCCCCTGGTGCCGACACGGATGATGTCCTCGATGGTTTTCATCGTATCGCTCTTGACGTACGTAGCCAGGTAGTCGTGGATATCTTTACTGAACTCCGCGCACCACTGGTCTTTGCGCAGGCTATCAAAATTCGGGACATCCACCGGGTCAACGATCTGTGCTCCCATCGACTTCATGTCACGGAGAGCTTGTTCAAATAATGCCTTAACCTGGGGATCAGGATTATCGTCGCTCAATGCCCTCAGTACACCGATACGCGCACCTTTGAGGCCGTCCTTTTGCAGAAACTGCGTGTAGTTGTCCGGGATGTAGCCTTTTGCGTGTGCGGTAATGGAATCGGCGGTATCGTACCCGGCCATCACCTGCAGGACCTTTGTTTCATCCTCCACGGTGCGGCACATGGGTCCTGCCACATCGTTGCGCAGGTACAGGGGAATGATGCCGGTGCGGCTGACAAGTCCCATGGTTGTTCGGAAACCAACCAGGTCGCAGTGCGAAGAGGGTCCCCGGATAGAGTTTCCAGTGTCTGTGCCCAGTCCCACCGTAGCGAAATTGGCGGCGATGGCCGCGGCCGTGCCTCCGCTGGATCCGGCCGGCACACGGGTGAGATCATATGGGTTGTGGGTCTCGCCGTGCGTGGAGCTGAATGTGTGCTCCGCGCTGAACGCCCACTCGGCCATGTTGGATTTGGCAATAATGATGGCGCCCGCTTTCACAAGTTTGTCGATGACAAACGCATTCTCTTTGGGAATGAAATTCTTCAGAGCAAGGGATCCTCCCGTCGTGGGTAGGCCTTTGGTGTTGTAATTGTCCTTCACTATGATCGGGATGCCCTGCAGCGGCAGCAGAACGCCCGTCTTCTGAAATGCCGAATCCTGAGCCCTGGCAATGGCCATTGCCCGCGGGTTGATTGCAGTGATCGCGTTGAGGTATTTATCGTATTTCTTTATGCGCTCCAGGTACGCCGCCACGAGCTGCTGGCTATTATACCTTCCGTCCTTATACGCCTGGTGAATTTTGGCAATGGTCAACTCGCTGAGATCGATCTTTGGATCCTGTTTAAAGGACTTGCATCCGCTGGATACTAAAAAAAATGACAGGCAGATAAGGAGAAAGGATAGCTTACGCATGCCCTATGGATTGAGTTTGTATTGACAG
Source organism: uncultured bacterium (assembly GCA_963787205.1). Lineage (GTDB taxonomy): Bacteria > Bacteroidota > Rhodothermia > Balneolales > DATFMH01 > DATFNI01. The sequence continues at coordinate 182,442 of CAWBCD010000007.1, forward strand.
AGAGTTATAGCGAAGATGTGAAGTTTACAAATGATTGTCTGTAAAAACTTTTAAAGTTAATCGTTTCCCTCAACATTCGAGATTGCCGCGTCATTCGCAATGACAAGCCTTGTTAATTCAAAATTCAAAATTCAAAACTTAAAATTCATAATTCTGATACCTCAGCAACCATTTTTTGTAAAAAATCCCGCTCATAGTAGTCGTCATCCACAATTTCACCATCGAAGGTAATAATGTCGAGGTCTATGGTGCGGGGACCATTTTTGTTGTTTGTGCGGGCCCGGCCGAGTTTGACTTCCATGGTTTTTAGTTGCTGACGTAGTTTATCCTGTTTAAGTTCAGTTTCCAGAAGGACGGCACCATTAAGGAATTTAGGCTGATTTTCGTAGAGAAGGGGTTCGGTGTAGATGAACGAGGATTTTTTTAGGATCATACCAATTGATTCCAATCCCCGCAACGCCTTCTCGACATTTGTTTCGGGTTTGATGTTGGACCCGAGCGATATGACGGCTCGATGCTCAGTCAAAATCGGAGAGTCGAACGATCAGGTTGTCGCAGTAACGAAGGCAGTTCGGTTTTTCCAGGACCACACGAACCTTCTTCACACCGTCGTAGGAATGCACCAGGTTGTAGATCATGTCGGCCAGGGCTTCCACCATGTTGAAGGACGATTTTTCCACTTCACGGATAATCTCCTTAGTTATTGTGCGGTAGTTGACAGCGTGTTCTACGGCATCTTCTGCAATGGCTTGGGAGGCGTCGTAAGTGAATGCCACCGAGATGACGACGTCCTGCGGTTTCTCCCTTTCCCAGTCATTGAACCCGATGACTGTGCGTATTCGAAGGCTTTTTATCTCGATTTCCAGATCTCTTTGGCTCATAATCCGTTATGTTGTGACTCGTCGGCTGTTGTACGTTATATTTATAGAAGAATATTGAAAACGATCCATCTGTGCCAGTAGAGGCGCATATGTTGCAGTTTCTTCATGTTTATGAAATTTGATTGCGTCATAACAAGCAGGTGGATGGTGGAGTTCCGGTAAAGTTTTTGCCGCAGATTTTCGCGGGTTATAAAAAAAAAATTGATTTACTTGATGAACTGATCATTGGCTAACGCCTTGGTGAAAAAGGGATTGATTATTCAGTAATTCTTGAGTTGAAATGGAAATGATAAGTGAGTAAAGTTTTATTAGAGAATTGTAACATTTCTCCGATAACTGTCTCTTACTAGTAAAGTCATCAGCAACTGCTAACTTTTCAAAGTCGTGGGGGCTCCATTTGCATGTTAATTTAGTAGTGATCTGGCTCTAAATTCAGCAATCAGGCAGAGGCAGTCACCGGCGGCTTTAAACATCGAAATATTATGAAGCTCATAGCATTTATCAATCAAAAAGGCGGCGTTGGAAAAACGACCAGTGTTATTAATGTAGGGGCGGCACTTAGTCTGCAGGGACATCGGGTATTGATGATCGATATGGATCCCCAGGCGAACCTCACCTATTCATTACGCGTGACACCCTCCCGGCTTTATCCAACCATATACCAGGTATTGAAGGGACAGGCCACGATCGAGGAGAGCATCATAAAACATGAATCCATCGATATCGTGCCTTCGTCAATCGAACTCTCCGGCGCTGAGATGGAGCTGGTCAACGAACCGGGGCGCGAAATGCTGCTTCGCAATGCTCTCCAGAAAGTGACCAATTATGATTATATACTCATCGATTGTCCGCCTAATCTCGGGTTGCTGACACTGAATGCTTTCACCGCGGTAAAAGAAGTTTTTATCGTGCTTCAGTCGGAATACCTGGCACTGCACGGCCTCTCAAAATTGATTGATGTGATCAAAGTCGTGAAGGATCGCCTGAATAATGAAATCGAAGTGACAGGTGTCATTTGTACCCTGTTTGACAAGCGGAAGAACCTGAACAAAGAAGTTGTAGAGCACATTAAAGAACACTTTGGCAGCAAGGTCTTTAAGACCATCATACGTGATAATGTGGCGCTGGCCGAGGCCCCGAGCTATCATAAGACCATTTTTGAATACGACCAGGAAAGTTATGGTGCGCAGGATTATATGTCACTGTCACGGGAAATTATGAACGGGTACCTAACTCATTAATTATGTTAGCGCGAAGAAGTTTGGGTGATAGTCCCCTCGAACACGAATCCGTTGATATCGGGTTGCTGGATTTCATTGGAAGAGCACCTGAGAAGGCGGTAAAGCCGCGGCCACTAAAGGCTTCAATGGCTGATAAATCTCACGATGGCCAAAAAGTCGACAAGAAGATTGTCAGCTATTATGTTGAAAAGGACATCATTAAGCGGGTGAAGGCCCTGGCTACACTCACGGAACGCAACTATTCGAGCCTGGTTGCCGAGGCCCTAAGAAAGTTGCTGAGGGAGTACGGATTTTAATCAGCGATCAGCTTTCAGCCAATTACCCTTTTATTGCTTAGCACCTTTCTTTGTGCCTGATCAATCTTCTGTTATATTGGTCCCCGGATTGATATAGCAGAAAATTGATAATCATTTACTCCTCAAGGCATGAAACGGATCTTATCTCAATTTTTCGTTCTGGCGATGGCGGTATTCCTAAGTCTGTCTGCCTTGCCCGTACCGACTTTAGCGCAGGCCTCGTCCAATCTGAAAATCGTTAAGGCCGATAATCCTGATTACATCTATGCGGGTCGTATCGATTTCTCCAATCCGGACGCCCCAAAATTTTACTGGGCTGGAAATTCGGCGACGATTGATTTTACGGGACGCAGGCTCAGTGTAATTCTCGATAATGCCAGGGGAGATAATTACTTCGATATCATTATCGATGGAGATGGCGCTCACCGGCATGTCATCAAATGTGAGAAAGGAAGGCACATTTATACCATTGCACAAAATTTGAAGGATACGAAGCATACGGTTGATGTTTTTCGGCGAATTGACCCGCCGTTTTCGGTTACTAAGTTCGAAGGTATTGAGATAGGAAAGAGCGACTCGGTATTTCGTCCCGATATCCATTATAAATTCAAGATTGCGTATTACGGTGATTCGATAACTTCTGGATATGGGGTGCTTGATACCACAGGAGGTAAGCACGACGGCGATCCGGATATGATGGATAATTATGTTGCGTACGATGCGGTGACGGCCCGCCATTTCAATGCCGGCTATCGCAGCATCTCACGAAGCGGAATCGGGATCATCAAAAGCTGGTATCCTCTGACCATGCCACAGATGTACAATCGCCTCAACCCGAATGATCCCAATAGTCATTGGGACTTCTCAAAATGGACGCCGGATATCGTTGTCATTAATCTTTTTCAGAATGATTCCTGGCTGCTGCCAAAAGAGAAGAATCCGCCGTCAAAAGAGAAAATTATTGAGGCCTATATCCATTTTGTTGAGACCCTGCGATCGAAATATCCGAAAGCCGATTTCATCTGCATGCTGGGCAACATGGATATTACCAGGAAAGGATCTCCATGGCCGGGTTATGTGGAGACGGCGGTCAGCCGAATGAGGAAGAAGGGTGATCATCACATCTACACGCTCATTGTACCTTATAAGCAGACACCCGGACACCCGCATGTGGCCGAGCAGAAATCGATGTCGAAGATGCTGGATGCGAAAATATCTGAAATTAGAAATTAGGGAATAGAACGCAGATAACGCAGATCGGCCCACATAAAAAAAAGTAATTAAAGAATTTGAGCAGAGCTCCCACTCCTCGTTACGAGGCAGAGCCCCGTAACGAGGAGTGGAGGACGTGGGGGCGATTCACGAATCGCCCCTACCAATACCAATTTTGTCCGCGAAAATCCGTGTCGTCCGTTTCATCCGCGTTCTATTCTTCCTAACATAACCTTAAACCTTACGGCTTGACGACAGACCAACCTTCAGCCTCGCGGATGATCAGCTCGCCATTACCGCTGGGTACCACTGAGATAAAGGGATAGAGCTTATCCAGGCTGAGGTGACGTTCGTGTAACGTGTTATTGCACTGGGCCAGTATAACGCCCTTATCATGGAGTTCCTTGAGCTGCTTCCCGAACTCATTTCCCTTGAAATAGATGTTGGTCCCGCCTGCATAGGCGATGAGTTCAATGGTCAGTTTCCCTTTCAGACGGGGATCATTCAGCACATTTTTGATATTGCGCAGGGTCCTTCCCATCACCGACTTGTCAGCCACATCAATCTGATAGATAGCATTGTAGTGTGCTTTCGTTGCCTGGGCTCCATGAAATTCACTGGATGATGATTGCGCCATTGCCGGAGAGATGGTCATGGCGGTAAGGATGAGAGCGGTAATTATTGGTAAAAAGGATAGCTTTTTCATTCTGATTCTATGTTTATTTTAGGTGATTAGTTAGAGTGAGATTCAGTGTTTATTAACCGGAAGGAAGCCGTATTTCCGGTAGACTTTTTGTCCCTGTTCACTCGTGAGGAAGTGAAGGAAATCCTGTGCCGCTTTGGGATGGGGAGCCGTCTTCATGCTGGCGGCGGTATACGTGACATACACGTTGTGATTATTGGGGATCTGCACCATATCTACCGGGTTGCCGATCATTTTCTGGAAATATGCTTCGGTATACCAGACAGGTCCGGCATCAGATTCTTTTCGCATGATGCGCATAGGGCTCTGGCGGTGATGGATGTGAGTGAGGAAGGTCGTTCCATCCTCGACCTTCGTAACCATAATGCGCCTACGCAGTTTCTCACCACCGGCTTTGACGTATGCCTTTTCAATCTGTTTGGCGATACCTTCCCAATGTGGATTTGGCATTGTAACCCGTATGTCATTGGACGCCAGATCATTCAAAGAAGTGATATGCATTGGATTTCCCTTGTAAACCATGATGGCCAGCCGGTTGCGCGCGTAATCTTCCTTTGAAGAAAACCAGTGTTTCTGATTCTGCAGCATGGTGATCCGTCCTTTACCGGCGGTATAGACATCCGGTTTCAGGGCAATCCGCATGTTTCCCATTATAAGCGCACCGGTCTCGATCTGCTGGGCGAGAATACCGGGTGGGAGAGTCTCAATAAAAACACGCTTGTACTGTGGATAAGCTTTTTTAAAAGCTTTGACCAAATCATCCATCACCATGAACTGGTTGCCCGCGAAAAAGACTACAAGCTGTGGATCGACAATATCGCCGCGCAAATCCGGGACATTATCGATGCCGTCAATCGTGAAGTTTTTCCCGTTTTGCGGTGGTGTGGTCCACGGCGGGGAGATATGTGCCTGCTGCGCGCTCACCACACAGGGCAGAAGCATCAATGCTGCCAACAGGGTTAACGCCGGGGAAAACCGGATGTAATGTGACGTATTCATAGAAGTTCTTTTAGTTCACTTTGAGGATTTCGATTGCTTCTTATGTGCTTTGATAATGGGCTGGAAAGGACCGTATTGGTGCTGTTCCTGCGTGAAATGATCGGTATACGGAGGATAGGGACAGTCGACCGGCTTAAGAGAAAGCACAGGGAAATCTTTGGCCAGATGAGGCATGTCGGGTCGTGTTTTCGAGTTGATGTATGCCGCCACATCGTATGCCTCAGCATCGGTCAGAACCGGTTTTTTGTAAGTCGTTCCGAACGGCATATTGGCTTTTATGAATGCGGCAGCTTTTAAAACGCGATGCATGCCGGCACCCTGGTTAAAACTGTCGGAACCCCAAAGAGGCGGGTAGAGATAGCCTTTGGAGGGATCCTTCGGATCATTCATCTTCCCCCGGCCGTTCTCATCATGGCAGTTTGCACAGGTCGACATAAATATCTTTTTGCCATTCAATAGACTGGCTTTACGATTTGGATAGTGGATTTTGACGAAACCGGTCCCTGACACTTTCTCACCCAAAGGAACACCGCGTCCCAACCATGTCATATATGCAACTATAGCTTTCATTTCACGCCCGTCCAGCGGCAGTTTCTTCCCGTTCATGCTTCGCTGCATACAACCGTTGATACGGTCTTCGATAGTAGCAAGGGCATCGGCACGTTTCCGAAATTGCGGAAAGCGACCTGTGACTCCGACAAAAGGCGCTGCAAATTTTCTTTGTCCGGATTCAATATGGCAATTCTTACAAGCCAGATTGTTGCCCGCCAGTCTCATGACTGGATTTTTGACATCCGGACCAATGATTGATGCGGTATTTGTTACCAGGCCATAACCATATCTGATCATCTCACCTTGTTTCCCCGGCGGAAGGGAATCCAAATTGAATCGTGATTTCGCAAAGAAGTCGGTTTTTTTATCCTGATTCCGGTTTATTGGTTCTTCTTTCCTGAAATAGAAAGAATAGGCGAATCCGAATGCAGAGAATACCAACAGGACAAGCAGAATACCGATTGTAACGGGTACACCCGATTTTTTGGGAGACACTCCACTCATAGACTTTAATACTTAAATGTCTGGTCAACTATGAATGAAAGTATAACTATTCAGTATGTATAAGAACAAACGATTAATTTTATATATTCAATCAGAAAAATTGATTAATTAATAAAAAATATGGTTACTCTCAATCAACTTCGCATCTTCCTGGCTGTAGCGCGGCGCGAACATATGACAAAGGCTTCGGAGGATATCAATCTGAGTCAGTCTGCTGTGAGCATGGCTATCAGCGACCTGGAGGAAAAACTAAAGGGACCCCTATTTGAACGTACGGGCAGGAACCTGAAACTGAATGACCGGGGCCGGCTTTTGCGCCGGGAAGCATCCAAAATATTGCACCAGACAGATGACATGATATCTCTTTTTACGAATGATGATGGGGAATTGCATGGCGATCTAAAAGTGGGTGCCAGTTCAACCATCGGAAATTACCTAATGCCGGGGATCATTGGCCGGTTCAAGGAACGACATCCGCAGGTCACGATCGATCTGGAAATAGCAAATACCGAACAGATAGAATCACGCCTGCTGGATTTAACACTTGACCTCGGATTAACGGAGGGGCCGGTCAGGCACGAGGATATCTCATCTTCGAATTGGTTGACCGATCGGCTAGTTATCGTTGCGGCACCCGGATATTTTGGTGAGATGAAGTCGGAATTGACTATTGATGAACTGATGCAGGTCAAATGGATCATGCGGGAGAAGGGTTCGGGAACACGCGATGTTTTTGAACGTGCAATCCAATCGCATGCGGAGAACATCGATATCTTCTTAACCTTCGGTCATACCGAGGCGGTTAAACAAGCTGTGATGGCCGGACTGGGGGTCGGTTGCTTGTCATGGTATACGGTATCAAGGGAGATAGATAGGGGCAATATGATCCGACTGGAGGTCCCTGAACTCAGCCTGGAACGAACACTCAGGATAATCAACAGGGAGGGAAGCCACATCAGCCGGTTGTGCAACGGGTTCTGTGAGTTTCTGAAAAGGGAAACAGAGTAAAGATTTTAAAACAGTAGTGTCCGGTTAAAATTTAGCGATACCTGTCTATCGATGCCAGCAGCTATTTAAGGGATGCTTTTTAGCGGTAAGCCAGAGAGAACCCCTGGGGTTAGCCAAACAGGGTAAGTTGATCAGGAGGTTTGGTGGTTAGCTGCCTCCAGGATTGATCGGGGTCTTTCAGGAAGCGAAACAAGTCAATGTAACTGGTCAGGTGATACCGGATAACCCCGACCATATTGGAAAAGGCCCACCTGCGCTGTGCTTTACGCTGCACCACCAACATCAAAAGCTGGGCAATTAGGCTTACCCATATTTGAATCTCAATGGCATTTTGGGAGTCGCCAAGGAAATATTTTAAGGGAAAGTTTTGTTTGAGCCGCTTAAACATAGATTCGATCTGCCAGCGGTTTTTGTAGATCTGGGCGATTTTGTCCGGCCCCAGCCGGTGGTTGTTGGTCAGGAAAATGTAGGTCCGGTCCTGGGTGGCGTGATAATAGGCAATGCGTCGCAGGCGTATTTGCCGGTCATCTTTTGTAATGGTAATTCGTTCGTCTTTGATGACTCCGGGATCGACAGAATCAGCAATCTCGTATTCTCCGGCTGACTGCCAGGCGGCATTGTCTTTTTGGCGAGTCACGAAAAACAGAGAATGGGTAGGGTGTAGGAAAAAAAAAAGAATTGGAAGTTAATTTAGAAAGTGTGATATGGGGGGTGAGTAAAGGAAAGTTGGGGAAATTGAGATATTGGTTGTATGGGGGGGGGGGCGGCCCCTTTAGAATATCGGTGAACAGGCTGATGGTGGTCGAATCAATAATCCGTAACTCCTTTACGGCGGGCTTACGGGGGCTGCTGTCCGATAAAAACCTGCGGTACCTGTTCAACAACCGGTGATAAATCTCGGCGAACACCCCGCTCTCACGCTTGGCATTCGCATCACTGATGGTACTACGACGGGGGAAGTGCCTCATGTTCAAATGATTGATTTTGCCCTCACAGGCCAGCATCACGCTCGAGAGCTCCCGCAGAGAGCTTACCCCGCTAAGGGCGACAAAGAGCATCGTAACCAGATGATCATAGGTCTTAAAGCGTTTATAGTAGCGATCAGCCTGCCAGGCTTGTGCTGTCCGGTTAATCAGACCGGGATCTATAAATTGTAGCAGCTGTTTAATAATGGGGTGACCGGAAAAATGTGTACTTTTATTCATCTTGGTTAGTTGGGTTTATAGCTGAACACAACTTAACCAAAAGAGGGAAATCCGAAAGGGTTTCTCTCTTCTTTGTTATCTTTTACCGGACACTACT
>CAWBCD010000008.1:0-55031 GCA_963787205.1 uncultured bacterium
GTCCGGGTTGCTTTTTAGATCTGGTACCGGATGAGTCCTTTTCATCAGGATTCTCCCGCTTCAGAGCCTTAAGCGTATCGGTCAATCCGGTATCCTTTTACGGATCCGTTGGTATCGAATACGGCTATCTCCCGCAGGTCAATTCCTTTGCACCTAGTACCGTTTTTCACAGCCTTTGAGACTGCCGGTGGACTAACACCCAAAAGGTTCGCCAATCGGGCACCAGTAAGTAATTCACCGTCTGTTTTCAGAGCTTTCATATGGTATTCCTTTGTAGGTTAATGAACATTAACCAGGTTCACATGCAGGTTAATTAACCTGGTTCTCGTGCATACAACCGATCTACGGGTATTCGTGATGGTAGTATTTGGCAGAGTTGTGTCCCTGTTTTTTTATCCCCCAGCTCCGGGTACAAACCGATAAAACGTACCAGCAGAACTAATGCAACAATAGGGTCAGTTTCTGTAAGAGTCTCGACGATGGATAGATATTCCTGAATGTATCCCTCGCTGTTTCGTTCGGTTAACAGACGCTCACAGATAGGTAATGATTTTTCTTCTCTCATTCGCTGAGGCGCGATCTTTCCATTCCTACTTCCATTTACCAGTTGGTTAACCTCCCGTTAACGATATTACTTGGCCAGGGCCAAGAGGTCTTCACGGCGGTAGAGGATGCTGCCATTTATTTTTTTGTAGGGCAGGATTCCTTCATTGCGCCAGCGTTGAAGGGTGCTCCGGGATTTCTTGAGCAGCTTCTGTGCCTCCCTGTCAGTCAGGATTTCTGAGACGTCTGAGAGGTCTTGCTTACGTGATTGATGAGATATTTGTATCGCTTCACGCACTGCCGTATTTACAATTTCCAAAAGCTGATCTTTTTCGCTAATTATGAGATGTTCCATAGCCTTTCTTGATTCGTTCTCATTATCGTTGGGCCAGATAATATCATAAAAGAACACAACGAGTCAAGGATGCAGAAATCGTTAATTAATAATGCTATGTCCCAAGCTATAATCAAAAAACAGGCTATAACCCCCTGATTATAGATACTATTCTAAGGGTTTTTTAATGTGAAAAATTGTGAAATGTTATTTTTGCCAATACTGCCTTAGACGTCTATATACAGTCATTTTTTTTGTTAAATCACCATCGAAGTACTTAACCAGTAATTTATTTTCAATCCAACTGAGTGACTTTTCGGGAAATTCCTCTTTTAGCTTATCTGCTGATTTATAAAATCCCTCTGGCATGCGTATTGGCTTGTTACCAGGATTGCCAGGTCGATTAATTTCATGATCAAAATGCGAAACCTTTGTTTCCTCATCAATTTCATCAGGAAACCTTTCGAAAAGGGTATACATTCTATTAACAAATTCGTGTTCAGTTTGCGTTTTATCATAAACTATATCGTCTATTAATTTTAATACTATTTTTACTTTTTTAACCTTTCTACGATGGTTGAAAAAATTTAAATCTGGTTTTCTTTTCCTATAGCTCATATAAATATCATTCAGGATAGAATTATATCCCGTCTCGATTAGTGTCATTCGATAAATTCCAAACTATTTTAGCTTCACAAAAAGTCATAGGAGGCTTTGCACCGGGTGCTTTTATATTTGATTGAATAGTTTTGAAGACTATTACCAAGTTTAGTAATGGGATCCGAACTTGACGGTTATTACCTGATCTCTAACATGTTCAGATAGTGTAGATCAAAACCCCTTCTACCTTTGGAGCAAAAATAATCTTCATGACGTGTCATTCACAGTCAAAAACTAACGAATGAATAGGATATTGCCGATAGATGTCGTTTTTACTGGGATATGTCTTAGGTCGAACCTTACGTTTGCAGGCTGAATATGAAAGTCTTTTTTTGAGATATATTTGAAAAAGTCTCAATTGATGAAAAGCGACCCAAAAGTGATAGTTTTGGCAAACTATTGTTTTCATAGGAAAATGAAATTTTGATTGATTAGATATTTTTATCTCCCATATTATTAGCTAAAAGTTGGTTTTTCCATGAAACCCGTACCTATACCCGTACCAAATGGGATATTTATATTTTACAAAATTAGTACAGGTTGTTGGTATATAATTGATTATGACAATTTCAATCTAACTTTACATAAATCCCGGCGGGGTCACACTTCTCGATACAGATCGCTACAAAATAATTTTGTTTAAATAACTAAACATATATAAATCAAGGGATTATAAATCAAATTGAAGCTAAATGATTTTGAATGACCTAACAAAAACCCGTTCCTTTACCCGTACCAAGCAGATTAACTAGTTCAGGCCTACCCGGAGCAATTCCGCCAGGGTCCGGGCATCGACCTTATCGGTCTTGACCTTGGCATAGCTGATCGCCTTGAGCATCTTGGCGTGGGCCAGTTTTAGGGGAATATCATGCTCCCGGAACCAGTCCGAGAACCAGTATCCCGAAAGCTTTCGGGATCGGGAATGAATCCGCATCTCGCTTCTGCTCAGGCTTTTAGCTACATTGACAATCGTTGCTCGTATCTTGGCCCCTTATGCGAAGGGTCGTTAGCACAACTTCACCTCTCCTTTTGTTCCAATTGTATCAAAGTCTTATTTGGTGTATTTTTAACGTACGTTTAAAAGTAACTAATTCGTAATATCATGTCTGCAATACATCTCGAGTTGGATCAGGATATTCGCCCTTTATCTGAATTCCGAAAGAATGCGGCCAGTTTTATCGAGCGTGTCCAAAAACAAAAACGCTCAATTGTTCTTACCCAGCATGGCAAAAGTGCAGCCGTCTTGGTTGATGTCGGAGAATACCAGCGTATGATCGATAAACTTGATAAAATGGAAGATCTGCTGGAAGCTGAGCGACAAATTGCCCGTGGTGAAGTATTCACTCATGAAGAAGCCAAAAAGAGGATTAAAGAGAACCTGGCCAAATGGAAGTAATCTGGACCAGGCAAGCCCTTCAAATGGTCAATGATTTTGTGAATTATATTGCACAAGATGACTATTCAACCGCTGAACGATGGGCACTAGAGCTTATGAGTCAAACAGATAAACTCGCAGATTATCCTCAAATAGGTCGCGTAGTTCCAGAATACGGTGAAGACACGTTAAGAGAACTAATCGTTGGCAATTACCGAATCCCCTATCGTATTAAAGAGGATGCTGTTTATATTGAAGCTGTTTGGCACGCACGTCAAATTCCTCCAGAACAATCATAACGGTTGTGCTAACGAGCGCATTAAGGGGACTAACCCCGTCCCGAAAGCTTTCGGGATCGGGGATGAATTCGCATCTCGCTTGTGCGTAAGGTTTTAACTAAATTGGACAATCGGTGCTCGTATCTTAGCCCCTTATGCGCAGGGTCGTTATTTGCCCATTTCACCTCATACTTTTGCCACCCCAAAAAATCTATATTCTCCCTTGAATTATAATTGTTGAAATTTATACGCCATTGGCGTACTTTCATTGAAAACGAAACGTTACTAAATGGAGTTTTTTGAGACACCCATTTTTACCAGGTTGATTTCTAAGCTCATAACTGATGAAGAATACCACTTGCTTCAATTACAGTTAGCTATCAGACCGGAATCTGGTGATGTGATTAAAGGTAGTGGCGGTATCCGAAAATTAAGGTGGGCTGGGTCCGGACGTGGAAAAAGGGGTGGAATTCGGGTTATTTACTTTTTTTATGACCACGATGACCAAATCTATATGCTCTATGCATACCCAAAGAATGAACGAGATGATCTGTCGAAAGATCAATTGAAACTACTTAAGAAACTGGTGGAGGAATCTCTGTCATGAAAGAAGAACTATTTAATGAATTGCTCGAAAGTGTAAGACAAGCCGGTCAAATTCGAAAAGGCCAATCAAAAGCTTCCAGGCATACAGTTATTGAAGAACCGGATGTACATGCTATCCGGGAGAAGTATAAAATGAGTCAGCAGGAGTTTTCCTCGTTGCTTGGCATCAGCGTGGCGACCTTGCGTAATTGGGAACAAGGGAGGCGTAAGCCCCAGGGACCAGCCAGGGTTTTGCTGAAAATTGCAGAAAAAAATCCTAAAGCAATCCTTCACTCTTTATCTCATTAATCAATAAACCTACGGGGCAAATAATATCAAGCGCATTAAGGGGACTAACCCCGTCCCGAAAGCTTTCGGGATCGGGCATAAATCCGCATCTCGCTTGTGCTCAAGGCTTTAGCTACATTGGACAATCGGTGCTCGTATCTTAGCCCCTTATGCGCAGGGTCGTTAGCACACCTCTATTTCCAGTTAGTACCGATTCGGTTATATTCCGTGCATGATTGAGGATACCCTACAAAAACAGTTAATCGTTGTCGGCGGACCAAATGGCTCCGGGAAAACAACACTTGCACTGGAAATTTTAGCAGAAAAAGATATTGAGTACATCAGTGCTGATGATATCGCTTATGAATTAGATCCAGGGAATCCGGAATCGGTCAGGGTTCAAGCCGGAAAAGAATTTTTCAAGAGATTTGATGTTGCGGTTCAAAAGGAGAAAAATATTCTTATCGAATCCACCCTTTCCTGAAAAACACTGCTTCCGATTCTCAACAGATATCGTAAAGATCGTGATTACGCCATCGTTATTGTTTTCGTTTATGTGCCTAATTCCGATTTCTGTGCCGAACGTGTTGCCATCAGGGTTCAGAAAGGTGGTCATAATGTTCCCTTGGAAGACCTCAAAAGAAGGTTTGACCGAAGCATGAAGAATTTCTGGCACGTTTATCGTCCTAAATCAGATCAATGGTATTTATTTTACAATGCGGAAGACCATTTTCAAGAAGTAGCCCGGTTCTTCGATAACGATTTATATGTGCTTGATGAATCTTTATTCGTTACCTTTAAGCAAATGGTATAAGAAGATGCGTAAGAGAAAAAAACATCATATTACTGACCTTTCTGCCGAACTGACCCGTTTGGGAAATCGTGGTGTGCGTAAAGCTCAGGATGAGAATCGCAGGCTGGGCATTCCTAATGTGTATTGTAAATATGGGAAAATCTACTACCAGCTTCCAAATGGAGACATAACCACAGAAAAACCAAGGATGCTACCTCAGCAATAAGCCGGTGTCTATCAAGCGCAAGCGCATTAAGGGGACTAACCCCGTCCCGAAAGCTTTCGGGATCGGGGATGAATTCACATCTGGCTTGTGCTCAGGGTTTTAACTACATTAACAAGCACTGCTCGTATCTTAGCCCATTATGTGCAGGGTCGTTATGCCAATTAACATCCAATTCTAAATTCAATAACGAATGTCTTTATCAAGATCATCACTTCTTGTTTTTCCTTTATGCTTTTTGGGGGCAACATTATCACCGCATGCCTTCCGGGTGAAGTCCTCCATGCAGACAAGTCCGACACATCATCAAACTATACAATCAAATTCCAAGCCATGGTGGAAGCATGCTGTTATCTATGAAATTTATCCGCGCAGTTTCCAGGATACGAATGGAGATGGAATCGGCGACCTCAACGGTATCATAAAACGCTTGGATTATCTTGAAAATCTTGGTGTCAATGCTATCTGGCTAACGCCGATCTATCCTTCCCCACAGGTAGATTTTGGCTATGATGTTGCCAACTATGAGGCTATTGATCCTATGTATGGCACAATGGCGGACTTCGATCGATTGTTATCGGAAGCTAAAAAGCATCATATCCGTATTTTAATGGATATGGTACTTAACCATACTTCTAACAAGGATAAATGGTTTCAGGAGTCGGCAAGTTCTACCACCAATCCAAAAGCGGATTGGTATGTGTGGAACTCGGGAATATCCGCCGATAAACCAGGTGTAACTGCTTTTCAAAAACGATACGAGCATGACGGCAAAGTGCCACCCAACAACTGGGAATCGGAATTCGGCGGCTCAGCTTGGCAGTGGGTTCCAGCCCGTAAGCAGTTTTACTATCATATGTTCTATAAGCAACAACCAGATTTGAATTGGCGAAATCCACAGGTTCGCAAGGCTATGTACAACATCGTACGTTTTTGGTTGAACAAAGGAGTTGCCGGGTTCCGACTTGATGCTATCCAGACGCTTTTCGAGGATCCCGAACTTCGCAATGAAAAAGTCTCTTCAGGTAAGGATGCATTTGGAGACCCTAACGAGTCGTTATCACGTCAACTTGATCAGCCGGGGGTTCACAACGTGTTGCGAAAACTACGGAAAATTGTAGACAGCTATCCCGGCAATCGCGTACTGGTTGGCGAGACATACATGAAGAACACCCGTGACCTGTTGTCGATGTATGGCCTGCACGGACATCAATTGCAATTGCCCATGGATACGGAAGTTGGGTTTATCAATAAATTAGATGCGAGCAAATTTCGACAAAAAATCTACGAAGCAGAAAATGACCTCAATGGGCACATGCCGTTGTTTGTGTTTGACAACCACGATAACCCGCGAAGTTGGGACCGATATGGTGATGGTAAATATAACACCTCCATCGCTAAAGGCTTAGCGACCCTCTTACTGACGACACGTTCTGTCGCACTCATGTATTACGGTGAGGAGCTCGGTATGGTTACCACACCCCCAAAACGTAGATCAGCTTGTCAGGATCCGATTTGCATCTCAGGCTGGCCCAAAGATAAAGGACGTGATGGAGAACGCACCCCGATGCAATGGACACCCGGTCCACAGGCGGGCTTTTCTACCAATCCAAATACCTGGCTGCCGGTTCCGCCGAACCATAAGTGGGTGAATGTAGAAACAGAAAGTGGTGATAAAATTTCAATGCTGAATTGGTATAAACAGTTGATTTCGCTACGGAGCAAAAATCAAGCATTGTACGCCGGCGGGCTTACAATGCTGAATAAGGATAATAAGGCTGTGGTCTCTTATCTGCGCACGACCTCAAAAGGAGGCTCTTCAGTGATAGTTGCGGTCAATATGTCATCCCAACCGCAAACACTCAGCTTCAATCTAAAACAGGGGGAAAATCAACGTCATATTGTGGTACATACTCTCGCAACTGATGAGGCTTCATTACGTTCCATTTCATCCCTTAAATCTGTAACTCTGCCACCGTATGCCTCATGGATAGCTTCAATACACTGACGTGGATTTCCTTGTAAGAAAATCCACCTTTGGATAGACTATTGGTCACCTTCTTACAATAGGATTATGCTTAGACTTCAATTTTTTTGCTTATTGTATTTTGGGTGGGTTTCTGAAACAATTATGTTAAAGTAGGTGAGTGGTCAAGGGGGAATTTCACCCCAAGGCCCTCACAGAACCGTACGTGACCGGCTCCTGTCATACACCTCTTGTCGTTGAATCACCTATCGATGATCGCTCATATTATAGTCGATCCAACCAACCCTCGTTGCTTATCGACTATTTTACTACTCAACGACTCAGCCCTTCGCCCCGGCCGTTTTTTTTATACACTCAGCTTCAAGTTTGAAATGCAACATTTACCAACTCCATCCATCACAATCTAACCTTCTAACCTTCTAACTTTCTAACCTTCTAACCTTCTAACCTTCTAACCTTCTAACCTTCTAACCTTCTAACCTTCTAACCTTCTAACCTTCTAACCTTCTAACCAAAAAGCATAAGTATTTGTTTTTAAGGCATTATGTTTGGTTAGATATATGGTTAGATTTCCCGTCACTTTTCTAACCAACTCTAACCAATCTGACCTGTTTCTGACCTGTTTCTAACCATCTTTCTAACCAATAATCTAACCATACTAACTAATTGATAATAATAGTATTAATATCCATAGAATAGGCATGGTTAGATTCTGGTTAGTCATTTCCCACGTTTCTACAAAATCACCACAACAAGGGAATCTCAGAATGGAACCTCTTCATCGAATCCCAATTGTTCGGATTTAGACTCATTTTCTTGGAGATGTTTTGTCCAGGCGGTCTTGATGAATCCCCGCACCTCTTCGGGAGGCGGGAACAGATCATCCAGCTGATTCTCCGGATCCCCTACCTGCCAGTATTAAGCACATGGGAATGCTGGGCCTTGTATACGGTTACCTGCTGATGATTATCATTGATAAATTTACCGGACCAACGCTTGGTTCCGGTCTGAAACCCTCCACATCCATCGAAATAGGAGATGAGGATATCCCGAAACTGGAAAGCGTGGATCGAATAGGAGTATATTTATTCCGACCCTTTCGATCGATATCCGATACTTGCCGCGCTGTTTTGTGGTAATACCCGTTGATCGCCTGGTAATCTATTTTTGCCAGATCCGGGTTGTATTCATCGTAGCATACCGGCAGGCTGGATAACATCCCCATCTTATTCTCCAGGGCCGGGGTGGTTACCGTATTGCCTTTGGTTTGTTCGGTCGACTGTAATCCAAAGAAGGCTCGCAGAATCGTATTAAAGTAGGTTGTTTTTCCGGTGCCCTTGGGTCCATGGACATAAAACATGACCGTGTGGACATTCAGGTCATTGGCCTGGTAGAGTTCCTGCTCGAAGAGGTGATACATCACATAAGCCAGCAACAACTTTCCATAATTACCGGCATTGCCGGTTGGGTCCCCTCCACCGATCAGCTCGATAAGTTTTGTTTTTACTTCTCCCAGGAATCGCTCGGCATGCTTGATCCGGGTGTCCACGATGGGAAAGAGTTTTTGCTTCTCATCTTCATTTTTAAAGAGCGGGGTCTCAAATCCGGTCTGATCATCGACGATGAATTCTTCGTCCCGGTTGGGCAGGACGATCTTGCCCTGCTCATCCTGCCACGGGGGACAGATAATCGCATTGCCAAATATCCAGAAGGGACGATCCTGGGTGTCCCGGGTCATTCCAATATGATCCGGGCGTCGTACGATCGGTTTGGTATAGGTATTTAGCAGCCATTTAAATATCCGCAGAGGTTTGGTCCTCACCTCTTTGTACTGATAGATCTCCCCGGGGTCACCACCTATCTTATGACAGATCTCAAACACAAGGATGTCATCCTGATGAGGTCCGGGATCGGACGAAGAAGAATCTCGTATGCAATAAGCAACGAGCAGTTCATGTTACGTGCGGTGCCAAATGTCACGAGATCCTTCGCCCGAAGGGATTGTTTGCGTGTGTGTAAAACTTGGTCAGGGCTCAGGATGACAAAGCCTCTTCAGGACGCAGCGATAAAGTTCATATAAACAGATAAATATTTCTCTCATCGGATAATTACGTACCCAAAGTGACATTCACCCCAAACATTTTATGTATACCCCAATGACCTAATAACTCAACAACTTATTATCTACAATAGTGAGTGCAGGTTGAAAAAATTGCCGGCTGCCGGTTATCCCTTAAGTTTATCTGGTAATAGTCGATTAACTTAGATAAGGATATTATTTATTTACCATCTATTCTGATTCAAAAATATGACTGACTCGAATCAATCAACCGGTGAAAAAGTTCGCAATTTCCCATTGCACGGAATGGACCTCATTCACGCCCGCAGGATACTTTATATCCTGACCACCTGTTTAACGGCCGCTGTTATGATTGGTTTTCTTTACTGGCGTTATGTTAACAGTGGATTTGATATTACCGGTTTTATAAAATGGGGTGTACTTATTGCCGCTTTCGTTATAAACTGGATCATCATCAGCACCTTTATCTATTACCAGGAAAAAACGAAGAAAGAGCAGGAGTATCTGTTGCTCAAAATCGAGTTGCTTACCCAAGATTTAAATGATAAAGAAAAGCTCTTAAATAGTTATGTTTCCGCCATCATGGAGCTTGAAATTCCCTTCTCTAAGGTTAACGAAAAGACAACGGTTGAGACTCCTGATTTCTGATAAGCAATGTAGTCTTACAATGTAAAAATGGCTTCAGCACTGGATTATGCCGAAGCCATTAACTATTCAATTCCTGTAACGCCATTCCGAAATGGCGCTTTGGCCTTTCCAATTACGAGTCGTTTAACCTGTTAAGACTGGTACCTCTGTGCCGTCTTACCAGTAAGCCCCTTTGGATAGAGAGTACTGAGCCCTTTGGACAGGACACGGATGGTTGGAATGATCATGCTAGCCAGACAGATCACTGTTACAATAATCAGATTGGGATCATAATCCTTCATTCCAAGTGCCACAAGCACTATGGCAATATTGGCCAGATAGAGCATGATGGTGGAACCCCTATGCTTAAAACCCATCTGCAACAAACGATGATGGATATGATTGTTATCCGGAACAAAGGGATGCTGTTTGTTTATCAAACGGATAATAAAGACCCTAATAGAATCAAAGGCTGGTATAATAAGCACTGCAAATGCAAATGCAGGAGCACCGCTCATCTTCCAAAGCGCTGACGAAGACGGTTGGTTTAACTGGATAAAATTCAACGCCATATAACCAAGTATAAAACCAACTACCATCGAACCTGTATCACCCATAAAGATTCTGGCAGGTGAAAAATTATAGATCAGGAAACCGGCAAGAGACCCGGCAAGCACGAATGATAGGATTGCCAGAGAGGTAAACCCTGCTCCCCAAAACCATACCCCAAATACGGTTGTACAGATAATACCAATACCACCGGCAAGACCATCAATTCCATCAACAAGATTATAGGCATTGATAGTGGCCACCATAACAAAAGCAGCGAGTAAAATCCCTATGAAACCGGGAATCGCGTGTATTCCGAAAACACCATCCAGGTTTGTAATACCCAGATTGCCGCCGATTACCACCACGAATGATGCAAAAACCTGAGCCAAAAGTTTTTTTGCCGGCGACAACATCAGAATGTCATCTTTGATGCCAATGAGAAAAAGAGTCAAAACCCCACCCACGAAAGCCGGATAGGAGTATACTTCAACCGCATTCCCCCATACGGAGTAGGAAATCAGAAAAGACGCGAATATTGCGATTCCCCCCAAGGTTGGAATGATAGTCTTGTGCAGTTTCCTTTTTTCATCGGGTTCATCCAACAGATTTTTCATCTCCGCTATCCGGATGATCACCGGGATGGATGAGTAACTAATAAAAAGGGCTGTAAAGACAGCTGCGATTATTATTAGTAGATTACCTGGTATGTCTAAAAGTGCCATTATTTCCCCAAATGATAACCCCAGAAATCGTCTCTCACTCTGGTTTTATATTTTTTTTAGTAATGATTGCCGAACTATTTTTTTAACCCCAACGAAACCGTCAATGAGCTCTTGTTCACTGACTTGCATATAGTATAGTAAATTATTGTGTGACCTATGGATTTTAAGTTTTTAATGTTAATCATGGCTATTATACCACCTAAAACCAGAAAAGGGCTTTCAATAAATTTAAGGATTAAGGAATGAATTAATATTTACTAATTAACGTGAGTTCGATATCCTAAAATGCCCCGGCCAAGTTGAATTTCTCAGTTCCAAGGCATTTTGGAAGTAGCATATAGCCGTTGTAGCGGATATACCGCCGGAGGTAGAAGCGGACCGGGTCCATCTCCAGCTCCTCAGTTACTTCGGTGCCGATGCAGACCATTCCCGAGAGATCCCCCTCCGGGTAGATTTCCACTTCCTCAACCGGCAGGTGTTCCGGCAGCGGGAGCCGACCGGGATGGTTGGGCCTCTTCCGGGCCTTCCCGCGCAGGTAACTAATCCGCTGCTTATGGCGGGCCTGCTGCTCGCGTTCCTGTTCGGGGTTGGGGGCAAAGGGCAAGGATTGTTGGCCCTCCGGCTCGAAGCGTTCCCGCTTCTGACCCAAAAGCATGCGTTTGAGTTGGGCAATCTGCTCGCGAAGCCAATACTCATTTTCTTCTTTGACCTTCAGGCGTTGTTGGTAATTCCGCACTGCCTTCTGCTCTTGTTCCAGAAGGCTAACAAGCTGGGATTTGCTAAGCTGTTACAGACTGGCTTTCATACGCAAAACCCCATACTATATATACTTACGACTTCTTTTTTTCCGCAAATCCCTCTTCCTTTTTACAGGTGGTACCGCCGGGTTTGCACACTCCGTTCCACCCGGCTCTCAGACCAACAGCTTCAGGCATGTCCTGTGCCGGTTCAGAAAGACAAAGACTTCTCCGCCCGTGGGTTCCCGGCCCAACTCACCCCGGACCAGGCCACACAGCCCGTCAAAGCTCTTGCGCATATCGCATGGTCCCTGGTAGAACAATTACTGGTGGGTAAATCCTACATGTAGTTGGTCGGGTGGATACTAATTTTGGGGGTATACATGAGAAAAAACGCAAAAATTATCTGACCAGAATGGATTAACAATACAATACGTTTTGCAAGATAAATTTTAGCGCACCGAATAAACTTAACTATTTAATTTTTAAGCAATTTATTTAGTTCATAATAATGAAAATGTGCGGGAACATCACTTCTATCCCTAATTCTCATATCCATCAAGTCCTCTTTGTACAAATATTTAACAGCTAGTTGATACTTAAATCCAGCTTTTTCGGCTATATCTACTAATTCACGATTATACGAACCGAATGGATATGACAAACTATCAACAGGATATTGAACTATATTTTCAAGATAACTTTTGCATTTTTTTAACTCGTTACTGTTTTTGGTAAGTGGAATGCGATCCATTGGCAGGTGCCATATAGAATGGCAACCTATTCTTACATATTTTGATTCGGACATCCTCCTTATTTCCTCATCACTTAGCAATTTCCAATAGCACCTCCATTCATCGTGATCTTTTATGTCTCCCGAATATTTGAAGAACTGTTCTCTAACCTCCCTTATCTGTTTATAACCCGGGCCTACGTTCTGGAATATATAGTCTTTTAAGCTTTGATACGGTTGGTATATATTATTCTGATCCGGATAAAAAATTTTATTATTTATTGTTACTGGTTCATGAAATATAGCGCTTCCAATTTCAAACCAGTCTGGCCACAATGCTATTTCATCAGTCATATTAAGACCAGTAACAAAAAAAGTAGCCGGGAATTGATATTTTTCAATTAACGGTAAAACGTAATGAAGATTATTCTGCAGCCCATCGTCAAATGTCAATGCCAAAAGCGGCTTTTCACCCTGATAATCCTCATCAAAAATACTCTCCAAAGGAACAACGTCAAAGTATTTCTTATAAAATTCGAATTGATTATCCAAACGTTTCATTTGTATAAATCGCGATCTGCTATGGAACATATTATTTATATACTCAATAGTCGTCGCGCCATGATACATTAATATCCGTTTGATATTTTTTTTGTAATGGGGTTTATAAGTCCCATTTCCTACAAATTTATTATAAATTCTTTCTAAAATATTATTCATATCTATTCATACATATTTTTATTCACGAAATTTCATACACATACTTAATCATATAAGCTATTCGAAACAACATGCAGCTTAAATCAAATTGATAAATTTGTTAATTTATTCCATATGAATTATAATTTCATCGGTTTGAGTTAATATTTTTTTTCGCTTAAGTTATCATGTAATCTTTTTACAATTTTTACGTTGCTTCAAAGCCTAAATTTAAATCTTAGTTTCTATAATGATAATCAGCACGAGAATGATTTTATAATCAATATGCTCGAATGATATGCATAAGTTTGTTATGTTGGAGTGTTACACTTCTTCAGCTAAAAGTACATTTTTTTTGAATATCAGATTCATACAATAAGCAATAATAACCACAAAATATATTCGCTTCAGGCTTGGTAATAATGGACGACATCAAATTAATAATTTGGGATCTTGATGAGACTTTTTGGCATGGAATATTATCCGAAGAAGAGATTAAACCGATTGAATCTAATATTAATATATTAAAAGAATTAACAGATCGTGGTATTGTTAACAGTATTGCTTCTAAGAATGATTATACACTGGCAAAAAAGAAACTAAAAGATATCGGCATATGGGAACATTTTGTTTTTCCATCCATATCCTGGGAACCTAAGGGGCAGTTAATAAATCAGATAATTGCAAATTGCCAATTACGTCCGCAAAATGTCCTTTTTATTGATGATAATTTATCAAATCTTAAAGAAGCAAATTACTATAACAATGGTATTATAACCTCTTTACCGGATATAATACCTACTTTATTAGAAACTCCAAGCCTTAAGGGTAAAGACGACCGCAACCATACACGTTTAAATCATTACAAGGTACTGGAAAAAAGAAAAGCCGATCTTGCCAGCCACTCGGATAATTATTCATTTCTTGCGTCTTCAAATATTACAGTTACACTGATTGATAATTGCATCGATCACATCGATCGAATTCACGAACTACTGTTACGTACGAATCAACTAAATTTCACCAAAAAACGTTCTAAAATTGAGGATCTCCGTTACACCTTAAATAATAAGTCAACAATAAACAGAATTGTATGTGTCACAGATAAATACGGAGATTATGGAATTGCCGGTTTCTATAGTTTAGATACTAACATAAATACTCTGAATCATTTTAGCTTTTCCTGCAGATTATTAAATCTGGGCATTGAACAATATCTCTATGCCTACCTGGGAGATCCTAAACTAAATGTTTCTGGAGAGACTGCCGTCACATTGAAAAAAAATTATAAACCAGATTGGATTAGGTTATCCGACTCACCTTCCAAGCATAACAAGATATCAGTTATACCCTCCAAAGAGCTTCGTATTTTTTTTAAGGGTGGATGTGATCTAAAGCAAATTTTTCATTATTTACAAAACTATAACATTAGCATTGAAAATGAAACAAATTATGTTAATGACAGAAATATTGTAATACACAACGATCACACTGACATAATAAATCATTGCTTATTTAATGATTTTACTCTTGACAAAAATATCCCATTTGTAGACAAAAAAACTTATGAAACAGAATTATTCAATCACAATTTCGATATTCTGATATACAGCACATTAATGGATTTTACACAAAATAGATATAGGAATAAAGAAAACAATACTATCATAACAAGAGGGTGTTATGATTTTATACTTACTGATAGGAATCAGTATGAACATATAATAAATTTCTACAAAAACACGAAACTAAATTCTATAAACGAATCTTTTTTAAATTATCTATCGGAAAATTATACAAACATAGGTCAAATATCCGAATCAGATTTTGTAAATAATCTCAGTATTTTGCGTAATAATATTCCATCTCATATTCCTATCATTTTCTTTAACGGAGCCGAAGTTAAATCCCCCGACCCACTTGAAGAAAATGCCGTTACCAGACACAAACAAATGAACCTAGCTTTAGACTCTTTCATATCTAATACTAATAATACATATCTCTTGGATATAAGAAAAATAATTACGGATGAAAGCTATATTGTGGATAGTATAAGACACTATACTAGATCTGGTTACAAATTAATTGCAGATGAGTTGGTAATCTTGTTAACTTCTAATTTAAATATTAAGCTTAAAAAGAATCTTATAGGTAGTTTTAGAACTAATTTGTCTTGGTTTAAAAAAATCTTAACGGATTTTAAATCAATCGGCAGATGAGCACAGTGAGGATTAGTACATGATCCACATTATTTAAATGTTTCATAAGAATTACCCTTTTTAAACTATTTGATCATGAATATCCATATTCCCAGGGAAGTTACGGTTGTAATGCCTGTTTATAATACTGCGGCTTATCTGTCTGAATCAATAGAATCCATTCTAAACCAATCGTATGAAAAATTTTATTTTCTGATTCTTGATGATGGATCGACTGACAACTCTCCTGATATAATCGAACATTATCGAAAAAAAGATAAAAGAATCATTTCATTTAGAAATGATCAAAACTTAAATGAGCCTAAAACGAGGAATATCGGTTTAAAGATTGTTGAAACAAAATATATCGCTTTAATGGATTCGGACGATATTAGTGCTCCAAATAGGCTGGAATTACAACTCCCATTCATGAAGAGTAACAGAAATATCGGAGTATGTGGAGGCAATGTCGTCAATATTGGTGCGCGATCAGGAATAAGCAATGTACCTTGCAACAAAGATGAAACAAAAGCATCATTATTGTTCGTCTGTCCCATTTTAAACAATACAGTCATAATGGACATGGATGTTATCAAAGCCAATAACATTTTATATAATGAAGATAAGTGGTACGGATCGGACCTGGAATTATGGCATGACCTGAAATATGTAACTGAACTTACAAATCTCGAAAATGTTTTATGCAGCTATCGTATTCACGCGGAAAATATGTCTGTCCTCAAGAATAAAAGAACAGACTATGATGTATACGATTCTACTGGAATCAGACGCGTCTTTCATGATTTAAACCTCAAGGCTACTCCGTTCAACCTAAGCCTACACCTAAACTTGCGAAGTCCAAGATACGATCCTGAAGTTTTTACCCTTACCGACTATAAAAGCTGGCTCTCTAACCTAATAAAAGCAAATAGCCATTATAATATTTATCCCCAAAAGGGAGTAAAAACCATTATCGAAAAAACATGGGACAAAATTTTTTGGGAAGTTGAAAAGAAGGGATTTAAGCATTTTATGAAATACCTCATTACATCAGGAAGAGTAGATTATAATCACTTAAAATTCTATGGATCTTACTTTAAGAATAAACTTCTAGGATCCCCCCAAAATCAATCAGTAGATTCTACGGAAAAATATTCGCTAGAACACCACCCTGCTTATGTACCATTTGAAAGTAGCGAATCAGACATTTACGACTAGTATTCCATAGCATTTGATGGATTGGTCATTGCAAATTGATCATTTCACTATATCATAGCTTAATAGAAAAACTGCAGTCCGTTTTTTACCGAAAAATTTTCATCCTTGCTCTTAGTAAAGAGATAACTCGAATGGCGTAAAGCCTGTGAAGTTCAATAGGAAAATTTATCGTTTTAACTTAGGATACCATT
The DNA here is from genome assembly GCA_963787205.1 of uncultured bacterium. Lineage (GTDB taxonomy): Bacteria > Bacteroidota > Rhodothermia > Balneolales > DATFMH01 > DATFNI01. The sequence goes on from CAWBCD010000008.1 coordinate 16,824, forward strand.
GAAATGCGTTTTCGTAATAGATCTTACGCAGTACTGATACAGGTAATCCTAAACCTTGAAACTGATTTTTCACTTCTGGAACTGACATATGATCATTTGTTGCCAGAAATCTCCAATCATTATCCCATCTTTTCCCCCATTTCTGTCTCGGACTAGTATTTGAAAATATCGAATAATCTGGACGACTGAATGTGAGCAACTTTTTTGCAGTATACCTGGCCATTAAATAACCCTTTCTAATGTCACCGCTTAGATCTAATTTTGTATTCTTTCGACTAAGATCGGAGCCATATATAATCCTATCTGAATAGGACATCATAAAGTCACGTACTTTCTCTCTATCATGTACCGCCCGATGCTGGAGATGACACATCCTCGCCGCTGTATCTACGGCACAATTTGGAAAGCGACCCAGCCATTCAGCCAATTTGTCAACACTCCATTCAAGGGTTGCAAGATGTGCACCAACATATCTCAGAGAGGGATGTTTATGCAGCATTCTGTCCCGCGCATCTAATTGTTCCTGGTAAGATGGAATCTCATTATGTAAATACATATGGTATTCCGGATGCTCTCTAAAATAGCCCCGGTCATTTTCGACAGTCATTTTGTCGAGAGGCATCCAACAATTTCTTGGTTCAGCAAGGTGATTTAATAATGTAATCTTATTAGACTCCATATAGTCATATATTGGGTCGAATGACGTATCATCAATAAGGATGAACCTACCATCCCCATCCTGAAGAGTCATTCCTATATTTTTCCATATTTTTACCCCAATTGCTCCCTTGTTCAGTCCCTCTTCAATTTGCCCGATTGCCTCATCTTTCCATCCCTTCCTACCCCAATTTTTTGTAGAGAATGATGTAATAAAAGCAATATTATTTTTGTCTTTTTTTTTAAAATCCAGAATCACCTTTTCCTGTTGGCGTAAAGGTGGGAAATAATCTATCTCTGAGTTTATACTTACCAGATCGAATTTTTTTTCCGAGGCATAATTGAGAGCATCATATTTACGACAGTTATAGTGAATATGTGCGTCTATTTTTCTAAAACTGTCCAGTGATAAACTCATCTTTTCGTTTATATGAATGTGTATACCGACTCTAGAATAGCAAAGTCCGTTTGCCGAGCTTCACACAGGCTGCATTCTACGAACTTTTTGGAAAGATGTGAATTCGTTTATTAATGTTGTTGAGAAATCATCATATACGCGCTGTGCATTAAATTTTTCACTCCAATAATTCCGAACCTTTCTCCTGAATTCCTGAGAATTCATTTCACTGTTTTTAAAAGACAATATTTTATCGGCTATATCTTCCGGTGACGGATTAGCATCTAATAAAATACCGGTATTTTCATTGACAATTTCAGATGTGCCATACACATCAGTCGCCATTAGGGGGATACCAAAACTGGCGGCTTCGACAGCTGATACCGGAAGTCCCTCATAAGAACTTGTATTGATGAATAAGTTTATATTATTGTTTCTGTAGTATTCCATCAATTCCCGATACCTGACCTGTCCTGCAAATCGATAGGTAACATTCGGCGGTAATGTTTTGGCCATTTCTTTTAAGCTGGCTAAAAGTTCTCCCTCGCCAAAATGAACCCATCTTACATCGAATTTAGTAAGCTTCAAAGCCTCTATGATCAGATCTATTCTTTTTATTTTGTTTGCGTTGGAACATGAAACAATGGTAAACGTTGCATTGTCTGGAGTAAATTGTGATATGCCCCAATCTGTAGTACCCAAGTATTCAACCTCAATCTTATCGGTCATCTTGGGATATTTTTGATTCAAATAATCTTTCCCAAATAAGGATACCGGATATATTCAATTCGCTTTTCTCGCCCTATACCTGTGTAAAATGGTATCAGTAAATTTATCTATATATAGGTCGCTCTTTGCATGAGCCCGCGTGACATACTTCTCAATAACCCCGAAATCAACAAGTAATGATAATATTAACGTCCATTCGTTAAACCAGTAACTATAAAATATATTTGTATCATTTTCATTGATTTTAAGCTTATCAATAATAAAAAGACTATATAAAAAATACTTGGATATGATCTTTAGATTATCTGCTATACTAAATTTATCCTCAACGTGGGAAAAAGACTCTTTTAACAGAATCCATAATAACTTAAGACTGCCATACCTCCTGGCCAATGATGCCACATCTAATATTTTTTCAAATTTTCCCCTATCCCCATTCATATTTATATCATAATAATCAATAGACAAAATTTCTGCATTATCGGGAATTTTACGGATATTATCTCCTCTTAGCCTTGGGATAAGGTATATCTTATCAAAGTCCCTTTCCAAAACAGGAAGTTCGTTTATTAAATAGGGGTCGCCTTTACAATTTTCCCCATTACAATAAGGGAATTTTTGTGTAAATAGATAAAGATTCTTTGGCTTCTTAATCATTTTTTTAAACTAACCTACGCACACATACATTTTCCCAAATAAAAATTCCCTAACTTAAAATTTTATGGCCTTTCAATTTTTAGTGGCAATATAATTTTTCCCTTTGGGTTACAGCGATGATATAAAGAGTTGATTCCTTAAACAGATTATATTTTATCGGCTAGACGCAGTCTTTATATAACGAAATATGCTTATTTGCTATAATACTGAGATCCCAGTTCATTTTTGCATAGTCGTAATTTTCAACACCTTTATTTGATTCAACCAGATCCTTCCCTTTTTTAACTGCCTCAATAATGGAATTATTATCATATGGATCAAAAGTTGGATTTCCTGTCTCTCTCAAGATTTCTCCAATTGATCCATAATTAGGGCCCACTACAACTTTCTTAAAGGCAAAACCTAAAATCAAACTTCCTGAATTCAGACTTTTCAGACGCTGGATCAAGTGGACATCACTTGCATTAAAATGGTACTGCACTTCGGGATCGGGAATAAAGATATTCTGAAGTCTATAATGCTTTTTATCAATTATTTTTCTTTAAAAAAGGGGAAATAATTACTGACCCCTCTGATATTCCATTGTGGTACGATTATCTTTCTATCGTCATCAGGATATTTATCGATCAAATTTTTAATTATTCTGGCTTCATCTTTTTTACGGGTATCGCCAAATGCCAAAATCACAAATTGGTTGGGCTTCAGATCTAATTTTCTCGTGCTTCATCTTTGGTCGTTGTATTAACAAATCTCTCATATAACCCATGAGGTACTACAACATGTTTTGCCTCCGGAGAAATTATGTCGTGGTAACGTTCAGCCAGAAGTTTCTGGCTACACTTACTCATGTTTATAAAAATTTCCGCTTTACTATAGATCAAATCATAAAGTTCCTGATTTCTGAGTCAGAGTTATGAGAAACTAAATTGTGAATAGTTACAACAATACAAGCATGTTTTTTTTGCTCTCCAAAATTTCTTCTAGTTTCAACAGGTCATCTTCATTCGGAATCTTCCATTTAAATAATGATTCCGGCCAATGAATATGGATACAATCATATCCATTAGAAGCTTTTTCCCAAAAAAGATCCACATTCTGGTCTAATCTTAATCGATGAATCCAGATACTCTATCCTTGCTATTAACTCATCAATTACTGGATTTCCAGAGGCCGGATATTTATCTACTGGTATTAGAATTTTCATGTTTATGCTGACAAATGTAATCATATTATAACAGCATCGAAAAAAGTTCTGTCCCAATCAACACAACTTTTGTGACTCGAGGTTAGATAATCGTTTCACAAATTCATCATTTGTGCTTTTGCTACTTCCCTGCAAATTGATAATCCCCAAACGTAATTTTGAGCGTATTTAAATGTAATATCGAACAATTTATTCACTCTGCCCAGATAGTAACTAAACTCTAACATACATGAATCCGAATAATTTTTAATAAATTTCCCTAAAATGCATTTTTTACTAAGACTTATCATATGACGTATCGTTCTATATACTTCTCTGGAACGATTTGACGAGTGTACCTGACCTCTGACGTAATCAACAAACGGATCAAGAATGGTGCTTGCTGCACCATTTCCGTAATTCATCTTTTTTAAATATCGAAAGGTGAGTTTATTTGCTTTTATGAAATGATTAAAAACAAGCTCCTTACTATACCAAATTTTGTAACCCGCTACCACGTGTATGTATCCTAATAGGTTGTCTTCACTTCCGACCATTTTTCCCTTGTCTCTGCCTGGCGTAGCTATTTTAAATCCACATTCTCGAAGTGACTCCCAAACGGATTTTCGGTAAACGCAACCGGCGCCATATACATATCCTTTTGTATAGGATAAATCTCCTTCCCTCTCATACTGATCTCCGCATGCATAATACTGCTGATATTGATAAAACCATTCAGGAGGAGAACATTCAAACTCAGGCACACCCCTGCCACCTAAAATTCCAATTCCCGGATTGTCTTCCATTATCTTAAAAGCTGTAGAAATATAATTTTCACTCAACCGATTATCATCGTCACACGTTAAAATGTATTCATATGTTGCCGCCTCAATACCTTTTATTCTTGATGCAGTAACACCGGGAATTGGTTGATAAATTATTTTTAGAGGTGTTTCATAATTACCCTCATTCCAGTTCCTTTCAGCCATCTCCGATGTGTGGTCGGTTGAAGCGTTATCGACAAGAATAATTTCCCATGATATAGAATCATGTATTTTTTGATTTCCGAGACTTCTCAGTGTCTCGGCTATAACCGTCCCTCCATTATAGGTGCAAATTATTACAGAGACCCCCTTTTTATATCGTTTGCTCATATTATCTTTCGCCCTTTATTTTCAGGCCGTCAGTGTCGCTGCTATAATTGGGTTTTAGCCGAACTATACTTTTTAGCAAGATAAATGGCATTTTTTTGACATCTTCTTTATGGGGTGGATATGATTCGATTAAATAATCAACAAAAGAGTAAACGGGTCTGCCAAATAGCCTTGCATAGATAGCAACCGAACTATCACTTACATAAAAAGTGATATCACTTTTTTGTTGAGCCAGAAATTCCAGGCTGATGTTACTTGGCAACTTATCGAAAGATGGGAATGACTCCTGATTAAAAAAGTCATTGTATACCTCTTCTTCCTTTGTTCCAACCTGTGCAGGATGCAATTTATAGTAGAAGTTTGCATTCTGTTTATTTTTCAAATGATCGCTAATAAAAGCCGTCAATGCATCCGTATAATTTGTTAGTGGAATTTCCCCGTGCATTGACTCTGCACTTAATACAACGACAGAGGCATTATTTTCTAACTTATAGTTTATGAAATCTACTTTCCTGTCTCCCTTCAGAATTTTTCGTCGTTCAAAACCCGGAAATGAATCATTTGAAAAACCTATAACAAAATCATAATCATCATTATAAAATTTACCATCTCTTAATGTTCCAAAATATCCTAGTCTATCCCAAATAAAAGCTTTCTTTTCTTTATATACTTTATTAGCCTCTTCCTGGTTTAAATAAGCATAAGCCCCTTCCTCGATGATTGAATATCCTTTACACCTGGGATGATAAATGAGCAAGCTCATATAGTCGGGATAGGTTAACGGTACGTAGGCATAATAATCATCACCGCTCACAATTTTAGAGATATACTTATTAAAACGATAGAAACGATACCAGGATCTTGGTAAATTTTTTGAACCTCTAAAATAACTATCGTAAGCATGATATAGAAAATTGACTGTTTTAAAGGTTTTTATATTTGGACTATAATTTCTGTTCTTTAAAAAAATGACATCATGTTCAGGTATTCCTAATTCACAAATTGTATGAAATGAAACGAGCTCTGTTATTGCGCTGTGTATGTAGAACAGATACTTCATGGATAGGTCATTTTCCAAGTTTCAGATCTTTTACAAAACTGACATTTTCATAGGATGACTTTTCCATTGCTACACTTTTACTTAACAAATGCTCCCTGATTTCACTGTTGTCGTAATAGTATGCTGTCCTCTTTATAATCTCATCCTTCAAATCTGCCAGATTGTCTGCACTGTATACTTTGTCATCGATATCCATTAATTCCATAAGTGCTTTCATCTTAAAATTATGCGCAGCGAAGGCCACTATTGGAACGCCGTTATTAACTGCAAAAATGGAAGGGTGCCAACGACCGCTTATAAAGACTCTTGCATTACCAATTACATCTAAAACCTGTAGTAAAGAAGTACGGCAGGAAAGGAATGGTAACTTCAGAGAACTTGCAACCTTAGTTAAAAAACGGTCATCCGGTTTGTCTGAAGAAATGCAGATTACCTGATCAAACTTTTTTTGTAACGCCTTGCACAACTCGACAAAGTCAGCAGTAGGATCAATAAATCTCATATCTTTGCGATAGAAAATGGAACTACCACTTATACATACATACGGTTTGTTGGGATTAAAATCATAGGTTTGATAGGGCCAGACATCGTAATATCCGGGACGGCCTGAAATATCAGCTAATTCCTTTTGTCTTATTGCCTTATATGCGAATGCCGTATCTGCAGCAAATCTTGCTTTGTGAAAGTGTCCGAATTTTTCAATAGAGAAATACTCTCTGAATACTATATCATCCAACAATGGATAGAGGTTATCCACCACTTTACGGATCTCGCCACCTGACGCATCAAGCGTGTGATTAACCACTATGACAGGTTTTTTCATGTATTTCTTAGCCAGATATGCTATAAACAAGATGAATAGGCTCTCATCCCGATCACCGTAGATAGTACCCTCACCATTAATAACTACGACATCGACAGAATCAACTAAATCAATAAATCCCTGGAATTTTTTCTCTTTCAGGTAATATTCTGACAGGGTATCAAATTCGCTCCATTTGACTGGTATTTTATAATCATATTCTGAATTGCTTCTGCCCTCTCCAAAAAACTTTACTTTTACTTTCGGAATCACCGGGGGAACAAAGAGCGATAAATAATGTTTAAGAAGAAGTCTGTTTCGATTGATATCAACATAGGGGCTGATGTCATTACTGTGTACAGACGAGATTTTATGAACACCGGCATCTCTCAACATCATTTTGAGTGCAAGGGCATTTGCGCGTCCTCCTATATTGTAGCTATCCGAAGTGTCGTTAACAAGAAGCGCATGCATTATACTATCCCACTACTTAATTCTTATATACAGGTCCACCCGCCGTCAACCATCAAATTATGGCCGGTTATGTACCGCGCTTCTTCTGACAGAAGAAAGCATATCGGCGGCGCAATATCTTCTGGTGTTCCCATTCTTTTTAAAGGGACTTTATGCTCATAATTCCGGACAAACGGTTCCGGCTGATGATCAAAAATACCGCCTGGGGAAACACTGTTAACGCGAATATTATCCTTCCCATAATAGGAAGCCAGATAACGGGTGAAATTAATGATGCCCCCTTTGATCGCATTATAGGCAGCAGGTGAGGTCATAGGTGTTCCGTCATATACCGTAAAATCGGGGGCGACGACACCGTACGTTGAACCAGTATTGACGATAGCCCCGCTTTTTTGCTGCTGCATGTGCTTCAGCACTTTCTGACAGAAGATAAAATGACTGTTTAACTGCATATCCACATTCTTCTTCCACGAGGCAATTGGAATATCCTCAAACTTTGAACCCCAGTCTTTAGTCCGTGGATACGCATTATTTACAAGTCCGTCGATTCTGCCGTGCTTTTCAAGCACGAGGTCAATTACCTGCTGAATAGAGTTTTCATCGGTAATGTCGCAATGAACGGACAGGTTGTCCAGATCATCTGTATTTGTCACATCGGCGTTAATCCCAATGCCTCCCTCGGAGCGGACTCTGGCCACGATAGCCCTTCCAATGAGTCCGTTTCCACCGGTGATAATAATTATTTTGTTATCTAAGCGTGGCATAATGTTTAACTAATAGCTGAAAATTTTAAAAAAAGTTACTCAATCCAATCTCAATGTACCTTCGATGGGAACTAAGCCCTATTCATCAGGATACCGGTTTAGAATGATAGTCTTTTCTGAGATTCCCGCATCCGCGGGAATGACGGTGTTGAGAGAATAATGAGCTGGATACTGGCTTTGATAGTTCATTGATTATTTAAGGTTCCTGAGTATGTCCTGATTGACAGCTCCTGCCTCCTTTACTAATGGGAAAAGTAGGGTCGGATCTGGTGGAATTCAGGTGGCAGTAGTTGCATATGAGACGATCGTTTCGCCCGGCTAACGAGATCCTACGCTGTCCGCCGCGGCGGACAGCATCAGGATGACATCCAAGTGTATGGATTTTAGACATACTTATATTGTCAATTGATCAATGTATACCTTCTCGCCGCCGTGGTTGCGAGAGTATGCCCCGGCATAGAGTGTTTTCATCAGGGTGACCGTTTCATCCGGGTTTATTGCCGGCTTGCCTGTCATGATTTGTTGATGCAAGTTCCACAGAATTCCCCGAAAGCAACTGAAATTGTCATCATAATCGATGATTTGATGCTTGCCACTACCGGTATAAAAGGCACTCCTCAGGACAAAACCAATTTTTGTGTTGACCTGGATGACCGCATTCTTTCCCGATCGGTATGCAATTCGCACCACTTCATTCTCTTCTTCGCCAATATTCTGAACCCACTCGATATCTGCTCCCATAAGCGGTGATATCCCTTCAAGCACATGGATTCCATAGCGATGCCAATCGATAATACTGGTGGAGTGGCTGAAAACGATATCATCTTTATCCAGTATTCCGCGAGCCCCGTTCTGAATTTTGGGATAATACCGGAAACCGGAACAACTCATCAGCTTTCCTTTCTCAAGCCACGGCTGGTAGTACCGGAGTTCTTCCAGGCTTTTAGTTAAAGGCTTATCAACAAACACGACCTTTCCCTTTTCAAGGAAATGAGAGGTGATTTCATAATGGGACTCGGCATCATCACGCAATACCAGAACAATATCCACCTCATCCGTCATGGATTTATAGTCATCCACAACATGATCGATATGGGTGCAATCAGCAATATTCCGGGCGATACCTTTGTCCTGGGCCCATGCATGAGTCACTTTCATTCGTCCGACTCCATAATTATAAAAGGGTTGCCAGGACAAATAATTGGCTATCCCCGGATAGGGCGACTGTTTCATCTTATCGAAGTCATAGCCATTGATGATTGCACTGAAAGAATATGGATGCCCATCTCCCTCACTATAACCAATCACGCCTACATTCATTCTGTCTTCTACCATTGCGCCCAGCCTCCGTCGACACAGATGTTTTGTCCTGTCATGTATTTGGAAGCATCGGTACACAACAACGCGATGGCACCTTTCAGATCATCCGGCTCTCCAATGCGGTTAAGCATATTCTTGGCGGCCAGCCGATCGATAAAAGCCGGATTCTTTTCAACTGTTATTGGAAACGGATAGGGTCCCGGGCTTATGGCATTTACACGGATACCATGAGGCGACAAAAAACTGGCAAGATACTTAGTGAGTTGAAGAACAGCGGCTTTCGCGGCTCCATAACTGGGCGGATTAGCCGTTTCCTTGCCATCATACAACCGGTAGTCCGGAGCAATGTGCCCATACATGGAGCCGACATTTAAAATAATCCCTTTGCTCTTCTTCAGGTATGGGAATGCTTCTTTTACAGCGTAAAAAACGGCATTCAGGCAAATCTCCACATCATAATGCCAATCATCATAACTGATTGACTCAAACGTGTTTTTGTTTCCTGACCACGCATTATTGATGAGGATGTCAATGCTGCCAAAAGCATTTACCGTATCTTCATAGGCCTTTTTTACCTCGTCAATTTTTGTGATATCCGCTTTCAGACCAATGTTTTTTGTACCGAACTTATCCGTAAGCGACTGCGCATAATTTACACATTTCTCCTTATCACGGGAGACGATCGAGATGTTTGCTCCCAGTTCTGCGAGTGTTTCGCACATGGCACTGCCAAGATAACCGGCGCCGCCGGAAATAAAGGCCGTTTTCCCCTTCAAATCTTGTAATTCCTTCAAGCTCTTCATGTCAAATGATATTTTTTGATGAGTATTTCCGCTAATTCGAAATCTATTTCGTGATCAATATCTATATCCAGTATCGTATCGGAAATTATGGGCACGACATGCCCTAATAACAGGCTTATTGCCTTTGTTTCCTTCTTAAGCAAATCTGTCCGGAAAGCATACACTTCACCCGTTAATTGCCAGGCTTTGGGTTGTTTTTGCCTGGGCATAAAGGGTTCGGAAGCTTGCAAAAATGGCTTTACGGAATTTTCTGACACCGACCATAACCGTCCTGGTGAAACGCATGATTTTTTGAACGTGGTTACGGAATCCGCCCGGTTTTCTTTTATAAGATCAATTGCCTCTTCAATGTGATTGATATTTTTGAAGGGAGATGTACACTCCAAAAGTACGATGACATCGTAGGTCTCCCCTTTCTTTTCAAGCTCATCAACCGTATACCGAATCGCGTCTATGACCAGTGAACGGTCGCCGGCCAGGTAATCCGGACGATCAATAACTTCTACACCACGGGCAATTGCCGCTTCTTTTATTTTCAGATCATCCGTTGACACAACGACTTTGTCAATACCTTTCACTTTAAGGGACGCATCGATAGGCCAATAAAGCAACGGTTTTCCACCTAATTCTTTTAGATTTTTCCCCGGAATTCCTTTGGAACCACCTCTTGCAGGAACTATAGCCAGTACTTTCATTCTTATAACTCAAGTAATTTAATATCCTTTTGGACCTTATTGAAATCCTCAAGTTGGCCGATATCCGTCCAATAACCAAGGATTGGATAATAAATTACATTACCTCCTCCATCGATAAGATTAGCGATGAAATCTGTGGTATCCAGCCGTTCTCCCCTCTTTACGTCATTCAATAGTTCTTTTTTCAACAAGTAGATTCCTGCATTGGAATAATACGTGTACTCTGGTTTTTCTTTACAGGAAACAATTTTCTCCCCATTCATGTGTAGTACGGCAAAAGGTACTTTAACCTCATAGGGAACAGATCCAACAGCCATATCTGCCCCGCTTTTTATGAATTCCTGGAAAAATTTGTCGTATTCGACTGTGGTAAGGAGATCCGAATTCATCAGAAGTATGTAATCGTGTTCAAACCCGTCAAACAAGCTAATAGAACCCATCGTCCCTAACGGTTCATCTTCAACCACGTAATCAATATTCATGTCTTTTTGGCTGCCATCGCCCAGGTAATCGATGATCTGCTGCCCGAGATAACGCACGGAGATGTGAATCTTATCAATTCCGTATTTATTCAGTCTGTCAATATTATGTTCTATAATAGGTTTGCTGCCTACCTTGAGCAATGGCTTGGGAATATCTTGTGTAAGCGGTCGAAGACGTCGTCCCTCGCCACCAGCCATTATTACAGCATCAATCGGAAGAACAGATTTCTTCTTCGTGAAATCGATGATCCTGATAAGCCTTTTCTCGTCATCCAGGATTGGAACTAGTTTGTAATTTGCTTCATAGAGCTTATGTACCTGATCCGCATTAAACTGTCCGTGCTGCAAATATTGGAAATTGCAGTTCATGAAACTCGTGACCGGTTCATCAATCCCTTTTCCCGTAAGCAGGTTACGACGAATATCACCATCTGTCAGTGTTCCAATGCATCGGTCATCATTATCTAATACAAATAAACCAAGAGGATCCCTGATATAGGTATCAGATATATAATTTAATCTCTCCAAAGCGGTTCGAACCGACTCGCTCTGCCTTATAACTCTCTCACTAATTTTATTCATTTTTGATATCCCTTTAGAAAATTGAGATATATTAAATCCCAGTTTAACCCCAGCCTGTCACCAATTTTTAACTGTTTCTTATCCACATCGGGAATAGAATATTCCCGTAATTCGATATAATTGTCTCCGGTTTTGATTAATGGATTTTTATTTGCTGAATAACCAATGACTGCTCCTGTAATACAGTGGTAAGAGGTAGCATTCTCAACCAATGCTGTCTTTTCAATGATCACCAAATCATACCTTTCGTCACCAATCTTTACCCACGATCTGGCGCAAGGTCCCGGGTGAGTTATGGCTCGGACAAAATTAAAAACGCGTCTCGAATTCCAATTCCAGTTTATAAACTCATCACCATTTTCTCTTCCTGTACAATAAGTCCCCCCTTGCCAATTGTGTGGTTGTGTCTTCCTTACCACACTTCCATGTTCAATCAACCCCAAAGATTTATCAAGAACATCGGCGCATTTGCCATAGGCTTTCTCCAGGACCGATGCATAATCGTCATTATCTGTGACTGGAAATGTTTCCTGCACGATAATGTCACCCGTATCGACTTTTTCATCAATATAGTGACACGTTACCCCTATTTCCTTCTCATCATTTATCAGGGCCCAATTCAAAATGTTTCTTCCCCGATAATGCGGCAGCTTGCCAGCGTGACAATTAATCATTCCCAAAGGAAATGTATCAATCAGTTCCTTTTTAAATATTTGATTAAAGGATACTGATACACCAATATCTACATTGTATGACAGAAGTTCTCTTAGAAAATTCTGATCATTTACATTTGCCGGGTTGACTACGGGAATCTTTTTTTCCAGAGCGTTTGCGCGAAGAGATTCATCAGGAATATGATGCCGCAATACGATCAGGCGGATTTCATATCCCCGTTGAAGCATCTTGTCAAGTGCCCGTTCGGCCCAGGGGCCGTCTGCAAAAAAAACGATTCTCATGGGTTTATTCCCGGAAAATTAATGAACTATTGTACCTCACCCCCGACCCCTCTCCACATCCGTGGAGAGGGGAGGCAGGCAGATACAATTTCTTTAAACATGTTTTCAAACCTTTACAAGACTCTTCAAGCCCCTCACCATGAGTATGGAGAGGGGTTGGGGTGAGGTACCACCGCTCGTTGTACAATGAATCGTGGGGTTACACCCGCCTTAGTCCTCCCTCAAGGGAGGAAATTTCTTTCACTACTTCCATTATTTTCTTCGCTGCCCCGCCATTCCAATAGATATTTTCACGATCTAATACAGGTGCTTTTTCGACCATTTCAACTGCTTCCAAAATCCCTGTTTTATCTGCTGAAACATGAATTACGTTATTCCCTGACGCACGGCCTTTTTGACGGTCGCCAATATTTATTACATATCTGCCAAAAGATGCGGCTTCGATGATGCCGCTGGATGAATTGCCCATCACAAAACTGCAATTTTCAAGACAGGTGAAATATCCCTGCGTTCCAAAATGCTCTATGCCAAACACGTGATCTTTGTTTTTGTGAATATATTCGTTCAACTGGTCCCTGATCTCAATATTACTCGTATCGGCATTGGGCATTGTTATAATTATCTGATAACCAGACAACAACTTTAGTGCATCTATTATATTCCGGATATTTTTGCCATTCCTCTCTGCACCAGCCGTTTCCGGGTGATAAGTGAACAGGATGCTTGACTTGTTCAGATCAATATCAAACTTGTCCCGAAACTCTGTTTTTGACAATAATGGTACCAGACCAATATTGTCGAGGCTCAACGAACCCACGTTATACACATGATTCGCATCACCGGTGAGTTGAATCACCCTGTCAGCATATTGTTTTGTAGTAGTGAAATGATAATCTGCCATCAGGGTGATACAGTGGCGAAATATATTGTCAATAGCACCAAGTGTGGTTTCTCCACCGTGTATATGAGCCAGCCGAATGTTAAACGGGACTGAAGCACTTACAGCACTGAACATTTCATAACGATCACCCAAACAAAATACCAGATCAATGTCGTCGCCGATATCATCCCAGACATCTGAGAATAAGCTTGTAGTTCTTCCCATTGCATCTGAAATGGACTGCCTGCTGTCTCCGGACGGTACCGTTTCAACTTTAATATCTACATTAAAACCGTCAGCAAGAATTTCGTTGATAGTCATTCCATACGACTCAGACAGGTGAGTGCCGAATGCTATGATCCGCAAATCAATATCCGGATCATTTTGCATCATCACCAGGAGCGGCCTGTAAATACCGTAATCGGCTCTCGAACTTGTAAGTACAGCAACACGCATCATCCCAGATCACCAACCTCTAGTTTGTGTCCTTCCTCGAGATCCTTCCGGACCGTTTTACCGATCACCCAGTGCATTTGCATAGGGGAAATCCCGTCGCCGGGTCTCAACATAATAAGGTCCTCTTCGGTGATTATCTGACCCTTGGGCAGAGATTTTGCAAGATGTATGCTTTTGCGCGCAATCGGCTTGTTCTTTGTTTCCGATGGGGAACTTTTCTTAACTCCCGTTCCTAATGCCCGCTCTATATTCCGGATACTTTTTACCATTGCTGCAAGCTCATTCGGCTCCAGAGAAGCCCTGTGGTCAGGTCCCGGCAACGACCGGTCGATCGTGAAATGTTTTTCAATAATTTTGGCCCCGAGAGCAACGGCTGCCACCGGTACCTCGATACCGGGAGTATGGTCCGAATAACCCACTTTTACATTAAAGGCATTGGCTATGGTGGTCATTGCTCGCAGATTCACATCTTCAAAAGGAGTAGGATATTCTGTATTGCAATGGAGAACAGTGATATGTTCCAGATCTGTGCCGGATTGTGTTAAGACGTCAAGCGCATCCTCAATTTCACCCAAATCAGCCATTCCCGTTGAAAGGATGATTTCTTTACCCAAACTACCGGCAGTTTTGAGATATGGCAGGTTGGTTATTTCGCCGGAAGGAACTTTAATACGATCAAGCCCCAGTTTATCCAATGAAAGCAAACTATCCACATCAAATGCAGTCGAAAGGAAAGAGATTCCGTGCTCTCGGCTGTAATCCATCAATTCCACATGCATTTCGTATGTCGTCTCCAGTTTTTTCAGCATGTTAAACTGGGTGGGATCCCCATCACCCAGATTTCGTTCCTGGTATGCCGCTTTTTTTGCTTGCCTGCTGACAAGCTTCGACGCCTTAAACATCTGGAACTTCACGATATCTGCTCCGGAGTCTGCAGCAATATCGATGAGCTGGCGGGCGATTTTCATATCCCCGTTATGATTGACCCCGGCTTCAGCGATGATCAGTGTCTTTTCGTTCATGGCTTTTCATTTATAGGACCCCTAAATCCCCTAGAGGGGACTGCCGTTAGTGAATAAATTATATTTCTGTTTAAGCATATACATCTTTTTATATCCGCTTCAATCACTCTCATCATCCAGATTGAAAGTCCCCTTTTGGGGATTTAGGGGGCATCACCCGCACGCTGCTGGGGATATTCACGACCCGGCCGGCGAGAAATTCAGCGTTACTCAGATCGCCCGTCTGGCTGTCATGAAACATTTCCAGTTGGTTCATCAGCCTCCAGGCAGGCCGGGTCATAACCTTTTGATCGTTTGTTTCCTGTAAAAACCGGTCCCGCTGGTTGGAATCAGCCAAAACAATCGTATTAAGCCAATAATTCGCTCGTGATTCCGACTGCTCCACTACGAACCTTATCTCCCTATCTTCGAAAAATGTTTCGTATGCCTTTGCCAGCTTACGCTTGTTATCCAGGAAATTTTCGAGCTGTTCAAGTTGGGCACAAGCTAACGCCGCATTCAGATTGGGCATGCGGTAATTGTATCCGATAGTGTCATGTACATATTCCCATCGGTGCGGAATCTTCGCCGTAGTGGTAATATGCTTTGCCCGTTTAGCCAGCTCCGGATCATCCGTTACGATTGCGCCACCTCCCCCACAGGTAACGGTTTTATTTCCGTTAAAGCTAAACACCCCAACCTTGCCGAACGTACCGGTGTGCTTATTTTTATAAAAACTGCCCAGCGATTCGGCCGAATCCTCGACGACCGGGATATGGTATTGATCACATACGCGAACGATCTCATCAATGGCGGCTGGGAAACCAAAGGTGTGCATGGGAACGCAGGCCTTAATATATCTGCCGGTCGTTCTGTTTCTGCAATGCCCGGCATCGTCTATTTCTGCATTTTGGACCAGGAATTCCTCAAGTTTAGCGGCTGAAAGTCCCAGATTCTGAGGATCCACATCGACGAAAACGGGCCGTGCACCTGTATAATGTATGGCATTTGCCGTAGCTACAAATGTAAGTGGCTGTGTGATCACCTCATCGCCATCTGCAACCCCTACCAGTTTAAGAGCTATGTGCAAGGCGGATGTTCCATTAACTGTCGCTACGGCATGCGAAGCACCGGTGATGTCACACATCATAGCCTCAAAACGATCAACATAAGCCCCTACTGAAGAAACGAACGTCGAATCGATGGCATCCATCACATACGTACGTTCATTCCCAATAAATCGCGGCTCATGCAGTGGGATAAATTTATCCGTGCCCCCAAATTGATCACGGATAAATGAAATGATGTCCTCAAACATTCTTGTACTTCGGATCGTCTACGTTGTTGAAAAAGCCATCCTGAACCACTTTGTGTATCTCCCGAATCCCATCGGGGACCGTTTTTGTGATATGATAGTCAAGACGTTCCCTGATTTTCTCGAACGAAACCCGGTAATCACGCGGATCCTCATTCTTCTTTACATAAGACACCCTGGCATCGGGGATCACTTTCACTATTTCTTCAACTATCATCTGTTTTTGATAGTTTTCATTCGTGTCTCCAACATTGAATACGTCGAAGGCAACTTTATCTTCGGGCGCCTCCAATGCGGCGATCACCGACCTGGACAGATCCACCACATGGCAATACGGACGCCAAAATTGTTCCCCAAACACCTTCAATTCTCTCCCGAGGGATAATTCTTTTGTAAATTCGTTTACCGTCAGGTCGAACCGCGGACGTCTGGATAGACCATACACCGTAGAAAAGCGAAGGCTTGTCGGTTTGCATGTATTCGCTTTATCCTGGCCAAGCAAAAACTTTTCAACCGCCACCTTGGTCTCGGCATATAGCGAAACAGGTGCGAGTGTTGACGTCTCGGTTACATAATCCGTACCGTTCATCTTTCCATAATTGCTGCAGGTAGAGGCAAAAATAAATCGTTTGGCACCGGCTTCATTTGCCAGCGTGTAAAACAGTTTTGAGCCCTCCAGATTTGTTTTCCGCGCCAGGTCTGGTTGTTTCGCACATGCCGGATCCCCAACGATAGCAGCCAGGTGAACAACGCCGTCTATTCCCTTCAGAGCTTTCCTGACGTCGTCTTCATTTGTCACATCTCCCCGCGTAAATTCAAAATTCGGGTCACTGACAAAATCCACTATAGCTTCTCCTCCAAACGATAGGTTGTCCAGAACTCTGACGTGGTACCCTTTCCCAAGCAACAAGCTGACTAATACCGACCCAATATAGCCTGCTCCCCCACTGACTAGAATGCTTTTCATTGAATACTCCCCTAATTATTTTTTAACTATGTGGTCAAAATGTATAATATAATTCTGCTTAATCCTAACAGTGGGCATATGTATATATATATTTTAACGGGCGTACTATCATTAAATTTATTTAAGTAATGAAGGTATATGTCTTTTTTATCATTATATCCTGAACATGATTTATACTCATCCTAAATATTAAAACGTGACCAATGAAGCAGATTACTGTTGTGATGTATCACTATATCAGAGAGTTGCCACTCACCCGTTATCCTCGCATAAAGGGACGACTCTACAGCGATTTTAAGAAGCAAATACAATTCCTCTTAAAAAACTATTCTTTCGTAACGCTGCAGGAGGTCAAGAATGCTATTTATGACCGTTCTGCAGACCTCCCGGATAAAGCGGCTCTATTAACCTTCGATGATGCGTATATCGATCATTACCTGAATGCATTCCCTGTCCTGGCAGAGAATCACATACAGGGCGTTTTCTTTCCAACGGCTGAAACAATAGTAGACCGGCGGGTGATGAGTACCAATAAAATTCATTTTATTCTGGCGACGGAAAAGGATACCGGTAAACTATTAGGCGACCTTGAAACATTTGTACGGACCTACCGGGAACAATTCGGTTTGGAAGAACTGGATCACTACAAAAAAGCAATTGCTGTGGACAGCCGGTTCGACGACTTTAACACGATACTATTTAAACGATTGCTACAACGCGAGTTACCTGAAAAAGCACGTGATGTCATATTGGATGAACTCTTTAAAAAGTATGTAACCAACGACGAGAAGGCTTTCGCTCATGAACTTTATTTGAGTGAGGAACAGATCAGGTGCATGAAAGGATATGGAATGGAATTTGGGGGGCATGGTTTTACCCATCGCTGGCTGAACAGCCTACCCAAGGAGCAGCAGGAATGGGAAATCGATAAATCCATAGATTTTCTCTCCGGGTTAGGTGTGGATACATCCGATTGGTGCATGGCCTATCCGTACGGGGCCTACAATATGGAGACCATTGAAATCCTGAAGGGAAAAAAGTGCAGCATTGCATTCACAACCGATCCGGGGATGGCGGTACTCTCAAAAGACAATGCCTACACATTATTGCGATTCGATACGAATGATATACCGCTTGGCTAAGCCAGTGATAACCGGGAAGTACTCTCGTAAAGTCTCAATGTAATCTTATGCTATTTACGCATTAGTTTATTTTTTGGGGAGAGATTCTAATTCATAAATAGAGGAATTTGCATCTGAAAATTCCTTTTCACTTTCCGCTTACGAAAAAGTCCTATCTTAGCGAATCACAAACCATCAGATCGTGCATCCGAACGATCACCATGGAAGAAACCCTTGAGCTTCAGATAGTTGCTGTGGTATTTTATGATTCTAGACCGGGTGCGCCACCTGATCCACTCCGGGAAACTGAACCATCCTGACTTCGATACATACCTTAGAAAAAGACTTCTCCTGGGGTGAGTATTGAATAGGGAAGTCGGCTTTTCCAGACCGGTGTAGTGGATGATCTTAGCCTCTTTTGCTATTCGTTGTTCGTCTGATCTGTCTGTCTTAAAAAGATGGGGCAACACATTCCACCTGGGATCCAGCAACCCCCACTTATTGTACATAACAATATTTAACGCGTCCTGATCCCTGTGCGTAAATTTTTCTCCTATGCTGTTCAGTACGCCCATAACCCTGGCACTAACATCACCTTCTACCCAATTTGGAATATCGATAAGCAACAAACCGGAATTAAAATATGGAGCTGCCGGATCCAGGCCCCGGGTTGTAAGAACATCAGATGATCTGCAGCTCCCGACATTGGGATATTTGCCATCCTGAACCGCAAAAACATATTCACCGTCAAATGTCTTTCCGAATAATTCAGATACGTCTCCCAATACGATCATATCGCTATCGATATACAAAATTCTTTGCATCCCCTGTGGTAAAATCGAAGGCAAAAGAAGCCGGGCATTAGCTGCAATGGATACCCATGTGGCTACAGGAAGGTCCTTTATCTTGTTGAGATCCGGGGTTAGCCAAATCAGTGATACATGAGACATTTTCGAAAACACTTTTTCGAACCTTTCACGTGATGACTGTTTGATGCCCGAATCGACGACATAAGCATTGATGTGAAAGCCCGGCTTGATATTCAGAGATGTGCTGTACAATGCCATAGCACCGCATAGTGACAATTTCTCATCGGCACAAATAGCTATCGACACCGTTTTATCAATCATCATCCCCAAATGATTTATTGTTTTTGAAGCGATTCCCGTTATTTTTCATAGTTTAATCGGGACTTGATAAGTTATTGCTCAAAATGTTCTTACGGGCTTCTCCTCTTGTAAATATTTCGCTTTCAGCCGGGAGTCCCGATTCATCATAAACCTTATCTAACCCAAATGCGGAAAGGATAACATTCGTCCGTTCAATTTGATCCGCCGAAAATGTTTCCTTCCATCCATTCAGGATATGCGGGGCATCATTATCATAATTCCTTTTCAGATAGTTTGTGCCCGATGATGTTCTAAACGTTTTCTGCAAGTCGTGATGATTATATTTTTTGATCTTCGAGGTAAGAGAACAACCTGTCGACTTCCCTATTCGGTTCTGTAAGTAAATTTTCATAGAAGAGTGGATATGCCTCGCCCTTCTTTAACTGATCATCGGAACGTAATGGTAAATACACCAGAGAAATACGATTCTCTCAACAAAATTTCCCGGATCTATCTGTTCCCGCACGTCGCCAATAATCGGAAAATCTTCTAGAAGTGACTCTTGTGACATTACAACCTCCAGATCACTCCTCGATCGTCTGCTCTTTTATCCCATCCGAGCCTGTGCCAGGAAGACACAACCTGAAGCGGATGCCGGATCATCAAAACAATCGGAGGATTATTCGCTATTCGCTTTAACCATCCCAGCATCAGGTTGCACCTGATATCCTTTATTAATCTGCGCCGGTAAAACAACCATTTATTATCCATGTCCACCCATTTGCCGCCGACTTTCCCGGCAAGGATTCCTTTTGCCTATCGGCAAGGGTCGCATTTCTCTCACTGGGATTGTAGATATTGAATGTATTCAAATCCCTCAGCCTCTTTTACCCTGGTTGCAAGAAACGGTTCAAACAATATCCTGTAATTTTTTTTGTAGTTGATAATATCCGCTGCCCATGTCGTGCCGCTTCGTCCCATGCCGGCGAGAATAACCAAATCGCCCGGTTTGCCGACATCTATAAAACGAAACCTGACCTTGTAACTGACATAACTAAAAAAACTGCTTGAATTCCTATCAACTATCATCACTTCCAACTATTCGATGCAAAAAATGACCTGTTCCATGTTTCAATTACTTGAAAACCCATTATTTATTCCCAAAAATTGGACCCACATAATTTCTATTATCGATCCATTGAACCGTTAACTAATCTTCTTTGTCTGATACCAGTCACAAACCCACAACCTGATTGATGACTTATTACCGGAAAACAGGCCGCTGGACATCATGTATACATCCTGACAACACCACAACCTTGCTTAACTTATCAATCCTTTGTGAATCATAACGATTGGCCTGAAGAATGGAAAATCCATCGCCTCTTCTAAACTGGAATTCAGCATCGCCTCCCGGTTCTCATCAATGTTTTTTTTCTTGAAAATTATGACATATTCTAACTGCCGGAATTGTTGCCTATTTTCCAATGCTGCCACTTAAAATAGGTATACGGAATATAATTTATACTATAACTTACTTTTGCCTGTCATGTTAATGGATCTTGAAAAAATAACAGAACATCAGGACCTGGAGTGTGATATCTGTATTGTGGGTGCAGGTGCCGCGGGAATAACCATGGCCCTGGAGTTTATGCATACTCCTTATAAAGTACTCCTGATGGAAAGCGGAGCATTCAATTTTAACGCAAAAACGCAAAGCTTATACGACGGCGAAGTGACAGGCAGACCCGTGACCTTTACCCCAACAACCAGCCGGCTTCGGTATTTTGGAGGTACAACAAACCATTGGGGAGGATGGGCCGCACCACTGGATAAAATTGATTTCGAGGAAAGAAAAGGGATACCCCTGTCAGGATGGCCTATAAATTTGGATGATCTGCAGCCGTATTACGACCGGGCACAACTTCATTTGGCCAATCATTCCTTCGATTTCTATGATTTTGATAAATGGACCAGCAAAAAACTTATCCCGCTGCCTTTTGATAAAAATAAAATCGTTCAAAAAATTTATGAAGATATGCCGACTCGTTTCGGCCCTAAATATCATGAGACACTGACCCGGGCCGGAAATATCACGGTCTGTATTCATGCCAACCTCACAGACATTCAGACGAATGAAGAAAGAAGTTCGGTAAAGAGTCTCACGTTTCGTTCATTAAAGAATACCTCCATCGCGGTTAAAGCCCAATCCTATATTTTGGCATGCGGCGGTATTGAAAATGCAAGAAGGCTGCTGCTTACCGGAATCGGCGAAAAAACCGCTTTAGGCAACAGGTACGGTCTCGTAGGAAAATATTTCATGAATCATCCGCATGTCCCTGCGGGTGAAGTGTATATGACGAAACATGATTATAATCATCTGCGACTGTACTATCCCTGGAATCAAACAAAATATGATTACACGTACCTGGCCACCTTCCGTTTACCCGATGAATTAGTCAGAAAAAAAGAGATCCTGAACGTACATATAATGATCAGGACCCTTTCCGACTATATGTATCAAACCGATTCTATTACAGCTTATTGGGCTTTGGATGATTTAATTAAAAGATCCCATTTGTCAATGAGCGAGCGCGAGCAAAACGATCTTCAGGTTATCGTGAAAGACTTCGATCAGTTGCTTCCCGATATAAACAGAAAGTTGCTTCATGATCCCTCTGTAAATAGCGCCTACTATTACACGCTGTACGTACGGTCCGAACAACAGCCCAATCCCGACAGCAAAATTACATTAAACAGCCACAAAGATCTGTTAGGCCAGAATGAAATCGACCTTGACTGGCAATTTACCGCACTCGACAAAATCAGCATACGCGAATCGATGCTGGCATTGGCATCCGAGTTCGGAAGTACAGGTATTGGAAGAGTACGTCTGTTCGACTGGCTGGAAAAAGATGACAACTACTGGTCAAAAAATACCGGGGAAGTTTGCCATCATTCAGGAACTACCAAGATGAATGTCAATCCCCGGCTGGGCGTTGTTGATAAGAATTGCAAAGTTCATGATGTCGCCAATCTATACATGGCCGGTTCATCTGTTTTCCCAACTGTAGGAGCATCAAATCCCACGTTTACAATCGTCGCAATGTCTGTTCGGCTCTCAGATTTTCTGAAAAAAAAGATCCATTCGGATAAATAAACTAAAATGACTATCCGGAATCAAACCAATAAGCGCCTGAAAATTGCACCCGGGTAATAGAAACCACTGGGGACACGGAGAATTACGCAGAGAACACAGGGATTTGAGCCTTATTTCTCTGTGAACATCGTGCCTGCAATCGGGATATGGTTTCCAGAGAATCCCGAATGTAAAACCTCTGGTATGCAGTTGCTGTACCATTTACGGATAGTCATTTAAAATATTAACCCGGAGCCCACCTGTGATACAGGATAGACTCGAGCTGATATTATTCAGAAATTAGTACCAGATTCTATTTACCTCACCCCAACCCCTCCACATCCGAGGTTGTGAGAGAATTAATGTGAAAAACAGAACAGCTTAATTTAACGTGAATTCGATGTAAGGATCGCCAACATAAAGAATAGAACACAGACAACGCAGATGACGCGGATTAACACGGATAAGAATTAACGATAGCCCTTCTCCATGCATATTCCCGAATGCCTTCGGGGAGGTTTGGGTGAGGTATAACGGAGGAATGCCATTTTTCAAATGCCTCGGGACCGGGGAATCCAACTTGGACAGATACATTTCATTATATCGAACTCACGTTAATTTAATTAGGTAATCTATATACCTTCGAGATTTCACCACCAATCTCCTCCTTAGAAAAGGGGGTTGGGGGGATTGACAAACCGGGTTTAAGTATGCGAATGTTCTATGGGTGTCTGATCACCTTTTTCAAGATTCTTTGAGATGCAAATCAGCCACTCCATAGTCCCCCTGCGATGTTCTGCAAACAACGGGAGCCTGTCTGAGAAATCTACTTTTTCCAGGCCGGTAAGATCATATGTGAGTGCTTTTTCAATATCATTTACACTAGAAACCAGATAGATGTAGTGCGTTTTGCCAAACAGTCCTTTCAGATATCCGGAAATACTCTCATCAATGAAATCATGCGTTTCAATAAGCAGATCACAGTTAACCAGGTTTTGAACATTTCGCTGATTGAATAGTCCTTTTTCGCACCCCTCGCAATCGCAAATGACCAATCCCCTGCCCGTGAACGGGAATGAATGCAATTCCTCAGGAGTACATTCTGATTTTATAGTGACCTTATCACCAATATTATTTAATGTCGCCATTTTTTTGCACAGAATGCGCGCATTTTCACTGGTATCGTAAGCATATATTTTTGCATTGGATATGCCAATTCCAAATCCAACGGCGTAATATCCTTCCGCACAGCCGATGTCGATAATCTCTGAATAATCTTTATTCTTTAGATAGGCGACCGTTTCCCAAAGCTCTTTTTCATAACACCCCAGTAACTTAGGATAAATACTGCTCCCAACTGATCTGATGGCCGGATATTTCATACCCTTAAACGGTCCGCTTTGTACTTCAAGACGATGAAAGAGCCTGGTTTCTAAGCTCTTATCAATAGTTCTCTTAGTTTTTGAGTACCTGTAATGAAAAAGTAAAATACCCGACGACACAAATGGTTTAAGAAAGAACCACACATTATCATTCTTTGCCAGCCTGCGAAATATTTTTTTAAAAAAGTCTTTCATCTTTCACGATCACATTTTTATGATTATTTAAGAAATAATTTTAAGTGACTATCCGTAAATGGTACAACCACTCCATACCCTGTGTTATTCAGTCGGGATTCTGGGGAAACCACTGTGATCACGGAGGAGACACTATGTTCACAGAGAAATAAGGCTGAACTTACTGTGTACTCCGTGCAATTCTCTGCGATCCCTGTGGTTTCTACTACTCCTGGAAAATTTCCAGGCAAGTATTGGCCTGATTCCGGATAGTCATTTAATTTTATAAAGGTTTAATTTTACTATATATATACAAATTTGTCTGATTCCCCTGTAATTCTTAATACAGTGACACATGCTCTTTCTTCGGACATTTCTACATAACAGAATAAATGATTTTTGACAATTGAGCATTTCAAAAATGTATTAATTATCATTGAAAATACTATTCCAGTAAATCTCAATCGGTATTTATAATACATGAATTTTAAATGATCTGATTTATCGACTGACACGTAACCTTCTACGAATATTATCTCGTGATTATGATTGAAATGTAGTTTTAACCGTATCGGCGTTGTCTGGAGAAGGTTTATAATGAAAATTGTTTGACTCTTTGGTATTTATTCTCCTCATTCAACTAAAGCAAGGTGTGTTTTTGCGTGTAATTCTTTATAGCACAATGGAAAATTTTTTTGAGAAACACTGCGGCTTAAGCTGGCAACCTACAATCCTTCAGAAAAGCGACGATAAAGCTGATATATAATTATAAAAATTAATACATTCAGAAGTAGATGTTATGCATTTTATATAAACCTTTTACCCCTTTTGGGTGGGAAATCAGGTCGAGTAGGTCAGGTTTCGACCTGTATTTTCAGAGTAATAATGAGAAAAATTTATAATATGATTTTAGTATAGAGGTAAATGTATTGGATGATTAATTAGAGCGTACAATACAAGTTCTTATCATTCAATCTTTTATCTTACAAGAGTGCATCACCGATGGAATTCATAAGAAAATTGGCTATTGCATCTCCTGCACTTTCTGATTGGTATTTCAGAGGTAATTTGTGTGGCAGACATTGTTTGATTGGTAGCAACTAAGTATGAAATCTGTAAAATTTTTTATAACACCTGTCTATCCCTATGGAGATGATCATTATTACCATGAAATCATTGTGTTGGCCGAGGGATTCCGTGATTTGGGATATAAGGTTTTGGGTAACGTTGACTATTGGTATGAGCCTGAACGGGGAAAATTCCTGATTGAGGGCGATATTGATGCCGAAGCGGATATTTTTATCTACGATTACAGGTATGTAAAGTCGTTTGCACATGTCTTATTTAGAAAAAATAGCAAAGCTTTTAATCACAACTCTATAAAAGTGCTTGTTGATCGCAACAGCTGGATTTCTCCGGACTGGATGGGAGATGATAATTATTCTGTTTTTGACGTCATCTTTGCCGGCAACCTGCTCAGTAATGTATCGTACAGGGCCAATGTGCGCCCCTCGGCGATCGGTATCACATGCCGGCAAATGAAAAATATTGACAAGTTTTGTGATGATAGTATCAGTAGTGAAGATATTATAGCATATAATTTCAGAGTTCCTCATAATCTCAGGAAACTTATTATTGAGAACATACAAAAACAAAACGGGGAACTGGGATACACTATTAAGGCCAAGTTCAGCGAATATAACCCAGACGACGATCAATCAACCGCAGTAGACAAGTTCTACTCTGATATGACCACCAGGAGGCATAATCCTGAGTATTTTAAAAATATTAATGAATACCTCCTGTTTTTTTCAGTAGGCGGCTATTTTGAATTCAAACCCATAACATTCCAACCATATACTCTTTTTGATAAAATCCGTCGCAAGCCGTACTACTTCTTAAACAAATTTTTGACCCAAACTGGCAGGGATGTGTCCGATACCATATTCGTATTTCAATATGACAGTTTCCGCATGTGGGAAACCATATATGCAAAAACGGCCCCTATCCTGTTAGACTTTGATTACTGGAATCTTCGCCTACCCGTTTTACCTGTGGAAGGAAAACATTATATCGGGATCAAAGACTTGAATTTAAACACGTTCTTAAGCAGCCTGAGGTCTTTAGGTAGAGACGAAATACGTCAGATTGGACGAAATGGTCGGGAATTTGTCATTGAAAACTATTCGCCCGTGGCATCAGCAAAACGGTTGTTAAAATATATTGGATAAATATACTTAAAGATTTAAAAGAAGTTTCCTGCTCACATTCTCAGGGGGATGACGGTTGAAGAACCTCATACTCTTTCCATAAGACATGATATAAGTTATAGTAATCAAACACCTGCTGAATTTGAACATCATTACCACCTTCTAAAACATTCCCATCAAATAATCGTTTTTTATCGGCACGGTAAAAGATATCAGGAATGTAAGCTGAATGGTGTCCCGTCTTTACGACCTCCGATTTCTTTAGGAGACTCATCGCTTTAAACCATACATCATCAGCCATCGGAGCTAACTTCATAAATAGTTTTTCATCTGTAACCTGATCATCAAGACTACCTGGAGGATACAAAATGCCGCCAACGCCCGTGGGGAAAAGCAGTAATGATGGCCCCATTACATCGTCACCAGATTCCCAATCCCTGTAATTAGCAATTTTCCCCTTATTGTCAAACGAAATAAGGTGAGCCCTGTGGCATACGATGCATTCAGGATGCTCCCGGTATGTTTCAAATAAATCCTTGAGCCAATAAGATGGATATATTTTATCGTCGTCGCAGGTTACGATTGGAAGATCCGGATATTCTTTGAGGGCATACACCAGTTTTGTGTGGGGCCCGACGTCTCTAATCTGTCTGACCGTTACGCCTGAATTTCGAATCTTAGTTAACTTTCGACGAAACTTTTCCAATGAAACCTCATCAAAATCAATCCACATAATGATTTCAGCGGGATTTACCGATTGCAAGAGCAGCGATCCGATAAGTGTCTCTATTTCATTAAAACGAACGGCAATAGTGGTAAAACTTACAATGCATTCAACTTTCTTTCGAAAGAAAAGGAAATTGTGTAATACAAATGCCAAATAGTTATACTTAAATAAAGTATACCTGTGTTTAACTATATTTAAAAAATTAAAACCAGAAATATAATTTCCATACAGTTCACGAAGATATTTCCCACCAAATCGATTCATTTTCCCCATAAGCTAGAATAATACTTAGATACTAAATACTTACTACTATTCAGTAATTACCATTTTCACCTTTAACAAAGGTATTAATTGGGAATTCATTAATTATTACACCTGAAATTGTACTACAAGCATAATTTCTATCGCCACAATAAAAGCCGGCCAAGAACATTTCAGATTTATTCTATCCGTAGTCTTGCGAGCTTATATCTGATATCAATTCCTATAATTATCGCAAAGATTTACGATTGATGTAGAAATGGAAATTAAAAATTCATTTTTAGAAAATAATAAATAGAATATACCTATTTGAGTGATTTTTTTATTAACGACTATCCGGAATCAGACCAATAGGTGTCTGGAAATTGCACGCGGGTAATAGAAACCACTGGGGACGCAGAGAACACAGCGATTTTAACCTTATTTCTCTGTGAACATAGTGTCTGCTTTTTGATTCTCGAAAATACTTCGCCTTACTCACAGGATGGAGAAAATTCACTTCAAACGTATGATAAAATTCCAGACTATTTTTGTAGTCCAACCAACCCGGTAGGTTTCTCAAAGGGTTCTATTGCTAATAAATACCAAATTCCAAAGAAATTTACTTTGAACTTGAGGATGAATGGAACTATTATAAATAGTTTTTTTGCGATATTTTAAGTGACTGAAAATCAGTAGGTCAAGAAAAATTATATTATTTCTATGCAGTAAAATGGATTTAGTCCATCAAAAAAGCTCTTTCTTAAAGAAATTCGGAACATTTAATCTTAATTATCTAGATGAAATCATTTGTATTTATAATACCACGAACTCCGGTAAAATTTCAAAGCGAAATCAGAAATAAACTTTTTAAAATATGTGTTAGATCTCTTATGATGCAACTGCATAATGATTGGGAAGCGATTGTGGTAGACGAATTTGATTGTTCGTATGATAATATAAATCACGTGAAATCTGATGCAGTAAAAAAACATAAAAAAATAGATTTTGCACTCAAATTGGTTCTTCAAGAATCTGTTAAGCCACGATATTTGATACGTTTAGATGATGATGATATCATCTCACCCATTGCAATTCAAAGATATTGTAGTGGTGAATATGACTGTTACACGGATAAATACCATTTCTTCTATGAACTAATTAGTGGTAAGAGAGCATTTCAAAAAAGGACTTGGATACCGAATACGGCCATCCATAAGTATGATCATGCCATGAAAATTATTCCAGGCGAAGAAAGTCCATTGATTAATACTGATCACAGTAAATATTGGTTAGATTACTATAGAAAATATCAAATTTCATTTTTGCCTAGGAAACATCCGCTTTATATGAGAGTATTATCTCCATTTTCTATAACTAGCGGAGGTGTTGGATTGAGTAAGAAAAGTTTATCTGATAATCTGGAATACCAAAAATATTTGAAAGGCTTTGGTCGGTTTAGAAATTATAATATCAGAGAATATGAGTTATTTTTTAAAATGATAAAGATCATTTTAGGTTAATGAGTGGTTTTGAAAAAATTGAATTATCATATTTTAATAAAATTATAGGTAGCATTTTAGTATCCACCCTACCAACTGCATGTTGGATTTACCCAACCGGTTGCTTAGGGTTTAAAGTTTTGAGGGTATAGGTCCCGGATGTGGTTGTACTTTGTGCTCATGATGTTTTCAAGCACATAGCGGAGCCACTGGTAGGGATTGACCTGATGAAGCTTGCAGTTGGCAAAGAAGGAGTACATCATCCCGGCACGGGCCGCCCCTTTATGAGAGCCGGCGAACAGGTAATTCTTCCGGCCCAGGGCCACCGGTCGGATCAGGTTCTCGATCAGGTTATTGTCGATCTGGAGCAGCCCGTCCTGCAGGTATCCGCTCAGGGCGTCCCAGCGATCAATACTATAGATCATGGTAGTGTTTCAAATAGTGTGTCTGGGTCCCATGTGTAGCAAGTTGAAGGTAGTGAATTACTTTCTTGGATTCAGCCGTGCTAAAGAACCCGTATGAACCGGGCCTGGAGGTGCGAGTATAATAGCTTCCACCCCACAGTTCGCTGGACGGATTAACACCCGTTCAGTACATTGAACAACACCTGAAAAAAAAGTCCGATTCTCTACTTTTGGCTGACACATAAACGGAGAGTGGGTCACTTTATTCAATAAATTTTAACCTTTAAAAAAATAATATTTCAACCAACTAATATAGGTGTGAAGTAAAGATATTTTAAAGTTGTTTCTAATAAAGAAAATCAAATCCTTCCAATATTCATATTTTATTGTATACCATGATACGTTACTATCATTTTTTTTTATATATATATAGTAATTGGTTATAGAGGAAAAGTAAGCATTAGCGACAATTTGAAGTTGGTGGTTATTCATTCCTTTATGCCAAAGCCAATGTGACACATCCTTGCTTAACAACCTTGAGTAGAATACTCTCTTTTTACTATCATGAACTCGATTTTGTGCATGGACTTGGCGAACAGCAATAATTTCGTCTAGAGGACAATTTTTAAAATGAAAGTTAGATGAAGCCCTTAAAAGAAACTCAATATCTTGGGATAACTCGAATCTCACATCGAAGGCATCAATGTGGTCAAATATTTTTTTTCGGAAAAGCATGGTATCACCAACATGTATGGAACCATATTTTCCAGACAGTAGCACAAATAATAGTTCTTCAGGAGGCACATCCCTATCAATTCCCGTTTCCTTGGCATTTACAGGTTTTAAATTATTTGAAATAGATGTGTCAATAGTATATCCTAGTTTTCCATAGCATCCATCATATTCTGGATGACTTTCAAGAAAGTTTAATTGTTTATAGAACCTATTCGGCAGGTAGTAATCATCAGCATCCAAAAAAGCTAAGTATTTACATTTGGCAACACTAATACCCAAATTTCTGGCAGCAGAAGCCCCATGATTTTTGGTGTCAGGATGCTCAAATATTCGAATTCTATTATCTTCCTTTTGCATCTGCCGCACGATCTTAATTACGTCATCCGGATATTTGTCATCAATAACAATTATTTCACCAACTTCTTGTAACAATGCAGATTTAATAGCACGCTGAATAAATTTTTCCGCATTATAGACTGGTATGATTACTGATATCAGATGACGATAATTCATCTTTAAATCTAAATTTATCCTGACGTATTAAGTTATAAGAACCCTTTGCAAAACCAAGCTAAAGATAGCAATTAAGAGTTTTAAAAATAAGTATTTCCTGTTTTTCCAGACCTTTTTTTACGAATAGAACCCTTTGAGAAACCTATCGGTTTGGTTGCACTACAAAAATAGTCTGGAATTTTGTCATATGTTTGAAGGGAATTTTCTCCATCCCGCGAGTTAGGCGAAGTACTTTCGAGAATGGCCCCGGGAAACCGCTTATAATGCTGATCATAAGCTTATGGGGTAAGCTAAATCCCTCTTTTTTCAGGTTCCCGCACAGGCTTGCCTCGTCATAGCTGATCAGCTGCTCAAGGGTAACCAGGTCATTGCGGTTAGCCGGAGTAACCACCTGTTTGCTAATTAACTTGCTCTGCAGGTCCATGCCTACATGACCTTTACACCCAAAGTAGAACCGGCCCCTTTTCTTTGTGGAATGTGCATCGGTATCCATCTGAGAATGAGGCTTGGCCTCCAACTCCTCCCGCCGCTCTTTGCTTAGCGTGTAGTGGCTGTACTATATACGGATAGTCATTTTTATTATTAAAATTGATTCCCAGCATGCCAGAGGATCTATTACCCTTATAATAATTTCACGCCAAGTAATCTCTGATAACTACCAATCATTATTGTTTTCATATCCTAGCTTTATGAGGAGATCTCCATATCTATCTTTAAAGAATTTCTTATGGGCCTCCGTAAAATAATTTTTCCAATCACCAGATATCCCCTTTCTGTAATGTGAATTTTCATCAATCTGTCCCGGTTTTCTACCACCTGCCAATTTTTTAAAAGAATTGTTTTCTATAATTTTAATTATTTGTTCTTTAGGTAAAGTAATTGACGGGAAAATCGTAAGCTTATCATTCAATCTATTTCCAATTTTATTAATGTAGCCTCTCGTACGATACATATTCCTGCCCAGAAGATCTAAAAATTGAAAAATCTTTAATATCTCATCTTTATTTCCTTTAATTTTCTCTAATTTAACTTCATATATATTCTCTTCGTCGTAATTCCAATTGTACATATGCCCAAAATTATCTTCCTCTCGATCCATTTCAAGAAATAGTCCTTTATTAAGATTAACCTTCTGCAATTTTTCTCTAAATTTGTATATAGAACCATTTTTGGGATGTGTTTTTAAATGAGAAAAATAGCCGGATATCACCACATCTCGTGGATCTCTTATCAAATGGACACCTTTGTATTTTTTTAACCTCTTTTTATGATGGAAATAGACACTATTTTGCAAAATAATTATCTGAGCCGAATCTGCATATCTATTATACTGCAGACGTAATCCGGTTTTCTTTCGATACTCCAAAAACATTCTCGACATCCAAGAAGATGCACATTTATGATGAAGGAATAGCACTTTTTTACATCTATCATCTGTCATAAAATCAAATTTTTACAATTAAAAAATCCTACTTTAGGAAAAAAAATAACAATTTAACCAAGTTTTCACATACACAATTGGTTATATACTTTTAATAAACACTATTTAATCGATTTGATCTTTCACCAAAAACTGGATTAATCTAAGGTGGAGAATTCGGGTGATCCAAGTACCTTAAAACAAGTGATTACCTGTCCTGCGACAAACACATGCTATGTCAGCTTCGAAATTTATCCAGTATAGCCGGCATCACTATTGAAATTTTATAATAAACTATTTTTGAAAAATATTTAATGTTTTATTAAAATATTATTTTAAAAAAATTTATAGTTAAGAGTAATAATCAGCTATTAACTAATCTTTATTATGGCTATTCCAAGAAATAAAACAAACCCTATTCTTCTTATCAAAAGACTACATGACCAAAAAGGTGGAAGAATAATTTACGTGCCTAATCGCGGCAATGTTGGTGATGCTCTTATTGCTTCCGCGACTTGGCAAATGTTCGAAAAAAACGAACTCAGTGTAGATTTGTACGATGATCAAATCGGAAATTGACGAAAATGACATGCTGGTTTATGGGGGTGGAGGAAATCTAATCCCCAGCTATAATGATGCGAGAAATTTTATAAAAAAATATCATGAAAAAGTTCACGCTTTAGTTGTATTACCTCATACGATAAACGGACATGCTGACTTACTTAGTCGACTCGGTTCCAATGTGCATATATTTTGTCGGGAAGACGTTTCATATGACTATGTTTACAGACAGGCTGATCATGCTAATGTTTATCGCTTCGACGACATTGCCCTACAACTTAATATTAAGGATTTGAACGTTCCGTTGTATGATCTCTTTAGGATTTCAAAAAACTACCGCAAGGGATTCTATAATTTATACCATGATGCTTTAGGAGCACTTAGACAGAAATAAAAATTTGTATTGTTTCAGAAACGATAAGGAAGCTACTGAAATTGATTACCAAGATATAAATAACATTGACGTATCCTCTTACTTTTTTATTGGGTATATGAATGGAAAAAATATTACACATATTTTATCAAAATATTCTCTTTTTATTATAAATAAATTTGAAAAAATATACACAAATCGACTGCATATATGTATTGCCGGTTATCTCTTAAATAAAGAAGTTTATTTTTATCCCAATTCTTATTATAAAAACAAGGCTGTATTTGACTCTTCTCTCAAAAATCTAAGTGATAAAATCATTTGGATGGACAGCAGAGAAATTACTTGAATTTGACTATCCACACCCTTAGGGTGAGGCTTTACACCAAATTCATGGCTTCGCCACCGAAATTTCTTTTTAATGTATTAAGCAAAGCCAAATGATCATTACCACCTGCAGAGCAGGTAGGTTTTTAAGATGTACTAAAAATGACTATAAGAAGGCTTTGCAAAACCCCATACAGTGTGAGGTTGTAAAGGATTTACATTATTTTCGGTCTAATTGAATGTTCACTCAAACTCAGATTTTTCATCATGGCTGATATCAACCAATTAAGCTTTGGCGACGGACTTCTTTCAAGCAGGCGAAAAATCAGCAAACTTTCCAAACACCTGGCTAAGCTCGATCAGATCATCGACTGGCAGCCATTGGTTCAGGAGATTGCCATTATTGATAAAACCGATACTAAGACCGGTGGGCGGCCTCGTAAAAACCCACTGTGGATGATCAAAGCCACGTTTCTACAATCCCTGTTCAGCCTGAGTGATCCTCAATTGGAAGATCAACTCATTGACCGACTAAGCTTTCAGCGGTTTGTGGGGGTCAACCTGGACCAGGAGATTCCAGATTTTACCACGTTTTGGCGCTTCAAAGAAGCACTGAGCATCCATAAGCTGGATGAGCGTATTTTTGATCTGATCAACCAGCAGTTGGAAGCCAAAGGGCTGATGGTCAAAAAAGGCACCATCGTGGATGCTACGATTCTTCCCTCGGCGAATCGTCCCCTCTCGGATGAGAAGCGCCAGGAGCTAACCCGCAGGCCTTCCCCCCAGATCGATACCGATGCCAACTCTACGAAAAAAGGCGGGGTCTACTACTTTGGCTATAAAGGTCATATTGGGGTGGACATCGAGTCCAAACTGATTCGTAAGGCCATCTTTACCCCCGCCAGTTACCACGACAGCACCCAGACCGAACAGCTGGTCAGCTATGATGAGAAGGCCCTGTTCGGTGATAAGGCCTACTTCAATGGGGATCACAAGTTTTCGGCCCGGCACTTCGGCTGGTACTACGGAGTGCTGGACAAAGCCACCAAAAGCCAGCCCTTGTCGGGTTCTCAAAAAAAGCGAAACCGCAAACACAGTCGCGTACGGGCCGCAGTGGAGCACCCGTTTGCCTGGATGAAGACCAAGGCCCGGATGGAGCTCATGAGGGCTAAAAATCAGGCTCGTAACCGGCTTCGATTCCTGTTTACCTGTATGGGATGGAACCTGTCGAGAGCAGGATTTTTGCTTGAAACATCAAGATCCATGGGATCGGTAGCTCTATGAACCCCAAAAGGGCACATACAACCGGCTTCTTACAGCCTTTTGAAGGCTGCCAGGGAGTCATTTCGAACAAGGATTGGTGGAAAACACAAGCAATCCAGCAGAAATATCTCCACATTCAGCCACGAAAAATAAATCAAAGAACAACAAAGGGTTTTTCAAAGCCTTCTATATATGGATGTATCCGGTATTAAAACATTACTAGGATTTATTCTTTGGCATAAAGAATATGCAAAAATGGTTGATTTTTCCTGACAATGACTTATTACTAGACTGGATATCCGTAAAAAGCAGACCAAAAAACGAAGAATTCGATATAGCATATATTGCGTAAAAAAAGTAATGGGAAAAGATATTAGTATATTAAATGATTTATTTGGACCTGCTTTTGTTATCAATTTAAAGCGTTCTGATGACAGAAGAAGATATGTCAATAACTTATTTAAAGACTCTTCTTTTCAATATTCATTCTTTGAAGCAATTGACGCTCAACATCTCGATCCAAATGAACTGGCCAGAAACGGACTATTTGATGTTAATAAATCTCGAAAATACTATCGTGGATGGCCTCATGATGAACTACTCATTGCCCCTCTCGCATGTTCACTTTCCCATATGAAGTTATGGGAGTACATCATTGATCACGACCTGCCGGCCGGCATTATCTTAGAAGATGACATTGAGATAAACGACCCCGTTTTGAACAATCTTAACTCTTTCCTAAAAGATTTACCTGAAAATTGGGACCTTTTTTACCTTGGACACTTGGCCAATAACAAAAAATTTGCCTCAACATCACAATTCATAAAATACCGAATTTTTTACCAACTGGTATTCAAATTGGGTCTTCTCGGACTTAGTGGTAAATATATGTATAATCGATTGCCACGCAAGTTGCGGGATTACGAACATATAATATATCCCGGATATCAGTGGGGCACCCATGCATACGCTATTACGAACAAGGGTGCGCGAAAAGCCTTATCATTTCACAAACCCGTGTATCTTGCGGCTGACCACGCTCTTGGTGAAATGATTAAGAATGGATTACTGAATGCTTATAGTATTACACCTATACTTTTCGGCCAAAATGGAGAATTTGCAACTCTTATTGAGGATCACCACTGAATAAATGAAAATAGTACCTTTAAAAATCCATCATTTTAAAGCACTAAAAAAAAAATCATTCGCATTGTACAATGTAAAACGAAAATCATCAATAATTTTTCCATAATATAATGACGGGGAAAAATTGGTTACACTTCTGTATTAAAATGTATCGTAAATTAGTTTCAACTTCTTTGAAACATTTTCAGGATTATGATATTTTTTAATACGATTTATCGATTTATTTCCTTTTTCAACAATAGATTTGGGGCTTTCCAGTACATTTAACAGGATATCTTCCAGTTTAGAAATTATTTGTTCTGAAATTGACTTTTGAGCTTCATTTTCTCTTGAATCCCCTAAATATTTAACTGGAATAATCCATCCAGTTTCTTCCGAATTAATTTCAGATAAAGCCCGTAATCTGCGCCAATCACTGGGCATCCACAAGCTTGAGATTCTAAAACAGAATAACCGTATGTATCCTGAAGCGTTGGAAGAAGTGAGACATCAACCTGTTTGAATAAAGCTATTACTCCATCATTTTTTAATTTGGTATAATGTGTTATACTCTCTGGATGATTATGGATTATGGATAGAGCTGATTGTTTTGTCCGCGTCGGTTGTTTTAGTAATGTAATCGCCAAATTCTATATTAGATACAATCGTTAAGTGTATCGGATATCCTTTTTCGATCAACTTATCAAACACAATCAACATTTCCATTCCCCCTTTCCGAAAGAATTGGCGCCCAACAAAGAGAAAATTTACCCCTCTCGGCATTGTTTCTATTTTTTTGATGGATATATACTTTTTGGGGGGGGTGAATAATTGTCATTTTTGCTTTAACCGCATCCATTAAATCAGGGTAATGATGGCTGAGCATAGAACACATAGTATCGTTTGCGGATTGAGAAATTGGTATTATCCTACGACAATATGCACTTACAATTTGTTTTACGGCTAACCGATGATAAAATGAACCCATCCTGCCCAACCGAGGGACCAATGTTTCAAAAGTTGCAACCCATGGCCTATGATCGAAAGAAATGGAATTAAAAAAATGATTCCCTGCTATTCTGTTTGGAATCCCTAGAAAATAGGTATTATGGAGTTCATGTTTTGTTTTATTTCGAATTTTAAAGTACCAATGATCAGCAACACGAAACAGATCATAAGATTGTACAAATTTATAGCTCGATATAGATAGGCTCCCAAAGTTACGTTCTCGGCGTAGCCCCAGTGATTTACTCCAATTCTCTTCTCTCGCTTCATGTTTTTTTAATTCCAATTGCATATTTGTCGAATTCTCGCAAGATGTAAATTTCAACACAAATTAAACATCCGTAATTTTTATTTAATCAGCATCATTTTTTTGTCCAGCACTGCTGATTGGGTTTTCAGACGATAGATGTACACCCCGCTGGCCAGGTTATCTCCGTCGAACTGGATATGATGCTCCCCTGCCGACAATACCTGGTTATGGATGGGACTGGAGATCAGCCTTCCCAGTATGTCGAAGATCTGAAGTGTCACGGGTGACGAGGAAGCAAGCTCAAAGGTGATGTTCGTTGTCGGGTTAAACGGGTTTGGATAATTTTGCTTCAGTTCAATTTTGGTTGGCCGGTTGCTTCCTGAACTTTGATCTATTGGGGTAATGTTACTTTTTTGAAGGGTTGGGGCAATCGTATAGGTCACGGAAGCCTGTTTGGAAAGGACACCGTTGCGCCCCCACTATGCAGCAAGTCAATCATAATATTTTGAACCGTGACATTAACTTGGTAGCCTATAGACCAAATTGCTGATAATTTTACCGCCTGCGGGCTGTCAAATTTGATGGTTACTGCGCCATTAAACCGCTGTAGTTGTATCGCTGTTACATTCTGGGTCAAGCTCGTCGTGGCCGTCACCCATTTTCCATTATTATTGATCTGAAGTCCAATCGCCGTAGGGGTATCGTCACGCCTTTCTTTTAAAAATACCGGGATCATCTCCCATAGCTCCTTGACCTTGTCCGTTCCGTCGGAGGTTATCGTGCTGGTTACAGTGAGCCCCGATGGGTTGATGTCAAATTTACGGGTATAATTTACCTGTCCCTGGATGCCCGTATTGGGTGCCGTGCGGCCACCATCGATGGAAGAGCCGATCTGTCCGGTGGCAACAACGGTAGCCGATGTCGAGTCGCTGTTCACCGTCGATTTGGCCAGGGGAAAACGATACCTTGCCGCACTAAATGGTTTTCCATCACTATTCAAACCACTGATTGTATTAACTGACCATTGTTGCCAATTTTTCCAAGTATCAGGATCATTTGGATTTTGGAACCCGCCCGCAACACCATTAATCACGGTACCCGCTTGAAGGGTCCAAAAAGTTGATAACGCACCTCCACTTAAACCCGATAAAGCACCATTAGAGCCGTCTCCCCACCAAGACAATCTGCCGGTATGAATGATCATGCCATATCCACCCAATTTCGCGGTAACAAACGTGCAACTGTCCGGGTAAGTCACGTTATTCGAAAACACTTTTATGAAGTTTTT
Source organism: uncultured bacterium (assembly GCA_963787205.1). Taxonomy (GTDB): domain Bacteria; phylum Bacteroidota; class Rhodothermia; order Balneolales; family DATFMH01; genus DATFNI01. Next base: position 55,026 of record CAWBCD010000008.1, read on the forward strand.
CTTGCG
>CAWBCD010000009.1:0-197500 GCA_963787205.1 uncultured bacterium
TACGTTAAACGAAGGGTTCCTGCTTATTAATCGAAGCCCGATTAACAAAGATGTGATGCGCAGGCGTGAGAATATCGACCATGACTGGCGGTTTCATCTTGGTGATGAGACAGGAGCGGAGCAGCCGTCCTACCATGATAAGAACTGGCGCACTCTCGATCTGCCGCATGACTGGAGTATAGAGGGCAGTTTCCGTGAAGATAATCCATCGGGCTGGCATGGTGGATATCTGCCCGGCGGGATTGGCTGGTACCGGAAAGTAATCACTTGGCAACCGGAGTGGAAAGATCGAAAAGTGACCATCGATTTTGATGGCGTCTACATGAACAGTGATGTCTGGATTAATGGTCATCACCTGGGACATCGTCCCAATGGTTTTATCAGCTTCCGTTATGATCTGACTCCATGGTTGAAGGAAGGGGAAAATGTCATTGCTGCCAGGGTAGATAATTCGAAGCAGCCCAGCTCGCGGTGGTACACCGGTTCAGGAATATACCGGCATGTCTGGTTGAACGTGACCGGTTTTATTCATGTCGCACATTGGGGAACGTTTATCACCACACCTGAAGTGAACGCCGGCAGAGCTTCTATTCAGATAAAAACAATGGTTGAAAATCACTCTGCAAAGGATGAAGAAGTCGAGATCGAGCAGATTTTGAAGGATCACACGGGTAATGTTGTAGCAATGGGACGAACGACAACCGAACTGAAGAAAAGTTCGGAGTCTGAAATTAAACAGAATCTTACCATCACCAATCCCTCTCTCTGGTCGCCTGAACGTCCCTCTTTATATAATGCTGAGACCGTCATAAAATCCGGTGGATTGACCGTGGATCGCTATCACACTTCATTTGGAATACGAAAGCTGGAGTTCAGTTCTAAGTGGGGATTCCGGGTTAATGGTCAGCCTGCCTTAATCAAGGGAACCTGTAACCACGATGATGGAGGCGGAGCTGTCGGGGCAGCCGTACCGGACGATGTGCTTTATTACCGGCTGAAGCTGCTGAAGGATATGGGATGCAACGCGGTCAGAACTTCCCATAATCCACGTAGCCCGCAGTTTTATATGTTCTGTGACACGCTCGGCTTGATGGTTATGGATGAGGCGTTTGATGGATGGGAAGAACCTAAAGCCAAGTATGATTATGGTCTGTATTTCAAAGAATGGTGGAAAAAAGATCTTGATAGTTTTGTCCGCCGCGACCGCAATCATCCATCGGTTATCCTATGGAGCATCGGCAACGAGGTAAAGGGATATACCGATGAAAGGCAGAAAGAGCTGGTGGATTTTATTCATGGAATGGATGCAACGAGACCGGTAACCCAGGGACGGGGATACATGGGACCTTACGTGGACATCGCCGGTTTTAATGGCCATGGCGAGCTAAAAAGGGTACTGGAGGAATATCACAAAAAGCACCCGGAGAAACCTGTCGTCGGAACCGAGATGACACACACACTGCAGACGCGTGGCGTTTACCGTACGCAAACATGGTATCGCAAGACCTTCTCGCCATTGACTTGGTTTAAAGGTCATATGGGAAAAAAGCAAAAAGGTAGGGTATTTCCAGTTGCAAATTTGAGTGAGGAGGAAGTGTTTACCGGGATCCCCAACAGGTATTTATCTTCCTATGATAATGCGTTGGTGCGAATTAATGTCAGGGATCAATTTAAGCACGACAGCGGATTCCCCTTTTTGATGGGCTCCTTCCGTTGGACCGGTTTTGATTACATCGGTGAGGCGATCAATCATTGGCCGACGCGCGCCGGTGACTACGGTATTATCGATTTGGCCGGCTTTCCCAAGGATCATTATTACCTGTATCAAAGCTTGTGGTCGGACAAGCCGATGGTCCATATTCTGCCTCACTGGACGCATCCTGGAAAAGAAGGAGTTCGGATTCCCGTGGTCGTCTACACAAATTGTGAGAAGGTTGAGCTGTTCCTGAATGACACTTCTCTCGGAGAACAGGAAATGGGTGAAGACTTGCAACTGGTTTGGCACGTCCCCTATAGGCCCGGAAGACTGGTTGCAGTCGCCAAAAACAACAATGGTTTGAAACTAAAAGAGTCTGTTGTCCAGACTGCCGGTCCTTCCTCTGGCATCAAAGTGACACCCGGGAAAACAACGATGAGAGCAAATCGAAGAGACGTTGTCCGTGTTGAAGTCTCCGTTGTTGATAAACATGGGATTGTTGTTCCGGATGCATCTAACCTGGTTCAATTCAGAGTTGAAGGGCCTGGCAGCGTGCTCGGAACCGACAATGGCGATATCGCAGATCTTAGTCCGACTAAAGCAGATCACAGGAAAGTCTTTATGGGCAAGTGCATGGCACTGATAAAAGCTTCAGAAAAAAGCGGGGCCATTACGATAGATGTAATGTCTAAAGAGTTGAGGAATGGACATTGCCGAATCGATGCCATATAAACGAAAAGGATATGAACATAAAACGGACTTTTGTTTGATTGTTGCTTTTGGAACCCTGCTGAGAGACGAGGAAAATTAAAAACTACAAATAGCTATATAGGGGATTTCCTGATGACCTCTCCTACTTTCTATTGGTCAACTTTTCGGGGAAGCCGGCACGCATAGCGTTATCCCATATAAATAAAAAGCGCTAATCAATTGTATCACAAACGATTAGCGCTTCAATCAGTGCCCTGGACTGGATTCGAACCAGCACGCCGTTTCCAGCACTGCCCCCTCAAGACAGCGTGTCTACCAATTCCACCACCAGGGCGTTTCAAGACTGCAAAGATACTATTTTTCAGCTTCAATACGCAAGATGAAAATACCTTTAACTATTATCAATCTTACCAGCTATGGTTTGGCATGGCAATTGATCTTTATATCAATACTGTTACTCCAGATCTGTTTTAAAACAGATTTCGGACGTGGCTGTTACCCCTAAATACCCCGAAAAGGTGATAGATGGTCAGCGGTAAGAGCCTTCGCCATAGTAGCTGATTGAGAAAAAAAATCGGTTTGGACGGAATGAATTACCGCTGGCCTCATCATCCTGAATTTTACATAACGAAGAAAAAACATGTAGTGATACGGTATCAATTTTAGGTTAGCATGAATTACTTTGGCAACCGTTACTAGCTGATATCAATAAATAAGGTTTTTAAAAATGCGTAAAGTTATATCTCTGGCCCTGTATGGGAATGATCCGAAATATAATGTTGGAGCTATCATTAATAGTGAATTATCACGTGAATTTTATCCTGATTGGACATGCAGATTTTTCGTATCACAAGAAGTATCGGATAATATCATTTTCAGATTGAAGTCGAATGGTGCAGAGGTATATAAAAGAACACGAAAGACTTTAATTGATGGTATGTTTTGGAGGTTTACGCCTTGTGATGACCCGGATGTTGAAGCTGTTATTGTTAGAGATTGTGATAGCCGATTGTCGCTTCGCGAGGCACTTGCTGTAAATGAATGGATTGAAAGCAATAAAAGATTTCACATAATCAGAGACCATCCATGGCACATTAGTCTAATAATGGGAGGGACATGGGGAGCAAAAAAAGGTGCGTTGCCTGGCGTGGAAAGGTTGATCCGATTGTGGAAAATAAAAAGAAGCAAAAGCAATCAGGGATGGTCCAGCGCAAAGGGAGATGACCAGGAATTTTTAAATCAGATGGTATATCCATTAATAAAAGATGATGTTTTGATACATAGCGAATTCGTTAGGTTCGATAATGAAATAATTCATCCCTTTCCGTTCCAAAGAAATGGTCATGAATTTGTCGGACAAGTGTGGAACGAGCATAATGAAACGATTCAAGAGCATCTCGATTCATTGATAGCTGGGCTCGGCCATACAAAAACCTACTCCCCATCTGAGTTGTTATAGTTTTTTTGTCATTGAAAAGGTGGCTGTTAATAAGATTCATTTATTCATCAGTTTGAAATTCCATTCCAGGGAAAGCTTTTCCTGAGTGCGTTTGCAGTCGGAAGTTTTTACCCATGCTGACCTCTCATTTCGGTCAAAAAGCCGGGTTTTCTGATTGGCACGAAAATTCGTAGTACATATTTGTTATCAAAAGCTTAGATATGCTACTACCCTATGAGTTCAGTAAATAAGAGCCCGAAAGTTTCGGCGATTGTCTCGACTTACAATTCGGAGATTTTTATTGAAGGTTGTCTTCTCGATCTGACTTCACAGACACTTTTTGAAGAAGGTAATCTTGAGATCGTTGTCGTCGATAGCGGTTCGGAACAAAATGAGGGGGACATCGTCAAAAAGTTCCGTGATACGTTCGAAAATATCACGTACACCAAGACCCCGGTACGAGAATCGTTATACCAGGCCTGGAATCGTGGGATTAAACTGGCAAAAGGTGAATATGTTACGAATGCCAACACCGACGACCGCCACCGGAAGGACGCACTTGGTCTACTGGCCGGTTATCTGGAAGAGTATCCGGGCATTGATTTGGTGTACAGCGATTGTTATGTATCGACGCAGCCCAATCAACCATTCGAGAGTAATGATCATAGCCGTGTGTATCGATACCCCACATTCTTCGCGCCCGAATCGCTGCTCCATTTCCAGTTTGGTATCCATCCGATGTGGCGAAAATCTGTACATGATCAAATCGGATACTTTGACGAGTCCTATCGTGTGGCTGGCGACTATGATTTCAACCTGAGGTTCGCCGCTTTTAGTAAGGCAGAACACATTCCCGAGGTGCTGGGTCTGTATTACCTGAGCCCGCAGACTGTTTCATTCCAGGGAACCGGGATGGAGGACGAGAATCAACGAATTTATAGAACCTATCGAACACAGGAATATATCCTTAAGCTTTATGCAAATGCCGGCTGGGAAATCACAACGCCGCTTCAAAAAGCTGCTGCGTTCAATGATATGGGTATTCATGGCATGTCATTTTCGCCAGCATGGGAGGAGGGAAAGAAAACACGTGATGTTCACTTCGCGCAGGAATGCTTTTTAGCGGCGCTGAATCACCAGAAATATTATCAGCCTTCCCTGAATAACCTGGCCATTTGCCTGATGTTGAGTGGACGAACTGACGATGGACGGAGGCTATTGCAGCTTGCCAATCAGTTAAGCGGCCATCAATTGATATCCGAAAATTTGAGAGCCATCTCACAGAACAACGGAGCCGGCACAAATAACTTTCACCTGATTCGTCAGCAGTAGTGCAGTTGATAACTCAAAAAAAAATGTCTTCTCCCAATAAATGATCGAATGAGTAAAAAAAAGAAAATTCTATTAAGCTGCGACTATTTCTATCCATCGGTTGGTGGTGTTGAAGTGTTTATGGAAGACCTTGGCGTACACATGATGGATTTAGGTTATCAGGTTGAAGTTTCTGCGAGATGGCTTCCCGAGAGAAAATTTCATACAAGAAAAGGTCTAAAAATTCATTCATTTAAGTGTGATGGACTCCTGGAACCAAACGGGGACGAAGCGGAGCGTGAAAAATTTTATAACCTGATTTATGACGGGGGCTTTGATCATGTTTTAATGCTAACACAACCTGATAACTGGGTAGCATCGGCATTACTGCATAAAAGAAACTCGAGTACGCGTTTAACTCTTTTCCCCAGCATTAACTCAATGAATGTAGCTGAGTGGTCGAAATCGGGAAGATGGGATCAGGTTGTTCAGGTCATAAAAGATGCGGATCAGACAGTTGCAGTAACAGCTACCGGGCTGGATCACTCCACGCTTACAAATTTAGGGTTGGATCCAATCTATCTGCCTCATGCCATTGAAAAAGACGCAGCAAAAACCAATTTCAGGAAAAAACATGGATTAGATCCTGAGCGCCCACTTCTGGTAATGGTTGCCAATTTCTGGCCGGTTAAAAATCATTCTAACTTGCTAAGAGTGCTGGGCAGGACACAAAATGACTGGCAGATAGTTATTATAGGGAATCCTATATCAGCATTTAGGACCTACTTTGAAGAAGTCAAAGAATTAGCGGATCTTGATAAGCGTGTCTGCCTGATACCCGGTCTTTCACGTCCGGAGGCAGCTTCTGCCATTCGTGACGCTGATTTGCTGATGATCCCATCAATTGGTGAAAGTGCGGGCCCATTGGTTGCCCTGCAGGCAATGAGCTACGGAACCCCATGGATTGCAACACCAAATTGTAACGCCGTTCAGGATCAGGCCGGTGGATTATCGGTAAGTCTTGAGCAGTTTCCCACAGCGATCGAATACCTTTTGACTAATAAAAAGGTGCTATCAGATCTAGGGCGGGCCGGCAAAAAGCAATGGGAAAATTCGTTTACGTGGGAAAAGATTGCACCGGCATTCAAAAGTTTGTTAGATGATAAGGAAATACCTGATTTCCGCATATCTGAAGGTTTGAAAAAAGAGAAAGCCAAGCTTCAGTCGGAATTTGATACCGTTATTTCTAAAGCTGCGAATAGCGATAAATCCACTGCTTTTACTGTCATCATTCCAACCTACAATCGTTCAAAAACCCTGGTTAAGTGCCTGGATGCCCTTTCGCAACAAACTTTTCCTGCAGATCAGTTCGAGGTGATTGTCTGTAATGACGGTTCCACCGACGACACGGCTGATGTCATCAAAAATTTTGAACCGTCCTTTCATTTGTCTTATATCCGTCAGGAGAATGCGGGACCGGCAAAAGCCCGTAATAAAGGATTAGAAAAAGCATGCGGCCGACTGGTTATGTTCATTAATGATGACACCATCCTGGCCAGGGACGCCCTTGCAAGACACTATGAGACACATCGTGCACATCCGGGAGAAAAAATAGCCGTATTAGGTACCTTTGACTTCCCCGATGAATATCAAAAAAATTGGTTGGTTCAACTTATAAATAAACATGATCTGCTTTTTGAATACAACAAAATGCAGCCGGGCGGTTACTACGACTATAACTTTTTTTACACATGTAATTTGAGTGTACCGAAACAGGCAGTATTGGATGTCGGGATGTTTGATGAAATATTTGACGGCCCGGCTTCCGAGGATATCGATCTGGGGGTACGGCTGTACAAAGAAGGTTATCAATTGCTCTACCAGCCGGAATGCAGATCCTTGCATGAACATCCGGTAACCTTGGATGGGTTCTGCCGCACGCATCATTTACGTGGATATGGGCATGTAACATATATGCTCAAGTATCCGGAATTTAATTTTCTTCATAAGATGAATCCTGATGAAGTTTGGGAGTGGGTTGAAGCGTGGCATCGCCTTAAACCACAAATTGATCAGCTGCGAAACAAACTGGATGAGTATCTGACTGAAAAATCCACTTTGGGAGATCTGAAAGACACTGATCCTGTTTTACCGGCCATCAAACTGATACGCGATTACTATTTTGCCATGGGACAAATGGGGCATCCTCGTTTCCAGGAGTTGCTCGTCCCGGAAACAAGGATTGCTTACCTGGATAGAATAGCAGGTCATACCGAACAACCGGTTGAGGATAGAAGCGGCCTACAACTGAGTCAGAAATCAAAGGTAAATCCGATTTCAGTATCACCGGATTACGAAGTGTTTTCTTCAGGTAATCAACCCGGAAAGATCAGAGGCGTGTCTTTGCCTGTGATATCAGTTATTGTCCCAACATACAATCGCTCAAAAACATTAGAAAAGTGTCTTCAGGCACTGGCAGAACAGACATTTCCGGCAGGTCAATTCGAGGTGATTGTCTGCGACGACGGCTCCACGGATGATACACCAGAAGTAGTCAAAAATTTCAAGGCGCCATTCAAATTATCATATGTCCGTCAGGATAATGCAGGACCTGCCAAGGCCCGAAACAGAGGGCTGGAAAAAGCACGGGGGCAATTTGTTCTTTTTATCAATGATGATACCATCTTAGATAAAGAGGCCCTTCACCAACATCATCAGACTCATCTTGCCCATCCCGGGGAGAAAATTTCAGTTCTTGGTACCTTCGAATTTCCTGAGGAATACAGGAAAACGATATTGGTACAGTTGATCAATGAAAATGATCTTCTTTTTGAATACAACAAAATGCAGCCGGGCGGATATCATGCATACAATTATTTCTACACATGTAATTTGAGTGTCCCTTTACAGGCTGTCATGGATGTTGGGATGTTTGACGAAACATTTGATGGGCCGGCGGCAGAAGACATTGACCTTGGCTACCGGCTGCATTACAACGGATACCGGCTATTATATCAACCGGAATGTAAGTCCATCCATGATCATCCTGTGACCCTGGATGGATTTTGCCGTACCCACAAGGTGCGCGGATATGGTCAGATGACCCTGGCAAGCAAATATTCTGAGTTGAACTACTGGCAAAAGATGAGTGCTGATCAGCTTCAAAGGTGGATATCAGCATTGGACAAACCAGAAAGAACAAATTGACAAGCTTTTAGGCGAGCTCAAAAAGGCCCGGGTTTTCGAAGAAACCACCCCGGTTGGTATCACACGAGACGATCTCACCTCAATTATCGTATTGTTAAAGACTTACTTTGAGGCTATCGGTGAGATGAGTAATCCATACTTTGACAAGATCAAGGCTGCTCATAAAACCGGTGATGAATTAGTATCAGTAATAATCCCCTGCCACAATTATGGAAAATTTCTGAGAGAGTGTGTCGAAAGTGTTGTAAATCAAACATATCAGAATCTGGAGGTTATCATTGTCAATGACGGCAGTTTCGATGATACTGCTGAAGTTGCCAGCCAACTGTCTATTCAGTACCCTCAGGTCAGCGTAATCTCGCAACGAAATTCCGGGCAGCCGGCGATTGCACGTAACGGGGGTATTGCGGCAGCAAAAGGTGCTTACATTCTTTGTCTTGATGCGGATGATAAGATTTTCCCTGAATTTATTGAACATACCGCTCGTTGTTTAAATGAGAACCCGGAAGTTGCAATAGCCTATCCTGATCAGCAAAATTTTGGAGATAAATCTAATTTCGAACCACATCCGGAGTACAGTTCCCGCAACTTGGTATGGTTTAATTTCATACCGCCGGCATCGCTTTTTAGAAAAAAAGCCTGGGAAGCTACGGGCGGCTTTGCTACCAACGTCGTCGGTTATGAGGACTGGGATTTCTGGGTATCATGTGGTGAAAAAGGATTTACTGGGAAGCATGTCGCAGGGGCGATATGGTATTATCGTGTTCATGGCGATGGACTGTATAATGCACAAAAAGACAAAGACCAGCGGCTGAAGGCAAGAGTTGTAATGAACCATCCTGGGTTATACACAAAAACCCAGCAGGAATGGGCAAAGGGCGTATTAACTGGCGATTCGGATGCGTTGCAAATAACAGGTAACCTGGGAATGGTTCCGAAATTTAATGAGCCGGCGGAAATCAAACTTACCAATAACGTAAGTGTTGGGATTAACAGTAGTGCCCCAACCGGCAAGCACATCCTCTTTACCATGTACGGCTGGGATGACGAAGGAGGCGGGACGATCCTGCCGCGGCAGATAGCAAAAGAGCTGGTTCGAAGGGGAAACAGGGTCAGTGTGATTTATACACCGTCCAAAAATCGTCCGGATAAGTCCCCTTATTATGTAGAGCAGTCTGAAGATGAGGGTGTTCAGCTATTCGCCATTTATAATCGTCCTGCATTATTTTATGATCTGGATCATCCGGAAAGGGAAATCGATGATCCCAGTATGCGACAGGTCATTCGTTCCATCATCTCTTCTCTGAAACCTGATATTGTTCATTATCACAGTTTCCTGAACTTTTCGATGGGAGTGGCCGGAGATGTGCACGAGATGGGTATTCGCAGCGTGTATACATCGCATAATTACTGGCCGTTGTGTCCGAGAATGTACCTGTTTGATGACAAACTGAACTTATGCAGTGGTCCTTCAGCAGATGGGAAGAAATGTACGAGCTGCGTGAATGTCAGCGGTAAGGAGGACTTATATGCTGCGAGGGCCGAGGCCGGCCGGACTATGCTGAATAAGTATGTAAACCGTCATTTGGCGGTATCAAGTCGTGTAAAAGAGATATTCGTTTCCAATGGTCATGACAGCGACAGGATTCATGTCTTGCAGCAGCAGCCGGAAATAGCTGATAAGATTTGGGAGGCAGTTGGAGCAAAACGTGAAATCGTTACTCAACTGGATCGACCGTTGCGCATTGGTTTTATCGGGTCCCTTCTACCTCAAAAAGGAGTTCATCTGCTGGTCCGTGCCCTGCAGGCATTTTCTAAAAATCAGGTGGATGGCTATGTATTTGGTGGTGGCCCCGAACCTGTCGTCGAATGGTTGAAGTCGCTGGACAAGACCGGGCGTGTTAATTTTTCAGGTGGATATAAGCCTGCCGATCTTCCAGGTCTTCTTCAAAAAATCGACGTGATTGTTGTTCCATCTATTTGGGAAGATTGTGCTCCGCTCGTCGTGGCTGAGGCACTGGCAGCCCGACTTCCGGTAATTGGTGCAAAGATGGGTGGGATACCCGACTTCATCGACGAAGGTAAAACCGGTTTCCTGTTTTCATACAACAACGTCACTGAGTTGGTCCAGCGGATCGGTGCTTTTGTATCCGATCGAACGCTGCTGGGTAAAATGCAAAGGCAGATCATCAGAAATCGCACTTTTGGCGATTATATTAAAGATCTTCTGCAGCATTACAATGAGGTATTGGGTTCCGTCGGTGAGGTTATAGGAGCAAACGAATCACGTGATGAAAAGCCCTCTGTCGTCTGGGAAGGTTCTCAATTCGTAACTCACTCGTTAGCACACGTAAACCGATCAATCGGGAAACAACTTCTGAAGAAAGGTTTTAATCTGTCTTTGATCCCTTTTGAGAAGGATACATTCATTCCGGACAAAGGTACGGAAGACTATGAGCTTTACCAGAGATATGGTGCTTCCGTTCTTGCCGGTAATAAAATCCACGTGCGGCATCATTGGCCGCCCAACTTTACCCCACCGGCGAGCGGTCATTGGGTAATGATTCAACCCTGGGAGTTTGGCAGTTTACCGGAAAAATGGATCCGGCCGATGTCCACTCAATTGGATGAGATCTGGGTACCCAGTAATTACGTGAAGGAATGTTATGCACGCAGTGGCGTGCCGGAAGATAGGGTTCAGGTAGTGCCCAACGGCGTCGATGTAGAAACCTTCAATCCTTCGGCCAAGCCTTATCCCCTCAAAACAAAGAAATCATTCAAGTTTTTGTTTGTCGGGGGCACGATTGGCAGGAAGGGCATCGATGTTCTGCTGGATACGTACATCCGAAATTTCAAAGCTTTTGATGATGTCTGCCTGGTTATAAAGGATATGGGTGGCAAGTCATTCTACCAGGGGCAGACGGCTGCCGAATCCATTGCTCAATTGCAGGCTCATCCGGACGTCCCCGAGATCGAATACATCGATCACGAGCTGACTAATGATGAGATGGCCGGCCTGTACACCGCGTGCAATTGCCTGGTTCATCCATATCGTGGTGAGGGATTTGGGCTGCCGATTGCCGAAGCGATGTCGGCAGGGTTGCCGGTTATCGTTACCAATCACGGGGCAGCTTTGGATTTCTGCAACCGGAACAATGCCTGGCTGATTGATGCGAAAGAGGTGAAACTGAAAGAGAAGACGATCGGCAACATTCCAACAGCAGATTATCCCTGGTGGGCAGAACCCGATTCCGATTCGCTTGCAAAATGCATGCGCGATGTTCTGGGAAATCCCGAGATAGCTAAAAAGAAAGCGGAAAAGGCTCGAAAGACGATTCTGAGTTCATTCACCTGGGATGATGTGGGTGACAAGGTAGCCAATAGAATTCAGGAAATTTCAAAACGACCTGTTCGGCGTTTAAAATCTGTACCCAATATACAATGGGACAGCAAGGAAGCCTTTATTCAATTTTTCATGGTGGGAATACAAAAGCAAAATTGGAGTAATCTTGAAAAAGAAACTCTCAAGGCATGCCAGAGATATCCCAACGATTCCTACATCTGGGTGCTGCGGGCAATCAGCTTACGAGTGACTTCCCGGTATGATGATGCCATCGAAGCCGTTGAGCGTTCATTGAGAATAGAAGAAAGTCCGGAAGCATTACACGAGGCGATACAGATAGCCCGGATAAAGGGAGAAGAAGCACAAGCTGCTGCTTTAACAGATCGCCTGAACAGTCGTTTCCCGGAATGGGCTCAGAAGTTACAAAATCAACCGGTATAGATATAGGACTCTATGATCGAAGATGACAAAAATCCCTTGCTAAGTCTGATTGTACCTGTCGATGATCAGAATGTCCGGTTTGTAAGCGGATGTCTGGCTGATTTGGACAAGCAAACTGTAGCAGGCCATATCAAAGTCATCCTTGTGATACCGGAGGAATTGTCGGGAGACTATCCGGATGAACGTGCGAGTAAAATTTCTTTGGATATCTTAAGAACACCGTCCCAATCGATATTTGGATATTGGAATGATGGCCTGAAAAGTTCCAGAACACCATTTGTGTCCGTTATCCATCCTGCAGATCGCTATCGTTCCGACGCCCTTGAACAAGTTCTGACCGTTTTTGAACAAGACAAAGATGCTGATTTAGTCTACAATGATGTGCTGTCAACCACTCAGGCGTATGAAACATTCAGGGCACACAGTGCTCGTAATGCCATACGTTTCCCGGATTATGATCGTCCTGTATTTTTAAAAAGGGGATTTACAGAGATCCGGCCCGTTTGGCGCAGAAAGTTACATGAAAAATATGGCATTCTGGATGAAGGGTTTGAATCTGCAGCCGATCTGGAATTTTGGCTTCGCGTGAGTGATGAAGCGGTGTTTCGCCGGATTCCAGAGTTTCTGACCCTTCGTTACGATGGAAACGACGCGGGTGGCATTCGCGATGCTGGCACCAATGTTAAACGTCGAAAAGAATTTTCCAGCCTTCTGCCCTACTACGAAAACGACTATCTATGGAGTAGCGGTCCTGTTTCTGATAAAATCGCCAGAATACAAATGATTGAAGAGCTGTTTTCCAGGAATCAGCAAAAAAGTGGATTTGGGAAACTGGATGAAGCGCTGGAGACCGACCCGCAGGACCAGGAGCTCTGGATTTGCAAAATACGTCATCTGATGGAAGCCAAAGACTTCAAGACGGCAAAAGAGACCTTGAATCTGGCTTTGAAAAAATTTCCCAAAGATGTTCGTCTCATTAACTACCAGGCCATTCACCTGTGGAGGGACGGATACAAGAGGCAGGCGCAAACAATGCTTGAAAAAGTTATCCGTGAAAATCCACTTGAATTAGAGATCAGGGTGACCTTGTCGGAAATGTATAGTGATACCGGCGATGTAACCCGTGCGATTCATCAAATAATTTTTTTGATAAACCAGGTGAGCAGCAATTTATCTCTCTACGCCACTTTGATTACCCATTTGTTAAAGCAGGGGGATGTGCTCAGGGCACGATATTATTACCATCTGGCAATTCAAAAGTACCCTGAGAGCAAAGAACTGCAAAAAATTTCACAACTATTAAATCGACCAAAAGTGTCCTAAAACGATTTAAAAGAGCATTTTTATAAACTTCACCCTCTTAATTTCAAACCTTTCTGCATGCAGATGTTTAAGGAGCAAAAAATAGATGACGATAAGTTTGTCGTGGTCAAATCCCAAGGATGGGATTCCGAAAATAACAACCAACAAAGAAGGAGCTAATTATGTCATTCGGAGATTTAAACCGCATCAACACAAACGTTCAGTCGATGCAAGCCCAGTTATCACTGAACCGTATCAACAGTCGTCTTGCAAACGTACAGTTACAGTTATCTACAGGTAAAAAAATCAACAAAGCCGAAGATGACGCTGCTGGTTTCTCAATCGCCGCCAAACTTTCCTCGCGTATTGCCGGAATGAACCAGGCCTTGCAAAACATTGGTGATGCTAAATCAGTTTTGAATATCGCAGAAGGCAGCATGAACAACGTGCTGAACATTCTGAATACGATGAAATCCAAAGCCACCCAGGCTGCCAACGGTACCATCGGAACCGTTGAAGCCGGTTACATCAATAGTGAAGTATCGTCACTTTCTGGTGAAATTGATAATATCGTCAAATCCACCACCTACCAAAACGTGAAGCTGTTGGATGGTACTTATACCGCGACATTCCAGACCGGTGAAGCTAGTGGGGATACACTTGGTGTTTCTCTGAGTAACGTCGGTTCAAGCTCAATAGGTGTTGCTTCCATGGACGTGACAACGGCCGCTGGTGCTACCAATGCTCTGGCCTCTATAGACAGTGCCATCAATAACGTGGCTGGTTTCATGAAAGATATTGGTATCTATCAAAGCCAGCTTTCCATCCGTCAGGATGTATTAAGTGAAAATGTGACTAATAATAGTTCTGCTCTGAGCAACATTCAGGATACAGATTTTGCTAAGGCTCAGAGTCAGTCAATTAAACTGCAGATCCTGCAACAAACAGCGATCTCGGCTCTGTCGCAAGCCAACTCAGCGCCGCAAGCAGTGCTCAAATTCATCCAATAATCAATCGGTGAAGGCAAGAATGACAAGTCAATTGTCTGAACAGGAAGTGTCGGGAACGGCACTTCCTGTCATTCTTACATCCAAATAAACCGCAAGTAATTATTGTACAATTATGAATGCCGCCTTAAATGCCTATCAAAAACAAGCTGTCTTAAACGCCACCCCGGAAGAATTGATTTCGATGGTTTATGATGGCGCCATAGCAGCTACCTATCGCCAGGATCAACCAAAACTCTTAGAGGGGCTTCAAATTCTGATACATGCCTTGAATTTTGATTATGAACCAGCTCAGAATTTTTACAACGTTTACCAGTATTGCCGATATAAATGCCAGCAAAACGAATTTGAAGAAGTAAGAGAGGTATTGGGGGAAATCAGGGACGCCTGGAATGCAAATGTTCTAAAAAGGAAATAATAACCCGAAAGGAGCAACCCGGTCATGGCTATTTCTTCAACCTCTAGTAATACACCAACCAGTGCCTACTCGCAACTGCTTCAGGCCAATGATCCTTATACCCAATTGATCAACAATCTGATCACACTGGACAGCACAACCAAGAATAGTTACATAAGTCAGAAAACGACCCAGCAGAATCGGGAAAGTGCGATAAGTTCCATCGGTACCGATATGACGGCATTGAATACCATGCTGACTAATATGACTATAGGAGGTACCGAACAGATTACTCCTTTGGCTGCAACATCTTCAGATACCAGTGCCTTCACAGCTTCTGCAGACAGTACGGTTCAACAAAGCGGGCAGTATCAGATAAATATTCAGAATATTGCTCATAACGATATAAGATATTCTTCACAGTTTTCAGCGACCGGTACGGATATTGCAAGCCAGCTGACCAATGCCGCCAGCCCGGGAAGTTTCACGCTTAATGTCGCCGGTCAATCGCTTACGATACAACCCGGTAATCTTACCGGTATGAACAATAAAGACGCCCTGACGTCTATTGCTTCTGCAATTAATTCGGCTGGAAGTAATTATGTAACTGCTTCGATAGTACAGGAGAGCTCGAGTACAGTCCGCCTGGAGATTCGGAGTAATGACAGTGGTCAGGCAAATCAGATGTCGTTCCAAAATACGGCAAACGCGGGTAATGCAGCAGAAATTCTTGGGTTAACCCTGGGCAGCAGCTCGGGAAGTGAGGGGCAGAATAACACAGCCATCGTTAGCGGTACCTCCGCCGGCAGTGTAAACTCCGCCAGTCAACTCGATGCCAACTTTACCATCGACGGACTGAGCTATTCCCGCAGTTCGAATAAGGTAACAGATGCTATACCCGGCCTGACACTTAATTTGTTGTCGTCAACCAGTGGTTCGAATGCAACAATAAACATAGCTACCGATACCAAGCAGAGCCAGGCGAACATTCAGTCATTTATAGATGCTTATAACAAGCTGAATAATGATATCCGCAGTCAGTCTGCTTTGGATCCAAAGACCGGTCAACGAGGACCACTTGGGAATGATCGTACATTCCAGGATTTGATGTACAATCTTCAGGACAGCATGATCGGTTCTGTGAGCTCTATGACAGGCAGCCATACTGATATCTTTTCAATGGGCCTGGATTTTAAACAAAATGGAACCCTCTATATTGCGGATCAAACAAAGCTGACGGATGCCCTAACAAATGATCCCCAAAGTGTTCAGAAACTGTTCAACACTGATTCTGGTAACACAATTGTGGGATCGGCAGACGGACTGGCAAAACGTCTTCAGTCACAGATTAACACTTATGTGAATGCCGGTGGAATTATAGATGATCTGAAATCATCCATCGGCAGCAGAATAAATCAGTTAGATACTCAAATTAATCAGCAGAATGATTACCTGGCCATGAAAAGGCAGCAGTATCAACAGGAATTTCTGCAGCTTCAGCAGATTGCCAATCAGGCAAATGTGCAATACGCCACATTATCATCAATACTTGGTGGGGTCGGGTCCTACTCGACAGCCACACAATCTTCGGGTACGTCTTCGTCATCTACATCGTCAACGACTACCGGGGGGTAACATAATGTAAACGGGAGATAAACATGGAAGTATCTAATAAAATTGTACTCAAACCAGTTTCTGGTGATCAGAGCAATGATCCCGGAAAAACAGCTTCCGCCTCACCTTATACGCCTTCTCCCAATAACCGGAATCAACAAACCCAACAGGCGACTACAGTCAGTTCAGCCAGTTCGTTAGATCTTTGGCCCGATTCGTCACGGGTAACCACCATGCCAGCAGCAAAAGATCGGACAACGGCAAATAAGACGAGCAGCCCGGGCTCAAAAGCCCAGTATGATCTCACATTAATGAAGTTAGAATTTTCTAAAGATAGCCAAACTGGGAAAATTGTTGTAAAGATTATAGATCAAAATACCGATAAGGTAATCAGGCAGGTGCCACCACAGGAATTTTTAAACATCGTTCATAATATGAATAAGGTGGCACAGGAACTGCTTAAACGATTACCTAAAACAATCTGATGAATCAGTTAGGACAGATTGGAACACAACTTGACGAAATGATCGCTATGAGCCAGGATCTGCTGACTATGAGTGAGCAGGCCGAACCTGACCTGGAGCGATTGGAAATGGGGTTTCAAAGTAGGGGCAAACTTTTAGAAGGAATCCAGTCTTGTGCTAAATTGATTGATTGGCAGAGCGACCTGCCAAAAGAAGAACGTGAGCAAATTTTGAAGTCATTCGAAAATTTAAAGAAAGTTGACTCAAATTTGCGAGTACGCGTAGCTTCTCTGCTTGATCATAAAAAGCATGCCTTGCAACAAGTGCAGCAAAATGAAAAAGCCGACAAAAAGTACCAGAAAAGACAAGGCGTTGGCAACGCAATGTTTATAAGAAATAAATTAGAAGGCTGAATATTATGGATATTTCCCGGTTAGGAGATCAAAATAAACATATTGAACAACATAGGTTTCAGTCGGATCTGAATCCGGTTGGTAAGACGAATGCAATGGCATCCACAGATGCACCAGATTCCGTTCAATTTACACCCTCTCGTAGCGATAGTATAGAATTGTCAAGCGGATCATTTAATAAAGAAATCGATTTTGCTCAAAAAGTTTACAGCAATCTCAATTCTCAGGGTTCTGAAACCGTGAGGAGAGCTAAATCGAACATCCAGAATGGGAGTTATGATCTTAGCAACCCCAAAGTTGCAGATAAAGTCGTTAATGGTTTAGCCGGTGATATTACAGGAAGTTCAGCTCCAGGCACGACCGCTGCAAGTTCATCCGAAGAAGCGGGTGAAACAGCCGCTAATCAGACCAAGCTCGAGGAAATAAGGGAAAAGGTTAAAAATAACCAGGATGTGCTAAACACCGTAGCACAGCGTCTGTATAAATCTATCTCAAAAATCTGACGTCGGTAATAGATATAAACCTTTTCAAAACGTACCTTATTATGCAAAAACAACAGCTAATAAGGAACGGCCTTGAAAGGGAGAATTTTTGTTGTCGACGATGAAACATTGATGCTGCAGTACCTCAAGAAGCAGCTGGAGTCAAATGGTTATGAGGTGAAAGGATTTGATTCACCTCAGGATGCCTTTGAGGAACTCAATGGGGAAAATGTTGATCTGGTTATTTCCGACGTAAAGATGCCTGGTGTTACAGGAGATGAAGTTCTGGATCACGTCAAGAGACACCATCCCAACGTCGGCGTTATTCTAATCACGGGTTTTGGAAGTATCAATCATGCCGTTAATGCAGTTCGCAAAGGTGCTTTTGATTATATCACCAAACCGTTTGGTGGCGCCGAAATTACTGCACGAGTCAATAGATTCTTTAAACACCGGGACGAAACCGGTAATGTGAGTTTTGAAGGGAACACACTGGAGGCCCCCAAAACTGCCCGGCCGGCTCCGGATAAAGGAAATGTTTTGGAGACCGGTCGTTATGAGGCTAAATTAATCGGCAATGATCCCAAAATGCAGAACCTGTTGAATGCGTTGCCTCAGATTGCCCAAAACGAAGCACCTATACTGATACAGGGTGAGAGCGGGACCGGAAAAGAGGTTTTTGCCTCATTGATCCATTATAACAGTGAGCGAACGGATGGTCCCTATGTGAAAATTAACTGCGCCAATCTGCCGCGGGAGTTAGTTGAGAGTACCTTGTTTGGACATGTGAAGGGGGCTTTTACCGGTGCTATTTCCGACGCTAAAGGAGCGTTTGATGAGGCACAGGGCGGGACATTACTGCTGGATGAAATCACCGAAATAGAGTTGTCTGTGCAAGCGAAACTCCTCCGTGTTCTGCAAGAAAGAGAATTCAAGCGCGTCGGAAGTCAGAAAGAAATTAAATCGGATGTACGGATCATTGCTACCAGCAACCGAAATATAGGTGAGGCTATTCGTGAGGGTTCTTTTCGAAAAGATTTGTATTACCGTCTGAGTGTTTTCCCCATCTCAATTCCGCCACTTAGAGAACGTCGCGATGATATCCCTTTACTTGCTGAATATTTCTGCGATAAATATGTTCATGTAAATGGATTATCTGAAAAGAAAATTTCCGGTGATCTCATGGACTATATGAAAAACCAGGAATGGAAAGGGAACGTGCGCGAACTTGAAAACCTGCTTTATCGTGGTGTTATCATGTCCGGTAAATCTCCGGAAATAACGGTGGATCATGTTCGTAATGTTCTGTTCGATCAGGTTGATGCCTCTTTTCGGGATGAAGTAGCTGAGGAACTGCCACTTTTACCGATTGAAGAGATGGAGTTGAAGCTGATTCAAAAAGCCCTTCAGAGGACCAATGGAAATCAGAAAGAAGCAGCTCGTTTGCTCGGCATCTCTGACAGAACCATTCGAAATAAACTGAAGAAAATTAGTGACGAAGAATAGAAACAATAACTTTCTGATAGCGAATCTTCATTAAAATTTCTGGTTGTTTCAAGAAGGCCTTTACCCCGGATCATAAAATTACAGACTGGCCTTGAATTCAAAATTCATAATTCAAAATTTATAATTTAAAACCGGTGCCTCAGGAACAAGGCGATATTATTAATCGTATTGCCGAAACAACGGTAATGCTGGCCGACGCCGACATACCAACGCTCGGTACAATTTTAAGAGATCTTGATCAGCTTAATCAGGATGACCTGAGCCAGGAAATTGAGTGGGTGCGGCAGGCAGCCGAATCACTGGTCCTCGGAGAAATCGACGATGTACAGGCCGGACTCGATGAATTAAATCGTACTGTCGAGGAACTCCAGATTGCGTTTGCTAACCCGCATTATGCGTCCATGGATGAGCGTCAGGCCAAACGGCAGCGTCTTGAGAAGGAGAACAATACGGATGCGTCGGGCTCAGAGATAAATGCCTTACCACTTGATGACGAAGAAGAGGCAGTCAGTAGTTCCGTGAAACGGGATTCCAGCGACGAGATGAAGGCGAATTATGAAGCACTGCTCAACTCAATTCGGGAAGATGAGACCGTTTACAGGGAGTTTATCGATGAGGCCGTTCTGAATCTTGAAGAAGTTGAGCATCATCTTTTATCATTGGAGGCATCACCGGAAGATGCATCCTTAATCGACGCCATCTTTCGTCCCTTCCATACAATCAAAGGAGTTGCCGGTTTTTTGAATCTGGTTGAGATTAACAAACTGTCGCATCTCTATGAAGACTTATTGGACGGGGTCAGACGTCATAAGGTCGTAGTCTCAAGGCAGTTGGTAGATCTGATTCTGGAAGGAGTCGATACCTTACGAAGATTAATCAGCGAATTATCCAAGGCGCTTGAACACAAGGTGACACCTGATTTTACGGTTAATGTTGAGATTTTCAGGGAAAAAATTCAGGAAGCACAGGATAATAACCGGGTCGCTCAGGCCAGCCTTAAAGAGTCTTCTACCCCCAAAAAAACTAAAGCCGATTCAGATAAGGGAACTGGAAGTAGCGGGAAGGATTCTGAATTTATACGTGATAGTTTTGTTCGTGTTGATATCAGGAAACTCGATCAACTTATAGATATGATCGGTGAGTTGGTGATTGTGCAGAATGTGCTGACTGATGACAGGACGATCAGTAATAACAGTGATGAAAAGCTGCAACGGAATGTTACACAGCTAAAAAGGATAACAAACCAGCTGCGTGATCTTTCCACGTCTTTGCGCATGGTCCCGGTCAAAGATATATTTCTAAAGATGCAGCGCGTTGTGAGGGACCTGGGGCGTAAATCTGAGAAAAATATATCATTAGAGATTCATGGGGAATCTACCGAGATCGATCGCAGTATTGCCGATGAATTGTACGAACCACTGGTTCATATCATCCGCAACAATTGCGATCATGGCATAGAACCACCCGATGAACGAATAAGCAGAGGGAAAGCACGCTCTGGTACGATTGTTCTTAATGCTTATCATCGTGCTGGTCGCGTGGTGATTGAGGTAAGCGACGATGGACGGGGTATCGATTTTGACGCAATTCGTGAGAAAGCCGTTGAGCGCGAAATCATTAAGCCTGACGAACAGGTTTCGCAACAGAAATTGCTGGATATCATTTTTAATCCTGATTTTTCTACGAGCAAAACGGTTACAGAAATATCCGGCCGGGGAGTGGGGCTGGATGTTGTAAAACGAACTGTAAACAGGTTGAACGGTAACGTGGATGTACAGACTAAAAAGGGGGAGGGTGCAACCTTTACTATAAACCTGCCGCTTACCTTGGCTATGATCGACGGTGTAATCGTGGGGGTCGGTCAGGAGCGGTATATCCTGCCAAGCGTAAATGTAAGAGAAACATTTCGACCCAATAAAAATCAACACCGATATATCGCGGGTAAAGGTGAATTTTTGCTGATACGCGATGAAATTCTTCCGCTTATACGATTGGGGCAGATCTTTGATATCGAGGGTGCCGCTAGTGAAATGGAGGATACCTTGGGTATTGTCATTGAGGCCGGAAACAGAAAGGCGGTACTGCTGATTGACAGGCTGATCGATAAAAAAGTGCTCGTCATAAAATCTCTGGGAGAAAAACTTAGTCGTGTTTCCGGATTAGCGGGCGGGGCAATCCTGGGAGACGGACAAGTAGGATTGATAATCGATGTTGGAACATTAATGCCTCAGATTTCTATCTAAAAGAGTAGGTACTAATGTCGATAAGATGAGTATTGGTAATTCTGGGCAGTGTATGTCACAGTTTTGCTGATTCAATTGAGGTCGACAGCAGAGTAGCACAATAGATCTTCCCATGGATAAAAAAGATAATGTCAAGAAGTCGTCAAAAACAGAAGAAACATCTGATTTGAATAGAAATTTGGATATTCAACTCGGAAAGTATCTGACTTTTAGTATAGACGGGGAGACCTATGGCATCTATGTGATGAAGGTGCTGGAGATTGTGGGTATAATTGAGATGACTCGTGTACCGAGAACACCGGATTTTGTGAGAGGTATTATAAATCTGAGAGGAAAGGTAATCCCTGTTCTGGATCTAAAAAAAAGATTCAATGCCGGATCAGTATCGGAAACCGCACGTACACCCATCATCATTGTGGAAGTAAAATCCGGGGAAAAGATAAGTGCTATGGGTTTGCTGGTTGACCATGTTTCGGAGGTGATGGTTGTGACCAATGAGAATTTGGAGCCTATGCCCTCTTTTGGCATTGAACTGAATACGGAATTCATTGAGGGACTTGCTCGCTTCGACGACGAAGTCGTCACCCTTCTCAATATCGATCGCATACTTACGAACACTGAAATGATCGATATTCGAAAAGTCAAAAAACAAATGGTAGCTGCGGCGGAGGATTGATGGAGACAAAAGAGCTCACAAAGACTCCGGTTATAAATCAGTTGACAGATGTCCAGTTTGCTTATTTGCAGGATCTCGTTTATCGGAAAATGGGGATCCGTCTGACACCTATTAAAAAAATGATGGTCCAGAACAGACTTGGCCGTATTGTCAGAAGATCCATGGAAATCAGCGATTTATCCACATTGATACGCGTTGTCAGAAGAGATGAGAATGGGGCGATGGCTCAGTCGGTATACGATGCGATAGCTACGAATCATACCTTCTTCTTCCGTGAAATGAACCACTTTAAGTATCTCTCGCTTCACTTTTTGCCCGAGCTGTTAAATGAAAGTAAAAATAAAGAAAAGGATCTCAGAATATGGAGTGCGGCTTGTTCGACTGGTCAGGAAGCATATAGTTTGGCCGTAACGATTGAGGAATTTAAGAAAAAACACAACGCCGAAAACTTAACCTATGAAATTTTAGCGTCTGATATCTCTCATACTGTTCTGGATATCGCTGACAGTGGGATCTACCCGGCTGAGGCGATCAGCAGGTTTCAATACCATATCACAAAAAATTATTTTCAAAAGGGTATTGGATCTTTTCAGAATATGATTAGGGTTAAGAAAGAATTAGGCTCAAACATCAGGTTTATCAGACATAACTTAATGGATTCGTTGCCCACGGCGGAATCATTCGATATTGTCTTTTGCCGGAATGTGATGATCTATTTTGATACCGAATCCAAAGCCAAATTGCTTGAAAACATAAAAAAAGTGATTAAGCCGGGAGGCTATCTTTTTATCGGACACTCGGAAAGTTTGCATAACTCGACACAAGATTTTGAATTAGTTAATCCATCCGTATACCGGAATAACCTAACGGATAAGTAATTACTTGAATCAGAGGAAAATAGTCGGTTTGTCCGACATGAAAATGAGTGATAAACCCGGTGATGTATTGGTAACATATTCTCTGGGATCGTGCCTGGCTGTTGTTACATACGACAGAAAACAGCGGCGTGCAGGTCTTTTGCATGTGATGCTTCCGGACTCTGGTATCGAAAAAATGTCAAAATCGTCCATCACATTTAACCCTTTTAAATATGTTGATACGGGGGTCCCGGAGTTGTTCCGTAAACACTACAGATACGGTACCAATAAAAAGGATTTGTGCATCGGTGTATTTGGAGGTGCCCAGGTTTTTGACAGAGAAGATTATTTTAACATAGGTAAAAGAAATTACTTAGCACTGAGAAAACTCCTTTGGAAAGAAGGAGTCTTGATCAGTCATGAGAACGTTGGAAGTAATGTTCACCGAACAGTGAATGTTGATGTCAGTACTGGTATCATCACCCTGGACGTGAACAAAGAGAAGTTAATAACCTATCGATGTCTGTGATGATGAAGAAAAACCATCGTAATATCCGGTAAGGCTGTAAGGTAACAAGGATGGCATATAATATTTTAATAGTCGACGACATGTCC
Source organism: uncultured bacterium (assembly GCA_963787205.1). GTDB lineage: Bacteria > Bacteroidota > Rhodothermia > Balneolales > DATFMH01 > DATFNI01. The sequence goes on from CAWBCD010000009.1 coordinate 23,724, forward strand.
ATTATGCGCCAGGTAATGAAAATGACGGTGCAAATATCCGGCGTGGATTTAGGGGAGGTGTACGAGGCCGGAAATGGCATTGAAGCATTGGAGCAAGTTCGTGAACATTGGGTGGATCTGATCATAACAGATCTTAACATGCCGGAAATGGGCGGAATTGAATTAATCGAAAGCCTCAAAGAAGATGAGGTGCTGGTATCGATTCCAGTCATTGTGGTATCTATAGAAGGGCGTGATTCAGTTGTTAATCATGCCCTGGAACTCGGTGCATATACCTATATCACGAAACCTTTCCGACCTGAAGTAATAAAAAATCATATTCTAAAGGCGTTGGGCTATGATATTCAAGAATGAATCCACACTCTTAGCTGTACTTCATGAAATCATGGCAGAGATGTTTTTCATCTTTCCTGATATGGATGATAATGGGAGTCCTACACAATTTATAGAATCTTTTAATGCTCATTATTGTACGAGCATCGATTACGGAAATGGTGATTTCTTATTTTTTGAGTGGGACCGGAATATACTGAGTAGCATGGCAGCCAATTTTTTGGGAGCTGAACAAGGTGAAGTTACAGACGCTCAAATTCAGTCGATGGCACTGGAAGCAACCAACGTTATCGGCGGGAGATATTTAGTATTAGTTGATCCTGATAAGAAGCGTTCTTTGTCACTTCCTCATTTGTTGCGGGGAAAAGAGATTGAAACATACAAAAGCAAATCCCCGATAATGCACGTTGGTTTTGTCAGCGATGAAAAGCGTTGTTCGTTACGAGTTTCGGCTTACCATATAAGGTAATCTTCTTAACAAAAACAACTGAGTGAAAAAAGTACTGATTGTCGACGATTCAGCTGTTTTTCGGAAGTTTCTCTCCGAGGAATTAAACCGATATCCGGATATTGAGGTTGTGGCCACAGCCTCAGATCCCTATGTAGCCAGAGATAAGCTGGTTCGGCTTAATCCTGATGTGATAACGATGGATGTGGAGATGCCGCGCATGGACGGTATAACTTTTCTCCGGAAGGTCATGCGTTACTATCCTAAGCCAGTGATTATCCTTAGCGCTGTCACGAAAAACAACAGTCCCCATGCCCTGGAAGCCATGGAGGCCGGTGCTGTTGAGGTAATGCTAAAGCCAAAAGATGCTGAAAGTATCGATCCTTTCTTACAGCAGCTGATCAGGTCGATACGACAAGCACCACGCATCAAAATATCCAATTTACAGCAGCAGTCACTAAAAGAGAGTGATTTTCCGGATGGTGGGATGGATTCTTCGTTAAAGGAGGCTGATGTAAGGAATAAGATGGTTGCAATAGGCGCGTCAACTGGTGGAACAGAGGCTCTTAAATATATTATGCAACGGATGCCGGCACATAGCCCTGCGGTGTTAATTGTTCAGCACATGCCCGCATATTTCACAAGTTCATTTGCAGAGAGACTGAATGAAATATCAGCAATGGAAGTAAAGGAAGCCAGGGATGGAGACAGGGTAGAACCAGGCAAGGCATTTGTGGCTCCTGGAGATCATCATTTGATGCTGCGTAAAGTCGATGATGGATATGAAATCATAATTAGACAGGGTCCGCTTGTAAATCAGCACAGGCCATCTGTCGATGTGTTGTTCAAGTCAATATCACGCTTTGAGGCTGCCAATACAGTGTCTGTCCTTCTGACAGGCATGGGCAAAGACGGGGCGGTTGGATTATTGAACCTGAGAAAAGCCGGGGGGACAACGATCGCCCAAAGCCAGAGAACATGTGTGGTCTACGGTATGCCTGGCTATGCCGTTCAAATAGGCGCAGCAGATTACATAGAAGATTTGGGAAATATTCCTTCGCGTATAATCGATGTATTGCAGCAACAATCGACTAGTAATACTACTACAAACGGATAATTTACTTCTGAGCCGCGTAGGATCCTTAAGAGGGAATGGTCAGGGTTTAGCAGGATGACGAGATCCGGGCAATCGAGGTCGTTTATTCAAGAAAATTCTCAGAAAGCAGACTCTCCGGAGGAAATATATTTCCAGGTCCGAATGGAAATATTATCACCGAATTAAGACATGAATCAAAGGAATTCCTGAGTTCATGGCTTCCTGATCGGAGTGAATTGACGCAGACGGATTTTTAGACGTTTTCCAATGCCACATTGCATATTGGCTCTGGTCAAGAGGAGGTCAAAAAAACTATTCAAATAGCTTATCGATCTCATCCTGTCGCATATCCCGTGCGGGTTTCGTGTTATTATTCGGGGCGAACTCTCGATCGGCAGTGAGCTTGCCGTTGTCCGTTATGAATGAGTTAAGAATATGGCTGATTTCTTCAGGTTCAACACCCAGAGACTGCATCAGATAGTTCTTGGTCTCGTCGGTGATATTCAGCTCATTGATACAGGCAAATATGGATATCAGTTTCGATTGCGCCTGACCCAAAACCTTTTTCACATGAATCAGCTTTTGCGAAACGATATCGTGAAACTGCAGAGCCGTTATGACCGAGTCGGTATCTCTGCGAAGCTGTTTGAGTTCATGCTTCAATATGTCTGGATTTTTTCCCGCCATTGAACCGGGTGACAACATCGCATCCGTTCTTTCCTGCATATCGGTTACCTGGCTCATGATCTGGAATGTTGAATCGGTCATTTGGTCAATGGCACCTTCCAGCATATGCGCGATATTTGGCATGATTCCCTGATTTAACAGGGGTTGATCAGATACATAACCCAATAAAGGTGTCATATCATTGAAGAAAAGAAACAGTTCTTCAAGCAAAGGCATAATCTCTTCGCCAAGTGAAAAAAGTTCTTTCAGATGCTGAATACGAATCAGTATCTCTTCATAATGTTCATCACCTGAGAATGCAGGGAATGAGGATTGTGAATTTTCAGCTGGCATGGATCAGATCATTAATTTTTCGATTTTCTCTTGCAGAACCTCGGTAGTGAAGGGCTTGACGATATAATTATTAACGCCCGCTTTCACAGCTTCAATCACGTGTTCTTTCATGCCTCTGGTAGTAATCATGAGGATTGGAAGATCCTTGTATTGATCGTTATTCCTAACCCATGTAACAAATTCAAGGCCGTTCATTTCAGGCATATTCCAGTCAGTTATAATAAAGCCGATGGAATTATGTCCCATTTGTTTTATGGCTTCGGCTCCATTACCTGCCGAAACTACATTTCGGAAGCCCAGTTGTTTAAGCGTGTTATGAATGATGCGCCGCATGGTAGGCGAGTCTTCAACGATTAAAATGTTTTTATCGTTTTCATTCATACTCGTTGCTAACTGATTTGAAATAGCCTCGTTCTGTATTTCTGGGGTCATTTTCTCTGATGCTACGATGTAAAAAATGTTTACAAATTCATGGTTATGAAAAAAACCACGTACTTCTTTCTTATCAGTTATCGACGTTATGTATGATTATTGAAGAATAAGAAGTTTTAATTTTTCTATTAGTTGAGAGTAACGCAGCTTGAGGGCCAAGTTTTCGGGTGTTGGGGGGGCATAGTCCAATGTCTTCAACACGCTACCAAAGCTCACCCTGGCTTGCTCAACCTGTCCGAGTTTAAATTGGTATTGCCCGAGTTCAGCCCATAACTGATATGCTGAAGGAGCAATTGATACTGCCTCCTTCATTAGAACCACCGCATCGTCAAACTGTTGGTTTATTGATAAAATCATCGCTTCTCTGCGACGTACATCAACTTCCAGATCGGGAATAAAGCTGTCATTATGCCGTTCGGACTGCGCCCTTGAGAATTGACGATATTTTTGATAATGACTGACGGCCCCCCTATTATCCCCGGTTAATTCAAGATATTTGCCCTGATAGTAGTGGTAATCGGGAAAAATATCGGGTGCGGGCAGCATGCTAAGAAATTTTTTAACCAACATTTCCTCACGTTTCAGGAAGGAATACTCAAAGCACAAATGAAGAAGATGACGACGCATCGGAAAAGTTACGCCACACCAGAGGGATTTCTCCGCAATTTTTATAGCCGTATCGAGTTGCCCTTCCATTTGGTAGTGCTGAGCCAGGTAGGCAAGTAAAAAGGGATTATTCGGTGACTCTTTTAGCTTGGCCTGCAGAATCCTGAGGTTACGCTGACGTTTAAGTCCGGTATTTACATTATGATTATACCCTTTGTGAATAATCCGTACCGGGCTGCCGAATACCTGTGATTTCGAAATATGAAGTGTCTCGTGTATCGCAGATTCATAGTGAATGTCAGGATGATTACGGTAGAAACGAACCAGCCGGTGAATAAGAGAAACTTCACTGCCCTGCTCGTTTTTCAGGTTGTGAATATTGAGATAGTACCCTAAAGCATCTGCCCACGGGTAGGATTCAAAAAACCACGGGACATCATCACCGGCGATCTCTTCATCAGCATCCAGTTGCAGCAGCCATGGATTCCTTGCGTGAGACAATGCAGCGTTCCTCGCCTCTGCAAAATCATTCTTCCATTCGTGATCATAGACGGATGCATTATATCGTTTTGCAATTTCCTTAGTCTTATCTGTAGATCCGGTGTCCATGATGACAATCTCATCAACCCATGCACGTACACTCTCGAGACACGCGGCGAGATGGCGCTCTTCGTTCTTGACAATCATGCACAACGAGATCGGCAGCTTATCCATCCTCAATGATTTTCGGTGAAGGGAATACAGATTGTCAGGCAAAAACCGGATGGTTTGGATCACGCCGGCGGGCCTCTTCAAAATACGTTTCTGCTTTCTCATTAAGACCGACGCGTTTCATCAGATCACCCATCATGATCCAGTTTTCAACCTCATCAGGATTTGTTACCAGACGGTCATAGAGATATTGAGTGGCCTCTTCAAATTTTTCCTGGAGGATGTATACTAAAACACGGTTGCGATGCGCGGCCTCGAGATCTTCGAGTTCAATCGCTTCGGTTAAATCCTGATCGGCAGCATCCAGCTCATTCAGGTTCATCTTTGCAAAAGCCCTGAGATTATAAAGAGCAGCATCATAGGGGGCATTGTCAATGGCCCGATCTAGCGCCTGAATGCTTTCTTTCCAATTAAAACGGAATTGATGAGCCATAGCTTCTACATGGAAAGCTTCGGCAGCATCCGGATAGTTAGCTTGTAGCTCCTCAGCTAATTGAAGACAATGATCATAGTCTCCCTTTTCGAGGGTTTGAAGGCAGGTTTCAAGTTGAGCGTCGTAGGTAGCCATGTCAGGGTTCGTTAGGAGATTTTAGTTTTTTTAAGATATCGGGAAGATCGACCGAACTTGGCTTGGTGTCGGCAAGAGACTCTCGGTTTTCAAACTTAACCCGGTCCATAATTTCGTCTCGGACAATCGTAACATCCCGCGGGGCGTCAATGCCCAGTTTGATCTGATTTCGACCAATTTCGACGATGGTGATTTTGATGTTATCATTAAGGTAAATTCCTTCACCTTCTTTTCGTGAGAGAACCAGCATGGTTTATTCCTCATGTCGATTGCATAGTGATGTAATCCAGAATATACTGCTCTCCCTTCTGCAGTTCTACATCTACGACGATTGGTGCCTTTAATGAGATGTGTTTTATTGAAGGGTTGAGCTTAAGGATCACATAAGCAGCCGTGTTAGGATTATCATTCAGAATCTGCATGAGTTGAGGATAATAAGCCTCACGTGATTCCTCATCCAAATCTTCGGAATCAATCAGGGTTAAGGGTATCACCGGCAAGTGGTACAACCCACTCTGACTGATCATCCAAACTAATGGCTGGTACTCTTCGATACAAACAAAAGCGAAATAGCGTTCACTGTCGAGTCCGGGAACTCCCTTAGGGAAGTGTATGATTTTTTTGTTTTCTATGCCCATCGGCCCAAAAACCCGGGAATCGATCATCGATGTATTGGACACATTAGACATGGTCATCGGCTCCGGCACATTACTATGATTACATGTACTTAGCAAGGTTATTACTCATAATTTGGGAGTGTACGGATAAAGCGGCAGAATACGCCGTCTGCAGACTTTGAAACTGACTGATCACAGTAGCATAATCGGCATCTGTGAGGTTACTTATATTCGATTGCAGGTTGATATTACTTGCATCGTACTGATTCGTCGTAAACTGCATCTGATTAATGGTATTACCCAGTTGACCATTCAGATCACTGACATGCCCCACGGCCGAAGTAATATTATTCAGCTCATTACTTACACCTTGCGAATTGCCTGCACGCAAGCTCGATGAAAGCCGGTCAAGCATCTTAAAAATGGTATCACCACTCTTATAATCTATCAGGCTATTTCCATTTGTACTGACCTTAACCGTACCGCTGTCGCTGATTTTGATATTCAATGACCCGGAATCGCCATTATAGGTGACCGTATTGCCTGAAACCGAAAAAGGTGGCTTATCCGACTTTGTACCTCCGAACAAGTAACGCCCCTGAATCTGGGTATTGGTCAGTTCGACCAGCGATTGTTTTAACTGGTCGACGTTATCTGCCATGTTACTCATATCACTTTGCGACAGGGTACCGTTTGCTCCCTGAACGGCAATGGATTTAATCTTAGTGAGTTCGTCCTGCATCTGGGTCATGGCGTCACTGGCTGAGTTTGCCTGGGTAAGGCCCGAGCTAATATTCTTCTGATACTGTTGATTCCTTTTGACTTCTGCATCAAGATTGCGCCCATTGGAATACGCAGATGGATTATCGGATGGCTTGTTTACACTCTTTTGAGTGGATAACTGCTCTTCGAGCTTGGCCATCTCAGAACGATTGCGGTTAATGTTCTGAAGAAATGTATTGATATAACTTTGCTCTGTTATTCTCATGGTCAGAGGATAGATATGAGTGATTGGAACATCTGCTGTGATGTATTCAGTACCTTTGCCGTGGCCTGATATGCATTCTGATATTTAATCATATTTGTAAGTTGTTCATCAAGGTTGACCCCTGACGTACTGGCTTGCTGGGTATCAAGCAAATTTTTGGCCGATTGCAGTGTCTGTATACTGTTCGTCAGATTGGTAATATCAGAACCTGCTGAAGTTGCTATAGCCGTTGCATTTTGTTGAAGAGTTTGTCCATTGATGACATTACTGTTTCCCAGATCATTGATTTGCAATGCAATATTGTTATTGCCCGTTGCACCTGCCGTGTCTGAGGCTGCAATAGCCTGAGGATTATTTTGAATCAAAGAATTCAGGGAAATTGTCTTTGCAGTAGTATTATTAGGGTCAAAGAAATCGACGCCCGTATTGCCATTCATATCGTATCCCGTTTTATGAATGGCATTTACTTTTTCAACCAGAGTCTTGGCGAGTGAATCCAACTGATTTTGATAACCCGGGATTACTTTGTCATAATTGGTAATGTTGGCACCGACACTCCCTCCGGTTATGTCCAAAGCTTTTCCGTTACCCAGACGGACACGCATCTGATTATTGCCTGTGTCTTCTTCTGTTTGGAGAGATCGCGACTGATCGTTGTGCAATACGACCATGCCACCAATGCGTATCTCGTAGTCGTTGTTTGAATTTTTAAGGACCGTGAAATTGACAAGTTTTGATAAATCCTGAAGTTTTTGAGCACGCTGATCGAGCGACTGATTATCGGGATGTCCAAGATTCTGACTCGAAAGTATCGACTTGTTCAGCGTTGCAATATCACTGAGAAGGCCGTTGACCTGGGTTACATCGGTTCTTATGGAGGTAGCTACATCTCCCTGCATTGTGGTCAATGTCGAGTTTAAACTATGAAAGCGACTGGTCAGTGCCTGAGTCTGATTGATGACATTGTTACGTAGTGTATTGTCTTCCGGCTGATTGGACAGATTACTGAATGAATTGAAAAAATTGCCTAACAGTTGATCCAGATCCTGTCCGTTTTGTGTGGAAAGAGTTGATTGCAACTGTTGCAGAACTTTTTGTTGCTCCTGCTGTGATCCAATCTGGCTTTGCTTGTCCCGGATTTGTTGATCGATTATGTTGTCGTGCAAACGCTGTACATCCTGGATATTGACACCCAGCCCGATAGATAGCCCGCCGCTTTGATAGCCTGCAGAGGTCACATCCAGACGCTGCTGGCTATACCCCGGAGTGCTGGCGTTAGCAATATTATTACCAATCACGTCCATCGCCATGCGGCTGGCTTGTAAACCACGTTTTGTTATCTCTAACAAAGTATCCATAATATCAGGCGGTTTGATTAATCATTCGGGCCAGTCCTGCGCTCTGAGACTTGTGTCCGTTGTTGGTGTAATGCATGTTGTGTTGATTACTCAAGGCATAAATCTCGCGAAGAGTATGGGAAACATGATCCTGGGCGAATTCAAGCAGGTTTACGAGTTGTTGTTGAGCTTTCTGTGTACTGGAAATAACGGAAAGCAGCCTTTCGCGTAATGGTCCGAATTCTTCACGCATTTGATCTACCTGATCCAGAATAACAGATAGACTCGGTGAGGGACTTTGCAGTTTCAGATCATGAAATACCTGGCTGATCAATCGCTGGAAGCTCTGTTCACGCTGATTGAGCAGGTAAGTTAGCTCTAGCTGTTTCTCGGCAAAAGCCACAATTTCATCAAAGTCATTCTCGACAACAGCTCTGAGTTGTTGATGGATAAGCTGTTCCATTTCCTCAAAAGTACTTATAAGCTGCTGGAGGCTTTCGTGCAGCGCCGGGTATTCTGTTCCTGCCGTGCTGGAATCGGTATGGTTAGCTGATTGAAACTGCTGTGTCATGACGAGGAGGATGATTCAGATTTTTGGTTCCAGTATTTCATCATCAAATTGGCAATGCCAAGTTCATGTTTTGAAGCGAGTTCCTGGGCCAGTACTTGATTTACATGAGATCGATATATTTCTGCCACGCCTTTGTCTTCACTATTATCGGACATCTTAAATGTGCCTTTAGTCATCTCGCGGACTAGCTGCAGAGCGAAGATTTCCTCAAACTGAGTGGCCGTTTTTTCTTTTTTTTGCTCTTCAACCGTAGCCTTATCCTCTTTAAGATTAATAGGCTGATTCGTTGATAAAGGTTGTAATTTCATTGTTGCCCTCACATGATAATTAGTTTGCCTTTCAGAGCCCCGGCCCGATCAATAGCCTGAAATATGGCGATAATATCGCGTGGACTCATACCCAGGTTGTTGAGCGCCGAGGCAAGCTGACCAACCGTGGTGTTATTTTGCAGAACAAAGGTCTTCGAATTTTGCTGCGCAATACCTGCTTCAGGAACATTGCCTTGTACGGTTTTCCCCGTTTTGGAAAATGGAGCCGGTTGCGACACATAGGGCAAGAGTCGTGTTTGTATTTGTACATTGCCGTGGCTGACCATCACTTCTCCAATACGCACATTACCTCCGGCCACAATGGTTCCGGATCGTTCATTAATAACAACCCGTGCGGGAACTTCAACACTTACAGGTGTTTGCATCACTTTGGCAATGAATTGGTTCATTGAACCCGTGTTGTTGGCATTTTGTGGCCACTGTATCGTGATGAGTCCGGCATTTTCCACACTGGCTTTGGCCCCGGTTGTTTTTGAAATAGCATCTGAAATATTCTGGGCATTGGCATAGTCGGGTTTGAGCAGAACCAGGCCAAATGGTTTTTTGTTGTCCGGGGAGAACAACTGGTTCTTCATGACAATACCACCATTGGGAATCGTAGCTGTCAAAGAAGGATTCTGAGAGACACGCGCACCGGGGACTTCGGCAGACAAGTCACCTGAAACAAGAGCGCCCTGAGCCTTGGCTTCAACATTGGGGTCATTGGGATCAATCAACGGTGTCTGCAGCAATACCCCACCCGAAAGGCTGGAAGCATCTCCCAGGGATGAGACCGTAACATCCACATAACTGCCGGTAGCATTATAAGGACTGATATCGGCCGTTACCATTACAGCGGCAACATTCCGTGTCTGCAACTGGCTGGGGTCAACCGAGATGCCGAATTTTTTCAACATATTAGCAATCGACTGGACCGTAAAGGTGGCCCCCCGCTTCATGATCGTTCGGTCGCCGGTTCGGTCAAGACCTGTCACCAGGCCATACCCGATAAGGACGTGATCATCAGCATTCTGGATTTTGCACAGGTCCTGGATCTTCATTTGCCCATTTGCACGTTGGACAAAACCGGCGATTACCAACAGGACGAGGATTCCTTGTAAAAATCGTTTCATGTGTTAATTATAATTTTCCTTTAAATGCCGTGAAGGCCAAGATGACGCCTAATAGTAAAAAAATCTTTTTTCTGAGAAATCCGGGACGGTCCTTAACCTTTCCTTTTTTCAGGTATTTAATATGCGCGTCGGCAATCCGGTAAGAAAGAACGCTATTGTTAGTGGATACGTCTTCGGGACGAACATAACCCTGCAGATAAAGCGTATGTATTTCTCCATTGATCTCGGTACTCCTGCTGCCCGTGATATGTAAATCACCGTTCTGTTCAATGGTATCGACACGGGCAGTAAATGTTCCTTTTAGCAATTGATTTTGAACATTTGAGATGTTGTCACTGGTATTGTAATCCAGACTGGCGTTGGCCCCGAAGACAGGGAGAAAATTTGTGATGGAACCGGTAACCTTTCCGGAAGCATCACCCGAAGAACTGTTTTGGGTATTTGCCTTTGTATTACTTTGTCCACTGATATTTTCAGCCAAAACAATAGTGATGATATCACCTACTTGTCTTGCCCGATAATCCTGGTAGAGTGAATTTTGAGCAGCAGCGAGACCGGGAATAATCAGAAGCAAAAGAACTACGATCAATCCACTTTTTACAGACGTTAATTTCACAATGTTTTCTCCCATTTTACTGTTGAAGCGTCAATTACTTTAGCCTCATACGTTTTGCGTGTGTCTTTGCAATAGACTTTTATGCGGTCGCCTGTGGCGCCCGGCTGGCGGGCGACACAGGAAAGGCTCAAAAGAAGACCGTTTTGTTTGTATTCAAGAGTTACGGTATTCCCAAAGTCGATTACTGGGGTATCCTGAATGCCTCTTGGGGAGATCGGCTTTCCGGCCGGAAGAAGTCTTTTGGAAACTTTGCCCTTTACAGTACCAGGATCTTTCAAATATATCCCCTGCAGCCTGGTTGTCCGAACCCAATTCATTTGAAACATATCAGGCGACAGCTTTTGTCCAGGCATGATCCTTTCCCGCGGAACCAGCAACTGCTGCCAGACATTCACAAAAAGCTGGACCTGAGCCAATGAATTGTGATTCCCTTTATCATATCTGACTTTCGCCAGAGCGTAGCCTGTCGGCATATTGGGATCGGTGAGTTTGACACCTGTTATCTGACTGGGAGATATATTTTCCAATTCCGTTGGGATATACCGAATGCTCACTTCAAACCGGTACGCATCTTTACCATACTGCTGAACGAGTTGTTGCTTCACCTCCTTGGTTAAAAAATCTGTAAGCTTAGCGCTCGCAGATGGTTGCAAATTCAGAATCAGTGATATGGCAAGAATGAAAAGCATTAGTTCAGAAATCCTTTGATGATCCTATTGTTTGATAGCGTTAGTGAGTGACATCATCTGGTCGGCCGTTTGAATCATCTTGGAATTGATTTCATAGGCGCGTTGGGCGGTGATCAGAGAAACCATCTCATTTACGATATCGACGTTTGAGTTTTCGAGATACCCCTGTTCAATGGAGCCAAATCCATCAGAACCTGCCGTTCCGAGGTAGGGCTGACCCGATGCTACCGTCGGCGCGTACAGATTGTCACCGAGGGCACGCAGACCTTCAGGGTTAACAAATCTTGCCAGCTGTAACTGTCCAAGGTTTACCGGTTGGGTTTGTCCCTGCAGCATGGCGTTAATGGTTCCGTCTTTGGTTATCTGAACACTCTGGGTGTTGGGGGGTACCTGAATCTGGCTGGCCAATGGGAGCCCTGAACTGTTGACCAGAGTACCATCAGAATTGAGGGTGAACGTACCGTCTCGTGTATAGGCTACCGAGCCATCCGGTTGAAGAACCTGGAAAAATCCCTGTCCGCTAATGGCCATATCGAGTGGGTTTCCGGTATTTTGCATAGATCCCTGACTAAAATTCCGGATGGTTGCCGCCGGACGAGACCCCAGACCAATCTGCAAGTCAGTTGCACTGCTGCCAGTATTGCTGGCGGTAGAGCCGGAATCCGAACCGTTAATGGTTTGATAAAATAAGTCTTGAAAGGCGATGGTACTCTTCTTGAAACCTGTTGTATTCACATTCGCCAGATTATTGGCAATGTTATCCACTGACATTTGTTGGGCACTCATTCCCAAAGCAGCCGTCTGAAGTGCTCTAAACATGGGATCCTTTATTTAAGAGTTAAAATTTTCCAAGTTGCGAAGTGACTTGTCCCAGTATCTGATCCATGGTCTGCATGGTTTTTTGCTGTGTCTGAAACAGACGCATATTGGTCGTCATAGCAATCATTTGCTTCAAAGGATCTACATTGGATGATTCGTAAAATCCCTGTGAAACCGTGCTTTCATTATCAGCCAGAGGTGGCAGACCATCTTTCGTAGTCATATATGCATTGTTCAGTCGTTTGAGATCCTGGTAATTCGGAACTTTGACTAATTGTAGTTGGTCAACAACCGACCCATTTAGGGTGATGGTGCCATCTTTTGATATCTCCAGTTTCGCATTGGGATCGTTTTGCATTTCTGGCAAATAAATAGTTCCTGATTTTCCCTGAACGTAAGCGTCATTTGAATCGCGAAGGTATCCTTGCGAATCTATGTGAAACCGTCCGTTTCGGCTCATCACATCCTGTCCATTAGAATTCACCAGGAAAAAACCTTTCCCATTGATGGCCACATCAAATGGGTTGCCGGTTTTTTTCATATCACCGGATTCTGAACTAGCCGTTTCCTGCGCATCCGGGATATCGACTACTTGTCCGTTGACGGCTTTTTGAAAAGCCTGGTAAAAGAGTTTTTGAGCTTTATACCCGGGGGTATTGATGTTCGCCAGATTGTTTGCCGTTACATCCTGGGCGCGTGACAACATTTCCAGGGCCTGCATTGATTGTTTTAATCGCTCGATCATAGCAATAAGGGTAATAACTGTGACAGTTTTCGCTGAAAACAGTTTCAAACCTTATGCCATAGTGAAGGTCTTGGTGAATAACAGATTATTGTGGCAGGCTGGGATGAACCTCAGGAAAGAATTGCCGGACCGAGGAAATATCCAACGCACAGACAGTTAGCAATGAACATTAAAACAGTAAACAATGTGTTGATGTCAGTCTCCCGATTTCGAATTATCATCTTTATGATTTCATACAATCGTGGACACATCAAATTGCTTCCAAATCTACTTCCCCGTGCCAACGCCGCTAAGGGACACGCGGGCTATTTCCCGTCCCCTGTCTGGTGTTGGACGATCATTTTTATTGGCCATAAACCTGAATAGCAAACCGGTAACTTTATTGAAGGAGGGAAGATCGAAACGGGTATAAACGGTGTCAGGTTTGGTGACTGTAATAGTAGTGGCTAACTTCCAATCTGGATTTGAGGGGCTTTTCCACCAAATACATAGATTGGTATCGGGTGGGATCAAAAGCTCGTCAAAAAGGAGAGCAGCCCTCTGGGTCTGCCGGTCCCATAACAGGGTACCTTTGTTAAAATCCTTAAGGTTACCGGGTACGTGAACGATAGCAAGGTCCCTGCTTTGGATAAGTGATCGAAGCCGAAGGTACTGGAACTGCACATCCCTCGTGGCCTGATCGAGCGTCAGAAGCTCATTATTCCGCTCTTCCAGTTTTTTGACCAGTTCATCATTTTTATGCTTCGTCAAAAAAGAATTCCATTGCAGATAAACGGCAATGAATATGAGGGCAAACAATGTGAGACCCACAATTGACAGAAAAGTGGAGTTAGAGCGGGTATTCTCTGATGATTGGTTGCGGTCAAACATTCTGAAGACAAATGAATTGTTGAGGAATCAGAAAAACAGGTATCGGTTATCGTTCAAAAGGCTTGTTGTGTATGTATCGACGTATCTCCCCATAAGTAAAGTCAGAGACTAAGACACACCTTATATATTGCTAGAAAAATCAGGAGTTTTGGGTACTGGATGATTCTCTGTCGTTTTCCTTTATTTCGATATAATCTGCTTCCTCAATATCGTCAAAGCGTTTCTTACGTCCTTGAGAGAAACGTGTTCTTGAATTGTTGCCGGAACCTGAATTAACCTGATTGTTAAAAGCCCGGCTCCCACTACTTAAACTCTTGTAGAAGCGAACAAAAGCCCATATCAAGAGTATCAAAAGAATTAAATCAAGCATGATAACATTTATTAACCGGGTGTAATATGAGTATGGGTATTACGGATTGGTGAGTAAAATATTTGCTGATCTATATAATCCAAATGATCCTTATCATTAACAAAGTCAATTTCACTTGCGTTTATAATCATCAGTGGCGATCGGTCATAATGATGGAAAAATTGGTTATATACATCGTTTAGTTCCTGCAGGTAAACGGGATCGATGTTCTGTTCGTATTCCCGGTTCCGCATTTCGATATTATACAATAATCGTTCCACTGTACACTGAATGAAAACAACCAAATCGGGCTTTGGTGTCTTCAGGTTCATAATACTGAATATTTTATCATAAAGCGCCATTTCATCACCGGCAAGGTTAACCCGGGCAAAAATCCGGTCTTTATCGAAAAGATAGTCTGTCAGAACCAGTTCGTGGAACAACTCTTTATTCTGAATTTTCTGTTGCTGGTGGAAGCGGGATGCCAGGAATGATAGCTGTGTCTGGAAAGCATAGCGATCCATGTCCTCATAAAATTTCGGAAGGAAGGGATTCTCTTCAAATTCTTCCAAAACCAGTTTGGCTCCATGCCTCATTGCCAGCAATTTAGCGAGAGATGTCTTCCCTGCCCCGATAACCCCCTCGATTGCGATAAAATCAAATTGATTCATGCGTCAGCATCCCAGGATAAATTGGTCTCAGTGATTCTGATTTTAGGTGCGCATGTTATCATTTCTTCTATAAACTTGCCACTCACCGGATCATGCCAATCCGGATTAAGTTTACGAAGGGGGAGCAGAACGAAGAGCCTGTCAGGATAGGATGGGTGAGGCACCTGAAGTTTTCCTCTGTTAATATGTAATTCATCAAAGGAAATGATATCCAGATCAATCACCCTGTTCGACCAGCGTGGGGCATCCTGATCTCTTCCGGTTTCTTTTTCAAAAGCTTTACACCGGTAGAGCAATTCCTGTGGTTCGAGCGAAGTGGTTATCCGGACAACTGCATTCAGGTAATCATTATCAGAAGGTCCAACTGGTTCGGATTCGTATATTGGAGAAGCTGAAACAGAACTGACGGAGATTTCTCTCAGGAAATGATATGCTTTACGTAAGTAGTCTAATCGTTGTCCCAGATTGGATCCCAATGCGATATACACGGTGTGTTTCATTTGCACCGGTACGATCAAACACTGGTCAGTTCGATCTGATGTTCCAGGTCCTGGAGAATGCGTTTGTGTTTTGAACTGCTTTTCAAGCGCTCTTCGATAGTTGTGATGGCGTGAATAACCGTGGAGTGATCACGTCCGCCAAAATGCAATCCAATCGTTTTCAGACTTGATTTCGTATATTTTTTAGACAAATACATGGCGATCTGACGTGCCTCAACAATCTCTTGTTTCCGGGTTTTATCTTTGAGTTTATTGGTATCCATCGCAAAATATTCACAAACATGATTCTGGATGCTCTCGATGGATATATGGGCCCGCGAATCCTTGATCATATCCTTGAGAATCCGCTTGGAGGTGATCAGATCGATTTCATCAATACCCTGAAGAGAAGAGGCTGCCAACAATTTAATGATGGCACCTTCCAGGTCGCGAATACTCGATTTGAAGTTATGAGCTATAAACTCGATGACTTCATGATCGAATTCAACACCGTTGTCGTGGGACTTGCGTTCCAGGATCGCGTACCGCGTTTCGTAGTCCGGCATCTGAAGATCAGCGCTCAGACCCCAGCTAAATCGGGATATCAGTCGTTCTTCAATATCAGGGATGTCTTTGGGCGCCCGGTCACTGCTGAGTACAATCTGCTTTCCTTCCTGGTGAAGGGTATTGAAAATGTGGAAGAACTCTTCCTGGGTCTTTTCTTTTCCACTGAAGAACTGGATATCATCCACAATCAGACAGTCCACGTTGCGATAAAACATTGAAAATTCGCTGGCACGATTATTCCGGATCGCATGAACAAATTCATTAGTGAAGCTTTCCGAAGAGATATAAAGGACTGATTTCTCGTCCCCGTATTCCAGTTTAATCTTGTTTCCGATACTCTGTGTCAGGTGGGTTTTCCCCAGACCCACCCCGCCATAAATAAAAAAAGGATTGAAGGAATTCTTACCGGGATTTTCAGCAATAGCTAATGAAGCATTGCGGGCCAAACGATTACAGTCACCCTCGATAAAACGCTCGAAAATATAGCTGGGGTTCAGATTTGAATGAATCCTGCTTTTACGAATTCCCGGTATTACAAAAGGATTGTGAATTTGATGGGGAGGATAGTAGGGCGCAGCCGGACTTTCATCTTCGTGATGGGGTGGGGCAGGTTGCTGCGGCAGTCTGACGGTTCTGGAATCTATCGTGGTATTCGACTTTTCAAGTACGATGGAATACTCCAGTTTTCCATCGGGACCAATAACTTTGGTGATGGTGGAGCGGAGCATATTATAATAATGTTCTTCCAGCCATTCATACCAGAACTGCGATGGTACCTGTATTGTCAGAGTTTTCTCTTCCAGTTTAAGAGGTTTAATAGGCTCAAACCACGATTTGAATTTCTGGTAGTTTATATTGTCACGAATAATCTCCAGACAACGTTGCCAAATCTGATGAGCACTTTCTGATTCAGAACCAATAGTAAACGACGCCTCAGTCACGGTAGCAAGCTAACAATTACATGTTCAAGATTAATTTTTGGGGATCGTCAAGTCCAATCCTCCGGGAGTTATCCACACTTCGACTCCCCCACGTCTATGTTTCGTGAAGTGAAAATGACAATTTCCTCAGCCTATGTCAAACAATTATTGACCCACTTACCCCAAAGTTATCCACATTTTTTTTAACAGTGTAACTTATTGCCTGGCAATACGATATATACAAAATAAAAAAAAGTGTGGATAAGGCTTGCTTTGTATTAACATTGCCGTAATATGGATCTAGAGGCAACGAGGAAGTCGGGTTTGGATACAAGAAAAAGTTTTAAACAAGTTATCCACAATTTATGTGTTACTCGATAATCGTTCGAGTTAATCTCCCTAATCCTTTATTAAGCAAGGTATTAAATATTAACCCTTATATAAGCCGCAAATGATACGATTTTTATCATTATAATCGCGTAAGAGTGTCGTTTCCCACTTGCTTTTTTCGAATAACTTTAAAAGATCATTCCCATAGTCCTCATGGATCTCAACAATAAGGTAACCGTCCTTTTTCAATAGGGTTTCTCCGATGCGCTTCAGAGATGCGTACATGCCCTTGAGGTTGCCTGTAAATAAAGCGATTTCTGGTTCATAATCCCTGACTTCACGGTCAATATCAGACTTTTCTTCATCCGGTATGTAAGGAGGGTTTGATACGATCAAATCCAGTTTGTCCGGTAGGTTCTCCATGAATGATTCCGGTTGAAACAAATCACCAACCAGAAAAGTAACTTCCGTAGCATTCAAAGCGGCGTTCTCGCGGGCCAGTTTCAGTGCGGATTCAGAGATGTCTATCGCATAAACATCCCATCTGGGCTGTTCCATTTTGAGTGCAATGGCAATGCAACCCGATCCGGTCCCAATATCGAGCAATCTACAGGGTGATTCGGCGGGCAGCCTTTCCAGGACCGATTCCACGAGACGTTCCGTCTCAGGTCTGGGAATCAGCACATCAGCAGTGACTCTCAGATGTGCATGCATGAATTCAGTACGCCCCACGATATATTGCAGAGGCTCGTGCTTCAGCCTTCTCTTGATTTTATCTCTTAAATCCGACAACTCGCCTTCTGAAAGGGGGCGGTCGAACTGTAAATAGATATCCAGCCTCCGCATCTGCAACACGTCGGCAAGAAGCCATTCTATGCTCAGCCTTGGTGAGGGGACCTTTTTCTCTTCAAAATATGCCGTTCCCCATTTTATCATGGACAATATGGTCCACTCTTCCGGAACTTGCGGCATTCTGCGGGTTACTCGGTTTCCTGAGTTGAAGTATCCTCTATTTCCTGTACGCTCAAACCATATCTCTTGGCGTAATCCATTATAAAATCAGTAACTTGATCCATGAGCGGACGTTCATTGTCAAGCGAACTCCCCCGAAATCCCATCCGCCCTCCGGTCGGTAAAATATAAATTTTTAGACTTTTGCCGGAAAATTCAAAGATGGATGTTAAGGCAGTGCTTGAGTTAAGTTGCCGCTGGTATTCCTCAAATACTGAGACCAGAATCAGGTCCTCGCTACTGGACGAATTGTACTGATACGAATATTTCGGTTTTATTTCATCCAGTAATGCAGAACCAAAACGTTTTAGAGTTTCGGTGGGTCCGAATACAATGTACTTTCGTGCTGACTGCATACGATTAGTTGTTTCAGATAAAGCCAATACAGTTTGGTTATAATAAAAACATTACTATAACCTTATAAAGGCAGTTTGTAAAATTTTCATCCGGAAGATAAGGGCAAAATCGATTAAGGCAAGTGTTATTTGATATTTTCATTACATTTCACAGATTTTGACATATAATTTCGAATTTTTTGGGTGTTTCGCTCGTTAATCTACAACACCTCAGAATGCAACTGAAGCTAATTATAGATAGTTGTTTATGAAAAAACTGATTTCGGCCCTTACATTCACCATTTTGATGTGCTTTGGGGTTGCAGCATTTGCTCAGATTGGCAGTCAGCCTCCAGTCATACAACCGGGGAACCCGGTAACCCCGTTGTCTAAGAATTTACATCGTGGGATGGCATTTGAAGTCCTGCTGTCCAATTTCGGAGTTGGCGTCGGCGGACAGTTCCGGCAGGTAATATCACCCATGACGGAACTGACAGCAGACTTGCGTATAACCGGGCTTAAAAATGTCTCTGAACAGACAATAAGTACCTATTTCGGGCAGGAAACGCCTCATAAATTTAATCGAGTTCTTGCCTTCCCTTTCTCCGTGGGTATACGGCACCGGATATTTGCCAAATTGCTGGACGATAACTTCCGTGTTCATCTGGCTGCTGCGATTGGCCCCTCGATGGCGTTTGTCTATCCTTATTTCAAGGATTATAATCAAAATGGTGTCCGTGATTACGGAAATATGTATTTATTGAATGGCAGCTATTACCCAATTCCTTATACGGGGGTAATTCCGGCCGGAGGGGTATATCAAAATTATGAACGCGTAAATGATATGTTTTCGGATTGGAAAGATGGTCACCTGAAATGGGGAACAAGTGGACAGCTTGTTCTGTCGGTCGACCTCGGGAAGTTTAAGAATATCGGGTCGATTAATGTTGGCTACTATTTCCATTATTATCCGGGTGGAATCCAGATGCTTGAACCTAAAAATTTTGTATTAACCGGCAGTCAGACAAGTCCGAGTTATGTCATCCAAAAAGCGAATCCTCCACAGAAATACTTTGGTTCTCCCATCATCTCATTTTCATTCGGCGGGATGTGGTGAAAAAAGTACTTCGTAATTATCCATCAAAAGAAAGCGCATCGAGCATCATATCAACCAACTTACCGGGATGGGTAAGGTGCAAATTGTGTCCTGCAGCAGCAATAACGTGTTTCTGTGCATTGGGGAAATGCTGACAGACTTCATGAGCATACTTTACAGGAACCAGACGGTCGGCTTCGCCCCAGTAGACATGAACGGGTTGCGTGACCTTGAATATTTGTAGCATAGTGCGCGTGTCATACAGATTTATTGCAGGATAAGTCCCGGCCAGGATCCTCAGCAGGCGAATCGTATTTTTTACCTGGTATGGCGTAAGGGTTTTTGGTGTGATTTTACTGGCAAGGTCAGCGACGAACGGCCATTTCAACAATCCGGATACTGGAAAATGACCACAGAAACGGAAAAGTCGATCCTCCAATGGATAGAAGCCACCGGGAGCAATCATATGCAAACTTCGCACATATTCCGGATGGCGAACTGCAAAAGTGATCGCATACCGTGCCCCGAAGCTGTGAGCAAGAAGATGGACCGGTGGTAGATTGTACACGGTAAACAGTCGTGATAATCTATCCGAAACATGTCGCAGATCCATTACCGACATCAAATCCGGATTTTCACAGGATGTCCGGCCATGGGCGGGCAAACTGACCGATAACATGGGGTAGTCTTCTTTGGAAAGAAGCGGACCGATCTTTCCAAACGTGTGACAGGTCTGCATAAAACCCGGTAATGCCAGGATTGAGGGTTTCCCTTTTCCCCAAAAGTGATTCTCAAACTTACAGTCACCAAGTTTCAGAAGATACTCTTCAGAAAGTTCAGTCGGTTGATCCATCGAGGTATTGAATAAGATGATTAAGTGAAGGCAAGAGCAAATCCGGTTTATGGGTCAGTAGTTTTTCATGTGAATACGGACCGGTTGGCAATGCCACTGATCTCATTCCCGCAGAATGAGCGCAGGTGATGTCGTATGGCGTATCGCCAATAACCCAACAGTCCTTTGGAGAGAAGGACCTTTTACAGGCTGTTTCTGCAGCTTTGAGGGCTAAAGCGGGTAAATGATCGCGGTTCGTATGCAGACTGCCATACGCACCAAAGGAAAAATACTGTTCGAGATCGGCCTGACTTAGTTTGATGTGTGCTGACTCCCGGAAATTACCGCTCAGGATTCCGGTAACGATTTTTCGTTCTTTGCAAAAAGTAAGAACCTCATGTGCTCCAGGAAGAATTTCGATGTGTTGAGGACGCAGTTTCTGATCCATCGATTGAATATACGCCTCTTTGAGAAGGGTAAACCTTCGCTCGTCGACAGCTCCAACAGCCTTGTGGATAATTTCGGTAAAAATGAAGCGATCAGTCCGTCCTGCAAACGAAATTTCGTCGAGATGCCGGGAATCTAACTGATGTGTTTGCAACACATCTTCAATCAATGACCGCGTAAAACCGGATTGAACACGCAAGAGGGTACCATCGATGTCGAATAAAAGGAGACGTGGCTGCATGACTTTATAGCAAAGTGTTTCCCGACGATAATCAAGTATACTAATTAATGGTAAAAACAGAGAACTATGTATGCTGACGCGGTAAATCCGGCTGCTCTTATACATCCACAGCCCGCTGAAACCGGGGGACCAATTGTCCCCCCACCACCGGTAAACCCGGCTTCGGTAACGCCTCTGTTTAATTTGCCGGACAATGGTTCAAAGCTGGAAGATAAGCGCTATCACGAAGATCAGAAATATGTCGACACAAAGGGCGATAAAGAGGACGAAGTCGACGATACGACCCTGTTCAAGCTCATAGAGCCGGCCAATTTTTATGAGCTGCTCCGCTCATTCCTCATAAACGGACTAGGGCAAGTTGTTCTGCTTCGCGATCAATGGCGTCAGCAATTGGGAATCGAACCTTATACCTTTGCAACAGAAGCAACCCGAAAATCGCCGAAGATGATGCCGGTCAGGGATGAGAGTTACGCCGATTCCACCGGGTTTTATAAAAATCCTCCTGGCAAGCGGTTCGTCGGAGGGATGTAACGTCCTGTTTTCAAATCCCGGGATGTGGCCGGGAATCCTTCTTAATTGCGAAAAATGCGTTTCGTGTCAGCAAATTTACCCGTACATTGAAACCGAACATTTTTCACGAAAATTATTAAATGAGAAGGACATGAGTTACATAGAACAAATTACAGCGCGTCAGATCCTTGATTCGCGGGGCAATCCGACCGTTGAAGTAGATGTAGTGCTCGATAACGGTGTTCTCGGGCGGGCCGCCGTCCCTTCAGGCGCTTCTACCGGAGAGCATGAAGCTATTGAACTCCGTGATGGTGATGAAAATGTATTCCTTGGAAAAGGAGTCATGAATGCCGTTGAAAACGTGAATGAAAAGATTTCCGATGAACTCCTCGGAGTGGACGTTTTCAACCAGGTTGATATTGATAATCTTCTGATAGAACTCGATGGCACCCCCAATAAGGGAAACCTTGGTGCGAATGCTATTCTTGGTGTATCCATGGCTGTGGCAAGGGCCGCTGCCGGGTCGCTGCAGCTTCCGCTCTGGCGCTACCTCGGTGGGGTAAACTCTAAAGTTCTGCCTGTGCCGATGATGAATATCATTAACGGTGGTTCTCATGCCGACAATAATGTCGATTTTCAGGAATTCATGATCATGCCGGTTGGTGCAAAGAGCCTTGCTGAAGCCGTTCGTATGGGTTCAGAAACATTCCATAACCTGAAAAAGGTGCTGAAAGGCAAAGGATACAATACGGCTGTCGGTGATGAAGGCGGGTTCGCACCCAACCTGAAGTCAAATGAAGAGGCCATCGAGGTCATTCTTGAGGCTATTGAAAAGGCCGGTTACAAACCTGGTGAACATATCATGATTGCTCTGGACCCGGCTACCTCGGAATTTTACGATGCCGAGAACAAAATTTACGAATTGAAATGGAGCACCGGTGAAAAGAAAGAGGCCGAGGCTCTTATTGAATATTGGAGCGGATGGATCGATCGATACCCAATTATTTCCCTCGAAGATGGTATGGCTGAAGACGACTGGGAAGGTTGGGAGAAATTGACCAATGCCCTTGGAGAACGTGTACAGCTAGTCGGCGATGATATATTTGTTACCAATACCGACCGTCTAGCTACCGGTATTGAACGTGGTGTTGCCAACTCGATCCTGATCAAGCTGAATCAGATTGGTACGGTTACCGAAACACTTGACGCCATTGAAATGGCTCATAAGAATGGTTATACCAGCGTTATTTCACATCGTTCCGGCGAGACGGAGGATGTATTTATTGCAGACCTGGCTGTGGCAACCAATGCCGGACAAATTAAGACCGGTTCTATGAGCCGCACCGATCGTATTGCTAAATACAACCAGTTGCTTCGTATCGAAGAAAGCCTGGGTGAAAATGCGATCTTCCTGGGTGTCGACGCAATCGGTCTCTGATCCGTCTGGATTATATATTGAATTACTACAGGCTGTTTCCGTAACCTGCGGATAACAGCCTGTTTTATTTTCAATAACCACAAAGTTTCATATGTGGAAATTTAACAGGAAATTGTATTTTAATGATGGCCTGAATGAAGACCTGTGTTTTCTGTTAACCGGAAGGCACACAACGATCAATTACTATCTATATATCACATTGTCATGAATATTTATGTTGGAAACCTTGCCTGGAAGGCGAATAACCAGGAGTTAAAGGAACTCTTCGAACATTTTGGTGCGGTTGATAAAGCCGTGATTATTCGCGATCGGAAAACCAAAAGATCACGTGGTTTTGGATTTGTTGAAATGCCGGATGACGGTGAAGCGCAAGCTGCTATTGATAATTTGAACAACACTGTGTTTATAGAACGTACGATTGTTGTGAATGAGGCCAAACCTCAGAGTAACGAAGACTAACTACTTTATCTCATATCGTTATTTTAGGAAGGCTCAATCCGCCGCGACGGATGAGCCTTCTTTGTTTTACCGATATTTTCCCATTATTCGGTACTTTTTTTAAAATGCGAATTCTTTCGATAGAACTCTCTCATTTCCGCAATCACACGACTGTTGAGCTCCACTGTGCACGACACCTGAATGTCATTACGGGTCCCAATGGCGTCGGCAAAACCAGTCTTATCGATGCTATTCACTACCTGTGCATGAGCCGCAGTTTTGTGGCAAACAGCGATCAATATGTGTTGAACAGAGATGCATCTTCTTTCCAGATAAGAGGGGCATTTGAGGGACAGATACGGGCGAATTTTACCATCAGTTGCACCTATTCGCGTGGTGAAGGGAAAAAAATCTATGTTAACGACAGCCCGCTGGAAAGACTTTCCGATCTTATCGGGGTTGTACCTGTAGTGGTTTTGAGTCCGGACGACAAGAAGCTGACCAGTGAGGGGCCCAATGAACGGCGATCATTTCTGGATGCCCTCATCAGCCAGATTTCCAAATCCTATTTAAGGGATCTGATCGAGTACCGGAAAGTGCTGAAACAGCGCAACCGGTTGTTGTCGGATTATGATCGCCGGTATCTCCCTGATGATCTGCTGGAACCATGGAATATACAACTTGTAGAGACCGGCTCGCATATCATTGCAATGCGGACGAAAATACTCAATGACTATCGAACCTTCTTACAGGATGCTTACCACAAAATGTCTGGAATTGACCTGGTGCCGGACTTCGAATACAAGACATTCTGTGATGCTTCGTCTGACAGGGAGCAGATTCGCGAACAATTTACTCAGGCTTTAACCGATCAGGCGGAAAAGGAACGGGAACTCAGATACACCGTGGTTGGTCCCCACAGGGATGATCTGATCTTTACACTGGATGGGATGGAGCTTCGAAAATTTGGATCTCAGGGACAACATCGCCTGTTTGCCGTGTCACTGAAGCTGGCTCAACTATTCTTTTTCTCAGAATACCTGGATGATTTACCTATTCTATTACTGGATGACGTATTTGGTGATCTTGATCCGCATAAAACCGAAGTGTTACTAGATACACTGGCAAAACACGAAGGACAGACTTTCATAACTGCTGCAAATCCGGTACCATTCGATGAACACATACGTTTTACAGATGATCCGGGAGTATCTTCAGAAAAAAATCCGGAATCTCAAAGATGGAATCGTCGGTATCACCTGACTAATGGTCACGTGGTATTATCAACACCGGAGAAACCGTAAGGCATGGCTTTTTATCGGAAACAACCCAAAAAGCTGGGCAAACTGGTAAATGACTACATGGAACATTCCCCGTATCGCAGACAATTCCTGCGGGGACGTATCCTGTCGTTGTGGCCTGAGATTGTCGGAGATGCTATTTCGGGACAGTGCCGCAATCTCCATTTTGATAAAGACCGTTTGATTGTTCATGTTCATCATCCGGGCTGGAGGCAGGAACTGCATATGCAGCGGTTTTCCATTATGAAAAAATTGAACGATACAGTAAATGAGGATATAATTTCCGAGATTATAGTTCGTGCGTGAATGGGACGAGTTTGACAATCGTTACATAGCGGATATATATTGAACCTACAACTTATCTGAAGCGCAACAGCTTACAATGTTATGAGCAAACAAAAAAGGTCATCCTATTTTAAAGATCTGTGGGCGAATATTCGTGGGAGTATTCTGGATGACGAAGGAGGTGGTCTTTTCCGGCGTGAGAAGGTTATCGTTTTCATGTTTTCATATGGCATTGCATTGGTTTTGTGGTTATTGGTGAATCTGAGCAGACCTTTCAACCTGACCGTTACACTTCCCGTTGATCTTGAAGGAATTCCGGCCGGCAAAGCTTTGGCAAATGATGTTCCCCACGAGGTAGCTGTCAATGTGAGCGGTGAGGGTTGGAAACTCCTGCGGATCTACAACAACCCACCGCGCATAAAGCTTCGGCCAACGGAAGGGACAATGAACTTTTTTGATGTCGTACGTGAGCAGATGAATATGTTTGCCGGCGTAGACGTGACAAAAGTGACACCTGCAGCACTTGAGATAAAACTTGAGAATCGAATTACCAAGAAGGTGCCGATTGTTGCCAATGTACTGGTTAAGACCGACAATCGACACGGCATGGTCGGATGGCCCATACTGACACCCGATAGTGTTACCGTCTCAGGTGCTACGTCGATTCTGCAGAATATCAATAACTGGCCTACTGAGTTTAAGGAAATTAAAGACGTCAGTGATAACATTGATATTCTCCTGAAACTAAAAAAAACAGATCAGATTATTGAAATTGGTCCGCAAGAGGTTACATATCGTGCAAAGATTGAGGAGTTTACCGAGGGTGAGGTTAATGTAAATATCCAGACAACAGATTTGCCAGGTGGTCAACGCGTTTCATATAGTCCGCCAACGATAACCATTCGCTACGGTATCCCCATAAATGAGTATTCCAGTTCCAAGAAAGTGCATATGTTCCAGGCATATGTACCCTATCAGGATATTCTAGCCGATACAACCGGATTTGTGGCACCCTTACTGGCACTGAGAACAGACAGTCTGCATGTCCGGATTCGCGACTATCAGCCGCACCGTGTCGCTTACTATACGTTCAAACCGAAGTAATTGACCTGGTAGGATCTCATCAATTCTGGGCATCGCTCCTCACCACACTTGTCCATGCGTCTTACGCCTGGACAACACAGCGTTGCACTAGTTCTGGTCGATATAACTCTATGCCCTTTGCTCCTAAGCGTTGTGCGAGGTTTCCAATTCAGCAAGCGCAGCTTCTACAGAGCGTGTACCGTCAAACCAGGAAGCGGTTTTAAGCAGTACTTCATCCACTAAAGCATCAGGGCAGGAAGCACCGGAGGTAATTGCAATGGTTACCGGTTGCTTGCCAGGTAGCCAGTTATGAGTTTCGGTGATCAACTTTTTCCATTGATCATAATGACGAATACGATCTGGACCCAAAAGTTCACTGGCATCCCGAATATGATAAGTCGGGTATTTTTCCTCCAGCAACTCGACAATGTGCATCGTGTTTGAAGAATTATAGCCACCAATCACAAGGGAGAGGTCTGCTCCCGCTTCCATTAATGCATATGTTGCCGACTGGTTTTCATTCGTTGCATAACACAGGGTATCGGATGTATCTGCAAAATGCTGTTCTACTTCTGTGCTGCCATATTTTTCGGCTGCTGCCTTTTTCAGCACTTCCATGACTTCCTGGGTCTCAGTGGCCAGCATCGTAGTTTGATTAATCACCCCAAAATGTTCGAGATCATGACGTGGATCAAATCCCTCGGTGCATTTCATATTAAAATGTTCTTCGAACTCTTCGATCGGGCGTTTTTCCAGCATGAAATTGGCAAGCAGCCGGGTTTCATCTACGTTGAGTACCACTACAACCGGCCCATATTTTGCGCTGTGGCTAAATGTAGCCCGCGTCTCCTCGTGCCTGTATTTGCCGTGTATGACCACAGCGTATCCCTTCTCCCCCAGTTGGTTTCCTCGTTTCCAGACTTTCTCTACAAACGGACAGGTCGTATCGTACGCGTAGGGATTGATTCCGAGCTCCTGCAGTGCTTCCTGAATTTCCAGCGTAGTACCAAATGCCGGTACGATGACAATATCATCTTCGTTGAGTTCATTAAGCGAAATTCGAGGGGCTCCATCGGTTTCAAACAAAAAACGAACCCCTTTTTGAGCAAGATCCGCATTCACGTTAGGGTTGTGGATCATCTCGCTTAGCAGGAAGATGCGGCGATCAGGATGTTCTTCAACTGTCCGGTAGGCGATGTCGATAGCATTTTGCACACCGTAACAAAAGCCGAAGTGCCGGGGGATGAGAAAGCGTACCGGTCCCAGGTCCAGCAGACTTGGGGTGAGATCTTTTTTCCGCGGATCCAGAATCTGGTGCCGATCTTTGACCCTGCGGATAATCGGAGATTCAAAAAGATCGGGTATATTAAATTTCTTAGGCACGATAATCAGTGATCAATTAACAATGATCAGTTATCAGTAAATAATTAACAGTAAAACCAGGATATGTAGGAAACGAGTCTGCCGGGTATTCATTATTTCTTCCTATTGTTTTTACTGTAGCTGTTCGTTGTTCACTGCATCATTCATGCGGACACCAACAAGACGGCTGATACCCGGTTCGGGCATGGTTACGCCATACAGCATCTCAGCCTTCTCCATCATCTTCTTGTTGTGGGTGATGATGATGAACTGGGTGTCTTTGATAAACCGACGCAGCATTTTTACAAAACGTTCGATGTTGGCGTCATCAAGGGGTGCGTCGACTTCATCGAGAATACAGAAAGGCGAGGGTTTTACCAGGTAGATTGCGAACAAAAGTGCGATTGCAGTCACGGTTTTTTCACCGGTTGAAAGCTGCGTTATCGTGCTTGGGCGTTTACCTCGTGGATTGGCAAGGATTTCGATGCGTGAATCCAGCGGATCGTCTTCGTTTTCTTCGATCAGCAAATCGCATTGATCATCCTCATTAAACAAGGTACCGAATATCGACTTGAAGTTTGTTCGGATTTGTTCAAATGTGGTTGAGAAACGTTCCTGAGCCGTTTCATTGATTTCCCTGATTGTCTCCCGAAGCTGGTTTTCTGCATCCAGAAGATCGTTTATCTGCTGTTCATAAAAATCGAGACGCTCCCTTTCCTTCTCGTATTCTTCGATGGCCAGCGGATTTACTTCTCCAATGTTTCTCAGTTTCTGCTTCAGACTGGTGATCCGTTCCCTTGCGGTATCCGGATCAGTATCTTCTGGGAGTCCATTAGTGAGATTTTCCATCAGGATGTTGTAGTTCTCCCAGATATGATCGGCAATACCCTTGGCCTTCATATCGAGTTGCGACTTGACCATATCGAGTTGGTGCAGCAGTTCAATTGTCATCTCGCGTTTACGACGCCGGTTTTTGAGATCCTCCTCAACCTGGTGGATTCTTCCACGCTGACGGGCGCAGTCTTTGTCCGCTTCCCGCAACAGAGCATCGATAAATCCTTTTTCTTCCTGCTGCTCTTCGAGTTGCACTTCCAGCTCTTCAATAGTGCTCCGGTAACCGATGATCCGGTCTTTACTTTGTTTCGCGTTCTCTGATCGTTGTGTTAATCGATCTTTGATGGAAGTGATCGACTGTTCAGCACGTTCTTTATCTTTTTCGAGGTT
Organism: uncultured bacterium; assembly: GCA_963787205.1. Classification (GTDB taxonomy): domain Bacteria; phylum Bacteroidota; class Rhodothermia; order Balneolales; family DATFMH01; genus DATFNI01. The sequence goes on from CAWBCD010000009.1 coordinate 52,550, forward strand.
CAATACCTCATTTTCGGCAGCCTGGTGTTTCAACTTGATATCGTTATACAACGACCTCGCCTTGTCCTGGTTTTCCTCAATCTTTTCCAGCTCATTTCGCCGTGTCATCTGGCTGCCCAAAAGCTCCTTCGCCTTCCGTGAGAACTCCTCGATTTGCGGATCTAACTCTTTTAATGAGGCCTGCTCATCCCGAACACTGGCGCCAAGCCCTTTCAGCCGTTCCCCAACTTCCGCCAGGTTTTTCTCATAGACCGATTTCCGGGCGGTTAACGAACTCTGTTGTGATTCAAGCTTCCGCAGGAGTTGTTCCGATTCCCGTACACGGCGGGCCATCTGCTCGGTGTCGATCTGTTCGTACTGCCGTACGGTTGCCTGCAACTCCTGTTCGAGGTTCTCGATACTCTGCTCAGTAGACAGCGATTTGTGCTCAAGTTTCTCGATGCGATCTTTTAGTCCGACCCGCAATCCGACATTCTGAGCCTGACTTCCGCTGCGCAGGAAGTGCATGGCTGTAACGACATCACCGTTGTAGGTGACACCGACAGTTCCACTGTTTTTACGAACACCATCTTCAGCATCAGCGATAGAGTCATAGGCAAAGACATTGCCCAGCAAAAGTGATTTGAGGGCAGAAAAACGAGTATCGCAGGTTACCTTCTCGCACAATGAACCAGCCATTACATCGTAAGAACCGCTAAGCTGGTCAAGTGGGATAAATGTTGCCTTGCCCTTCTCGTTGTTCTTGAGTTTCGAGGCGGCCTCACGGGCTTGTTCGATCGTGTCGGTGACGATATAGTAACAGGCTTCGCCAAGGACGGATTCCAATGCCACGGCACGTTTCTCATCCGTTGAGAAGACATCCGACAGAACCTGGAACCTATCGTCGTTACTCTGCTCGATCAGGTATTTTACACTTCCCGGAAAAGCTTCGTGCGAAGTGGCAATATTCTTAAGAAGATTGATCTCGGACTGCACGGCATCGAGGCGACTGCGCTCCGTCCGGATTTTGTCCTTCAGCTCATTCTGGCGGGCCGACAACTCTTCGCGCTGTTTGCGCTGATCGTCCAGCTGGCGGGTCATCGTCTCCAGTTGTCGTTCGGCATCAGACAGCTCTTGTTGCTGCCGGGCTTCCTGCTCTTTCAGCGAATCAATATCACGATTGATCTGAGTGATTTGCTGCTGCAGGCGATCTTCATCCTCACTGCTATTCTCCAGCCGGGATTCAATCCGGACCTTTTGGGTCTGAAGCTGGTTTAGCTTTTGTGTTGTTTCGTTGTAATTGCGCGTTATGCTGTCGAGATCACCGCGTGCCTCGCTTAAACGCGCTTGTTGGGCTTCGTACCCTTCCTTCGCTTTGTCGAGCTCCTCACGAGTCGTATTGAGCCTGGCTTTCTTTTCCTCAAGCTGAACCTCACTCTGCCTGATCGTTTTTCTCAGCTCTTTTATGTCGTCTTCAGACTGATAGATATCCTGTTCGTACTGCCGGATCGATTGCTCTTCATTCTTGATCTTTTCACGAGTGATCCGCAACGATGTCTCCGTTTCCCGAACGGCATTTTGTAGGTTCAACTGCTTCTGCTGAACCTCAGAAAGTTTCTGTTCCTTTACCCGTAATTCACGTCGTGCTTCTTCCTCGAGTTGTTCAAGCTGCTCCAGGTTCCGGTTGAACTCTTCTTTCTCGGATTCTGCATTTACAATTCGTTCCATCAGAGGTTCAAGTTTTGATGAGACAGAATCGTATTCGTGGCGTGCCAGGCCGAGTTCCAACCGCCGCAATTCTTCGTTGTGTTCTTTGGCGCGCTGGGCTCTTGAAGCCTGGAGCTGCAGAGACCGGGCGTTCTTTCGTATCTCAACGAGGATATCTTCGACACGCTGGAGGTCTCCCCGGGTCTCTTCCAGCTTGCGAAATGTCTGTTTACGTCGCTCCTTGTATTTGGTGATCCCTGCCGCCTCTTCGAACAGGGCTGTTCGTTCGTTGTTCTTATCGCTGAGAATTTCCTCGACCATCTTCAGCTCGATCACCGAATAAGAGTTGGCTCCCATGCCGGTGTCCATAAACATTTCAATGATGTCCTTGAGACGGCATGCGGTATTATTGAGCAGATATTCGCTCTCACCGGATCGGTACAGGCGGCGTGTGATCTTGACCTCTTTGAACTCGGTAGGAAGAATCCCCTTATTGTTTTCAATGGTAACAGATACTTCCGACATACCAAGCGACTTCTTCGTAGCCGTCCCGTTGAAGATGACGTTTGACATGGAAGCAGAGCGCAGGTGAGATGGGCGTTGCTCACCCAGGACCCAACGAATAGAGTCTACGATATTGGATTTTCCACAGCCATTAGGCCCGACAATGGCCGTCAGGCCGCTGTCAAATTTGACGTGGGTTTTGTTGGCAAAGCTTTTAAACCCGTGCAGTTCGAGTTCAGATAAATACAAGGCAGATACGTATGATTATTACAACGAGGGACACAAGATACCATCCGTCAACCGAAGACTGGTACCCAAATTCAATTCAAAATTCAAAATTTATAATTCAAAATTACTCAGACGGTCAGAATCTCTTTTTCTTTGTGACCGAGGAATTCATCAATGCGTTTGATGTAATCGTCTGTTAATTGCTGAATTTCCGTTTCGGCGTCGTACAGGGAATCTTCAGGCAGAGCATCACTTTTTACTTTTTCCTTGATGTGCTCATTGGCATCACGACGGGCGTTGCGGATACTCACACGAGCTTTCTCAGCCGTATCATGGGCGAGTTTGACCAGCTCCTTTCGGCGTTCTTCCGATAAGATTGGAAGCGGAATCCGGATAACTGTTCCATCATTATTGGGATTTAACCCCAGGTTGGATGCCTGAATAGCCTTCTCAATGTTTGGCATTGCTGATTTGTCGTAAGGCTGAAGAACAAGCATGTGTGCTTCAGGAGCGGTGACATTGGCTAGTTGGTTAAGGGGTGTTTGAGTACCATAATAATCGACTTTTATACCGTCAAGCAGGCTCGGCGTAGCGCGTCCGGCTCGTATATGTCCAAATTCACGTTTAAGGAATTCGACGGCATCCTCCATTTCCTGTTTAGCTGCTTTATGAAAAGACTTTAGTTCGGGAATCATAGTATTAACATTAATCGGTTTAAGTCTGATTAGTTATTTGACGTAATTTAATAAAAATCCAAAATAGCAGAATCAGAAGAGGAATTAAATGTCATTCCCAGATTACTGTTGAACCAACAGATTCTTTTTGGACAACCCGAATCAGGTTACCCCGGACATTCATGTTAAATATGATGATGGGTGTATGATTGTCCCGGCACAGGGTGAATGCAGTCAGATCCATGACGGAGAGACGGCGACGCAGAATCTCATCGCCACTGATGATATCGAATTTTTCGGCATCAGGATTTTTTTCCGGATCGGAATCGAAGACCCCATCGACACGGGTTCCTTTAAGGATGACATCCGCTTCGATTTCAATGGCACGCAGGGAAGCGGCCGTATCGGTAGTGAAATATGGGTTGCCGGTCCCTGCGCCGAAGATGACAACGCGACCTTTTTCGAGATGCCGAACCGCCCTGCGACGGATATAAGGCTCGGCAATCTGTTCCATCCGGATAGCGGACATCAAACGGGTTTGCACTCCTTTGCGCTCGAGGGCGTCCTGCAAGGCCATGCTGTTGATCATGGTGGCTAGCATGCCCATGTAATCGCCCTGAACCCTGTCCATTCCTTCGGTTGCGCCTTTAACGCCGCGAAAAATATTTCCACCACCGATGACGATGGCAATCTCTGTACCGTAATCATGAACTTGTTTTATTTCTTCAGAATATTGAGCGAGTACTTCACCGTCGATACCATGCCCTTGTTCTCCCAGCAGGGCTTCGCCGCTTAATTTCAATAATATCCGATTGTAATCTCCCACGGTCCTGTTTTTTTATTGTTTTGAGTTAACAAAAATTGCTGAATTGGAACCTGCTGACAAACTGCATTCATGCCTCCCGCCGGAATCTTCTTTGTGGGATGATGAATCTCGTGGCATATCATACGGTCAACAAGTATGGTACATATAAAAAAAGGCTACACAAAGGTAGCCTTTTTTTTGTAAATGAGTAATACGATTTAGTTCGATTCTCCCAGTTGTAACCGGTAGAACGACTTGACGTCCGAGGCATTACTGTTTTTCAAATAATCGCGCACCGATACGCTGCTGTCTTTAACGAACTTCTGATCGAGCAGAACCCGTTCTTCGTAGAAGCGGCGAAGTTTACCTTTGGCCGCTTTTTCTGCGATCTCAACCGGTTTGCCTTCGTTGATCAACTGTTCTTTTGCGATCTCAATTTCTTTGTCCACAACATCGGTCGGGACTTCTTCCTGGCGAACAGCGATCGGGTTCATCGCGGCAATTTGCATAGCCACATCTTTACCGACGTTATCATCTACACCGTTGGAGAAGTCAACCAGAACAGCCAGTTGGTTACCAGGGTGGATGTAAGAGACGATTGTACCTTCCGTCTTAACAAGTTCAAGACGGCTGATCTCAATCTTCTCACCAATCTTACCTACCAGTTCCTTCAGGTGTTCTTCAATTGTAAGTCCCTGAAGTTCGGCTTTCTTCAATGTTTCAACATCAGAAATCTCGTTGTCATAGGCTACTTTGGCAAAATCAGTAGCGGACTGTATAAACTCATCATTTCTGGCAACGAAGTCGGTCTCGCAATTCAGGGCGAGTGCCACAGCCTTTGTTCCGTCATCAGAAATATGGGTGACGATAATCCCTTGATTGGCTTCGCGGTCAGCACGTTTTTCAGATACTTTTTGCCCTTTTTTACGCAGGATTTCAATGGCTGCATCCATATCGCCATTCGCTTCGGCAAGAGCTTTCTTACAATCCATCATGCCGGCGCCTGTACGGTCCCGCAGTGCTTTTACGTCTGCTGCAGAAATACTCATAAGTGCAATCCGTTTGAATAAAAGTTAATTTTAAAATTCGTTATAACGGAGCCGAAGTCTTACTTATTCTCCGTCTCCCCCCTTGCGACCGCCACGTTGCCGACGACGACGCGGGGCTTTCTTAGGTTCATCTTTTGGAACGATATTAGCCGCAGGTACTTCTTCCTCGTCATCTAAGTCTTCTTCCACATCATCGATGTCCTCAACGTCGACATTCTCTTCATCTGTGACTTCCACCTCATCGGCCGCTTCCTGAGCAAGTTGCTCTTCCTCGTAAGCCTCGCGCTCGGCGGCACCTTCAATGATGGCATCCGCAAAATTGGAAGCAATCAACTGAATCGTGCGGGAAGCATCGTCATTACAGGGGATGATATAATCAGGAATATCAGGATCGCAGTTGGTATCGACCATGGCAAAAATGGGGATATTCAACTTGATGGCCTCGTTCATCGCAATGCTTTCTTTCACCGTATCCACGACAAAGATGGCTCCGGGTATACGACTTATGTTTGAAATACCAGCCAGTACTTTTTCAAGTTTGGCTTTTTCACGGTCGAGCATCAGGCGCTCTTTCTTCGTGATGTTGTCGTACGTACCATCTTTCTGCATCGTGTCGATTTCTTCCATACGAGCGATGCTCTTACGAACGGTGGAAAAGTTGGTGAGCATCCCGCCAAGCCAGCGATAGGTCACATAAGGCATCCCGCAACGGAGAGCTTCTGTTTTGATGATTTCCTGTGCCTGCTTCTTGGTACCAACAAAAAGGATCTTCTTGCCGGATCGGGCAACACGTGTTACAGCTTCCAGTGCTTCCTGGAGATACTGGTTTGTTTTGTTGAGATCGATAACGTGAATCCCGTTGCGTTGCATGAAGATGAATTCACGCATTTTAGGATTCCAACGGCGGGTGAGGTGACCAAAATGGGCACCAGCTTTGAGTAGTTCTTCTACACTTGCTGCTTGTGGCATAGTAATTCAGATGTTTTGAGTTAGTCCTCTACGCGGGTCTGCCTTATCAGCCTATCCCGATCAGTCGGGACACTCTGGCGACAAGTCACCACGTATGTGTGATTCTATGAGTTGCGAAAATAGCTATCAGCAAGCTGACTGCTGACTGCGGAGAGCTTTTATCGTTTGGAGAATTGGAACCGTTTGCGAGCCTTAGGCTGTCCGTATTTCTTACGTTCAACCATGCGGTCATCACGGGTCAACAAGCCGTTGCTTTTGAGAATGCTGTGAAGATCTTCATTCAGAGCATCGATTCCACGGGCAACACCCATTTGGATGGCTTCAGCCTGCCCGGATTGTCCACCACCGGCCACGGTAACTTTGATGTCGTATTTGCCATTCATCTGAGTCAGTTGCAATGGAAAGACAGCGGCTGCACGATGAAAATCGAGGGTGAAGTAGTCATCGACAGGTTTGTTGTTAACCAGAAATTCGCCTGTTCCGGGTTTAAAATAAACGCGGGCAGTTGCGGTTTTTCTCCGGCCTATAAAATGTTGTTGTGCCATGAATAAATTCGAAACAGATTCAGAAAGTTATTTTTTCCGGTTTTTGAGCATTATGAGGATGTACGGGTCCGGCATAAACACGCATGTTGCGCATGAGCTGCCGGCCCAGGCGATTTTTCGGTAACATACCGCGAACCGCATTCTCGATAACGAAAGTAGGTTTCCGTTCGAGCATTTCTTCCGGTGTGCTAAAACGTTCACCGCCGGGGTAGCCAGAATAACGGAAATATTCCTTTTGGACGATCTTCTTGCCGGTAAGGACCACCTTCTCGGCATTGATTACAACTACGTTATCACCGGTGTCCACATGAGGAGCAAACCCGGGTTTATTCTTCCCGCGCAGGACCATGGCGATCTGGCTGGCCAGGCGACCAAGCGTCTGACCTTCCGCATCCACAAGTACCCACTTCTTGTTAATGTCTTTGGGTTTCGGTGTATATGTCTTGAAACTAAGCGTATCCACAGTTCAAAATTGTTTTGTATTAGTACAAAGTTTGCAAAGATAGCGTTTTAAAAATACCGACGCAATAAGTGTCTGAATGTAATAAGTGCAACTTGTAACAAGATGAGATTGATCAGGGTTCAATCAGATCAATATGTCACGTCTTTTCAAATTCCATATTCCCTGATATCCTTATACCTCAGAAACTACTAACCAAGTGCTTGCTTAATATCCGTAATGATATCATCTACATCCTCAAGTCCGGTTGAAATGCGGATGAGACCCGGGGTGATTCCCACAGACTGGCGTTCTTCTTCGGTCAGTTTTGAGTGAGTCGTGGATGCCGGATGCGTGGCTATGGTTCGTGTGTCGCCCAGATTAGCGGAAAGGGATAACATGCCCAGGCGATCAAGAAAAGCCTTAGCCTGATTGTAGCCACCTTGAATCGTAAATACGACGATCCCACCGCCCATCTTCATCTGTCTGCGGGCGAGTTCGTGCTGAGGATGACTTTCGAGGAATGGATACCGAACAGTTTCTACATTTGGGTGACCTTCCAGGACCCCGGCCAGCTCAAGCGCATTATTGCAGTGCCGCTCCATGCGCACCGATAGGGTTTCCAGGCTCTTGGAAAACAGCCAGGCATTGAAAGGTGATAAGGCCGGACCGCTATGACGTGTGAAGAATTTGATATCGGCAATATATTTCTGCTTGCCAACGATCACGCCACCGATGGCCCGTCCCTGGCCGTCGATGAATTTGGTTGCTGAATGAACCACGATATCGGCACCAAATGTGATCGGTTTCTGCAGGTAAGGAGTGGCAAAGCAATTGTCAACAATGAGAATCAGCTTGTGCTTCTTTGCCAGTTTACCTGCCCATTCCAGATCGATTAGGTCAAGCCCCGGATTGGACGGCGTTTCAATGAACAAGACCCGTGTATTTTTCTGAATAAGTTTTTCCCATGTCTCGGGATGATAGATGTCGCCGTAGCTGTGCGTGATGCCCCATCGCGGCAGGATGGATGTGAGGATTTGATGCGATGACCCGAATAGTGAACGGGAAGCGAGCACATGATCACCACTGTTTAACAATCCTGCAAGACTGCTGAACACCGCAGACATGCCCGATGCTGTTGCGACTCCGCCATCAGCATGCTCCAACAGGCACATTTTTTGTATGAATTCATCCGTGTTGGGATTGGAATACCGGCTGTATACATTTCCTTCGATTTCACTGGCAAATAATGCCCTCGCCTGTTCGGCCGAATCGAAGGTATAGCTGGAGGTCATGAATAAAGGTGCCGAATGCTCCTGCTGTGAAGTGCGTTTGAGCTGAGTTCGAATTGCCTGTGTATCGAATTTCCGGGATTTGTCTTCCGACATTACTTTGCTGTTTGATTGATGGTGAAGCTGTAAGTGATATTGGCTGTCTTTTCCAGCATTTTGGCCACCGAGCAATATTTTTCGAGTGAAAGATCCACTGCACGTTTGACTTTCCCTTCATTCAAATCTCCATCAAGGGTAAAATGAAGATCAATTTCTTTAAATAATGAAGGGACTTTCCCGGGCTCACGTTCGCCATTGATTTCCACATGTAATCCTTCCAGTGGTTCGCGCTGTTTTTTCAGGATGTCAATAACGTCAATAGAGCTGCAGCCTCCAATTGCCGCCAGCAGTATTTCCATGGGACGGTATCCGCTGTCTTTGCCGCCGGATGCAACAGAACTGTCCATCGTTATCGTTTGTTCCCGTTCGTTTTTTGCCTCCATTTGAAAAGCATCGTCAACACGATCGATCGTGATCTTCATAACCGGTCAAAATTTATTGGATGAAATGGGTAATTAGTCCGCCTCAGGCGGCACGCTAAAAGTAGATGAAATTTACTACTAATGCATAAACGTGTTACGAGATAAATATTGGTGTAAGGTCTTTTTGTTTCCCGTGTCTTTTATATAAAGGGCTAAAGCCCTGCAATTATACAGATTGATCTTTATCCCCGACCTGAAGGTCGGGGCAAGGTACTATTCATGCTAGCACGATATAAGGAAAATTTGCCCCGGCATGAATGCCGGGGAATCAAGAGAGAGAAAAATAAATCAGGGCTTTAGCCCTTTAAACATCAGAAAGATGCCATATATAAGATTATTGATACATGCCGTGTGGGCTACAAAAGACAGGAAGCCGTTGATGAGTCAAGAGAACAAAGAAGCTTTATGCAGACATATCAGAGATTATGCTTCAGCAAAGAATATTCATTTAGTCAATGTAAATGGTTGGAGAGACCACCTGCACTGTCTCATTTCGATGTCGGCTGATCAGAATATTGCTACTATTATGAATCTCATTAAAGGTGAGTCATCATTTTGGGCCAACAGACATCTTAAGTGGAAGGAAAAATTCGGCTGGCAGGATGAATACTTTGCTGTTTCTGTGAGTCAATCACTTTTTGAGGTGGTGAATAAGTATATCGACAAACAGGAGGAGCACCACTGCGAAAAATCATTCCGGGAAGAATATCTGGAGTTTATAAAGAAATATGCCTTTGAAGGCGAGATCTAAAGGACTAAAGTCCTTCATTTGTTTTGGATCATTTTATCCCTGCCCTCAAGAGCGAGGCAAATGACCCTAACCATTAAGACGCTTTTTGTCATTGAGATAGAAAGAGATCATTCAAAAGACATCTTGTTTTCTTTCATAAAAATAAAAGACAGCTCCAATTAATGAAGCTGTCTTTTGTAGGGATCTCTCTGATGAATAGAATTGATGTTTGCTGGTTGTGTGTTGGAAAGTAGATTCTTCAAGTTTAGTCTTTGGCCAGTTGCGTCAGGAACCAAATGTTGACATTTACAGGCTGATTTCGCGATCGGTCATTCATTCCATCCGGACGACGTCTTCCACCATCGCGGTCGCCATATCCACCGTGATCGCCGTCTCTGCCGCCACCGTCGCCGTCGGCAAAACCGCCCTCGGGTCTGAATCGTGGTCTGAAACCGGATCCTGATTCAGGTCGCCGAACGACGATGCCGATTGATATTGGTTCTGTCAGGCTTTTATAACCTGTATTGGCAATTCTGTGTAACGGGATGCGCACCTGGTATTCCATAAACCCAAGTGAATCCATCGTAATGTGGTAACTAAACTTGCTGTGCTGCATGGCGCTGTTCAGGATCATATCGTCATCACCATGTTTCCAGTATGCGGTGAGAGGAGATTGAAATGACCGCCTCTGACCCTCCCCATCGTTTTGTGACCGCATCTCCCGGAACAGGTCACGCGGGTCTTTCATATAGGGATATCGCAGGTAGGTATCTTTGTTTTTCTTCCCTGATGGGTCGAAATAAAGCGTTAAGCCCCGAAACATTACCATGCGTTCAACCTGCCGGTTATTGGTTTTAAGTGAGAGAAACAGATATTTGTTATCATTTGCGATGGTCCACTCGAGGCCCGTTTTTTTGTCGTTGCCGGTATACGACGGAATCGATTGCCCGTTTTCGCTCCAGTAGGATTTTTCAATCGGTTTTTTAGAGCACCCATCGAGGATGAATGTCAGGGATGTGATGACAAGACTAATTAAAACCAGGCAGTGTATTCGTTTTTGTTTCATATCAGATTCTATATGAAAGGCTTAAGAGGAAATAGCGATGAAGAATTTGCGTTTGTTGATCTTCTATGTATGTGTTAGTTACATTGCGAGAGATACTTTTATTCTGGTTGAGAAGGTCAAATACCGTTACACTGGCCTCCCCGCGCTGATCTTTTAGAAACTTTTTGCCAAGGCTCATGTTCCAGAGTACATAATTTTGATTGTAAGTATTCCCCAAACCGTGGTATGCCTGTTGATTCACGTCATTGCCCCATACAATACCTTGCCAGATGTTCCATCTGAACCGGACACCCGCCTGTTCCAACACGTAATGGTTGTCAAGCTGCGGCTGAATTGAGTTTTGGACAATGTTGTAATTAACATCACCGGTTATTGTGAAGTCGACGTTTTTGCTGATATCGCTGCCAATCACCAAACCCTGACCAATGGAGTACGAGTTCGAGAAGTTTTTAAGCTGATTGATTATTCCGGGTGTTTGTGAATATGAAAAGGAGGTATGCAGATTGAGATTCGAACTGATCAAGGAAACCGGGAATCCGTAATTCAGGAAAGTTCTTGCATTCCAATAGCCGTTCATATTTTGCGGTCTTGAAAGCTGGGATCCCTGATTCAGAGTCATTCCATTAGACAGAGTGGTATCGTGGGCAGCAACGATGGTCTCACTACCCACGTAATCCATAGTTTTTTGGAAGAGTATGAAAGCGAAAAAGTTGCTCGATTTTCGGGTGTTATTATGTGAAAAACGCATGATAATACGATGGCTGTACTCTTGCTTCAGACCCGGGTTGCCGGTAGATAGGAGAAGTGGGTTGGTGTTATTAACAACATCCTGTAGCTGACTGACGGATGGCGCGTTGATATCGGTACGGTAGTACATCCTGAAGTTTGTACTCTCGGAAAAACGAATGCGTAATACGGCGTGAGGTAACAGGTTTATAAACGATTTGGATAGTTTAAATGCTCCGGGATAAATCTGATTCCCGGATAAGTCGGATCGTTGATAAGACAACCCGGCCATGGCCATCACCTGGCGGGTGTGATGCCGAAATGATAATTCACCTTCATTGGTCAGGTAGCCGCTGTTAAATTTGTTGGAAAGGGTAGTATCAAGAATAGTGTATTGCTGAAGTGCCGGATCTAAATTGAGCGTGCGTTTATCTGAATTACTCTGATTGTAAGAGGCGTCATAACTAAGTTCAAATTGGTTATCGCGACCGATAGGTTCGGTATAAGCTAGTCTGCCATCGACCGAATAACCGTCGGAAAGTTGTTTGGGATGCTGGTCGAGGGTATCGCTTTGATTGATCTTGCTCAGCTGGAAGTAAGTGTTCCGTGCCTGCTGGTAATTCGAGCCGTCATTTCTGTTTACGCCATTTCTGATGCGAATCGAAATCGTGCGTCCGCGCTTTGCAAAAGCGTGCCGAAACAGCAAATTGTTCGAAAAGTTGTACCCGAAGCTGTTGTTTGTATAATCGTTATTCGATTGGCTGATGTTCTGATTCGACGGCGTCGATGTCGTTCCCCAAAGGCTGCTGGTACTTGTGTATTTTTGGAAACTGAGATTCGGCGTCACCAGCAACCAGTTTCTGCGGTCAATATGGTAGTTGATGCGCATATTCAAACGGTGATTATAATTATCACTGTTTGAAAGATCTTTTTCATTATAGAGTTGGTTGGCATTGCCGGAGAGAAAATAAGTACGATTGAGAGATTGGTTATCCGTGTTATTGGTCGTGTTGAAGAAATAACTTCCATTCACATCAACTTTCCCGCCCCAATTGTCATTATAATTAACGCCTATGGAATGCGTCGTGGTTATTCCGCTTTGTGGTCCCACGAGAAAGTTGCCCGCGGCATTGTTTCTTCCTCTGCGCCGTCTTTGGTTGCCACCCCCAACCACGCCCAGCAAATCCTCGGTCGAAAAGTTTTGTTGGTTCACATTGTTCGACAACCCAATGACTGATATACGCTGATCTCCATTAAAAAAGTTAATATTGCCACCCTCGGCATTTCTTTCGTTCGTTCCATAACCGGCATAAACCCGTCCAAACGAGGAATGACGTTTGCTCTTCTTGGTAACAATGTTGATCGTTTTTTGGGTATTGCCATCATCAAAGCCGGTGAATTGGGCCTGGTCGCTTTTCTTGTCAAAGACCTCGATTCTTTCAATGGCATCAGCAGGCAAATTATTCAAGGCTGTTTCAGGATCATCACCGAAATAATCCTTTCCGTCTACCAACACTTTCTGTACGTTCTCACCCTGTGCCTGAACGGTTCCATTTTGTACGGTAATCCCGGGCATTTTTCTTATTAGATCCTGAGCGGATGCATCAGGGTTTGTTTTGAAAGCATTGGCATTATACTGAACGGTGTCTCCTTTTTGCACACTTGCGATAGCACGGCCCACTACATTTACGTCCCTCATCATAGCCGGTTTGACCGACATGTAGATCACGCCAAAGTTTTTCCCTTTACTGGTCAGAGAGACGATCTTTTGATATTTGCGGTATCCGATGTAACTGATGGTTAGGCGGTAGGTGCGAACACGCAAATGATCGATTATGAATTTACCATCAGGATTGGTCGTTCCATACGCCATGTCGGTCGTATCGGCGACGTTTTTCATAATGATATTGGCTCCCACTAAAGGAGAATGGTCTGTGCTGTCGCGGAGTGTCCCGGTAACCGTTACATCCTGAGCCTGAACGTGTATGATGATCATTGAGAAAAACACGAAAAACAGTAGCGTAGTTTTTGGGAGAAAATTCATTTGGTATCTGCTATCGAATAGCTATGCATTTAAAAATGATCAAATAACTTCGATGAATTTCATTTGAAGCCAGTCCCATACCCAAATATGAGGCTGGTTTCAAAAGTAGCTGCTCTCTGGTTTACTGTCTGTTCCGACGACGCGAGTCTCTGGCTTTTGCCATGAGACCCTGATACTTTTTAAACTGATCAGGCGTCAAAACAGTCTGCAGTTCTTTGTCGCGTTGTGTGCGGAGCTGCATCATTTGATCTCTCATAGCCTGTCTGTCACCGGAATTATTTTTGAAGGCATCCTGGATGTTCTTTGCGAACGTCGTATAGATCGCCTGTACGGAATCTTTTTGTGCAGCAGTGAGGTTGGAAATGTTATCAATTACGTATGAACTCTGGCGCTTGGCCATTTCATCCGGATTAAATCGCCGCTGAGCGAATACGGGGCTCACCATCATGCAAAGGAGAACAAGCAGGCCGAAGGTTTTTATGGTTTTCATTGATTGAGGGGATTATTTGTTAATGAGATCAGTTTAGTTCGAAGTATCTACTCCGACGACCTCGTACCAGACTTCTCCGTGGTCGTCCTGTATTGTCTTTCGTAAAACTAGAAGTTGGACAACAGGCAATGTGGAAACTTGCAAGTTTTGCAGGGTGATTTGAATTTTTTTTAGATAAGCTGCTCCCTCTTGATAAAGAAGACGGGGGCGTCAGACGAAGTGGACCCGTTTGACGCCGATTTTAAAATATGTATGGGGCTCTTCCTTGGTCAGTGGACCGCTTTTAAGGCCATGATAGCCAGCAGGATCCATGATACGAGAAAAGCTGTGCCCCCGATTGGTGTGATAGCTCCCAGCCAGGTGATCCCTGTCATCGCCAGTATATAGAGGCTGCCGGAAAAAAGCACGATTCCGAAAAACATGAGCCAGCCGGACCAACGTAGGAGCCCGGAATCCGGAAAATGAATCACTAATATCCCGATAAGAATAAGGCCGAGCGCATGAAGAAACTGGTAATGATCACCCGTATGATAAACATCGAGCATTTCCTGTGAAATACGTCCGCGCAGGGCATGCGCTCCGAAGGCACCAAAGGCAACGGATAAAAAGGCATTGACCGCTCCGAGAAACAAGAAAATTCTAGCCATGATAACTGCATTATTTTCAAATTGTCGAAAGTTACCCAATAAACCACAGATCCACATCCTTAATTCATAAAAGTCACATTCTGTTTGTTATTCATTTGTGGTCTTGTAATTTCCCTTATTTTAAAAAGTCGATTTTGAGTATCTGATATAACAAGGAGCAATGTGAACAGACAACCTGTTAGCGAAAAACCATATATATCAGCAGACGTCAAGTTACCCGAGATCACGGTAAAAGCTCTGATTCTGGGTGTGATTCTCGCCATTCTGCTTGCCGGTGCCAATGCCTATCTTGGACTCTTTGCCGGAATGACCGTCTCTGCTTCTATCCCTGCTGCCGTTATTTCGATGGCTGTCCTCAGGCTTTTCAAACAATCCAATATCCTTGAAAACAATATCGTGCAAACGGCTGCATCAGCCGGGGAATCTCTTGCCGCCGGGGTTGTCTTTACATTTCCTGCACTGGCCATTATGGGTTATTGGGATCACTTCAAATATTGGGAAGTGACCCTGATTGCGCTTTGTGGCGGTGTGATGGGAGTTCTTTTCACCATCCCATTACGGAATGCACTGATTGTGCATCAAAAGCTGAAATATCCGGAAGGTGTAGCTACGGCCGAAGTGCTGAAGTCGGGTGAACAGAGCAGTTCGGATGTTAAATACCTTGTTTGGGCTGCCATCATCGGTGGAGTGATGAAATTTTGTGAACAAGGGATGAATCTTTGGAATGGCGTTTTCGAGAAAGCCAAAATACTTGGAACACGCGGTTATCTTTATTTTGGGGTTGACGTGTCGCCGGCTCTGATTGCCGTAGGATATATCGTTGGTTTAAATATTGCAGTACTGGTATTTGCCGGTGGTGTCTTCAGCTGGTGGATCGCCATCCCGGTTTACATCGCCTCACACGGGGTCACGGCAAACGGCCAAAGTGCCGTTGATGTGGGGTATCAGATTTGGTCGGATCAGATACGTTATATTGGTGTCGGTGCTATGGTAATAGGCGGTGTCTGGGCACTGCTGGATCTTCGTTCATCGGTCGCAACTGCATTTACTGAGGGCTTCAAAGCTTTCAAGGAGCGTGGTTCCGCTACTGTTAAGAAGATACGCACCGAGTACGATACACCGATGTCGTGGGTATTGATGGGTCTCGCCGTTCTGGTAGTGCCCATATTCATAATTTACCTATCTGAAATCAGGACCGTAGGAATCTCCCTGATAATGGCGGTACTCATGATATTGGCGGGATTCCTGTTTTCGGCTGTCGCAGGATACATGTCGGGTCTGGTCGGAAGTTCGAACAACCCGATTTCAGGGATCACGATAGCAACAATCCTGTCTTCCGCATTGATCTTACTGGTCCTGATGGGCAACGACGTAACACGTGGGCCGGCGTCCGCCATTTTGATTGGTGCCGTAGTTTGTTGTGCCGCATCCATAGCTGCTGACAACCTTCACGACCTGAAGGCCGGGTATGTGCTTGGCGCAACGCCGATGAACCAGCAGATCATGTTGATTGTAGGTGTTGTGGCGTCTGCTTTTGTGATGGCACCGATTCTGACGCTGTTGCACACCGCATATGGATTTGGTCCCAAAACCGCAGCACACCCCGACGCATTGACGGCACCCCAGGCAACCCTGATGGCCAGCGTGGCACAGGGCGTTTTCGGCGGTAACCTTCCATGGGGCATGATCTGGATTGGTATTATTGTAGGTGCAGTAGTTATAATCGCCGATCAGATGTTGAAAAAAAGGGGCTCTTCATTCCGTATGCCCGTCCTGGCAGTGGCTGTCGGTATCTACCTCCCGTTTGAACTCGACTGCGCGACGATGGTGGGCGGTGTGATCGCATGGATGGTTACCAGGTATCAGAATCGCAGGAAAAAACAGGATGATTTCGATGGCTCCAAGGAACGAAGCGATCGTGCCGGTCTTCTTTATGCTTCAGGGTTGATAACGGGCGAGGCACTGATGGGCATCATTCTGGCCATCCCCATTGCCTATTACGGCGGACTCAACGTGTTCAGTATCAAACGGTTGTTTGGAGTTCATGCCGATCCTTTTGAAGCATGGCCCGGACTCATCCTGCTGGCCATTGTGGGTTACTTCATGTACCGTATTGCAGCCAACGTGTTCAGCAGAAAAGAAGAATAAACCGGGAATTCCGACTTCTGTCTTCTATCTCCGGTATTCTAACTCCCTTATTTCCTATGCCGGCGTTCGAGTTCCCTGACGAGGTCGTCCAGACGTAATCCCTTTTCTGTAAGCAGAAGTTGCAGGTGGAAGATCAGGTCGGAAGCTTCGTAGATAAAGGCATCCTCCGACTCGGCAAGGGCGGCGATGACGGTTTCCACGCCTTCTTCGCCAACTTTTTGGGCAATGCGATTCAATCCTTTTTTGAACATCGAACTGGTGTAGGAATTTTCCGGCAGTTCTTCTTTGCGCTGGTATAACAAATCCTGCAACTCTTTCAGAAAGCTGTAGTCGGCGGCCTTGACGAATGGCCGGAACTCCTGTTCGTGAAAGCAGGAAGTTTCTCCGGTATGGCAAGTTGGACCCTGCGGGTCGGCCAGTACGAGCAGCGTGTCGTTGTCACAATCTTTTTGCAAAGACACCATGTTCAGGTAGTTGCCAGACGTTTCTCCCTTGGTCCATAAGCGTTTTTTGGAACGGCTGTAAAAGGTAACTTGTCCTGATTCAACCGTTTGTTTTACGGCGTCTGCGTTCATATAACCCAGCATGAGGACCTGACCGGTGGCATAGTGCTGAATGATGGCGGGAACCAGGCCGTTACCTTTCTTAAAGTCGATATTCTCAGGATCGAATGACATTACTTTAACTTCTGAAAAATGTTAATGGATATTGTAACAACGAATAAGGAAGTCAAAAGTATCCAATCCTGAAGGCAGATGCTACTTGTTTGTCAGTTGATGCTTTCCTGTCGTCACCATGTTCTGTCTTTCATCTGTACTTTTCCTGCCTGAAATAAGTCAAATGATCCTTGCCTGCAATATTAAGGTGCAACTCCAGGATATCCGCCTTCGGGTCTGCCGCGATAAAAACAAGGCCCCGGACTGATTCATTTGGCATTAGATCGGTGCGGCGTAACGCCTCTGTGCTCTATTGAAAATGAGGCGCATCAAGTGATTTTATTTCCCCGGAGTGTTCTATTGTTCGTCTCGAAATGACAGTGAGAGGTTGGTGAATACGATTTCATTATATCTAACTCACGTTAAGATAGATACAGATTTTGACCGGCTTACGTTATCGTATCCTGATGTTAGTGATTCAGTTAGTTAAAGCACTGAGCCGCACGGGCAGTCCGGCATCTCTCATTTCGGCTTTTAAAAAGCCAATCTCAATCTCTTTGTAATGGAAGATACTGGCCGCAAGCACGGCGTCGGCATGTCCTTTCTCAATGGCCTCGATACAGTGGCCTATGGTACCGGCGCCGCCGCTGGCTATCACAGGGATCGTTACCAGTTCGTTGATACGCTGCAATAGTTCGATGTCGAAACCCGCCTTAGTTCCGTCACGGTCCATGCTGGTCAACAGAATCTCGCCGGCACCCCTGTCTTCGACTTCAGCAGCCCACTTCAAAGCATCCAGACCGGTGTCTTCACTGCCGCCTTTCACATATACGTTCCAGCTTCCATTGTGGCGGCGGGCATCAATGGCCGCAACAATGCACTGCGACCCGTAGTGGTCGGATGCACGTGTAATAAAATCCGGTTCCCGAACGATACTGCTGTTCAGCGAAATCTTATCCGCGCCGGCATTGAGCAAGGCATCGATTTCCTCTTCGGTTCGAATCCCTCCTCCCACAGTAAACGGAATATTTATTTCCCGGGCGATTCGTGCAACAAGCGGTACGAGGGTCTTGCGTTTTTCCTTTGTGGCGGTAATGTCGAGGAATACCAGTTCGTCGGCCCCTTCATCGGAGTAACGTCGAGCCAGTTCCACCGGATCGCCGGCATCCCGTAGTCCTTCAAAGTTAACGCCTTTAACAGTGCGGCCGTCTTTGATATCGAGGCATGGTATGATTCGTTTTGTCAGCATAGGGTAAAGATACCCTAGCAAACCGGTCAGGAGCAAGTGATACCGGAAAAATCACTGTTCCAACTAACCATGTTCCATCAATGTGATAGTTGCTAATCTCAGTTCGTGCGAATCAGAATCACCCCATTCGCTGCCCGGACGCCATAGATAGAGGCTGAGGCTGCATCCTTTAGCACTTCGATAGATTTGACATTTGAAGGATCGATATACTGTATATCATCCGCACTCGATAAAGGGGTACCGTTCAGCACGATAAGTGGTTCAGAACTCCCGGAGAAACTGTTGGTCATGCCCCTGATCCGGATTGTGTATCCTGCACCACTCTTCAAAACCATCAGGCCGGACACTCTTCCCTGCAGATATTGATAAATATCACTGTAACCGCTTTTTTGGGGACCATTAGTGTTTACTGATGAAACGGAACCTGTAATGTTGCTGGACTTCTGGTATCCATAACCTACATCTCTGAGAGTGCCGAGCTTTATGGAATCTTGTTTCTGTTTAATTAGCTGCTGTTGGATAGCCTGTATTTTTGCTACTGAAGCAGCATTTTCGTTATTGGTTTTTTGCTTGTCCTGGGCATACAGGGAACCGACGCAAAAAAGAAACATAAATAACGTAACGAACGCATAACGCATTGGAGTTACCTCTCGCATTAAAATTCCCATGTCTGAAAAACATGGTTCTTATTAATAAATAAGCACAGGCAGGATGGTATCTTAATCTTGAACAGATACACAGTCTTACCAATCACAACATGATCACTATTTTTTGGTAGTGATCAATATTACGCCATTAGCCCCACGTGTACCGTAGATGGCGGCTGTTCCATCTTTTATAACATCAACGGAAGCAATATCCTGAGGATCTATCATGGTCAAAGCACTTTCCGCTGATACCGGCATGCCATCGATTACAAACAGCGGTCCACCCTGAAAATTAATGCTGTTGACTCCTCTGATCTGTATCCTATAACCATTGGGATTGCTGGGATCGTTCGATACTAACACCCCGGGAACCCGTCCTATCAGGTATTCTGCCAGATTCGTATAAGGAGCAGATTGTAATGAAGAGATATTAACAGAGGAAATAGAGCCTGTAACCTGATCACGTCTTTGAAAACCATAACCAACGTTCTGCATTATCGATTCATGGATTTGAAGAGAATCCAGTATGTTCGTGATAGTGGGAGTCTTAACAGTTTGGTATTCTACCTCGACTGCAGCTGTTTTAGAATCGGAGGTAGCTTTTTGATCTTTTTTTTCTTGTGCAAAAAGCTGCCCGGAAAATACAACACAAGTGAATAAACTGAGAATCACGAGTCTCATGAGATTTCTCCGGGAGAAAAGTTGAAGATAGTTCAGTGATATTGTTCAATATAAAAAAACACGTAATAATTAAAATTAATTTCTTTCATGTTAAAACATTATCAGTCTGATTTTAAATCGATTAACATTTTATTACGAAGATATTCTATCCCCTTTGACCTGATTTACAGGCCTCTTGTTGTAGCTTGTGAAAATTTAGATGCCAATCAGAGTCTTGTACTGCGGACGTCATAAACGGCTAATGTACCATATATGGCCAGGTACGCGTCCCATTAAATATTCAGCCAGGGTACATTGCACAGAGAATCAGGCAAATGCATGCAGCTCCCATGATTACTCTCCAGGAAACGTGATTGCATAAATAGTTGTTAGTGATCAAATTAGTATACGATGTTATCCTAACATTTTAAATTTTTTGAATATATGCCTTAAATTGTGTAGAAGGGATTGACCGATAATGGGTAATCTTTTCCCATCCTTTTAAGGGTACATGAGTTCAAATTATGGAGGCACTTGTTTACTCAATAAATTGTTTAAAATGGTATAGATTTGATTAATTCTTTTTATCAACATATTAGGGTCCTTATCGAGTATCGAATCATCTTATCTGAAATATTATGATGTTGCCGAACCTCATTTTGAGGCAATTATATACAAACGAGAGTCTGACGCGCGAGGAGAACGGGTTTGCCTTTGAGCTGCGCAACAGGCTTAGCGATGCTGTTATAACCGAAGTGGTCAGCATGCAGATCGACAATAATGAAATTCCTCAACAGCAGCTCTGGGTTGAAAATGGAAAGGGAAGAATCCCAATTTCTGCTGTCTCAGAAAATGACCCGCTGATACTGCCCTATAATAACCGGATCAGGATAATATGCAGGGACGTCGCCCTTGGTGATGGACTTCACCCGTTGAAAATATCCTTTAAAACTAAGTCGTACGGACAAATCAACATTTCAGTGGAGGATCAGGTTAAGGATGGGCAGGTGGAAACTGTTAAAATACCTTATGACAGGATCGATGATTACACGCCCGAAGCGATCAAGCGTCGCCAGGAGTTCATAAGCCGGTTTTCCGGCCGGGAGTTGGAACATATCACCAACTTCTCCTTTGACCCTAAGGTTGTACGAGGAAATATTGAGAATTTTTCCGGCATTGCTCAGATTCCACTTGGTTTCGTCGGCCCGGTGGTTGTGAATGGTGAATATGCACAGGGTGAATTTATTATACCACTCGCTACCACAGAGGGCACGCTGGTGGCTTCCTATAATCGCGGTATTAAAGTCTTGAATCTGTCAGGAGGTGCCAAAACCACTATTCAGGGTGATGATATGCAAAGAGCACCGGTATTTGTCTTTGAGGATGCACGGGCATGCAATGGCTTTGTCAGATGGATCAATGAACATGTGCCGGAAATCAGGCGGGAAGCAGAAAAAACATCCCATGTGGTACGGCTCGATTATATGGATCCCTATCTGAGCAATCGTTTTGTTTTTTTGCGGTTCAATTTTAAGACAGGTGATGCCGCCGGACAAAATATGGTTGGTAAGGCGACATTTTCAGCATGCCAGTGGATCATCGAGAACTACAAGGGGATAGAGCATTTTTATCTGGAGTCAAATTTTGCTACTGATAAGAAGGCGTCGCACATCAATATCTTGAGAACCCGTGGAAAACGTGTAACAGCCGAGGCGATCCTGAAAAAGGAAGTTCTGAGAGATTATCTCCGCGCGGATCCTGAAACACTGGACTATCACCAGAGAATATCGACAATAGGGACACTGTTTTCCGGGGCAAATAATAATGGAGCCCATTCTCCCAATGGAATTGCAGCTATGTTCATTGCAACGGGGCAGGATGTGGCCAACATTGCAGAGGCTACGGCTGCTCTGCTTTACACCGAATTGACTCCCAATCATGATTTGTATGTGTCTATCACTCTGCCTTCTCTCATTGTGGCCACCTACGGAGGCGGAACCGGTCTGCCGACCCAGCGCGAATGCCTGGAATTGATGGGATGCTATGGCAAGGATAAAGTTAATAAGTTTGCTGAAATCATTGCTGCCGTCGTTCTGGCGGGAGAGGTTTCACTTGGAGCCGCTATTACTTCCAACGATTGGGTATCGAGTCACGAGCGGATGGGGCGTAACCGCTAATCACAAAAAAATTATCAGATCCCGGGAACTTTTCATGACGCGATGCGTTATAATGTAAAAGATATAACACGGGGAAATATGGCAAAGCGTCTGATAAAGCGATATGAAAATCGAAAGTTATACGATAAAGAAGGCGGAAAATATATTTCTCTGGAAGAGATAGCCCAGCTCATCCGCGAGGGAGAACAAATACGCGTAGTGGATAATGCGACGCGTCGAGATATTACATCGCAAACCCTTACTCAAATTATACTTGAAGAAGGGAAACAGGGAAAAAATCCATTATCAAGCGATGTGTTGCATGAGATTATTCGGCGCGGCGGTTCTTTCTTTGAGGAGAGTGTGAAGCTGGTTAGAACGCGTCTTGACAGTTGGGTATCCGAACCGATCAGCAGGTTGGTCAATGGGCCCCGTGACTTTGATGCTTTACAGAAGAGGATTGAAGAGCTTGAAAAACAAGTAAACGGACTTCATAACAAGACAAAGTGATTTTTCATACAATAAACTCGGGAGGTAACGATGGCTGAAAAAAAGAAAAAAGAAGAACAAACTGCGCTGACCAAATTCCAAACGGAAGTTTCCGAACGTTCACGTGATGTTTGGCTGGCTGGCTTGGGTGCCTTTGCAACGGTAGAAGAAGAAGGTAACAAGTTTTTTGACACGCTGGTGACCAAAGGCAAAGAACGTGAGGAAAAAGGTCGCAAGCAAATTGATAAAGTATACGAGAAGGTCCGGAAGAGCAGAGAGGACCTATCCGAACAGGTAAAAGAACTGGCTCATTCCATCGATACACGGTTTGAAGCTGTCCTTGACCGGTTAGGAATACCAACACACAAGGAAGTCGAAGAACTGATGAATAAAGTGGATAAGCTGGCAACTCAGGTAAGCAAACTTTCTGAGCATCTTGAAAAGAAAGATAAATCAGAAAAGACCAATAAAGAGGCTCATACAGCAAAAATGGCCTGAATTGGATAAAATATGACTTAAAAAAGCCGCACCAGTCATGGGGCGGCTTTTTTATTTTTATGACCATATATCGATTTATGTTCATAACCTGTAAGCAAATAAGTAGATTCTGTTCTAACTTATGAATAACTATCATTTCAGGGTCGCACTGAATTATCGCGACCGTATCGTTCATCCATAAAGAGTGGGCATGGAAAAATCCGCACCCACATATGTTAACAAAGACACCACTGATGCGGAAGTCATCAGTAATGGTCAACAGAACCTGAACGGGCATAAGCCGAACCGCAAGCAGCCTGAGTTTCATCCACTGGCTCCTTATAAAGGGGTCCCACGTCGTATCCTGTTGCTTTATCGCCATGTTACGGGGTTGCTTGCCGGAGGATTGATCGCCTTTGTCAAGGCGATGCCCCCGGAAAAGAGGCGCCGTTTGCACACCCCTTTCAAGCGATTGTTTGCACTACTTATACGACCTTTTGTTAACAAGGAACTTCGCAATCTGCCGTTTCCCGATCAATTACGTCGCCGGCTTGAGATGCTTGGGCCGACCTACATAAAGCTTGGACAGATTCTCTCCATCAGGGAGGATATCCTGCCGGTAATCATAACGGATGAACTGAAAAATTTGCTAGACAGGTTGCCCGTCGTACCTTTTCCGGCTATTCGAAATATTGTTGAGGATGAAATGGGGCAGCCGCTGGAGGTATTATTCGAATCCGTGGAGGAAGAACCCCTGGCTTCGGCATCTATTGCACAGACTCACCGGGCACGAACAAAGGAGGGAGATGAAGTCGTATTAAAAGTCGTCAAACCGGGTATTCGTTCTTCCATACTCTCAGATCTGAAACTTCTGAGAATGTTAGGATCATTACTGGAGTGGTTAATTCCACGATATCAACCCAAGGTGATCATTGGCGAGTTTTGCACCTATACCGAAAAAGAGGTCGATCTGACTTATGAGGCTGATAATGCCGAATTGTTCGCTGCCAATTTCAAGGATCAGCTAAATGTGGTTTTTCCTAAAATTTATCGTGAGCTGAGTACACGTAATGTGCTCTGTATGGAGTTCCTCGATGGGTTTAAACCCGGTTCTGAGCAAACCAAAGATTTGGATGAGTTCGAGCGCCAATTGTTGATTGATTACGGTGTGGGAGCAATTATCAAAATGCTTTACGAGGATGGATTCTTTCATGCCGATCTGCATCCGGCAAATCTGTTGATCATGAAAGGTTCGAGGGTTGGATTCATTGATTTGGGTATGGTTGGTCGCTTCAGCGAGAAAACACGCAGATATCTGCTGTTTTACTTCAACACATTGGTAAACGGGGATGTGGAAGGCTCCACAAAGTATTTGCTATCAATTGCCAAAATGGGGAAAGGGTGTGATCCTGCAGCATTCAGGCGTGCTGTCGGTGATTTGTTCCGAAGATTTCAGATTTATTCGGCATATGGCCAATTCAGCTTGGGTAAACTAATCCTGGAATCTCTCCGTGTTGGTGGACAGTTCAGTATTTTCTTCCCGGTGGAAATGACACTCATGGTCAAAGCTCTTGTGACATTTGAAGGAGTCGGTCTGATGCTTGATCCAAACCTCGATATTCCGTCTATATCCCGCAAGCATATAGGCAGGATTTACCGCGATCAGTACGATCCCCGTCGACTGGCAAGAGAATTGATACGCAGCGGTCCCGAATTGGTAGATTTAATCATGAGACTACCTGATTTGTTGTCGGATGGCAGCCGGTATCTCGAAAATGCCATGACCGAACGGCAGCCGTCAGACCCGATGGCTGGACTTCGGAACAGTATTCTGGCAGGATCATGTATCGTTAGTGGGGTGTTTGCTTACTTGCAGCATGCTCCCTTCTATACCTGGCTTACCCTCTTTTTGATCAGCCTCCTTTTCATTGTGTTTGGTAAAAAAAGCTGATTGGATTCCATATGCAGGTTCGAAAAAAAAACACATACCAAAGCCTGATACAATCCGATCATAAAGAAACGGATGAATTTGGTGAAAATGGAGTTCCACTGCACCATTCGGTTACGACGGAAATAGACAATGTGCCACTCATTCGGCCGGATGAAGACCCAATAGATTTTGGGTATCTCGACAGCCTGGCGCGGGAGGTGGTAAAGCCGATCATTGATAACTATTTCCGGGCGGAGCTTATCGGTGCGGAAAAAATACCCGATCGTGGTCCCTATATTCTGGCAACCAATCACAGTGGAAATGCTTTCCCGCACGACGCCATTATCCTTGACGGATTGATTTGGATTTCCAAAGGATTACGAGAGGATATGAAACTTCGATCAGTCTATTCCTCCAAATTATCTGCTACCTGGTGGATGCGTCCATACGGGATAGATGATTGGTGGCGGCGTTGTGGCGGTATAGATATGAAATTCAGGAACTATGATTATCTAATGCAGCACGGTGGCCGAGTGATTTACTATCCGGAGGGTATACCTGGTATCGGAAAAGGTTTTAACCGCAGATACCAGCTTCAGCATTTTTACTCGAGTTTTGTTGTGATGGCAACAAAACATCATGCTCCTGTTTATCCGGTGTATTCCATTAATTCGGAATGGGTTAATCCGACCAGTATCACTTTCAAATGGCTGGATTATCTTTCCGATCGATTCCTGAATATTCCCTTTTTGCCGATGCCTGCTGCCATTATTGCTCTGTTTTTTCCATTTTTCTTTTACCTGGCCTTTCCGGCAAATATGAAATTTATTGTTGGAGATCCAATCGATGTCAGGAGCAGACTGACAGAGCTGGGTACCGATCCCGATCATCCGGATAAAGATGTCATTCAACAGCTGGCCGACCGCATTCGCCACGAAATGCAGGAACAACTTGACCAAAATCTGGAGATATATGGCAAGAAACCTTATGACTACCCTGGTCTCCGGGCATCTTTTCAAAAGCTCGGATGGCGTACCTTCCGCTACACACCTTTTGGATGGCCCTTTCTGTTTATAAAACATGCCAGAGATCAACATCGTGGTCCGGCTGGAAACCGGCTTGTTAAGTGGTTGCGTGACCTGGATATTTGGGCCTACTTCATCCCGCTTGGATGGATCATTATTTCTCTGTGCCGACGATTACGCAAGCCGCCTTATGGGTATCGTGGCCTCAGTAAAAGAGAGCGAATTAAAAGAGAAGGCAAATATCTCTGGATGCTTGATCAGCAACAGTTTTGATAATTATTGACTGTCGGCAGGGGTTAATTTAATTATGATGGATTGTGAATCGGGACCAGCTTTTATCGTTTTGTCATATTCCCGATAACCATCTGCCGTTACCTTAACCATATAGGTCCCTTTATTAAGATTATCCAATTCGAAGGTCCCGCTTGAATTGGTCTGAACAGATATATCCTGATTTTGAATCGCAACCGTGGCATTGGTTACCGGTTTATTGGTGGAAAAATCGACTACAGTTCCTGTTATTGTGCATGCGGAATCAGAGCTGATTACCCGGTATCCAGATGGTGCCTCTGCATAAACAGACACAATACTCATACTACCCATCAAAAATAATAAGAAAATAGAAAACAATGAGATGGATAAACGTTTCATTGCAGGGCCTCCATTTATAGTCATGTTTACTTGTACCACTTGTTTTTTTAAAAAGATAAAAAAGTAAACAACCCAGGAACGGAATTTTGGAATGACATAGATTGATTGCATGATATTTTAAAATGGTCACATATTGTAAATAAAAAAAAAGGCACTGGAAATCAATCCGCGTGCCCCTTGGTGTGATTGGCTATTTGATAAAGATCATAAGATTATTGGTTCATCTATGATATTTTGATTAGGTGAAGTTGCGAAAGTGGATTGTGGATTTACACTGCTAATCAAAGCAACAGCGAACAGGGCTGGAAGAAATATGGATAAGCGTTTCATAATAAATCACCTCTCGTTTTAAATTGACTATTTCTTCAATGCACTCATTAATCTAAAGGCACAGACCATGCCTGTACATAAATAAGTGGCAAAGAGTTGTATGTTGTTGCGTGTTAACTATATGTGTGGCAAAGGGTTGAAAGGTGATAAATGCCGGGCGGTTGATAATTGCAATTTCACTCCATCAGGCGGGCAGACTATGGCCATGAAGGTCATATAATTATTTCTTAAGCCCGCTCTGGCGATGTATTTTAGGGACCCCAGATGCAGGAGATAATTGAGAAATGTTAAATGAAAACGGAATAGATTAATCTGAATCGACGACCTTCCTGTGCCCATTGTTAAGTGGAAGCGGTGCTTGCAGGTCTTTCAGCAAATCATCCAGATTTGATAGAACCTCATTGGTTCTTTTGAAGGCTGTCTTGATTGAGCTTCCGTTCCTGCCCGTTTCGGGTTCATAAAGCGTCCTGCCGGGGGTGGTCAAAACATCACGATTAATAGTGATCTGATATTTTGATAAAATCTGTGAGAGTTCTCTGTAGTGTGTGAGAAGTTGTCGTCTTGTAGATTGATATCCATACTCACAGACTTCTTTTCTATTCTGAAAGCTAAAAATATTTGTAAAGAAGAGACGTGTGTCGGTTACCGAGGGCTCTATAACGATGAAATCGGCATCGGGATAGCGGTATTCATAATTTTTGAATCCGGTGAGCATGCGTGAGTGAATCATGGTACGGAATGTTTGAGAAAGCACCGCCGTCAGGCCCTGCTCTCTTATATCGTGCGAATCCGATCGATTTTCGATCGATTTGGTATCGACGGGGACTATGGGGTTGATGCAGAAAACAAGTTGTGCGCCTTTCTCCAGGGCCACACTGGCATGGACGGTCCGACGCGCCACACCGTCGATATAATAATTTCCATTGATATTGACGGGAGTGTATAAAACAGGTAAAGCCGTACTTGCCTGTACAGCTTTTGAGATTGGGATATCATCGAAAGGAGGTTCCCCGAAGTGAACAACTTCACTGCTTTCGAGGTCTGTGGCTATGATCCGAAGATCTTTTTTTAATCGATGAAAGTCATCTGTTCGGCCTTCGGTACTGAAATTGCGTTCCAGATATTCCCGAAGATGATCATTACTGAAAATTCCAACGGGTAAAAGCGATGTCAGCGGATATAATGCACCCTCCAGTGTTAGATCGAGTGGATGAGTTACATAATTCCAGACTGCTTCGGAAACAAGTTTAGGCAGCCGTTCAAAGCGTTCCCAATACTCAGTAAGTGCGGGTTTAAAAAATGTTTCCGGCGTTACCTGCATCACTTTGGACGATTTTGATATGAATCCGCGTGCCAGGGTGGCAGGAGTTATGTTGTTTGCAAGACAGGCTGTAATGAAAGCACCGGCACTCACACCAACATAAATATCCAGATCATCAAAGTGGATGCCATCGAGCGATTCTTCAAGGGCGTTGAGTACACCGACCTCATAGGCAGCACCTTCGATTGCACCACCTGCACAGGCCAGTCCGATTTTGGTTTTTTGTTGGCTCATATAGTCAATTAAAGAATATTAGGAAGCGCTTCCATTGAAATATAAACAATCTTCTGATCAGGTTTATTTTGACTGGATGTGAAGTTATTAATGGACAGTGATTAACGGTTGGTTAGTATCTCTTCCAACAAGATGGCCAATCGGACGGAGGCACTCATCGGGTATGTGTTCTTCGTCATGAAGAATCTGCAGCATTGCCGTCTCAGTGGCTTCATCGACAGCCACAAGAAGTCCACCACTGGTCTGGGGATCGCAGAGAAGGCGCCGCTGATATTCGGAGAGGTTACCGATTTTATATCCATAGCTGTCCCAGTTCCGATTGGTTCCACCGGGTATGCAGTCCTGTTCAACGTAATAATCGATGTGGGGTAACAGGGGGATGTTACCCATCATAAGTTCCGCACTAAGTCTGCTGCCTTCGCACATCTCACCCAGATGCCCAAGAAGGCCGAATCCGGTGACATCGGTAATAGCACAAACGCCCGGTAACTTTGAAAGCGCCTGCCCTGCCCGGTTAAGGTGCACCATGTTATCCCGGGCGATGTCTTTATGTTCTGCTTTGAGTTTCCCTTGTTTTTGTGCTGTACTCAGGATGCCAACTCCCAAAGGCTTGGTCAGATATAGTTTATTACCAGCTTTTGCCGTGTTGTTACGTTTCAGGCGGTCGCGGGTTACCATCCCTGTTACGGCAAGTCCGAAAATCGGTTCAGGGCTGTCAATACTGTGCCCTCCAGCTAAAGGGATACCGGCTTCTGTACAAATGGAACGGCCTCCTTCAACAACCTCTCTGGCATAATCCGGGGTGATTTTTGAGATGGGCCAACCCAGAATGGAGATGGCCATTAGAGGATCTCCCCCCATGGCATAGATGTCACTTATAGAGTTGGCAGCCGCAATTCGGCCAAAATCAAACGGATCATCCACGATTGGCATAAAGAAATCAGTAGTACTTATAACTGCCTGATCCTGCCCGATCTCAAAAACGGCAGCATCATCGCGGGAATCATTACCAACCCACAGCTTATCAAGTGGTCGTGTCGACTGTGATGTCTCCAGAATCTGTTCGAGAACCTTGGGGGATATTTTACAGCCACAGCCTGCACCATGACTGTATTGTGTTAATTTGATGGGCTCAATATTAATGTTCATGGGGTGTCAGGATATTTTTTAATGCAAATTCGCGTATCGAACGAGCCTGTTGTTTCCAATCGTTCCCATTCAGAGGTATTGAAAAAACATTGTCGGAATCTCTTTTGGCTATTCCGTAGCGATAGGTTTTGTCGTAATAATGAAGAGTCAGGTCGGCAACTTGTCCAAATTCCTCGTTTTCGATGGCCTCGAGTACCTGCCTGGTCCGCAACCCACCTAACCGCCGTTCGATCTTTTTAACGCAGTTCGCAAGCTGTTCTTTTGGGTAAACAGAATATTCACTGACCAGGTGCTCAATTCGCCGTTGATAATCAACCTCAACTTTTACAACCGGTGCCTGACGAATTTGCTCATATATTTTATCTGGCAGGATAATCTTGCCGATGCGGCTGCTCTCATCCTCGAGCCATACAGGACGTTCGGGATCGAGGCCGCTCCAGAGTATTGCCAGGGTATTTTCATATTGCTCATTCGTGGGCTGCTCCTCTTCACCGAGACTGCCGAATGCTGAACCCTTATGATTAGCCAGTCCTTCAAGATCGATAACCTGTTCCCCAAGTCCGGCCAGTTCTTTAAGGATATATGTCTTTCCGCTCCCTGTCATCCCTCCCAGAACAATGACAGGTCGGGACATTGTAAGTATTTGGAGAGACCAGTTGCGGAAACGCTTATATCCTCCTTCAAGCACCGAAACGTTGAATCCTGAAAACCGAAGTAACCATGACAGGCTCTCGCTTCGCATTCCACCACGCCAGCAATGGACAAGAACATTCCGTTGAGGGGCCTTCTTTTCTGCAGTTTCCACAAGATCCCGCATTTTAGGACCTATCAGTTCGAGGCCGCGTTTTATTGCGATATCCCGACCTTTTTTCTTGTAAAGAGTGCCAATCTCCTTGCGTTCATCATTGCTGAATAAAGGTAGATTGATTGCCTGAGGTATATGCCCTTGCTCAAATTCCGCCGGTGTTCGTACATCCAGTACGGGATACTGTTCTGCCTGTTGGATAAACTGTTTGATCGGAAGAATGTTATCGGACATAGAAGGTTACCCGAGTCAGTTTACCATGGATAAATTATAAGCATAGGGATAATTCCATTTCAGATCAACGTATACCGGTAGATGGTCGCTCGCAGTTCCTGCTTTGATAAATCCATAATCCAGGATTGGATATTTATCATTAACAAACAGATAGTCGAGTCTTCGATCCGGTGACTGGGATGGGAAAGTAAAATACTTGCTTTCATCTTTATAATAATCGGTCAATGGCACCATCTCACGGAATCCTGGAATACTCATCAGAATATTTAAGGAAGTATCTCCATTATAATCATCACTGCTGCCGTCAGCAAAATGACTCTTTCTTTTCGCGTTGTACGGAACCGTGTTTAAGTCACCACCGAAAACGGCAACTGGTTGCTGATCATTATTACCAGTTACCAGATCCTTTAGCTGATATGCCTGCTGGATGCGATTATCAATATCATATGCTTCCAGATGATTATTAATGAATGTGATCTCCGAACCCCGAATCTCAACCCGCACAACCTGACTGAAGCGGAATAAGTAAAACATATTGTACCAGAATGGGTTACTTGATGGCTTAGGCAGACGTACTACCTTATTCGATTCGATTGGGTACCGGCTGAGTACAGCCCCGCCTGAATTAATTTCACCGAATTGATCCTGCGGTGGCCAGTATGGGAAAGGTACGTAATTGACCTTCCATATAGTTGCAGGCGCTGCATATTCAAGCCCAGTCATATGGGCTAGTTGAGCCAGCTGATTGATATGATGGCTACGGGATGCATCAAAGTCCACTTCCTGTAAAAAAACGATATCCGGATTGTACTTCCGAATCACGGAGGCTATTTGTTGTAAATGTTCCTCCATCGTTTTGAAAGAGATCGGATGGTAGTTGCTATTGTCGGAATTTGGTCCATATGCATAGGCAATATTCCAACTCATGACACGAAGTTTATTCGAGTAGGCACTGTCCGGTTTCTGTGTTGCGTTGAAACGGGTAATATTACCCGGATAAACACCGGCGCTCTGATAACCACCGGCTGCCCAGTATATCGCTCCGATAATCGCGATGATTATCAGTCCTACAAAAAAAAGAAATTTCTTCATATAGCACGGTTGCGAGCAAACATTTAAAAAGTGGTCTCCAAGTGATCGTAAACTTTTATAATCGGCGACATCGACTATTCACATACGTATGATCCGGATTACATCGTGTGTAACACATGAATAATCTTGGCTCACAAAGTAATAAAATTTAGGAAACTGCTGCGAAAGGTTTTTTTAAAAGATGAATCGGATTGGGGACCTGTTATGCCCTGTTCATGTTAGATAAAATTCGATTGATAAAAGCGGAGTAAGCTGATTTATAAGTCCATTTCCAAAGAGTGAAACAAACATTAATCTTACTCAATATTAATGAATTCAGTTAGAGACATTATATTATTTATGCGATATTTAACATTAATGGTGATCATACCTGCTATCAGGAGGATTTCGCATGTCACATCATTCTTTTTAAAGATTAGGATTTTTTAAAAAAGATCCGATTTGGCGTGGAGGACAAAAAAAACACGCATAAATAATGTGGTATATCTGCGATCGATCGGTTTTGAGAAGTGAGATTGCTTGCAGGCAAAGCAGGGTCCATGGTAAAGGTTGTACAACGCGATCTGTGAAAGCCCATGTAACTATCTATCAATCTAAAAGGATATAAAAATGAAGAGAGTCTTAATTACAACTGGAATTGTCTTAATTGTAGCATCTGTAGGTTATGCTCAGGCGTTGGTTAAAGAGACGAAGGACGTTGTTTACTTCAAAGGTTTGGGGAACTATGAAGTATCACGTATAGTGAATATGACCGATAACGAAAAGAACGAATTTGAGAAAACCCATTTCAAAGGAGAGGGGCTTATCAAGGGGGCCATAGCCAAAATGGTTTTAAAATCGCGAGAGCAGCGTGAAATCCTGCAGATCAAGGAAAACAAGCGTTTTGAAATCGACCCGGGGAAAAAAGAATACCAGGTTTTCCCTCTTATCAGCAAAGACACAGCAACTACACCGGCAATGGCTGAGGATAATGGGGCCGGCGAAACCGATGCTGAAGAGGCTGAGCCTCAAAACAATCAGGAGCAGGAAAGCGATGTTGAAGTAGTTCGCAGCGAGTTTACCGTAACCCCAACCGATGAATATAAAGACATCAACGGATTCAGATGCCGGAAGTATAACATGCTATGGCTTACCGAATTGCGCAATAAAAAAACGGATGAACGAACGACTGACAGCCTTTTTACGGAGATCTGGACAACTCCCAAGACCAATGCCATTGCGCAGGGCGAGGGAATAGAAAATGAATTTAATAAAAACTATCTCGGGGGTATGGGGATAGATGCCGCTGCAACGCGTGAGATGATCCTTGGCACTTCATGGGTAAACCTGTTCCAGAAGACGGGTCAGCAGGATAATATGGAAAAACCGAACGCTTCAAACCAGGATGCTATCAACGAGATGAATAAAATTGAGGGGAGCCCAATACTTATCGATGGTAAATTTTTTGTTCTGCCAGATAATAAAAACGAGCAGAACGATGGAGAAAAAGAAGAAAAGAAAGATAATGGGCTTAATGTAAAGAAAAGATTTGGTGGATTTCTACGACGTACCGTCGAGAAAA
The DNA here is from genome assembly GCA_963787205.1 of uncultured bacterium. Lineage (GTDB taxonomy): Bacteria > Bacteroidota > Rhodothermia > Balneolales > DATFMH01 > DATFNI01. The sequence goes on from CAWBCD010000009.1 coordinate 85,779, forward strand.
AGAAAGAAAAACCCAAGGGACCGCAGCCTGCAATCACTTATCATACAGAGGTTGTTCAATGGGAGGTGACATCAGTTCAGACAGATTGGTTTACGGTGCCCTCTGATTACAAGCTTAAAAAGTAAGATATCGGAATTTCAGAAATACCTGAGTAACAGCTTAACTGTCAGATCTGCGATTTTCCCATAAGGCGGGTAAACCAATTTAAGCGGATTGAAACGGCCTTGCATTACAACCGAGCGCTCGTTTGAGAATGCGCGGAATCCGTAGAAACCATGGGTTTTGCCAAAACCGCTCTGGTTGACCCCGCCAAACGGGAGATGATTCTGGTTGAATTGTACCACTACGTTGTTGATGCAACTGCTTCCAGCTCGTGTATGTAGATTTATTTTCTGCACATTGCCGCGGTTTCTGGTAAAAAGATACAGGGCAAGCGGATTGGGATTCCTATCAATACATGCGATGGCTTCGTCCAGTTTGTTATAACGAATGACCGGAAGAAGAGGGCCGAAGATTTCCTCCTGCATAACCGGTGAATCATCTGTGATATTTCGAAGTACTGTTGGTTCGATGTAGTGAGTCGCGGGATCATAGTTTCCTCCAAAGAAAACCTCTGCGCCCTGATTTTGGGACTCCTCCAGAAGATTGATCAGGCGCCGGGTGTGCCTGTCGTCGATCAGCCGGGCGAAGTCAGGATTTTTGAGTCGCTGTTCCGGTGATTTTCCATAACGATTTTCAATTTCCCTACCCAGAAGCGACAGAAACTCCATTTCCTTTTCTTCCTGTATTAAAACGTAATCCGGGGCTACGCATGTTTGTCCCGCATTCATAAATTTTCCCCAACATATTTTTTGAGCAGCGCCGGCCAGGTTTGCGGTCTCATCGATGATCACAGGTGACTTTCCGCCAAGTTCCAGGGTGACGCTCGTCAGGTGATGCGAGGCGGCCTCCATCACCCTTTTCCCCACAGCAGGAGACCCGGTGAAGAAAACATGATCGAAAGGTAATTTCAGCAGTGACTGAGCGACCTGTTTATCTCCTTCAATGACAGTAACCTCATCTTCATCAAAACACTCGTGAACCAGTTTTGAAATAAATCGTGACGTGCTCGGTGAAAACTCCGATGGTTTCAATACTATACAGTTGCCGGCGGCGACAGCAGATACAAGCGGTCCGATTGCCAGGTTGAACGGGAAGTTCCAGGGAGAAATAATAAGACACACGCCACGTGGTTCGTACTGGATGTATGAACGGCTGCCGGAGAAAGGAACGGGATTTTTGACCCGTTGCTTGTGCATCCAAATACCCAGATTGTCTAGCACATGCCGTATTTCACTGGTGACTACAAAAATTTCTGACAGGTCGACTTCGGCCGGAGGTTTACGGAAATCCTGCCAGACCGCCTCGTGAATTTCTTCGCGGTGAGCCAGGATGTACGATAAAAGCCGCTTCAGTTTGGCTGCTCTCTTACTTCTGCTGCACGATGCGACCTGGTTCTTCCTGTTTTTCAACCGATCGAAAATATCCTGAAACTGGTTTTTCATGATCTGATCGCTCCAATATTGCCGGTATTCCATTGAAAGGCTGTTACCCCGGTAATATATCGGAAGAGAAGTTATCAATCCTGCTTACTTCTGTCATGAAATGCTCTTTTTGCATATGTTATCATCATATGGCACGCTCATTCTTTCCACATTATAAGCCATGAAAGAGAAGGGGTTATCCGGCATACCCAATTCATGCGATATCGATACTCAGAGGATTAACAGCCCGTTGTAAAGGATATACATCATCACAAGTAATCAGGATTTTATTATGAAATCATCAGAGTTAACCCGAACTATTCCGTTTATCATAGGTATGATTCTGATGGCCATGCCGGTGGAGATTTTCGCTCAGCAGCTAGGCGAAGTCAAGAATCTGTCGCTGACTATCTATAATAACAATCAGGCTTTGGTCAATGAAACCCGCATGCTGGATGCACAAAAGGGTGTCTTTACTGTAGGGCTCGACAATATTTCAACGCAGGTTGATCCTTCGTCGATGGTGATTCGGTTCCCCGGCGAGGTAATCAAACAGGACTATAAGCAACAACATACAACTATGCAGGATGTGCTGAAATCGTACATTGGTCATCAGATCCGCTTCGTCAACACAACCGGACAAGTGAGGGGAGGAGAACTGGTAGCTTTGGATGGCGATCATGCCATTATCCATTCGCCGAATGAAGGCGGGTACATAGTTATTAGTCATGTTTGGGATCACACGTTTATCCTGGATAATCTGCTTGCCAGGCCCAGTGATACCAATTCCATTACATGGACACTGAAGGATTCAAAAGGTGGAAATCAGCCTTTTCATCTTACCTATCAAACGGGTGGTCTCAGCTGGAATGTCCATTATAATCTGATTCTGCGGGAGGACCAGAAAGCAGATCTCAAAGGATGGGCAAATATTGAAAATCAAACAGGTAATGATTTTACGAATACAGATATCTCTCTGTTAGCCGGGAATATCAACCAAAATGTCAATATCAGACCGCTTAGAATCGATTCGTATATGAAGGTTGGTGAATCAGCACGTGCAGCGAATGACGCTGCACCTCAGGAACGATCTTTTTCAGACTATCATCTCTATGAGTTGCCGGGGAAACAATCGATTTCGGCTCACAGCAAACAGATGGTTCCCTTAGTGGATGGGAATGATGTATCAGTGAAAAAAGAGTACGTGTATCAGCCCGGCGAATATTATAGTGCGCCCGGCAGGGTAAACAGTAAAGCAGTTATGATCAGGTATACTGTGATCAACACAGAAAAGAATCATCTTGGAAAGCCATTGCCGGCCGGCGATGTATCTATTTACAAGAAGGATAACGGTTATCTGGTATTGTTGGGAAAGGACAGTATCAATCACACGGCTGTTGACGATTCGATTACCGTAACCCAGGGAGAAGCATTTGATGTCAAGGGATCAGACAAGGTCACCGATATCCGTCATATTTCACCCAAGGTCACAGAAAGGGATATTTCCGTAGCCTTATCCAATCACAAAAAATCCGACATAACTGTTTCGGTAATTCAGCATTTGAGTAACAGAGATCAGATTATTAAATCAAACTATCCCTATAAAAAGAGGTCGGCGTACATTTTTGAGTTTCGTATCCCGGTTAAATCGAAGAAAACGAATCGTCTCGAATATAGCGTACGCGAGACCAATCCCTGAAATTTAACGGGTTACTTCGAATGACTTGAGAAGGTGTCGTTGTACGTTATTGCTCATTGTACTGAGCCATCTCCTGGAGTGTGAGTCGGCCTTCATAATAGGCGCGGCCGACGACGACGCCGTAGACCTTCGTGGCAGCTAATTTCTTCAGGTCGACGATACCGGACACACCGCCTGAAGCTATGAATTGAAGCTTGGGGTACATTCTCATCAGTTGCTGGTATAGTGCGATATTCGAACCTTCGAGGGTGCCATCGCGGGAAATATCGGTACACAGCACATATTTTAACCCGGATGCGATCATCTCTTCGAGGTATTCCTCATTCGATCGTGTGGCTTGCTCCTGCCATCCGGAGATGGCGATGCGGCCATTTTTCAGGTCCATGCCGAAGATGCACCGCTCGGGTCCGTATGTTGTCAGGACCTTTCCCCAGGCGTCCGGGTTTTTAATAGCCATAGAACTGCTGATGATCTTGCTGATGCCGATATCCAAAAGTTTTGCTGCATCTTCATAAGTGCGAATGCCGCCCCCCGTCTGTACGGATAAGCCCGTTCCTTCAATGATGCGCTGAATATGCGGAAGGTTGACAAAATGACCATCCCGGGCTCCGTTCAGATCGACAATGTGGATGTGACGGAATCCGGCCTGTTCAAAGGCGTGCGCCTGAGTGAGAGGATCATGATTATAGATCTGAGATTGATCATAATCTCCTTTTGACAGGCGCACCACATTCCCATCAAGCAAGTCGATAGCCGGTATAACGTGCATAGTAGAAAAACTGGTTAAATGTATGTATTGGGAAAATACAATTCCCCACATTAAAATGTCAGACAATGAGTTGCAAGAAAATCTGAAAAGAAGGAATGGTTACGATTAATAGTTCGTTGATTTTTTGTGGGTTATTGTTAATATACGAGTGTGATCGGATTTTTTTGACGATTGCTGTTGGAATAAAATGCTCATCTCCATTCGAAGAATATTAACATGTGTGACATTACTGGCAGTATATCTGTCGTGTAACCCTAATATTACATTTGCAGTATTACTGGTATCACAGGAGTCGGGTGGCGGCACGAAGGTCGCGTACAAACAAGGATTAGATCAACTTCAGAACGGCGACTGGCAGGCGGCAGTCAATACTTGGGCAACTGCTTTGAAAATACAGGAGGGCAGGCAGGCAATCGAATTAAAAATGGCCGTTCAATATATACAAACGGTCACCGAACACGAGGATGTCAGTAGCTATGCAGATGCCTGTAATTATTATCTGAATGCCTTCCGTCAGGCTAATTGGAATCGTGAACCCGAGGCCCTGAAAGAAGAATTTGACAGGCTAATGCCCATTGTCCCCCGCAAAGATCAGAAAGAGTGGAAAAAGGAGATCAAGCATAAAGATCCGGCGATTTTCGATAAAGTCGTAAAATTTTGGGAGATGCTCGATCCAATCACATCGACTGCAATTAACGAGCGGCTGATCGAACACTGGAGTCGTATTGCGTATGCAAGAAAGCATTTTACAAGGGCACATAATACTGTCTATCATACCGATGACCGCGGGTTAATATATGTGAAATTCGGCAAGCCGGATCTGGAGGAGAAAAATACGGTCCTCCCACCAAATCAGATCATAAATCCAGTAACAGGTGGACCGCTATTGGTGAATGGGATGGCCTTCAGGCCCATGATCCCGCTTATACTGGAGACGGATCTGTGGAAATATGATTTTTCAAATCGCGGAGAACCATCGTATTACCTGTTTGGTAGTAATGCAAAAGGTGGCGGTGAATATGGACTTCAGGCTGGAATAATGCATATGATACCGACCTATGGATATTCTTTTGCCATGGCAGGGATGGATCGCAATGGCGGAGCGCTGATGATTAAGTATTCCATGATCGGAGAATTAATCGGGGTTACCGGTTATTACGACAGGATCTATAATGAAATAACGAGTGCCTTGATTTCCCGAAATGCCAACAGAAATGCAGGAAGCGCAGTCTTTCAGGCTCCGGATATTCTTCACCGGTTTGAATTCCAGGAAAGAGAACAATCACATCGTCGTGATATTGAGTCACCCGCATCGACAACGAGTCTGATAACTACTGGTAATCTCATTCCGGTCGACTATAATTACTTTCGTTATTTAAATGATGAGAATCAAACCGAATACCTGCTTGTTCTTGATCCCAATCTGAAAAAACTGGATAAACGTTTGAGCAATAAAAACCTGGAAAAGCACCCGGTCAAAGACCTGAGAATGAAAAGTTCGTTACTTGCAATCGATACTGTGGGTCATCGACATGTCTTTGCTACCCGTGATCTTAATTTGCTTCAGATCATGGATACGAGAGGTGACATTTCTTATTTCTTCAACCCGGATACTACCGGTCCATCTCCAATTACCGGAATCGATATTTTCGCGGACGAAGGTCGTGTGATCCATCCTTCCAAATTTCCAATTAAGATATTTAGCGATAATGGGCTGAAACATGATAGTGTGGCTTATCAGGGTGTCCAGCCCGTGTTTAGCACAGGCCCTTTACAATTACCTCTTCCCCATCCCATTAAGTGGGAACCGGGGCACATAGCCATTAGTGATCCGATTCTGGGATACCGGCAAAATGTGGATTCAGATAAACGTATTCCATTTACCCCGGTACTGGATCCTACGTTTTGGAATGGCGATGAAATCCTGGTTTTCTTTGAAGTTTACGACCACGATATTAATAATTATTCGATCGAATTCAGCTATGAGAAGTACCAGGACAGTATCCTGTTGAAAAAACCAAAACCCTATAATAAAAATGCCAACGTTACGGCTTTGTTTAAGCGCGAGGGTGATCACGACAGAAAATGGTTCTACCTGAAACTCAATGGTTTCAAAGTGGGTGCATATAACCTGAAGATGAAGGTTAAAGACAATAAGGGACATGTTCAGGGGACAAAATCCGTAAACTTCAGGATTGCAGAGGCACCTGATCAATGATTATCGACCAATAAGGAATTGGTGTGCAGGCGGTTTTACGATAAACTGACAGTTGTGATTATTGATAACTATAGTAACGTGAATTCGTGATAAGAAAACAGGATCTATTCAACCCCGGATTGTATCCGCCGCGGCGGATTTTAGTGTTCATTTGAAATGATGTTTTTTCTGTAAAAATTTAAAATCATTAACTTATGTGTAATTTTATGGTGAATTAAGCCCGAATGGACTTGAACATGAATAGCACCGGGTGACAAGCCGGTTGCAGGACTTATCTATGGCATTTTCATCTGGACAGTGATGAATTTTCTGGTTGTGCCATTATCCAACACTCAGAAATTCCCATTAACCCTCAGTCATGCATTTTTTGGGGCACTGTATGTGATGTTTTGTGTCGGTTTGCCGGTATCGCTCATGTATCACCGTTTTAAAAGTAAAAATCTGTGATTGGGATATTGGCAGAAACCACGTTGCCCATTCTGTTTTGAGCGCTATCAGTAGTTAACAATGTATTTTATCGTTGCTTGGAGCTCTGGATTTTGATAGCTATAATCATTCCAATGACCTGCATTGAAATTCATACGGTGGATTATGAGAAAGACAACTTTATTATCAATTCTGCTTTTACTGGCACTGAATGTGTCGGCTCAATCTCAAACTTCAGTCCCGAATACAACGGGTCCATGGGTTCAGCTTTTTAACGGGGAAAATCTTGACGGATGGATACCTAAGTTTGCAGGATATAAATCCGGTGTGAATTACAAGAATACGTTCCGTGTCGAAGACGGATTGCTGAAGGTGTCCTATGATCAGTACAAGCATTTTGACGGGCAGTTTGGTCATCTTTTCTATAAGAAGAAGTTCTCAAGCTATATCCTGAGAGTTGTGTACCGTTTTGTGGGAAAGCAGGTGCCGGGTGGTCCGGTTTGGGGATACCGTAACAACGGCATCATGATTTTCTGCCAGTCGCCCCAAAGCATGCGTATAGATCAGGCCTATCCGGTTTCCGTAGAAGTGCAGCTGCTGGGCGGCAACGGGAAGGATAAGCGACCCACAGCCAATGGATGTACGCCAGGTACAAACATTGTGATCGGCGGCAAACTGATAACTCAACACTGCAATCCATCAACCTCCCCCACATTTAATGGTGATCAGTGGGTTACGGTGACCGTAGAAGTGCATTCAGATTCCCTGATCCGTAATTACGTAAACGGTAAGTCCGTCTTCCAGTTCAGCAAACCACAGCTTGATCCCGATGATCCGGATGGAAAGCGATTGTTACAGAAAGAGCCTAAAATTCTGAAAGACGGGTATATCTCAATACAGGCGGAAAGTGCGCCGACTGAGTTTAAGGTGATTGAGATTAAGGAAATCAAGGATTAGAAATTCGAAAATAGAAATTAGGATGTCAGGCAGGGGTGATTCGCGAATCACCCCTGCCTGACATCCTAATTATAAAATAGTCCATTGCTAGACCCTGCCTTTAGATTCACCGTTGACCAAGGCTGCACCAATGAGATGCGCTACGCGCAGGGGTTCGGGCATCGTAGATTTTTGGAGCGTGGATCGGATCAGTCTTTTGGCGTCATGTTCCGTCGTACCGGAGAAAGAGGCAAAAATTCCATCATCGATTTCTACAGACGATGGATTGTTATTTAAAACGGGCAGCAAATCGGACAACCCTGCTGCTATGAGTGCTGTGTCGAGGGTGCTATTGTGGGTGTTCTGACGAGTGACGGTGATCACCGGCAGGTTTAATTCCCGTGTAAGTGTAGGGAGATGCAACAACCCGAGTCCGGCGATGGTGATACCTCCAAAAACGATTCCCTGAAGGGAGGGTGTCCATCGCAGCTCCCTGATCCAGCCGATCAGGAATCGTGTTGCATCCGGATCGTCAATCTTCATCCTGTTCACGGCCACCCCATCGACCAAAGTGGCTCCCTCCATCATCACGGCCACGACAGGTACCGACGTGTCTTTTCCCTTCGTAAAGGGAGCATCGTCAATTCCAAGAACATGAGGTCGCATAACAGTAATCAGTTAACAGTAAAACAATTAACACGATGTAGGGGTGATTCGCGAATCACCCCTACATTCAATTCATAAAGGTAACAAGAAATAAAAACCGGGGAACCAGCATTCTCAAATTATTGTCCCATTAGACTCACCATTAGTAACTTTACCCTGTTGATCGCTGAAAGTTGACTGCCGATAGCTTTTAACACTTAAACACCCTCACACCTTAACACTTCCCAAATGAATCTCACAGGAAATACCATTTTAATAACCGGTGGCACCTCCGGTATCGGTTTAGCCTTTACAAAAGAATTCCACAGGCTCGGAAACCAAATTATTATTTGCGGACGCAGAAAGGATCGGTTGAGTGATATTGGAAAACAGTACCCGGGCATTGTCACTAAGGCGTGTGATGTAAGCAGTGCAAAAGAAAGAGAAGAATTAGCAAAGTGGGCTGTTACTAATTATGATGATCTGAATGTGTTGATTAACAATGCAGGGATTCAATATGCTTTTGATTTCCAGAGTGCAGTGGATGCAAACAAACTCTATTCAGAAATTGATATCAATTTCAAGGCTCCCGTTCATCTTGCCTCGCTATTTGTGGGCCATCTGAAAACAAAAACGCAATCGGCAATCATCAATATTTCTTCCGGACTGGCGTTCGTTCCCATCGCTTTTATGCCGGTATATTGCGCAACCAAGGCTGGTATCCACTCATTTACTCTTTCCTTGCGGCATCAATTAAAAGACACCTCTATAAAAGTTTTTGAGATAGCGCCACCATCCGTTGACACGGAACTTGGTCATGATCGCAGAGCCGATAAGACACAAACACACGGAGGTATGCCGGTTGAGGAGTTTCTTAGAGAGGCTATGGAAGCTTTGGAAAATGATACCTACGAAGCTTTGATCGGTGGAGCCAAAAACCTGCACGATCAAAATGAAAAATTATTCGCCGCAATGAATCATTGATACTTGACAATTCATAGGTAAAAACATCAGGGATTTGATATTGCCAGGACATGCAACGACTTTTCTGACCCTGACTTGCTGACCGCTGACCGCTGACCGCTGACCGCTGACCGCTGACCGCTGACCGCTGACCGCTGACCGCTGACCGCTTTAAAACGACCACCGCAGCCTCGCATAAAGCAGGTTCGGTGTGGGGTAGATTTGCTCAATGGCCTTGTTGCGAATAATCTGTGCCAGCAGAAGAAAATCAATATCCTCGGTTACCGAATAGGTGATTTGCGGAATAATGATAGTCAGCCGGTTGGAGAAACCTTCAATTCCGGATAATCCTACATTAAGAAGAGGTGTCGCCGGAAACGTTACCTGGGCAAAGCCGGCTGTACGGGTGATGAACAGGTTGTTGGCCTGCAACGTCTCACCAAATAAAGCTTGCGGATTTAGTCTGGACGGGGCATTTCCGTTATAGAGGAACTCGCCGCTGATATAGAGACCGCTGCTAAAGGCATAGTCGCCCGATGTAGACAATAGCAGGTAGAAATTTTTTGCAGGATGGGAATATAGCGGGTGATAGATTGAAAACTCTCCCTTAAACCCTGCCTGGCCGATGGAACCGGCCCAGCCACCACCCACAACGGCCTGATCGTGATAGTAGCCTCCCAGAAACTGCAGATCATATAATCCTTTATGCGTGCGAATCAGGATTGCTCCAACCGATTGCTTCATATTGTGCCGATCCGGTTTGAAGGCAAATTCGTACCCGGAGGCAAACCCACTGAAATACTGCAGACGGATGGCATCGGAACCCGGCTTCTCCTCGTAATCGAAGTCCAGATAGGAATAGGCGTTGAACAGGTCGTTGGGATTCCAAACATATGTTTTCCCCCAGTTGATGCGCTGCCGTCCCACGTCGAGCTCCCATTTTCCGGAATACCAGGTGGCATATAAACGGTCGATGGAGGTATTCAGGATGGTCTGTTTGGTATCGATCCAGTTCCAGCTCAGATCCACGAGTCCCTGGTCCTGGGAGATTATTGAACCATACCCGGGTGTATGCCGAACCGTGTATCCATTAAACAACCGCGTTCTCTCGGCTGCATTGATCTGAAAAGACATATTTGGCTTCCATTGAAAATTAACCCGGTTGTGAAGCAGGTTGTCATAATGAAGAGTCTGGAAGGAGTTATCAACCTGGAGCATCCCCAATTCTTTGACGTAGCCATTAGCCGTCAGATGGGGAATACGAAACTGGCCGTAAGCCAGAAAGGGAACCAACAAAAGCAGGAAAGCTATAACGAAACCCGCCGTGATTTTTCGTGCCTGTGTGGCGATTCTCAAAAGGTAATCTCTCTTACGTTTAGTTTTATTTGAATAATAGTATAGTCTGAGATTCATTGTATTAATTTTATTGTCACAGAAACACGGAGGTAACACGGAGCAAAGTTCTATCTATCTCTTGATTTGTGGGCACTATTCACCTATTTCTTTCTTCATAACATCCTGCATCACATCGCTTGCAATATGTCCGTCAACCAAGGTAATGACACGCAAAGCACGGTCGATCACGCGCTGGTCGTGTGTGGCAAAAATAAAGGTCATGTTTTCTTTGCGGTTCATTTCAGCCATGAGATCCATAAGCTGACCGGTAGATACCGAATCGAGGTTGGCCGTTGGTTCGTCGGCCAGGATATACCGGGGTTTGGATGCCAGGGCTCGGGCAACGGCAACTCGTTGCTGTTGGCCCCCGGAAAGCTCTGAGGGCCGATTGTCCATCCGGTCACCGAGCCCTACTGTGGTCAGAAGTTCTTCACTTCGTTGGCGACATTCCTTTTCTGACAGGCCTTGTAACCGCATGATAAACTCAACATTTTCGCGTGCCGTAAACACAGGGATCAGGTTATATGATTGGAAGACGAACCCGATGTTGTGCAACCGGAAATCGATGAGTTTGCTGTCACTCAGGTTGGCCAGGTCGCTGCCGCTGACATGCACGCTGCCCTCATCCGGGCGGTCGAGTCCCCCAAGCATGTTTAACAGTGTCGACTTACCCGATCCGGATGGTCCGATGATAGCTGCAAAATCTCCCTGGTTGATACTCATCGTTACATTATTCAGGGCGCGCACAGGGACCTTTGTCTCTTGGTATGTACGGGTTAAGTGTTCGGTTTCAATAACTTTTTCCATGAGAAATAATATTACCAGGTTCTTATTGCTTGAATAGGTCTTAGCTTGAGAGCCTTTCGGGCGGGATAGAATGAAGCCAGCAGGGCGGCGATGATCATCATAACGGCGACGACCGGGTATAGATGGGGATCCATTTCAGGACGTACGACCGAGCTGAATCCATACTGTTGTCCATAAGCCAAAAATGCCAGGTCGATCCCGGTGTGATAAGTCAGCCGGATAGTTGCCCATGCTATTCCGAGACCGATGGGTACGCCTGTAAAACTGAGCATCATCGTTTCGATGACAATCATACCAAACACGCGAAGTTTACTCATCCCGACAGCCATGAGCATCCCAAGCTCCCGGGTACGTTCCAGGATAGCCATGAGCATGGTATTTAGTATGGCCAGAATCAGGGCAAAGATGATAATGCCCATAATGATTGAAATCTCGAGGTTCATCTGGTCGTTTATAAGCTGAAATTCAGGAGCAACGGTTTCCCATGACTGTATTTCGAGCTTGGGATGTTCTTTCTGCAACCGGGCGGCAACAGCGGATGCAGCCTGGGAGTCATCAAGCCGCAGGAAAATTTCCTGGATAGCGCCCGGCGCCCCGATCAGACGCTGTAAATCCTGGGCACGCACATAAAGCTGAGTTTCATCCCTGGACTTGTCATCGCTGCGAAACAGACCGGAAATACGAAAAGCGCCGGCTGCGATCTCATTGTGAACGTCCTGAAAAGTCAGCACGATTTTAGATCCGAGATCAACTTTCAAACGTTTGGCAAGAGCCTCACCGATGACCACACTATTTTTCTTGTCATCTCCAAAATAACTACCCTGTGTGACGTAATTGTGGATATCGAATACCTGCGGTTCCCGCTTAGGATCGATTCCACTGATCGTAACTCCATATGAGTTTGTCGCGCTCGAAGCCAGTCCCATCGCAGTAGTGTGAGCGGCGACACCAACTACTTGCGGGTTCTTCTCAATCGACGAGATCACTTGCTGCGGGTCCGGGACGGTATCGGAAACGAGTTTCTCGTTAAGGTAACCGGGCATATGAATCTGAACATGCCCCACATAATTGTTGAGCTGGTTACGCGTACGCTCACGGATCATGCCATTGTAGAATGCCATGACGAAGAGTCCGGCCCACACGCCCAGGATCACAGCCAGCAAAATGACACCGCTGCGAACCGGGTTCCTCCAGATATTTTTCCAACAAAGCTTAATCAGATACATGGAATGATGTGGTTCAAGGTTATAGAAAATAAGTTCCTGTGTTTGACTCTAAATCTTTCATTACGGTCGTAATGCCTGCCCCGGATCAAGCCGGTGAGTGTACCAGACCGGGTAGAACGAGAAGATCATCGCCAGGATCAGGACTGTCAGGGCCTGATTGTAGAAGATGGATGGGGCCAGTGAGAATGGCAGAATCGGTTCAACGCCGAATTCCAGCATCATTTTGGCCATGTCTCCGGTGAGTGGTATCGGATGCAAATAAAAATATCCGAGGATTGGGAAGGAAACGGCCAGCCCAACAAGCGTACCGATCATCGCAATCATTACACCTTCAGTAAGCAATAATCCGCCCAGGCGCAGGCGCGACATGCCGACCGAAAGCATGATGCCCAGTTCTTTGCGTCGCTCTGCTGTCATCATTAGGATCGTGCCTAAGATGCCAAATCCAATGATCAGGTACAGGATGAACAAAAAAATTAGCCCACCTCTGTCGTCAGCTTGTATCATTTGGTCCATATCCGGCATTAACTTTTGCCAGGTCATGACCTCGTATTCCGGTGCGGCTTTTCCATCAGAAGACGACAATTTTTTTCGCAGATCCGAGGCCACCTGAGGACCTTCCTGAGGATGTTCGGTGAGAATAGCAAGGGCGGTTACGTGGTTGGGCATCGCAAAGAAGAACTGGGACTCATTGATCGGCATGTAGACAAGTGCCCGGTTCATCGTCGGATCAGGCATATGTACAATGCCTGCGACGGGGTATTTACCGGCGGCACTCTGACCATGATATCCCTGCCCGATAAGAACCAACGTATCTCCCGGTGCGAGTTCAAGTTGTTTCGCCAGTTCATCCCCTATAATGACCGACCTGGCTGTTTCACTGCCCCAGTATTTCCCCTTGATCAGGTAATGTTCCGGATTTCCCAATAATTTTTCTTTTTGGGGATCAATACCCAGGATATATGCGGCACGGGTTATTTTTTGTCCCGCAGCCAGTGCGTATCCCGAAACTCTCGGTACCCATGTTGTCACGCGCTTCTCGGAAGCAAGCGCCGACTTCAGCGAATCGGTAACCACAAAGCTGTTATCCAGGGTCTGATCGTCCCAGTATCCATGCTTATGGATCTGCAGGTATCCGGTGATGTGACCGGCTGTGTTCTCGATCATCATCTCGTACGAACCAAGCTGCATGGATCGGGTCAGAGCTGATAATACAACCGCCAGCAGCACCGAAAACGCCGTGATAAGCGTTCGCCGCTTATTCCTCCAAATATTTCGCCAGGCTAATTTTAAATACATATCAGTTAACAGTTAATAGTTAACAGTTAGCAGTAAACAGTGTCATTTTTTTTTGTAAGGAATTGATATAAACTCGTTCTTAACAGGAAAAAGCTGTTCATATATGATGAGAGATGATGAAGAATAATTTGTATGATAAATCGTACGCCTTTTCGTTGAGTATCATCAGGAATTATCAATTTTTGATTTCTGAAAAACATGAGTACATCCTCTCGCGTCAGTTGTTAAAGTGCGGCACATCTATTGGAGCAAATGTTTCAGAAGCAAATGGAGCGATATCAACGGAAGATTTTTCAGCTAAAATTTCAATAGCATACAAAGAATGTCTTGAGACCAAATATTGGTTATCTCTTCTGAAAGATGCCCGATACATTGAACAGTCAACATTCGAAGAACTACATCCTAAAGCCGACGAACTTGCCAAAATCCTCTTCTCGATTCTTAAAAAAACACGCATAAACAAGGCCTCCGGTAACTGTTAACTGTTTATTGGTTACTGATCACTGTAATCTTTTCATGTTTTGGGTGGAAAAGAAACTGAGGGGGATGGGTTGATTGAATGTGAGGGAGTGGTACATCAGGATGGTTTTGTTGCCTGGTTTGTCGGTTGGGACCATCTCCATTCGCGCAGGTAATTCCCGGCCACCCAGATCCTTGATATCCGATGCATTCATGGTATTGACCAGGTTGCCATCTTCATCAAAAAACTCGATCCGCAGCTCCATGTATTCTTTTTGAGTGATCCATATCAACACCTTTCCCCATACTACGGCTGCATCCGGCTTTGGGATCATCATAATCTTGTAGCATTTGTAACCGGCGATGGTGCTATCTCCAACCAGGGAATGGGTGTAATCGGTGACCATCGATGATTCCTTCACCAGGTCATCATTTTTGAAATCGGAGCCCATCCACGACTGCATCATCATCGATGGCGGCAGCTTGACCACCCGGCTGATGCTCGGTACCCAATTCCATATTTCCGTCTTCCGTTTCAGGAAGGCTGTGCCCTTATCCCGGGGTGGATCTGTAACCAGGATCATGGAATATTCGGTACCTTTCGACCAGGCTTTCATATCGACGGTGCGTGACCAGGTCGGCCGTTCAATCTTCATAGTCATGGTAGCTTCGGAACTCTCGCCACGAACCTTCTGATCGGCTTTTTGAACGATCTCTTTGGCATTCTGGGCCAGGGATTGTGACACGGCATAACCCAGAAGAAAAAGTAACGTCATGAGGAATGACAGGATAAGTTTCGGTTTTTGGGTTTTGTGTATCGGGTTATGAGTTAAAGTCCACCTTCGAAGGGAGCTGGGGGATGAGCTCAGCGTCTCACCAGAGATATATTTCTCTACAACTCCAACAAACCCGTTCTGTTGGATCAGGACAATCTGCAACCCGGATCTAATTTCGTTGTTCCAATTTTCCATATGACCCATTGTTTTCAAAGCTAATTAGTGTATTGTTGAATAATAGACTCAATAATTTCATCGAGTGGGTACTCCGGCCATGCGACTTCTCCCGGTTCCACTGATTTAGCCCCGGAATTTTGGACCATATCCAGCATGAGGATATAATCAAGCACGAGTCCATCGAGTTGTGCCCCCAGTTTCCATATTTCGATATCGGGATTGTCGACACCAAGATCTACGAGTAATTCCCGGATCACCTGGAAGTATGTTTGGGTATATTTGAGAAAAATTTTCTCCACCCTGTCGTTTGCCGATATCTGAAAAAACATGCGTATATATAGTTGCCAGAATTTAGGATTGGATTTGACAGAATCCCTGGTTGATTCGAGCATTTGTCGAAAAGCTTTCTCAGGTGATTGCTTTTTGAGTTTCAGATCATCAAGTGATGGCAGTATGCTGCGGAATCCCTCCAGAATCACCTCTTCCATAAGATGCTCTTTGCTGTCGAAGTAATTGTAGAGCAATCCCTTGGCAATACCGGCTTCACGTGCAATGGCCGTGATACTGGTAGCCTCGAATCCTTTTTGGCCGAACAGTCGCAATGCCGCGTTAATGATGTCTTTCGTTCGTTGCTGGCGAATTGCCTCAAATTGTTCCGGTGTACGCGGACTCATATCTGCTTTTAACTTTCTTTTATTCTCGCTTCAATTACACAACTCGGAAAGGTGAGTTGTGTGAAACTGCATTTCTGTTCAATTGCAAAACCCGCTTCCTGCAGGAAAGTCTCCAGATGGATAGGACGGCAATGGGTCATAAGACGGGGGAAGGTCTCGGCGACCCATCCCCAAAAACGGTAAGATGAATTATTACCGGCTTCCATATATGCGAGAATCAATTTTCCGTTGGGTTGGAGCATCGATCGGAATTCTGATAGTATCGAAATGTATTGGTCAACAGGAAGCAGATCGAGTACATACGAACTGATGATCCTGTCGAAGGATCCGAAACTATCCGGTAAATTGGTTATATCCGCTTGGAGTAACTGTACGTTTTTGTGCTTTCCACATTTATTTCTTGTTTTTTCAAGCATCACCGCCGAGAGATCGATGCCAACATTCCCACCGTTTTGGTTTTGACCAATGATCCTTGAAAAGAGGCGCCCGGTACCCACTCCTGCCTCCAGCACGTTCTGTCCGTCCCGTATATCCGCCCATTGCAAAATCGTTTGCAGTGCTTTCTCTTCCGTCAACCGGCTCCAGACATCGTACAACCTGGCCACCCGGCTGTAGAGCTTTTCGATGAGTGAGGGGTCATATGTACGAACAGTGATTTGATTCATCTGAAAGATCTGAATTATAATTGACTGAACGTTCAATCAAAATATTATATTTGTTTTTAATTTCCAATAGGTGTTAGAAGCGAAGTCAAAAAAAACACGTTAGCAGCGCTTCATTTTTTTATGTCAGATAGAATCAAAGAGAATGAACAAATCATGTATTATTACCTTTTCCTGTGATTCTCTATTTTACCGGAGTGAGAGTGAGTAACCGTAAGGATAAATCAGGATTATCATGAAATTCAGGGAGTTCCTTATTAAGAGATGGGAGTATGATCGATGGGCAACAGACCAGATTATATCGTCGATGAAGGGACAGAAAGTTACCGATGAATATTGTCTACAGAGTCTTTCTCATCTGCTTAACGTAAACAAGATCTGGCTTGATAGAATGAGGAAAGGATCATCTGATATGTCTATGAACGAATACATGAGCCTGGAGGAGTGTGAGCGATTATCAGGTATCATTAACACGGGTATCCTGGAATTTATCAGAAGTCAGCATCCTGATCACCTGTTCTCAAAATGCCGCTATAAAAACACAAAAGACAAAATCTTTGATGATTCGTACATGGATATGCTGACACAAATGCTGAACCATGGAGAACACCATCGGGCACAAGTCGTTTTTCAGATGAGGAGTATAGGGGCTATTCCACCTGCCACCGACTACATTTTGTATATTCGCATGCATTGAGGGTTACACCGGCGGAGATGCCTCATGGATAGCTTTTTCGGCGGCTTTCATTCCTAATCCCCAGCGATTGTCGAGCGACTTCCGGCTGAAGTCGAGGCTATCTCCGAGGAATTCATCAGGCAGAATAAGTACCGTTTCAAAGTGAAACATTAGTTTTCCTTTCCTGTTCTTTATCGGATGACCAACCTGTTTGATGATCTCATTGATATCAAGGTATCGTTCAATGTCATTGAGCAGAACTTCATTCAACAGGATATCGAGTGTCTGTTGGGCAATGTCTACGATGTCTTTGGTATCCTTGTGGTAGATGCGGTCGGTCAATGGTTCCGTTCCAATGATGATAATCCGATCGGGCGCCTGACCAAGTACGTCGTGCAGCGGAGAGATATTCCGTATCCCACCATCTACATATAGCCCGTCATCGACAGATATAGGTGGCCATACAATAGGTTCAGCTGTACTGGCAACTACCTCATCAACAAGATGTTGCACGTGTATTTCATTTACATATTCTCCTGTTTTCAAATTAACCCTGCCGGCCGTGAAGGGAATCTTGAGTGGTCGATTGGTCAGGTACCGCCGGGCCAGTTGGAAAAGGGCCGAGTTGCTGGCAAAGGACATGGGCGGTTTGCCAATGCCGATTTTGTATTTCACGTAGCGAAGAGCGGTATTTACAACCGATGGTTTTGTCGTGATATCCGATTCAGTGATTGTCTGCCACAAGTGGAATAAGGGATCCGCCTGATCGGTAGCCAGCATGGCACCGTTAAGGGCTCCGGCGCTAACCCCGGCAATCAGATTGAATTCAAAATGATGATCCAGGAGCACTTTTATCGCTCCGGCTTCGAAAGCGCCTTTCGCTCCTCCCCCGTTTAGAACAAGTGCTGTTTTCATTTCAATTTGACTAGCTTAGCTATGAATAGTTAAGGTAATACACGAAGATAATGTAAGCTTTTCCAGCTTTGTGTGTCATTTAAATAAGATTATTCAATCAAAATTGCCACAGAGGCGCGGAAAGACACAGAATTTTCGTGTTCTTCTGTGACTCCGTGGCAAATACCTTCCCTGACAATCAAATACACGGAACGCAGCAGTTCTTCTTCAGCGTTTTTGTAGCAAAAAAAGGCTGACGCATGTTCACCATGCTCAGCCTGATGGATTGGGTGGTATCTCGCTTATTTTTGAAAGGAGTACTGGTATGGTACGGTCTTTACATGAAGCAGATGTTACCCAACTGTTACTTTTGTTTTATGGAAAAATGGGTTCGATCAGGAATGAACTTTTTGTGCTGAATCAGGTTTCCTAATTTGACATTCATTTACAAATTGAGATGCCTATATTAGGCACTCTTATATGCGGAAGAAAATAAAGGAAATATGCGACGTTGGTCAGGATTACAGATAAAAGCTGAAGGAAGTGGAATTTCAAAACCTCTGAGTGAGCAGGTAAATCTCCTGGGCAGCCTTTTGGGGCATGCCATCAGAAAACAGGCAGGTGAGGAAGTTTTTCAGGACGTGGAGCATTTGAGGCAACTCTGCAAAAAAGCCCGGGAGACTGGTAACCCGTCTGGCTGGGAAGAGGTTCGTTCACTCATAAAAGAAATGGATCTGGAAACTTTAGTCTGGTTGATCCGCTCGTACTCTGACTTTTTCCACCTTGTGAATAAAGCCGAACAACAGGAAATCATTCGGATAAACCATGAGCGCAGTATGGCTGAGAACGGCGGTTTTCGTCCGGAATCGCTGCTTGATGCTGTCAGGAAGTTGAAGGAAAGAGGCAGAAGCTTTGATGAAGTTATCGAAATTTTCACCAGTCTGGATGTTCAGCCGACACTGACGGCCCATCCGACCGAGGCACGTCGGCGCAGTATCCTTTACAAACAGCAACATATTTCTGATATCCTGGCAAAGCTACAGGATACACAGCTTACCCCGGAAGAACAGGATGCACTTTACACCGATCTCTACCAGAATATCCTGATGCTCCTAACGACCGACTCGCTGCGTGAAGAGCGGTTGACAGTTGAAGATGAAGTACTGCACGGATTGTATTTCGCAAAAACGACGCTTTGGCAGGTTGTTCCGCGTATGTATAGCGATTTGTCGGATGCAATGGAACAGGTGTACGGGAAGCGGCCCGAAATTCCGTTGATGCTCCGTTTCCGCTCGTGGATTGGGGGAGACCGTGACGGGAATCCGCATGTAACTCCAACGGTGACACGTTTTACATTTAAGCAGCACCGGAAGGTAGTGTTGCAGCTTTACCAGGAGGAATTGCAACAACTTCATAGAGAATTGAGTATCTCGGGCAGATATGTCCAGTTGCCTGTTGACTGGTTGCGGCGAAACGGCTTGAAGAACGATGAGGAAGAACCGTTACGTGGTCTGATCCTTAAAATTCTGCAAAAGATTGATGAAACTATAATCGCTGTTGATACCGATCAGGAGTTAGACTACACGGTAGGTGAGTTTCGGAATGAACTCGAACAAATCCGTCTTGGCCTGGAATATGCCGGTCTGCAGGATCTGGCCAGGGATGGTCGGTTACATGATCTGATTATCCGGGCCAATACCTTCGGATTTCATCTGGCAGCTCTCGATATCCGGCAGCATAGCGGAGTGCATGAAGAGGTAGTAGCTGAAATGCTGCGACTCGGGGGTATTTCTGATGATTACACCAAATTATCCGAAGAACAACGTATACGATTGCTCACCAGCGAACTTACTAATCCCCGTCCGCTACTAAGCCGTGATGCGGTAACCAGCGAGTCAACCAAGACATTGCTGGATGCTTTCGAAGTGGTTCGTGAGGCGGTAAATATTGACCCGGACAGCATCGGTTCCTATATCATTAGCATGACGCATGATATCAGCGACATGCTTGAAGTGCTTGTGATTGCCAAAGAAAAGGGGCTCTGGAGCTACCAGGATGGCAAGGTTAAAAGTGCACTTGATGTTGTGCCCCTTTTTGAGACAATTGAAGATCTGAATGAGGGAAGCGAACGGCTCTCCCGGCTCTTCGAAAATGAGATTTACCGGAAACATCTCAAGGCACGTCTCAATTTCCAGGAAATCATGTTGGGGTATTCCGACAGCAACAAAGATGGTGGTTACTGGATGGCTAACTGGGCCCTGCATAAGGCGCAGCGCAACCTGAGTGATACCTGTCGTAAATACGATATTGATTTCCGATTATTCCACGGTCGCGGCGGTACAGTCGGACGTGGTGGTGGTCGAGCCAATCGTGCCATCATGTCGCTGCCCGCCTCTTGCCACAACGGACGCATTCGTTTTACAGAACAGGGTGAAGTGATCACATTCCGGTATGCGCGTGAAGCCATAGCACATCGCCACCTTGAGCAGATATTAAATGCTATGATTGTATCCACATCAGAGGCCCGTTTCCAGACTAAGGAGGAGCAGTATAACCTGGATGCGACGACCTACAAAGTGATGGAAGAAATAGCTGATAAATCGATGAGTGCGTATCGTGGTCTCATTGATCACAAAGATTTCTGGCCCTGGTATCTGAATGTTACGCCGGTTAGTCATATCAGCCGGTTGCATATTGCCTCCCGACCGGTCTCGCGTGCAAAAGGCAGTGAACTAACCTTTAATGATTTACGCGCTATACCGTGGAATTTTGCATGGACGCAGACACGATATAATGTGCCCGGGTGGTTTGGCATGGGCGAGATACTGGAAGAAGTATCTCGCAAACCCGAAAATCTTGACCTCCTTAAGTCCAACTACAGTACCTGGCCTTTTTTCAGGGCTGTTCTGAATAATGCCCAGCGGGAGATGGCACGGAGTGAACTGCTGATTGCCAACTACTACCATCGTGAAGCGGCACCCGACAGCAGCACTGATTTTCACAAAATTATTGGTCAGGAGTTTGAAAAGACGAAGAAAGCCATACTGCAAATTACGGGTGACAGCACCTTACTTGGCCGGAGTCCGGTAATTGAGAAATCGATCCAGCTGCGGAATTCTTATACAGACGTTCTCAATTTTATACAGATCGCGTTGTTAAGCCGATGGAAGCAGGCCACCGGGGGTGATAGGGATGCTGTTGGTCGTGCCATTTTATTGAGTCTTAACGGAATAGCGGCCGCGATGCAAAGTACCGGCTGACAAGATCAGCTATCGGTAATTATAATCAGTGATCAGTTGAAACGCAGGAACTGATAAGAATTGGTTGTTTGCTGGCAACTGTCCGTCAATCACAAAAAAGCGTATTGATCAGGCAAGCAAAGTGTAGAAAGGTTTCTTGAAAAGTTTCATCTTGTTAAAAAATAACCCATATCAAGATGAGAATCCGAAAGCCTGCACTCAATTTCATTATAGACAGCGTCTCTTTCTTTGCGTTTGTCTTGTTGATCACCACCGGTGTATTGATGCGTTATTTGTTGCCACCGGGATCCGGACGCATTTCCACAATTTGGGGCTGGAACCGCCACGATTGGGGTGACATCCACTTTTGGATAGCAGTAATCTTTCTCAGTATCCTGGCACTTCATTTGATACTGCACTGGGACTGGGTTGTTTGCAGGATTAAAGGCCGCCAATGTGAGGATTCCCAGGCACGTTTCCGGGTTTTAATGGCCGTTATTGCAATCGTAGCACTTCTTGCCCTGGCACTGTCACCACTCCTGAGTCCTGTTGAAGAAAATCCCAACTCTGCACCACGTCGTGGCCGATTCGGCCATTTACAAACGATCAACCCGCCCCACCCGGATCAGAGTATAATTCTACTGAGATGGGAAAAAGACCGGTTTACCAGTCTAACCTGATCAGTCCAGCAGAGACTTAAGTGGAGTTTCAATCCCTTTGGTATCGATTTGCTGCAGGAACTCACTGATACGACCTGCCAGGCCATCAACGAGAGTCAGATCCCGATCCCAGAATTTTTGATTCTCCAGCACCTGATTAGCAATCTGTTGATAATCACCTGTCTCCCACGCATCCTGGATAAACGCGATGACCTCCTGATCGTCATTCAAAGGAATTTCATTCCCAAGCCACTCGCCTTTATAGAAGCGAATGAGGGAAGCCAGGGAGAACAACAAATGGTCCGGCAGCTCACCTTTCAGATCAATAAATTTCAGAACAGAGGGGAGTACCCTCACTTTGTACTTGGAGATCGAATTCAGGGAGATCGAGAGCAGTTGATGTTTGATGAAAGGATTGCGAAAACGATCCAAAACATCGTTTGCAAATGACGTAAGCTCTTCTTCGAAAAGATCCAGAGTTGGGATAATTTCCTGTTGAAGTGCCTCTTGCAGAAAATGACCTACCACGTCATCAGTGATAGCTTCGCGAACTGTCTTCAGTCCGTAAAGGTATGCTACCGGTACCATAGAAGTATGTAAGCCATTCAGAATACGAACCTTCCGAGTGCGATATGGTGTTAAATCGCTCACGAACTTAACATTCAGACCCGCTTCTTCGGTTGGCAGAATGGTTTTAATCCATTCGGGTCCCTCAATCACCCATAAGTGAAAAAACTCGCCGGACACGATCAGCTTATCACTATAGCCAATTTGTTGTTCAATTTCGGCTGCACGGTCTCCTGGATAGCCGGGTACAATGCGATCGACGAGCGTATTACAGAAAGTTATCTGGTTTTCCACCCAATCTTTGAATGAACCATCCAGATTCCAGAGATCGGTATACTGCAGTATGATTCTTTTCAGGTTGCTGCCGTTTTTATCGATCAGTTCACATGGGATGACAACAAGATCTTTCGGTGGATTTCCATTAAAATGCGTGTACCGATGATGAAGCAGGGCTGTTAATTTACCGGGAAAGCTGTTGGGCAACTGTTCGTAGGAAGTATCCCTCTCATCGAAAGCGATTCCAGCCTCTGTTGTGTTGGAAATGATAAACTGCAGATCAGGGTTTTCTGCCTGTATCAGGAAGTTTTGATAATCATCATAAGGATTGATGGCATCGTTGACTGAGGTGATAAGGCGCGTTAAATCCTTCTGTTCGCCGTTCTGAATACCTTGAAGAATCAGATGATAAAGGCCATCTTGCTTCGATAGTACGGAGGCCATTCCCCTCTCTATTGGCTGGATAACCTGAACGGATCCGTTAAATCCGGCTTTCTCATTCAAAACATCAATGATCCAGTCAACGAAGGCCCGGAGAAAATTCCCTTCTCCAAACTGAAGTACTTTTACCGGATGAGTTGTTGAAATATTGGCGGTTTTTCGGTTTAGAGGTTTAAGCATGCAAATTTTGGGTTTTGATTATGGATACCACCTGAATTGTTAACCCCCGAAAATAATAGTCGCAGGTAATGGCTTTTCGAAATCCTTATTTTACCGGTAACATTGCCTGACGAAAAATAACAAACGATACACCAAATGCAAGATAATGATAAAATTTTGCCTCCACAAAGAAAGTGAAATTTGAATTGAAACGTAATGAAACAGGGTTTTAAAGAGACCTAGTGCTAATACCAGTTAATTTGTAAAGTAATTAGCCGCGGATTTACGCGGATCCAAACAGATTAAATCTAAGTTTATCTGTGCCAATCTGTGGTTAAAGCGGTAACGACTAACAACTTTAACTGACCCATAGACTAAACTTATTTTATGGTTATGACACTAGCGCCTATCAATTCCTTTTTTTAACGATGACTTTCGAATCACAAGGTCGGGGTCCAGCACCGTCTTTTCCTGATTATGAAGCAGTTCTTTGTTATCAACCTGTCTCAGAAACAGTTTTGCTGCCGTCTGTCCCATCATCTTGCCATGCTGGTCAATAGTAGTAAGAGCCGGATCTACAAATGTGGTGAAGACCTCATTACTGAATCCGACAATAGCAATTTGTTCAGGGATTTTGATACCATGCCTTTTCAGGTGATGCATGGCACCGATAGCCGTGTAATCACTTGCTGAGAATATAGCATCGGGCAACGGATGCATGGCAAGCACCTGTTTGCCCAATTCTTCCCCTGTTTCAAGTTGAGTCTCACCATATAGCACAAGGTTTTTGTCGAAGTTCAGACCGTTGGTGATCAGTGCCTGTTTATAACCCCTGAGCCGTTCTTTATAAATACTTAAATTCTGCTGGCCGCTGAAGTGCACAATACGCCGGCATCCTTGATGGATCAGATGCTCAACGGCTTTATAGGCTCCAAGAAAATCGTCGATGACCACGGAGCTGGTATTGAGTTCGTCCGTAACGCGGTCAAACAGGATAAGAGGTATGCCCCGTTTCTTTATTTTCAGGTAATGATCAAATTCAACGGTATCCTTGGCGATTGATGCAAGAATTCCATCAACCTGGGCTTCCAAAAGTGCATCAATGTTAGCTTTTTCTTTGGATATCAGATCATTGGACTGACTGATGATTACACGGTATCCGGACCTGTTTACCACTTCTTCAATTCCCCGGATGATTGTACCAAAAAAGTTACGGTCTGCCGTTGGTACAATGACCCCGATCAGATTGCTCTTCCCCTTTCGGAGTGCTGCTGCAAGGCTATTGTGCTGATAGTTTAACTTTCGGGCAACCTCAAGAACGGCTTCTTTCGTTTCCCGGCTGATCCGGGGGTGGTCCTGCAAAGCCCTGGAAACAGTAGAAGCTGTTACATTCAGCTCTTTAGCGATATCATGGATGGTAGTTCTTTTCTTTGCCATGGATAGTATTTAGGAGAAGCGATACATTCCATTAATCATTGCCTGCCTGCAGTAAGGTGATGCAACAAGTGTTCATGCTATAACCCTGGATCGCGTAAAAGCTTAAATGGTATCCCCAACAGAGGAGAAGATAATAAAGGAATCGCGATATCGCTTGTTTTTGATTAGTGAAAAAGCTCTGTGATTGTATATTAATTTTAAATCAGTGAATAAAGCTGTATTAGCGCTTATGAATACATCAAGGTCCTTGACATTTAAGAGATACTGCAAGACTCTGACTTTGCGGGATGATCCCGAACTTATTGAAGAATACAAGACTGTCCATGCAAATGGTGGACTATGGCCCGAGATAACACGGGGGATGAAAGAAGTCGGGATCATCGACATGGAGATATTTCTTTTCGGTAACCGGGCCTTCATGATTATGGATACCACGGCAGATTTTGATCATGACAGTGCGATGTCTCTTCTTGCAACCAAGCCCAGACAAAAAGAATGGGAGGCATTTGTTTCCCGGTTTCAGAATACCTCAGCAGACGCAACAGCCAAAGATAAATGGCAGTTGATGGAGCGTATCTTCAAGATGGACCCCAAGCACGAGAATTCACCCGAAGAAGGCCAAATAGAATACCTTCACGATCTTTGAAAGAGGTATCGGTGCATGCTAATACGTATGGATAATCTCCCGTGATTATCACCCGCCTTACAAAGACACCCCCCGCTTCCATGGGATGAAATCATCCTGATCCAGTTCCATTGCTTTCGTTTTGAACTTGCCACTGGCCAGATCAATGATGTAATCGAGTATTTCTCCGCCAACATCTTCAATGGTTTTATCACCTGAAATGATAGAGCCGCTGTCGATGTCAATGATATCGGGCATTCTCTGTGCGAGTACAGTATTCGAAGAAATCTTAACGACAGGTGCAATTGGATTTCCGGTTGGTGTGCCCAGGCCCGTTGTGAATAACACGATATTGGCGCCAGCTCCGGCGAGTGCGGTTGTGCTCTCAACATCGTTTCCCGGGGTACATAGCAGATTCAGACCTGCCTTATTCACATATTCAGGATAATCGAGTACGTCGGCTACCGGAGATGTTCCACCTTTCTTTGCGGCACCCGCTGATTTCATGGCATCTGTGATCAATCCATCCTTGATGTTGCCGGGCGAGGGGTTCATATCGAAACCGGAGCCGGAAGCGACAGCCGCATTTGAATAGGATCTCATTAAGGCAATGAAACGATCAGCACTATTTCCGTTCACACAGCGGTTAATCAATTCCTGCTCAACGCCACAGAGTTCGGGGAACTCAGACAAGATAGTTTTCCCACCAAGGGCGGCCATCAGATCGGAGGTGTGGCCAATAGCTGGGTTTGCAGATATGCCAGAGAAGCCGTCTGACCCTCCACATTCCAATCCGATAACGAGCTTATCCAACGGAGCCGGCTTACGTTCCAGCTTGTTTGCTTCCACTAATCCCAAAAATGTCTCACGGATAGCCTTTGACAGCATTTCGTATTCCGTACCACTTTTCTGTTGTTCAAAAACGAAAAGAGGTTTCTGGAAATCAGGATCAAGCTCCTTGATTTTTTGGCGCAGAATATCGACCTGCGCGTTTTGACAACCCAGACTCAAGACCGTGGCACCGGCAACATTCGGGTTGTGGATATAACCGGCGAGCAACCCACAAAGCGCCTCGGCATCCTGACGAATACCCCCGCAACCTCCTTCGTGAGTCAGGAATTTGATTCCATCTACATTCTCGAAGATCGGTTTTTTACGCCTGAGATCGGACGGTTTGGGTGGGGTCGTTTGCTTTTTTATGGTTTCGGTTTCACCCTTTTGGTACAAACCGACGAGTTCTGAGACATATCGCTTGTAAACTTCCGGCTCAGAATAACCGAGCTCTTGCAGGAACGCGTTTTTCAGCATGGTGACGTTCCGGTTTTCACAAAAAACCATGGGTATAACCAGCCAGTAGTTGGCCGTCCCAACCTGACCATCCGCGCGATGATAACCGAGGAAGGTTTTTCCCTTCCATTTGCTCACATCCGGAGCCGTCCAGGATGCTGTCCGGCTCTTTTCATGAAAATCGGAGGTGACATGCTTCACATTTTCCGTTGATAGTAGTCCGCCTTTGGGTATAGGCTGGGTAGCCTTTCCAACCAGGAGGCCGTACATATAAATGCTGTCTCCGGGCTTCAGATCAGCAAGAGCAAACTTGTGTTTTGCAGGTACATGTTCACGTAAGCTAATCGGCCCCAATCCGTTGCTGATTTGTTCATTTTGCTCCAAATCAGTAAGGGCTACAAGGATATTATCGTCGGGGTGGATCTTGAGGGTTTTTACTTTCATCGTGTAAACTGTTTATTTGCGCAATCGATTGCGCAAGTTACAAAACTACGCAGAAGGATTAAAGAAGTTATCAAGAAATCAGGCGAATCCGTATCTGCAATTTTTAAATATAAAATGAGAGGAGTGGAAATCGGGGCGTCAAACGGTAACTGATGACGAATCTTTTACAATAGTAAGAAAGTTTGACAGCAGATGTTCGCCGGTACTTCCCGATTTCTCGGGGTGAAACTGAACACCCAGGAAATTATTGTTGGCAACTACGGAGGCAAAACTGTTGATGTAATCACATGTCGCCAGGGAATATTGATTTACAGGCGCATAATAGCTGTGAACGTAGTAAAAATAATCTTCTTTTTGAATGCCTCTTAAAAGACTATGATCAGCAATTTTAGTAAATGTATTCCAGCCCATATGGGGTACTTTACCCCGGATGCTGTCAAATTTCCTGAGTTTCCCCGGGATAACACCCAGCCCGGTGCTGGATCCTTCTTCGGATTCCTCAAATAGTAACTGCATCCCAAGACAAATGCCCAGCAGAGGTTTTTTAATGCCTTTCATCCAATCAATGAGGTTGTGTTCATCAAGACTTCTCATGGCTGAATACGCATGACCAACGCCCGGGAATATGTATCCATCACAATGACCCAGTTTCTCGAGTTCGTTGGTTACGGTAAAGTTCACATTCAGACGGTTCAGCGCATTAGTAACCGAGGCAATATTACCTGCTTCGTAATCGATGATTCCTATCATAATGGTTGATTGGAGGTGGTTTCAGTATTAATTATCGGATTCCAGGGGTTCTTGTCTGCTTGCCGACGGAGGTGCAAGAATCTTTTTTATCGTTTCTGAATGATCGCTTTCAGCCAAAATCAAAAGCTGATCCTTATTATGGAATTTAGTACTTCCGTTTGGTATGACGATGTCGCCATCGTGCAGTAAAGCCACTACTTTTGCCTTGTCACGCAAAGGAGAAGCCTCCTCTGAGCTTAGGCTCTTGCCGCGTAGGGGACTATTCTCATCAATCTCACCGAGGAGAAAGTTTTTACCGTTTGAGAGATTGATAGGTACACCAGACTGAATGAGTTGCAAAAGTTCGAGATGACTTAAATCACTGGGTAGTTTGATATCTTTGTTTTGCAACATTCGGTAGGCCAGCCGCCAGTGTTCTTCCTCATGAGAAGGAGAATCATAGCGGTAGGGCACTTGCCCCTTGTACATTGTTTGATGCTTGGCATGGCGCGTAAGGAATTCCTGCAAGAGGTAACTGACAATCACTGCAATACCGGCGGGAATAAGAAGTTCATAACCGCCGGTCATCTCAGTGACAAGGATGATAGCAGCGATAGGCATGCGCATAGCAGCGCCCAGGAAGGCCGTCATACCTACAACAACAAATCCGGTTGACGACTGATGAAACAGATGCGCGATAACGCCACCTATCATAGCACCAATGAACAAGCTCGGGATAATATCTCCGCCAGAACCTCCCGAACCGACGGTAAATGAAAAGGAAACCATTTTGGCGATGATCAGGATAAGCATGATCTTGAGCGTAATATCACCGTTGAGGGTGATTTGTATCCATCCATAACCAGCACCAAGTACCTGGGGAAGAAATAAAGCAAGAATACCGGTAAGAAGACCACCAATGGCAGGTTTTATGAATTGCGGAATCCGCAGTTTCGTGAAAAAAGATTTGGTCTCGAAATAAAGGGTCGGCATAAAGGCTGCCAATAAACCGCAGGCTATACCGAGAAGAGCAAACTCACCGAAGTTGGTAATATTGTTAAAATTGAAACTCTGTGTTATGGAGAACAGGGGTTCCCAGCCAACTATCAAAGCATTAAGCGCGTAGGCGACGAGACTGCCGATCAATGCGTATATGAGAGCCGAAGATTCAAATTCAATACTGGAATAGAGCACCTCAACGGCAAAAAAAGCAGTACCAATGGGTGAGCGGAAGATTGCTGAAAGACCGGAGGCCATCCCGACCAAAATCAGGAGACGCCGTTCACTGACCTTTCGTTTCATTATCTGGGCGTATATGGAACCAAGTCCTGCGCCAATCAAAACTGTTGGCCCTTCTCGTCCTGCCGAACCCCCGGATCCAATGGTAATGGCGGAGGCAATCATTTTAACTAATGGAACGCGTTTACGAATAAGGCCGCCCTTTCGGTGAAATGCCTCAATACCTGCATCAGTGCCTTCTTCGGCATCAGGAGCAACTTTGTAGATCAAAAGTCCGACGATCAAACCGCCTGCAGCCAGTACCAGGGGAATAAGCCAAAGTCCATGGGCACCGATATGTTGAGCCAGAGTACCGCCCTCGGAGGGCAACATAGGTTCTTTGTATCCTGCAATATCCTGGAGGAGTAACCGGTTCGACCATTTAAGAAGAAAGATGAAGAGATTGGCTCCCAATGCCCCTAAGATTCCGATTGCAATGGAGTCGAGTATCAGACGATTTTCAGTGATTTTGCTCACAAATCAGTTAGCATTTTTAATTAAAATTATCATAGCCCGTTTAACCGATTAGTTTACAACACGCCTTTTGAACTGGGAATATTGTTCAGATTACGTTCATCGCGGTGGACACACTGACGCAGAGCCCGTGCAAATCCCTTAAAGCAAGCTTCAACCTGATGATGATCGTTTTCACCGGTGAATTCAACATGCAACGTGGCCTCCATTTTAATGGCCAGCGAGTAAAAGAAATGATGAACCATTTCGGTCGGAAAATCCCCGACAAACTCCCTGTGGAATTTACCTTTGAAAACCAGGTACGGGCGTCCGGAAAGGTCGAGAGCCACCAGCGCGCGCGCCTCATCCATGGGCAATACAAACCCGTAGCGTTCAATGCCTTTTTTGTCGCCGATGGCCCGGTTGATTGCAGTACCCAATGCCAGAGCGGTGTCTTCAATAGTATGATGTTCGTCAATCTCCAGATCACCCTTGCATTGGATGCTGAGGTCGATTTGTCCATGCCTGGCTATCTGATCAAGCATGTGATCAAAGAACCCAATTCCGGTACTGATATCTGGTTTCCCCTCGCCATCAAGGTTGATATCCACATGGATATCGGTTTCACCGGTTTTCCGGTGAATATGGGCCGTACGTGAAGGGAAAAGCAGGTTGTCGACGAGCTGCTCCCAGGTAATTTGAGAGGCCAGCTCCTTGTCTGATGAGTCGAAGAGAAACAGCCCGGAGCCATGACCACGGACAGTATAATCGGCAGGTTTTCCGGCAATAGGCTGAATGATGATCGACTCCTGTCTTATCAGGCGTACCTGTTCTTCAGAAAGTGTGATGTCACCCATCAATTCCCACCCGTTTTGTAACAGCCTGCGCATCCCGGAAAGGCTGCCAGCTCTGAGATAAAAGTCTGGGTTGACAGGCTTAATAGCAGTTGGGTGAATTAGTATCTTCATGGCAGCAGTGATGTTAACTGGTTTATCAACAGATCGTTTTCTAATCGCGTTCCGACCGTGATACGGAGGCAGTTTTCGCAATGGATCTGATCACCCCGATATCGTACGATGATCCCTTGTTCAGCGAGCCGCCCGTAAACAGAAAGAGCATCAGGCACACGAACAAGCAGAAAGTTGGCATCAGAAGGGAATACCTTTTCAACGGATGGGATATTCGTGAGTGCTGAACGCAATCGTTTCCTCTCTTCCAAAAGCTCAGAAACATGTTTTTGCATGAGTTCTGTGTTGTCCACAGCTTTTTCAGCAGCCTGAAGAGTGAGTTTATTAATGTTGTAAGGTGCCTTCACGCTCATCATTAACCGGATGATTTCTGTTGATGCAATGGCGATGCCAAGACGCAGCCCGGCAAGACCGAAAGATTTAGAGAGCGTCTGCAGAATAACAAGATTTGGAAATTCAGCAATGCGCCCGGAAAGACTTTTTCTCGTACTGAAATCAATGTAAGCCTCGTCAAGAACGACAATCCCCGGATAGGAATGGATGAGAGTCTCAATCTTTTCGAGACTCAATTCATTGGCTGTTGGATTGTTCGGGGAGCATAGAAAGAGCAGTTTGGATTTCTCGCTTGCCTGTTCCAAAATGTGAGCGGGCTCCAGGTCGAAGTCCGGTGTAAGGGGCACTGAAGTAATGCCACAATCCTGTATCGATGCAGCCACTTTGTACATGCCGTACGTAGGCGGGGTTATGATAATGTGATCGACGACGGGTCTGCAAAAAATCCGGATTAAAAGATCTATGGCTTCATCGCTTCCGTTGCCAACGAAAACATTTTCAGTAGAGACTCCCCGGAAAGCGGCAAGTGCTTTGCGAAGCTTCTGCTGATGAGGATCAGGATATCGATGCAGCGAATCGGGATCATCGATGTTGGCACCGAGGGCATTTTCATTGGCATCCAGCAAGATACCTTCCTCGTAATCATCCCGGGCGCACCGGTAAGGCGTCAGTTCCAGGATATTGGGCCTGACCAGCTTTTCAAGTTCAAACTGTGTAATGGAGGGTTTCATATTGTCATTAAAAACGTAGGGGATCAGGATTCTTTTAATTGTTGCAGACGCAGTTCAACGGCCTTTTTATGGGCTTCCAGTTGTTCAACTTCTGCCATCTTCATAACGGTCGGGCCCAGTGTTTTCAGTCCGGACGGAGACAGCTCCTGAACCGTGATTTGTTTGCGGAAGGTATCTGTGGATACCCCGCTATACATGCGGGCATAACCATACGTCGGCAACGTGTGATTGGTACCCGAGGCATAATCGCCGGCGCTCTCAGGAGACCATGGACCCAGGAAAACAGAACCAGCATTCATCACATGATCCAAAATACGCTGAGGGTCTTCCGTATTAATGATGAGATGTTCGGGTGCGTATTGATTTGAAAAAGCCACTGCATCGGCTTCGGTTTGAACTTTGATGGCGTGACTTTTAGACAGGGCTTTTTTTGCCGTATCACGACGTGGCAGAGCTTCGAGTTGAGCGTCAAGTTCTGCCTGCATTCCATGGAGATCAAAACCGTCGATGGCTACGAGGATGACTTGGCTGTCCGGCCCATGCTCAGCCTGGGACAAAAGATCAGCGGCGACAAATTTAGGATTCGCCTGCTCGTCAGCGATGACCAAAACCTCCGAGGGGCCGGCCGGCATATCGATGCTGATCATCGCATCAGAATTCTGCAACAGCATTTTGGCGGCCGTGACATATTGGTTACCCGGACCAACGATCTTGTCAACTTTGGGTACTGATTCAGTCCCGTAGGCAAGAGCAGCGATAGCCTGTGCGCCACCGGCTTTGAGAATTACCTTCACTCCAAGCCGTTCGGCAATATATTTGATTTCCGGAGCGATGTTACCATTTTTGTCCGGTGGCGTTGCAATGACAATTTCGCGACATCCTGCGATTGCAGCCGGGATGCCAAGCATAAGAGCAGTTGAGGGGAGAATGGCCGATCCGCCGGGTACATATAATCCGACGCGCTCAATCGGTCGTGCCACCCGCCGGCAGAGAACGCCCCGTACGGTTTCGACTTCCAGCTCTATTCCAATCTGTGCCTGGTGAAAACGGTAGACGTTAGTCCATGCTGTGTCGAAGGCTTCTTTGACATCTTTGCTGAGCTTGCGGGCGTTATTCGTACCCGGATTCTCAGTTGGTTTTTCCAGATCAGTCCCATCGAATTTTTTTGTGTATTCCAGAAGAGCCTCATCACCGCGTTGACGAACTTGATCGAGAATCTCCTGTACTCGTTCATAGATGTCCGTGCTGTTAATTCGCGGCCTTGCGCAGAGATCTGCCCGCTGCTCTTCACTTAAATTTGAATAGACATTTACATCCATGATCTCATCCTTAAAGAATCATATTCTGAATAGGCAACATGACGATACCGGTAGCTCCGGCTTCTTTCAGTTTTTCCATGACTACCCAGAATTCCCTGATGGAGATGACAGAATGGATGGCGATCATATCCGGGTTGGCGAGCGGTAAGACAGTCGGGCTGTTCAACGATGGAATGATATGTGAGATTTTTTCCAGAGATGACCGCGGTGCATTCATCATGATATACCGGCTCTCATCTGCTGTCTGCTGACCACGAATGCGTACCAGAAACTTATCGATGAGATCTTGTTTATCCTGGCTGATGGGTTTGCTGGTTTGAATGAGTTGGGTCTGCGACTCCAGAATGGTATCCAGCTCAATCAAACCGTTTGCCTTGAGTGTACTTCCGGTTGATACCAGGTCGCAAATAGCATCAGCTACATCCAGAGCAGGCGTTATTTCGACCGCACCTGAAATAGTGATGATATCTACGTCGATTCCCTGGGACTCGAAGAAACGTTGTGTCAGCCGGGGATAACTGGTGGCTACTCGTTTTCCCTGGAAATCCTCAACCTTTCGAATATCAGAACTTTTTGGAGCGGCCAGCGAGAGGTGGCAATGTCCATAGTTGAGATCGAGCAAGACCTGGACGTCGGCATCTCGTTCAGCAGTGACATTTGCACCGACGAACCCAATGTCGCAGACACCATCCTGCACATATTCGGGGATGTCGTCATCCCGGATAAGCAGGATCTCAACATCGAAGTTGCGGCTGCGAACCATCAGGCGGTTTTTATAGCCGTCAAATTCAAGGCCGATGTTTTTCAGCAGGGTTACCGTTTCGTCGGTCAGACGTCCATTTTTCTGTATGCCAATGCGTAATGATGTACTGGTTTCCACGGGTACTAATCTTTTTTTGAGTTATAAATAATTGGATTTTCTAAACAATAAACAAGCATAATGCATGAATGGTGTTAACAGTTGTGTCGTTCGGAAAAGCTCGCTGATGGGTAGGGAGGTCACGCTGACCAGGATTCAGTGAGCCGAATGGTGATGATGATGCGAATGGCAATGTCGATGCAAGGCAATGAGGATATGGGAGCTTTCCAGTGCCCTGTCAAATATGCTTGATATGTCCGTTGTTTCTATCACGACAGCGAAGTTACTGAAACATCATTAAAGATGCATGAGTTAACGATAATTTTATAGTAGTGGAAGTAGTGAGTAGTGAGTAGTGAGACCTGTTGCAAGTTTGCAAGTTGTGACCTATCCCGACGAGACTTCATGAATCTTCTTTTGCACAAATGTGTTATAGCCACAAACGAATTCAGAATATATTTAAGTAAGCAGAGATAATTATGCAGACACGAATACTTGGAAAACAGGGTCCGGTCGTTTCGGCAGTTGGTCTTGGATGCATGGGAATGTCCGAATTTTACGGCTCAACAAACGATTCGGAATCTATTAAAGTAATTCATGAAGCCATTGACCGTGGCGTCACCTTCTTGGATACAGCTGATATGTACGGAGTCGGTCATAACGAACAACTGGTCGGAAAGGCCATTAAAGACCGGAGAGATAAAGTTATTTTGGCCACCAAGTTTGGCATCGTGCGCGGTGATGATCACAGTTTTCGTGGTGTAAACGGTCATCCTGATTACGTGCGAAAAGCCTGTGAAGCCAGCCTGAAACGACTCGGCGTTGATCATATTGATCTTTATTACCAACATCGCGTTGATACGAAAGTACCCATCGAAGATACTATTGGAGCGATGGCCGAGTTGGTCAAGGAGGGCAAAGTGAAATACATCGGGATGTCCGAGGCGGCTCCGAATACGCTAAAGAAGGCTTCGAAAGTTCACCAAATTACGGCGCTTCAAACAGAATATTCATTATGGAGCCGTGATCCGGAGGATGAAATCATACCGACCTGCCGCGAACTGGGAATTGGTTTTGTAGCGTATAGCCCGCTGGGCAGGGGATTTCTTACGGGACGCTATCAATCCCCTGATGATTTTGAGGACGACGATTTTCGCAAATTTAATCCCCGGTTCCAGGGTGAAAATTTCAAAAAGAATCTTCATCTCGTAGATAAGATTAACGAACTGGCTGAAAAGAAAAACTGTAACCCGGCACAACTGGCCCTCGCATGGCTCTTGCATCAGGGACAGGATGTCGTTCCGATACCGGGTACCAAGCATATGCGATATCTACATCAGAATGTCGAAGCTGCTGATCTTACCTTTACAAAAGACGAATTGGCAGAGATCGACCGGATTGCGCCGCAGGGTGCTGCTGCCGGTACGCGCTATCCGGAAGACCGGATGAGCATGGTCAATAATTAGTTTTTTTCTTTTTTGAAGATGACTGGGGTATTCAGTGTTTTGTTGATAATGTAAACGCTGGGTCAATCCCCCTTGCCCCTTTTCTAAGGGGGAATTATTAAGCAATCGACAATTCATTTATCTGTTGTCCAAACCAGAGGTGTCTATTATGTCCGATAAACCGTCGAAGAAAGAGTACAAGAAACAGCTTCGGAAGCTCCAGATCGAGCTTGTGAAGCTACAGCGTGATATCATTGAGAAACAGAAGAAGGTGTTTGTCATCCTGGAAGGTCGTGATGCGGCAGGCAAGGATGGCACGATCAAGAGAATCACGGAACATATGAGTCCGCGGGAGACGCGTGTGGTAGCTCTTGGCAAGCCGTCTGACAAAGAGACGCTCTCATGGTATTTCCAGCGATACGTTCCGCATCTGCCCAGTGGCGGTGAACTTGTGCTGTTCAACCGGAGCTGGTACAACCGGGCTGGTGTAGAACGGGTGATGGACTTTTGTTCCGACGATGAATTTGAGACCTTTATGAGCGAAGTGGTCTCATTCGAGGAGTTACTGAACAAATCGCATCTTCAGTTTTTCAAATATTACCTGGATATCAATAAAGAAGAACAAAAGGAGCGTCTCGAGGATCGTAAAGAAGATCCACTCAAACAGTGGAAGGTGAGTCCGATTGATGAGAAAGCCCTTAAAAAATTCGACGACTATTCCATGGCCCGTGATGAGATGTTTGCGAGGACACATACCGCTTCAGCTCCGTGGATCATTGTACGAGCAAATCATAAGAAGACGGCAAGGCTCAATATTATCCGTGATTTTCTGACACGCATGGATTATCCGGGTAAAGACCACGAATCGGTGCTGCCTGATCCAGATGTCGTCTTTACGTATGAGAGAGAATCATGGGAGAAAATGAAGAACAGTGAGAAATCTGTCAAAGGATAGTATTTACAACATGTTGTAGTAATATGACTTGCCAGATAACATTCCTGCCTTTCAATGTGACGGACGCCGAGCACGAAGTGCAGCGTATCATAGATCTTCTGGATTCATATGATATTATCTACGACGTACACGATTTATCAACAACCATCCGGGGTGAGCCGGATGTAATATTCTGGATGATCAGGGATATTTATGAACAGGCAGCAAAGTATGTAGACATCTTCAGGTTGCACGTAGA
Organism: uncultured bacterium; assembly: GCA_963787205.1. Lineage (GTDB taxonomy): Bacteria > Bacteroidota > Rhodothermia > Balneolales > DATFMH01 > DATFNI01. The sequence goes on from CAWBCD010000009.1 coordinate 122,445, forward strand.
GTTACTGAATAAAAAGGATTCCTGACAGATATCGTATATCCCTGTAGCGGTGTTGTTTTTATTTGTACTTTACTTTAATGGTCACGGCTACTCTGGATGATTCCTTCGGAGACAATTGAACATCACCTGGTAGTTGAATCTGACGAGTCAACTTCGTTGTTTTGCTGATATCTGAAAGGTCGATTTCAGCCGTAGAAATCGATTTGATTCCTTTGTCATCAGCATCAGTTATTTCTACATGGATCTTAGACGGACTGATTGAGATTCCTTCCAGTATTAATCCTTTTGGGAGGTATCCGGTTGTATCAATCTTCACCGGAAGCAGGCGGGATAAATATTTTTTCTTGTGAATGGTAATGGTTTGCGGCAGAGTTTCGTAAACATGAATGTCTGCGGGCAAATTCATATTGTTGCGACTGATAATCAGATCTTTTGAATTGGGATCCACCTTCGAAAGATCGAAAGAGATAACAAGCTGTGAGGAGTCGAATAAACGAAATGCCTGTTGTGAACCCGAAAGAGTGACACGCGCATTTACCGGTACGGAGTCGGTGAGGGCTACTTTACTCGATTTCAGGTTTTTAAATTCGATCGGCACCTCGAATGTCCGATACAGATTGCCGGTTTGGTAAGCGAAAGCGAACCAGAAAGTCACGGCAAGTGCAACGGAGAAGATAGCCGTGCGCAGGCTTCGTTTTTTCCACCAGACCAGATGATTTTTCCCCTCATCGCTATAGTGTTTGAGCCAAAATGCTTCAAGGTGGTTCTTCAGCTCTCCTGGTGAAGATAACACGTTAAGCTCACCACCTGAGGCCACACTGATGACCCCGCGTTCTTCTGAAACAACAATTACGAATGCGTCGCACAGCTCCGAAATACCTAACGCCGCCGCATGTCTGGTTCCGCCGCTTCCTATCTTATACAGTTTGGTGGATAGCGGGAGATGGGTGCCAAATTTCAGAATCCTGTCTGCTTCAATCAGAACAGCCCCGTCGTGACCAGGTGATTTTGTGTTGAAAATACTCAGGAGCAGCGGAATGGTGATCTCCCCGTTCAGCGGGATGCCGCCGTGCACATGCCGGTCCCACGATTCACTTCCCCGAATGATGATGAGTGCACCGGTTCTTGCCGCAGCCATCTTCGAAGCCGCTTCAGTCAATGTGTCAATGGTAAGTGACGATGACGGCAGAGTTGGCCGACCACTGAGAAAGCGCCACGTCCCAAGACGATCCATAAACCGCCGGATATCCGACTGGAATACGACGACAATCCCAATGAGGATTACAAAAAAGAGCCCTTCCATTAACATCTCTGTTAAATACATATCGAGGAACCGGGCCAGGAAATAGACAGCAACAAGGATGAAGACACTGAGCATTGCCTTCCATGAGACACTTTGTCTCAGCCAGTTTATAATGGCATACAGGAAAAAAGAGATAAAGGCAATATCGAGGACATCAACAAAACGGATATGGTGGACAAAGTCGCGCAGAAATGTAGCGATGGATTCGGGCATTTGGTGTATTTGTTTTAAAACGGAGAAATTTCTAAAACCTGGTTGATAGTCAATTGCGAAAGGTACAGCATGGCAGCATTATAAAGTATCGGATTTATTTTCTGGTCCGTGTCAATGTTCGTGTGTCTAATATTATATAGATCAGGATTTTATTATTGAGATCATCAAAGAAGTCATCTAAAGCAGATTGAATTCAGTTACTCTGTTTATTCTCGATTAACGCGTAAGTGTATAGTCGATATGGATAAAATAATCAGCATTTATAATCAATAATTCCCTGCTGGATTTCCAGGCAATGGTGATTGGTTCGTAATAGGTGTGATGATTGTGGTGTGAACTGGGTAAATGTGACAAAGGCCGGATGCAAAAATCAAGGATAGCTGAACGGTACGGGCCGTTAATAAAAGTAATAATGAAAAGGTCCCCGGCATGGATTGATTGACTGTTTCATATATCGTTGTTTCCTTAAAACCTCTTATTTTAGAGTAAACTTGTAATACGGGTTATCTGTATTCCGTTAACTGCCTATCCAATCTGTAGAGGACGAATTAAGGCAGCCTTGTTATGCAGACCCGGAACGGCAGTTTGAGGTTAGATAAGCTCTTAACGCTGATACAGGAAAAGTAATCCCAAAGGATCTGAGGAAGTAAAGGCGCTATCTGCGCTCTTTTTCAGAAGTAATCGAATTCTTAGTATTTTAAGCCCTGATTTTTACCAAGGTATATCGATACCAAAGCTGACAGGCATCAAAGGAATACATGCAGCACATTCGCAATTTTTGTATAATCGCTCACATCGACCACGGGAAGTCCACCCTGGCCGACCGTCTCCTCGAACGCACGGGTACCATAACCGAGCGTGAGATGCAGAACCAGGTCCTTGACGACATGGACCTGGAGCGGGAGCGTGGAATTACGATTAAAAGTCACGCTATCCGTATGGCCTACAAGGCATCGGATAAAAAGACGTATGTATTCAATCTGATTGATACCCCGGGTCACGTCGATTTCTCTTATGAAGTATCACGGGCATTGAAAGCCTGTGAAGGTGCCCTCCTTGTCGTCGATGCTTCCCAGGGAGTTGAGGCCCAGACCATCTCCAACCTCTATCAGGCTATCGACCAGGATCTGGAGATTATCCCTGTGTTAAACAAGGTGGATCTGCCTGGAGCCGAGGTTGATGAAGTGTCCCAGCAGATTATTGATCTCATCGGATGTAAACGTGAGGAGATTCTGCAGGTATCCGCAAAAACCGGAGTCGGTGTAGAGGATCTCCTTGAAGCCATTGTAGAACGTATCCCACCTCCGAAGGGTAGCGCTGAAGCGCCGCTTCGTGCTCTTATATTCGACTCCGTGTTTGATGCCTACCGGGGTTCGGTTGTCTATGTTCGCATCTTCGACGGCACCTTGAAGAAAGGGGATCCGATCCGGTTTATGGCTACCGGCAAGGAATATGAAGCAGAGGAGATCGGCTATCTCCACATGAAGAAATTTCCAACAGATGAGATAACGGCAGGAGAAGTTGGCTATATCATCGGCAGTGTGAAATCAATCCAGGATACGCGAGTCGGGGATACAGTGACTACGGTCAGTCATGGTGCATCAAAGCCCATTCCCGGGTTCAAGGTCGTTAAGCCGATGGTCTTCTCGGGAATCTATCCGACCAATGCCGATGATTTCGAAAACCTGCGATCTGCTCTTGAAAAGCTTCAGCTAAACGATGCCGCACTACAGTTTCAACCAGAAACATCGGCGGCACTTGGATTTGGTTTCCGTGCCGGATTCCTCGGTATGCTGCACATGGAAATTGTGCAGGAACGCCTCGACCGCGAATTTGATATGGATATCATTACAACTGTTCCTAATGTGCAGTTCGATGTATTGCTGACAAACGGTGAAAAGGAAGAGGTGGATAATCCGAGTGAGATGCCTGACCGTGGTGTTATTGAAGAGATATATGAACCGTATATCCGGGCTCAGATTATCACTCCGGCCGATTACATCGGACCTGTGATGAAGCTTTGCCAGGAGCGCCGCGGCGTTTATGTGAATACTCACTATCTCGATACCAAGCGTGTGGATATCACGTATGAGCTTCCTCTCGCAGAGATCGTTTTCGATTTTTATGACAAGCTTAAAAGCAATACCCGCGGGTATGCATCGCTCGATTACGAATTCATTGAACGCCGGGAAGGCGATCTTGTGAAACTGGATATCATGCTAAACGGCGATCCGGTCGATGCGTTGTCGACCATCGTGCATCGTGACAAGGCGTATGAGTGGGGACGTAAGTTGTGCGGTAAACTTAAGGAACTGATTCCGCGCCAGATGTTTGAGGTGGCTATTCAGGCAGCAATTGGAAATAAAGTCATCGCACGTGATACCATTCGGGCCCTGCGTAAAGACGTTCTTGCTAAATGTTACGGCGGGGATATTACCCGAAAACGTAAACTTCTCGAAAAACAAAAAGAGGGTAAGAAACGTATGAAGCAGGTGGGCAGTGTGGAAATTCCGCAAGAAGCCTTCCTCGCAGTACTATCCATGAGTAATGATTGATCCCGTGATACGAATGATCCGAAAAACCACCCTGTTTGTCCTTTTCCTGGCCCTTGCTGAAGCAGGTATCGTTCATGCCCAGCAATACAACATGTTTAAGGCGCCGACCATACGCAAGGTCAATCACGCCGACCGGGCTAAATTCCATAAACGATTCAAGGATATAAAGTGGACCGGGCAGGGATTATACCAGAAAGCTACGATTGATCATGTGCCGACCATTGAATTGAGAGCGCGGCTCCAAACCCTTTTTGGAAACCCGACGCAAACGCTGCCGGATATGGTCGGTAAAAAGAATTTTCGTCCCGGTATGTTTGTGGAGTTTGAGTACTGGCTTGTGGTGAACGACTCCATTCCAATGATGCTACTGGATGTGGACGGACCTTTTGAGAATGGTCTAGTCTACGTCGGTGCAAGCCGTTACATTGACCTGATGCCCGAAGTAAAGCGGACACTTTCAAGGGAATTGATGAATGTGAAGAAACTGGGCGATTTTAAGGATTATTTTTACTCGCCCGAAAGGGAAAAATGGTTCCTGGTCGAATACCAGAATGGGAAGTTTTCTCATAATCAGATATCCCAGCCCAAAAGGCTCCATTTTCCTAAAGAAGATATGAAGTAATAACCAGTATTAACTGCGTAAATCTTGGCAAACAAATCCAGTAAAGAACAGAACAAACCCCGCGGGAAAGAGCGGTTAAATCAAAAGCATCACCACCTGAACAAGAAGGCCAAATCGTGGGCCCGCGAGTGGTTGGATGCAATTATTTTTGCAGCTATTGCTGCGCTGATCATTCGTGCCTTCTTTTTTGAAGCTTACCGCATCCCGACGCCATCTATGGAGAAGTCGTTGCTGGTCGGTGACTTTCTGCTGGTATCCAAAGTGAATTATGGTCCGCGTACTCCAATGTCAGTCGGTATTCCATTCACGAGTGTTCACATTCCTGATTTAACGATTCCATGGATTCGTCTTCCGGGATTTGAGAATGTCGAGCGATATGATGTGGTCGTCTTCAATTATCCAATCGATCATGATGTGATATCGGAAAAGACCAATTACATCAAGCGCTGCATTGGATTGCCGGGTGATACGTTGTCAATCAAAGACAAAGTGGTCTACATCGATGGTAAGCCAACCAAGATATTTCCAACCATGGAAGAGACTTATGTGGTTACGGTCAAGGAAAGGTTGAGGCTGAGCCCGGCTCGTGTCGAACAGGCCGGGGGCAAGATTTTTCAGATGGTGGATCAGGGCAAGTATATCGTCAACATGACGGAAGCGACGGCGGATAAGATGAGTAAATGGCCCGAGATACAGAGTGTGAAACCGAACATCTACCCAAAAGATTACGATGAATTCCAGAATTCACGGTTTACTTTTTCTCGTGGGATTGATGGCAACAGGGATCAGTTCCCCGCCGTTGTCGTGCCCTATAAAGGGGAAAAAGTGCATCTAACGGATAAGGACTGGCACCTGTACGAAAACATCGTCGAACGCTATGAACACAACAAGGTGTCCAAGCTGGGTAATGATTTTACGATCAACGGGGTGCACACCAATGAGTATACCATCAAGCAAAATTACTATTTCATGATGGGAGACAACCGGGACAACAGCGAAGACAGCCGTTACTGGGGATTTGTGCCGCATGATCACATCGTAGGTAAAGCCTTCGTTGTGTATTTCTCATGGGATAAGGACCGGATGCTGCCGCGTTTCGACCGCATCTTCCACTTAATACATTAAAACGACTGAATTTGTAATACATGCCCATTGTTTAAGATGCTGGTTCTGGCGTCCTCGCCTGGCAATAAGCGTTCATGACGTTCCGATCCCCATGCACTCGGGACCAGAAACCCTTAGCCTTTTCCTGATGCCCGTATTCCCCTATTTTCCTCGGTCTCTTAACTGATCGTCTTGCCGTGCTCCCCTTTCTCACGGTCGGCAAGCTGCCCGCAGCCGGCGTCGATGTCATCTCCCCGGCTCCGGCGCACCGTGGCACGTACTCCCTGGTCGGTTAGTGCCCTCATGAACTGATCCAATCGATCCTCTTTGGCTCGCTTCATCGATACACCATTCACCTGGTTATACATGATGATGTTGACCTTGCTGGGGATCCAACGGGCGATTTTCGCCAGGTTTTGGGCATCTTCGGGACCATCATTGAAATGATCGAACAACAGGTATTCATAGGTTATCGGCTGATTGGTAGCAGCGAAGTAATGTTTGAGTGCTTCTTCCAGTGCCTTCAAATTCAGTGATTTGTTGATGGGCATGATCTGAGTCCGTTTCTCATCTGTGGGAGCATGCAAGGAGACCGCAAGATTGAACGGCTGTTTCTCATCTCCAAGTTGCCGGATTTGCTTTGCCAGACCAACCGTGGAGACGGTGATGCGACGCTGTGAAAGGCCGAGGCCCAGCGGATCGTTTATGATGGCTGCCGATTCAACGACCTCGTTGTAGTTGTGCAGGGGTTCTCCCATGCCCATGTAGACGATGTTCGTGATTTTTTTACCGAAGCGCTGTCCGCTGAACTCGTTTATGTAGGTGACCTGATCGACGATTTCACCCGCCGCCAGGTTTCGAAAGTATCCCATCTTTCCGGTGGCGCAGAAAGAGCATCCGAAGATACATCCGACCTGCGAAGACACACATACGGTAATGCGGTCTGCCGAGCCGTCATCATTCATTCCCGGGATAAGTACCGACTCGATGTGCTTGCCGTCATGCAGGGCAAACAGAAACTTCACTGTTTGATCGGAAGCCTCCTGCATGTGGGAAACTTTAATGGGATGGATGACGGCTACTTGGTCAAGCTTCTCCCTCAGATCCAGCGACAGGTTCGTCATTTCAGTAAATGTCTCCGCCCGTTTCTGATAGAGCCACTGAAAGATTTGGTCTGCCCGGAACGATTTCAGACCGAGTGAGTCGCAAAACTCACGCAGTCCTTCCCGTGAGAGAGTTTTTAGATCGGTTTTGGTCGTTGTAGTAATGGGTTCGCTCATAGATCAAAGATACGTAAAATGACAGGGTAACACAGGGTATAGGGGAACAAGAAAGAAAAGAATCGTTAGGATCATCGGACATAAATTATTGTGGAGTTTCTCACTCGCACTCTGAATCTGTCATTCTGATTTTCTCCGACCTGTCGGAGAAAGTAGAATCCCGTTAGAGTCTGAATCGATCGTTGCACCAGGATAACGAGATCCTACGTTGTCCGCCACGGCGCACAACATCAGGATGACATCCATGTGCAGAGATTTGCTTGGGCTAATCCAGTGTAGTCCCACCCAACCCTAACAATATCGATGTAACCCTGAGCCCAAAACGGGATCCGACGCGATGTTGGTTCGAAAGTCGTACCAATATGAGGATGACATTAACAGTTACTCATTGCTTATCAGTCCCTTAACAAGCTCATCAGTCAACTCGTCTGCAGAGGTACGCCGAAGTCTTAAAAAATCGATACAAAACCTAGCTCCATGCCCCTATGTAGGATGTGAAAAAGTACAAAAACAATGGATAAATCTTCTTGTTGCTGGCGAGTGAAGACCAAATACAGAAAAAAAGTTAACCTGACATTGTAAGTTCTTATGCAAACAAAATCCTTGCGGATTTTAGGGTGTATAGAATCAACAACTTTAAACCTGCACCAAGCCATTCTTTTTCCTAACTCTCTGGTTTTTTAAAACCGGTTTTAAATAAACGGCCGTTTTCTGCTCTATCAAGCAGGTAGATAACTCCTACGGCAAGAGGTGAGAAAATAAATTCATGATACCTGATGGGAATAAATCGAAAAAGTAATAAATATATAGATGCTAAAAAAGACTATAAGAACGATTCCATTATAGCTTTTACTGTGTTTTAACCGGTCAAAATCAGGCGTTATAGATGTTTAAAAAGCCAGCAGCAATAACGTACTAAGATTAATCAAGGCATGAATAGAGGCTGTTATCCCAAAAGCTTTTAAAAAAGAATCCTTGTTATTGACATAAAAACTCCAGGCTAAGATTAAACCTGCAGGTAAAACTAATGATGCTTTAAAAAGGCCATATTCAGGCCAGTGAGCTAAGGCAAATAGCAGGCCATCAACTACAATAATGAGAGGTGTATACGAAGTAATCTTGCTTAATAAAGTAAGAAATAACCACTGAAATATAATGGTTTCTATAATTGGACCTAAAATACAATCATATAAAAATTTCTTTATGAAGCTCGTATAAGCTGGAAACAGATGAGACTGAGTGATATTGATGTGTCCATGATGGTAAACGAGGGTACCCATTATAAGTAAACCGGCCATTAAAAACGTCAATATCTTAGAAGTAAAAAATAATTCTATTACAAACCTTACCGGTGAATAGGACTTCGTTTTATTGAGATAAATACTGATAAATTTCATTTTTAACGTGTTATAAAAACCTTGCAAAATCTTAAAAAAGAGCTTGCAATTGCCAGCCAGAAAAACAATCTTTTTCTAAATTTTTTTTATCAAACTCGTCTTATATAATGTAAAACTTTGTACACAGATCCATTTTATAAGTTAACATTTATAAAGTATTAAATAAGAAACATTGCCCATATTATGAACAACATTTCTTATTTAAAGCAAACTTTATTATCTGTCAAACAAAGCGTAAAAGATCACAAAAGATCATAGAGGACCTTAATTAACAGCGAATTATCAAGTGCCTCTCTAAAAGCGGCACCGTATCCTTCTCCCGATTCATAGGCAGATTGTACGCTACCCCCATTCGTTTCGATAAGTTCTGAATTTGATAAAGTTTCCATATAAGCAATGGTTAAAAGTTAAGTTTTAATATAGATTTTTTTGAAATTTGCTTTCCTCGAAAGCAAGGCATAAATACATAGAAGACCGCCTTGTTAGGAATCCTTTCCCAAAAAGAAGCCTTTTACAAAGCCTACCAAAAATGCTCCAATTCTTGGATCAAACATGATGGGACTTACAAGACCACCATCTATTTTTTGTAGTGATAGCCTATCCATTTCAGATAGACCCAGTTTATGTAAATTTTCCATATTCTTATTTTTTAGTTAAATATTAAATAGAGCTTTTACTCGCTCTAAATCAAGTAAATTATTTTCACTGCATAAATACATACAGTGGGCCTGAATGTTTTGCATATCTTCCGGAAGTTTGCGTTAATTCTTCCTCATCAAGTTTTTTCTGGAAGCCAAATATCATTTTACCTTTTACTTCATAAACATAACTTTGCTTATAACGGTCTGAAATACCCTCCAATTTTAGGGCCAATGGGATGGGTTTGTTAGTTTGAGTTATGCGGCATTCAGATATAATAGGTCAACCGGTTTTCTTCTTCCAATACCTTGATGTCTTCTTTGATTGTACTTTCGAACAAAGGTTTCAATTACCTGATAGAGTTCTAATCCGGTATCTGCCGGATGTAAGTAAATATATTTTTGTTTGATGGTTCGAAACCAGCGTTCGATAAACGCATTATCTCTGGCCCTGCCTCTCCCGTCCATACTAATCCGGTTCTTATGCTCTTTGAGGGTCTGGACCCAGTGAGAGCAGCTGTATTGACTGCCTTGATCCGAATTGAGAATCTCAGGGGTTCCATACCGGGAACTAGCTTGGGCTAAGAGCTGGGTTTGTATTTCTTTTTCCATACTGTTCAAGATCTGCCAGCCGCCAATGTAGCGACTATACAGGTCAATAATAGCGGTCAGGTACATGAATTCACGCCTCATGGGCACGTAGCTGATGTCAATATCCCAAACCTGATTTGACTTGGTTATCTTCAATCCTCGCAGCAGATACGGCTGGATATAACTGGCCTTGCCCCTCCGGGTTAGGTTTTTCTTCGGATAAATAGGTTCTATTCCCATTTTCCTGAGCAGGCGGCGAATCCGTTTCACGTTATAGAAAAGGCCTTGCTCGGCCAAAGCATCCTGCATGCCCAGTACCCCTAAGGTAGGATCGGCCAGAAACAGCTCATCCATCTGGTGCATCAGAGCCAGATTCTGAGTAGACTCACCCCGCGGCTTGTAGTACAAACTGCTCCGATGCACCCCTAACAGGTCTGCCTGACGGTGCAAACTCACCCGGGCATCCGGGTCTGCCAGACTCCTTCACTCTCTCATAATCCGGCCTTCTTTAAGCTTTTTATTAAAAGTCATTCTCCACCTTAAGCTGGCCAATCTGGGAGTACAAGCCCTACAGGTCCACTGATTCTACCTCCTCACCGTTCTTCGAGTCGACTCCAAAGGCCTGATCGGCATGCTCTAAAAATTCGCGCTTCCACTTGGATATCTGGTTAGGGTGTACCTGGAAACGGGTGCCTAACTCCCCGAGCGTTTCCCACTCTCGATGGCTACGGTGGCCTTAAGCCTCGGAGTGAATTTTCTTCTGCTTCGTTTCATTGGTCTTTTTGTTTGAGTTTGTAATATTCAAACTTAACCAATGGTCCGATTTTCCGGGAGCATTACACTCAGACATTACCGCTAAATGACCAGACTTGCCAAGATATGGATTATACTTTTTGCCCACTTGGAGGATCGTATGAAGTATCTCTCCTGCTACAGGTTCAATAAAAGTAATTTCTCCAATTCTTTTTAAATCATCTTTGTCGTCGAGACCTAAAAGTAAAGGGAAAATGTGATTTTCGAGCTTAGCATGATAAACTTCGAAATCACTCCTGGTATCGAAAGCAACAAAAATATTGTTTGCGGGATGCGAATCAGGGAACTCATTGCGCAGGGCTTTTCATGTTGACGGACTTATACTGAATGTATATCCATCAAGCTGTTTATTGACATATATTTTTACCGCAGTCATTTTAAAAACCCGATACTAAAATCACTTATTTATTCAAAGTACACTTCTTATAACTCAACAAATAATCAGGAAGAAGCTAAACACTCCAATAGCGCTCGAGTTTAATTAGGCGTAGCTTCGCCGTCCATGTCTTGCCGAACCACCGGTAGAACCCAGATCAAGAACCAGGGCCACGATAAGTAAGGCGACCTGCCAGAAACCCCAAACCCCCCCGAACCAGTTGATAACAACGGCATACCAGAGCATTGTGTAAGGAAGGAAGATAAAACCGAGTATCGGTATCAGCAGTCCGTGAAATACTCCTCCAAACCAGTCAGAGAAAAACCACAAAAGAAAAATGACAACCCGGGGTGTTGCCATTCCGAGGATAAATAATAAACAACCCATGATGATGGTACCGTGCAGGGATTATTGTTAGCGTTTAATCAGTTGTAACACATAGAGGAAGATTATCGCTCCAACTACGGAAGTAGCCAGCCGGCCTATAAAACTGAAAGCATGCAGACCGACGAAGCTGAAGACAAATCCGCCCACAAGTGCCCCGATGATACCTACAACCAGGTTGCCAATCATGCCAAAACCCTCTCCTTTCATGATCTTTCCGGCTATCCATCCGGCAAGCAGGCCGATTATTAAGAACGCGATGATACTCATGATTCTCAGATTTAGTATAAAAAGCTGTTGCTTTGATAAGCATACGTTGGTTGGAGGACAAGGTTACGCAGGCAAGTGTATGTTCGCACGCAGTCCGAGGACAAAATTCAAACTTTCAGATCCAGAGACGTTGTCATCAAACGGGAATCCCAGATAAAGGGAAGGGGTCCAGTTGGGTTGAGGTGATCCTATCTCAATATAAAATTGATGAGAGGTACTGTGCCGAAAATGTTGACCGTTTATTTCGCCGTATGAAAATGGTTCCGTTAAAGAAGCGATGCCTTTGATCCCGGCACCGACCAGGAACTGGCGATGTTTATACCTTACGTGGGCACCATAATTCAAAAACCAGAGGGTTTCCCGGGAACTTGCCTTGCTGATTTCAGCAAAACTGCCGAACAGGAATTGAAAAGAGAATCCGGAAGGCAGATGTCTCAGATAATGAAGATTAGCACGCAAAACCCAGGCCTGATAGTCAGATGCGGCAAATCGGTAGTAAACCGAATTCTCATCTACAAAAGAAAAGGCCCTTTCGCTTAAGGGCAGCCTGATACCCAAATCAATCGCGAATCTGGGATCCGCCATGCGATGTTCGATGCCTATATAGGGATTGCCTGCTTCAAGCCGCCCCGGGTCAGAATCGTTGGTCCAGTTGTAATAGGACAGGGGCAGATCTGCCTTGAGCCGCAGATTCCTGCCAACGGGTACGTCCAGGCTGATGAAACTGGTACTGGTAAGTGCACTTAAACTCGACCCGGAAAAGGATGGGTGATACCACTCGAATCCAATTTGCGAGTCATTGCTCCAGGATTGCATGAAGCTTTGTGCCAGCAATTTTTGTGGCAGTAAAAAGCCAAGTATGATTATCATGCAGGCTGCACTCAAGATATTTTTTAGGACGGACTCTCTCATAATACTCTGAAATCTCATTAATGTGAAGAAAACTATATTAAGATAAGTATGCATTCAAAACAGTCAAGGGAATATTTTGTCAATTGCTTGGCAGGCATCATAATCTGCAAATGTTGTGGTAAAAAATTACGACTGTGATTGCAACCAGCAGCGTTTCCATAACTTTGAGTACGTGTGCTTTCATGGTTTACCTTCATAATTAAGCAACGCAATGCTTGTAAAAGATGGGCAAGTCTTTTTAAAACAACAATATATATCTTGAATAAACAAGAAAAGCCTGCCGATAGATTCGGGCAGGCTTTTCTTTATCATTAAATATTATTATTGAATCTACAGCAATTTCGCTTTCAATGTAATAGTAGCTCCGGTCAGTACTTTGGATACCGGGCAGTTCTTCTTGGCATCTTCGGCAATTTCCTGGAATTTGCTGTTATCAATACCTTCTATCTTTCCTTCTGTATCCAGATCAATGGTTGTAATACCAAATCCGGCATCTGTTTTCTCGAGATGTACATTTGCCTTGGTGCTTACATGATCGACCTTAAAACCGGCCTGAGAAAGGGCATTCGAAAAAGCCATGGAAAAGCATCCGGCATGTGCGGCTGCAATTAATTCTTCGGGGTTGGTTCCATTACCGTTTTCGAAACGTGATGAAAAGGAAAATGGCCCTTCCCATGCGCCTTTCCCTATTTTCATGGTTCCTTTTCCGCTTTTCAGATCGCCATTCCACTGGGCACTTGATGTTCTAACTGGCATAATCGCTCCAATTTTTTGTTGAGAGTTTCCATTATCTGCCTGCCTAACAATCAGAAAAGGATATTATGTTCCCTTTCAATTACGAGATACAAAGATTTCAGAAGATTCATGGTTAATCGGTCTGTTTCCCCGTTTATGATGGTATTTCCACCAGATAAAAACATAGGTCAGAATCAACAATAGGACATTTGGATAGAAGATCACCGGATTGCTCCAGCTTATACCCTGGAATGACCAATGTGATATTGGAAAGAATAGTTGCGTTTGAAAGCGTTCGTGGGTTGGAAAATCAAGCAGTAGATGAAAAGCGTAAGGGATGCCGAGCCATAGCCAGTTCTTTTTGCCAATTAAATACATAAGGACCAATACACCCAGCAGAAGGACCAGACTATGTGTATAGATGTAATAATGGTTGTATTCGTAAACCAACTCGGTGGGCATGGGCGGACCGCCGGCTCTCCAGATACCGGGCTCATGACCTACATTCCATGCCTGGTCCCAGCCCAGTCTGACGATAGCATCTATTTTAGCCGGGATAAACCAGAGCAGATCTGGCGCGGCCCCTGCCAGCAGACCCCACCAAGCCAGGTTCTTGCTTTTCCAGCGTAGTGATGCATATCCCCATGCCGCGTGTGAAAAGGTATCCATGCGACCGATGTTAAATGAATTAATCCTCCTGTGTTCATTTTAGCTGAGTCAGGTGGTCTTATCAAGAGTTAGTGATTAGAAATTTGAAATTAGAGATTAGTGATGTGACAATGGTCTAATTTCAAATTTCAAATTTCTGCTTCCCAATCAGACACATGAAATTTCGACTCTTAAAACAGGCAGGAGTCGGGTTGAAGGACCCAATTCATTTCCAAATCAACGGTGCATCCATTCGTACATCAAACAGAAGGACTTCGCTGTCATCCTCAAAAGAGAAGTCTATATGATCGGTATTTGTAATGCCGGCCCCGTCTCTCTGCTCAAGAGTCACCCCGGCAACGGATACGTTGCCATTTACGACTTGCACCCAGGCACCCCAGCCTTTTTCGAGGTAATGTGAAACAGTATCACCCTTTTTGAAAAGCCCGGCATAGACAAAGGCATCGGTATTGATGGGCATGCTTCCATCACGCTGATCCGGGGATACATACAACCGAAATCGCCCCTGGCGTTCATCTGGAGTAAACTTTAGTTGTTGATAGCCAAATTTTGTTTGATCTGTGGACGGTATAAACCAGATCTGATAGTTGTGTTCGACATCATCATGGATATTTTCTTCTGAATGGATCATTCCCTGGCTTCCGGCGCTGATATGCTGTATTTCACCGGTCGTAATCCCGGCAGAATGACCGAAGCTGTCCTTGTGTGTCAACGTTCCTGATGCGACGTAAGTGACAATTTCTACATGGCGATGGGGATGTGATGGAAACCCGGAGTGTGGCTGAATGTGGTTTTCAACGATCACCCGAAGCGGACCAAAATGAACCCAATCCGGATCATAATAGCCGCCGAAAGAAAAAGTCATCCAATTGTCTGTCCATCCGAAATCTTCGAACCCCCGATCCCTGCTGCGCCGAAGACGAACGGTTGGTGACTGCTGTTGATTATCAATATCCATCGCGTTTAAACTTCAGATGCTTATTCGAAAACCTGGTCGCAAAATAGAAACAGGATACCCCATTGAACGATTTCAGTGAAGGGTATCCCGTTTGTCAGAGTCGATTATTTAGCCGCGTTAAAGTTTTCTTCGACTTTAGCCCAGTTTACAATATTCCAAAATGCTTCGATGTAATCCGGACGCTTGTTCTGGTATTTCAGATAGTAGGCGTGTTCCCATACATCGAGTCCCAAAATAGGAGTGACCCCGTTCATGTACGGACTATCCTGGTTCGGGGTTGAAAAGACATCGATATTGCCGTTGCTTTTCACTCCGAGCCATGCCCATCCTGAACCGAAACGCGTTGCAGCGGCAGTACTGAACTGGCTCTTGAATTCATCAAAGCTTCCAAACTTGCTGTTGATGGCACCGGCAACGTTGCCAGATGGTTGTCCGCCACCGTTTGGAGACAGGATAGTCCAGAAGAGATTGTGATTGGCATATCCGCCGCCATTATTGATCACTGCCTGTCTTTTGTCTTCGGGGATGTCGTTGATGTTGCGAAGGACTTGTTCTACAGGGAGACTGGCAAATTTGGTCCCCTCGAGGGCAGCATTCAATTTATTGGTATAGCCCTGGTGGTGTTTTGTGTGATGGATCGTCATCGTACGTTCGTCGATGTACGGTTCGAGAGCGTTATAATCGTAAGGTAATTCGGGTAATGTGTAAGCCATAATGATTGGATTTTGGTGAATGTTAACAGTTTTGGTGAAATATCATGAAGCCATGATTTGTGGAAATCAAAAATATCGCTTCATCAAAAACGTAATTAATAGTGCATGTTATGTATGCTTGAACCTGGAAGATTCAATATGAATCCCGCTCTATCAGTGAAATAACTTCATCTTCTTTCAATTCAGTTGTGAAAATAGTATTATCAAGATAATTAAACAAGAAAATACTTGGAATATTAATTATGTTAACCCGTTCCAGTGAAGAAAAGTTTCTGCTATTTCTCAAAACCAACGGTGCGCAATCGACGGCAACGATTGGGAAAGCGTTGGATATGACGTCGGAGGCTGCCAGGCAACAACTTACCAAGCTTGAACAGGATGGTTTTGTAAGGGCAACGACAAATATCAGTGGAGTCGGCAGGCCCCAAAAAATATGGGGACTCACCAAGCTTGGTCATGCCCAATTCCCGGATGCTCACTCGAAACTTACCGTACAGCTCATCGACGAGATCCGGAGCGTACTGGGTGAGGAAGCATTGGACAGGTTGATCTCGGAACATCAGAGAGAACAATACGCAAGGTATCATTCGGCGGTCGATAAGGATTCAGGCCTTGAAGAGCGGTTGGGTCATCTGGCCGATATTCGCACGGAAGAAGGGTATATGGCTGAATGGGAGAAAGATGAAGACGATTACCTGTTCATGGAAAATCACTGCCCGATTTGTGCCGCCGCATCAGCCTGTCAGGATTTCTGCCGTGCAGAATTACAGACCTTCCAAAAGATTTTGGGATCGGATGTTATGATAGAACGCGAAGAGCACATTCAATCGGGGGCCAGAAGATGTGCGTACCGGATACGCAAGAAAAGATGAAAGTGGATAATGTGATGAAATAGAAAGAACCGATGATCAGTTCTAACCCCAAAAAGAAAAGATCATCGATTCAAATATTGAATTTTCAGGCAGATACAAGTTATAGGTTATTCAACTCTTCATTTATTTGAGCGATCTCTTCATCTGATAACGTGATATCAGCTGCTTTTGCGTTTTGTATAGCCTGTTCAGGGGTGCGCGCTCCGACAAGAGCGATTGTGATGCCGGGTTGATGAAGGGTCCACTGAATGACCAGTTGTGCAAGTGTGGCATTTTTGCCGTCTGCAATGGGCGGGATGGCCTCGAGAAATGTACTTGTTCGACGGATATTTTCATCCGTGAAATAGCGTTCGTTGGCACGTGTATCACCCTCACCGAAGTTGTAGCCGGGTTTCATTTTTCCAGTCAGTAATCCGCGCTGCAGCGGACTATAGGCCAGAATGCCTTTGCCGTTTTCCAGGCAGTATGGAACTACATCTTTTTCAATGTCACGGCGCACCATGCTGTAAGGAACCTGGTTCGATGCCAGCTCAATGGTCGATTCGGCCGTTTTCATTTGTTCTACATTGTAGTTACAGACACCGGCTTCCCTGATCTTCCCTTGCTTTTTGAGTTGAAGGACAGCTTCCATCGTCTCTTCAATAGGAGTCGAGTTATCGGGCCAGTGAATCTGGTAGAGATCAATATAATCCGTCCCCAGTCTCTTCAAACTGTTTTCGCATTCTTTTATGATGCTCTCCTTCCCGGCATATTTGTAAATATCAAGATCATTGCCTTCGTTGTCTTTGCTCGAAAAATAGAATTCACCTATAGCAATATCCCAGCGCAATCCATATTTGGTCAGGATCTGAATTTTGTCGCGAGACAGACTTTTAATTGCTTCTCCTACAATTTCCTCACTGAGACCTTGACCGTAGATAGGAGCAGTATCAATGGTTGTTACTCCAAGATCATAGGATGCATGCATGGCTTCCACAGCATTATTCTGTTCGGTTCCACCCCACATCCAGCCACCGACTGCCCAGGCGCCAAATGTTATGGCAGAAAGTCTAAGATCAGTATTTCCAAGTTTTCGATATTCCATGATTTATTAAATTTTGTAAGATAGTTAGAAAGCAATCAGCAATCAGCAATCAGCAATCAGCAATCAGCAATCAGCAATCAGCAATCAGCAATCAGCAATCAGTTTTGCTGGTGACGATAATAATAATCTTCATAAAGACAAAAAGGCGATGCAGATTAGTTCCGCATCGCCTTATAAAGAAATTAGTTATGATCAGATTTTGCCAACAAGATCAAGACCCGGCTTTAGAGTGTCTTTCCCGGGTTCCCAGCTTGCCGGACAAACCAGTCCGTCGGATTCACGGACAAATCGCGAGGCTTTCAGTTTCCGAAGAATTTCACGGATATTCCGGCCAATGCTGTTATCGTGCATTTCAAAAGCCACAACTTTTCCGTCCGGATCAATAATGTAACTGGCCCGGCGAGAAACCCCTTCTTCCGGAATCAGCGTACCAAAGGATTCACAAATCTTCCGGGTTGGATCGGCCAGCATGGGAAACTTTACTTTAGAAATCGCCTCAGAAGTGTCGTGCCAAGCTTTATGCACAAACGCTGTATCGGTACTGATACTCATCACTCTTGCCCCTTCTGCAATGAACTCTTCCTCCAAAAGTGCAGCTTCTTCCAGCTCTGTCGGGCAGACAAATGTGAAGTCGGCCGGGTAAAATAAGAGGACAAGCCATTGTCCGCGGTAATCGGAAAGGGTGATGGAGCTGATGTCGTCCTGATAGTAAGCATCCGTTCTAATTTCAGGGATTGTTTCATCTATACCTAACATAATTCAAGTAAATTAATTAATAATTATAAAGTAATATTTGCCATAAGTACTCTCATTTAATTCAGATAAAATTATCAAATTACCTCGCCTTCTTCAAGAGAAAAACTCGTTAAGTAAATGTTGTGTAATAAGTTAGAAGCGGTTCCAATCTGTATTATTAGTCCTAATTCAATAACACCATGTATATTCTAACAGATGATAAAATTTTATGATCAGGTGCAAAAACATCAGACATCCATTTCGGGTCGGGAAGCTGGAAGAAAAAAAGCGGTAGAACGTGATAATTCTACCGCCTTTAAAACAAAAGATTCCGGATAATTATTCTGATGACGGCATATCTACCGACAGAGGAGTATGGGCCGCTTGATCTTTCATATGACGGTTCAAATATCGATTGTACACATTCATAATCAATAGATAGCTGTCCAGGTTATATGCCGCTCCGTGAGCGCCAAGCGGATAAATCCTCAGATCGGCATCTTTTCCGGCATTGGTCAGGGCTGTGATGAACTGCATAGTGTTCCGCACATGTACGTTGTCATCCATCGTAGAGTGGATAAGCAACAGGTAATCCTGCAGATTCTTTGCATGTGTCGTCGAGGATGATTGGATATAGCCTTTCTCGTTGTTGGAAAGCAGTCCCATATATCGTTCAGTGTAAATGGAATCGTAGAGGCGCCAGTCGGTCGGAGGCGAGTTGGCAATGCCGAGTTTAAACACACCCGGATGGGTCGTAAGCGTGTAGGTAGTGATATAACCACCATAGCTGGTTCCCATTATGGCGATGTTGCCGCCGTCGACATACGGGAGATGCTTCAGGTAATTGGCTGTTTCCACGAAATCATGGCTTTCCCACTTGCCGAGGTGCTTATAAACGATCTTCTCGAATTTACTGCCATAGTTGTTCGATCCCCGGTTATTGACGTCGACAACAATGTATCCTTCCTGTGCCAGGTATTGATGGAAGGTACTTGTTTCAAACTGATCGTAAACGTCCTGCGACCCAGGTCCACCGTACACAGCCATAACCACCGGGTACTTCTTGGTCGAATCGAAATTCATCGGCTTGATCATATAACCATCGAGTCCCTGGCCGTCGGTGGTGGTGAAATGGAATAATTCCCGTGGCGAGTAGAAATGTTGTTTGATGTACTCGGAGACCTCCTTGTTATTCACCAGTTCTTTGATCAATTTTTCACGGGTCGATCGCAGGTCTACATGGGTTGGCGTTGATACATTCGACCACGTATCAATATAATACTTCGTATTGGGCGACATATTGAATTCGTGATCGCCGGGGATTTTGGTTAGCTGTTTTTGATGTGATCCATTGAAGCGAATCGAATAAAGCTGGCGCTGGAGTGGTGAATTTTCGGTAGAGGTATAGTAAATAGTTTTGTGACGCGTGTCGACTCCATCTATGCGCGTCACACACCAATTGCCGTGAGTAACCTGATTCAGCAACTTCCCGTCATAATCGTACCGGTAGATGTGTTGCCAGCCATCTTTATCCGACAACCAGAAAAATTCTTTCATTCCCTTGGGGAAAATCATGTAGTCGTGTACACCGGCATAGAAGTCAGCAACATCAATCCATGCATTCGACGTCTGTTCCATGACCAGTCGGCGTTGGCCGGTTTCAACATTGAAGAAAAATAACTTCAGATCATTCTGAGCACGATTAAGAGTAACAACAGCCAGCGTATTCTTTTCACTGGTCCAGTAAATCCGTGGGATATACAAGTCTCCGGTCAGACCGGTATTGAGCCATATTTTTTGGCCGGTTGTTACATCAACCACACCAATTTTTACTGTCGGATTCGGGTCACCAACCTGGGGATAGCGAATCTTAACATATTTTGGATGAAGTCCCTGGTAATTGGTTATCTGAGCCACCGGTTCTTTGCTTTCATCCACCTGCCAGTAGGCGATGTACTGATTGTCGGGCGACCATTTCCAGGCCTGGACGATGCTGAATTCTTCTTGGTAAACCCAGTCGAAATGACCGTTAAAGACATGTTTTGTCGCATCGTTTGTCAGCTGCGTCTCTTTTTGTGTGGCAAAGTCATAAACGTACATATTCCCTCCCCGCTCGTATCCGATCATCGATCCATCGGGGGAGAGCTCTGCCGTACGGGCATTTTTGACGGCAAGCTTAAGGGACTTATCCGTGAGAGAATAGATGTAGTAGTCGGCAAAGCCTGAGTGACGATAAAGCTTGCGAAAATTAGTCTGGAAAAGCAGATGCTTTGAATCGTGAGCCCACTGAAAAGAGCGGTACTGGAAAGGCTCGGTGGTGTCTGGGAACGTGTGGCTGCCGGCATCAAAAATTAATACGTCTTTTCCCGTTTTGGGATTATACGCCATGATCTCATCCCGGTTTTTTTCTTCGTTGTATTGCGTATAGGAATAACGATTTCCCCCATCAATCCAGTTAAGACTACGTGGTCCGCTTTTACCTGAAAGATATGATGAGGATAGGATGGCATAATTCAGGTTCTTATATGGGGTCTTGTTCTGCGCCAGGCTGGGTGGCAGACACACGAACAGGGATAGAACCGCAATTAAGCCATAGCGGGAGAAATTGGTTAACTTCATGCCTTTTTTATTAAAGATGAGGGATGATAATCGAACTAAAATAATGAAAGGTAACAAAGGTTGGAAACGGAATAACGTGAGATTTCGGAGTATGAATCCCCAGAAAAAAAGATACTAACAGCCTGTTTGATCAGTTAATCCCCCATCAATGACTTTCATATTATCATTGAAAAAAGGGGCTTACTTAAAGATTGTCCATCCGAGTGGATTCCTCCATTTCTTCCATATCTCGCCAATCCTTTGTAGCTCAATAGGCTCGTAGAAGTTGAGGAGATATAACAAGAATGGAAATGAAACGATCAGAAGCAGTTTCAGAGTGAGTCGGAGCCACAGATGTAGGTTTGCGCAAAAGTATCCCAGTATGAACAATCCAACGCCAACTACAAACATTTTAACCAATTTAGATACTTCATACGGTACATGATATTGGCGTTGCGAGAAGAAGTAAGCCGCCACGAAAAAGAAAAACTGAGAAAATGAAAGTGCAATTGCCGCTCCCATGCTTTTTAGCCAGGGAATCAGGGCGAAATTCAGGATTACATTCACAATTGCTGTTGCGACGGTGATAGCCGTTAGGATTCGTGTTCTTTTTGTAAGGTGGATGCCCGTAACAGCTACATCCCTGAGTGCAGCAAAATAAAAACTAAATGCAATGACCGGGACAATCCCAACTGCCTTCCAATAATATTTGCTTGAAGCAAGAACCTTGATTGCCTCCTGAGCAAATAAGCTCAAAAAAAGGATACAAACCATAATTCCGAAGCCATAATAGGTCATCGCCTTGCTGTAGAAACGCTTATTGTCCGGATCATTCATTTTTTTGAAAATCATTGGACTTAACGCCAGACTGACCGATCCAATGATAAATACCTTGACCACGTTTGCCACTTTTACACCCAGCGAATAAAGGCTGACCTGATCCAGTCCGTAAAACCCGTTGATAATGAACCTGTCCAGAGTGGTGAGTGAGATACTGGCAAGAGCCGCAAACATAATCGGGACACCGTAACTCAGCAGAGGTTTAAACAGGGAAGGACGAAAGCGGAAAGAGATATTCCTGAGTGAATACGGGGTGATCACGATGAAATAGGCAACGTTTCCGATGATCTGACCCTCAATGATCCCTGCAAGACCCCTTTTAAAATAGATTAACAAAATCAGGGTAGCTGCCAGCATAGTACCCAGTCGAACGACATTGCTTGTGGTATAAAGCCCGGCCTTCTCCTGCATGCGCATTAAGGTCATGGGGATTAATCCAATAACCTGAAGAGCTGTGGCTATCAGTAGTAATGTAAATTCATAGGTGTACTTATAATCGCCAAAAGTTAAATGGGTAAGCGGCCCTTTAAAAAGCAAGATTAAAATTGTGATTGGAACGGTAGCCAACGCTGTGCCTACCCATATGCTGAAGACCAGTTCCTTCTGTTCTTTCTCACTCTTGATATCATAGTACCATCTTATAAGGGAATTGGATAATCCCAGGCCCAGTACTATGACCAGAATCTGGTTGATTGCTTCAAATAGACCCAAAGCCCCGTAAGCGTCGATCGACAGGTAGTGCGGATTCGTATAAAAAGGCAGTAAGACAATACCTACCAGTTTGACGGATAAATTGCCAATACTGTATATTGCCGTGTTTTTGAGAGTGGATTTAATTGAATCGAGCACAATATTTATACATTCATTTCCCTTTCAGTTCGTTGATTATCAGGATATTACATTATGAATACGACTGTGTGCTTTAGGTATGAAGGTATATTAGATTTTATATTTGAATCACTAAGACTAAAAGAATCGAATAATTAATTTTCATAATGATAAGACGCGGTTGCGAAACTGTTCGACTAACAGTTTTTAGATCAACGAAGATTAAAAGCGAAAATATAAGTAAAAGGTTAAAACATCCGTACAACTGGTATAACCAATGAGGAATTGTTTTTTATTTATCTGTGTCAAAGGTGGTTTGAAAATAACAGATCAAAGTTTATTTACTGCGTTTAAAGACTGATTGATGAGAAAAAAGTCATTTTTACTGGTAACATATGGAAATTATTCTCATGCCAGTTCGAGAATCAGGGCTATTAAGTACATCCCACTTTTAAAAAAAAAATATGACTGCAGTGTCACCTGGATTCCAAGAGTTTCAGATGCTGTGAGATCGGGAGTTTACGGAAGACTCAGATTCTTTCTTCTTAAGCGGTACTATTTCCTGAAACTGGCTTACTACTTAAT
Source organism: uncultured bacterium (assembly GCA_963787205.1). GTDB lineage: Bacteria > Bacteroidota > Rhodothermia > Balneolales > DATFMH01 > DATFNI01. The sequence continues at coordinate 145,520 of CAWBCD010000009.1, forward strand.
TTTTTTTAAATGGGATTTACTGTTTGTCCAGCGTTTTTTCATGGGAGGACTCTTTTTATATATCCTCAAAAAAAGAAAAATCAAACTGATATATGATTTTGATGATGCGATATATCTTCCGCAGAGTTCTCAAAAGGGTAATTATGAAAAAACAAAAACAATGATCAGCGCAGCGGATCATGTTATCGTTTCATCTCCCTCATTGTTGACGTTTTGCAAGGATCAGGGTGTGGTTTCGAACGTCGACCTGATAACGACACCCGTTGATACCGGAATAATTAAACCGCCAGACAAAAAAGATGAAAAGGATACCAGGGAAAGGGATCTGTTGACAATCGGTTGGATTGGCTCTCCATGGACAACTAAGTATCTTCTCGATGTCTCGGATGTCTTTCGCAAACTTTCCAAAGTCATAAATATTCGTCTGCTTGCACTCGGAACTCCAAGTGACTTTGATATCAAGGGAGTTCGACTGGATAAAATTCAATGGTCAGTTGAAAATGAAATTCATTATCTCAGTGAGATGGATATTGGAATTATGCCCTTGTCGAAAGATGAATGGGCAGAAGCAAAGGGGGGATATAAACTGTTTCTCTACATGGCGGCTGGATTACCTGTTGTAGCCTCGTCGGTAGGTTATAATAATCAGATAGTTCAACATGGTGTAAATGGTTATCTCTGTAATAGACAACAAGACTGGTATGACTATCTGATAAAGTTACACGAGGATGTGACTCTTCGGTTAAGAATGGGAATGGCTGGAAGGTCGGAAGCAGAAAACAAATTTAGTTACAGAATTAATTCTCAAAAACTGTATTCTATAATTGATCAGCTTATTTTATAATTAAAAATAATAAATGCATACATGGAATTAAATGATTTAATGGATCTTATTAAAAACGGGGAAAAGATAGTTATTGAGTTGGGGTGTGGCGAAAAAAAACAACCGGGGACAATTGGTATAGACAAACTACCTTTAAAAAATGTGGATTATGTATGGGATTTAGAAAAAGGATTATCGTTTTTACCTGATAATAGTGTTGATGAAATTCGTTCAAAACATTTTTTAGAGCATGTTGAACATTTCGAAGAATTGACTAAAGAGATTCATAGAGTCCTGAAGCCCGGTGGTATTCAAATAGTTACTGTACCTCATTTTTCAAATCCATATTATTATTCGGACTTTACACACAGACGATTTTTCGGCCTTTATTCATATGATTATTTTTCAGAACCTGAGTTTCAATTAAGGCGAAAAGTCCCGGCTTTTTATGTGGATTATAGGTTTAGAATCAAAAAAAGGAGACTCGTTTTTAAGTCGCCTACTTTTTTCTTTCGTAACATATTTAAAGTGTATTTTTTGGATCATATTTTCAATATGAACAGCTACTTTCAGGAATTATATGAGGAGGTATTTGTTTATATTTTTCCGTGTCAAGAGGTTACTTTTGTTATGGAGGTGATTAAATAAATATATCGTGAGTGACCTTATGGTCGGTAAAAAGAAAAAATTATTATTTATATACCTTCACCCCAACAGCTTTGTCCTGGATGATCTCGATGTCTTAGCACAAAATTATGACGTGGATAGTTATCACTTCGGGATAAATCATCAAAGTTTTAAAGGAGTATCACTATTCATCGAATGGTTCATGCAATTTATATGGCTGATACGTGAACTGCGTACTGCTGATCTGGTAATGGGTTGGTTCATCGATTATCACATGTTCTTGCCTGTATTTTTGAGCCGGTTGTTTGGGAAATCCACTATCATTTGCGAGGGCGGATTTGGTTGTTTGAATATACCTGAGTTCAGGCACGGTGTTTTTTTTAGCTGGTGGAGGAAGCACATAGCCCGCTATGTAACCAAGTCGGTTTCATTTCTAGTCCCTGTGACTGAAAAACTCATCGATTCAGAAAATACCTATACCGTATGGCCGGAAAAAAGGCGATATGGCCTGAAACAGGAGATTCCCGGTCTTGCCACTCCTTACAGAGTCGTACCGACAGGGTATGATTCAGATAAATGGCCTATGGGTGCTGTTGACCGGCCTGAAAGAGTATGTACTGTCGGGTTTATTAATTCAACCAGGACATTTAAAATCAAAGGCATCGATCTGGTCATTGAAGTCTCAAAATTGATGCCTGATACGGAGTTCATGATTGTTGGGGTAGAGAAAGAATTTCGGGAGGTTATCAAAAAGGAATATGCCCCCCCAAAAAATCTTGTTATGCGTGCGCCGGTAAATCGATCTGAGTTAAAAGAGATTTATATGAATTCATCAGTTTACATTCAGTTGTCGCGCGTTGAGGGTTTACCCAATGTTATGTGCGAATCGATGTTATGTGGTTGTATACCGGTTGGGAGCCCGGTATTTGGGATTCCCGACATAGTGGGTGATGCAGGTTATATCGTTGAATCCCCCGATCCGAAGCATATTGCAGAAATTACCGGGAAAGCTTTATCGGATAGACCGGAATCACGTATCAAGGCAAGAGATCAAATTATAAATAATTTCAGCTCGAAGAAAAGGCATGAGATGCTGATTGAGGTTATTGAAGAATTTATAAAATCGTGATAAGCGGCTTGCTTTGGAGTTAGTTTGGTAAAGCTTCATAAAGATTACAAAACGAACTGATACCCTGGTCATCTCTCATGGTGCATGCAGTGCGTAGATAGTACTATCCGTGCTGCCGAAATAGATAACTCCGTTTTCAATCCATGGGGTAGAGAGAATAGAGCCTACTGAATAAATCCGATCCATTTCGGCCGGGGTGTCTGCAGCATTACGACTGAAAAAGATATTAGGGTTGTAGTAGCCTTCATCGTTCAGAGCATCCTGTTTGTTCATCTCTGCCGCTTGTGTTCGCCAGGTCCATAGAAGTTTGGCAGTTTGCGCATCGAATGCCATGAGGGCGCCTCCAAAAGTTGGGACATATACAATACCTTCGGTGGTCACCGGGGAGCCGAAAACATAAGTCTTGGTATCGTTTTCTGATAATACTTTGCCGGTAAGTGGATCCAAAATCAAAAAGCGATGGCTATCCGATGTGGCTGCATATAGCTTGTTATCCAGCAAAGTTGGGGTAGCGATCACCCATGAACCTTTTGCATCGAACCTCCATTTCTCATGACCGGTATATTTGTTCAGACAGTAGATGTGGGAATCGCGGCAGCCAAAATACAAGAGACTGTCGGAAATAAGCGGTGATCCCTGGATTCCGATTTGATTGTGATAAATCGTATCGCTGCCCGTCGTAAAACGCCATATCTCTTTACCAGAGCTGGCATCGAGTGCGTACATGTTACGGTCCCAACTGCCGATGAAGATCATTCCATCGTTTACCGCAGGACTGCTGTGTACCACGTCACCGGTTTTGAAGCGCCACAATTCGTTCCCGGTCATGGCATCCAGTGCATACACGTTGCCGTCACCGCTACCAAAATAGATATGTCCGTTTGCTATAGCCGGTGATGATTGATAGATATCCCAATCATCTGAAATTATTTGATCGGCGGGCAGCAGGCCGTGTATTCCGGGTGCTTTATATTGTTGCTCGCCGGCGGTTTTAAAAGACCATTTCGGGGCTCCTGTTGGAGCGTCAACGGCGTAAAAAATGCCATCATAACTCAAAAAAAAGATAGTATTATTATAAAATGCTGGTGTGGATCTTATCCGGTCTCCTGTGGAAAATTTCCATGCAAGACTGCCATTTCTCATATTAAGAGCGTAGAGGTTACCATCGTCGCTCCCAACATATACTGTTTGGTTCCAGGCAATAGGCGATGAAAATACCCGCCCATCCGTTTTAAATTTCCACTTTACTGAGGGTTGGATAACGATGTTCTGCCCCAGGAAAACGCCGCTGTGATTTGCATCCCGCTTAAACTGAGGGTCGTGTTCAGAAGGGGATAACGTACAGGCTGTGAACAAGGATAGAAAAATTACAACCCATCCATGTGATGATTTCCTCCACATATATTCCTCCAATAAAAGTAAAAAAGAAACGCCCTTAATCTACGGCTATGAAGCTTTTCAGATGTTCAGCTATCCGTTCGGCCGATTTGCCATCCCAATATTCAGGAATATTACCTTTTTTTGCATTTCCTTCCAGAACCGTTTTAATATTACCGATAATATTCTCCTTTTGGACCCCAACCAGGTAATTGGTTCCTTCTGTTATGGTGATTGGGCGTTCTGTGTTTTCCCGGAGTGTCAGACATGGTATCCCTAAGACCGTACTCTCTTCCTGAAGGCCCCCGGAATCGGTGATAACCAAGGCAGCATTTTTCATGAGATTCACAAAGTCCAGGTATCCCAGCGGCTCGATATCCATAAACTGTTGCATAGATTCAAACCGGTCCTGGTAGCCGAATTCCTTGATGTTTTTGCGTGTGCGTGGATGAATCGGGCATATAACAGGCATATGCTCATCCAGGTAAGAGAGCGCCTCCAGGATATCACCCAGTACCCTCGGATCATCGACATTGCTTGGACGATGAAGGGTCATTAATGCGTATTTTCCCGTTTCGACCTTTAACTTTTCTTTTATCGTCGATCGATCTACTTGCGGCTGCAGGGCCAGCAGTGTATCAATCATACAGTTTCCCACAAAGACGATTTCATTTGCCGGATGTCCTTCTTTGGTCAATTGTTCGTCAGCATCGCGGCTGGTCGTGTAAAGGAAATCGGAAATCGAGTCGGTTACAAGCCTGTTAATCTCTTCGGGCATCTTCCGGTCAAAGGAACGCAGACCGGCCTCCACGTGAGCCAGCAGGATGTGGCATTTTTTGGCAACCATGGCACATGCTGCTGTGGAATTGACGTCACCCACGACAAGCACGAGATCCGGTTCCTGTTCAAGAACCACGTCCTCAAAGGTGGTCATAACCCTGGCGGTCTGTTCGGCGTGGGAGCCGGAGCCGACATTCAGGAAGATTTCAGGAGGATCAATCTGAAGTTCATCAAAAAAAATCTGGGACATTTTATAGTCGTAGTGCTGGCCGGTATGCACGAGGATGGGATCGAAGTACGAAGGTTCTTTTTTCAGCGTCTTCATTATAGGCCCGATTTTCATGAAATTCGGCCTTGCACCGGCCACACACATAATCTTGAACGGCAGCGACATTGTTATTTTTAATTTGTGATTTTGATGAACTGATTAAAATCTATGCTTTTGTCGTGGAATATCAGGAAGACTTAAATTTACAGTTTATCATTCGGAATACCCAGTCAACCGTTTGGCAATTACCGGATAAGGTAACTTTATGATGTTCCTGTTTTGTAAGCAAGAATGATCATAACCGTTGTTTCTTTTCCGGATTAATTGAGGTTGAAGAGTTTAAATGTAGATAAGATATGATCTTATAGTCTGATATTTTTCCCCGGACACGGTGAAAATTATTTCGCTGAGAGCTCCTCCAGAATATGTGATAATTGTTCCGCAAGCGATTTGCGCGAGTATTCGCTGGCCGATGTGGATGTAGTACTCAACTTATCCGACTTATGGGCAGTGTACAACTTCTGTAGTACGGATTTCATGCTTTGAACATCTTCATAGTTGACCAGGTATCCGAGCTTCTTCTCCCGGATGATCATGGCGATATCACTCTCCTCTGGTCCTATGCACAAAATGGGTCTTCCGGCAGCGATATATTCGAAAAACTTACCCGGCAATATACCTTTTGCATTTTTAGAACGGTTCACGATCATCAGTAATATTGACGCACGATATTGTTCGAGGATAACCTCGTCATGAGGTATATAATCAATCTTGTTAACACAGTCTTCGATCTTCTTTTCGCGAACCGAATTAAAAACAGAGATATCAACGGATCCAACCAGTCTTACTTTAAGTTCTTGGGTTAGTTCAGGTTTCTCATCTTTTAGTTCGTTTATTGCATCCCATAAAACCTCAGGGTTTCGGGATGGCGGTATGCTTCCGATATGAGAAATAGTAAAACCAGGGCCTGGTTTAGGCTGGACTGCGGAAAAATCATCATCATCATAGCCGTTGGTAAGCAGATCTACTTTTGTCTTGGTCTGAGACTGAAAATCATCGCGCCATGTTGGGCTAACCAACGTGACACGGTCCGCTTCATTGAGCACGGAAGCTTCGAGTTTGTGATGTTTTCGGTCGGCCCACCGGCTTAGTTTCAGATCCTCGTAGAAGTCGATATCGGTCCATGGATCTCTGAAATCGGCCATCCACGGAATTTTGAGTTTTCGATGCACATCGCGGGCAATCATATGCATTGAATGAGGTGGGCCTGTCGATACAATGACGTCAACAGGATGATCATGTAAGTACTTATCCAGAAATCTGGCCGACGGTCGGATCCAGTAACGTTTGGCATCGGGAATGAACAAGTTTCCCCTGATCCACACAGACAATGTTTCGGTGAGTTTTGGTTTACTCTCTTCTGACAGGAAGCCGGCCCCAATCCGCATGTCTTTGTCCGCTCCGATGAACTTTTTGTAGATACTATATGGCTCCCATATTCTTGTTTTTATTACTTCTATATTGTCAGGAACATCCTTACTCAGACCGGGATCAAGTGCCGGAGCTTCCGGGTTTTCGGGAGTATATATCACAGGCTCCCATCCGAATTCACGCAGGTATTTTGAAAACTTCACCCATCGCTGAACGCCCGATCCACCACTGGGTGGCCAGTAGTACGTAATGATCAGAACGCGCTTACGACTCATCCTCTGAGGGTTGTTCTCCAACAGGATTTATCCGGTAGTACTGTACTACACCTATGATTCCTATGAGATAAATCAGTATTGTCGCTATCCAGGCAATTGTGGTTCCGATCGTATAGGTTGAAGGATTGAATGTAAGGGTTATGGTATGATTACCAGCGGGGACCGAGAGACCACGAAGTACATAATTGGTTTTTATGATCGGGGTCTCTTTGCCATCGATAAAGGCCTTCCATCCGGCAGGGTAATAGATTTCACTCAAGACAAGAAATCCGTCCGTCTTACGGGTGGTTTTCAGTTCAATTTTACGTGGCCTGTAAGTCGTCACAGTAACTGTCGCCGTACTGTCAGGATTATCTTTCAGGTTATGAGCCCCCTGTACAACTGCGTATTTGTGAGGATCGAAAGGTGATTTAATGTCATTTATCGCTTGTTGGGCAGAATTCGCATAAACGAGCGAGTCAACATAAAATGCCTTGGGCAGGACCTGCTCATTCTCGAGCACGATTCCATCCTTGCCACTGTATACTTTCTTGAAGCCCTGCAAAGGAATTTCCTGATTCAGTGTAATGTAACGGGTGTTTAGCATATCCATTACGCCCGTGTTGATTCCTTTAGGTCCATCAAACATGGCATGATTGATCAGATCCTGGTAGCTCGAGAGCTTTGCTCCGGTATAACCACCCAAAGAGGGATAGAAATAAGCCGGCACCGCATTGTTAAAAGGATTTTCACTCATGGGCAGAACGCGCCACGACCAGAGTGAATCCGTCTTTACATGATTCTCCAGGAAGGCATCGATAGGTTTCTGCATCCGTTCAACTACCTGCTGCACGTCAAATGTGTCGGGAACCAGACTGCTGTCATCATAATAATGATTATCAATAGTTAACAGGTCAGCGGCTGTAATCAAAACTAAAAGAAGCGCAGCCAGACTCACGGATATTCGGTTTGTGTACGCTGCAATTATTAGAACGGCACCGATGATTACAAATAAGAGGAACCTCAGACTGTCATGGATTGCAAGGGTTTTACGATTAGGGATAATCCGTTGTTCAAGGTACCGGCTAACCGCTTGTTGAACCTGAGGATTGTTGGGGGAAATTTGATTTTGCTGAGCAACTTGCTGGGCGAGTGCCTCCCGTTCGCCGGGTTTTTGATAAGACAGAAACGAGTTACTGGCCGTCAGCAATAGGATGGCTAAAGCGATAACTATTCCAAGGGGGACCGCCAGTTGGCGGGTTGTTCCATATTTTTTTGAAGTTACTTGTTCAATAAGCCAGTCAAGTCCATAGACAGCAACAATGGAAAAGCTGAATTCCGTAACCATAAGCCACATTTCCGGTGCACGGAATTTGCTGAAGAAAGGTACATAATCGAACATAAATCGGTTAAGAAACATGAGATGCTTGCCCAGGGCAAAAAGAATGGCAATGGTACCGGAAATAACAAAAACCCACTTTAACCGGCGTTCTGATTTAGCTATCCCCAGGATTACAAGTAACAAGGTGATGGCACCAAGATAATGTGGGCCACTGGTAAATGACTTAGAACCCCAATATGTACCGGCAGATGATGATCCCCCCAGAAGACCGGGTACGGCATACGTCAACAATTCGCCCCATCCCTGGGACCACTGGAATGCATATCCCAAACCAAGACCGGACGTTTTGTCTATGGCAGATCCGCCACGAATAGTATAATGAGCGAATTCACTAATGCTCAGATAAGGCTGCAAATTAGCGAGAACGGCAATGATACCGGCTCCAATAATCAGGCCCGTGACTTTTCCAATTTCAGGGAGATTCTGGTTTTTATATGCCTGGTAAACATCATACAACCACCAGATGCCTATCAGATAGGCAAAATCGTAGGTAACCTGGGGGTGGCTTGCTCTGAGCTCGAGGGTAAAAGTAAGGGCAAATGTAAAAAAGGCCAGCCATCGGTTAACATTTGAGCGTGTCAGCAGCCAATAGCCTATCAATACCCAGGGCATGAGCATATAGGCATAGACCTGAGTATTATGCCCCGCTCCAATTAGGATAGGTATATAGGTCGTAAAGCCTATAATTATGGCTCCCAGGGTTGCAGAAAGCGGCTTTATGTCCTGTAGGATCAGGAAAAAATAGACACCGGCAAGAAGGACCCAAAACTGAGCGGCCGGAAAAATCCCGCCGAAAAAAAGAAATAAAAGAGTGTCGAGATTGGGAACAGCTTTCTTAAAGCTGATGAGAAAGGCCGGCATACCGGCAAACATGTTACTATCCCACAAGGGTTCATTGTGGTACTGTTGTCTGGCCTGAATCACAGCCTGTGCCCCGGCACGCCACTGCACGATGTCGCTTCCAACAATAGTCTTATTCCCGATTACCGTTTGATGAAATAGGATTGCCGGCAGGATAAAAAGGAAAAGCAGACAGATGATATGTCGTGTCTTTAGTGGCAGCCGATCCCAAAAGAAAGTTTTCGGGGCAGGTTTTTGGCGTGCTTTGGACATAATTTACTCGATGACTTTTGGAACTCTGAAGTAGTCGGTGTCTGCATCGGGTGCGTTTCGCAGTGCAGCTTCGTGATCTAACGGGGTCTCCGCTTTATCCACCCGGAATTCGGTTTGCAACTCGGTGATGTGATCTAATGGAGATACATTCGAAGTATCCACTTCATTTAATTGATTGATGTACTCCAGAATTTTGCTCAACTCACCGGAGAGCTTTTCCTGCTCTTCATCGGTAAAAATAAGCCGGGCAAGATTAGCTATATACGCTACTTCTTCTTTAGATACAGCCATAAGATTAAATCGGTTGAAAATTGAGAACTGTGGCCTTGAATTTAACAAAGATTTGGCTAAACACTAAAACGAGTTGCAGGTTGTCAGTTGCGAGTTTTGGGTTAACCAGCAACCCTAATTTCCCAATCTTCCTTGTTTGGGTTTGCTGATTATGCTCCCTGTTCGTATTGTATATCAAGTTGTAACAGGAATGTTATTATGTTGCATGATACGCAAAAAAGTTGCTGTCAAAAATTCGTCTGGAATACATGCGCGGCCGGCCTCTAAACTGGTTAAGCTGGCTTCAAAGTTTAAGTCTGATTTTTTTATATACATGTATGGATATAAAATAAATGGTAAAAGTATTCTGGGAGTTATGACACTTGCCGCTGAACAAGGTGCCGAGCTTGAACTCGAGACATCCGGACCTGATGAAAAAGAAGCGATGAGTGCCATTGAAGATCTGATAAACAGCGGATTTGATGAAGAATAACAGATTTTTGTTTTAAGGCTGGAAGCCTATGGAATCAACAGATAATGATATTCGGGAATCGATAATCGAGGGGTTGGCCGCCTCACCTGGTGTTGCAATAGGTTCGGCTATTGTGATCCAGCGCCGTGCTGTGCAGGTCAAACCCGAAAAAGTCGATGTCAGACAGGTGGATGGCGAACTGACGGCTTTTAACACCGTTCGGGATGGCACGATACGTGATCTAAAATCGTATGATATCTCCGACACAAGCAGAAATTACGGCGATGCAACCGAGATACTGGAGGCGCAGATAGAAATTGTTAAAGATCCGGAGCTTCATCGGTCGGTTTGCAAGTATATAGAAAAAGATCACTACAAGGCGGACTATGCCGTCTGTCTTGCGTTCGACCAATATCTGAAGGTCATAGAGAAATCAGGGAACCAACTGTTGATCGAACGGCTTGTTGATGTCCGCGATATCCGGGATCGACTGATTAAGCGCATTCAACGGCATCGGCCCGGATTACACCTGGCGGGAAATACAGTTGTGGTTAGTGAAGAGATCAGTGCAACGGAAGTGATTGAATATGCTCGTGATGGGGTACGTGCAATTGTCTCAGACAGAGGCGGGTTGACGTCGCATGCCGTAATCATTGCAAATTCACTCGGAGTTCCGGCAGTTGTGGGAACACGGAGTGCATCGCGTCAAATAGCGACGGGAGATCCTCTGATTGTTGATGGCAAGCGTGGAAAAGTCATTCTCAATCCCGAAGAGGAAACGCTTGAGCGTTACAAACGGCTTCTCAGTCGCATCAGGCGCGAAGAAGAAGAGATGTCGCGTATCATTGAGGTACCGTCGAAAACCTTATCCGGCGAGTCGTTTCGACTTCAGGCCAATGTCGAGTTTGCTGAAGAGCTGGGTAATGTTGTCAGATACAAGGCCATGGGCATTGGCCTGTTGCGAACGGAAGCGTTGCTGCTGGCTGATCGGTATCACGATGGGCTTGAAGAGATGCAACGTCAGCTTTATAAAAAGAGTATCGACTCAGTCAGCAATGATATCGTGACTATTCGTCTGTTCGATATCGGTGGTGATAAGTTTATTGAAGGTGCCAGCAATGAAGTCAATCCATTTCTTGGGTGGCGTGGTGTCCGGTATTTATTAGATAATAAACGTCTTTTGGATGTCCAGCTAAAGGCTATTCTTGAAATGGCGGGACAGAATCCCGGAAAGGTTCGGATTCTGGTTCCCATGGTCAGCACAATAGAAGAATTGCAGCAAGTAAGTCTGGATATTGATGATATTCAGAATCAGTTGGAAGGGGAAGGCAAACCGATCGATAAGTATGTCAGGGTCGGTATCATGCTGGAAGTACCAAGTATGGTGCTGCTTGCTGATCGTGTGGCAAAATATGTGGACTTTTTCAGTATCGGTACCAATGATCTCACGCAATATACCCTGGCGGTTGACCGTGGTAACACACGTATCTCAAAGCTTTATCAACAGATGCATCCATCACTCTGGAGTCTCATTCATATGGCAACAGAGGCGGCAAGAAAGAATGGAGTGGGCATTTCCGTATGTGGGGAACTAGCTGGTAAGCCTTTCGCAGCATCCGTTCTTTTGGGGCTTGGCATCATGGAGTTGAGTATGGCCCCGGCGGCAATACCAGCCGTAAAAAAAGTGTTAGTTAATCAGACGATGTCCTCAATGCAGACACTGGCACAAAAAGTGCTAAAAGCTGCTACGATGGATGAGATAACGCAAATAATGAACGGTTGGGAACAGGAATTTAAGAATATGGAATAGCCGGTTTAATAGTCTTGCTAACACAAAAGAAGATAGTTGCTGTCGATTCGGGAATTATGTTTAAGCTGGTCCGGGATTTTCCAAATCTCTGGCAAAAACTGTGAAAGATACCTTATGTGTTATTTATTCCGATGCTAAATTGATGGCGCCGGTAAATGCACGATGGAGAACACAGTTTGAGGAAAATGCCAAAACATTGTGTTATGGTAATGTGCTAGCCGAAATGAACCACAACGAGATCGTAGGATGGGAAAATATCGCTCATCTTACAGGCCGGCTCAGTGTAATTTTTCTTAAGGACAAGGAAGACGACAGCCGGGTTACAAAACGAATCGATGTAACAATACAACTTATTGAAGAGAGCGCAGCTTCCGTCCATACTTTTCGCAGCCGGGGAGAATCCAGATTGGCAAGGATGTTCTCCCTGATCCGGTTTGGCGACGGGGTGAGTCTTTATCTTACTCTCATAACAAATACCGATCCGACTCCCATTGTCCGCATCGATCTGTTAAAACGGAAACTTGCCGAAGTATGAAACGCCGGAGTAACGGTTCTGCGTTAAAAGTGATATAATTTCGTTACTACCTGAAGTTGCAATACAATAAGGTGATATTTTAAGAAAATTTAACCTTAAATCCCCTTATGTGTAACAATTTAAACTTGGAACCGTTTACAACTTGGTTTTATTTTTTATTTCTATTCAATTTATATAATTATTTAAGTTTTATAACTACATATATCTAAATATATTTAGATATATGTAGTTTTTTATTAAATATATAAATATTATATTTCAGATAATAATAACTCAAAACCAACCTATTTACCATGATCAGCAAAGTCTTCACCCCTAAACGCACTGTCTGTAAAGTGACCTTTCATGTTCCTGCTGAATTGGCCCAGAAAGAAGTGGCTGTTGTCGGCGACTTCAACGATTGGGACCCAAAAGCAAACAAATTAAAAAAGAAAAACGGGGAATGGGAAGGCACAGTGCGTCTTCAGCCTAACTCTGAAGTCCGATTCCGTTATTTCATTGACGGAAAGGACTGGACGAATGACGAACAGGCAGATGCTTACTTGCCCAACAGTTTTGGAAGCGAAGATTCCGTAATTAAAATCGGAGAATAAGACATACTCTTTTTTTACTTCGCCGAAATGTGTATGATAAAGGTCTCAACTCGAGACCTTTTTTATTATGAAGAATGGCCTGATTAATAAACTGGGCAACAAGGAACTATTTCAAGTTGCCACTTTTCGCGCGTTGTGGATGTGCAACTGGCTCGGACACGATTTTCGCTATTTTGAGGAAATCGATTCGACGAATTCGTACATCAAACGTTTGAAGTCAGATGATGTCACCCACGGTCTGGTTTGTCTGGCGGAATATCAAACCGGGGGGCGGGGGCAGTATAATCGTTCCTGGGTTTCGGAGGCGGGTAAAAATCTTATGTTCACTATGGTCTTTAGGCCTGCCGCTAAATACCGTCTTTTCTCCCTTTCCATGGTAGCTGCCTATGCTATTGCGGAAGTGATTGAACCCAAAATTATGAAACCTGTCCGCATTAAATGGCCGAATGATTTATACATTGACGACAGAAAACTGGGCGGTGTTCTTACAGAAAGCATTTTCAATGGGAATGAGCTGGATCGACTGATCATCGGCGTCGGATTGAATATCAACCAGGGATCATTTCCTGTGACGGCAGGATCAAATCCAGCATCCTTAGCTTTGGTTGCCGGGAGTTTGTTTAACCGGGAATCATTATTGGCACAGATTCTTCAAAGTATGGAAAACTGCTATTCGGCGTGGGAAAGAAATGATCCTGAACTTATAAAAAGTGTGAACCGTCGTTTGATTGGTTATGGTCGGCAGGTAAAACTGACGATAGATGGAAAGCTTACTGAAGTGCCCTATAAATTACTTGGTATGGATGAAAACGGCCATCTGGTGGTCCTCGATGAGGAAATGGACGTGATCACTTTTACCTGGCAACAAGTGCGTGTGGTCGATGGTGCGTGATGCCGTTCGCCAAGTGCTTGAAAATAGCGGTATCACTGGGGAAGAACCTTTGGTTGTTGGGGTAAGTGGAGGGGTGGACTCCATGGTTCTTTTGCATGTGTTGCACACCCTGGGACAGCCGTTGGTAGTCGCACATGTAAACTATCATAAAAGAGGTGCTGAGTCAGATGCTGATGAGATATTAGTCCGGCAATCATCGGGCTTGATGGGGGTACCCTGCCACTCACGTTCGGCACACTATAAGCATGGAGATGGTAATTTTCAGGAATGGGCACGCCAGATGCGATACCAGTTTTTCGAAGAGCTTCGACAAGAAACAGGAGCTACGGCGATTGCAACCGCCCACCAGAAAGATGACCAGGTAGAGACGATCCTGATGAAGTTGATGCGAGGTGCCGGTCCCCTCTCATGGGCGGGCATGCAGTATTGGGATGGCACGTATCTGAGACCATTGCTCGACGTGACCCGCTCTGAAATCGAACAATATGCCAGGGAACAGGAAGTCCCGTACAGAGAGGATGCCTCCAACCTGGAATCTGATTATGCACGCAATTTCCTGCGGAACGAATGGACGCCGGAATTGAATGAACGGTTGCCGGGCTGGCAACAAAATATTCTGCGTCTGCGCGAGTGGAGCATTCAGACAGAAGAAGCTCTTGAAACAATCGCAAAGCAGCTTCGGAATGATGACGGAAGTTGGGATTTAAATCAATTTTGTCATCTCTCGAATGGTTTGCAGCAGGCTTTGATACGATATTGGCTGAAAAAGAATCAACCAGGAGAAGTGTTGATCAGTCATGGTAATCTTGGGGAAGTGTCTAATATCTGCCATTTGCAAAGCGGTCAATTTGTAACTGTCGGTTCGGAAATTCACTTGTGGAGAGACCGCGACAGATTGGTTTTTGAAGGGAGAAAAGAATCTCTTAATGAAAAAGAAATCAAACTTTCGAAAGAAGACCTGGCGCAAAATAAACGAGTCATCGGATTCGCTCGTTTTTCTCTTTCGAATGAATATCCCAGAGAATATGGAAAGAAACTGTATTGCCGGTTAAAGGAATTCGATTGGCCCATAACAGTCCGTAACTGGAAGGATGGTGATCGGTTTCAGCCGCTTGGCATGGAGGGACGCCAATTGGTATCCGATTTTCTGACAAACCGAAAGATTCCATCTAACAGAAAAAAAGAAGCGCTCGTGGTGGTTTCTTTTGATCAAAAGATCTGTGCCGTTATCTTTCCGCCTTCGTCCACAGTATCCCGAAAGGGTTCGGGGGAAGGTGGGCCACAACGAACATCCATCGATTCAAGATACCCCGATGACTCAACAAAAAGGGTGGGCTTCGGCCACCGCCATAGGCTACTGCCGACGGCGGGCATCGGACAAAGTCCGCCACATCATGAGCCTGGCGGGATTGCAGAATCTGTACGATGTCCTGATGAGCCGGCAGAGGTCCTGACTATTGAACCGATTATTTAGTTGTTATGTCGTTTTATACACCGGAAAAGGTAATTTGTAACGGTGATACCTTTCGCGAGATGATCACCAAAGAGGAACTTCAAAGCCGAATCGCCAAGCTTGGTGATGAGTTAAGCCGCGATTTCGAAGGTAAAAAACCAATCTTTATTGGGGTGCTGAACGGCGCCTTCATCTTTCTTGCCGATCTGATGCGCTATGTTACCATTCCATGTGAGGTCGATTTTTTGAAATTAAGCAGTTACGGAGACGCTAAGGTCTCATCGGGACAGGTAACCGAGAAAAAGAAATTAGACGCGGATATTGAAGACCGCCATGTCATATTGGTCGAAGACATTGTGGATACTGGTCTATCAATCAATTACCTGTTGAATCTGATGAAATTGCATCGACCGGCATCTGTTTCCGTTGTAACCTTGTTGCATAAAAATAAGGCCACTCGTCATGACGTAAAGATTGATTATGTGGGTTTCAGAATACCGACCAAATTTGTTCTTGGCTACGGGTTGGATTTTGCACAGGAGGGAAGAAATCTGGCCCAGGTATACGTCCTGGATGAAAATTCTGCTGATAAGGATTGATCGGCAATAGAAACTCCTGTATTTTTAGAATCTTGATTTGAGATCAACCGACCGGAGAGGTGGCTGAGTGGTTGAAAGCGGCACCCTGCTAAGGTGTTGAGCCGGGTAACCGGCTCCGAGGGTTCGAATCCCTCCCTCTCCGCCGTTGCCCGCCAAAGCATTAAGCTTGGCGGGCTTTTTTTTGCCTTCCAGATATATCTGCTGATGTGGAAGACAGATGCGGTCCGCCAATTTCTTACGACTCTGATCCCTGCAACGTGATAACCAGGCTCCTGCGATGAGGCCGGTTTCGGTATTCACATAGATACAAACCCTGCCAAGTGCCAAGGTTTAGCCTTCCTCTGGTTATTGGCACGGTTACCGAGCTTCCCAACAAAGATGATTTGATATGCGAAGTCATATCGTCTGGCCCTTCCAGTGTGTGCTCGTACATGGACATATCCTCCGGAACGAGGCGTGTAAAAAACGTCTCGAAATCAGAACGTACCGTTGGATCTGCATTCTCATTTAATGTCAGACCCGCACTCGTGTGCTGGATGAAAAAATGTGCCAGTCCGGTCTCAATGTCTGCTATTTCGGGCACTTGATTCAGCACCTCGTCTGTGATTAAATAAAACCCTCTCGAGCGGGATCGCAATGTGATTGTACGTTGGTACCAGGACATATCGTAATAATTTGTATGAATGACTATATGATTCTGAGTATAAGAAACCCATATCCACCAGTAAACTATATTTACAAACAACCAGCCAAACGACGCTCGTGCAGGCGTTCTCGCCTGCACATAATGGCAACCTATCAAATTAAAAGGGTAGTTGATCGATCTCCAAATAATGATATACTAAATCAGATAGTTAGCTCGTTATTGTATCTACAATAATTTGATATTAAATTATATCCATGAAATTAGAACAGGAAATACACACGACCAACTTCGGCAGCCCCAAAAACCGGGCGTGGCTGAACTTGCTGGTAACGACAAGCCGGGCGACGGCTTCGGTTGCGACCATATTCAAAAACCGTGGACTAACCGAGCAACAGTATAACGTGCTGCGGATTCTTCGGGGTCGATATCCGGAAGCTGTCAACCTGTGTGATATCCAGGAACGGATGGTTGACAAGAGCTCTAACGCTACGCGGCTGGTTGAGAAGTTGCGTCAGAAGGGCTTGGCCGAGCGTCATACGTGTTCGGAAAATCGCCGCAAGGTCGACATACGGATTACGGACGAGGGACTAAAGCTTCTGTCCTTGCTGGATCCTGAAATCGATGAAAAGATAAATCACCTGTTCAAGAATTTAAATGAAGAAGAAATAGTGCTGCTGGACGATCTGCTGGAGAAGTTCAGGGGCTGACAAAACATAGAAAATGTAGGTACTGACAATGAGCATGGAAGGAAAAGTTACTGAAGAATTAATGCTGAGTGATCTTGCTCGCAAAAGACGGAGTCCGAGAGCGTTTGATTCTCGTCCGGTTGAAGAAGATAAGCTGGAACAGTTGTTTGAAACGGCACGGTGGGCACCATCAAGCATGAATGCTCAGCCATGGCGATTTGTATACGCTACAAAGGATAATGAAGAAGCTTTCCGGGGTTTTCTCGATAGTCTTATGGAAGGCAATAAAATATGGGCACAAAATGCACCGGTTTTACTGGTTGTTTTTGCACGCAAAACGTACGAGCACAACGGGCAGGTTTATAAACACTCCTGGTACGATACCGGTCAGGCGATGGGTATGCTGAACCTGCAGGCAACCGAACTGGGGCTGCACATTCACCAGATGGGCGGCTTCTTTGGCGATAAGATCAGCGAGGTTGTCGGTATATCCGGTGAGTATGAACCTGTAATTATGGCGGCCGTTGGCTACGTTGGTGATGTGGATCAACTGCCAGAGCATCTCAGAAAAAGGGAAGCAGCGCCCAGAAGCCGTAAAGATATCAGGGAACTGGTTCATGTCCATCAATGGAATTCCAATAACTAATAAGAAGGAGCGAAGGTCATGAAAACAGTACTGCACAAGGCTGATACACGAGGGCATGCCAATCACGGATGGCTGGATACGCACCATAGTTTTAGTTTTGCATCATGGTATAATCCCGAACGGATTCATTTTGGTGCGCTGCGGGTGCTCAATGACGATATCGTGGCCGCAGGCAAGGGATTCGGTCTGCATCCACACGACAATATGGAGATCGTGACCATCATGCTCGACGGTACGCTCGAACATCGTGACAGTATGGGACACACCGAACAGTTGTATCCGAATGAAGTGCAGGCGATGTCGGCTGGTAGGGGTATTCAGCATGCTGAATACAACGCATCCAAAACCGAATCGTTGAACCTGCTCCAAATATGGGTGTTCCCGGATATGCATAATGTCGAACCCCGGTATGATCAGCGTAAGTTTGATCCAATGGGCAGGCAAGGGAAATGGCAGTTCCTGGTGGCACCCAAACAGGCGGAGGAAGAGACCATATTATGGTTGCATCAAAATGCGTGGTTCGCACGCACAGAGCTGAACGCCGGCGAAAGCCTGGATTACAAACTTCACGATCAGTCGAATGGTGCTTATCTGTTCGTGATTCGCGGATCCATACAAGTCGGGGATAAGCAACTTAACAGACGTGACGGACTCGGGTTATCCGATCTGGACGTCGTTAGAATCGAGGCATCGGAAGAGGCGGATGTTCTTTTGATTGAAGTACCGATGCAGGTATAAAAAACGATTGATTGAATGGACGGATGATTGATCTTATTCAATCATCCGTCCGGCCAATCAAATCTCGATCCATTCCCTACTGAAAAATCATATAAATGCCGAGTCCTAGCATAAAGACGGCGAAAAGCCTCTGCATTTTTTTCTTTGATATGTGTTTGGACAACCATATTCCCATTATTCCACCCAGAACGCCGGTTATCATGATATAGAAAGCTGGCATAACCTGGGCAGAAGCATTCAACCAGTATTCCCCGCCTATCCATAAAGAAAACAGGCCGAATGGCAGAAGTCCGGTGGCTATGGCATCAAGCAGCGAAAAATCAGCTGCTAACATGATGC
This sequence comes from uncultured bacterium, assembly GCA_963787205.1. Taxonomy (GTDB): domain Bacteria; phylum Bacteroidota; class Rhodothermia; order Balneolales; family DATFMH01; genus DATFNI01. Next base: position 164,403 of record CAWBCD010000009.1, read on the forward strand.
CGGGGATGATCATAAAGCCACCGCCAATCGCAAAGAATCCACAGGCGATGCCAACCGCAAACCCGCAAAATCCGAGTTTAATCAAATCTTGCCGTGAGGGATCGGGCGCGCCGGTATTATCTGGTTTCTTCGTTTTTTTCCCCAACTTAACACTCAGATAGAACATCCATCCTGCAACGGCAAAAAGGAGAAATCCAAGCAGAAAGATAATCTCCTTGCCCGGGAAAAGATGGCTAATTAGGGACCCGATAAAAACCCCAGCCAGACCTGGTAGCGCGAAGATCAGACCTGATTTTATATAGACATCTTTTTTATAGATTCGGTAAATGAGGATTACGACAATCGTAAAAGCTACCCCCAAAGCGTTGGTGCCAAGAGCGAGATGCGGGGACATTTTGTCGAGATACAGCAAAAAGGGTAAGCCTATTACGGCAGCGCCGGCTCCGATGAAACCAACGGCAAAACCGGCCAGTAATCCTGCAACAAGAAACCAGATCATTATTTTAATTGGTATTAAATGCAGAAGAAGAATTGGATTTGCCTATCAACTTCTTCGCTAGTCAGTATTTACATTCCGCGGCTGCACATAAGCCCCAAAGTGATACTCAAATATCAGAGTTCGAACCCGATATCTTTGGAGATTGAATGTGTGAGCACCTTAAATTTCGATGAGTATACAATTCTTTCCTGTCAATCTTAGGTCTAATTCCGAAGCGTAGCCCGTAACCGGTCTGGTTTCAGCAGCAAATCGAGGGCATCATTGATGCTGGTGCAGATCACATCAGAGACCATAAAAGACGCAGTTGCGATTCCTTCTTCCTGGATCACGAGCAATCCCAGTTTTGCTTCCTTAAGCATTAAACGGTCATTTAACCCGTTTCCGATACAGATGGTTTTATCAGTACCCAGTTTTCTGATAAAACCGGCTTTTTCTTCGTCCTGTTTTTTCGGCTGGATTACATGGACCTCGCAAGGCATGCTATCCATCTCGTGGTGAACCGATCCATGAGTATCAGCAGTTAACACATAAATCTTCAGGGATTCCGACAATTCTTTGAGTCTGGGCGGAACGCCTTGTTTCAGGAAGCCATCAAGCGCAAGAGTCCCGTTAAAATCAAGGACCAGATATTGGAATTCGAGTTTTTCCCTTCCCGGGATGTTGATTTGAAGCATAAGTGTATCACCCAAAAACAAAATTGATATTTCCGCCATCATGACTGATGGTCTGTCCTGTTACAAAACCTGCATGGGGAGAAAGAATCCATGCCGCAAGAGAGGCCAATTCTTCCGGTTTGCCCATTCTGCCAACCGGGACGGCTTTTGATATCGTTTCTTTGGCTTCCGGTATAGATAGTTTATTTCGTTCAGCAACACTTTTGACAACGCGTTCAATGGCAGGGCTGTCATGCGAACCGGGAGCAATAATGTTTACTGTTACGCCATTTGATGCGATCTCCCGTGATAAGGTTTTTGCGAAGCCGACGACGGCCAAACGCATGGCATTGCTGAGTACAAGGTTGTCAACCGGCTGTTTTACCGATTGGCTTTCAATAAAGAGTACGCGCCCGTAGTTGCGTGAAACGAGACGGGGGACGAGTCTCAGGGCCAGATCGATCTTCCATCGGACAACCAAATGGTAGGCTTCGTCCCATAGCTTCATATTAGTAGAAAGAGCAGAACCCGTCGGTGGGCCACCGGCATTAAAGACGATGCCGTGCAAGGGATTTGAGCCAATTGTATGTTCGATCTGATTGTGAACGGTGGTCTTTTGCAAATCGCCTGTTATACAATCTATTGCCTTGGGATATTTCCTGGCCAATTCATCCAATTTTGAGTGTCGCCGTGCAATGGCGATGACTTTAGCTCCTTCGTCAAGAAGTTGTTCGGCTATGGCACGTCCGAAACCACTGCTTGCTCCACATACAACGAAACGCTGATTAGCTAATCTTAAATCCATATCATGAAATTTTACGAGTTGAAGTAGTAATCAATAAGATAAAAGATTGAAGGAATTGGGAAATAAGGTAATAAGACGATTGATCTCAATACAACGCCGGTTCAAGCGTCCTCGCTTGAACCACACAAAAGATGAGCATTTGATCTGCATCCAATAAAAAATGCGAATAAACGTTCCTATTTTAACTGACTTCCGCCCAGATGTATCGGGGCTACAAATCTCTCATTTAACCGCAGAGTACGCCAGGTTCGCGGAGTAAGATTCGTTATTTTTGTGGTTCTTGGTCTCGAATGTATCGGGACGGTTTACATTTTCTGATCTCGGAAAAAGCTATGACAATTGGAGTGATACCGGATAGTCATTTTATTTTTTATAACGCTATTTTCTTTTGTCTCTATTATAATCAGGAAAAAAGTCGTAATATATAAAGCTGTACCCATTCATCAATTTTTCTATAGTGAATATTCGCAACGTTGCAATCATTGCCCACGTAGACCACGGGAAAACTACACTTGTCGATCAAATGCTGCGTCAAAGCGGCACATTTCGCGAGAATCAACATCTGGTTGATCGTGTTATGGATTCTATCGACCTGGAGCGTGAAAAAGGAATCACGATCATGGCCAAAAATACGGCCGTGCTCTGGAATAATCTTAAAATCAACATTGTCGACACTCCGGGCCACGCCGACTTCGGTGGCGAAGTGGAGCGCATTCTCAAGATGGTTAACGGAGTGATCCTTCTGGTGGATGCCGCGGAAGGTCCCCTGCCACAAACACGCTTTGTCTTGCGCAAATCCCTGGATCTGGGCTATCGTCCGATTGTAGTCATCAATAAGATCGATCGTAAAGATGCTCGTCCGGATGCCGTGCTGAATGAAATATTTGATCTCTTTGTGGATTTAAATGCCACAGATGGACAACTGGACTTCCCGGTCCTGTATGCTATCGGCAAGGAAGGAACCTGTAAACGCGAACTAGAAGATCCCGATTCCGATCTGACCCTGCTGTTCGATCTGATCCGGAAATACGTTCCGGAACCCGAAGTGGAAGTGGATCGTCCCTTTAAAATGCTTGTCAGCCAGGTGGATTGGAATGATTACGTAGGCAGAATTGCCATCGGGCGTGTCGAACAAGGTAAGATCAGAGTTAACCAGGAAGTGACACTGCTAAGCCGAACAGGCGGAACCCGTGAAAAGGGTAAGGCAACCAAGCTGTTCACGTTCATGGGATTGAAGCGGGTACCGGTCGATGAGGCTGAAGCCGGTGACATCATCGCTCTTGCCGGCTATAATGAAGTGATGGTGGGGGATACCCTAACCGACAGCTCTGATCTGACTCCGATTCCGTATTACGATATCGACGAACCGACGCTGGCTATGTTTTTCCGGGTCAACGATTCTCCGTTTGTGGGTCGTGAGGGAGAATTTGTTACGGCCAACATGCTGAGCGACCGGCTGATGAAGGAATCACGGACAAATGTATCCATCTGGGTTCAGCCAACCGAAAGTCCGGATGTCTATCGTGTCTCCGGCCGGGGTGAGCTGCAATTGGCGATACTGATTGAAACCATGCGGCGTGAAGGATATGAATTTGCTGTTTCCCGTCCGGAAGTGATCATTAAAGAAATCGACGGCAAGCGCATGGAGCCGGTTGAAGAGGTTATTGTTGATGTTCCGGAGGAGTACAGCAACAAAGTGATTGACAAACTGCAACAACGCAAGGGGCTGATGCAGTCGATGATTCCGGAAGGTGAACATGTGCGATTAACATTCCAGATTCCAACTCGTGGGTTGATTGGTATGCGGGGCGAGTTGCTTACCGACACCAGGGGCACGGCTCAGATACACCAGCAATTTCATGCTTACGAACCGTATAAAGGTGATATTCCTGGCCGGAATCGCGGGGCGTTGGTCGCTCTCGAAAATGGTATGGCAACCGGCTATGCGTTGGAGAATGCACAGGACAGAGGTGAGTTTTTAGTCGAACCGGGTGACCCGGTTTACATGGGGCAGGTGATCGGTCTGAATACCAGAAGTGGTGACCTCGTTATCAATATCGCCAAGAAGAAAAGCCTGACAAACCACCGTGCTTCTCAGTCACAGGATGCGGTCAAAATTTCAGTGGCAAGAAAATTGAGCCTTGAAGAGCACATCGAATTTATCGATCGTGATGAGCTCGTGGAAGTGACCCCGAAAAGCCTGCGGATCCGCAAAGTCTACCTCGACCACAACGAGCGGAAGCGTAAAGAGAAGTAGTAGTTTAGCCACGGATCAACACAGATCTTTAGTAAATACCACACTCGTCCCGGCGTCCTCGCCTGGACAACAAGCGTTGCACAGGATTCTGGCGAACACGCCAGAATCAGCCTGCCTTTTATAAAATTCCTTATCCGCGAAGATCCGTGGCTGAAATCCAACCTAATTTCGTCCAAAGCCTTTCAAAACCGACGCAGATATTTTGTGGCGTAGAGGGTTCAGGTTAAAGTAATAGCCTTCTTTGTTTACGCCGGCATTCTCACGGTTTGTCAGCAGGATGTAGAAAAGGTGATAATCAGGGATGATCACGACGTTGGTTCCGGTGAAGCCAGTATGCCCGTAGGCGTCGTTGGGTGGGCCGTCAGCCATGATGACATCGGGTGCCATATCCCAACCCAATCCATTTCCGTAACGGTCTTTTGTGGTAAACTCCCGGATGACGGACGCCTTGATGTATCTGTGGCCTTTATAAACACCATCGTTTAGCATCAATTCGACCAGCTTCTGCAGATCGCTGATTGTGGAAAAGAGCCCCGCATGGCCTGCAACGCCCTGGTTGGCATACCAGGCATTTCCGTCACTCACCCGACCTTTCAGGGTATAGCGGCGCCAGCCGTTCCATGAGAGGGGATCGACATCACATTTATATCCGAAATGATCATCATACACCATTTTTTTTTCAAACGGATTGCCGTGTGAGGTGGCCGCAATGTTTGTGAATCCCTTTTTCAGCGGATTATAAGTGGTGTGATGCAGTCCCAGCGGTCCGTAAAGGTGCTGTTCCAGGTACTGATTGATTGGCTGACCGGTAACCCGGTGAATGAGATACCCAAGCATCATAAAACCAAGATCGCTGTAATGTCGTTCTGCACCGACCGGGTATTTCAATGGCATGTTACATATTTCCCGGTAGGTTTCTTTTGAATTGGATGCCTTATAGTAAAGTGGTTGCCATTCGTTCAATCCCGAGGTGTGATTGAGCAACTGGCGAACCGTTATCGAGTCCTTGTGAGGACCATGAAATTCCGGGAGATATTCGTGAACAGGAGTGTCTAAATGAATCTTCCCCTCACCAACTAACTGCATGATACCGAAAGTTGTGGCAAAAACTTTCGTCAATGAGGCCAGATCGAACATTGTAGTGACCTGCATCTTAACCGGATGCTTTAACAGCCTCATGTGATAGTCGAATTCCGCTGCATATCCAAACGCTTTGCGATGCAGAACCTTCCCATCCTTCTCAATAAGAATCACCGCTCCGGGAATGTGTTTTTGACTCACTTCGGATTGAATGAGACTATCAATTTTAGAGATAATGTGATGCTTCCCGGATTGTGCAAAGGTTTGGTAGGCGGGAATAAAAAGTAGAAGCAGAACCGTGGCTAAAAAAGGATTTTTGCGCAAGAAATTCATTCGGGGGGGTATACTTAATGTTCAGAAATACATTTAAAAATTGCCACAGAAGCACGGAAGTACACGGAATAATTCTGTGGTTCTCCGTGTTTCCGCGGCAATAAAAAAGTAGTCTATTAGAACCTCACGAAGGAGGGCAATCCGTCTTCAAAGAATGGTTTATAAACTGTTGCCGGTCCGTTTACAATGGTGGCAGGCAGCCAGTACGAATCATCAAAGCCTGGTTGGGTCCACCCTTTTTCTTCGGATACATGCGATTTCCAGTACTGATCGGTGAGAACGGTCTGTGTGCTGCCATCGGCGTATTCTATTTTAAGATAGATATTGGCAGAACCCGGACGATCTTTGGAATAGATACTCGTTTTTTTCTCACTTTCGGGAATTTGCATGTAACTGGTAGCTCTTGCGGCAATTACATTCTCAGATCTATCAGTAAGCAGTTTCGTAACATCCCAATATCTAGAACGTCTCAGGTCGATCCCGAGCGATCCCTCCCGTTTGGCATAGATTCTACCAAGTTTATGCCCGTTCAGCCAGACGGTCACGTAGGAATCGCCAACAACCTGCAGCCATGCATGTTTGATTTTGCCGTTATCCGTCAGGGGAAATGATTTTCTAAGGCACACAGACGGGATAGCATTCGAATCAGAGGCGCCGTTGGCGGCAATGAACTGGCTGGGAATTTCGTAGGAGGTATCCCAGATATTCTGTTTCAGCGAATCGACTATCTGATCCAGGTAGAGTTTCTGGTATTCAAATAGCGTATCCAGTTTCGCGAGGTTATCCTTTTTATTGGTCCGCAGCCAAAGTTTATCATACTTTTTTTGCAGTCCAGCAATTTGGTCGCTTAGCTTGCTTCCCCATTTAATTCCCCTGGCTGTAAACGGTTCGCGCTCTTCACTGTAGATGTTATCCTGTGATATGCGCTGCATCCACCGGGAGAATTCCAGTGATTCTCCAACCCAGTGGGCGAGCTCGGCTGCAAAAGCATCATAATCCATCTCATAAGCATTTCTTTTCAGTTTAGGTTTGATGCTGGCAGTCAGGCGTTCTACGGCGATACTGCTGCGTTTGATATCCAATGTTGTATTCAGCAACGGAAGATGCCGGTTATTTTCAAAGTCGTTCAGCCTGTCGAAAGGTTGCCGCCAAACTTCCGGATAGTAAATGTCTTCACTAAGACTATTAAGCAGGTTCTGTATCGCAGTAAGTTGCGGGCTGTTGCTCCCAAAGAATAGTTTATCAAACCGTGTGTCTATCGTGGATTGATCGGCATTTTCCGGGTTCCAGGCACATTCGGCATCATAAGCGTATCCCCTGTAATTTAATTCACGGAAGTTGGGTCCTCCCATATCGCCCCAACTGGTCGTTATGGAACCGAGAGCCCCGTTTTTATATCCTTCCAGAGTAAAGTTGTACGTATTTATCCAGGTGGCACTCTGATTTGGATAGAGGCGTGACCAGTTAGAGATACCAGGCGAGGCAATGAACGGCTGATGCGCGCGCGCGAAGACTTCAGTGGATGGGAACTCATCGCTGGCGCCATAGTGCCAGTCGACAATGATGATATCTTTAGGGAGCTGGCTCAGCACGTCCGGATTACGAAGCAGCATATCACCGTACATCATCACTTTTTTCCCGTGGCTTTTTACATAATCGTATACCTTGCGGTAGTATCGAGCATTTACAGTGGCCAATCCGTATCGGTTAACGGCTTTTTTGCTGGCACCAAGACCGACATCAAAAGACTCGTCCCCGCCGATATGGAAATATTCTGAATGGAACATAGGAATGACTTCGCCAAGGAGATGGTTCAGGAAACCAATTGCAGAGCTGTCCTGTGTATTGAAGGAGGCCGCTCCGGGATATTCGGCATATTTCAAGAATTTCGGCATGTTCAGCATGTTCTCCTGATGCCCGAGCGACTCGAATATCGGGATGATCTGAACGTGGTATTTATCTGCATAATCCTGAAGCTCCTGAATTTCTTTTTCGGTGAAGGCACCCCGGTCCTTTCCAATGCTGGGATAATCCCTGAAATGGATGAGATCTTCGATATACGGCATGTAGGTATTCATCTTGTATAAGGCCATAAATCGAATGATTCTTTTAATGTTATCCTCGGTCGAGACCTGCCCTCGACTCATATCATCCGAGAGGCCTCTGAATTTCATTGCGGGATAATCTGAAATCAAAATATTCTGAAGGTTGCCGGACTCATTGGATTCCAGCAATTGAATAAGAGACATGGCCCCGTAGAAACGGCCCGTCACCGACTTTCCGGCAATGACAGCCGAATTATTTGCGATTTTAAGCACATAACCCGCTGTATCCATTTTTGAGGTTAATTCAGCAGCTTTAACAGTCTGGCTTACCAAATTAGAGTTGTTGGGATCACCAATGATGATGGCATTATTGCCGTTTGAAACAGTTCGTTCGGTTTTTATATCAGCTTTGATATGGTAGTACTCAGAAAGGTCCGCCTGAATTTGTTGAGCGGTAAAACGATCCTGGTCGTTAGTGCCGTTGCCAAGGACAATGGTGGTCAACTGACTGATATTAGTGGATCCGTTTTGCCACTCCCAGTGTTGTGGCAAAGGAATGATATTGGGAATTATCATTTTGTGCACTTGCGGCGGCAGCGATACACAAAAAAATGAGTAACACGAAAGATTTTCTCAGCATGTTCATGGCACTAAGAATTTGAGGTTGCAGGGGTGATTCATGAAGTGGCAATAGTTTTGCTACAAACAATATTAAATAGTCAATTATTTGTGAGGACACAAGATGCAGGGGCAATAGAAATGTAATTGTGGAGTGGAACAAGCGAGGATGCTTGTCTCTGGCTTTAGAGGGCCAATATCGGCCTTCCACTTTTTTAACTGCTATCAGCTTATCCCAAAGAACCGGGCCTTTTCTTGCAGGTAGGGTTCGAAAGCGTGTTTGAGCCGTTGGTGTTCCGGATTCGTCAGTTCTGGATCATGATCGACCAATCGTTGCGCCTCTTCTTTTGCAATAGCAAGCACTTCCTGATCCTCGACAATGCTGGCAACCTTGAAATCCGGCAGGCCACTCTGGCGTGTGCCCAGAAAATCACCCGGTCCCCTTAACTGTAGGTCAACTTCCGCAATTTTAAAGCCATCATTGGTTGATGCCATCGTTTTAAGCCGGGTCTTAGCTTCTTTGCTTTGTTTATAATCCGCCATCAGAATGCAATAACTTTGCCGTGAGCCCCGACCGATCCGGCCGCGCAGCTGGTGCAGTTGAGAGAGGCCAAAACGTTCGGCATGTTCGATGATCATCAGGGAAGCATTTGGTACATCCACTCCTACTTCGATAACGGTGGTTGAGACGAGAATCTGAATGCTGTTAGCCAGGAAATCGCGCATCACCTGATCTTTCTCGTCCGATGACATCCGGCCGTGAAGCAAGCCAACCTCGCATTGCGGGAACCGTTTGCGAATATGATCATATCCCATGGTGGCATCCTTCAGATCCAGTGCTTCCGATTCCTCGACGAGCGGATACACGATGTATGCCTGCCCACCCTCCTGAAGCACTGTCGAGACAAATTTATACACATCATCCCGATTCGATTCCCCGCGGATAGCAGTGCGCACCGGTTTACGTCCTGAGGGCAGTTCCCTGATGACTGATACGTCGAGGTCCCCGTAGAGAGTCATGGCAAGGGAACGGGGGATAGGCGTGGCCGACATAACGAGCAGATGGGGCCTTTGTCCTTTCTGTTGTAACTCTGCCCGCTGCATCACGCCAAATCGATGCTGTTCATCAACAACGGCCATTCCCAGCCGGGCGTACTGAACCTCTCTTTGAATGACGGCGTGTGTTCCCACTGTTATCTGGCAGGTTCCCGCGGAGATATCCGTCAAGATGTCCCGACGCAAACTTGTCTTCTGATTGCCCACCAACAGACGCACGTTGATATCCATCATCGATAGATATTTATCGAGGGTCCGGTAGTGCTGCTCAGCCAGTATCTCCGTGGGAACCATGAATGCCGCCTGATATCCATTATCCAGTGCCATCAACATGGCTCCTATGGCCACGATCGTCTTGCCCGCCCCGACGTCTCCCTGCAGCAGGCGGTTCATTACATATCCGGATTTTAAATCTGATTTTATGGCGGATAATGCAGAGCGCTGTCCTTCTGTTAGTTCAAATGGAAGGATTTCATTAAAGAATCGGCGCGTATACTCTCCCGCCTGATTCATCAGGATACCATTATTTTGTCTTTGATTCTGACTATGCAGATGGGCAAGACCGAGCTGAAAGAGGAACAGTTCTTCGAATTTGAATCGCCTGAGTGCAGAAAAGAAAGAGGGCATGGACTCAGGGCGATGCATCATATATAGTGCATCCTGCCGTTCTGGGAATCGATGGCGTTTTCTGATGTCGTCGGGTAAAAATTCCTGGAAATGATGAAGTTGTAATAATTCCATGTTCCATTTTTGCAAAAGCGGACTTGTGATATATGCCTTCTTCAATTCCTGTGACCCGGGATATACAGGTACCAGTGTTGCAACTTCGGAAGAATCATCCGGATCGGAAAGTCGCTCAAGATCAGGATGGGCAATTGAAAGATATCGGCCGTATCTCTTCACCGTGCCAAAAAGTGCAACCAACTGACCGGGATGCAGTGACTTTTTGAAGTAACCGATGCCACGGAACCAGACAGCTTTGATCATGCCAGTTTCGTCTTGTATGATAGCCTCAAGCCGTTTCCGGCGTCCGTATCCCGCTTCGTCAACCGACCTGATGATACCTGTTACCGTTGCTTCTTCCCCATTTCCGGATAATCTGTTGATAGGCAGCAGATTTGACCGATCAATAATTCGTCTTGGGAATAGATACATCAAATCGGAAGGAGAATGTATTCCCTCCTTATTCAATGCCATAAGACGCTTTTCACTGAGGCCTTTAAGATCCGTCAGCTTCATTAATTGTTATATTGATATATATCAGTTAGTAAATATGGACTCGAAAAAACCGGCTAAATCCATTTGGTTTTAAATGCCCAAAGTAACACGGAAGAATTCTTGTAATAAAACAGACAAATAATTTGCAGATCCACGATTAGTTTTTCTATATTTATCAGCTCAATTGCAAAAGACAACTAAATAGTTACATCCGTGCCAACGATTCAGCAACTTGTACGAAAAGGTAGGAAAAGTAAAGTCAGTAAGACAGCGGCACCTGCGCTGCAAAATTGCCCGCAACGTCGCGGTGTTTGTACAAGGGTGTACACAACAACACCTAAGAAACCAAACTCAGCCTTGCGGAAAGTAGCTCGGGTACGTCTTACGAACGGAATAGAAGTAACGGCATATATCCCCGGTGAAGGGCACAATCTGCAGGAACATAGTATTGTGCTGATTCGTGGTGGCCGTGTAAAAGATTTGCCTGGTGTGCGCTATCACATCATCCGCGGTACATTGGATACTGCAGGAGTCGAAGAACGTAAGCAAGGTAGAAGCCTCTACGGTACCAAACGCCCCAAAAAGTAATTGTTAACCTGGTTCAGAGTTTCGAATGCGTAAAAGAAAAGCTGAAAATCGGATCGTTAAACCTGATGGAACATATCAGGATGTACAAGTTTCCCGATTCGTGAATTATTTGATGAAAGACGGGAAGAAAAATGTCGCTCGCAAGATTGTTTATCAGGCGTTCGGAATCATTGAAGAGCGTACGGGACAGCCGGGTATCGATATTTTCCGGTCGGCGCTCAACAACGCGGCTCCTGTAGTCGAAGTTCGCAGTCGCCGTGTGGGTGGTTCTACCTATCAGGTGCCGGTTGAAGTGCGGCCAGACCGCAGCATGGCACTTGGCATGCGTTGGATAATAAACGCCGCTAAAAATCGTAATGACAAATCCATGGCGCTCCGCCTTTCCCGGGAGCTGATTGATGCGTCTAATAATGAAGGTGGCGCTGTGCGCAAGAAAGATGAAACGCATCGTATGGCTGAGGCGAATAAGGCTTTTGCCCACTTCCGGTTTTAGCATATAAAAGATTTTTGTAGTAATGGCAGAAACCAAGACGAAAACGTTAGATCAACTTACCAGAACTCGTAATATCGGCATCATGGCTCATATCGATGCTGGTAAGACGACGACGACCGAGCGGATACTTTATTATACCGGTATTAACTACCGGATAGGTGAGGTCCATGAAGGCGGTGCCACCATGGACTGGATGGAACAGGAAAAAGAACGTGGTATCACTATTACCTCTGCTGCAACTACCTGTTTTTGGAAGGATCATCGGATCAATATCATCGACACACCGGGTCACGTGGATTTTACGGTTGAAGTAGAACGTTCTCTGCGTGTACTGGATGGTGCTGTTGGAGTATTTTGCTCGGTAGGTGCTGTCCAGCCACAGTCTGAAACCGTGTGGCGTCAGGCAAACAAGTACAAAGTCCCGCGGATTGCCTTTGTTAATAAAATGGACCGGATCGGTGCGGACTTCTATAATGTCATCGATAAGATGGACAGTCGCTTAAAAGCCAATCCGATTCCGATTCAGATTCCAATCGGTGCGGAAGATAAATTCCGTGGCATCGTTGATCTGATCCGGATGAAAAGTATCGTATGGGATGATGAATCACTCGGTGCTAAATACGAAGTAGAAGACATCCCTGAAGATCTTCTTGAAAAGGCGGAAGAATACCGTAAGATTATGATCGAGGCTATTGCTGATCATGACGAAGGTCTGATGGAAAAGTATTTGATGGATGAGGAGATCACCGAAGAAGAGATTAATGATGCTCTGCGGACGGCTACGCTGAAACTGGAAGTTACTCCTGTGCTCTGCGGTACGGCATTCAAGAACAAAGGTGTTCAGACGCTGCTCGACGCTATCGTTCAGTATCTGCCGTCTCCTATGGATGTCCCTCCTGTCAAGGGTTCAGACGTTGATGATCCTGAAAAAGAAATTTTACGTCATCCGGATTATGACGAGCCATTTACAGCTCTTGCATTTAAGATCGCAACCGATCCATATGTAGGTAAGCTGACATTCATTCGTGTGTATTCCGGACAGCTTGCGGCCGGTTCATATGTATTGAATACGTCAACGGGGAAAAAAGAGCGAATTGGCCGATTGCTGAAGATGCATGCTAACAGTAAAGAAGACATCAAAATAGTTCGTGCCGGTGATATCGCTGCTGCTGTTGGAATCAAGGAAGTACGTACCGGTGACACACTAAGTGCAGAAAACAGCCCGATTGTTCTTGAGCAGATGGTGTTCCCTGAGCCGGTGATCAAGCTGGCTGTTGAACCGAAGACCAAGGCCGACAATGATAAGCTGACCGAAGGTTTGGTGAAACTTGCAGAAGAAGACCCGACATTCCGTGTAAGTATGGATGAAGAAACGGGGCAGACTACCATTGAAGGTATGGGCGAGTTGCACTTAGAGATTATTGTGGATCGCCTGAAACGTGAATTCAAGGTTGAAGCAAACGTTGGTGCGCCGCAAGTATCTTATCGTGAGTCGATTACCAAGTCGGTTGAACACCGGGAAGTGTATAAGAAGCAAACGGGTGGGCGTGGTAAGTTCGCCGATATGACATTTGAACTTAGCCCGATCGAGGGGCACACCGGCTTTGAATTTGTCGATGAAATCAAAGGTGGCTCAATTCCACGTGAATTCATCAATCCGGTTGAGAAGGGTATGAAACAAGGTATGACAAATGGCGTCTTGGCCGGTTATAAAGCTGAAGGTTTCAGGGTCCGTTTGTTTGACGGTTCTTACCACGATGTTGACTCGGATGCATTGAGTTTTGAGTTGTGCGCACGTACCGGTATTCGCGTGGCAGCCCGCAAGGCTGGACCTATCCTACTCGAACCCGTTATGTCGGTTGAAGTGATCACCCCCGAAGAATATATGGGTGATATTATAGGTGACCTGAACAGTCGGCGGGGGACCATCGAGAAAATGGAAAACAACACCGAAGGATCCGTTGTGAAAGCACAAGTGCCTCTTTCGGAGATGTTCGGATATTCAACTCAGCTGCGGTCCATATCACAGGGTCGCGCCGTGTACTCGATGGAATTCAGCAAATATGTTCCTGTACCGGAACAGATTGCGCAGAAGATCATAGAAGAAACCGTTTAATCGATCATTATTTCATAAGGAATAGGAATCATGGCAAAGGAAACGTTTGAACGCAAGAAACCGCACGTAAATGTGGGAACGATCGGTCACGTGGACCATGGGAAGACGACCCTGACCGCGGCGATCACGAAAGTGTTGTCGAGCAAGTTTGGAGGCTCAGCCAAGGCCTTCGACGAGATCGACAATGCCCCGGAAGAGAGGGAACGAGGCATCACGATCGCCACGGCGCACGTGGAGTATGAGACCGAGAAGCGTCACTACGCCCACGTAGACTGTCCGGGCCACGCCGACTATGTGAAGAACATGGTGACCGGGGCGGCCCAGATGGACGGGGCGATCCTGGTGGTAGCGGCCACGGACGGGCCGATGCCACAGACGCGTGAGCACATCCTGCTGGCCCGTCAGGTAGGGGTACCCCAGATCGTGGTGTTCCTGAACAAGGTAGACCTGGTCGACGACGAGGAACTGCTGGACCTGGTGGAGTTGGAAGTGCGGGAGCTGCTGACCAAGTATGAATTTGACGGGGACAACACCCCGATCGTGAGGGGCTCGGCCCTGGCGGCCCTGAACGGGGAAGCCGAAGCGGAAGCGAAGATCATCGAGCTGATGGATGCGGTCGATGAGTATATACCGACCCCGATCCGGGATGTAGACAAGCCGTTTCTGATGCCGGTCGAGGACGTGTTCTCGATCACCGGCCGGGGCACGGTGGCCACGGGCCGGATCGAACGTGGGGTGATCAAGCTGAACGAGGAAGTAGATATTGTCGGGATGCGACCGGACAAGATGAAGTCGGTGGTCACGGGTATTGAGATGTTCCGTCGCCTGCTCAACGAAGGACAGGCTGGTGACAATGCCGGGTTGTTGCTTCGCGGAATAGAGAAGAAGGACCTGATCCGGGGGATGGTGATCTGCAAGCCGGGCAGCGTGACCCCACATACGAAGTTCTCCTGCGAGGTGTACGTGCTGAGCAAGGACGAGGGGGGACGTCATACCCCGTTCTTCAAGGGCTATCGCCCTCAGTTCTATTTCCGTACCACGGATGTAACGGGAGTGGTGGAGTTGCCCGAGGGTGTGGAGATGGTCATGCCGGGGGACAATGTGAGCCTGCAGGTGGAACTGATACAGCCGGTGGCTATGGAAGACGGTCTGCGATTTGCCATCCGTGAGGGTGGACGCACGGTCGGTGCCGGTGTGGTAACCAAGATTATTGAATAATAAACGTAAACAGATCAGTGGCTACGCAACAGAAAATCCGAATCAAGCTCAAGTCATACGATCATAACCTGATCGATAAATCGGCTGAGAAGATTATCAAAACAGTGAAATCGACCGGGGCCGTTGTCTCCGGGCCGATTCCGCTGCCAACACAAAAAAGTATCATTACGGTAAACCGATCTGTAAACGTGGATAAGAAATCACGGGAACAGTTCGAGACCCGTTCTCATAAACGGCTGATTGATATTCTCTCAACCGGATCACAAACCGTGGATGCTCTGATGAAACTTGAGCTTCCTTCAGGTGTAGACGTCGAAATTAAAGTCTGACAGTCAAACAAATGAGCGGATTACTAGGAAAAAAAATCGGAATGACCAGTGTGTTCGGCCCTCTCGGGAATTACATTCCAGTGACGGTTGTCGAAGTGGAACCTCATGTTGTTACTCAAATCAAGACCATTGAAAGCGATGGTTATGAGGGTATTCAGCTGGGCGTTTATGACAAGAAAACCAAAAAAACAACCAAAGCCCTTTACGGCCATTTCAAGAAGGCCGGTTCGAATCCCAAACGATATGTTAAGGAGTTTAAAGGATTCGACATAAGCGGTGTTAACCTTGGTGACGAAATTCGCGTGGAAGATGTCTTTATCGAAGGCAGCTATGTTGAAGTAGTTGGCTATACTAAAGGTCGTGGTTTTGCCGGAGTTGTTCGCAGGCACGGATTTAGTGGTGTGGGTGGACAGACACACGGTCAGCACAACAGGCAGCGTCATCCGGGTTCGGTTGGACAATCTTCTGACCCATCACGGGTTTTTAAAGGTGTGCGGATGGCCGGTCGAATGGGCAATGCTCGAAAGAAAGTGAAAGGTCTGGCTGTTGTACAGATCATCCCGGAATCAAATCTTTTGCTGATAAAGGGACCCATACCAGGACCGAAAGGCCAGATTGTCGAGATCTACAATAGGTGATAGAAACAAGGCAGCCTCGAATTCATGAAATTAAAAGTATTTAAAACCGACGGTACCGAATCGTCTGAAAGCATCGAACTGAGTGATCAGATATTTGGGATAGAACCAAACAATACGGTACTCTATGAAGCTGTACGCTCATACATGAGCAATCAGCGTCAGGGAACAGCAAAGACGAAAGGTCGTACGGAAGTACGTGGTGGTGGAAAAAAGGCTTACCGTCAAAAAGGAACAGGTAATGCACGCCGCGGAAGTCTTCGCTCTCCGTTGTTGATTGGCGGTGGCACGGTGTTCGGCCCGCAACCTCGCGATTATAAAGTGAGATTGAGTAAGAAGGTGAAACAACTTGCACGTAAATCTGCTTTGTCAATAAAGGCTTCTGAAAAAGCAGTGGTTATTGTCGAAGATTTTGATTTTGATCAAC
The DNA here is from genome assembly GCA_963787205.1 of uncultured bacterium. Taxonomy (GTDB): domain Bacteria; phylum Bacteroidota; class Rhodothermia; order Balneolales; family DATFMH01; genus DATFNI01. The sequence goes on from CAWBCD010000009.1 coordinate 180,773, forward strand.
CGAAAACAAAAGATCTGCTGCAAGTAATCACAGCTTTAAAATTGGGTGGAAAGAAAGTAATGATACTCACTCCCGGAGTTAAGTATAATTTATTCCTTTCCTGCCGAAATGTTCCTGAGTTGCTGGTTATGGAAGCTAATAAACCATCGGCATATGAGATATTAAATGCGGATGTGCTGCTTTTCCAGAAATCCGGTGTTAATGAATTAGTAGCCTCTTTTGGTGAAAATAAAGAGGAGGTTGAAGCATGAGTGTTTTGATTCGACCCTTGATAACAGAGAAAATGACTGATCTTCAAGCCAAACTTAATCAGTATTGTTTTGAAGTTGATATTCATGCGACTAAAGCTGATATCAAAAAAGCAGTCAAACAGATGTATCCTCATGTAACTATTGAAAAGGTAAATACGACCATTGTTGCTTCGAAGCCTAAAGGACGTTACACCCGGAGTGGTTTTGTGTCTGGCAGAAGCAAGAAATGGAAGAAAGCCATTGTGACAATAGGTGAGGGTCAGGAAATAGACTTCTACTCCGAAATTTAATGGTAAATGAATTAGTATAATGGGTACGAAGAAATTAAAACCAACCACAGCTGGCACGCGCAATCGAATTGCGCCTGATTTTAGCGAGGTGACAACCAACCGACCCGAGAAATCACTGCTTGGCAGTCTGAGTAAATCGGGTGGACGTAATGTTAACGGAAGGATTACCTCCCGTCACCGTGGTGGTGGACACAAGCGCCGCTACCGTATCATCGATTTTAAACGAGATAAACGTGACATCCCTGCTACGGTCAAGACGATTGAATATGATCCAAACAGGACGGCACGTATTGCATTGCTGGCCTATGCGGATGGTGAGAAGAGATATATTATCGCACCGGACAACCTGAAGGTTGGAGACAAAGTTATTAGCGGAAATCAGGTACCTCCTGACACTGGCAACTCGATGCCTCTTATGAATATGCCTTTGGGTACCGTTGTTCACAATATTGAAATGACACCCGGTAAAGGCGGACAAATGGCACGCAGTGCCGGTACGAGCGCTCAATTGGTTGCTAAGACCGAACGGTATGCTACTGTTAAACTTCCGTCGGGTGAAGTCAGAATGGTTTTGGGACTTTGTGCTGCAACAGTTGGATCGACGAGTAATCCAGACCATTTCAATATTTCTGTTGGAAAGGCAGGACGAAGCAGGTGGAAAGGACGTCGGCCACAGACTCGTGGTGTGGCTATGAACCCGATTGATCACCCGATGGGTGGTGGTGAAGGTAAAGCATCCGGTGGACATCCTCGTTCGCCCTGGGGCTTGTATTCAAAGGGACAGAAAACCCGGCACAAACGCAAGCTGTCTTCGAAATATATTGTACGACGTAGAAACAAAAAGAAATAGGATTCCATGCCACGTTCACTGAAGAAAGGCCCATATATACACTACAAGCTTCAGAAGAAGGTTGATGAGGCCAATAGTTCTAATTCTAAGAAAGTGATAAAGACCTGGTCGAGATCATCTATGATCTCTCCTGATTTTGTTGGTCTTACCTTCGCGGTTCATAATGGAAAGCAGTTTATACCAGTTTACATCACTGAAAACATGGTTGGACACAAATTGGGTGAGTTTGCACCAACACGCACCTTCCGTGGACACCCGCAAAAGAAAGGTGAAAAGAAATAATGGAAAATCAGGAAGTTATTTTAGAAGCCCGTGCGGTTCAGCGGTATTTACGGCGTTCTCCCAGGAAGGTTCGATTAGTTGCCGACCTGGTTCGTGGTAAAAATGTTAACGATGCTTTAGGTGCCTTGCGTTTTGTCAAGAAGGCAGCTGCAAGTGAAGTAGAAAAGGTTGTACGTTCCGCGGCTGCTAATATCCGTGATAAATTCCAGGATCAGCGTCTGGACAACGATGATCTGTTTATCAAAGAAATTTATGTTGATGAAGGTGCGACATTGAAACGAATTCAGCCTGCCCCGCAGGGACGCGCGCATCAGATTCGCAAGCGCAGCTGTCACATAACAGTGGTAGTAGCCAAACAAGAAGAAACCGAAGCTTAAAAACGAAAATACATTGGGACAAAAAACAAATCCAACAGGCTTTAGGCTCGGAATTATCCGGGGTTGGGAATCCAACTGGTATTCCGAACAAGATGCGGCCTCCATCCTGATGGAGGACAACAAGCTGCGTAGTTACCTGGATACCCGACTTCGAAATGGTGGCCTGGCAAAAGTGATTATCGAACGGACTCCCAAACGGATTCTTCTCACATTGTTGACCAGCCGTCCGGGTGTGATCATCGGTAAGGGTGGTGAGCAGGTGGAAATGCTGCGTGAAGAGCTCAAGAAGATTACCAATAAGGAAGTTCAGATAAAGATCAGCGAGATTAAGCGTCCTGAAGTGGATGCCAACCTTGTTGCCCAGAACATTGCACAGCAGCTGACTTCACGGGTCTCGTTCCGGCGGGCCATGAAAACAGCGATATCCTCTGCAATGCGTATGGGAGCCAAAGGGATCAAAATTCGTTGTTCCGGCCGTCTTGGTGGTGCAGAAATGGCACGTACCGAACAGTATAAGGAAGGAAGGGTCCCTCTTCATACCATACGTGCCGATATTGATTATGCGAAGCAGACTGCCTATACCATTTATGGAACCATTGGTGTTACTGTCTGGATCTTCAAAGGTGAAATCATTGGAGATGTTGATTTGACTCCGAGTGCATTTACCAACAGACTCGAAAAACCGGAACCACAAAAACGTCGTCGTTCATCGCGTTCGCGCAATCGTCGCCGTCGTCGTTCTGAACGCAGATAAACGTAATCTTTTAATTCCATAAGATCATGTTAGAACCAAAACGAATTCACCGCCGCCGGGTTCACAGAGGCAAAATTAAAGGAAACGCACAGCGCGGGCATCAGTTGGCTTTCGGTGATTTTGGTATTAAGGCACTGGAAGGCAAATTTATCACAGCCCGTCAGATCGAGGCCTGCCGTGTGGCGATTAACCGTTATTTGCAACGTGAAGGTAATGTCTGGATTAGGATCTTTCCGGATAAGCCAATAACCGCCAAACCGGCTGAAACCCGTATGGGAAGTGGGAAAGGTACCTTGGATCATTTTATTGCTGTTGTTCATCCCGGAAGGATGCTTTTTGAAGTCGGGGGTGTATCCAAGGCAATGGCACAGGAAGCATTGCGTCTGGCACAATTCAAACTTCCGATTAAGACGAAGTTTGTTGTTCGTCGTGACTATGACGGAGAATAAATAAACAGGAAAGAGGAATGAAATCGCACGAACTCAGAGAACTTTCAGTGGCAGAACTCAATGCTCGCATCAAAGACGAGCAGGATACTCTGACCAAACTGCGTTTTGATCGCGCCGCCGCCGGCCAGCTTGAAGATGTATCAGCTCTCAAGATACATCGCCGCGAGGTTGCCCGGTTGAAGACCATTATCAGCGAGAAACAACGCAGCGAACAATCATAGGACGACATAAAAGATGGAACAAGATACGGTACGTAATCAACGTAAACAGCGCACGGGAGTGGTTGTCAGCAACAAGATGAATAAAAGTATTACTGTTGCTGTCGATCGTCAGGTGAAGCACCCGATTTATGGCAAGTTTATCAAAAAGACCAGAAAATATATGGCTCATGATGAGAACAATGATGCCAATATTGGAGATCTTGTGCGCATTTTGGAAACCCGGCCGCTGTCAAAGAATAAGAAATGGCGGCTAGTGGAAATCATTGAACGTGCGAAGTAACCGGCAATATTTATAGGTACCCCTAAGGATGATACAAACACAGACCATACTCAATGTTGCGGATAATAGCGGAGCCCGCAAGCTGATGTGTATTAAAGTATTGGGCGATTCAAAAAAACGTTACGCCCGGGTTGGCGACCTGATAGCCTGCTCCGTCAAAACGGCAATTCCTGGTGGAACCGTTAAAAAAGGTGATGTGGTAAAAGCCGTAGTGGTTCGCACAAAGAAAGAGTTTAGACGTAATGACGGCAGTTACATTCGTTTTGATGAGAATGCTGCTGTTATTGTAAACAAGGAACAGGAACCAGTGGGAACACGTATTTTTGGCCCTATTGCGCGCGAACTACGGGAACGGAATTACATGCGCATCGTTTCACTCGCTCCGGAAGTTTTATAAAACGATTAGGTACGATTATGCCGAGAAAGTTTAACAAAAAGAAAAAATTCCACGTTAAAAAAGGTGATACTGTTCAGGTAATCGCCGGGGAAGACAAGGGAAGCACTGGCAAGGTTCTCGACATCATGACAAAAAGTGATCGAGTACTTGTGGAAGGTATAAATATGCGTATCAAGCATCACAAACCCAGTCAACAATATCCACAAGGTGGAAGGATGAAGCAGGAGATGCCGATTCATATCTCCAATGTGATGCCGATTGACCCCGTAAGCGGGAATCCGACACGTATTGGTCGTAAACGGATTGAGGAGACCGGCAAATCGCGCTGGGTTCGATATTCCAAAGAAAGTGGCGAAGTACTGGATAAATAAGAATTTCGATAACAACGATGGCAACAGAAGCACGACTGTATACACAATACAAAAAAGAAGTTCTGCCGAAAATGAAAAAGGACTTCAACTACAAAAATAATCTGGCTGTTCCGAAGCTTACAAAGATCACAGTCAATGTTGGTGTCGGCGAAGCGGTCAGCGATCGTAAGCGGCTGGATGACGTGGTAAACAGTGTGGCAACAATCACCGGACAGAAACCGGTTATTACTACTGCACGGAAATCCATTTCAAACTTCAAGCTTCGTGAAGGGATGCCTATCGGTTGTAAGGTAACCCTGCGTGGCAAGATGATGTATGAGTTTCTGGATCGTCTGATTAATCTTGCGCTTCCCAGAACGCGTGACTTCCAGGGAATCCCCGATCGCAGTTTCGATGGCCGGGGAAATTATAACCTTGGTATCCGGGAACACACGATTTTCCCGGAGGTCAACACCGACAAGATCGAATGGATTCATGGGATGGATGTTGCTTTCATCACCAATGCACCAAACGATGAACAAGCTTTTAGTTTGTTGAAATATCTGGGAATGCCTTTTAGAAAAAGAAATAATTAAGTAGTAGCGACTATGGCTAAAAAAGCTTGGATAGCAAGAAATAAAAAACGTAAAGAAACGGTGGCTAAATACGCTGATAGACGGCGTAAGCTTAAAGAAGCCGGAGATTATGAAAATCTTCAAAAGCTACCACGCGATGCCAGCCCGACTCGGGTGCGTAATCGCTGTTCCATGACCGGGCGCTCCCGCGGTTATATCTCGAAGTACGGTGTCTCGCGTATCAAATTCCGGGAACTGGCTTTAGAGGGCAGAATACCCGGTATTCGGAAAGCAAGTTGGTAACCAATTTAATTGATAAGAAGCATGACAGATCCAATTGCTGATTTTCTTACGAGGATCCGAAACGCCCAGATGGCTGGCCATCGCACAGTTGATATTCCGGCCTCCAACATGAAACGGGCAATGACAAAGATCCTTCTGGATAAAGGGTATATCCGAAAATTCATCGATATCGAAGATGGAAAAGTCGGATTGATACGTTTGTTCCTTAAATATGATTCTTATGGTTACCCGGTAATCAAGAATCTGGAGAGGGTCTCACGACCCGGTTTACGTCTACACCGTAAATCAACGGAAATTCCACGTGTACGAAATGGTCTTGGTATTGCAATTTTGACCACCTCTAAGGGGGTAATGACCGATAAAGAAGCCCGTAAATTGGGTGTAGGCGGCGAAGTACTCTGTTACGTGTATTAATAAAGATTCAGGAATATGTCTCGAATAGGTAAATTACCGATACCGATCAGCGACAAAGTTGAATTCAGTGTCAATGCTCAGAATGTGGTGACCGTAAAAGGTGCTAAGGGGTCGCTGACTCTGAAGGTGGACCCTTCTATTTCGGTCAAAAAAGAAGATGGTCATATCGTATTATCACGTTCAAGCGATGACCGCCAGTACAGAGCGCTGCATGGTTTGTATCGTGCCCTTATTAATAACGCCGTTATCGGTGTTACAGAAGGGTATTCTAAAACGCTTGAAATCATTGGTGTCGGTTATCGCGCCAGTGTGAATAATGGAATAGTCGAGCTTGGCCTTGGACATTCTCACCCATTTTACTTTGTCCCCCCGGATGGTATTAATATCGAAGTTGATACCAAGAGTGGGAAAAATCCACGAATGATTATTTCAGGGATAAACAAAGAATTGGTTGGTCAGGTCGCCGCTAAGATTCGTTCTTTACGTCCACCTGAGCCATACAAAGGTAAAGGGGTTCGATATCTTAATGAGCAAGTACGTAGAAAAGCTGGTAAATCGGCAGGTAAATAACGGTTAGTACAGAAATGGCGAATAATCAGAAAATTTCACGAAGAAATAAAATTCAGCGGCGTATACGCTCGAAAATAGCAGGAACGGCTGAAAAACCTCGAATGAATGTGTATAAGAGCTCAAAGCATCTATACGTACAATTCATTGATGACAATAATGGCATCACCCTGTCAGCTATATCGACATTATGCAAAGAAATCCACAAAGATCTGGATGGCAAGAACGGAGTGGAAAAAGCAGAATTAGTCGGTAAATATGCGGCTGAAAAAGCAAAAGAAGCGGGTATTCAGGAAGTGGTATTTGACCGTGGCGGATATATCTATCACGGAAAAGTGAAAGCCATTGCTGAGGCTGCACGGAAAAACGGATTGAAGTTTTAAATCGGATATATCTTATGCCAAGAAAGAGAAGAAAACATAATATTAAGGCGAGTGACCTGAATCTGGAAGATCGCCTTGTTCATATCAACCGCGTTGCCAAGGTTGTTAAAGGTGGACGCCGGTTTAGTTTCAATGCCATTACCGTTGTTGGCGACAAGAATGGTATCGTTGGTCATGGATTAGGCAAGGCAAATGAAGTGTCAGATGCGATTCAGAAAGGTATTGACGATGCTCGTAAGAATCTGATTCGTGTACCAATCACTAAAAGTGGTTCAATACCACATACGGTTGTTGGAAAATGTGGTGCCGGGCGCGTTCTGCTTCGCCCCGCTTCCGATGGTACTGGTGTTATCGCCGGTGGAGGTGTAAAGGCTGTCCTTGACAGTGCAGGTATCCACAATATCCTTAGTAAGTCACTCGGTTCCTCAAATCCACATAACATGGTTAAGGCAACGATTGATGCACTTCGTCAACTGGAAGATCCTGCTGAGGTTGCCCAGCGTCGGGGTGTGAACCTAAATAAAGTATACGAAGGTTAATTTTCGCGAAGACTTCGAAAGGAATTATGAAACTACATAATATTGAAGCTCCCATTCCAAACCGCAAGACTCGTAAACGGGTTGGTCGTGGCGAAGGATCCGGAACCGGCAAACAATCGGGACGTGGACATAAAGGTCAAAAATCAGGAAGTGGATACTCCCGGGCACTAGGTTTTGAAGGTGGTCAGATGCCGCTTCAGCGCCGGGTCCCAAAGTTTGGTTTTAAAAATCCGTTTCGGGTATCCTATACACCGGTTAATGTCGGACATATTCAGGAACTGGTAGATGCTGGCCGGCTTGGCGATACAGTGGTTATTGCTGATCTTGTGAACGTCGGTGTCGTTAAAAAGAACGCTCGCGTCAAAATCCTGGGCAATGGCGAATTGAAAAAAGCGTTGACAATATCTGCCCATGCCTTTAGTAAATCGGCCGAAGAAGCTATTTCCAAGGCTGGAGGGAAAACTGAAGTTATTGAATAACCACTGACCGGAACGCGGTAACGGATAGCGCATGAGTTTAGTAGAAAATTTCCGGAACATCTTCAAAGTTGAAGAGCTCAGAAAGCGGATTCTGTATACCATCGGTATGCTGATGATATACAGAATTGGCAGCTACATCACAATGCCAGGGGTTGATGCAACGCAACTGGTTCAACAAAGCCAGAGTGCAACCAACCTGCTTGGACTTTTCAACTTGTTTGTGGGCGGGGCATTTTCCCGTGCCGGCGTCTTTGCATTAGGCATTATGCCCTACATTACAGCCTCCATTATCTTGCAGTTAATGGGCGCCGTTGTTCCCTATTTCCAAAAATTACAACGTGAAGGTGAGGAAGGACGTCGTAAGATTACTCAGCTTACACGATACGGAACCGTTGCAATAACTCTGATACAGGCGATCGGTTTTGCTATCAACCTGATTCATACTTCACCACAGGCTATTGTGGTCAGTCATACCGCGTTTATTATCACCAGTATGATCGTATTGACTGCTGGTTCGGTGTTTGTCATGTGGCTGGGTGAACGGATAACTGAGCGGGGCATTGGTAATGGTATATCAATCATCATTATGATTGGTATCGTGGCTGCTTTACCGACGAATCTGATAAATGAGTTCACGACCAAAAGTAACCTGATTATCGTCATTGTCGAACTGGCTGCTTTACTCCTGGTATCCGGAGCTGTTGTGTTGCTTACCGAGGGTACACGCAAAATTCCGGTGCAATATGCTAAGCGTGTTGTTGGACGGCGTGTTTACGGCGGAACAACACAATATCTCCCGTTACGAGTCAATGCGGCGGGTGTGATGCCGATCATTTTTGCTCAGTCGATTATGTTTATTCCGAGCACGATCGCAACCTTTTTCCCGAGTAATCAGGTCATCCAGACTCTTACATCCTGGTCGAATGATTTCACAGGGGTAACCTATTCGATCGTATATGCGATCATCATTATCTTCTTTACCTATTTCTATACTGCTATCGCCATTAATCCGAAGGAAATGGCTGATACCATGAAACGTCAGGGTGGGTTTATTCCGGGTGTTCGTCCGGGTAAACAGACTGTCGACTTTATTGACAATATTCTTACCCGTATTACTCTTCCTGGTTCCATTGCACTTGCAATTGTTGCCATACTCCCCTCAATAGCGGTTCGTGCCGGGGTAACACCTGGATTTGCCATGTTCTTTGGTGGTACCAGTTTGTTGATTATCGTCGGTGTCGCCCTCGATACACTGCAGCAGATTGAGAGCCATCTGATGATGAGACATTACGATGGATTTATGCGTACTGGTAAAATGAGGGGGCGTAAACGTTTCGCATGATTTACCTGAAGACAGATAAAGAGATAGCTTATATCAGGGAAAGTGCCGATCTGGTTTCACTGACAATTGCCGAAGTGGCGAAGCATGTGAAACCGGGGGTATCGACTGGTGAACTGGATCGAATTGCTGAGGACTTTATTAAGTCTAAAAATGGCAAGCCTGCTTTCAAGGGATATGGTCCGGCTCATAATTCGTTTCCAGCGACTCTTTGTGTATCTATCAATGACCAGGTAGTTCATGGTATCCCCGGAAGCCGGAAGCTTGAAGATGGTGATATTGTTTCATTGGATTGCGGCGTCGTCAAAAACGGATATTATGGTGACTCTGCATACACTTTCGCAGTTGGTGACTGTGATGAAGACTCGATGAATTTGCTCCGTGTCACTATGGAGTCATTATACAAAGGCATCGAACAGGCTCATCATGGGAACCGAATTGGCGACATCGGTAATGCTGTGCAAACTCATTGTGAAGAGCATGGTTATGGTGTTGTCAGAGATTTAGTTGGTCATGGGTTTGGTAAGTCATTGCATGAAGATCCGTCGGTCCCCAATTACGGTAAACAGGGACATGGCGAACGTCTGCGTGAAGGTATGACGCTTGCGATCGAGCCGATGATCAACATGGGTAAATGGAAGGTAAAGACCCTCAGAGATGGGTGGACGGTGGTGACAAAAGATGGATCACGATCGGCCCATTATGAGCACGATGTAGTTGTGCGTGAAGGAAATGCTGAAATTTTAAGCACTTTTGAATATATTGAGGAGATTACCAAGATTCACATTGACAAAAGCGTATTGAATGGCTAAACAGCAACCGATCAAACAAGACGGAACTATTGTAGAGGCATTACCAAATGCGCAATTTCGGGTAGAATTGGATAATGGGCATGAAATTCTGGCTCACGTATCCGGAAAGATGCGTATGTATTATATCAAAATACTTCCAGGCGATCGGGTGGCTGTAGAAATGTCGCCCTACGATCTGACAAAAGGTAGAATAACGTATCGTTATAAATAGAAAATGGTAGTTGAATGAAGACCAAATCATCTGTTCGAAAAAGATCCTCGGACGACAAGATTGTACGTCGAAAGGGTCGCGTGTATGTTATCAACAAGAAAAATCCGCGGCATAAACAGCGGCAAGGATAAGAAAATCAGGTAAGGTAATTTATGGCTCGTATCTCTGGTATTGATTTACCCAAAGAAAAACGTGGTGAAATAGGTCTGACGTACATTTACGGCATCGGGCGTTCACGGGCACGCGATATTCTTGACAAGGCGGGAATTGATTATGATGCCAAAGTTAAAGACTGGGATGATGATCAGGTCACCGCTATTCGGAAGGTAATCGAAACCGACTATAAAGTGGAAGGTGCCCTTCGCAGTGATGTAAATGCCAACATTCGTCGCTTGATGGATATTGGGTGTTATCGCGGGTTGCGGCATCGTCGCGGACTCCCGGTAAATGGACAGCGTACAAAGACGAATGCCCGTACGCGCAAAGGTCGTCGCAAGACCGTTATGGGTAAGAAGAAAGCTCCGAAGAAGTAATTAGATAATTGATATATAAGCATGGCAAAAAGACAATCGAATAAAAGCGTAGCGGGATCAAAGAAACGGAAGAAACAGATCTCCGATCCCAATGGCCGTGCCTACATTAAGGCAACCTTCAATAACGTTATAGTAACGATTACTGATGCAGACGGTAATGTTCTCTCATGGTCGTCAGCAGGGAGAGAGGGATTCAAAGGATCCCGTAAGAATACTCCTTATGCTGCACAATTGAGTTCTGAGACCGCAGCCAAAGCTGCTTACGACATGGGCTTGCGTCGTGTCGATGTGTTTGTGAAAGGCCCGGGGTCCGGTCGTGAAGCTGCAATTCGGGCACTGGCTACAAATGGTCTTGAGGTTCAAATTATACAGGACACAACACCGATTCCGCACAACGGTTGTCGTCCCCCAAAACGCAGACGGGTATAATTAATTCATAATTTTAAATTTTGATTTAAAAAATACTGTTAAACCTAATTTTTGAAATATTCTTACCGGAAACAGTTGCATTGAAAGCATTTAATTCAAAATTCAGAATTTTTAATTCATAATTCTATAAATGGCACGATACACAGGACCAAAACAGAAGAAAGCACGTCGGTTTCGCGAACCTATTTTTGGGCCAAGCAAGGCATTGGATCGCAAACCCTATGGCCCGGGTCAACACGGGCGAGGCAGACGCGGTAAAAAGTCTGAATACGCTATTCAGCTTGAACAGAAGCAAAAGGCTAAATATACCTATGGTGTTTTAGAACGCCAATTTCGTCGTCTGTTTCACAAAGCGCACTCAAAGGAAGGTGTTACGGGGGAAATTTTGCTTCAGCTTCTTGAAGCCCGCCTTGATAATGCTGTTTACAGATTGGGATTTGCCCGCACACGCACCCAGGCACGTCAGATCGTTAATCACCGTCACATCGTCGTGAACGGACAGGTGGTAAATGTGCCATCGTATTCTGTTAAACCTGGCGATGTAATTTCTGTGCGTCCAAAATCCCGTAAGATGGAAGTTATTCAGGATGCGGTCGCTAACTCGCCCAAGAAAAAATACAGCTGGTTAGAGGTCGATAAAAAAGACCTTAGTGGCAAATTCCTGAATTATCCAGCACTTCAGGATGTTCCGGAAAATATCAACGTACAGTTGATCGTTGAGTTGTACTCGAAGTAGTCCCTCCGTATGCGGAGCCAGGATCATCCAGACAAGTCCAAATTCAAAACTATCGGATTCAGTTTTATATGAATAATATCAATTTACAAATGCCGGAAAGCCTCGCCATTGATGAGAACAATGATACATTTGGGCGGTTTGTATTGCAGCCGCTCGAGCGGGGATATGGTGTCACGATAGGTAATGCGTTCAGGAGAGTACTGCTCTCATCCCTGCCGGGTAATGCAGTGACAGCCGTCAAGATCGACGGTGTGAAACATGAATATTCGAGTATTAAGGGAGTTTCAGAGGATGTTTATGACATCATCCTGAATCTCAAGGGTGTTCGTTTCAAACAACTCGAGCAAGGTACCGGCGTCATCAATGTGACAAAAAAAGGACCTGGCAATCTTACTGCTGCCGACATTGGAGAAGCTGGTAACGAATATGAAGTACTCAATCCTGAGCATCATATCGCTACCCTGTCGGAAGACACTGAAATAAAAATGGAACTTCGCGTTGGCCGTGGTAAGGGATATGTTACATCCGATGAAATAGAGCTCGAAGACGAGAGTGATGTGAGTATCATTCCGGTTGATGCGATCTTTACACCGATCAAGCTGGTAAAATTTGACGTTGACAACGTTCGGGTTGGTCAACGCACTGATTATGAGAAGCTGCTACTCGAAGTTACCACTGATGGTTCAGTTTCACCGAAAGAGGCGCTGACCATTGCGGGTAAGATCCTTAAAGATCATATCGAAAAATTCATCACCGAAAAGGTAGACGAACCGTTCGTACAGGAAGACGAAGAAGTGGATGCTGAAAAGGCGCGTGTTGGCAATCTCCTTAAAACCAGCATAGAAGACCTGAACCTCAGCGTTCGTGCTTATAATTGTCTGAAATCTGCGAATATCAATACGATCGGTGAGCTGGTTTCAAAAGATGAAAGCGAACTTCTCAAATTCCGCAATTTCGGTAAGAAATCATTGAACGAACTTGTAGAGGTCATTGAGGAGAAAAATCTCCATTTCGGAATGGATGTATCTAAGTATTTGGATAAATAATTAATAATTTAGTGAACGATGCGTCATTTAAAGGTAGGAAAAAAGCTGGGGAGAACGTCTTCGCACAGAAAGGCAACGTTACGTGCGCTTTCTGCGTCGTTGATTAAGCATCACCGGATCGTAACAACCCTGGCCAAGGCAAAAGAACTTCGCAGGTTTGTAGAACCTGTCATCACAAAGGCGAAGGAAGACACCTCACATCATCGTCAGCAGGCTTTTGCTTTTTTACAGGACAAAGAGGCTGTGACTCATCTTTTTGAAGAGGTTGGTGCTCTTGTTGCAGATCGCCCGGGTGGATACACCCGTGTCATCAAATTGGGTCCACGGCAAGGAGATGGTTCCGAAACGGCTATGATTGAGTTGGTCGACTACAACGATGTTAAACCGGAAGGTGGCAAGTCAACGCGGAAGCGTACGCGTCGTGGTGGCCGTTCAAGAAATAAAGCAACAGCAAAGCCGGCCGAACAAAAGAAGAAAACGGAAACGGTTGAAGAAGTAGCTGAGGCTAAGACGGAAGAAAAGGCTGAGACGAAGGCCAAGGCCAAACCTGTTGCTAAGCCAGAAGATGCAAAAACACCTGAGCCTGAAACCGAGACGAAATCATCTGTGGAAGAGGTTAAGGAAGAAGCTGCAACTGAAGCTAAAAAAGAGGAGACTGATTCCGAAAAGAAAACGGATACCAAGGCTGAAAATAAGGCCGGGGATAAGAAGGAAGAATCGGATAAAGAGGATTCTTCTGATAAGAAATAATCTGCCTCTGGAATCGTTAGAATTTGGCTCCTGGGATAATCCAGGGGCCTTTTTTTGTTTGAATAGTTTGATTTTTATTTTATTTATCTGATGCAGAATAAATGTGCCGGACTGGTTGACAATGGGAGGTCAGGTCTGTTATATTTGATGCTCCCCGAAAAAGAGGGGAAATTGATTTTTTGTCCTTGACACGTATAATAAAATATCCTTATCATAGGAATCTGTCGCGGAAATGATCCGGGGAAATAAAAAGGCCGGGGATGAAGGAAGCGGCAGGGATGTTCTTTGGAGATACTGAGTAATGAACAAATCGCATAGCGAGCCCTAATAAGTCAATTAGGAAGAGAAATCGGAACGGGAGCCGGAAGACTCTGCAAGGAATCTAGTAAAATAAGATTACAATGGAGAGTTTGATCCTGGCTCAGGACGAACGCTGGCGGCGGGCCTAACACATGCAAGTCGAAGGGGATTCAGTGAGCTTGCTCACTGATGAGACTGGCGCACGGGTGAGTAACGCGTAGGCAATCTACCTGCGGGCGGGGGATAACATCGGGAAACCGGTGCTAATACCGCATAATGCAGCGGCCCCGGATGGGGATGTTGTTAAACCTCGGTTTACCGAGTCGGTCTGCAGATGAGCCTGCGTCGCATTAGCTAGTTGGTAAGGTAACGGCTTACCAAGGCGATGATGCGTAGGGGGTCTGAGAGGATGATCCCCCACACTGGGACTGAGACACGGCCCAGACTCCTACGGGAGGCAGCAGTGAGGAATCTTGCGCAATGGACGAAAGTCTGACGCAGCCACGCCGCGTGCAGGAAGAAGGCCCTATGGGTTGTAAACTGCTTTTACCAGGGAAGAGAAGCCCGGATTCGTCCGGGTGTGACGGTACCTGGGGAATAAGCACCGGCTAACTCCGTGCCAGCAGCCGCGGTAATACGGAGGGTGCAAGCGTTGTCCGGAATCATTGGGTGTAAAGGGTGCGTAGGCGGGCTGTTAAGTCTGGGGTGAAATCTTGCCGCTCAACGGTAAAATTGCCTCCGATACTGGCAGTCTTGAGTGTGAGAGAGGCCGGTGGAATTCGTGGTGTAGCGGTGAAATGCATAGATATCACGAAGAACACCAGTGGCGAAGGCGGCCGGCTGGCTCACAACTGACGCTGAGGCACGAGAGCGTGGGGAGCGAACAGGATTAGATACCCTGGTAGTCCACGCTGTAAACGATGTGTGCTAGGTGTCGGCCCCGAGCGATCGGGGTCGGTGCCGCAGTTAACGCGCTAAGCACACCACCTGGGGAGTACGTTCGCAAGAATGAAACTCAAAGGAATTGACGGGGGCCCGCACAAGCGGTGGAGCATGTGGCTTAATTCGATGCAACGCGAAGAACCTTACCCGGGCTAAATCCTGGTCGCCGCCCCGTGAAAGCGGGGGTTCCCTTCGGGGACGGCCGGGAAGGTGCTGCATGGCTGTCGTCAGCTCGTGCCGTGAGGTGTTGGGTTAAGTCCCGCAACGAGCGCAACCCCTATGGTCAGTTACCAGCGCGTAATGGCGGGGACTCTGGCCAGACTGCCTACGCAAGTAGCGAGGAAGGTGGGGATGACGTCAAGTCCTCATGGCCCTTACGTCCGGGGCTGCACACGTGCTACAATGGAGGGTACAGCGGGTACCTACCTCGTGAGAGGATGGAAATCTCGAAAGCTCTCCACAGTTCGGATTGGAGTCTGCAACTCGACTCCATGAAGTTGGAATCGCTAGTAATCGCGTATCAGCAACGACGCGGTGAATACGTTCCCGGGCCTTGTACACACCGCCCGTCAAGCGATGGAAGTCGGGAGTACCTGACGTCGCCGAGCCAATCCCGATTTATCGGGAAGGCAGGTGCCTAGGGTAAGCCCGGTAACTGGCGCTAAGTCGTAACAAGGTAGCCGTACCGGAAGGTGCGGCTGGATCACCTCCTTTCTGGAGCGGGTCGTCTGACCCGTCCGGTTCTCGAGCTATGCGATTTGTTGATTACTCAGGGCAGCCCGCCCGGGTCCTGATGGATTCGGGATGCGAGCCGGCCGCCTGAGCGGATGTGCGGGGCGGGAAGCTGCCCGGCGGAGCCTTCGGGGCTTGTAGCTCAGGTGGTTAGAGCGCACGCCTGATAAGCGTGAGGTCGGAGGTTCAACTCCTCCCAAGCCCACCCGGACCCAGAGGTTGGGGGGCTATAGCTCAGTTGGCTAGAGCACCTGCCTTGCAAGCAGGGGGTCGCCGGTTCGAATCCGGCTAGCTCCACAGGGAGAGGAATCCCATGATTTTTTTGTTCATAGAAAGAGCAGAATTGTTCTTTGACAGACTGTAGCGACTCATAGTAGAAGTAGAAAAGTAAAAAGGTCTAACATGCTGTAAGCATAGAAAGCCACCGAGTGGTGGACTTGGCCGGCCCGGACAGGGCGTGGACAAGTCTACCGGAAGGAAGCAAAGAAGGGCACAGGGTGGATGCCTGGGCATGAGCAGGCGAGGAAGGACGTGCCAGGCTGCGAAAAGCCGCGGGGAGCTGCCAAGGAGCGTAGATCCGCGGGTATCCGAATGGGGTAACCCCTGCTCCGGCTTGCCGGAGCGGATGCCCCCCGAGAGATCGGGGGGCAGGCGAACCCGCCGAACTGAAACATCTCAGTAGGCGGAGGAGAAGAGAACAAGTCGTGATTCCCCAAGTAGTGGCGAGCGAACGGGGAGAAGCCCAAACCGCGGTGGCGTTGCCCCCGCGGGGTTGTAGGACCTAGAGATGGGACCCGTAATGGGAGTCGAAGGCCTCTGGAAAGGGCCGCCGCAGAAGGTGAGAGCCCTGTAGGCGAACCAGAGCGGGCCCTATAGGTATCCTGAGTAGCGCGGGACCGGAGAAATCTTGCGTGAATCTGCCAGCACCATCTGGCAAGGCTAAATACTCGCTCATGACCGATAGTGAACCAGTACCGTGAGGGAAAGGTGAAAAGAACGCCGAGAAGGCGAGTGAAATAGTACCTGAAACCCTGTGCTTACAAGCGGTCGGAGCCCCGATTTATCGGGGTGACGGCGTGCCTTTTGCATAATGAGCCTACGAGTTGTCCGGCAGGGCGAGGTTAAGCCCCTCAGGGG
>CAWBCD010000009.1:200000-261725 GCA_963787205.1 uncultured bacterium
GGTGCCTTTTTTGTACAATTAATCTGATATCTTTCAGCTTCTTTCGTTATCCCGTCACCGAGTACATCACATGGTTAGGCTATTACATCCGGTTTAAATATCTTCACTTAATGGCGAATAAGAGTTGTCAATGATATATTTGAATGCAGAAGTCAGTCGATATCAGCGTTATCATAGTTAATTATAACGTCAAAGAGTTTCTCTCTAACCTGCTGAATGCAATAAAAAAGGCTAAGCATGATCTTTCGTTGGAGATATTCGTTGTTGATAATGCCTCTTCTGATAACTCCGTACCATATCTGAGTAAACAATATCCTGAGATAACGTTCATCGAGAATAGCCGTAATATTGGTTTTGCCAAAGCAAATAATCAGGCTATCAGAAAGGCAAACGGAACCTACACACTGTTAATTAATCCGGATACTCTGATCAGTGAAGACACTTTAACTACACTGAAGGAATATATGGATGGACATCCTCCGACAGGTGCCTGTGGATGTAAAATTCTAAATCCCGACGGTTCTTTCGCTCCAGAATCCAGAAGATCAATTCCAACGCCCCTCTCTGCACTCTGGAAGGTGCTAGGGCTGACAACCCTTTTCCCCCGTAATAAAACATTCGCCGAATACTACCTGAGCTGGATGGATGAAGACAAGCCATCTCAGGTTCCGGTCTTATCTGGTGCTTTTATGTTCTTTCGAACCCAGATACTCAGAGAATTGGATGGGTTCGATGAACAATTCTTCATGTATGGTGAGGACATTGATTTATGCTATCGTACAAGCAAGGCGGGTCATCAAATTGATTATGTTCCAAGTACAAGTATAATCCATTACAAAGGGGAAAGTACCAAAAAGGACAATATCGATTACATAGTGCTCTTTAACCGGGCTATGTTACAATTTTTCAAGAAACACTATAGCTACAGTTATAGTATTTCCCTTCGTATCCTTATCGTAATCGGTATTGTGGCCCGCGGTTTTGTTACTTACGCCACTACCCTTTTCAGGCGCGGAATACAGCCCATGATTGATCTTGGCATCATTAATATTATCCTGATTTTCGGTTTTGTTTGGCGCTACCAAATCAGTTTTTCCACGATCTTTTCGGACTACAGACCCATCTATCTCATTGTTAATGGTGTAGTCTCATTGCTTTTTCTTATTGGTTCCATAAATCACGAGATTTATGGCAGACAACGAAATTCGATTGTAGCAGTATTAAAAGCGAATTTTTGGGCTTTTGGCGGTGCATCAATAATCACTTTTTTTCTGAGACAATTTGCCTTTTCCCGTTTGATACTGCTTGTCGGTTTTCTGTTGAGTATGTTTTTAATGGCGGTTTTGCGTTTGATCAGAAAAAATTCCGGATCGACCATCAGAACAGGAAGGGGAACGTTCAATTCTATTCGGGTTTTAATTGTTGGACTCAATAACAGGACACCGGAACTTGCCAGAAAGCTTCAAAGTAAAGTGGAAAAAAACTATGAAGTAGTCGGTGTTTTGAGGAATGATCATCCTCAGGAAAAGTTCGCCACAGAAGGAATACCGGTTTTAGGCGAATTATCGGATATATCAAGGGTGATTCACAGCTATCGCATCGGACAGGTTTTATTTCTGTTGAATGCATTATCATACAAGGAGATACTCCATGTGATAACAAAGTACAGTCAACCCGGCATCCTGTATAAACTTGTACCGGAGTCACTTGATTTTGTTATTGGTAAAGCCAACGTTGAATACCTGGATGATATGCCGGTCGTGGATGTAGATATTGCCTATCAGTCTGCCTGGAATCGGTTCATCAAACGATTCTTTGATGTCATTCTGTCATCGTTGGTTCTGATCATCTCATCCATCATAATGCTGCCGGTGATCATCTTCAGTCCAGCTCCCAAAAAATCAGTTCACTTGTTTGGAAACCCCAACAAAGGGCTGCTATTTACGGTTTTTTCGCCTATTAATGAAAACTTTTATAAGAATTTGTATTTGCTCATATGGCATATTTTCAGAGGAAGGATAAGCTTTGTAGGTGCCCCGATGCATTACGTCGGGCATCAGGATCTTGTCTATAAACCAGGATTGACCGGTCTGCGACAGATAAACGAATCCCGTCTGTATCATCCGGATGATAAGCTTAAGTATGAAATATACTATTTGCAGAATTATTCTATATGGCTGGATATAGATATTCTGATTAAGTCATTGACAAACAGAGTTTATTCGTTGCAATTTTTGGAACTTGATGAAGCGGATACGTTATAATCGCTTGCCAACCTGGTCAATTATACCCTTATGCCAATCGTCAAATGTATCATCCTCAATATGTCTTCGAATTTCCGATGCCAGCCACAGGTAAAATGTCAGATTGTGCGCTGAGGCCAGGTATAATCCTAATAATTCTTTGGTACGGATCAGATGGTGAATATATGCAAGAGTATGGCCCTGGCACAGTTCGGATGGAAAGCCATCGTCGGCTGACTCAAAGCAATCCTTCCATTTCGCATTCCTGAGGTTTATGGTCCCGTTTCTTGTGAAGATCATGCCATTGCGTCCGTTACGAGTTGGCATTACACAGTCGAACATATCCACACCCAGAGCGACACTTTGAATAATATTTGCAGGTGTACCCACACCCATAAGGTAGCGTGGCTGTGTGGCAGGCAGATAATCGGTACAGATATCGGTCATTTCATACATGGCAGAAGCCGGTTCACCAACACTTAGACCACCAATGGCATACCCTTCAAATCCAATCTCAGCAATAGCCTGGGACGATGTTCTTCTGAGGTCGGGGAAGGTATTCCCCTGAACAATTCCAAACTGTTGTTGACGGTGCTCATATCGTGAAGGATTTTCGTAAAAAGCATTACGCCCGCGCCTTGCCCATCGATGAGTCAATTCCATCGCCTTTTTTGCATACTCATATGTGCTGGGATTTGGGGCACATTCGTCGAGCACCATCATGATATCACTGCCGAGGATGCGCTGAGTTTCTACAACGTTTTCCGGAGTGAACAGATGACGTGAACCGTCAATGTGACTTTGAAAGGTGACCCCCTGCTCATGAAGATCACGGATTTCTGAAAGTGAAAAAACCTGAAATCCGCCTGAATCGGTCAGAATTGGAAGATCCCAGTTAATAAAACGATGTAAGCCGCCAGCCTTGTCAATAATGTTATTTCCCGGTCGCAGGTAAAGGTGATAAGTATTGCCCAGGATAATTTGGGCTCCGACGGAATCCTTTAGAATCGGTTGTGGTACAGATTTAACCGTGCCCAGTGTTCCAACAGGCATGAATATCGGTGTTTGAATTGTGCCGTGATCCGTCGTAATATAACCGAGACGAGCTTTACTCTTTTTCGATGTTTTTAAAAGTGTAAACAATTGGATGCTAAGATATTATGATTTAGGATGTCCCCTTTATTATTGTTTTGGGAATGAAGATGGACTTATTAAACCCCCACAAAATAGTAATTTTGAGGTATTGAGGTTTGGCTTTGCAAAGTATAATTGAATCTTTTGGAACGAATTAAGACAATCATAGTAACAGCCGGTTTAGATTTCATCGCGCTCATGCTGGCGTGGTATGTCTTCTATTACGCGAGGTTCCACTGGGGATTGTTTCCCGGTCTTTCAGCGGTAAGACCGGCAACGGTACTTCTTCCTTCAATCGTCATTGCTCTGTTCTGGATAGTGGTTTTCCTGATTTTTGGATTATATAGAAACCTCTATTTGATTTCCCGATTTGATGAGACCGTTCGTGTACTCAAGGTCGTTACAATAGGCACCCTCATACTTTTCTTTTTGCTATTTATTGATAGTTTGGGATGGAATTCCGGTAACATCCATTACGCAAAAACATATACCCTTTTTTACTGGTTCGTTAATTTTGTTTTCGTATCTCTCGACCGTTTTATCATCCGTTCTTTCCAGAGGGTTCAGGTACAGAAAGGCAGGGGGCTTCACCATGCGGTGATTATAGGTACAGGCACAACGGCATTATCTGTTTATGAGAACATACAGCGTCATAGGGTGTCGGGACTAAATGTGCTGGGTTTCGTAAATACAAACTCATCAAAAGATGGTGCATCAGGCCTTCCGCTAAAAGTAATTGGTTCGGTTGCAGATCTGAAAAGCGTGATTATTAACAGAGGGATTCAGGAAATTATTGTTGCCCTGGAGCCCCACCAAAGTGATTCCATAATCGAGATTGTTGATCGAATTGATATCCCGAATGTTTCCGTGAAGATACTTCCGGATTTTTATCAGATGATCATCGGTTTGAACCAAACCAATCAGATATTCGGTCTGCCGTTAATCGAAGTGATGCCCGATCCTATGCCCTCTTGGGAAAAATTCGCAAAGGATGTAATGGATATCACTATTTCACTGTTTATACTGTCTATAACACTTCCATTCACACTTCTGATTACATTATTAATCAAGCTTACATCCAAAGGTCCGGTTATCTACAGGCAGAGACGAGTTGGACTTTATGGGAAGGGGTTTTATATATATAAGTTTCGCACCATGTATAATGATGCAGAAAAACATACCGGACCTGTTTGGGCAAGTAAAGATGACCCCCGGGTTACGCCAGTTGGCAATTGGCTGAGAAAACTGAGATTGGATGAAATCCCCCAGTTTTTTAACGTGATTAAGGGCGATATGAGTTTAGTAGGACCACGGCCCGAAAGGCCATTTTTTGTGGAGGAATTCAAGAAGGAAATTCCATTATACACGAGAAGATTACGTGTTAAACCAGGCATAACAGGTTGGGCCCAAGTAAAGTGGAAATACGATTCGAGCATTGAAGACGTTCGTGAAAAAACAAAGTATGATCTTTTTTATGTAGAGAATATGTCGCTGAGCATGGACCTGAAAATACTTATTAATACTCTTATCACTATTTTAACCGGCCGTGGACAGTGAAATGACATCCGAAACAATTAGCATAGTAAAATTAAATATTAGTCGATACCAACGGATGACCTTAGTCAGCAGTGTATGGGAACAGATATACTTGTAATAACACCAACTTATAATGAGGCAGGTAACATCGCCCGCTTGCTGGAAAGTCTGGTGAATTTGCCTGTTGCGGTGGACGTTTTAGTTATTGATGATTCATCTCCCGATGGAACCGGTGATGTTGTGCGCCGGAAAGCTGAAAAGTATCCGGATCGCATTTACTTGATTGAACGTGAAGAGAAGCAAGGCCTGGGAACAGCATATGTGGCCGGTTTCCGGTATGGATTCGATCACGGCTATACTTATATGTGTGAAATTGATTCGGATTTCTCTCATAATCCGGAAGATATCCCCCGGCTCGTGGAGGAGGTAAAAAGCGGACGTGCCGATCTTGCAATAGGGTCTCGTTATAGTAATGGTATCAGTATCATCAACTGGCCGCTGTCACGTCTTATTCTTTCATACGCAGCTAATTTTTATGCCCGTTTTATTACCAGGCTGCCCATTCATGACACTACGGCGGGTTTCAAGTGTATTCATCGCAGGGTTGTGGAACGGATCGATTTATCACGTGTTAAATCAAATGGATATGCATTTCAGATTGAAATGCACTTTCGCGCCTGGAAGGCAGGATTTCGTATTAGCGAAGTGTCCATCATATTCCGTGAACGACAAGAGGGAGCCTCAAAAATGTCGAAGATGATCATAATGGAGGCGATCTGGCGTGTATGGTCGCTCAAGGTGCGCAGCATGCTGGGATTGCTGTAATTTCTTTTAAATTTATAAAAAACAATAAATAAATATCCCAATTGTACTGTCGGGGAAAATTGTTCTATATTTAAAGTTCTTGATGAAATTAAGGTTGTTCGGCAAATTATAACGAGTATGAATTACCTGGATTTTGAAAAGCCAATTATTGATCTCGAACGTAAAATTGAAGAACTAAGTGAAATCTCATTTGCTGATGATGATGTTCTCAATACCGATATTGAGAAATTGAAAAAAAGAGTTGAAGATTTGCGGGACTCGATTTTTTCAAATCTTACTCGTTGGCAGAGGGTTCAACTGGCGCGTCACCCGGATCGTCCCTATACTCTTGATTATATATACAAGATCACTGATAATTTTATCGAGTTGCATGGCGACCGTTCGTATGCCGACGACAAAGCGTTGGTAGGTGGTCTGGCAACGATCAACGGAATCTCTGTCATGATCATGGGACATCAGAAAGGCAGGGATACTAAGTCGAGGCAATACCGTAATTTCGGGATGCCTAATCCGGAAGGATATAGAAAGGCACTGCGCCTCATGGAATTGGCGGAAAAGTTTAATGTTCCGGTTATTACAATGCTGGATACACCAGGTGCCTATCCGGGGCTGGAAGCCGAAGAACGTGGTCAGGCTGAAGCCATCGCACGCAACCTCATGGAGATGGCCGTGCTGAAGGTGCCCATCATTACCATTGTCATTGGGGAAGGGGCCAGTGGTGGAGCCTTGGGTATTGGTATGGGTAATGAAGTTTACATGATGGAAAATACCTGGTACTCGGTGATATCTCCGGAATCGTGCTCTTCCATCCTTTGGAAAAACTGGGAGTATAAGGAACAGGCAGCCTCTGCCCTGAAACTGACGGCCGGTGATCTTATGGAATTGAAGGTTATTGATGGGGTGATCAAGGAACCCCGGGGAGGAGCTCACAGAGATCACGAAGCTGCTGCGGAAGCTGTCAAAAAGCAGATTCTGACAAGTCTCAAACGACTCCAGAAGATGAAACCGGAAAAGATTGTAAGTCAGCGTATTGAAAAGTATTCCTCTATCGGGGTATATGAGAAAGCGACCGTTTCACGCAAAAAGAACTAATACTATTTATTCATGCTTCCCGACAAGAGTCCACTGCTATCGCACACGATAAAACTGCGTAGCCGCTACAGCGAGACGGATAAGATGGGATATGTCTATTATGGACATTTTCTGCAGTATTTTGAAGTCTCGCGGACTGAGTTTATCCGGCAGGCGGGTTTCCCGTACCGGTTGATGGAGGATCAGGGAGTTATGCTTCCGGTGATGAAGGCGGAGGTGTGGTACAAACGTCCTGTTTTGTATGATGAAGAGATGCGAATAACGATGCATATTTATGATATGCCCGTGGTACGACTGGATACGTGGTATGAAGTGCAGGTACCTCGATTTGAGACGGCATGTACCCTCGGCCGCGTAGAATTATGTTTTGTTGATGCTGAAACCAGAAGACCTTGCAGGGCACCAGAAGCTTTTTTAGATGGAATTCAACACTATATCGAAAAACACGTTAACGTGGAGTGAAATTAATAAACGTATTGATCTGGCTCTGGAGGAGGACATCAATACCGGAGATATCACGACACAGGCAATATTCGGAGATCGCCATCAGGTTGAGGGCGAGTTTATTGCAAAAGAAGAAGGGATCATTGCCGGTCTTGAACTGAGTGAACATATCTTTGATCGCTTGTCAAAGCAGGTAAAATTCTATCCAGCTGTTCCGGATGGAAGTAAAATGGTAAAAGGCACCATCGCCGCCACCGTTACCGGTCCGGCTGATGTGGTACTTACCGCAGAACGTACCGTTCTCAACTTCATGCAGAGAATGAGTGGTATTGCAACCCAAACACGGCGATTCGCTGACGAAATTTCCCATACCAGCGCACGCATCCTGGATACAAGAAAGACAGCCCCAGGGTTGCGGGAACTGGATAAGTGGGCCGTAAGAATTGGTGGAGGGAACAACCATCGTATGCGTCTGGATGATCTGTTTCTGATAAAAGACAACCACATTACGACCGCCGGATCAATTGCTAATGCAATAAGAGCATGCGTTGATTACAGGGAGCAGAAAGGGTTATATGCCGGGATAGAAGTTGAAGTGAAAAACCTTGATGAGCTTCACGAGGCGTTGGAATATCCCGAAGTAGATATCGTTTTGCTGGATAATATGAGCCCGGCAGATATGAAAAAAGCTGTGGATATCAACAAGAGACGCGCGAAGTTAGAGGCTTCCGGAAATATCTCAATAGATACGGTCAAAGTCATTGCCGAGACGGGTGTGGATTTCATCTCTGTTGGTGCACTGACTCACTCGGTAAAAGCACTGGATATATCATTGTTATTCAGATTGACACAGAATTAACCAACCATGCCAAGTATCACCCAGGTATTGCACCAAAAAGAATCGGGATTGGACCGTATAGGGGCATATATGGGGATAATGGCGATCACTACCGGAATTTTCATCATAGCACTGGGACCCGGATTATTTGGAGGAGATCCGGCTTACTGGTATACATCATGGCAAAGGGTTGCTTTTGCGCCATTATGTGATCAAATACCATCCCATTCATTCAGTCTTAACGGGGTGCAGATGGCGGTGTGTAGCCGCTGTATCGGAATATATGGAGCGTTATGGTTCGGAACCATGATCTTTCCGCTTATTGCTCCTAAGTTCTTACCACAGCTTGTATTTCGCAGACGTATGTTGGTTGCAAGCATGGTAATCATTATCATAGATGTTTTAGGTTGTCTGACAGGGCTATGGACAGACACAAATATTTCGAGACTGATTACCGGACTATTCCTCGGTTTCTGCATTGCCTGGATTGTAACCGGTAATTTATTTGTTGCCACCAAACGATCAATATGACAGGAGAATCGAATCATGGAACCTGAAATAAACGATAGCAACACCAGCAGTTACTGGTCATCAGTTATCCTGGCCAGCGTGATATTTGGTCTGATATCATTTGCCCTGACAATAGGCGCAGGCTACTATATGATCAATTCGGAACCGACGAATACTACCATTAACCCGTCGACAATAGTCGGCGCCATAACCTGCTTATTCACGGCATTTGGTGGTATGCTGGCAGTATGGCATTATACCAGGGAAAAAGTCGATAGCATAACGCTGGGGAAAGGGGCTTTGATGGGGTTGTTAACCGGAGTTATTATCGGGCTCTTGAGTTTATTTCTCAGCAATGTGATCTGGCCACTCATCGATCCGAGTTATACCAATAAAATAATTGACGCGACAATGCGTACTATGCAAGCACGCGGTTTGTCTCAGGAACAATTGCAGAAGATGTCGGATATGATGCATTCGGGCTCGCCGTGGAAATCCATCGGATATGCCGTGAATGTGGTTATATTTGCGTTTCTGAACATGATCACAGGCATGGTCGGAGCCAGAATGTTTTCAGAAGACAAAGAACAATAATAACAAACAAATCCATCACTGTTGGAGCCCAGTAGCCAATCATTTGCCACCCCAAAAACATCCTGGTTTGAACGAAACGGGTTTCCCACCTGGGTAGTTGTCCTCGCTTGGTTTTTGGGATCATTAGCTTTATTTCAGATAGGCGGTTCAGTTCTATCGCTTGCTTTTATCGTAATCAGAGTCAAGCACATGCCTGATTTAAGCGATATGAATAATGTGCTGAAACAGAACCTGGATCTGGTTTTCCTGGGTAACTCCATCGGGCAGTTCATCTTTTTGGGTATCGGGTCATGGTTCATTAGTAAATTGGCTGCCCCCGGTGGGAAAGTCGGTTCTTTTACAGGTTTCAAAGCGCCGAAAAATATCGTTTTTTTGATGATCCTGGCTTTGCTCATCTTTATTGTAATTCAGCCGGTTGTCTGGTTTTTAGGCTGGATCAACTCGCTGATTCCTTTTCCAAGCTTTTACATGAATTTTGAAAAGGCACAGGATAGTATTCTTAAGGATTTCCTTTCCGGGAACATGTCTGTTTGGTTTGTTCTGATAAATGTTGCCCTGGTGCCTGCTATATTTGAAGAATTCATGTATCGCGGATTTTTCCTGAATATTCTTAAAAAATCGGGGGGACCCACTCTTGCAATTATTCTTTCGGGAATTATGTTTGGAGCGTATCACATACGGTTTACTCAGATCATACCCTTATCCTTTTTAGGGATGCTGTTGGGTTATCTCGCCTGGAAATCGGAAAGTATCTATCCGGCAATGGTCGGGCATTTTGTGAATAACGGACTAAGTGTTATTCTCGCTGCCTTTGTACCGAGTTTCGTGTTTTCGAAGACGACGGCAGATAACATGCCTCCCCTTATCTGGATTGTTCTGAGTATTCTTGTAACAGGTTATTTGATTTATCTTTTTGTGACGGAATCGCAACAAAATGCCAAAGGAGTTTCTGATGTTTAATAAGAATAGGCCGGATGATGTTGAAAACTGGGTTTGCATATATGAAACCACCACGGAATACGATGCAAATCTTGCCAAAAGTTATCTTGAAAGCAGAGAAATAGATGTCCGTATCATCTCGAAGCGGGATTCTGCCTTTGATCTGAATATCGGGGATTTAGCGCTTATATATGTATATGTTACCAAAGGCCAGGAAGATGAGGCCCATGAAGCCATGCGTGAATGGAAATCCGGCGAATCGGATCTTGGTGATGGCGACGAGGAGAACGAAAATAAGAACGATTAGTGAATGAACTGGGTAAACGGGTCCTGCTTGCACTGATAGCGGCTCCATTATTTCTTTGGGTGATATGGCTGGGGGGATGGTATTTTCGCATTCTCATGCTGATCATCGGCCTTTTAGTGCTCTATGAAGTGCAGGATATATCAGGGAAAGCAGGTCTGCCTGTAAATCCGGTGATGACTTATCTGTTTGGGATATGGATGCTATGGTATCCATTGTGGCCTTATTCCGACGGTATTGGACTTGCCATGCTGGCCATTCTTTTTATCTGGGAGACCTTTCGGCCGGGTACGGAGGTAATCAAAAGGATTTCGGGTACCCTGTTCTGTGGCCTTTATGCCCCAGCCGGATTCCTGGCGTTTCAAAATCTGCGTTTCTCCGGGCCTTTGGAAGGATTCATCATTATTCTTGGCCTCCTGTTTATGGTGTGGGGTAATGACACATTCGCCTATTTTGTCGGCCGGCAGTTTGGTAAGCATCCCATGACTCCTTCTATTAGTCCCAAGAAAACATGGGAAGGATTCATCGGGGGTTTTCCCGGAGCGGCAACCGGCTTATTTCTGACTTGGCTCGTAGCAGGTTCAAATTATCCGTTTACCCTGTCTGTCTCGATTGGACTGATCCTCGTTACAAGTATTTTTGGTCCAATTGGAGATCTTGTTGAGAGCAGATTCAAAAGAATTGCCGGAATAAAAGATTCAGGCTCACTCCTGCCGGGACATGGCGGTTTTTTTGATCGTTTTGATGCTCTCATACTTAGCTCAATAGCGGTATTTTTTTACATCCAGATCACACAAATAATTTCTCATGCAGCGTTTTGATTTAAGCTGGAAAAGAGTTCAACTACCCCTCAAGCATACGTTTACTATTTCCAGAGGATCGAAGTATCATGCAAACAATGTCATACTTCGCCTGCAGGAAGATGGCATCACCGCATTCGGTGAAGCCGCTCCAAATCCCAGATACAACGAATCACCGGAATCGGTTATAGCCTTCTTTGAGAAACTGGATCTGTCGCACGTTTCAAATATCTTCGATGTCAGAGCGGTGATGGATGAGGTTATAGCCGTGGATGAGCAGGAACACTCGGCTCATGCTGCCGTAGAAATGGCCCTGTGCGACTGGATCGGCAAGAAACTGGATATCCCTTTGTACCGGTTGTGGAATGCTCCCTTATCGACAGGACCGCAGAGTTCTGTGACACTAGGGCTCGGTTCACCTGACGAAATGGAGCAGAAAATCGAAGAGGTGGAAAGATATCCCATTCTCAAAGTTAAGCTCGGCTCCGAGAACGACCGTGATATTATTCGGCGGATCCGAAAACATACGGATAAAACACTGTGGGTTGATGCCAACGAAGGGTGGACCGGCTTTGAGCAAGCCAGAGATATGATCGTTTTTTTGGCCGATCAGGGGGTTCAACTCATTGAACAGCCCATGCCTGCGTCAGCTATTGACGATATAGCGAAATTAAAGGAAATATCGCCTGTTCCGATTTTTGCCGATGAAGGATTTACAGGCACAGAGTCGCTTGAGGATATTGCGGAGGCTTATCATGGTATTAATATCAAACTCATGAAGATCGGCGGGATGACCCCTGCCCTTCGGACCATTGCAAGTGCCCGGCAATATGGAATGAAAGTGATGATCGGATGTATGCTGGAGACGTCACTGGCCAATACGGCCGGGGCTGTGGTCAGTATGTTTGCCGACTACGCTGATCTGGATGGGTCCTTTTTATTAGCCGAAGATCCATTTAACGGGTTCACGTTATCAGATGAAGAAGCTTTCGTAATATTGAATGAAGAGCCGGGACTTGGTGTTTCACCCGATAGATCAATTGCTAACAATTATCTTGAATTTTAAATCGCCGCCTGCAGATGAAAATACTTATGACAGGAGGGACAGGATTTATAGGGCATCATTTGAGCACATCACTCAGTGAAAACAGTCATCAGGTTACCATTTTGTCCCGTCATCCGGCAGAATATCATAATCTGGAAAGTGCTAACATTAACATTGAGCCATGGCCTGAAAATCTTGGTAAAAGGATGAACGAGACCGACGCGGTCATTAACCTGGCAGGTGAAAACTTGTTTGGCCAGAGATGGACAGCGTCGGTGAAAAAGAGGATTCTCGAGAGTCGTGTAAAAACCACCCGTTTAATTGTAGATGGGATACGGTCGGCAGATGATCCTCCCGGCGTTTTGCTGTCTGCTTCGGCGGTGGGGTATTATGGAAGCCGTGGGCGGGAGCGTATTCATGAAAAAGACAGACCTGCCAATGACTTCCTTGCGCTAGTTTGCCAACAGTGGGAAGATGAAGCCAGAAAAGCGGAAGCCGGTAATGTCAGAACCGTTATCACCCGCATCGGATTGCCTCTGCAAACGGATGGCGGTGTACTCGGCAAGATGCTTACACCCTTTAAATTCGGAGTCGGTGGTTCATTAGGCAATGGTCGGCAGTTTTTCCCATGGATACACATGACCGATTTATGCCGTGCCGTTCATTTTTTGCTGACGAACGAAGATCTCTCCGGGCCCTTCAATATAACAGCCCCGATTCCTGTAACCATGCGGCAGTTTGCCGTTGATCTGGGCAGAGTTATACATCGGCCGGCGTGGCTGAGTGTACCGAAAGTTGCCCTTGATCTTCTGTTGGGAGAAGCGGCTAAATCTGTCACAGCCAGCCTGAGAGTTGTTCCGCAAAAATTATTGAATGCCGGATTTGAGTTTCGGTTCAGGGAACTGGAACCGGCTTTAAGGGATCTGTTGCGTTAAAAGTCAATCAAAGCTACAAAGCTGGTCTAGGCGTCCTTGCGCCTGGAAACAAGCGCGTAATGGTTTCGGCGAGGACGCCAGAACCAGCGTGTTAGCTTATTCCTTGAGTTGCTTATCCCGCAAGATTAAGATTTAGCAATGGTAACATCCTAATCCCCAATATTATGAAGTGTAGCAACCGACATGGAAAGAGTTTTACTGTTTATTGGCCGTAGGTGCAGAACTAGAGGAAGAATGCAAAATGCTCCACATGCGAATCCCGTCTTTTGTCTCTGAAATGATGTCGATATTGCCATCTCCGTCAAGATCAGTGATCACAGGGTAATTCATTGATGCCGTAGGCAGATTGAATAGCCGTTGCTGGTTGATGATATCCCAGGCGAACAGCCGGCCAAATGCTGCCAGAGCCACGATATCCTTGTGTCCGTCGTAATTCAGATCCGCAACGCGCGGGGTCCAGTTTTGATTGGAGGGTTGTCCCATATTTTCGGTAAACAGCAGCTTTCCATCGGTGCTGAAAAGAAAGACGGAACCATTATCTGTGCTGGTCAGAATCGTTGTCATTTTTTTGACCGTAGCAGAGTCGATTCGAACATCCAGATCCTGGATTGACGGTTTCCCGACAATACCAGAATTGCCCACATAAAGAGCGCCCATATGTAACTTCCCGTTGTCGAGCGTGTCGTATGCCGTGTTTCTGTAGGTGTTAAGGCTGTCGGACAGCATGCGGGTAGGTCCGACCGTGTAAACATATCCATCGGCAGATCCCACAAGCATCTGATCTTTGTAAAACGTAGGACTGTCGGATAGCTTGGCAGGAAGGAACAGTGGAAATCCGGATTGCAGCCGTCCATCCTGACCCCATGCAAATAATGCATTATCCGCAACAGCCCAGACCGACCATTCTCCCTGAAACTGTTTGAACTCCGGAGCATGGGTTATCACAGTGTTGGTTTCAACCGGCCAGCCCGGTATATCCTGACCACGTCCGTTGAGCACATGAAGTTTACGGTCGGCGGTTGCCACAATAAGTTCAGGAAGCCCATCTCTTGTGACATCAGCCACTGTAAGCGGCGATGTTATCTTTTCTTCCATGGTGATGGGAAAATGTGGCAGAAGATCCCCATTGGAATTCCATGCATAGATCTTATTACCGGAGGCGATGAGAACGGCATTTTGTCCATTCCCATACCAGTCATAGACAACAGGCGAACCAATGGGGGTATCACCAATGGTTTCCATTTGATCAAGCACGGTTCCATCAGCAGCGAGTATAGATATCTTGCCGCTGCTGTTGGAGACTACCAATTCGTTGTGAGAGTTACCGCCAAGGTTTGCCAGGGCCGGTTCGCCGGTCAGGTTGGCATTATTCATAGCATAAAACCACTGTTCCTGGTACGGCTTGTTCGACTGTTTGGAAGAATAGGTGTGCGCCAGAAGAGATAATTGACCGGAATCATTCCGGACCAGACTCGCCGCAAATGTATCAAACTGAGATGTTATGGCAGCAACGCTGTTGTTTTTGCTCAGATATGATTTGATATACTGCTGAAACCTGTTGCCCTGAACAAAGAAAAATGCGCTGGTTTGTTCGGGAAAATCTTTGCGTATCGATTTAAAGTAATCCGAATAGTACATCATTCGGCGTTGGCTCCAATCCGACTGGAGCCGGGTAATCAGACCTGAACGGGGTGCCAGGATAACCGACCCGCCAACCGTTCCAACATAAAAGTTGGTATAGGTACATACGGGTGTTCCTACAAGATGAGCTAGCAGGGTACCCCGGATGTAGTAGTTACTTCCAACTTTTCTGATATAACCTTGATCCGCCAGATGACTGAGCTGATTCTCAAATTCACCAGCATCTTTAAGACGACGGATAAACAGGTTTTCCCCGATCGACAGGAATCCTCCCGGATCAAAAGTCACGAAGGCCCATTCCGGATCCAGTGTCTGTTCAATGTGGTTGTAAAGATCATGTTGAGACTTGAATAATGAATCCAACCGCGTTGAAGCAGTGATTGTATCCAGTTCTGTTGATGAAATACCGGGATCCTGCATCAGCGCGAAGCTGGCAGCATCAGATGGGATATACCGGCTGAGCTGAAACTTGTGTGGTGCACCCGCAAATGACCGGGCAAGGGGCGATAGTGCACTGTCGGGCGCAACCGGTACGATGCCTTTGATTGTGATTCTTTTGTTGTCAGTTGTGTCTGCAGCGCTGACGTGGAGGTCTACAGGTCTGAGTCCGGCAAATGCATTGTTAATAAGAGGTCGGTATTTAAGAGCAGCCTCCATATCAATCCATCGGTCTATATGACCGGCATTCAGAACAAGCGTGCCCGGTTGCAGCCGGGTATCTTTTGTGTCAATTGAGGGGATGAGCCCAAGGTACGCACGTATTGACTCTTCAATGCCATAACTGCTTTGAGAGAATAAGGTCCATTTTTTTAGCTGAGTAACGTAAATAATGACATCATTCAGAAACAGCTTGTGTATTGTTGCACCGTGGAAGGTATATTCCTGTTGCGTATACTGCCGGGAATAGGTGGTATCAATATCTTCCAGGAAATCATGTTGCGATGAAGCCACCCAGATGGGTACCCACTGCGTTGATTCATCAGGAAAGAGGATCATCGCTTTTATATTGATAGGACCCGATGCTGGAGTACTGAATTTCTGAGCGACCGGAATAGCCGAACTGCTCAGATCATCAAAGAATGGCATATAATTTTCCTGCAACGCCTGATTCAGCGTGGTTGAATCAGGAAATACAAGTACTGCCGGGGTATATCCCGGTATGGCGTCTGACCATGGTTTCTGAGGTATTTTTTTACAGGAGAAGACCATGAAAGACAGGGCGAGAACCCAAAACAGATGAGCTCCCGGAAAATTATGGGTAAATGATAATCGTTGTTTTGACATCGAGTTTTTAGCTCGTATCATGGATAAAATTGATAATTAAACACAATTTGGGGTCGTATGCCGGTATCCATCCGGGACATCCGGTCGCATAAAAGTAACCTTTTTTGCGATAAATGAATTTTCTAAATCCATTTTTTTTAATTGGCCTGGCCGCGATCAGCATACCGCTGATCATTCATCTGATCAACCTGAGAAAGCCGGAGCGTATTGCATTCTCTACGACGGCTTTCCTGGAAGAACTTCAGAAAAGTACGATTCGCCGGCTGCGTATCAAAGATTATTTATTGCTGGTTCTGAGGATTTTGGCGATTGTGTTGCTGGTGTTGGCACTCGCAGGTCCTTTTCTCCCGCCCGAATGGTCCGGCGTAGCTTCCTCCAATGAGCCGGTTCTATACGCCGTTTTACTCGATAATAGTCCAAGTATGGGGCAAATTGACGCAAATGGTCCGTACGAAGAACAGGCGAAAGATCTTCTCATAAGATTTGTTGAGAAGGCACGCAGGCAAGATCACTTTATGATGGTCAACACCAATGGAGAAATTCTGAATCCTAATATTCTGAACCGGGAGGCAGCTCTGCATTGGCTGGATAGGGTCAAAGTGGAAAATGCCGGCGACTTTACAAAAGAGAGGTTCGATCGCATCTATCGGCAACTGAAAGAGCGACCCGGTACCAGAACAGTAGGCATTTGGGTAACGGATGCCCAAAAGACGATGATGGACAATGTCATACCGGAATGGTTGAAAGACAGCGAGCAGAATAAACTGAAATGGCAGTTTTTCAGGATTGGGCAAAAGGCTCAGGATAACGTTGCCATTAGCGGTATAACCCTTAAGAATTCGATAATCAGCAGGGATCGTCCCTTTGTTTTGCAGGTGAGTGTGCAGAATTTTGGGGAACATCCTGTGCAGAATGTATTCCTATCGATGCAGATCGACAAAAAGATCCTGGGTCAGTATCAGGTCAAGCTTGGTCCGGAGCAAAGTGGACAATATCTGTTCGAGGTGCCGCCTGGGCAAGAAGATTATGTGCGCGGCATTTGTTCGCTGGAGGGTGATCCTTTTGAGTTTGACAACAAGAGGTATTTTTCAGTGCATCTGCCAAGTCAGAAGCATATCGTGTTGGTACAGCCAGCCAAAGAGCCAGGTGCCAATTCTACCGATTATCTAAACAACGCTTTAAATGCCGCACTCGAGACAGGTTCAGCCATATCGGTCAAAACGGTCGATCCCGATCAACTCGCGAATCTGAACTGGAACGGAGCTGATGCTGTCGTTCTGGACGGACTTCAGGACATACCCGGTTATCTGAGCACGCCTCTAAAAAATTATATTCAGCAGGGACACGGATTGGTGATGTATCCCTCCAGAAAAGCAGACATAGCCAGCTATAATGTTTTTTTTCAATCATTGGGTCTTGGCAAGGTGACCGGGATACGCGGCACATGGGGAGCTTTTAAACAGGTTGCCAGATTCCAGGCGATCCATCAGGGACACCCAATCCTGAATCAGATATTCGACGTAAAAAAGAATGAGCAAATACGGGTTGAAGTACCAAGCCTCTACTACTACTGGGTTTTTTCTCCTGATAAGGATAGTAATACCCATGCTATTTTTTCAAGTGACCTCCGGGATCCACTGCTCGTTGAAGGTCCGTATGGACGCGGTAAGGTATTGTTGTCTTTGATAGGGAATAATCCCGGATGGTCGAACTACATCAGTAATCCGTTGTATGCCCCTGTCCAGTACCGGACTATTTTATATGCCGCTTCATCCCGTGAAGGGAGCATGAGTGACTATGTGTTGGGTAAACCTTTTGATCCCGTGCTCGATATTCATGTGAATGATGTGACCATTGACAAGCACGGAAAGACAATTCATCCGCAAATAACACCATTGCGAAACGGTACCCGCATAAGCTACGCAGCCGAAGACTGGACTCCGGGTTGGGCGATCGTAAATATCGGAAAAGAAAAAAAATACATTGCTGTGAATCCGGATATAATGGAATCCAACTTTGTTACGTTAAAAAATACAGAAGTTGTTAAAAAATTGAATGATCTTTTATATAATCATAGTATAGTTGATGTCAGCCAATCCGGTCAGGCAGAAATAGACAAGGCGATTGGAACTGCCGGTTATGGTAAAGAAGTGTGGTATTGGTTTCTGTGGATGGGACTGGTGGCATTAATCTCGGAAAGTATAATCTCGCGAATCTATAAAGTATGAATTGATTGCATGATTGAATTCGGAGCCCAAACATATTTCTCAACAGTATTTATCGTCCTTTCATCGATAGTGATGATGGGTTCGTTTGTTCTGTCGATGATTACGGTTTCCAATGCCGTACGGCTTCGTAATGTTATGCTCTCGTGGAAAGCCGGTAAGTTGGGCGGATATCCGCTTTTTTCGACATTGTTTTTGATTCTCTGCGTGACCCTGGGAGTTCTGGCATCCGTTCATAAAGTTTCGATAGACTTATTTATCATTGCTGCCTACATCTTTACCGGTGTCAACTGGTTTACAGCGAGTTTCCTGATGTCCAGACGCTATATTACCGATCATGGAATTGTTAAAAATATTAATGACCCTTCACAAACAGTTGCGTGGAACAGTATCAATGATTATCTAGAGAGAAGCAGCGAACAATCCTGTCATTTTACTTTTTTTTATAGCCAGTTTGATGGTGTGAAAGGGAAACCACGTTCTGTAAGATTGGAAATTGAAGTACCCGACAAGCTAACGGGCCGGTTCCGAAAGGTACTCAATTACAAACTCGGCAGACGTTTCCGTCAGGATCTGGCTCAGGTCAGCGGCTTCGAGCATTTTAATTTTTGATCCGTATCTTTTTATACAACCCCTTAAAAAATCTGCTTATTTGCTGAACGATACAAAAACTAATACTGAAGAAAGAGTTTTGTTGGTCGGTCTGTACGGCCAGGATGTGCATAAAGCAATTGCTGTTGAGCATCTTGAGGAATTAAAACGGCTTACAGATACTGCAGGTGGCGAAACTGTTCTTCAGATACTCCAAAACCGGGAACAGCCTGATGCAGCCACATACATCGGGAAAGGCAAGCTTAAGGAGCTGGCAAAGCTTGTCGGAGAAAAGGCTATTGATCTGGTTATATTTGATGATGAACTGACTCCGACTCAGGCCCGGAATATTCAAAACGCCACAAAGGCAAAAGTCATCGACCGCAGCGGTCTTATCCTCGATATATTTGCCTTGCGTGCTAAAAGTGCTGCTGCCAAAACACAGGTAGAACTGGCTCAGTTACAATATCTTTTGCCGCGACTGACACGCGCATGGACGCACTTGTCACGTCAAAAAGGGGGTATCGGAACAAAGGGTCCAGGTGAAACGCAGATTGAGACCGACCGCCAAATGATCGGGAAGAGAATTGCTCTCCTGAAGGAAAAACTGGCGAAACTGGAACGCCAGCGTATCACCCAGCGCAAGGGCAGGAATAAGATGACCCGCATTGCCTTTGTTGGTTATACCAATGCCGGGAAGTCGACGCTGATGAATGCTCTCACACAAACAAACGTGCTGGCAGAGAACAGGTTATTTGCTACCCTCGATTCCACTGTACGGCGACATCGTGTTGGCAATCAGGATATTTTGCTTTCTGATACGGTAGGGTTCATCCGCAAGCTTCCGCATCATCTGGTTGATTCATTTAAATCGACCCTTGATGAGATTCGTGAGTCAGATATCCTGATTCATCTGATCGATGCGAGTTCGCCGCAGGCCGATGATTATATCCAGGTGGTTAATGAGACTCTGCGTGAGCTTGGGGCAGACAGGAAACCAGTGATTCTGGCTTTCAATAAGGTCGATCTTATTGAAGACCCATCGCGTATTAAAGCCTTGCAAGCTGACTATCCTGGCGCGGTCTGGGTCTCGGCGGAACAAAAGATCGGGCTGAACAGGTTGGAAGAAGAAATTCTTAATGTGATTTTAAAAGATTTTGTTGACAAATACTACGAAATATCCGTAAAGAACTATAAGGCTATATCGTTTATTTTCGATAATGCAGAGATACATAATCAAAAGTTTGAAGATGATAAAGTTTGTTTAAACTTTCGTATTCACAAAAATGATCTTGGCGTTTTAAACCGTATCTTGCATTATAAGCAAAGCGGTTTGAAAGAACGTGAAGGTATTTCCGGATGACAAAACTATAGTACCATGTGGGTTAGAGACTTAATAAAAGATATTAAACCTGTTTATACTACTGATCATATTGATCAGGCACTTGCACACGTGGTTGAGTTGCAAATGGAGAGTATACCCGTGGTTGACCCCGAAACGTCGCAGGTGGCGGGAATCGTGACCCGCGAGGGTCTGCAGCGCCAAGGAAGCGAGAAGGACTTGGCTATAACCGATATGATGGAGAATGGGGAGCCTATTCTCGTTTATCCCGAACAGCATATTTTTGAGGTGACGGGGCTACTGCTCAGAAACAAGGTACGATTCCTTCCGGTCGTGGATGAAAACGACCGGTACCTTGGCATCGTTTGGCGCAAACATCTGTTCGGTTCGCTTTCCGACATGCTCAGCTTATCCGAATATGGTACGGTATTGACGATTAGTATCGATAAAGAAAACTATGTTTTGTCCGATATTATCCGATTGATCGAGCAGGAAGAAACCCGTGTTCGTGGACTGACCGTTGAAACGCATCAAAATAACGAAACGATCAAGCGTGTATCCGTGAAACTTGACCAGACGGATGTGTCGCGTGTTATTGCTTCTCTCCGTCGTCATGGATATGTCGTTCACAGCGAGTCGCGGGATGACATGATGGCGATGGAATACGAACAACGTGCCGATGAATTTTTGCGTTTTCTCGAGATCTGACCTGTTTTGCACTAACTGATTGGGGTCACTTCAGAATTTGAGTGGCAAGTTGTTCGAATGAAGCTGTACATGTGCCACAATCATGTGTATATTGCCCAATGCGGAACGGCTCGACAACCGCACCAATCTAAACTGAAAACTGAGATTATCCCGACTTTGCTGAATCACCGTTATATCACCGGTTTATTTGTCGCGTGGTTACTCATGATCGGTTCGGTTGCCATTGTGCATGCACAAAAAACCGGACCAGCCTATGATGATTTCTTTAAAGGAGTCTATCAGTATGAACATGGCTTTTTTCAACAGTCCATAACCACATTTGAGGCTTTTCGCAAAGAGTATCCACATCACACACTCGACGAGTCGGCCTATTATTATGAAGTAAAGGCGAAGGCTCAAATTGATTCAACGAAGATGCCGGTCTATTACGAGGGATATATCAGGAAATATCCTCAAGGCAGCAAGGCCCGCGAGCTTTTGGTTGAGCTGGGTACACGGGCAGATAATGCCGGAAACTATGACGATGCCCTGACATACTATCAGAGGGCATTGAAACACGAGTCCTCATCCATACCGAGCTCTAAAATTTATTACTGGATGGC
Organism: uncultured bacterium; assembly: GCA_963787205.1. GTDB lineage: Bacteria > Bacteroidota > Rhodothermia > Balneolales > DATFMH01 > DATFNI01. Next base: position 221,633 of record CAWBCD010000009.1, read on the forward strand.
TGAGACCGCCGAATCCAAGGGTGACTATGACCTGTCGCGCAAATACTACCTGACCGTAGCGCAAAAATATCCGAAGTCGAAGTTTGCCCCGCAGGCCTTGTATGCGCGGGGCCGCTCGTATATCAATCACGGCGATTACAGCGATGCATCGGCTGCCTTTGAGCTTTTGAAGCAAAAATACCCGAACGATCCGATGACGCGTCGTATCGGTACAGCTCTCGGTGAGTCCTACTACAAGCAGAAACAGTATGCCAAGGCGATTGATGCGCTGAAGAAAGCCATCCCCTATCTCGACGATGAAGGTACTTCCAAAGCCGTCTATCTCATTGCTGAAAGCTATAATTACCTTAATAATTTTAAGGAAGCATCCAACTATTACCTCAGGTATATCAACCTGAATAAGGGTAACGATAAGGCTCGCTATGCTTATTACGGACTTGGATGGGTGTATAACAAACAGGGAATCTATCACTGGGCTGCTGATGCCTTCGCTAAAGCAGCAAAAGGAAATGACGAGATTGCCAGGAAGGCGCTCTACTACAAAGCGGTGAATGAGAAACTGGGCGGTAAATATGAAAATGCATTGAACACATTCCGTGAATTCGGGAAAAAGTATAAGTCAGGATTGTGGGTACAACAGGTTTATTACGAATGGGCGGTGACGGCATTTCAAACCGGTCGCTACGTGGAAACCATTGAGACCTGTCTTAAACTGGTACGCAATGATGCTCCTTTGAAAAAACCAGGTCAGGTATTTTCACTGCTCGGACAGGCTTATTTCGCCAATAACGAATATTCCAGAGCCATGGAGGCATTTGACCAGGCGGCTAAAGCGGGTAAGGCAGAACCCGGGGTAGTGGAACAGTCACGTTTCCAAAAGGCTTGGGTAATGTATCAAAATCAGGCTTATGAACAGGCTCGTCCCATTTTCCAGGATCTTTACACACAGGCTCCAAAGAGTTCTATCGGAAAACAATCGTTATTCTGGAGTGCCGACTGCTATTATCATCTGGATAAGTATGGTCCGGCAGCATCACAATTTGAAGCCTTTATCAAGCAGTATCCAGATAATAAACAAGTTGGTGCTGCACGCTATTCGCTCGGCTGGGCATACTTTAAGATGGGAGAATATGAAAAGGCGATACCTCCGTTTAAATCATTCCTTCAGCACTATAGTCCACCTCCGATTGCCCTTTTCCCATATAATGTCGATACGGAATTGCGGATAGGAGATGCTTACTACGCTTTGAAAGATTATGAGCAGGCGATCAGCTATTATCAGAAGGCCGAAAATTCCAAGGATGGTGGTGACTACGCGTTGTATCAGATATCAAATTGTTACTACCGGGGCGATCAGTCGTATGAGGCGGTAACAACGCTGAGGACGTTGTTGAAGAAATTTCCTGAAAGCTCGATTGCACAACATGCCCAATATAATATTGGATACATCTATTTCCTTACCGGTAATTACGAGCAGGCCATTGACGAATTTGAAACAGTTATAAAGAGATATCCGGGCACTTCATGGGCGGCAAGGGCGCAATATAATATTGGAGATGCCTACTACAATGCGACCAAGTTTAACAAGGCTGTGGACGCCTACAAACAGGTTTTGAATAATTACCCGAAAAGTAATTTGATTATTGAAGCGGTTAATGGTATCCAGTATGCGCAGATTGCCTCGGGCAAGCCGGATTCCAGCTCAGCTGTTTTAGAGTCGTTTCTGAGCAATCATCCCCAGTCAAATACAGCTGACCGTCTCCGTTTCCGACAGGCAGAGAATCTGCTGCAAAGTGGTGATTACAAATCGGCCATCTCATCGTTTAAGGAATACATCCGTATTACTAATAATGATCATATGGTGGCAGAGGCTTATTTCAATCTGGCCGATGCTTATGAACAGATAAATAACATTCCACAAGCAATTGCCGCCTACCAGGCTATCGTCGATCAGTACCCCAAATCGGATCGTGTGCCAGTTGCTCTGTTAAACCTGGGCCGGCTTAGCCGCAAGACCAACGAATATGATGCTGCCATAGGCTATTATCAGAAGCTGTTGGGGGCCAGCAATAACTATCGCCTGGAGGCTCTTATAGGTCTTGGAGAAACCTATTTATCGATGAACCAGCCGGAAAAAGCCAGAGATCAGTTTGAGAAAGGACTGCAATTCCGTCCCAATAGTGATTTGTGCCAGTTGGGAGTAGGTCAGGTGGCGCTTCAGGAAAAGAATTACGATCAGGCACAAAACATCTTCAGCAAGTTATCATCCCAAAATACAGCAGAGCCGGGAGCAAGAGCCCAATACTATCTGGGACTTGCGCTGCAGGATCAAAATAAGTACTCCGATGCCATAAAAGAGTTTTCGAAGGTAAAGGTACTCTATGAGGCGTATGCAAACTGGGTTTCAGAGGCAATGCTGCATACCGCTCAATGTTATAAGGCACTGAATAATCCTGCCGACGAAACCAATACGCTGAAGGCTATTATTCATGATTATCCGGGGACCCAGGCGGCCCAGGAAGCGCAAAAGTTGCTTAAGCAGAAATAAATGGAACAAACGGTCAGCACCGCCACAAGACTGAGCGGCACTCTCGAACTCCCAGCAGATAAATCGATTTCTCACCGTGCCGCCATGTTTGCTGCTCTGGCCGATGAGACATCTTTCATTGGCGGTTTCTCAGATGCTGCTGATCCTCGATCGACGCTAAAATGCCTTAGACAACTGGGTGTCCCGGTTCATTATGACGACCATAAGGTGATTATCCAGGGTGTAGGCAGGCATGGATTAAAACCTCCCAAGCAATTACTTGACTGCGGTAATTCCGGAACAACGATGAGATTATTGTCAGGTATCTTGGGTGGCGCCGGTGTCGAAGCGACCCTGGTCGGGGACAACTCACTCAGCAAGAGGCCCATGCACCGTATCATCGACCCTTTGCGAAGCATGGGCATTGCTATCCAGGCGCAGGATGATAATTTTGCTCCGCTTCATATCTCGCGGAAAGGACCTTTAAAACCCATCCGGTTTGATTTGCCGATAGCCAGTGCCCAACTGAAATCGTGCGTTTTGCTGGCCGGACTTTTTGGTGAAAGACCAACTGAGGTGATCGAACATCTGCCGAGCCGTGATCATACCGAACGACTGCTTGGTTTACAGATCTATGATAAGGGTGATGAACGAATCATAATCAGTGACGGAAGTCAACCCATTCCGGTCCAAAACTATCACGTACCAGGTGATTTTTCCGCTGCAGCTTTTTGGCTGGTAGCGGGTTCCATTGTGCCTGACAGTCATATCATACTCAAAGAAGTGGGAATTAACCCTACGCGGTCGTCTGCGTTGAATATTCTGGAGAGAATGGGCGCCTCCGTTCGTACTGAACGGGAGCATTTGGCCGGAGCAGAGCCGGTCGCTGATTTGGTGGTTGACTACCATGATCTAAAAGCCACAGTTATTCATCCCGAAGAAGTGCCTAATTGTATTGATGAAATCCCGATTTTAGCCGTAGCTATGGCGTTTGCAGAGGGTGAATCACATATTGAGGGCGCGGCGGAACTAAGATTCAAGGAAAGTGACCGTCTGAAGGCTGTGGCTGAGTTTTTACATGAGGCCGGAATCCAGGTACTGGAAAAGAAAGACGGACTTGTGATTCGCGGCAATGGCGGTGCACCTGTCAATGCGGCACGTTTCAACAGTTATGATGATCATCGCATTGCCATGGCAGCCGGAATCCTGGCTCTGCGATCTGATAGACCATGCGTAATTGACAAAGCAGAGTGCGTCTCAATTTCATACCCCGCCTTCTGGAATAATCTGACAAATCTTACGAACAGTAGCTTGTAAGTAGTGTTTTGTTCCTGAAATCCTGCCAAAGAAGAGTTCCTACTGACTTATTGGTGCCAATACGTCATATTTTCCTGACCTGCCACCCGATTGGCATATCGATTGATACATCATTAAGTGTAACACAAACGAATTTTGATCGATATGACTGAACTAGACTTTGAACGCTATTTCAACCGTGTAGGCAGGGATATCCAAGGTTTCATGGATCGTCTGACACATGAAGAGTCGCCAGGATTTAGTCCTGCAGCAGACGTCAGTGAAGATGATAAGAACATCCTCATTGAGATGGATCTTCCGGGTATGAACAAGCAGGATATTTCAATTTCATATAAGGATGATATTCTGACAGTGAAAGGGACTCGTGAGATCGGGACTGATGAGAGTCAGCATTACATCCGTAAAGAACGTCAGATTGGATCGTTTTCACGATCTTTTCCTGTCCCCGGAGGCGTTGAAAGCGGCGCGATCAAAGCTACGTTCAAAGAAGGCGTTTTGACAATCACTCTTCCAAAAGCAGAAGAGACACCAAACGCATCTTCGATACCAATAAATTAAACATCTAAAATAAAAATAAACGGTTATTATGGGCAAGATAATTGGAATTGACCTCGGTACAACTAACTCGGTAGTTGCGGTAATGGAAGGCAACGACCCGGTCGTTATTCAAAACTCGGAGGGTGGTCGTACAACTCCTTCTGTTGTTGCATTTACAAAAGATGGTGAACGACTGGTTGGTGCCCCTGCAAAACGACAAGCTATTACCAATTCCGATCGTACAATTTCTTCGATTAAACGATTCATGGGCCGTCGTTACGAAGAAGTATCCGGTGAAATCAAGAATATTAACTATCACGTTGACAAGGCTGATGATGGTACAGCGCGTGTGAAGGTTGATGACCGCATGTATGCTCCTCAGGAAATTTCGGCGATGATCCTGCAAAAAATGAAGCAGACGGCGGAAGAATACCTGGGAGAAAAAGTTACCGATGCCGTCATTACGGTACCGGCCTACTTCAATGATGCACAACGTAAGGCAACTCAGGAAGCCGGTGCTATCGCTGGTCTGAATGTAAAACGCATCATTAACGAACCGACAGCCGCATCGCTGGCTTACGGCCTGGACAAGAAAGAAAACGAGATCATCGCCGTGTATGATTTGGGTGGTGGTACATTCGATATTTCCGTCCTGGAATTAGGGGAAGGTGTTTTTGAGGTAAAATCAACCAATGGGGATACCCACCTTGGTGGTGATGATTTCGACGGTCGTATCATCAGTTACCTTGCCGACGAATTTAAGAAATCGGAAGGTATCGACCTGCGTAAGGACCCGATGGCTATGCAGCGACTCAAAGATGCCGCAGAAAAGGCCAAGATAGAGCTGTCGAGTTCAATAAAGACCAATGTAAATCTGCCGTTTATCACAGCCGACAGCTCCGGACCAAAACACCTGAATATCGATATTACCCGGTCCAAGTTCGAGCAATTGGTTGATGACTTGGTACAACGGACACTCGATCCGTGTAAAAAAGCGATAGAAGGAGCCAAGATCGATAAATCTGAGATTGATCAGGTTATCCTTGTTGGTGGCTCGACCCGGATTCCGAAAATCCAGGAAGTTGTCAAGGAGTTCTTTGGTAAAGACCCCAGCAAAGGGGTTAACCCGGATGAAGTAGTAGCTATTGGTGCTGCTATTCAGGGTGGTGTAATGACGGGTGATGTGAAAGATGTCGTTCTGCTCGACGTTACCCCGCTGTCGCTGGGTATCGAAACACTGGGTGGTGTCATGACGAAGCTGATCGATGCCAACACCACCATCCCGACCAGCAAGACGGAGACCTTTTCGACGGCTGCTGACAGCCAGACAAGCGTTGAAATTCATGTCTTGCAGGGTGAACGCGTCCAGGCTGTAGATAATCGTACGCTTGGACGATTCCATCTTGACGGTATTCCACCGGCACCACGAGGTATTCCACAGATCGAGGTTACTTTCGATATAGACGCCAACGGCGTGCTTAATGTAAGTGCCAAGGATAAGGCGACAGGTAAGTCACAGAAGATTCGTATCGAGTCTTCTTCCGGTCTGTCCGATCAAGAAATCGAACGAATGAAATCGGCTGCCAAAGAACACGCTGACGAAGACAAACAAATGCGTGAGCGTGTTGAAAAACTCAACAAGGCCGATCAGTTGATCTTCTCAACGAAAAAACAACTGGAAGAATACAGTGACAAGATCTCCGAAGGTAACAAAACAAAGATTCAGGACGCTTTAAAACATCTGGAAGAAGTCCACAAAGCAGAAAATTTGGATGATGTCGACAGCGCCATGGAAGCTTTGAACGTGGCTTGGTCTGCCGCGTCTACCGAAATGTACCAGGCTTCGAGTCAGGAGGAAGCAGGTCAACAGGAGGAAGGTAATGGTCCAGAAGGACAAGCCAAGGAAGACAGCGAAGGAAAAGGCGGGGATGACGCCGTAGATGCTGACTTCGAAGTTGTGGATGACGACGACAAAAAATAAATCGGACTTCCACACATAACATGTCATGATCAAAGCCGAATTCCGAGTGCCATCGGGATTCGGCTTTTTTTATATGTCCCATTTATGGTCTAACAAAAGGGGGAGTAATGGCTTCAGGATGCGGTAGGAGACACCCCACAACTTCTGATCTCCAATACGAATAAACGGTATTTTCCTTGGTTCAGACCAGCTTGGAAAGTAAGCCGGGTCAAAACCGTGATTTTCAGGGTCGGCAATATCATCTAAGGTTGCCAGTATAACTTCGGACACTTCTTCCTCCTGGAGATGCCATCTTTGTGGAAGATTCATCCTCGCCAGGAAGGGATGAATGCGAAAGCCCGTTGTCCGTGTTTCAATCACAGCGAGACGTTCAAGAATATTAAGTTGTGATTTGTCGACACCGATCTCTTCCTTTGTTTCCCTGAGCGCGGTCTCCAGAGGCGAGGCATCATATTCTTCGCATCTTCCCCCCGGGAAGGCCAGTTGACCGCCATGAACTCCCTTTTCACTCCTGTGTATGAAAAGGATCCCGGTCTTGTTGTCAACCCGGTGAAATACAGGAACAATTACTGCGGCTTCTTTTGGGCTAAAAGGGTTACCTGACATTTCTCATGGATGAAATCGGGTTCGCTACAGTAAAAAAGAATCGTCGTCCATTTCTTGATCCAGTCGCGATAATCGTTCTTCAGAGATGGCTAAATTCATTGATGAAACCATCGATTCGGCCAACTTGATATATGATTTGTCAATTTGAAGCCGTATTTGGCCATTTTCAGAATGTGGAAAGTCGCGGATTGCGAATAAGCTCCTGGTCCTGATTATCAGGTTACGCTTGAAAAATTTCTTCTCCAGAATGAGGCTTTCCAGATCTCCTGCAGACAGTGATATTTTTTTAACCCCGCTTTTGAAGAACCCAATCATGCTGTCTTTTGTCTCAAACTCCAATGTCAGAGCTTTGTTGGAGATGTAGAGGATTCCGCCAACTTTCGCGAAGCCTTTATAGGCATTTTCTATTGAAAAAGGGATAGAAGTCATAACCTGAACCAGTGAAAAAATAGTATCCCTACAATCTAATAAAGAAATAGGACGATTTTAATTATGCGTAGTATTTTCTCAGGTTAGTCTCATTCGGTATATGTGCTGTGGTCCCGATCTCCCTCCCTGGTATAATTCGCCGGTATCATAAAAACCACCAGACAGGTAAGCACGTTGAGCCGGGAGATTCTTGCAGTTGACGGTCAGAGCAATGGATGCATATCGGGGATATTTTTGAGGCAGGTATTCCCGCAACTTACGGCAAGCCGCCCCGCCAAATCCTTTGCCCTGATGTTTATGATCTATAAAATACCCCAATAACCCGAGTTCTGTGCCATCGGTAAAATCGTACCGACTGGAATATCCTTTATCAATGACAAAGAATCCAACAATTCGGGATGATTCGACGATCAGATGGTAATCGCGGTCCTTGTCTTTTTCAGCGAGGGTTTGGGTAATGGGCCTTATATAGGCGTGTTGGTCTTCATTTACTGTCAGCCGCCGCACAGCTTCCAGATCATTTGGGGTCATCGGTTTGAGCTGAATCATCAGATATTATAGAATATTAGATTGATTACCGTTCCTTCTAAAATAATCGGCTGTTAATCTAAAAGTTAATACCGAGATAATCAGGTGATTTTGTGAAAAAAATGATTAATTAAGATTTAATTCTTTCGAAGCCATTTTGGTTCCCTCAACACGCGACCGGATCTTTGCAAATGCTGTTTCACGTGCCGTTGATTGATCGTCCCCAAAAGGGGAAAATCCACAATCGTCCGTGGTTCCCAATTGTTGTATTGGGATGTATTTGGCGGCCAGAAGCGCTCGATCACACACTTCTTCCGGCGTTTCTATTCTGGGATTGATGACGTCGATTACACCAACGAAAACTCTCATGCCGTCCTTCATGTTATCACGCACGATCGACAACACGTGTTCGGGATCCTTTTCTCCGGCGAGCTCCATATAAAAATTACCGGCGTTGAGCCTGAACAGATCCGGTATAAGTTCGGAATAGTCGACATCTCCACTATGTGTGGAATCCAGATCGCCACCCGGGCAGGTATGAACGCCAATCCGTTCACGCTCTTTTGGAGAAAAGTGACTCAATACCTGGTTATTTAAATCGATGAAACTACGCAACAATCCCTTGGATGGGTCTAGCTTCACAGCGAGTCTTCCTTCCGTGAAATCGATTTGCACTTTCGCGGCACCGCTGTCGAAACAACTACGGATATCAGCCACTGCGTTTTTGACCAAGTCACTGATGAATGCTTCCCGATTATATCCGGTAATCCCTCCTTCGGGATAAATCAGACTTAGCGCGGAGGCAGCAATGACGGCCTGCTTAACCGGTTGATGTGCAAATTTTTTAGCAACGCTGAGATAAGAACCGGCGTAGGTTTTGTACTGAAAAGGTCCCGAAAGAAGTCTTGGAAGTTGCCTGGTATGTCCATCTTCGAACGGAATTATTACTCCGTCAGGAGCCAGATTCGTCAATTGATCAAGCGGATAGGTGGCAAAACTCGGTTTGGTCTGTTCCCCGTCTGTTATGATGGGAGAGCCTGTTTTCTCAAATTCCGTGATTGTATCACGGACAGCTTTCTCATACTCCGCATTCAAATCTTTTTGGGTGATTTCCCTTTTAGTATATGCGGCGATTGTACTGAGCAGTTCCTTAGATCGGGGAATACTGCCTATAGGTTCGGTAGGTAGCGGCATAGCAAGACATTCATAAAAATTAGAAGTACAAGTTCAGGTTCCGGTCAAGATAAAAATCCAGTCATCATGGGTGATAAATTTCTGAGCACCCTACGCTGATATAGGTAACCAATTGCAGAAAGAATAACAAATTTAAAATTCGACATCTCCAGATAAATAGAGCAGATAGGAGTTGTTAGATCTTCGAATCAGGAGTTATATATGTCCAAGGTCTCTCTTGGTTCGTTCATTTTCAAGATTACCGGTATTCAGAGTCTCTGCAGGTTCGAACAGTACTACCCATGCTTCGTCAGGCGCTTCCGGTTGATGTTCTACTCCATGCGGAACTATGAAAAATTCCCCTTCGGTAAGTTCAACGTCTTTATCACGAAGGTGGATGACGAGTCTTCCTTTGATGACAAGAAACAACTCGTCTTCATTCTCATGATGATGCCAAACGAATTCACCTTTGAGTTTGCCCAGCCGAATCTGCTGACCGTTGAGTTCACCTGCTATCTGTGGGGACCAGTATTCATCGACTCGTGAGAAAGCTTCTGTAAGATTGATTTTATCCATGTCATTCAACGTATTTCACGGTTCTTTGTTCATCATCACTTTGAAATGCAAGTTCTATGATGCGTATGGTGTTACGAGCCTGTCGGGCGCTGACGGAAGGTTCCGTATTTTCGGTGATTGCTTTATAAATGTTCTCGTAGAATTTTTGATAGCAACCCGGCAATGTCTCAACCTGACCTTCAAAATGCAGCTCATTTAACTCGGTGTTCAGTTTTCCCCAAAGTGCTTTTGGCTCAACTCCCCAATCAGACCGGTTGGGAGTGTTGCCTTTCTTAAGTGCGGCTTCCTGGGGATCCAAACCGTATTTAATATAACTGCCACGGGTTCCCTGGAGAATCAGGCGGGGGAGGGGCTCTCGGACCAACATTCCGGCCTTAAGTGTTACTTTAAGATTGGGGTAGTCAAGGATGACCTCGAACTGATCATCTGTCTGGCTGCCGTCGCGCTGATAGCGGATATCGGCAGTCACTGATTCTGGCAATCCAAAAAGAACCAGGGCCTGGTCAATCAGATGTGGTCCCAAATCATATAGAATCCCGCTGCCAGGCAGGTTTTCTTCCCTCCATGCATTGGGTTTCTGATAATTCCGGAAACGATCGTAGTGGGATTCAAACTCAACGAGACGTCCCAGGCATCCGGATTCCAATATCTTTTTTGCAGTCAGAAAATCACCATCCCATCGCCGGTTTTGAAAGACGCTGAGGATCCGTTTTTGCTTGCCAACCAGCTGGATCAGCTGATCGGCATCTTTCGTGGTTATTGTGAAAGGTTTCTCAAGCACCACATGTTTGCCGGCTTCAAGGGCTGCCTTAGCCAACGGAAAATGAGTTGTATTGGGGGTGGTAATAATAACCAGGTGAATATCCGGATCAGAGAGTAAATCTGACAACTGTGTTACTACATCGATGTATGGATATTTCTGTTTCGATTTCCGATCGTGTCGTTCCACTATCTTACAGATCCGGAAATCAGGATTGACGTCAAGAAACGGGGCATGAAAAACCTGAGCAGACATGCCGAAACCAACAATTCCAACGTTAACGGGATCTGTCATAAAATTGATTCACTATTATAATCCGGGATTATTTCTTACTGCGGGTAAAGTAATCGATTTAATTGTGATTCATCAAGTTGACAATCCAAACTACATTTATTGGCCTGACGGAAAAAAACCATTTTTTGAGATGAAACCGAACGTAGAGAAGACCTGCCGTTGTTCAAGTCATCACAAGATACACCGCTAAAACAATTTACGTCTATTTGGCGCTGGTGTTATTACACGAAATTTTAATCTCATAAATGAGAACATGATTTTATGAACAGACAAATTTTACTGAAATCCCGACCCGTTGGAATGCCGACAGAGGACAACTTTGAGATTGCTGATACACCGGAACCGGAGATTAAAAAAGAAGGAGAAGTGATCCTCGAAGCCAGGGTTATATCGGTTGATCCGTATATGCGGGGGCGAATGAATGATGCAAAATCATACGTGCCACCCTACCAGCTTGATGAACCCATATCCGGTGGCGTGGTAGCCAAGGTTCTCGAAAGTAGGGACTCTGAGTTAAAAGAAGGTGATTTTGTTCTCGGAAGGCTGCCATGGATCGAACGTCAGGTGACTAAAACGGAGGGACTCGCCAAAGTCGATGATTCGCTGGCTCCACTGGGTTATTATCTTGGGATTTTGGGCATGCCGGGACTTACGGCTTACTTTGGATTGTTGGATATTGGAAGACCGGAGGCTGGCGAGACCGTTGTTATTTCCGGTGGAGCCGGTGCCGTGGGATCGGTCGTCGGACAAATTGCTAAGATAAAAGGGTGTCACGTAGTGGGTATCGCCGGATCAGATGAAAAGGTCCGCTACATGATCGATGATTTGCATTTTGATCAGGGAATCAATTATCATAAAACCAGCGACATGAAACAGACACTGGATGTCGTCTGTCCCTACGGTGTGGATGTGTATTTCGATAACGTGGGCGGTGAGATTTCGGATGCTGTTCTTTCATTTATCAACAATGGGGCGCGTATTATAATTTGTGGCCAGATAGCGTTGTACAATGCAACTCAACAACCCGTTGGTCCGCGTATTCAGCCGGTTTTACTCACCAGGAGAGCACTCATGCAGGGATTCATCATCGGGGATTATGCATCCCGTTTTGACGAAGGTATGCAAACACTGTCCAAGTGGATGAAACAGGGGAAATTAACCTACGATCAGACCGTCGTTCAGGGTTTTGAAAATCTGCCTAAAACCTTCCTGGGCCTGTTCAAAGGAGAAAACATCGGTAAATACTTGGTCGAGGTATAATCTCGCTGATAAGTTCGCTCAAATCTTTGTCTAATTTCTAATTCTCCAATTTCTGATATCATTCGTACCGCAGCGATTCAACGGGATTCAGATTTGCCGCCTTTCGTGCCGGGAAAAATCCTGCAACGAATCCAATTAAAACCAGGATTCCCGTGCAGAGTAGGGCGATTGGAGTGGATAATTCCGGATGCGTAAGAAATTGCATGGGTCCGTCGTTAACCGGGACTTGTCGTATTAGAGTAATGATTGCGACAGATAAACCCAATCCTATAGCTCCTCCCAATAACGAAATGGAAAGTGCTTCAAAGAGAAACTGAATCAGGATATGCACCTTCCTGGCACCGACTGCCAGCTTTACCCCGATCTCAAGTGTTCGCTCTTTGACGACTACATACATGATGTTGGCGATGCCGACACCGGCTATAAACAAAGTGAACAACCCAACGACCCCCAGGAAAATCTGGATACCGAACATCACCATATTGATCTGTTTAGCCATTTGTATCGTATCCCAGACCGTAATGGCATTTTCATCAGATGCATCAAATTTGTAGCGACTGGCAAAAACTCGGGTGACGGCATCTTTGGTGATCTGGTTTTCGCGTGTAGAACGCGGGCGAATGAGAATATGGTTGATGTACCGGGAACCGTACATCGCTTTAAATGTTGAGGCTGGTATGATAGCGCGGTCGGCATCCGGACCATTATTCATGCTGGTCTGTATTTTGGCTTCCATGACTCCAACGACGGTAAACGGGATACCGTCCAGGTCCAGGGATTTCCCAACGGCGGTACTGTCACCGAAAAGTTCCTTAGCAATATTATTACCCAAAAAAACCACGCGCCTGCGATATTTCTCATCTCTCTGATTGATGAAACGTCCCTCGCTGCTGGGGTACATGTCGCGAAGGTCTTCAAAGCTTGGGTACACCGCCTCCATGTAGGTCGTGCGTTTGTTTAGCTTTGTTTTTAAAGTGGTGCCCCACTTCCCATAAGAGGGACTTATTTTCTCAATTTGAGGGATGGAATTTTTCAACAGATCAATATCTTCGATCTGAAACCGGATCGATCGTCCCTTAGGCAATCCCTGGTATTCTTTGCTGGTTGTACCTCCGTAAACGAGAAGAATGTTATTGAAGGCATTTGTGAAACCGGAAGACATGGTATTTTTTAGCCCTTCGCCGAAAGAGAGCAGTAAAACGACTGCAATCGTGCCCCACGTAATTGAGAACATGGTAAGGAAGGAGCGAAGTTTTTGCGATTTGAGATCACTTAAATATTCCTGAAGCAAAGTTCTCCACATAATTCAGACTCCTTTACAGGTTATACGCCATATCGCAGGCAATCAACCGGTTCAAGTTGAGATGCACGCCGTGCCGGGAAAAATCCGGACAGGAAAGCGATCAGTGACAAAAGGGCGGCGGTCGCCAGGATCACACGAATGGAAATTTCAGGTGTCCCCACATATTCCTTGATAGGGAGTAACTGTGCTATTTCCGTGATTCCCAACGATATCAAAAATCCGAAAAATGCCCCGATCAAGACGATAGAAAAGCTTTCAAGGAAAAATTGAAGCATGATATTCTTGCGGGTCGCACCGATCGATCGTTTAATGCCAATCTCCCGGGTTTTTTCTTTTACAACAACGAACATGATGTTAGCTACCCCAATGCCCCCTACTGTTAATGTGAAACTGCCGATGATCCCCATGAATATGTTGAACCCGATGAAAAAGTAATTCATGAACTTATCCATGTCGTTGGTATCCCAGATAAAAACAGCATCCTTATCGGTCTGATCAAACTTATGCACACGTGAGAGAATCCCGTATACCTTATTTTTTATTGTTTCTCCCATCTCCGGATTGTCGTATTTAAAAATCAGATTATTAAGGTATTTGTCGCCAAAGAGAGATTGATACGTTGAAATAGGAATGAAAAGACAGTCTTGGTCGCGCTCGCCGTAAGATGAGCTTTGTACCTTCGGCTGCATAACTCCAATGACCGTAAAAGGGGATTGACCGATATATATTTTTTGGCCGATAGCTGGTTTATCCCCCAGCAGAAGGGCCTTGATTTTATCACCCAGAACTACAACACGACGTCTCTGATCGATATCCAGTTGATTGATGTAACGCCCGCCTTCCTGTGGGATGATGTTGCGCATGTCCCCATATTCGCTGTTAGCACCAACCACGCAAGGTAGTGTCCGGTTTATGCCATAGTGAACTGGCGTATTGTATTTTCTGAACTCTGGGCTGATCTGGTTGATTTCGGGTACCTGGGATTTCAGGATTTCAGCATCCTGCGTGGTAAAATGAACCCACCGTCCGTCAGGGTAGCCCATGAATGCTTTGGTCGTCTTATTGGGGAAAAGAACGACAATACCCTGACCCATCCCATGCATGTTTATTTTACTTTGCTTTTGAAGTCCAACCCCAAAAGCCAATAACACAACCACGGATACGGTACCCCAGGTAATACCCAGGATTGTCAGAGTCGAACGCAGCTTTTGAGCTTTCAGATCACTCAGAAATTGTTGAATGTTGGAAGCGAATGACATATCGGATGTTTGGGATTGAAGTTGCTGATGGCTCTTAGTCCGTTGTTCGTGGTGTTATCAATCAACTACGAACAGCGGACTAAGGATAAAATTTCGTTGATATTAGGTAACGTTTTATATGTTAGGTGCTATAGTTATTCCTATTGAATTTTCTTAGGCGGCTTTTCAACGACCTTGTCGCCCTTTTTCAATCCGTTCTTAACCTCGATGTTCATAGCATCACTTAACCCGGTTTTGATAACACGGTCTTCCTTGCTTCCATCAGCGAGCAGTACGTCGACATGGGCCGTATCACCTTTGAATGATATCAGGCGCTCCGGAATGGTGAGAACATTATCATGCCGTTCGACCATGATTTCCGCATTGGCCGAATATCCGGCACGTAAAACCTGACCATTCAGGTTTGTAAGAGTGACCTCGATAGGGAATACAATGGAATTATCCTTGTTTTGGGATTTGAGTGATATTTTGGAAAGAACACCTTTAACCATAGCATCTGGCAGCGCACCGACTTTAATACTGGCCTGCATACCTTCTTTGAGTTTACCCACATCAATTTCATCAACGGTACCGCGGAACAGCAGGTCTTTCATGTCGGCCATAGTCATCAGAACGGTACCTTCCTGGTAGGAAGTAAGAGGTACAACGGGATCGCCGATTTCGATCTTCTTTTCAAGGATATAACCTGAAATTGGAGCTGTTATGACGGATTTGATATTCTGACCGGCCGTTGTAACACTCCCTTTCTGGATCAGTTCCAGGCGTTCCTGTACGGCCTGAAGGTCGACTTTCGCCTGCAGGAATGCCTGGTTGGCTTTGTCGTAATCCTGATCAGAAATCAGTTTCTTCTCCCTCAGTGTCGTTACCCTGGAAAGTTCCCTTTTTGTATTGTTGAAGGTGATTTGCTTTCGCTCGATATCACGCTGTGCGTCAACGAGTTCCTGTGGAGTTGGCGTGGGTTTAATTTCAATGAGCGGGTAGCCTGCTTTTACGTAATCTCCGGCATCAGCATAGAGTTTTTCAACCACGCCCGAAATCTTCGACTTCACATCAACCTCAACCCTTGGTTCAATGGAACCAACGGCCAGCGCCTTGTCGACAAGATCACCTTGGGAGACTTCCACAGTTTTTATCTGGTTATCTTTCGAATCATTCCGCTTGACCATGGCAATACCACCTGCTACAACAGATGCTACCACAACCAGAGTAATCGTAATTTTTATACCTCTTTTCATAACACGTTGGCTCATTTTAAATTTATTCCTCCATCCGCTCCTCCGGAACGGGAGAACCAGGATCCTATCGGCTGGAAATTTATTGCCGACAGTCTGTTTGTTTCATTGATACTTTACGAATGGCGTTGAGAGAGGTTACAAATGATCTAAAATAAAGTGGGTAGGGACAACTGATGAATATGAATTTAATGCAAGGCGTCGTAAAATGGCCCCCTCCATGATTTCAACCTTTTGTAGTTTAGAATGTTGATGCTCCAGTCCCGATACATGCAACGTCGAAATGTCATCCCGAGTTCTACTCCTGAACCTGGTAATCGGGAAACTGTCGTATGGGGCCGAAGGATCTCGTTAGTAAGGAGCACAGGGCGTGACACCTGAATGGTACGGTGCCGGTTATTTACGAAATCCTACTTTTTCTCCGCTACGGCTGAGAAAAAATCAGGATGACAGAGGCAGTGAGAGGCGCTTCCATCGGCCTCCAGGACTTTCTCTCGGAGGATAACATTATCACTCATACCTCAACGACTCAACAGGATCCAGCTTTGAAGCCTTAATGGCCGGGAAAACTCCGGATATCAGGCCAATCAGAACAAGTATGACAATACAGATGACGGCAATGGGCAGGGAGAGTTGTGGACTGGTAAGGAACTGCATCGGGCCGTTGCTGGAGACCGGCAGATGCCGCACTCCTACCACGACCAGGTACGAGAATAAAAGACCGATTAATCCGCCAATTACCGATATAAACAACGCCTCAAACATAAATTGACTGAGGATGTGCGGTTTACGGGCACCGACAGCGATTTTAACCCCTATTTCACGTGTCCGTTCTTTGACAACCACATACATGATGTTTGCCACGCCGACCCCGGCAATGAACAATGTGAATGCCCCGACCACGCCTAAAAATATCTGAATACCCAGCATCACCGTATTAATCTGCTTGGCTACATCGACCGTATTGAATACCTGTATTGCGTGCGTATCGCTCGGGTCGAACTTATACTTCGACGCCAGGACATTCGTGAGTTCCTTTTGTAATTCTTTGATGTCGGCCAGATTTTTGGGACGAATCAGTATACTCCCGATATGTTGAAAACCATATATCATCTTGAATGTTGAGGCAGGAATAATAGCACGCTGGGCATCCGGACCATTATTCATACTAGTCTGAATCTTCGGTTCCATCACACCAATGACTTTGAAGGGGAGTCCGTCGAGTTTTACATTTTCCCCAATGGGATTTTCATCGCCAAAAAGATCTTTTGCGATCTTATTGCCCAGGAAAAGAACCCGTTTCTTGTATTTTAAATCCAAGGCGTCAATGAAACGGCCTCCCGCGGCCGGATATAAATCACGCATGTCCTCAATCGACGGATCGACACCTTCCATGTAGGTTGTACTTTTATTTTTGCCGACCTCGAGCGTGGTTCCATATTTGCCATATGAAGGGCTGATCAGGGCGATATTGGGGATAGATCGTTTCAATAAGTCGATGTCCTCAATGTTCAAACGGATATGGCGTCCCTTTGACAGGCCATGATAATCTTTGCTGGTAGTTCCGCCAAAAACCAGGATCATCCGGTCGAAAGCGTTGGAAAAGCCACTGGCCATAGTTTGTTTGAGTCCCTGTCCGAATGATAACAGCAACACAACGGCGATCGTCCCCCAGGTTATAGCGAACATCGTCAAAAAAGTCCGAAGGCGCTGGGCTTTCAAATCATTATAAAATTCCTGAAGTAAGATTTTCCACATGGCCTTATTCCGATTACAAAGATTACACTCCGTATCTCAGGCATTCCACCGGTTCCAGGCTGGCTGCCTTGCGCGCCGGAAAATACCCTGCGAGTATTGAGATCAGGGTTAATAATGAGATGGTGGCTATCAGGACCGAAAGCGATATCGTTGGGGTTCCGACAAATGTTTGAATGGGCAGATAACCGGCTATCAGGATTAACAATGCCGAGATGAAAAATCCGAGTATCGCCCCGATTACAACAATCAAGAAACTTTCCAGGAAGAATTGGAAAAGGATGCTGCGACGGGTGGCGCCGATGGAACGCTTGATGCCGATCTCACGCGTTTTCTCTTTCACCACGATGAACATGATGTTTGCAACACCAATCCCGCCAACTGTCAACGTAAAGCTGCCGATGGCTCCCATAAAGATGTTGAAGCCGATGAAGAAATACATGAGGAACTTATCGGTTTGCGTAGTATCCCAAATGCCCAGCGCATCCTTGTCGGTTGGATCAAACTTATGGATCCTGCCCAAGGTCTGGTAAATCTGGGTTTTTATTGCCTCGGCATGTTGAGGGTTGTCCATCTGAAAGACGATGTCATTAAGATTTTTATTCCCAAACATTGCCCGATACGTAGTGAAAGGAATGAAAAGGCAGTTCTGGTCACGATCCCCATAAGACGAATTCTGAACCTTTTTCTTCATGATGCCGATGACCAGGAAAGGCGACTGGCCAACGTAGACTTTTTTCCCGACCGCCGGCTTGTCGCCGAAAAGCAACCCTTTAATGTCGTTGCCCAGCACAACCACCCTTCGTCGTTGTTCCATATCCAGTTCATCGATAAAGCGCCCGCCTTCCTGCGGGATAATATTGCGCATATCACCGTAACTGACATTGACCCCGGCAATGGTAGGTGATGCAACGTTGGAACCAACGTGAACAGGGGTATTGTTGCTGCGAAATTCCGGGCTGAGTCTTTTGATACCCGCGACCTGCTGCCGGATAGCCTCGGCATCGCGCAAACGCAGATGAATGTACCGGCCATCAGGATAACCCATGAAGGATTTCGTGGTCTTATTGCCAAATACCACAACGATACCGTCCCCCATTCCGTGCATATTTTTTTTGCTCTGTTTCTGAAGGCTGACCCCGAAAGCCAGAAGCACGACGACCGAAACCGTTCCCCATGTGATACCTGCAATGGTGAGGGAAGACCGGAGCTTTTGATTCTTAAGGTCCTCGAAAAATTGTCGTATCGTTAACCAGAGAGACATGACGGGATTTGTTGACAGTTGTTAGTTGTAGGTGGTCAGTTGAAGATTAAGATTGCAGGTTCTAAACACTGCATTCGTGATACTCTATATTTCAACATTCCACATTTCCATTTTCAACCTTCACAATCATCTTTATTGGATTTCTTTCGGTGGTTTTTCAATGACCTTATCACCTTTTTTCAACCCTTTGACCACTTCGATGTTCATGGCATCACTCAACCCGGTCTTGATAATTTTGGTCTTCTTCTTACCATCAGTCAGTTGAACTTCAACCCGTGCCGTGTCGCTGGAAAATGTGATCAGCCGTTCCGGAATCATAAGTACGTCGTCGTGTTTTTGAACGGTGATTTCTGCATTTGCCGAATAGCCGGCCCGAAGAAGCACACCGTGAGTGTTGGTGAGCTTGACCTCAACAGGAAATACTACAGAGTTATCTTTATCCTGCGACTCAAGGGATATCTTGGACAACACTCCCTGGATAACCGCGTCGGGCAGAGCGCCGATTTTTATATTGGCAGGCATGCCTTCTTTCAGTTTCCCGACATCGATCTCGTCAACGGTGCCGCGGAATAAGAGGTCATGCATGTCGGCCATCGTCATCAATACAGTACCAGCCTGATAGGAGGTCAGCGGCACGACAGGATCGCCGATCTCTATCTTCTTATCGAGAATATATCCACTGATGGGAGCGGTAACGATGGACTCAATCTTTTGTTTCCCGGTACCGATATGCCCTTCTTTAAGCAGATCGAGCTGATCCTTGGCGGCCGTTACCTCAAGCTTCGCCTGATTGTAACTCTTCAGAGCGTTGTCATAATCAGATTCTGATATGTAACCCTGCTCTTTAAGTTCATTTTGACGTTTAAAATTACTCTCAGCATTCTGAAGATTGATCTTCATCCGCTCCAGTTGTTGCTGAGCGTTAACCAATTGGTCGGGAGTCGGGGTCGGTTTTATCTCTATAAGCGGCGAACCGGCCTTTACATAATCACCGGCATCGGCATATAGTTTGGCGACAACACCGGAAATCTTGGATTTAACATCGACTTTAACCTTAGGTTCAATCGATCCGACGGCCAGCGCTTTGTCGGTGATATTGCCCCGGGAAACCTCGACCGTTTTTACATGGTCATCTTTTTTTTCGTTGTGCTTAACCATAGCAATGCCTGCTGTAACAACAGCAGCAACAACAAGCAGTGTGAGTGTAATTTTCAGACCTTTTTTCATAACAAGATGTTCCTAACGTATATAAGTCAACCCCTGCTACCGGAGTAGTGAACGATTTGGGGACAAAAGGATTAAATGATGTTTGCCGTTTGTAAAAAGTTTTCAGAAATACTTTACGAAGGCAGTGAGGAGAGGTTTCGCGTGGTGATAAAATAACCCGGAACCACAGTGTTTATATCAAGTTGACTATCCGTCATTAATACACGACTGCCATGTAACCGCCGGGCACGCTAAGCTCGCAGAGATGATACTTCTTTGAAAGGCATTAAACAGAAGTTGCATACGGTTGTAACAGGAAACGGGATATCTCAAAACAGATCTGCCGGGCTTTCAAAACCCGGCAGTGATTAATGATCATTCGATTTCAACACAGTAAGACCTGACAACCTATCCGAGCGGGAATTATCTGCGTGTGCGTTCGTGATTCGCGGCTATGCGATAAGCTTCGGTATAGGTTGGATAATTAAGAATCTGCGATGTGAAATAATCAATAGTGCCTTTTAGCGCCATCACAGCCTGACCAATATGTATCAGTTCGCAGGCATTTTCGCCCATGATGTGTACACCGAGCAAATGGCGTGTATCCGCTTCATATACGAGTTTCAAAAGCCCGTACGTGGTGTTCCCGATATCTGCGCGCGTCAGCTCATTGAAGTAGCAATAACCTGTCTCAAAATTCAGGCCCTGGGTTTTGGCTTCTTCTTCGGTGACACCGATACTTGAAATCTCGGGGATAGAATAGATGCCAAATGGAATGTGGGCAGGAGCCAGTTCTGTTTTCTTCCCGAACATGTGTTGTGCAGCCAGGCGTCCCTGTGTGAAGGATGCCGAGGCCAGGGCAGGGAATCCTATCACATCGCCGGCCGCATATACCGAAGAAATGTTGGTTTGATAGTATTTATTGACGTCAATGAAACCTTTTTCATTCACATTAATTCCCAGATTTGGCAATCCTATATTGTTTGTATTTGGCTGCCGCCCGCCCAGATACAATACGTGATCCGTTTCAATCACCTTCAGATGCTCCGCCTCATTAGTAGTGAACTTTACTTCGGTAAAGTTTCGAAGCGGGTTGAACTCCACCGATTCAATTCGCGAATTATGATAAAGGACGATCCCGTGATCCTGTAAAAAACGGTCGAATTCTGTCCAGATCTGGCGGTCGAGAAAAGGGAGATACTGGTCATTTTCATTCAGGATAGTAACCATGGTGCCCATAGCTGAGAACATGGTGGCAAATTCAACCCCGTTTACACCGGCGCCAACAATCACCAGGCGACGCGGCATATGATTCATTTGGGCGAGGGAGTCGACATCAAATGTTTTCTCCTGGTCTATCTCAAAAGTGGTTGGCGGCAGGGCATGACTGCCGGTCGCCAACAGGATTTTTTGAGTTGTGTATTTTTTTCGTTCCCCTTTTTGATTGGTAATCTCAACGGTGTGTTCGTCCACCAATCTGCCGAATCCCCGAATGGTTTTGATACTATTTTTTTTCAGATCCTGCTTCAGCAAACGGGTTTCATTTTCCTGCACTTTCGATTTAAATCGCATCAGCTCATTCATGGTCAGCATCTGCATATCGGAGTGAGGATCGGAGGGATCTTCACCGAATTGCTGGCGATGTTTGAACACCGAATAGGCTACCTCCCTGAGCGCCTTACTGGGAACGGTGCCCGCATTAATCCAGCCGCCCCCCAGAAAGCGTTCATTCGCTTCGACAATGAGTACCTTCTTTTTGTATTTAGTGGCCTGGATGGCGCATGAAAATCCAGCAGGACCACTTCCGAGTATGATGAGATCAAATTCCATAGATGATGTATTGCTGTTGCTCATTTTTCGCTGCTTTTTGCTTTCGGACGTGCCTTAAGATAGAGCAAAAACCAAAGCATTTCTTCTGAAATTATTTGTTGCCGTAATTTGTTATAACGTATTCAACGATATCAACTTAGAGTTGTAAAACCGGAATTGCCGGTTTATTAATTCGGATCCTATGCAGATTCGGATAATTCAGCTTTTGTTAAACCTACGTGGAACATTATTAATCAATACCAATCAAAAAAGAGGAATAATGGCTTATACACTTCCCAAATTACCGTACGCGTACGATGCACTTGAACCAAACATTGATGCTCGCACAATGGAAATTCACCATACCAAACACCACCAGGGGTATGTGAATAAAGTCAATGCCGCCCTGGAAGGCACGGCATTTGCCGACAAGCCGATTGAAGAAGTCTTGCGCAATATCAACCAGATACCAGCGGACAAGAAAACGGCGGTTACCAATAATGGCGGCGGACATGCAAACCACTCGCTGTTTTGGCAAATAATGACACCCAATGCCGAAAAGGCACCCAAGGGTGATCTCGCCAATGCCATCAATGGTGCCTTTGACAGCTTTGACAATTTCAAATCCGTATTCAGCAACGCTGCCGCTACACGGTTTGGTTCGGGATGGGCCTGGCTGATCGTTAACAAAGGCGGAAAGCTGGAAGTTATTTCGACGCCCAATCAAAATAGTCCTTTGATGGATGGCAACACTCCTGTTCTGGGATTAGACGTTTGGGAACACGCCTATTATCTGAAGTATCAGAATCGTCGTCCCGATTACATTGCCGCATTCTGGAATGTCATCAACTGGAACAAAGTAGCCGAAAATTTCAAAGCAGCTAAGTAATTGGCTGACTGAGTATCAAATTTCAGTTGAATGGGTATCTCGTGAGAGATGCCCATTTTTTTGATTCGTGGCTCTCAATACTCCATACTCACGACTCAATACTCATTTTCGTGCACTAAAAAACAATGAATTTCGTATATTCAATCTAAATAGACTATCAAATCTGTCTAAAGGAAAATTTAGAATCGAATAAAGAGGTAATAGCATGCAATTCGGAATGGGATTTAACGTCGACTGGATGCGTGAAGAACTCACAGACCTGGGTATCAAAGAATTGTTAACCCCATCAGATGTCGACGAGGCGATGAACACGGCAAAAGAAGGAACAACCCTGCTGGTTATAAATTCAGTATGTGGTTGCGCGGCAGGAAATGCGCGGCCGGCTGTAAAGGTTGCGCTCGAGAATGCAAAGACACCGGATAACCTGATCACTGTTTTTGCAGGACAGGACAAAGAGGCGACAGCTCATGCCCGCAGTTATTTCAGTGAATTTCCACCTTCCTCACCCAGCTTTGCTTTTTTCAAAGATGGTGAGATCAAGGCTATGATTCCGCGTCACCGCATCGAAGGTCGGTCAGCAGACGAAGTTGCTGCTGATCTGAAAATGGTTTTTGATGCCTTTTGTGAAGAAAAAGTCGCAAAATAATTCGTCTACATATTTCAGAAAAAGGCCGTCCTGAAGCTTTTGGGACGGCCTTTTTTATTTGGCGATATATAAGATACCACACTAAAAAATCCCCTCACTGTCATTACGACCGAGCAAAGTCCCGACGAGTCGGGAGAGGAATCTATCATCGCCATGGTCGTTATCCTCATTAAACATATGGTATCAATTCATCGACACCCTTTTTCAGATAAACCTGTCAGGTTTGGAGCTCTCACTTCATCAGCAACAGCTTCTTCGTCAGTTGGGTAACCTTGCCTGATTTATCGGTTATGATCATCCGCTCCAGGTAGGTACCGCTGGAGAGTTGGGAGGCATCGAAGGTTTTTCGGTATTTACCTGCCGTCTGATTCGCATCGACCAGGGTGGCCACCTGCTGACCAAGGATGTTATAGATCATCAGCTTGACATGGGCTGGTTTGGCCAGTGAGTAGTTCAGCACCGTGGTGGGGTTGAACGGATTTGGTGTAGGATCAGAAAGTGAAGTGATGGCATTGGTATGATTAAAGTAGGCATAAAAGGTGTCGGAAGCGGTTTTGCTGTCAGCATCAGTGATGGTTACCTTCAGTTCCACTTCATAGATGGAGGAGCTGTAGGTCATGCCCTCGCTTTGTTGGTTTCCGAAATTGGACCAGCTGGTCCAGCTCCCGCCTCCCCAGGGAACATAGCGCATTTGCCAGTTGTACTGATAAGGAGTAGTGCCACCGGATGGATTGGCCGTCCAGATAGGGTAAGTATATGGCTGTACCTCGGTCGGACCGGAGATATAGACTGAGAGAGGCTGTGGTGGAGTACCTGGTGTGCCGAGTACGGTGTATTGCGTCGGAAATACCGTCGGATCAAACGGAACCCATTGATCAACAGTTTGCCCACTTTCTACATTTGTGCGCAGATAAGAGAAGAAAGTGTCGATATCCATGGATGTTGGGGAAATGGATTCATACATATAAGGCGAGGCATCATTGGGATTGGCACCGGAATATCCCTTGTCGGTAACACTGAGCCAGGCCCAGGGAGTTTGGCTGTACGAATAGGTAGTCGACCCTTCCAGTTTATAGACGTCAGCATAGTAATGTCCTGCCGCCAGACCGGGCGCCGGATCGTTGGTGAAGGTTCGTTATCCGAATACCCGGCTTGTGCACCTGTGTTTGCCATCGCTCCTACATCTTCTATCCACGGTCCGAATGTTTGAGGACTGATATTCGGCAACCCATTTTCCGCACTGGCAACTATAAATAGTGCACCATTTTCATAGCCGTTTTTGAAAGCGTCATAAAGACTCTGACTAAAATAGGGAAAATGCCAGCTACAATTAATCACATTTACATTATCCGTGATGGCAGCATTAACAGATTGTACGGTAGTTGGAATGTCGTCTAATTCATAAGAATAGATGCCTGCATACCAATCTACGCCTGCAATCCCATGAGTATTATTTGAATTGGCCGCCGCGATTCAGGCAACGTGGGTACCATGAAAATAATATACCGGAGATGTTCGCTTGACCCTTCCTGTCAAATCTTCGTGCGTTGACAAGACACCAGTATCAATAATTCCAAGTTTCACCGAACTACTCCCGGTTGTTATTGACCAGGCGTCTGTAGCATCTATATCCTCTCCGGATGTACCACCAGCCTGACCCGTATTTTTAAGATTCCATTGTTTATAGAAATATTGATCGTTCGGCGTTACCGGGTTACCATTAAGATCCGGATGCTGGTTCTTTTCGGCATACGTTACAAAAGGCAGCTTTTCCAACCTGCTGATCAGGGAGTCCCGGTTTTCACCTGCGGGCAGTTCTACACGAAAATACTGTGTGTAATCCGGGAAAT
The DNA here is from genome assembly GCA_963787205.1 of uncultured bacterium. Lineage (GTDB taxonomy): Bacteria > Bacteroidota > Rhodothermia > Balneolales > DATFMH01 > DATFNI01. Next base: position 246,834 of record CAWBCD010000009.1, read on the forward strand.
GGATGGCCCGGCCGTTTGGGGTGTGTTTCAGAGTGTCTGCCGCTGCAAAGTCAGGCAGCGCCCTGGTAAGCCCTGTAACCTGAAACCTGTCGAGTTGTTGCTGCATTCCGTCTGCATACTTTTTAATTCTTCAGATTCTTATGTCATAGGCCTCCTCCTTTCACTTAATCTGCAAAAATATGTTTATCCGAGCCGTCGGCCCGCATGATCCAGAGTTTGCCGTTGCCGTACTGGTGCGTGTGGATATAGGAAAAGCGCACATACAGGATATACTTGCCGTCCGGGCTCCAGCAGGGCTCCCAGCCGCCGTTGGAAGTTAGTTGTTTCAGGTGTGTTCCGTCTTTATTTACCACCCAAACCTGGCCATCTCCGTTGTTAGGGGGATGGGTCCAGTACAACAGCTTCTGTCCGTCCGGAGAGAACACAGGATCCCGGATACCTGCCTCATTATGGGCAATCGTATGTATCTGCCTGGTCAGGGTATCCAGAATGACCAGATTGACATGGCCCTCCATATTTGTAAAAGTTACAGTGGCAATTTCCCGACCATTGACTGGTGACCAATCCGTATAATTTGGCAAGGGAAACTGGTGGAACAACAGATGGGGAACTTTTTGGCCATCGGCGGACACGATCCACAAGCCTTCGGTCTCTTTGGGGTGATCGACCGTATAGACTACCGTTTTAGCATCCGGGCTCATGGAAGGGTAAACCACGAAAGGATCCAGGGTATCAGTCAAAGGGATAATCTTTTTATCCGGGAAAGAGATTTTGATGATTTGCCGGGACCCGTAAGAAGCTACGATCCATTTTGCATCCGGGCTCCAACGGTATGTGATAATATCAGCTCCCTGGTGAAACAGTTCCATTTTCCCGGAACCATACTTCATCAAATAAATTCCGGCAGAATCAATAACCGGGTTTCCATTGCTATCTTCCGGTGTGTAACCAAATAAAATCCAATTGTTGCTTCCCCATTGAGGGTTACCATAATACGGGTGGTTGGTTGGACTTAGCCCTAAACTGGGTTTATTATTTTTATTCTGGTTAGTCGTGTTCTGGCAGCCGGCCAGTAGCAATGCCCCCAATAGCAGGCTTAAAAATCCAGGAAAAGCATGTCGCACGTTGTATTGATGTGTCATGATCAAATTCGCAAACTTCTGATAAGATTCGTATTTACTATATTTCTGTTTTCTATCCATAGCGATTTCCTTTCTGTTAGCCCGCAAAGATATGCTTATCCGAACCGTCGGCCCGTATGATCCAGAGTTTGCCATTACAACCCCGCTAAGCGGGGCGGGAAATGAGGTCCCGGGCCGGGGATTCGTTTTTTCCCGAATAAACGGGAACAAGGGTTTTTTTTACTTGGAGTTCATTCTATATATGCAAATCACCTCCTTTTCCAACTGACGGCTAAGGCATTTGTGAAATAAGATGGTGTAATCTCAGCAAGATTGCTTCCGTCTTTATTTATTACATAAATTTTTCCTGAGGCATTGAATAATATTTTCTTAGAATCACCTGACCAGGCGGCTATATTATTGAACGTCCGATTTGTGGTTGGTAGAATCTTTGCACTGTTCCCTTCTCCGTCAGAAATGAAAAGTTCCTGCCTTTTACCACCCCAGGAGGTGTAAACGATATGTCTGTGGTCCGGACTCCACATAGCATTGTAACTGGTAACCGTATCAGGCGTAATTTGTTTTTGCAACTTCCCGTCACTTGATGAAAAAATATTCACTGTTGTTCGAGAATCTTTCTTCGACCAGTCATGTTCAGAAGCCAAAAACAGCTTCCCGTCTGGTGACCAATCGCTTACATCTTCACTTATATTCATGCTTTTTGTTATCCTTTTTTCATTATTTCCGCCCACATCGATTACAAAAATATCATTATTATCCACTGCCTCCGGAACCATCAGTCTTGTATAGGCAATACTTTTGGAATCCGACGACCAGACAGGATCCGACGTTCCGCCATATTCCACCTTTCCTCCTGTTGAATCAACCGTATCAAACCATTGGGGGGTTAACTGGTAGCGGTGGCTACCATCGGCATTCATGATGAAAATGACATGACGGAATGATGGATAGGTCAGTGAATCCCCGATCAGTGAGACCACGGCAATCTTGCTGCCATCTGGCGACCATTTGGCATCGAGGATGGGAAAATTCGGATCTTTTGTCAGTTGTTGGACATTACTGCCATTTTCATTCATGCTGTAAAGCTGATCGGTTCCGCTGTTGTCGGAGATGAAAAGGATAGGACCAGGTTTTACAGGAAAGCGCTTCCCAGAATCAGCCGGATTATGGCTGCATGCGGACAAGAAAACTACCAACATTCCGGAGAAAAGTAAATAACAATAACGAAAAATAGCTCCTAAAATCGTCTCTTGCTGATTAACCAATGCACACAGGACATCACACATACTCTCTCCATTATCTTACAATAGTTACGTGCATAGTAAAAAAATAGAATAAACAAGGGGCAACTTTTTTATACGAATATCAAATCCTTATTCCTACGGCAAGACGTTACAAGTTATTTCCGTATCTAACATGTACAGTCCGGATCCAAACTTAGATAAAATAAGGGATGCAGATTGGATCGCTTCATCCCTTATCGAGTACATGTAATACCCTGACAGGGTCCAGACCCTGTCAGGGTATTAGGTAGAACGCTATTTACCGGTCTCTTTCAACATTTCCTTAACCGCAGCCTTGAGTTGCGGATCTTCTCCACTCAACACTTTGCTATATGGGTTTCTCACTTCAATATCCGGTTCAAGCTGATGGTTCTCGGTGAAATGATTCTCGCCAATTCCTTTAGAAGCCACCATCGGGATACCAAAGATGATGGAAGGATTGATCTGGCGTTCCCACCAAACGGCGGTTCCGGTTCCGGGGACAGGCATACCGATAAGCTTCCCGATCCCCAGCTCCTTATAGATATAGGGGAACATAAACGCATCGGAGTAGTTGCTCTGGCTCATGAGCACGCAGCTCGGCTTGTCCCACTTATTGGAAGATTCGCCGCCCGGTACGACATGACCCTGGGGCGCAAACTGCATGTAAAGCTTGCCATTCAGGAACGTAACAAGATCATCGTGCAGCCAGCCGCCGCCGTTGAAACGCGTGTCGACGATGAGTGCTTTTTTGTTGAAGTTCTTACCGAGCACTTTGCCGAATACGGTGCGGTAGCTTGGATCATTCATGGCTTCCACATGTACATAGCCGATCTGGCCGTTTGAAAGACTGTCGGTCATCTTCTGCATGGTGTGGACCCAGCGATCATACATCAGTGAATTCTCTTTACCCATGGGAATCGGTTTGATGACTTCATCCCACGTTTTCTTCGTGTGGGGATCCCTGAACGTGAGGCGTGTAAACGAGTCAGCTTTATGATTCAGGAGCTTTGCCCAATCGAAATCGTTTGTGATTTGCTGACCATCAATCTTTTCGAGGATATCACCTTGTTTAACTTTTGTGTCAGCATTATCCATCGGTCCACCAGTAATGATGTCCTCAACCACGAGACCATTGCCGCCCTTGGTTTGATCATATAACATACCAAGAGAAGCCGTTTGATCAGGATTATCCGGGCTTGGACGGAAGTAACATCCGGTATGTGAAACGTCCAGTTCACCAAGCATTTCACTCAGCAGCGTACAAAAATCACGATCGTTATTGACCGATGGGAGCAGGCTGCTGTAATGCTCGTAATAATATTTCCAGTCGACGCCCTGCAGATTCGGATCGAACAGTTTCTTTCGCACTTGCTGCCATGCATGATGTAAGATATAAGAGCGCTCACCTGCAGCATCCAGGTCAACATTGGCATTAATGGAAAGAGGTTTAACGCTTCCGTCCGCAATCTTTACTTTGCTGATCCGGCCGCCGGCTAGAACGAAGATGTTCTTTCCGTCTTTGTCGATCTCCAGGCTACCACCGCTCGGCGAGCCGAGATGAGCCAGAACTTTCGTGTCGTGGGTACGCGGTTCTGTCTGCCAGAGATCATATCCTTTTTCATACTTGGCGAGGTAGAAAAGCTTCTCTCCATCTTTGGATAACACAAAATCACTGAGCAGAGACGAGTTGATTGTCAGACGTTTCGTACGGCTATCCAGGTTTTCAAGGTTAAGAGTCAGCGGTTCGGTCTTCTCGTCTTTATCCTTGTCTTTTGCTTTTTCCTCTTTTGTCTTCGTAGAGTCCTTCTTTTCCTCTTCCTTGAGCAAGTCGAAATCCTCTTTACTCAAATTGTATCGATCGAAGGCTTTCTGGTCGAAAAACATGGCATAGATGTCTCCCTGGCTTCCACGGCTCAGGTTTTTCATTCCTTCACGATCGGAAATCCAGGCCATCATTTTGCCATCCATTCCCCATTTCGGGAGACCATCATCGAATCCGCTTTCTGTGAGATTGTGCCGTTCACCGCTGCCGTCAGCTTTCACAAGATCAATCTCGCTTCGTACAAAAGTCCCCTCGTTCGACTGTGCGAGGATCCATTTGCTGTCAGGCGACCACATGAAATACTGATCTCCGTCGGCATAGGAATAATTGACTCCTTTTGGGATGACGGTTACGGTCTTGTGTGAATCCAAATCATAAACTTTCAGGATGTTTCTTTCTTCGAGATACGCAATTTTTTTGCCATCAGGTGAATAGCGTGGCTGGAACTCGTCTTTCTTGGTCGCTACAACTGGATCGTTATCAACTACCGTAGACGCGTAAAAGTAAGGCTCACTCTCATTGGCAATGTGCAGCTTGTCTATATCCCAGTTGCCGTTCTTTTCGACAGAGTAGATAATGGAGCGCCCATCCGGACTAAATTCAATCATTCGTTCCTGGTACGGAGTATTCGTCAGTCGCTTGGTTGTATGTCCGTCAGCTGATGTAGCAAAGATATCGCCACGATAAACGAACGCCACTTCTTTTCCATTAGGTGAAAGATCCATTTCACTGATTTGCCTGTTGGCAACTGACAACGTCTGTGTGGCTTGCTGGGCGAAATCTGCCTGAATCGTAATATTCACCTTTTGAGGTTGCTGCCCCTGGGTAAGCGTGTAGATGCCGCCGTCATGTTTGAAACACAATGTACCAGCCTGTGAGCGAGTGAGACCGCGCACCGGGTTCTTTTTATAATGTGTTAATTGCGTAACCTGATTGGGATCGGACAGTGAAGACTGAAACACATTCATGTTATCACTGTTTTGCTCACTCAGGTAGTAATACGTGTTACCGTCGCCCCAAACGGGCTCCATGTCATTTCCCTTAAAATGGGTCAGTTGCGTGTATTGTTTGGTCTTGAAGTTATATTTCCAGATGTCGCGCGTCACGGATGCGCGTTCATGCTTGCGCTGTTCGCTCTCGTACCCCTTGCGGTCCTGGAAGATGATCTCGTCGCCGCTCTTATTATATTGTGCATACTGTGTCCCGGCAGAATTGATCATGATGGACCGCCCGCCGTTAACAGGAACCGTATACAGCTTCATAAAAAGAGAAGGAATGGGAAATCGGACAGATGTGTATATGTCCTTACGTGCGGTTCCGAAAATGATGTTTTTATCGTCCGTCGTAAAATCCGACGGAATATCTGATGCGGAATTGTACGTAAGGCGTGTTGCGGGCCCGCCGTTCGATGCCATCACAAATACATCAAAATTGCCATGCCGGTCTGAAGCAAAGGCGATGTACTTTCCATTATGACTCCAAACCGGGTGTCCCTCGTAGGCAGCAGTCATAGTCAGGGGAATTGCCGTACCGCCAGAAGCCGGTACCTTGAAAATATCTCCCTTATACTCAAAGGCAATCCATTGTCCATCAGGAGAGATGGCAGGATGCGTGACCCACATCGGATCGTTGCTGGTTTGGGCCATCACCAGTAGTGGCCAGAATAAAAATAGAAGTAACCAATAACGTTTCATGATAACTATAGTTTGTACGTGTTGTCGACAGACAAATGTCATTAGGGGAGGGTACAGAAAAATCATGAAGCAGATTGTCCAAATCAAAGCCAATCCAACATCTATCACAGTTATGCCCTCCGGTATCATTTCGACGGATAATTAGCATAAGAGTTTCCAAATGGCAATCAAATTTTCCCTTTTTTTACATTTTTTATTATTGCGATATCTGTAATCGCCACGCGGCGAAAGGATTAGTTATACGAATTGGCTTGAGTCATGAAATGAGTATATTGGTAACAGCATTTTTAAAAATTAGGAGGAGAGGGAAAAAATGGCTGATTCACCATTTTCTGATATGAATATGTCCGGAAATATCAAGGGATTCCGGAAGAATGCAGGTCCTATTATCTTCGGAATTATCATACTGGTTCTGATTTTCTCTAGTATCTATACTGTTGGTCCCGAGGAGGTTGGGGTTGTTCTCAGATTTGGCAGGTATACCAGAACTGCTGAGTCAGGTCTCAATTTCAAGATGCCTTTCGGAATAGAAGAGGTGCAAAAGTTGCCGGTTGAGCGGCAGTTGAAAGAGGAGTTCGGTTTCAGAACATTGCGCGCTGATGTACAGACCCGTTACAGCCAGGAGAATTTTGAAGAAGAATCTCTGATGCTGACAGGCGATCTTAATCTGGCTGAAGTGGAATGGGTCGTTCAATACAGAATCAATGATCCATACAAATATTTGTTTAAAGTAAAAGATCCGCAGCAGACGCTGAGGGATGTTTCAGAGTCTACAATTCGCCAGGTCGTGGGAAATCGCACCGTAAATGAAGTGTTGACTATTGGTCGCCAGGCCATTTCCACAGCCGCAGAAGCGAGGATGCAGCAACTCTGTAATGAATACGATACGGGTATTAAGATAGAACAGGTTGTTTTGCAGGACGTGAATCCGCCGGATCCGGTGAAATCATCCTTTAATGCTGTGAATGAGGCACAACAGGAGAAAGAGCGCCTGATCAACGAGGCCCTTGCTGACTACAATAAATTTATACCCAGGGCAAAAGGCGATGCACAGGCAGTCATTCAGGAAGCTCAGGGATATGCGATCGACCGTGTAAACCGTGCAGAAGGAGATGTCGCGCGCTTCAACTCATTATATACGCAGTATATAGCCGCACCTGAAGTGACCCGCAAACGGATTTACCTGGAAACAATGACTAAAATCCTGCCGAAGATAGGCCAAAAGATAGTGATAGATGAGAATGGGAAAAACGTAATACCTCTATTACAAATGTCGGACAAAACGGTATCACAATTACCTGCAGGAGGAGCACAGAAATGAAACATCTTAGAAATTCCATTCTAATTTTAGCAGGTGTATTGGTCGTCATTGTGATTATCGATGGCACTTACATCGTTAATGAGAGTCAGCAGGTAGTCATCACACAATTTGGCAAACCGGTTGGTGAGGCAGTTACTACGCCGGGGATTAATTTTAAATTGCCGTTTATCCAGGATGCCCATTTTTTTGATAAGCGTTTCCTGGAATGGGATGGCGATCCGAACCAGATTCCGACAGAAGACAAAAAGTTTATCTTCGTTGATACATACGCACGCTGGCAAATTACCGATCCGCTTCAGTTTTATAAGCGTGTTCGTGACCAGAGAGGTGCACAAAGCCGGCTGGATGATATCCTGGATGGTGAAACACGAAATGCGGTTGCTGGTAATCAACTGGATGAGCTGGTAAGAACTTCAAACAGAACTCCTCAGCAAAGCAATGATTTTGCAGGCGAGGTTGAGGAAACACTGGATAGTATCAGTGTTGGGCGCGACAAGATCCAGGGTCAGATTCTTGAAAAAGCCAATACCCTCACAAATGATCTTGGAATACGGGTGTTGGATTTCCGAATCAAGCGAATTAACTATGTCGAGGAAGTCCGAAAGAAAGTGTATGATCGTATGATTTCAGAGAGACAACGCATCGCTGATAAATTTAAATCAGAAGGTCAGGGTGAGGCTTCCAGAATCAGTGGAGAGAAAGAGAAAGAGTTGAAACGTATACAGTCTGAAGCCTATCGTCAGGCAGAGGATATAAAAGGTAAAGCGGACGGACAAGCTGCAGAAATTTATGCGAAGGCATATAACAAAACTTCACAGGCCCGTGGTTTATACAGCTTCTTAAAGTCTATGGAGAGTTATGAGAAGACGTTTGATAGCCAAACAACTATTCTTATCTCCACAAAAAGTGAATTTTATAAATATTTAATGAAGGATCTTCCGTAGTAGAGGCTCTTATATAGTAGACGTTTTGTTGTTAGATTGCTTTTTTTCTGCATTCAGACAAGTTTAGAAAGCATTTTTGCGAGCCTGTATGAAGGAACGTTTCTGTGTGTGATTACGATTAAATGCATGGTAACACAAAGATTATATCTTTCTAAGTACCTTGCTCTAATGAGGGCGCGATCGTAGTATTGTAAAAGCATCAATAAATATATGCAAATTTAAAGGGGAACATCATTGATGAAAAGCTACAGACTAAGCTTATTAATAATTATAGGATTGATGATCGGGTTTGCTTACCCGACAAATGCACAGCAGGTTTACACAGCCAGTATGTCTGGTATAAATGAAGTACCGGCTGGTAAATCTCTGGGATCGGGAACTGTACATGCAGTTCTCAGAGGTGATTCGCTTAAGGTTTATGGTTCATTCAGTAACCTGACCGGCGATTATACAGCTTCTCATATTCATATGGCAGCAGCTGGAGAAAACGGCAATGTCGTGTTTCCACTGGATCCGACAGTTGATACGGATAAAAAAGGCGGCACATATGATTCTTTGAACAACAAGTTTAAACTCACCGCCGCTCAAAAAACCACTTTGATGAATGGCGGTTATTATGTGAATATTCATTCAACAGAGTATGCCGGAGGTGAATTACGGGGACAGTTATTTTCTGATGGAAATAAAGCTCCAACAGCCTCGGCGCTTACAAGTCCGGCTGACGGTTCCAGTATCACAGTTCAGGGAGCCGGTACCGATTCTCTCAAATTTGAATGGAGCCAGGCTACTGATCCGGATAATAATCCCGTTTTTTATGTTTGGCAGATTTCACCACTACCTACATTTTATACGGTTCCGCTGGAACAAAGTGTAGGTATGTCGACGGATGCATCGATGGATAAGGCGTCTATAGACGAATTATTACAGGCAGCTTCGGTGCCCTATGATGGAGATATCAACCTGTACTTCAGGATTTTTACAACCGATGGAAGCATGGTCACTCAGGGTGCTACGGGAACATTAACGTTTAAACGTGACACCGTACTGTATTCTGTTGAACAAGCACACAATGCCCCGAGCGGAACTCATGTAACGATCGATGGTATCGTGACCCGTGCCTACGGTGCGTATACATATATGCAGGATACCACAGCCGGGATGACGTTACGCCAGACCAGCGGTTCATTTAATGATGCCGTTGCTAATGGAGATGTGAAGATGGGCGACATGATTCGTGTCAATGGTAACATTTCCGAATACAACTCATTAAAAGAAATCAACGGATCTGATCTTCAGGACTTTAAGGTTATGTCACGCAATAACATGTTGCCTGATCCCATGAATATTACACTCGGTGATCTGAAGGATCACGGTGAGATGTATGAGGCAATGTTAGTGCATATTTCCGGGTTGAAGGTTGACGGGACAGGCACATTTACTGAGAGTACCAGTTATAAGGTGACTGATGCTACAGATAATACTGGTGATATTGTTTTGCGCACGCCGTATGCATCCGATGGTACAATAACCGGAGCTTCGATTCCTCCGGATTCAACTGTTTTTGACGGTGTAATCGGCCAATATTCAAAGGATAATCCAAGTGCTGGTTACCAACTCCAGGCCGTTTTAGCTACCGATGTTTATAAACCGGCGTATGTTCAGGCAATCCACAATTCTCCGGATCCGGCCGCAGACACTGTCGATGTATACATTAATGGATTACTGACCTTAAAGAACGTGGCTTATCAACAGGCTACCGGGTTTATGGAAATGCCCGGTGATCGTGAGCTGAATCTAGGATTGGCACCTGCACACAGCATGGGTGCCAGTGATACTGTCAAGAACGTAATGACTACACTCACACCGTCTGAAAATTATGTTGTGGTTGTTGACGGGGTCATTCAATCCGATTCGTTCGAACCGAATCCCGATGGTGTTTCAACTGGACTTAGTGTTCTTGTCAAGGATATGGCTCGCCAAAAAGCCAAGACAAGCGGTAATGTCGATTTCTTCGCAGTGCATGGCGTACCTGATGCACCAGCTGTAGATATCAGTACCAATGAGGCAGGATCTTTGGTCTCGAACGTGAAGTTTAATGACATGACTGATTACTTCTCTGTTCCTGCCCAGGAATATACTTTTAACTTGACTGCTTCTGAAACATCAACACCACTGGTTTCATACAAGGTTGATTTATCAGGCGTCGGTGATACGGCAGCTGTTGTTGTGGCCTCAGGATTTATGAATCCGAATAAAAATCAAAATGGTCCCGGATTGCAATTGTTGGTCGTACTTCCCGATGGTACTGTTCTTAAACCGCAAATTGACACACCGATCGAGAAGCAGCCATCAGCTCAGATACCAAGCAAGTTTGCCGTAATGTCGAATTATCCGAACCCGTTTAATCCGACTACAAATTTACGGTTCAATCTTCCTCAGAATGCGGACGTGAGACTAACAGTATTCAACATACTCGGTCAAAAGGTCTTTGATCAAAATCTTGGCCATATGTCGGCAGGATTCCGGAAGCAGGTTTCATTTGATGCCTCACGCTTGTCATCAGGTGTTTATCTTTACCGGTTTACAGCTCATGCTGCATCCAAAGTGTTCACAGGTATGGGCAAGATGACACTCATAAAATAAAATTCAGTAGTACTGCAAAAAAAGCCCCGGTTCAAATGACCGGGGCTTTTTTTATGCAGTTGATTCTAAGGTAGATTCGCAGCTTTATTTATTTTGGTCCGGTATATCCTGCATTAATTCATGATGTGTAAACGACCCGCTTTTATCAAAAAAATGAGGCCGTTCAGACATAATATAATTATCGATAATTTCCCGGCTTTTTGTGGTATTGACTCGTGCATGGAGCTTCATCAGCATGGTATATAAACCGAGATGGACCCGAGATGCATAAACAAAATGTCGTGAACCGACAGGTTCATCAAAGGTGGTCGCTTTTTTTATATAGTAGCCTATTTCATCTTTGAAGTTGGAATCTCCAAAATCAAACTGGTCGTATCGATACGGCTTGGTAAATGCTCGACCGAAACTCCTGAAGAACTCAAAATTCTTTTCATCGTTCTCTTCTGAATAGGCTCCATATCCAAGGATCTCAAGCTTATGGAACAGTTCTGCTAACTCAGTCTTATCGTTGTGAAGATGGGCTGGAAGAGCATACATATAGTAAAAGAAGAAATCACGTGGAAATTTTTTAACACATCCAAAATCCAGCACTCCCAGTTTCTTGTCTGGCGTAAAAAGAAAATTGCCGGGATGTGCGTCCGCATGAATAGTATGAGACTCGTTGATCTGATCATGAAAGAAATTCCAGAGCAACTGTCCAAAGTGATCTCTTTCTTGCTGACCCGGATCGGTTTTCAAAAACTCCTCCAGATGCTGACCGGTAACAAAACTCATGGTTAGGATTTTATCTGTTGATAAATCCCGATACCAACGAGGTGTAATCAGATGATCACTGGTGTATCGATCAGCATAAAATTCAATCTCTTTACCTTCATGGAGGTAGTCGGTTTCCTCCAGCAGCTTGTTGCCTACCTCATCGAAATATTGACCGATATCACCCTTTACCATTCTGTTGAAAATGGCACGGGCCATAGAAAGGTCCGATGAAATTGTGTCACGGATATGAGGGTACTGAATTTTGACGGCTGCATTCTTGCCGTTTTGTAATGTACCCTGGTGTACCTGACCGATGGACGCAGCGGCAATGGCATTTGTCTCAAATGATTTAAAAAGTTGCTCCGGATACTGTCCCAGTTCCTTTTTGATAATACTTCTAACGAGTGCCTTATTGATCGGTGGAACACGGTATTGCGCCTGGCTCATGATATTGATGTATTCGTCAGGAAGCAGACCGCTGTAATCCATACTCAAAGATTGTGCAATTTTCAGAGCCGTGCCCCGGAGCTGCGTGAATTCACTGTAAATGGCAGCAGCATTTTTTTCATTGAGATGCTTCTTTTCTTCAAAGTTGACATTCCTGTTGACCAGTTTGTTTAAATGATATTTTGCATAGTTGGTACCGACTTTGAGTCCGGCTTTTGCAAAATGACGGCCACGGTCGAATTTGTTGGATGGAAAATCACTCATTAGGTAAAATATTTGCGAAAAATTGTTTGAGAGTATTTGTAAAGGGCATAAGTGTCGCGAGTTTGCTGTTGCTAGCAAGAAATGTTATCAGATCAATTGTTTTGTCCGGCACAGAATTCGTCAAAACTTCATCAGTAAGCGCTGTGATTTTATCCACCAGGGCCATTGTTTTTTCTTTCTGTGGACTATCGTCATCCAGTCTATAAGAAACGATCCACATACTTGTCCGGCCGAGTATTCGGTAAAGAGGAGTTCCGGCAATACTCTTATTGAAAGAGGGAATGCGTTCATCGTCGTCGATGAATGAGCGATATAACTGCTCAATATGATCCTGGAATCCGGTTTTCATCCAGGCATGGTATATATATCTGAGATAGGTTTGTCTGACGAAAGTCTCTTGTTCATCGAGAATATCAAACAAGGTATACAGGAAATTGGAGATCTTTTCGGCGGTCGTGAAATCTCCAAAATCCTGAATATCAGAAATCATTTCTACATACTGCGATACAGTCCATTCATAATAGTAGCGTATTGCAGAATATTTGCTCTCGAAATATCGTCGAAAGTCTTCTTCTGTGACATTGGCCTCTTCCAAAAGGATGTCCGAGGTGAACCTTATACGATCTGTTGTATAGATACCAATTGCTGCATCTATCACTCTTAATTTGATCTCTTGTTCCTGCTCAGTCATAAAAATGCTATTGCTGATTAAACCGTAAGGTGATGAACGAATGAGTCATAAATTTCATTCGAGACTCCTTGCCGCTATTCAAACGAAGAGAACCTGCGCTTAATTTTAGGATCAATATGAATTCAATAAAGTTATTGTACGCGAGGTGGAAAATATTGAAGACGCATAATTCATTTTAAGGAATAAGCGTAATTAAGTTGCAAATGAATATTAAGAATAGTCATTTGTTTTTACAGATGTTAAAGCTTGTATGATTATATTTTCAAAGCATATAAAATCTGTATTTCGCAAAAAATGATCCCAATTTGATGCCGTTGTATTGATTGGTTCACGGCGATTTGATATCGTTGAAGCGAGTCAAATAATAACGAAATATCGTTGGGATTGAGGAATGATGAATAATAGCAATAGCGCTTTTTGGCGTGAAGTGTTGGATTTTGTTCCATATTTAACACTGCTTTTTCGTATTGAAGAAGACGAAAGTGCGCATGTAATATTTGCGAATCAGGAGATTCAACACCAGCTTCTTTATCGTCCCCAGGACTATGTTCTGGAAGGCGAGTCGGATACGGGAGTAAAGAGGGATCTTGATAGTCTTATTGACAAGATTGCTGATCAGAGTCATCGGACACAACGCGAAAAAGAAATGCAATGTGAGCTTTACGACCGGCAAGGCAATGTTCATGCCTACTCTTTCGATTTTCGAATTTTCCAGACCCGTGTAGGTAGGACAAATCTGATTCTTGTAACACTCATGCCCGAAACCAACGGTACGAGCGGATCCAGTAGGAAAACGAAACTGCCGGAACTGCCACGAAGAGTTGGCTTGCGAAATGTATGGCAATCGGATGTTATGCAAGCGATCTTGGATAAAATTCCAGAATACAGGTTACGGGGTAGTAATCTGTTAATCCGGGGCGAGCATGGAACTGGTAGAAAAACATTGGCAAGATACCTGGCTGAACACTTGTCTGGTCATAATGATGAGATATTCGAATTTCATCTTGATAAATCTGAAGACAAACAACGTGAGCAACTGTTTGGGGAGGAGAGCCATGGTAGCAACCTTTTGGGAAATCTGAGTAAGTCTCCTGAATGGCAACAATCGCCTGTCATCTGCCTCGTTATTTCCGATTTGGCTGAATTAAGTGAACTGAATATCCACCGTCTTGCCGGAAGTATTCGTCAGCGGAACGAACGCAAAGTTCGAACCCGGATCATCGCGATCTCAGAAGTGCCTCTTGAGAAAATCGTTGACCGGCTGGGGTCGTTGTATTATGAGTTGAATTTTTATCCCATCCTGATGCCGGGGCTTAAACATCGGAAAGAGGACATCAGGGTAATTGCACGAAATTGGCTGGAGCATGCAGCAGAAGCCATCGGGCTCGAAAATTTGACGGTATCTGAGAAAGAGTTGGCCAAACTCGGGGAATATGAATGGCCCGGAAATTTTTCGGAACTTTTTCATGTGTTGCGACAATCTCTGCTCTCAGCTGATGGAGGCCTGGTCCATTTTCGGACGGGGCAATTAAGGGCATTAAGTACCATTGGGAAAGATTCGGGCGAAGAAATTGCAGACATTCTGTCGTTTGATGAAATGAACCGTAGGTACCTGAAAAAGGTTCTCGAACTTACTGATGGAAAGATTTACGGCAATGATGGGGCCGCTTCCTTATTAGGCTTGAAGCCCACTACATTGCAAAGCAAGCTGAAGAAACTTAAGGTAAAATAAAAGCTTATAGAACTAGGGTAAATTGAGACCGTCAAAGCGGCATGAAGAAAAGGTAATTTATAGGTAATATTACCTTGACATAGGAAGGAAAGCTGTCGTATATTTCATATCCGGCTGGAAAAATAAAGCAAAAAAATATCCAGTTGAGTTTGACACGTATTAGTAATTATC
>CAWBCD010000010.1:0-200000 GCA_963787205.1 uncultured bacterium
ACTGAACTTGAAATCTCTCACAAAAATCTAAAAGCCACCCAGGCCCAGCTTATTCAGGCCGAAAAAATGGCCAGCCTTGGTGAACTGACTGCCGGCATCGCCCATGAAATTCAGAATCCGCTCAACTTCGTAAACAACTTCTCGGAGGTGAGCACCGAACTCCTGGAGGAAATGAAAGAGGAGCTAGAAAAAGGCGATCTCGATGAAGTTAAAGTCATATCGGATGATGTAATCCAGAATCTCGAAAAAATCCTTACTCACGGACGGCGTGCGGACGGGATCGTCAAAGGGATGCTTCAGCACAGCCGGGGCAGCAGCGGGCAAAAAGAACCGACGGATATCAATGCACTTTGCGATGAATACCTGCGCCTCTCCTATCACGGGCTTCGGGCCAGAGACAAATCATTCAATGCCGATTTTAAACTGGAAGCCGACTGAAACCTCCCTAAAGTGAATGTCGTTCCGCAGGATATAGGCCGGGTATTACTGAACCTGATCAATAATGCCTTTTATGCCGTTTCGGAAAAGGCAAAACAAAACCCAAATGGATACAAACCATCCGTTATGGTAAGCACCCGTCCAGATATCTCCCCCTTCAGGGGAACGGGGGGTGGAAATCCGGGTGAAAGACAACGGGAACGGGATGCCCGACGAGGTTAAAGAAAAAATCTTCCAGCCCTTCTTCACCACGAAACCCACCGGACAGGGAACCGGGCTGGGATTGTCCATGAGCTATGATATTGTGAAAGCTCATGGAGGTGAAATGAAAGTGGAAACGAAAGAGGGTGAAGGCAGTGAGTTTTTCATTCAATTACCAGGTGTCTGAATCACGGATTAGTGGGATTAAAGGATTACACAGATTTTTAAAATGTCGGAATTAAAAACCATCATTGAATTGGAGGATGTTCATCTCGCTCAGGTGTTGAATTACCTGAAAGCTTACAGGCTGAAAGTTGGCCTCTTAATTAATTTTGGAAGTAAGAGCTTAACCTTTAAAAAGACACGTGCTGTTAGAAAATCCGTGAAATCCCTAAATCCGTGTCAATCCGTGATTCAGACAGTCTACGACATCGTCAAAGCCCATGGCGGGAAACTAACGGTGAATTCACATCAAGATGAAGGAACAGAATTTATCATCCAGTTGCCTGGATAATGAAACCCTGAGTTACTTTAATCCCTAAGTCAAAATTCCACAGCATAAAAACCGCCGCAACCGATCATTACACATTCCTAATATTGAATTAGATACGATTAGTCAGATTATTTTCTTAGATATAGGTGTGAAATGATTAGTTGAAGGCCAACGATAAGGTTATGCTTATCATTTGCTTACACAACATGTAATTGCGGGGTTGCTATACCTGTACAATCTGGTTGTAGTGATATCTCCTATAAAACTATAGGATTATACTGATTGGGGTTCGGCAAAATACATCTGTAAATGAACGTGGAATGGGTCAAATACATGACGGACCGTTTCAATCCGGCATCGACCGTCTTTTTCTATCCATGAAACAAATTCGCGGGATTTTACGAATTAATAAAAATAAAGTGTGAATAGTTGACCGGGATAAAAGTGCTACAACCCGGTAGTGTGCATTAAAGGGAAGATAAATGAATCAAAATCCGAAAGGGTACAAACCTTCTGTTATGGTAAGGACCCATGCCATAACATCTCCTTCAGAGATTGTGGGGAAAAATCCGGGTAAACGACAATGGCAAGTTCAAATACACCTGCTGATATCTGGTAGCCTGGGGAAAAGATGAAAAAAAGAAGTGCCAATGGGATCGAAGAGTTACAGCTCACAAATGAAACACTGAAAAAAGAGCTGGAACAGAAAAACCGGGAGCTTGAGATTGAAGCGGCATTGGAACAACTGCGGGCCCGTTCCAGCGCTATGCATAAAAGTAATGAGTTAAAAGATGTAGTCAGAGCACTTTATAAAGAATTCCGAATCCTTGTAGCGGATATTGATTCTGTCAATATCCAGTTAAACCCGGATTCTTCCAAAGATATCCATTACTGGGCCTCGGTAGAAAAAGACATTTACCCGGAATTATATCATGTACCGTACTCTGACTTACCGATATTTGAAAAAGTTTACAACGCTTTTCATTCACCCCGAGACGAATTTTTTCATTATTCACTAAACAAGGAAGAAAAAGACGCTTTTTTTAGAGAAATATTCAAGGTCCAGCCGGTTCCGCTCAAAAGAAAAAAATTGATTCAGGATGCTGAAGGAATGGTCATGATGGGCTGGTTTCATAAGCATTCAGGAATCGACATCCTGCGCTACAATCTCCAGCGTTTCAGTGAAGAAGAAAAGAAAATAGTACAACGGTTTGCTGCTACGTTCGAACAAACCTACACCCGTTTCCTCGACCTCCAAAAAGCCGAAGCCCAGGCACGGGAAGCACAGATAGAAGCGGCATTAGAAAAAATAAGGTCTCGCTCACTGGCCATGCACAAGAGCGATGAACTGCAAGACCTGGTAAATGCAGTATTTGACCAGTTGAAGGAGCTTCATATTGATATGAATTCGGCCAGCATCTTCATTTTTGAAGAAGGCTCAAAGGATTGGCAGCAGTGGGTGGCAGCACCGGAAACATCCTACGCAACTTATTTTCATATTCCGTATTCAAATCAACAGATCGTTACGGACTTAGAGAAAGCAAGGGAAACCGGTAAAGACTTCTTTACAGTCAAATATTCGTTTGAGGAGAAAAATAACTGGTTCGACTATGCATTTGAGCATACCGATTATCGCAAGATTCCCGAAAAGCGAAAGAATTATATCAGGAAAGGTGAGTGCATGGTCATCAGCTATGCCCTCTCAAAAAACACCGGCATACAGATTACTAAATACCATGGAGAAAAGTTTTCAGATGAAGAAAATGAAATATTAAGGCGTATTGTAAAAGTTTTCGAGCAGGCTTATGTACGCTTTCTCGACCTGAAGAAAGCCGAAGCGCAGGCAAGGGAAGCGGAAATTCAACTGGCGTTGGAACATGTTCGAGCCCAATCGATGGCGATGCATAAAAGTGAAGATTTGGCGGAAGTGGTTGGCCAAATCAAAGAGGAAATCATGGGGTTGGGTATTGAAATTTATAACGCACAGATTACTACTGACTTCACAAGTGATCCCAATGATGGAATGAATGTTTGGATTTCTGCTGAGGGGCGGCAATACCTTGAAAAATTTCATATACCATTTATAGATCATCCACTCACTACAAAATTTTATAACACGCTTAAGAATGATCTTGGTTCTTTCACAAAAAGATTTTCAAAATCAGAAAAGAACGCCTATTTCAAATTGTTATTTGAGCACTCTGATTTTAAAGACATTCCAGAGGAAAGAAAGAATTTTGTCTTGAATAGCCCCGGTTGGGTGATTTGTTGGGTGATTTTAAAAAACTCCATGATGGAGTTTGCTCGATTTAACCTCGAAAAGTTTAACCGTGAAGAAATAGATGTATTTAAGCTTTTTGGAAAGGTTTTTGAACAAGCCTACACCCGTTTCCTCGATCTCCAGAAAGCGGAAGCGCAGGCACGGGAAGCTCAGATTGAGGCCTCACTTGA
This sequence comes from uncultured bacterium, assembly GCA_963787205.1. GTDB lineage: Bacteria > Bacteroidota > Rhodothermia > Balneolales > DATFMH01 > DATFNI01. The sequence goes on from CAWBCD010000010.1 coordinate 3,584, forward strand.
ACGTCTCCGTGCCAGGTCAATGGCGATGCACCATAGTAGGGAACTAGTCGAGGTTGTTCGACTGCTTGACAAAGAGATCAAGGGATTAGGAATTCAATTTGTTGACGCGACACAAATAGTTACTGATTTTTCAAATCCTGAAGAGGGTTTAAATACTTGGATTACGGTCAGAGGGATGTATGACCCGGAAAAATATCATGTCCCGTATTTTGATCATCCGCTCATGTTCAATCTATCTGAAGCACTCAAGAAGGGACAAAATTTTTATACGGTAAAATACTTAAAGGCCGAAAAAAACCGGTTTTACAGATTACTTTTCAAGTACTCCGACTTCGGGAGGATTACAAAGGAAAGACAAGCAGTCGTTCTTGACGCCCCCGGTCTGGTAGAATCCTTTGTGATCCATAAAAACTCGGCCCTTCTCTTTATGCATTATGGTTTGAATGAATTCAGTGCTGAGGATAATGCGATATTCAGACGATTTGGAGCGGTTTTTGAACAAGCCTACACCCGTTTCCTCGACCTCCAAAAAGCCGAAGCACAGGCAAGAGAATCGGAGATTCAACTTGCTTTAGAAAGAGTCCGGGCCAGCACTATGGCCATGCATAAAAGCAATGAACTGGCTGAAACGGCAGCAATCCTCTTTCAGCAAATGACAGAGCTTGGAGTTACACCTGAACGGATAAATATCTGTCTGATTAAAGAAGCAGACAATATTCTTGAAGTTTGGGCTACAGATCAACAAGGAGTGAAGATAAGTCATCACTTTAATGCAAGTCTTGATGAGCCGACTACAGGAAAACCAGTATATGATGCGTGGAAAGAAAAAAAGAAATCGATCATCATTGACCTGAGCGGAAAGGAATTAAATGACTGGATCCGTTATGTGAGGGAAGTAATGGGTATGACCATTAAAGCTGAGTTAGTAAAGGAACATCGAATACACAGCGTTGCTTTCTTCTCACAGGGTATGATATTAACAACTACTCCCGAACCATTACCGGAAGAATCAATAACATTACTGGAACGTTTTGCAGATGTATTTAATCTTACTTATCGCCGCTTCCTTGACCTTCAAAAAGCAGAAACACAGGCAAGAGATGCACAGATTGAAGCAGCATTGGAACGCGTTCGTTCTCTTGCACTTGGGCATGAGAAAAAGTGAGGAAGCAGGTAAGGTTACAGACAGTTTTTTTGCAGAATTCAAGAAGCTGACCGTTAAGATAATCGGTTGTTCCATTATCGTAGCCGATGAAAAAAATGACAGTATGGAAATCTGGCGTGCAAGATCAGATCTTGCTGTCAGGCCGTTTAGCAAATCTTCGTTCTCCCGGACAATGAACGTGACGAAAGAAAGTATGCCTGAATTGTTTCCGGAATACCGTAAAGCATTGGGAAGTAAAAAAGGATACATGCAAGCAAAACTATCTGGTGAAAAACGTTTGCGTTTTTTAAATGTTAACTCTGAACAAAACGGCTTCAATCCCCGGGAAAGAGAAAGATTTATTAAAACGATACCTGCTCAATTCGTCGCATCCTTTTTGTTTTTTAAATTGGGTTATCTGGCACTCATTTCAGAGAAAGAACTACCCGAGGAAAATTTAAAAATTGCCAGAAGATTTGCGGATGTCTTTGATTTTGCCTACACCCGTTTCCTCGATCTTCAAAAAGCAGAAGCGCAGGCAAGGGATGCAATTAAACAGGCTTCATTAGATAGAGTGCGCGGCGAAATTGCCAGCATGAGAACAACGGAGGATCTCAACCGCATTACTCCGGTCATCTGGAACGAGCTGAAAACCCTGGATGTCCCATTCATACGCTGCGGGGTATTTATTATCAACGAGGACCAGGCAACCGTTCAGGTTTATTTATCCAAGCCCGATGGCCAGCCACTTGCTGCCCTGAGTTTACCCTTTGAGTCTACCCGTTTAACCAGGGAATCTGTTGCCTTCTGGCGCGAAGGTGCCATTTACAAAGAGCATTGGAACCGGGATGATTTTATCCGGTGGATGCAATCTCTGATTAAGATGGGACAGGTTCAGAGTGCTGAAACTTACCAGGGTGCGGACCAGGCACCGGAATCACTCGACTTACACTTTCTCCCCTTCACCCAGGGAATGCTCTATGTCGGGAATACCCATCCGCTTACAGAGGATGAAATAGAGCTGGTACAATCGCTTGCAGAAACCTTTTCGGTCGCCTACGCCCGCTATGAAGATTTTAAAAACCTGGAAAAAGCAAAAAACAAGATAGAACAGACGCTGAGCGAATTAAAAGCCACTCAGTCCCAACTTATCCAGGCCGAGAAAATGGCATCGCTCGGTGAACTAACGGCCGGCATTGCGCATGAGATTCAGAACCCCCTCAATTTCGTAAATAACTTCTCGGAAGTGAGCACCGAGCTTCTGGAGGAAATGAAGGAGGAGATTGAAAATGGGGATCTGGATGAAGTAAAAGCCATCACCGAAGATGTCATCCAAAACCTCGAAAAGATCCTCCATCACGGGCGGCGTGCAGACGGGATCGTCAAAGGGATGCTTCAGCACAGTCGCGGCAGCAGCGGGCAAAAAGAACCAACCGATCTAAATGCGTTTGCCGATGAATACCTGCGCCTCTCCTATCATGGGCTCCGGGCCAGGGACAAATCGTTCACTTCCGATTTTAAACTGGAAGCCGATGAAGCCCTTCCAAAAGTAAATGTCGTTCCGCAGGATATTGGCCGGGTATTGTTAAACCTGATCAACAATGCGTTTTATGCCGTCTCTGAAAAGGCGAAACAAAACCGGAATGGATACAAACCCTCAGTTATCGTAAGTACCCGTGCAGATTACTCCCCCTTCAGGGGGCCGGGGGGTGGAAATCCGGGTGAAAGACAATGGCCCCGGGATTCCCGACGAGGTTAAAAAGAAAATCTTCCAGCCCTTCTTCACCACAAAACCGACCGGACAGGGAACCGGGCTGGGATTGTCTATGAGCTATGATATTGTGAAGGCGCATGGAGGGGAATTGAAAGTGGAAACGAAAGAAGGGGAAGGAACCGAGTTTATCATTCAATTACCTGTTGTCTGAATCACGGATTTATGGGATTAAAGGATTACACGGATTAAAATGGCGGAATTAAAATATCAGGACATAACAGAAAAGATTATTGGGGCTTCCTTTGAAGTTCACAAGTTTCTCGGGAATGGTTTCCAGGAGGTGATCTATCAAAGAGCATTGGCCTGGGAATTGTCACAAGCGGAATTGGATTTCGCCAGGGAAATTGAAGAGAATATTTTCTATAAAGAACTTCCTGAACCCATCGGAACAAGAAGAGCAGATTTTATTGTAGAAAGCAAAGTTCTTGTAGAACTAAAAGCCATCATCGAATTGGAGGATGTTCATCTTGCTCAGGTGCTGAATTACCTGAGAGCATACCGGCTGGAAGTTGGCCTGTTGATCAATTTTGGAAGTAAGAGCTTAACCTTTAAAAGGCTCGTGCTGTGAGAAAATCCGTGACATCCCTAAATCCGTGTCCATCCGTGATTCAGACAAACTATGATATTGTGAAAGCGCACGGAGGCGAAATTAAAGTAGAAACAAAGGAAGCACGCGGAGCACATTTATCATTCAAATACCGGCATAACTGATATGAAAATAAAAATATTGAATCTTACCATTCTGCTTTTACTGGTATCCGGGGCCTGTTATGCCCAGACAAAAGAAGTAATTGACAGCTTAAAAAGTATATTGGCCACCACGAAAAATGATACCACTAAGATTTATGCTCAGGCAACCCTTTGTGATGCATACCGTTTTGGAAATCCAGATTCCTCCACGTTTTACGGGCAGCAGGCTTTGAGACTTGCCCGGAAGATTAATTTTATACCGGGACAAATACTGGCACTTGGCTTTTTGACTGCCCCAGCACAACAGCAGGGGGACTATCCGAAAACCCTGGAATTAGGGTTTGAAGCCATTCAACTTGCAAAGGAGCATCATTTAGAGGTGTTAGCTGCACCCGCATTGAGCAATATGGCTGCTGTGTACGCAAACCTGAAAGATTATCAGAAAGCCATCGACTATTCACACCAACAAATTTTGTTAGAACTGGCAGGACATATTGATCGGCACATCGATCCGGGACTTGCTTATGGATACTTGCAAATGGGGGCTATACATTTATTGTACAACCAACTGGATTCAGCTGAATATTATGAAAAAAAGGCTGTTAAGAGCTTTGAAAAGCTGAACTATAATGAGCCAGCTGTCTACCAGCTTCTCGGAAATATCGCACTGAAGTCCGGGAGGAATAATGAAGCCTTACATTATTACAAAATAAGTGAACAGAATGCAATTAAAGGCAATCGGCTGCGGGCTTTGACTGCTGTTTACAACAGTATTTCAGAATATTTTAAGACCCAGAACCAACCGGATTCTGCCCTTTATTATGCACACAAGGGACTTGAAGTGGCGCAAGATTTGGGTCAAAAGTCATCTTCCCTTGAGGCAGCGAAATTATTGTCCGGTTTATATGAACAATCAAACCCTAAAGAATCACTTCACTATCTAAAAATAGCGGATGCTTACAGGGACAGCTTGTTCGGCGAAGTGAATTTGAAAGCGATACAAACCATAGTTTCCCGCGAAAAAGAACGCCAGCAAGAACTTGAAGCGGCAAAAACTGCTTATCGAAACAAGTTGCGGTTATATCTGCTGTTAACCGGTCTGGCTTTTTTGTTGTTAATCTCCTTCATCCTTTACAGGAACTATAAAAAAAGTAATAAAGCGAATCAGAGGCTTAAGAATACACTTGATGATCTGAAATCCACCCAGTCCCAACTTATCCAGGCCGAAAAAATGGCCAGCCTCGGTGAACTCACCGCCGGCATTGCCCACGAAATCCAGAACCCGCTCAATTTCGTAAACAACTTCTCGGAAGTGAGCACCGAACTTCTGGAGGAAATGAAAGAGGAGATTGAGAAACGGGAATCTGGAGGAAGTAAAAGCCATATCACGAAGATGTCATCCAAAATCTTGAAAAAATCCTTACTCACGGACGACGTGCCGACGGGATTGTCAAAGGCATGCTTCAGCACAGCCGGGGCAGCAGCGGACAAAAAGAACCGACCGATATAAATGCGTTAGCCGATGAATACCTGCGCCTCTCCTATCACGGGCTCCGGGCCAGAGACAAATCCTTTAACGGCCGATTTTAAACTGGAAGCGGATGAAGCCTTCCCAAAAGTAAATGTGGTTCCGCAGGATATTGGACGGGTATTGTTGAACCTGATCAACAATGCGTTTTATGCCGTCTCGGAAAAAGCAAAACAAAATCCGAATGGATACAAACCCTCCGTTATCGTAAGCACGCAGGCAGATTAGTCCCCCTTCAGGGGATTCGAGGGGTAGAAATCCGTGTGAAAGACAACGGCCCCGGCATTCCCGACGAGGTTAAAAAGAAAATCTTCCAGCCCTTCTTCACCACCAAACCGACCGGGCAGGGAACCGGGCTGGGATTGTCTATGAGCTATGACATTATTAAAGCGCATGGCGGTGAATTGAAGGTTGAATCCAGTGTAGGGGAAGGAACCACATTCACTATCCAATTACCTAAAACAGAATCCGTATGAAATCAGTGATTATTATTCTTTTTCTCGTGCTTCCCTGTGTGGTATTGGCGCAAAATTCTCAGTACTTAGATAGTTTAAAATATGTACTGCAACATACGGCAAACGATACCATTAAGATGGATACCTACCGTAAAATGGGCTTTTACCTTCAAAACGGTGAATTGGATAGCGCTTTGTATTACCACCAACAGCAATTATCATTTGCAAAAAAGTTACATCTAAAATTATACGAGGCAGACGCTCATGAACAAATTGCCTATGTATTAAGATATAAAATGGATTTACCCAAAGCCCTGGAAAATTATAATCAGGCTTTAAAAATTGCCAGCGAACCCAATAGTGCGGAGAACGGTTGGGGATATGCTAATTTTTCTTTCTCTAAAAGTCCGGAAGATGCCAGGCTTTCTATTATAGGCATGGTCCATTTTGAACTCTCTGGTTTGTATGACGCATCCCGGATGTTTGATGAAGAAAAAATTCAGCTAAATGAAGCTTTGAAAATTGGCAAAAAGTTACATAACCAAAAAATATTGTCCTTAACTACAAGAAATATAGGGACGCTATTTGCTGATAAAAGATCAACCTGATTCAGCTCTTTATTATTATCAAAAGGCATTATTCCAATATAAAAACTCTCCTTATCAGGTGGGGTTAGGGGATCTTTATCGAAAGATTGGTCGGGTTTATTTAGCCAAACAACAATACGATTCGGCAAAAGTCAATTGCAGGAAGGCGATCAATGCCTACGCCCGTAATAATGTATTGATTGGTTTGAGCGCTGGTTATTTAGATTTAGGAAAGGTGTTTCTGGCAACGGACCAAACAGACTCTGCTTTATATTATACTTAAAGGGAATAGCATCGGCCGAATCCTTCCGCGATAAAATTGACGAAGCTAACGGATATACTCAATTATCCACCATTTATGATTCACTCAATAAATCTACCTTAGCATTAAATGCTCTAAAAAAAGGAAAATCATTACAAGATAGTCTTAGCAATGCTTATATCAATAAATTAATTCAGGTACAGAATGCAGGTTTCCAGGAGCGACTCAGGTTAAAAAAAGTAGCTGATGATCAGGCTGCTTATCAAAACAAGTTGAAGATGATAGGCTTAATAGTGGTCCTCGCTATTATTTTTCATAATTGCCTTGCTGTTGTATCGTAACAATCGGCAAAAGAAAAAAACGAATAAAGTTTTAAAGCAAACGCTTTCTGATTTGAAAGCCACCCAGGCCCAACTCATCCAGACCGAAAAGATGGCCTCACTCGGGGAACTTACTGCCGGCATTGCTCACGAGATCCAAAACCCGCTCAATTTCGTAAACAACTTCTCGGAAGTGAGCACCGAACTTCTGGAGGAAATGCGGGAGGAGATAGAAAACGGGAATTTCGAAGAAGTAAAAGTTATATCAGCAGATTTAAACCAGAATCTTGAAAAAATCCTTACTCATGGAAAGCGTGCCGACGGGATCGTCAAAGGCATGCTTCAGCACAGCCGGGGAAGCAGCGGGGAAAAAGAACCGACCGACATCAATGCGTTAGCTGATGAATACCTGCGACTCTCCTACCACGGACTCCGGGCCAGGGACAAATCCTTTACTGCCGATTTTAAACTGGAAGCCGACACGAACCTACCTAAAGTAAATGTCGTGCCGCAAGACATGGGCCGGGTTTTACTAAACCTGATCAATAATGCGTTTTATGCCGTTTCGGAAAAGGCAAAACAAAATCTTGATGGGTACAAACCCTACGTTATGGTTAGCACCCGGCAGATTACTCCCCATTCAGGGGGCCAGGGGGTCGAAATCCGGGTGAAAGACAATGGCCCCGGAATACCCGAGGAGGTTAAAAAGAAAATCTTCCAGCCCTTCTTTACCACCAAACCAACCGGTCAGGGGACGGGATTGGGATTGAGCATGAGTTACGACATTGTTAAAGTACATGGCGGGAAACTAACTGTGGAAAGTAAGGATGGGGAAGGAACGGAGTTTATGATTCAATTACCTGTTGTCTGAATCACGGATTGATGGGATTAAAAGATTACACTGACGACGAAGGACGGTTGACCGCAGACGGTAGCCGTCCGGATGCTATGGCTTATGTTCGCAACTTAATCAAAAGACATGTAAAAATAGCAACTTATGATACGAATACGTTCATCCTTTCAAAACCGTCACCGTCCACGGTCGCCCGTCCCCCGTCTGGAATCTTTATTGAATACTTATCCCGAACTCACATTAAAGACCTAACAGACAAATCTGTGAAATCCCTGAATCCGTGTCCATCCGTGATTCAGACAAACTATGATATCGTGAAAGCTGACGGGGGTGAAATGAAAGTGGAAACGAAAGAAGGCAACGGGACAACATTTATCATTCAAATACCGGCATGACTGATATGAAAATCAAAATACTTAATCTTACCATTCTGCTTTTACTACTTAGCGGGTCCTGTTATGCCCAGACAAAAGAAGTAGTGGACAGACTGAAAAGTATGATCGCCACCACGAAAAATGATACCACTAAGATTTATGCTCAGATCGGCCTGTGTAATGTATACAAATTCGCAAATATTGATTCCTCTAAGGTTTACGGGCAGCAGGCTTTGAAACTTGCCCGGAAGATTAATTTTATACCGGGACAAATACTGGCACTTTCCTTTTTGACCGACCCGGCTGCACAGCAGGGGGACTACCCAAAAACGCTGGAATTAGGGTTTGAAGCGATTCAGCTTGCACAGGAGCATCATCTCGAAAGGTATACAAAATGGCCAGGGTCTGATTTGGCCTATACTACATATGTCTTGACCGCACCTGCATTGAGCAGTATAGCCGGTGTGTACATGAGCTTGAAAGATTATCAGAAAGCCATCGACTATTCACGCCAATTACTTTCGTTAGAACTGGCCGGACCCAGCGATCCCGGACTTCCTTATGGATACCTGCAAATAGGAGCGGCATATTTGTCTTCCAATCAACCGGATTCAGCTGCATATTATGGAAAAAAGGCTGTCAAAATTTTTAAAAAGCTGAACTTTAATGAGCCGTATGTCTACGAGCTTCTCGGAAAGATTGCCATGAAGTCCGGGAGGAATAAAGAAGCCTTGCGTTATTACAAAATAAGTGAACGGAATGCAATTGCAGGTAATCGACTGCGGACTTTATCTAATGTTTACAACAATATTTCAGAATTTTTTAAGACTATGGGCCAACCGGATTCTGCCCTTTATTATGCGCACAAAGGACTTGAAGTGTCGCAACATTTGGGTCAAAAATCAGCTTCCCTTGCAGCAGCGAAATTATTGTCCGGATTATATGAACAAGGGAACCCCAAAGAATCACTCCACTATTTAAAAATGGCGGATGCATACAGAGACAGTCTGTTCAGCGAAGTGAATTTAAGAGCGATACAAACCATAGTTGCCCGCGAAAAAGAACGCCGGCAAGAACTTGAAGCTGCAAAAACGGCTTATCAAAACAAGTTGCGGTTATATCTGCTGTTCACCGGTCTGGCTTTTTTGCTGTTAATCTCCCTCATCCTTTACAGGAACTACAAAAAAAGTAAAAAAGCGAATCAGACGCTTAAGAATACACTTGATGATCTAAAATCCACCCAGTCCCAACTGATCCAGGCTGAGAAAATGGCCAGCCTCGGGGAACTGACTGCCGGCATTGCCCATGAAATTCAGAATCCGCTCAATTTCGTGAACAACTTCTCGGAAGTCAGCGGTGAGCTAATCGATGAGATGGATGAGGAACTGGATAAAGGGGACATCAGGGAAGCAAAAGAAATTGCTGGAGACATCAGGCAGAACCTCGAAAAAATCCTTACACACGGACGGCGTGCAGACGGGATTGTCAAAGGCATGCTTCAGCACAGCCGGGGCAGCAGCGGGCAAAAGGAACCGACGGATCTAAATGCATTAGCCGATGAATACCTGCGTCTCTCCTACCACGGACTTCGGGCCAGGGAAAAATCCTTCACCGCCGATTTTAAACTGGATGCGGATGAAGCCCTTCCAAAAGTAAAGGTAGTCCCGCAGGACATGGGCCGGGTATTATTGAACCTGATCAACAATGCGTTTTATGCTGTTTCGGAAAAGGCAAAACAAAACCTCAATGGGTACAAACCCTATGTAATGGTAAGTACCCGGCAGATTACTCCCCATTCAGGGGGCCGGGGGGTGGAAATCCGGGTGAAAGACAATGGAAGCGGGATTCCCGACGAGGTTAAAAAGAAAATCTTCCAGCCCTTCTTTACCACCAAACCAACCGGCCAGGGAACGGGATTGGGATTGAGCATGAGTTACGACATTGTCAAAGTACATGGCGGGAAACTAACTGTGGAAAGCAAGGATGGGGAAGGAACCGAGTTTATGATTCAGTTACCTGTTGTATGAATCACGGATTAGTGGGATTAATGGATTACACTGACGACGAAGGACGGTTGACCGAAGACGGTAGCCATCCGGATGCAATGGCCTATGTTCATTACTTAATCAAAAGACATATAAAAATAGTAGCTTATGACTCAAAACAGGTTATCCTTTCAAAACCGTCCCCGTCCACGGTCGGCCGTCCCTCGTCTGGAATCTTAATTGAATGCTTAGCTTGAACTCATATTAAAGACCTAACAGACAAATCTGTGAAACCCCTGAATCTATGTCAATCCATGATTCAAACAATCTTTGATGAAGAGCTCGAATATGCTCATAAAACCAATTTTATTAACCTTTTTTAATTATTAAAAACCAGGAAAATTTTAATTCTTGAATAAAATCAAACAGGTGTTGTTGACGGGCAAAACCAACGTAAGTTATTACTAAGCTATGATTTGTTCACAACCGAAAATAGTGTAGGTTGTTACATATTTGAGTGACCAGGTAAAAAGAACATGCTCACAGATAACCTTCAGGAATCTGACCTCAGGCAAATTGTCAAAAAGCAGGAAGCCATACTGACTGTAATCAGCTCCGTGCAGGAAGCAATTACCGCCAATATGGCTATGCAGGACATCTATGATATGGTTGGTAATCATATTCGTGATCTGTTTGATACCAACATTGCCATGATATGTACTTTCGACTACGAGAATGAAACAGAGCAGTTTCAGTATATCGTTGAAAATGGAAAACGTTTGTACCCAGAACCGCGACCTTTAGATAAAGTGCGTCAGCAGATTATCAGTACACAAAAACTGATAAATATTGAAGAAAATGTAACTGGTGTTTTAAAAACCATTACGGGCGAGAATCCTAAGGCCGATGCTGGCGCCAGTCTCCCGAAATCCATGCTTTTTGTTCCTCTTATCGCTGGCGATACGGTTCTTGGATATGTTAACCTTCAAAATCTGGACCACGAACATGCCTTTAGTGATTCTGATGTAAAATTTCTGGATACTCTTGCAAAGAGCATGAGTATCGCGATACAAAATGCCGGAACACCTCAAAAGTTGCAGAAAGCACGGACTGATCTACGGGCAGCTCAGAAACAACTGGTGCAACAGGAAAAACTGGCCTCTCTGGGACGACTCACTGCTGGTATTGCCCACGAGATTAAGAACCCGCTGAATTTTGTAAATAATTTTTCAGATCTGAGTATCGAGCTCATTGACGAGGTAAGAGAGGAATTGTCAGCCTCGGAGCCAAAAATTTCAGAGGCACTGGAAATTCTCCAGGATATCAAGGCCAATCTCAAAAAAATATTTGAGCACGGTACCCGGGCCGATGGTATTGTACGATCCATGCTTCAACATAGCAGGGGTGGCAGTGGAGACATGGAACCTGTCGAGATCAATCAGTTGCTGAAAGAATATGCCAACCTTGCTTTCCACGGCATGCGGGCAAACAAAAATCCAATCAATGTGGACATAGAATTGGATTTGGATGAAAATGCTGGAAAAATCCCGCTAGTCATCGAAGAATTCAGCCGGGTTATTCTAAATCTTTGCAACAACGCATTTGATGCCATGCGAGACAAGCTCACGACCTTGAAGGCTCAACCCTCTTTAAATGATGCGAAGGAATATAAGCCAAAGCTAACGATCCGGTCGAAACGATCGGACAAACACTTATCCATTGAAATCGAAGATAATGGAACCGGAATTCCGGCGGAGATAAAAAACAAAGTATTGCAACCCTTCTTCACTACAAAAAAAGGCAAGGAAGGAACCGGACTCGGGCTTTCAATTACAAATGATATTGTCAACGCGCATGGGGGCACCCTGCGAGTTGAATCGGAGGAAAATGGATTCACTAAGTTCGTTATTCACTTAAATGAGATATGACATATGAAATTTCTGGTAGTTGACGATGAACGCGATGTTGAAATGCTATTTCGACAAAAATTTCGAAAAGAAGTTCGAAAAGGCCTGGTAGAACTGGAATTTGCGTTCTCGGGCGATGAAGCCTTAAAGATACTCCGCAGCAAACAACCGCCTGAGGTTGTTTACATATTCTCTGATATCAATATGCCGGGTATGACGGGATTTGAACTCCTGAAAGAAGTGAAGTCCCAATTTCCAAATATAAAAGTAAGCATGATTTCAGCATATGGTGATAACGAAAATTACGAACGTGCTATGAATTCCGGTGCAAAGGAATTTTTCACTAAGCCCATTAATTTTGATTCCCTTAGGGAAGAAATGTATCAGATCCTGGATAGTGAAAACTAACAAAAAAAGAATCAACGTATGATGAGTCAACAAAAAATATTGGTCGTGGATGATGAACCGGATCTTCAAATGCTGATTCTCCAGCGTTTCAGGAAACAGATTCAACAGGATATTTATGAGTTTTGCTTTGCAGAAAATGGCGAAGAGGCCCTCGTCATGCTGGAAAAATCAGGCGATATCAGTCTGATACTATCCGATATCAACATGCCCAAAATGGACGGATTAACTTTTTTGACTGAGTCACAAAAACTGGATAATCCGGCTCTTAAAACGATCATCGTTTCCGCTTACGGTGATATGGAGAATATCCGAACGGCTATGAACCGTGGCGCTTTCGATTTTGTCACAAAACCTATTGATTTTAAAGATCTTGAAGCTACTATCGAAAAAGGGATCAGAGAGATTGGATATATTCTGCAGTCGCAAAGAGAAAAACAAATATTGAGTGAAGTTAAATGGGATATGGATATTGCTGCAAGCATACAACAGAAGATACTCCCTCAGAACTTCCCTCCTTTCCCCGACCGAAAGGAATTTGACATCTATGCTGAAATGCATACCGCCAAAGAAGTGGGTGGCGACTTATATGATTTTTTCCTGCTGGACGATGAGAATGTGGGATTTGTAATTGGAGATGTTTCGGGGAAGGGCGTCCCCGCATCGATTTACATGGCTGTTTCGAGGACTATGTTGAAAGCAATAGCTTCACAGATTCATGATCCTGCAGAGTGTCTTCAAACCGTGAACACCATGCTCATTCCGGAAAGCCATATTACAACCTTTGTTACTGTGTTTTACGGAATTCTCAATACAAAAACCGGGATAATCAATTATTGTAATGGCGGACACAATTTACCTTACATTGTTACACACGATGGGGTAATAAAACAAGTGGAAAATACGAACGGTCTCCTGCTTGGAAAAATCGACGGCATCGAATACGAGACCAAGCAGATTCAAATGGAACCTGGTGATAAAATACTTCTCTACACTGATGGGGTACCTGAGGCTATGAATGAGGCTGGCGAAATGTATGAAGAAGAACGTCTTGAAAAGTACCTGGCAAAGCACTATGAGTATGCTCAGAAAAAGTTGTTGCGCGGTGTAATCGTAGATGTTTTAAAGTTTATAAATAAGGCGCAGCAGTCTGATGATATCACGCTATTGGTGCTGGAATATACGGGTGACAAGTAATCAGCCATTCTTATCTCATATTGGTTTGAAGCAATATGAATATCCATGATGATTTGCTTCCTCTTACCTGCTATGAACCATAATCGCAGATTCTCTCCAGCTATCGAAATAATTTTATAAACACGCGGGTCCGACAAGCAACAATCCAAACGGTAGCTTGTTTTTGTAAAAGATCATCAAAATACCTCAAATCAAGTGGAATCGTAGCAGCTATTTACGACTTTATACCTGCTGTTATGTCGAATCAGTAATGATACCACACCGGGTCTGAACCAAAAGATTCAAGGTCAAGCCACGTTAGTCAGGAGCCACCTGCTGCGGACTATCACACTACCATAAATTAGAAGGTCTTCTAATAGCCATTTCTGCAACAAAAGATCATACCACGATAAGTCAGAGAGATGCCCTTCCACATCACGGTATCCTGCTATTATTCACGTTCATTTGGGGAGCCAACTTTATCCTTGCAGAAGGTGCATTAAAACAACTTGCGCCCATCTCGTTTAGTTTTTCCAGGTTTGCCATCGGCGGCATGGCCATGCTGGCTCTCTTATACAGGCAAAGCTACTCCGATGCCCAATTTACCGGTGAGCCATTCCGTTTTTTCCCCCCTATTGACAAGAAAGACTGGAAGCGCTTACTACTGGTCTCTATACTGGGTGCCACACTTGCTCCGTGGCTTGGGATCGAAGGGCTTGGTTTAACCGATGGTGCCCGGGCTTCCCTTTGGCTCGCTCTTGGACCTGCAATCAGCACCGGGTTTGGCCATATCTTCAGCACGGAAAAAATGGGACGTTACGGCTATTTAGGCATACTTTTAGCCGGACTCGGCACTGTGATACTCACGTACGACGGCATCCAACTCGAAAAAGGATACTGGCTTGGCGATCTCTTCCTGTTCACAGCCCTGTCGATGACCGTCATTGAGCTGCATCTCATTAAGCCCCTGGCACGTAAGTACGGTGCCATTTCCATGGTTGCCATACGTACTCTGATTGGAGGCTCCCTGTATTTGCTCATTGCTTCACCATCCCTTATCAAGCAACATTGGCTATCACTCGACGCCTGGACATGGATCGCTATTCTCGCTGGCGGGGCTATTGGAGTGGGGGTCGGCCAGTGGATCAAGGTAAGAGCCTTAAGAGTGCTGGGACCAACACGAGTTGTTATTTATGGCAATCTTGTTCCAATTGCTGCCATGATCGTCGCCTGGCTGAGCGCCGGGAAAAACCCAACAATCATGGAAATAATATCAGCTTTTTTCATCGTCAGTGGCGCATTTCTGATGCAAGTGGTTGATGTCAAAAAAGTCTCCTTTACCGAGAAAAAGAAAAAGGACGAAGATCTCATAGTCGTTGTCAGCACCCGGCAGGATTAAGATCCGGTGAGTACAACCAGTCTGGCGTTTTAATATCACACACGATAAGGATCGCAACATAAGAATGTTTGATAATCAACTATTCGTTTGATTGGCTAATGAGTTTTGAATGCATATCTCATTGTCCAGGCTTGCGATTTATCAGGATGCCATCCCAAAATCGAAAAACATCGTTCTGATTGGTACGATAGACAAGAGCCCAGTAATCGATCGCCTCATTAAAGAAGGAAAAATCGATGTTGATGGGATCAGGGGAAGTGGGAAGCATTCCTGATCCAGACTATCAAACATCCCTTACCTGTTATCCAATCGACATCCAAATATCCTCATTCCCGACCCCGATCAAGAAGCTCCAGGGCGACAATCGTTAGTACCTTGAGATGTCTCTTTAATGAGTCCATGCGGCAGGCCGTGATATCTGCACTACCTGCCTGTATCCAATCCATCCGGTTCTATCATTTCTGGATGAATACCATTCGGTACAATGGAGATTCCTGCGTTCACAGGAATGACGATAGGGTGATAGCGTTAGTTAGGTTTTATAGAACCTGTGGTATATCCGATCGTGGGACTTCTCCATGAAACTGAAACATAGAATCCGTCCATAGCCTCTGGGTTTTGAGTGTTTGGATATAAAAGTGATTCACTCTTTTAGAGTCCCCCTTCTGATTAAAAAATCAAACTTTTGCTGATGCGGCTGACGATGCCGGTGTAAAACACTTTGTATACACATCTGTTGGAGGTGCCGAACGTAATACGGGCATCCCACATTTCGACAGTAAGGGTGAAATTGAAAAGCATATCCGTGCTATAGGGTTACCGGCTACTATATTGCGCCCCGTTCTCTTTATGAATAACTGGACCCGGTTCAAGGATACTATCCTTAGTGGACAGTTACTATCTCCACTGAGTCCGGACACAAAACTACAGCAAATAGCCGTCGATGATATCGGCTTTTTTGCAGCCTTGACATTCGCCGATCCGGATAAATGGATGGGACAAGCTATAGAAATTGCCGGCGATGAACTGACGATGACGGAAACCGCCGAAGCTTTCAGCCATGTCCTGGATAGTAATATTAAGTATGTGCAAGTGCCATGGAATAAATGGCAGGATCAGGCAGGCAAAGAGATGACGACCATGTATCGGTGGTTCGAAGAAAAAGGATACCAGGCTGATATCAACAAACTGCGTGATATGCATCCCGGTTTAAAAAATCTGACCTCTTTCCTGCAAACCCAGGATTGGATCTCTCAGGCGCACATTGTCAATTAATCCGAGCCGGATTCAGAGTAACGGCAATATTTAACAATTTTCGGATATTGGTTGTGTATATGGATAATAGCCGTTTTCTTAGCTTTTGTTCTCAAAAGCTCTCGAACCTATTTTCAGCAGATGGAAACATTGCTCAATCGGTATTTGGCTATACATGACGATCCTATCAGCCTCACATTAGATTCCGAAGGAAGGTGGCGAACATTCAGATTGGCGGACCGGCAGTTTCGACGATTAGTCAATGGTCAGATCGTCGAACTAGTCAATGATAGACTAAGTGACTTAAGCCAAAACGCGACACACCGGTTACATGCTTTAATAACACATCATATAAAAACCCTGATCTCAAAGGCTAAAAATCGTCAGCTTTCCACAGAAGCATGCAATATTTACGATCCAGAGCTTCAGGTTACCTATTTTCAGAGAGCTGCTGAATTCTCAACCGGTGGTTTCTATCAGATTTGGGATCAGTACTTAAAGGCCTACCCGGAACCTGTTACCATGTTGCCTCCAGACCGTTATCGCGATCTGGTCTTGTTGCCGGCAACAGGTTGTCCTCGAAGCAGTAGCGGGAATTGTACTTTTTGCACGCTATATCCAAATGCCGGATTTCACGTCTTTTCATCCACCGAATTCAAAGCACATATCATTCGAGTCCGTCAGCTCTTTGGTAATGCCGTTGCGGAAAGAACAGGCGTCTTTCTGGGATCGGCAAGTGCATTGAGCCTGTCACAGCGCAGGCTTGTCTCTGCGTTGCGAGTCATCAGAGAGGAGTTCGGATCATTCAAAAGAGGTATTGCAGCCTTCTTTGATCCCTATCTCTCGCCGAAGCGTACAAAATCGGAATATGTTGAACTCAAGAATTTAGGACTCAGACAGGTAACTATCGGGCTGGAGTCGGGATCAGGGGTGCTTCGTCAGTTGTGGGGCAAGCCGGCTGATCTCACTTTACTTGAAAAGACAATAGACATATTGAAAGAATCAGAAATACAGGTAGCACTTACCGCACTGACCGGATTTCATACAGAAGTGAACTACCTTAACCATGTTGATGAAACTGTGAATTTTGCTGAGAGACTACCTCTCGACCACGATGACATCTTTTATCTTTCGCCACTTGATCCGTCTCCCTTTTCAGAAGACGTATCTGTGAAACAAATCACAACTCTCAAACACAGGCTTCGGCAGGTTACCCATGCCAAGGTTGTTCCTTACCTGGTCAACAAGTTTCGTTACTATGCCTGAATTTCAATCGCTAGATTGATCACAATGATGTAATTTGACTGGCATTTCAATGGTCAAAAACTCTTAGTTTAAGAAAAGGAGGATGCGACTCCTCATGAACAATTCAGGCAATAAACCTGCTCTAACACACGAAGTTCTTACGGATATCATTGATCTGGCCTTATGGGCCGGTCAGCTTCTTCTGCAGAACGGGGCCAGCAGCCATCGTGTAGAAGAAACGGTACACCAGATCGGCACAGGTCTCGGGTGCGACTGGATGGATGTTCTTGTTTCCCATAATGCCATCGTTGTCACAACCATCAGTGCAGGTGATTTCCGTACCAAGATACGCAGGGTACCAAAACACGGTGTGGATCTCACGGTGGTATCCGCAGTCAACCGGCTCCGTTATCACATCTCGGACAACACGCTTGATCCCATTCAGCTTCGGAATGAATTGCAGCGCATAAGCACACGTAAACCCATGTATCCTTTTTGGTTTACTGCCATCATGATAGGGCTGGCATGCGGTGCTTTTTGCCGGTTATTCGGTGGCGATTACGAGGCTTTTGCACTCACTGCCGTAGCCAGTACGGTGGGAATGTTTATCAGGCACCTTCTTTTACGTGAAGAATTTAACACGTATTTAGTGGTCATAGCGGCAGCATTTATCACCAGTCTGATTGCCGCCCTGGGCAAATACATCGGCATCCATGATTATCCTGTTGCCCTTGCAGCCGGTGTTTTGATGCTCATCCCGGGTGTGCCCCTGATAAATATGGTTCTGGATTTTGTCCGTGGGCATATTAATGTCGGAATATCGCGTGGAATCTTAGGGCTTCTTATTACTCTTTCAATTGCAATCGGGTTATTATTAGCTGTCAGCATAACGGGGGTATCCGGACTATGACAATCAATTTGGTACTCCATCTGCTTGAAGATTTTTTCTGGTCTGCCGTTGCAGCCACCGGCTTTGCTTTGTTATTCAATGTTCCCCGCCGGACCCTCTTAATTTGTGCCCTCCTGGGAGGCGTGGGCCACCTGGTAAGAACAGTAACCCATGAATTCCTGCCAATCGATCTTGCCTTTGCAACACTCATTGGATCAACAATCATCGGCTTTGGAGGACACCTGTTTTCGAAACGCCTTCAAGTACCGCACACCGTCCTGTCAGTACCGGGGGTTATCCCTATGATTCCTGGTACCTTTGCGTATAGGGCAATGATCGGGTTTCTCAGATTTTCAGAATCCACGGCAACACCGGTCTCTACGGGACTGCTTATTGACGCCTCCAGCTTTGCCATAAAAACCATTCTCATTCTCTCGGCTATTGCAGTTGGTATCGCAATTCCAAACTTGTTGATATTCAGGAAAAGATCTGTAATCTGAGTATGTAATAAACACGAATAAATCCAATCGTTAAGTCATTAATGTACCGTTGAGTGATACCGAAGGGAGCATTGCCAGTCAACGAGTCGCAGAAAAGCTAGGGGGACACGAAGGATTGTTAAAACATTGGTTGATTTTCGGGAATCACCATCACAATGCTGTTATTTTCTCTCTAATCAAGTCTGCATTCCAGGCCAATCATCTGGCTTAGTGCATTGTTACGATTTCTACCCGTTTCATTCTCCGGCCAAGGAACAGTTCAGCAAGTTGCTGAAAACGCTGAGGCTTATCACTCACATAGCACTCAAATTGTCCTTCCGTCTGATTGTTGAGCAAGTCGAGTTCTTCCAGCATTTTCTTTGCCATTCCGGCTATTGATACGGCCGAATCAACAATCTCGACGTCCTTTCCGTCCATCACATCCCTGATGAGCGGCTTAAATAACGGATAGTGAGTGCATCCCAGGATAAGGGCATGCAGATCTTTGGTTTTAAAATCCTTGAGATAAATTTCAAGTGTTTCCCTGGCAATATCATTATCTACCCATCCTTCTTCAGCCAGCGGGACCAACAATGGACATGCCTTCGAATATACAGCCACATCGGGATCTAATTCGTGCAAGGCCTTTTCATAAGTCCCGGAACCAATAGTAGCCAACGTGCCAATCACTCCTACCCGTTTGTGATTTTTGGTCAACTCGTTTGCTGCATGTGCCCCGGCCTTAACCACACCCAAAACCGGAATCTTATGTTTCCCTGCCAATTCCACGACCTGTTCCTCGGCAGCTGCTGAAACGGTGTTACATGCAATCAGGATCATTTTCACTTTCTTTTCGATAAGAAACTGCGTGATCTCGAGTGCATATGTTCTGATAGTCTCGACGGATTTTATCCCGTAAGGCACGCGCGCGGTGTCTCCAAAGTAAATAATATTTTCACCGGGCAGAGTCTCCATTACAGCTTTAGCAACGGTCAACCCACCTATACCGGAATCAAAAACACCTATCGGGGCATTTTTCTTAGAACTCATAAATGTCTGAAAACTATATCAATAAAATTATATTCGGGAATTCTCCCATCAAATCAGCCATCCGGCTTCATAGAACGAACAATAGGGATTTAAAAAATTATATAAAAGCCCAAATCTATAAGTGCCTTGCAAGAACAGCAGTCCTTTTTATCTCTTTGTCAGGACCATTCTTATTGCCATAAGCTTCAAATAAAATAATATATATGCCAATGCGGTCCCTCCTCCCGTAGTCGTCCAGACCATTCCATATTAGAGTTCCGGCCGATCCGGCGATTTTCCCGTTTACCAATGTTCGTATGAGTCTGCCATAGCGGTCAAAAATCCGTACCCTTAATCGATAACCGGATATTGCTAAATGATAGGCAAGCAAAAGGTTATCATGGAATCCATCACCATCTGGTGAAAACGGGTTCGGCGTAATATCCAGCAGATTTTTGGGGTTCTGATCTGTGGTTACGGGTTTTTCGAATATTGAATTTTTTTTACCTGGCGTCCCTCCCGAATCCGAAGCACAGGAGCTCCAGTTATTTTTACTATTTGACGGACCGTCAATGGTTATGCGCTCAAGACTTCGGCCTCTGGTATCCATGAATTCCGGGTTTTGCCATGTATTTGAGTATTCGACCGAATCGACCACAATAGAATTGTCAGTTACATATACCGCGTCACCATTCGAAGAAAGATTCAGACTCATTCCGTTGATTCGATAGAAATGTGCCGCAACACTATCCGGCTTAAAAAAATTATACAGTCGGGAGGCCCGAAAGCTGGTCGCTGTATCGGCATAATAAACCACGTATCCATGAGGTGGAACCCAGGCGTAATTTGATTCATCAGACCGGAGTATCCTGAAATTGCCGTTCTCGTCTGGTTCTCCATGAATAGAAAACCCACTCAAATCCAGGCTTACATTGGAATTGTTATACAGCTCTATGTATTCAGACTGATCCGGCCTGCCGTCATGTGCGTCCGCAATAGGATCATACATTATCTCATTGACGACGAGTTTCTCATGCCTCCATGGTCCGGATATCGGCATTTTAAGCGATTTAATCGTATTCCCCCATCGATCTGACAAACCTTTCACAAGAATCTGATCATCTCCGGATGATTCTTTTTGAGGATTCCAGCTCACGGGAAAAGATAGTCCGGAAGAATCCATCGGGATTATCCTGCCAGATTCGATCGATTTATCATTTACTGAAATTTCCGCTCCCGTGATATTGGTTATTCTTTCATTGAATATCATACGTACCGAATCCATTTCGCTGTTGTAAGCAGCTATAAGCAAAGCGGGTGGTGTTCTGTCCGGAAGAAACTTAAACGTAATTGTTGTATCCGACCTGTTTCCGAAATAATCTGAAAGATTCGAGACCGTCATTGTGTATGCATTTGCCGGCTTCATGATCTCAGCCAATTGGATCAGAATTTCCCGTTGATTCAGGATGTATGATTTGATTTGCAGGGCTGGGGTTAACTTGAATTGAGGACGTATCACCTTCGATGATAATATCTCTTCATCTGTGGATATCCTGATTTGATTCCCCTCATTGTTGGTTGAAAAGCCAATGATTTTCGGCGGTGTTTGATCCGTCCCGATTTTATTCTTTTTGCCCGGAGTACCACTTCCTGACGCCGGAGAATCGCCCCAATTTGATGATATCCATGCCGGAACATTTACCGATCTTCGTTCCAGAGACACTCCATTGCCGCCCAGTTCACGATCATATTGCAATGAATCCATTAAAACGCCATTGCTATTATAGATTTTAATCTGATCTCCACCGTTATTGAGATTTGGGAAACGGGAATGCATCACAATTTTCGGGATGTTGCCCCACTCGGGTATCGCCTTACTTGTCAGTACGACGTACTGATCGGGTGGTAAAATCCACTGCAAATCGCTCATAACCGCTTCCTGGCTGTTTGAATCCGATAGTCGCCAATTGGCCAAATTAACAGCATCCGGTCCCTTGTTATAAAGTTCGACATATTCGGGCCAGAAGTCCGGAGGATCGTACATAAACTCGGTAATGAGTACCTGTCCTGAATCCGGATTTACAATTTTGTAGTATGAAATGGTTGTATCAAACGGTGCCATCATGTTGCCGTACCAGTCAACCACCTCCGATACAGACAATCGATAATCGGAGTTTGTAATCAATCCCGTATTTACAGTAATCTGAAATGTAGAATCAGCCAGTTTTGTAATATTCTCAATATTTAAATTCTTGTCGAGTTGGTAGTGTCGTGGGTTGATTGCACTTGAATCCCTGACATCTTCACTCCAAACGATATTAATGTGATGTTCATCAGGTACCCTCAATGATTTTATCCGGGGCCTTATGGTATCAGACGCAATGCTGTTGGCCCTGCCCGGTGTACCACCATCTAAATTCAAAGACCCGGACCAGTTCCAATGGTAATAAGCCGGCACCGTATATGATTTTCGCTCAAGCGAAACACCGCGTCCACCCCAGCCGGAAGTGTACAAAAGAGAGTCAATCATAACACCCGATGTGTCTCTGAGCACAATTTGATCACCACCGTTGTTCAGAACCGGCCAGTTCGTCTGTAACTGATAATCGGCCCGACCGAATGTATCAAACAGGCCCGCCGAATCAGGTGTCAGCACAATATAACTCCCGGGGGTAATCAATCTTGAATGATGGATAATATATTCGTTTGAAGAATCTTCCAGTATCCATCCATTTATATCAATATCAAATTCACTCGTATTTGTCAGCTCCACATACTCAGATAAGCCGGACGGCGGGTCATACATAAATTCGCTTATAACCAGATCACCTTCCCCGGCATGATACGGCCATATCATTTTAACAGTTGTATCCGGTATGTCGAAACCGTAACTGTCTTTCAGATTTTGCAAACTTAATAAATGGATACCAGGATTTACAATGTGATTAAATTGTACCTCAAGTCTTCCCCGATCGTCGAC
The DNA here is from genome assembly GCA_963787205.1 of uncultured bacterium. Taxonomy (GTDB): domain Bacteria; phylum Bacteroidota; class Rhodothermia; order Balneolales; family DATFMH01; genus DATFNI01. Next base: position 26,319 of record CAWBCD010000010.1, read on the forward strand.
CTGTGTGTTCCCGGAATGGAGCGTATTGTCCAGAATGATATCATCTGCCCCTACCAGGCCACTGGCAACGGGCAGTGAATAAGATACCCGGATTTGCTTGTCTAAACTCACATTTGTACCGGTTAAAAAAGCGGGGAATGCGTCAACAGAAATATCATCCAGATAAAATTTGTCTGCCCTTGTCGATGTGTACAGGAACTTAAAGCCAAAATATTCACTGTTCTGCAACACATTGTCTGAACCGGTTGTTTCAACTTCAGGACTGGAATTTCGGCCAACCGATGTAGCCAGAGTCCATTTCCCATGGGTGTCCCGTGTGACTTCAACATGAAAAATACCACCATTTGACATATTCCTTTTCCCTGACAGTATTTTGCTGGTTATGACTCCTCTTTCATATCTAACCAGTTGCCAAGTATCACCATCACCGTTCTCCCCGACAACCAGGGCATAACCGTTTCCGCCACTTGTTATATCAGGCTGGTCTCCTGCCAACTGCACAAAGAATAAGTTGGATGACGATGGTTTGAAATCCAGATTTACTATAAACGACCACCTGCCGTATGCTACGTAGGATTGTGTGCTAAGGATTGATTCACCGGATTTAGACTCATCATTCAGACGTAACCAAACATTGCCCGTACTGTCAGTGAAACCCCCGAAATGGGAAAGATTTCCAGACCATTTTGTTCCGGTTTGCAAATCCGTATCTGAGAAATCTTCGATAAGTATATGATGCTGTGAAAATGCTGTCGTAATATTACACAGGACAACAATGACAGAAATGAATAAAATACCAAGTAAACCTGATCCCTCTCTTTGTGTTCCCATAATGATCCCCGTTCATTAGTCCTTATAAAAAAGGCTGAAGAATGAAGCATCCTTCAGCCGGAAAGGACTAATACGCCCAATGTGCCTCTCTTGATGTGATCAGTCGTGTCTAAGTATATAGACACTTGAAATCGTAATTCCTTACATACTTTTTTTATTTTTTTTGAAATCTTTTGCTACTCTTATCGTGTTGGTATTCAGTTGCAAATGATCACAAAGCTCTTAACCAAACAATTACACTAGACATGCTGGAAAATTCCTATCGTCTGCCGTTTACGATAAAAGATTTGGAGTACGGACTAAAAGAAGCAGTTGGTCTTCTTCGATTTGAAAAAAATCATCTCATCCTGGAACTCCAACAACAGGATGCTTTCGTTGGTGCTTTAAAATCTGATGTTCAAAATTTCAAAATTCCTTTCTCCGAAATTCAGGAGGTAAAGATTGATAAAGGTATGTTCTCAACGAGTGTGCTTATTGAGGGGAGTCATATGACATCGCTTAGCAAGGTGCCAGGCAGCAAACAGGGAAACGTGGAATTAAAAATTGATCGCAAGAATAAGAAAGAGGCTGATCGTGTGATTTCAGCACTTAATCTTGTACTTTCCGAATACCATCTGAACCAGATGGATGAGGACTCATAATATTCAGAAACGACCGGATTTTGTCTTTTCTCGCCAAGGGTACTAACCCGAACAATGTGGTGAGCCATTTAAGCAGCGTTTTTTATATCCCGATAATTCAGGCACTACTCACTTCATTACGGCGATAATAAAACGTTCTTTTCGGATGAAGCATGTAACATGCTATAACTTCTGCTTTGGTTTGATATTAGGTTGCATCCTCTGTTTCCCCGGGCTGGTCAGTGCACAACCCGTACCAGGAGATTCGTGGGCCCAGGTATCCAAACAAAAAAAAGGCGACATCACTGTTTACTACTACCCGGAAAACGGATTTGCGTATACCAGCGAAGAAGGGAATTTAGAAGGACTTGAGATTGCCATCTTCAGGCAATTTGCCAATTACCTTAGAAATAGTAGAGGAATTCACCTGGACATACACTTTGTAAAACAACCCAACTTTGACCAATTACTAAGTGATGTAAGGAATTCTTCCGGTGGCGTCTTCGGAGCCGGAAACATCACAATCACTTCTAACCGTGAAAGAAGCTTTCGGTTTACTCCGGAATATCTGCCAAATGTTTCCCTGATGATAACCGGTGATCAAACGCCAGGTGTACAAAATCTGTCGGATTTGGGTACGAAATACAAGAATCTATCGGCGGTCGTATACAGGGGAACAACTAATGCAAAACTGGTCAGGCATATCCGGCAGGAGTATAATCCGGATCTTAAAATTGAATATGTAAATTCCGACGAAGAAGCTTTACAAAAGGTCATCCAGAATCCCCATTTGTTTACCTATGTAGATCTGGATGTTTATTGGATGGCCACACGGAATCACATGAAGATTAAACGTCAACCTGCCGGGGACCAGAAAAGTGGAGACATCGGTTTTGTAATGCCACGAAATAGCGACTGGTACATCCCATTCCACAAATTTTTCAATATTGGTGATGGGTATCGATCAAACCCGGCATATCGTAGTATTCTGGTGTCCTATCTTGGAGTCAATATGACTCATATGCTTCAAATGGTTAACGCCGGCAACCAGTAAAATTCGGGGATCCTCTAGTTTTCTAAAAATACAATCCCAATTTATATCATTTCGGTAAACTATAACTATTTGTCATCACCGTGCCGCTTAGAAGCATAAAAAAGTCGATCTTTTATCCTTGTTGAATGACAGCAGTAATAATTTATGTACTCTGCCAAGAGGATAGATTGGTTTTTTAACCTTTCTGCCAAACTCACATTAAATGGCATATACCCGTGATGTTTGTCTATATTCATTCTGTGACTAAATGAAACAGGATACTACAGCAGGGTGAATGGTACTGAGACTACACATACGATCTAATGCGCTTATTATACTACTTCTTCTATTCAGTTCGGTTGTATTTGCCCAAACAAAATCTGACAGTCTGAATGTAAAACTATCTGAAATCACCGTCACCGCCACCCCATTTGGATTGACCCGGAAGAATTCTTCCCTCGCTTTTTCACAGGTCAAAAGAAGTGGCCTGGAGGTTCAGACAACCCCTGCACTCAGTCTGGACAGATTGACTGCTACCGTTCCGGGCTTATGGATTAACAACCGGGAAAATTACGCCCTCGGAGAGCGAATCACTCTGCGCGGACTCGGTTGGAGTTCAGCTTTTGGTGTCCGCGGCATCCAGATATTCCTGGATGGGATCCCATTAACCGGAGCTGACGGTCAGTCTGTTTTAACAGTTGTCGATCCCGCCTTTATTCGCGATATCCGGCTGATACGCGGGCCATCCTCGGCTTTCTGGGGAAACAGCAGCGGAGGTATCCTTTATCTGTCAACTTTCACCAACAGCCAGGTTAAGCCGTTTGTACGGCTAAGAGAAACAGTTGGTTCCTATGGTCTGAGCAAGACAGATTTTCAGTTTGTTCATAATACATCAATGCAGAGATACCAGTTTTATGGATCATATCTGGGTGACCAGGGATATCGGGATTATAGTACAGTGCATCTTTTCAGATCGGGATTTACCGACCAGATGAATATCAATTCCGGCAACAGACTCACTCTCAGTGGGGCATTCGCTGCGATGCCGAAAGCGGAGCATCCGGGTTCACTTAATGCCTCTCAAGTTGCAAATGATCCCCGGCAAGCTCGCTCATATTACCAAAACTCAGGAGCCGGGAAACAGGCTGACCAGGGACAAGTAGGCGGCACCCTGCATTCTGCAACATCAATAGGTCAGGTCCAAACCACACTTTATGGGTTGTTTCGCGAATTAAATAATCCCCTGCCCTATGCTTACATTCGTGTTCATCGTTTAGCCGGCGGTACCCGTCTTACTCTCCAAAATCAGTTCAATAATCTTAGCTGGGGAATTGGTTACGAGGGGAAAATTCAGAGAGATCATCGATATAACTGGGGAAATGCAAATGGGGTACCAAAACCGGGGAACGATATAACGGTCGACCAGATGGAGTGGGTGTACAATCATGCTTTCTTCGAGGAAGGGTCATTCAAATTATCCCCGCTTACGCTAAATCTTGGGTTACGTTACGACTGGCTCCTCTTTAAGAATCATGATTACCTGCAACAGACCAGCCATTACTCACAGTCGGGGCGCCGGATATTTAATGCATGGAGCCCGTCGGCCGGCGTAACATTCCACGCCGGTTCTGCTGATTTGTACGTCAATTATCGTACAGCTTTTGAGGCCCCAACAACGACGGAGCTGGTAAACCGACCGGATGGAAGCCAGGGGTTCAATCCAGCGATCGGTCCGGAGCATATCACCGGATTTGAAATCGGCCTCAGGGGCAATCACCTGCTGTCGCAGCGTCTTTCGTACGATCTCGCGCTGTTTGATATGCGGATACGGGATATACTCGTTCCATACCAGGGGAGCAACGAACGAACCTATTACCAAAACCGGGGAAAAACGAAACACTGGGGCATCGAGACAAATGTAATCTGGCAGCCCTCGTCAAAATGGAGGATCGCCGTGACGTATCAATATCTCGATGCTGTCTTTGAGTCCGGATTTACCGAGAATTCAATATCCATGAGCGGCAATAAAGTACCCGGGGTGACTCCCAATCGTGGTGCGGTGAGAATCAGTTATACTGGTCACGGATGGATGGCATCGAGTGATGCAGAAATGGTCAATTCCTACTTCGTCAATAATGCCAATACCGTTCGTAACGGATCATATGTCGACTGGAATGCCCGGTTCAGTCTTATTCACTGGCGACCTTTTGACAGGGTTGGCATTGATCCATACCTGGCAATCTATAATTTGCTTGATTCGCAGTATAACGGATCAGTAATAGTGAATGCCACAGGGGGTCAATATTTCGAGCCGGCTGCCGGGAGGCACTGGGCAGCCGGTCTCGCAATCACTTTCTATTGAATCACTTACCCGTGTACATCACCCGCCAGACGGTACCGTGGGAATCGTCAGTGATGTAAAGCGATCCGTCGGGTCCCTGTGCCAATCCAACGGGACGATGTTTGGCCTGTCCAGGACTTTTCAACGTATCAACTCCTGCAAAACCTGTTGCAAAATCATCCCATTTGTCTGACAATGGTTTATCGCCGGTAAACGGAACAAAAACTATCCTTCCGGGTGCCTGGGGCAGAGGTGCACGGTTCCAGGAGCCATGGAAGGCTATAAATGCCCCGTTTTTATATTGAGATGGAAACTGGCTGCCGGTATAAAAAAGGAGCCCCAGAGGTGCCCAGTGGCCGGGGAATGCCATAATGGGATCATCATATTGTGACGCGCGGCCTACTTTTTTACCATTTCCGCCATACTCGGGTGCCAAAACGCGTTTGCCCTGTGTCTGATCATAGTAAGCATAAGGCCAGCCAAAGTTCGAGCCATCTTTAACCAACATGAATTCCTCAGCCGGAAGTATGGCACTTTGCTGATCATTGAAGTATTGGGGCCACAACTGTGCGAGTTGATCACGACCATTCTGGACGACATATAACTTGTTTACCTGATCATTCCAGGTAATGCCCACTCCGTTTCTGATACCCGTGGCGTAGTGATGCGCTTCCTGCTGCGTCTGTCCCTGCTCGTCGGCTTTGAACTCCCAAACCCCGGCCCTGGTTTTAAGCTGGGGACAGGGATCCATACCCGGAACCCCTTTGGTACGTTCCTGTTTCTGGCATGCATTTGATGGACTTCCAATATCAACATACATATTTCCCTTGTTATCGAAAGCAATCGATTTAGTATGATGATCACCTCTTGAGGGCAGGTTGTCAACGATGTGCTCGGGGGGACTTTCAGGTACAAGTTGTCCCGGTGTCAGCTTATATCTCCAGACTGCGGTATCAGGGGCAAAGTAAAGATAACCGTCGTGTATAGCGATACCGTTGCCCCCACTGGTACCGAAATGTTTTATGATATCCGGCTTGCCGTCGCCATTGGTATCGCGCATAGCTACAATGCCTCCCCCATCTTTCATTCGCTCCAGGGCCACATAAATATCGCCGTTGTCACGAACGGCGATATGCCTGGCCTGCCCCAGGTTGTTGGCCACAATAAACGCCTGAAACCCAGCCGGTAACGTCAAGCCACCATTATTGCTATCAAATTCAATCCCAGATTTCCCTTTTTGAGACTGATTATCCGCTTTTTGATTTCCGCAACCGGCTAAAATGAACACCAGAGGCAGGAGCAAATGGACCAAAAGATGACTCTTTCTTGTAGACATACTGCTAAATTTTTAATTAACGGTTACTGTTTGTTTCAAACGGAAAGAATTTGTTTACGTTCCATTCCGACCTAAATACCGGTTTCGGTATCTATAAAATCTCTCTCATTTTACAGTAAATGTCTTATTCTCTGTGCCAACACCGGTAATGGTCAGTGACTTCCACTCCCTGGGTAAGATGCCGCCCTTTTGTTCGATGCCGTTATCCGTAATGGTAAGTCCCCCAAAACCGGCAAGAACACTTTGAAGCACGCCTCCGGCCCCGGTTGCAAAATACGGATTGGTACCGCCGGCGCTTTCAGCCAGTACTCCAAAAGGCGGAAGCTTGTTGGGAACAAAACCATTCTTGAATAACTCATAGGCTTTTGCAGAATCGCCAAGCCGCGCATATAGCAATGCCAACACGGAATAACTCATGGCCGGTCCTTCTCCGATTCGCGGTTCGTAATAGGCCAGGTCCTTCTTAATAGTTGCCTTATCCGTGATTATCTGCAATGGATACGAAAGCAGGTTGACATCGGCCTGCTTGATCTTTTCACCGTGATACTCACTGAATTCCTTGACGGTGCCGTCTTTAAAGCGAAGGATGGGGATGTTATCCGCGACTTCATTCCATGCCGGATCTGCTTTTTCATCCAGAATCTTCGCCGCTGAAGTGGCTGCTTTGAGAGCTTTGATTGCGGCACCGTTCGTAAAGGCATCGTTATCTATATTTTCAGCCCACTCGTCAGCTGCGACTACATTGTTTATGTTGTATTTGCCATCCGGTCCTTTTTCAACGCGACTCACCCAAAAATCGGCTACATTCTTCAGGATCGGGTATCCTTTACTCCGCAGCCATTCCTTATCGTGGGTCACGCGATAATAGTTCCAGGCAGCGATGGCGATGTCTGATGAAATATGTTGCTCATACGGCCCGCTCAGTGCCCATACCGGTGTGGCTTCCTGGCCTGTGTCCGCCGATTCCCATGGGAACATCGCCCCTTTGTATCCATGGCTGCGGGCATTTTGTTCGGCGGCCCCAAGCCGATTGTAGCGATAATCCAGTATGGACCGCGCAATCTCGGGATGCAGCATCAGGAGGGGCGGATACATCCATATCGCCGAATCCCAGAAAACATGGCCGTTATATCCCAGACCGGACAGTCCCATGGGCGACAGGCTGTATCCCGAACCGGCCCGGACAAACGAATACAAATTGTAAAGGCAAAAACGAACATCACGCTGGTCCGAAAGATCACCATCAATTTTGATATCCCCTTTCCAGAGATTGTCCCATAATTCATCGTGACGTTTGATTAGTTGGTCGGTGCCCGCCAGCATGGCATAAATGCTTAGCCGCTCAGCCGCATTCCGGGGATCCGCATATTGAGCTGTCGATGTCTCGCTGCCGACTACTGAAAAAGTAAACGATTGCCCTTTCTTCAGCTTCTGAGTGAATTGCACCAGGTGCATGTTCTGATCCCATTCCTCATGGATAAGTTTCGGCTGTGGAATCCCGCTGAAAAGATAACTGCACGATGCCGCAACCGTGTGTTTACCTGTCGGACTATCGCCAACTGAGGTCAAAAGAGGGATAATGGCATGCGGTTTTGTGATCTCCGAGTAATAATTATGGACGTTGCGAAGAATGTCGGGTGCCTGAATAATATTGGCTGGAGTTACCTGTACGTCCTGATCAGCCTTGATTGTTAGCTGAATGAGACTTGTAAATGGCAGTTCACGCAGGGCGCGAAGAGTATACGTCACACTTACTTTATTCCCTACGTCGAACCGGGCTGTAAAAACGGCTTTCTTCATATCAATGCTCTGGGTATAGTGGGAAATATTATTTATCCCTACCCGCTGCCCGTCGACATCGAGAGTCATATTGGCAAAGTTGAATCCCTTTAGGATATTGGAAACCCTTCCTCGCCCATAATTATCATAGACGCCATTTAAGACAACATCCTTTACAGTAAGGGGATCTGAAGACGTCACCAATCCCAACATTCCGTTTCCGACGGTCAGGCCGTAATAGTCGTTGGGATTAATGTGATCCGCATTGATCTCCCATCCGGAGTTCGTCTGGGATTGAGCATGTAACTGGCAGGTAAGCAGACCTACAAACAAAAGGGCAAATAGATTCCTATGACATTTCATTGATTCTCCCTGGTCATAAAATGTATTAATGTATATGCGAGATATATATCTGACTGACTTTAAGAATATAAAGAAGTCAGTCATTTTACCTAATAATACTTTAGAATCAGAACAGGTTTTCCATCCTCATAACAACTTTTTTCAAGCATCCACATATATATCAAAAATCATTACAGATAGTTTTTAAGGATAGACAAAAGAAGCATTTATAGGCATTAACCACATCATAATTCGTTATGCCACAACAAGTTACGCCTTGCCACATGATTGTTTACTCTCCCCGGTCAAACCCTAAAATTGATCAGTGAATCGAAAATATGAATGGACTTGAATAACAAACACTTTCAAATCTTTTTGGAAAGGAGAACTTAAATAATCATGAACACACGGCTAATAGTTCGAAAAAAAATTACCCGATCAGTGCTCGCGCTGATTATATCTGTTGCGCTTGCTGGCCTCACGGCATGTAGCAATCATAATAATTCTTCATCTGAAGGCCAGATGCAGGTAAAGCTGCACGATGCGCCCGCATTATTTGGGGCCGTGCAACTGGATATACAAAAAGTTGAAGTAAAAAACTCCAGCTCAGCGAGTGATACTTCATGGGTAACCATAAGTAATCAACCCCAGACTGTAAACTTGCTTGACCTAACAAACGGCAATACCAAGATCATTGCGTCGTCTAATGTCAAATCAGGTACTTATACGACACTGCGGCTCGTATTGGGAAGCAACAATAAAGTGGAAGTAAACGGTACAATGATGAATCTGAATCTGTCGAGTAATGCACAGGCAGGTGTAGATGTTAATATCAATACGCAGGTGGATGCTCAAAACAGTGCTACCCTTTTGCTCGACTTTGATGTTGCCCGCTCGATCACGGCCGGCTTGACAGGATCTTTTACGCTGAATCCGGTGATAAAGGCAACGCAAGAATCTGAGTCCGGTGACATATCGGGACAAATACAACCGGCCAATGCGATGACTGCTGTCTACGTTAAAAGTGGTTCCGATACCGTTTCGTCTACTTATTCGGATACGACCTCCGGTGATTTCAAACTGATTGGTCTAGCGCAGGGTAATTACGATGTAAACATTCATTCCATGAATTCGGCGTACTCAGACACCACGATCTCCAACGTTTCTGTGGCGGCAAAACAAGAAACCAAACTGGGTGCCGTCGTTTTGCCTTCAAATTAACTAAATAGTTCTATTCTTTATTGATATTTGCCGCGGAGTCTCCTAACCCCACGAATGAAAGGTTACCTTTGTAACCCCAACAGGCTTCGCGGCTTTTTTTATCCCCTCCTTTTTTCTATAGCCCGAAAATCCTTCACCCCGTCAAACGGATAACCCGTCATGAAGCCCCAAAACAAATTTGCAACAAGACTATCCCAAATTGTTTCCCTATCAATCCTGGCTGGAGCTATCGTAGCAATCGGTGTGACAGCCTGTAAAAATAAAGTGACCTCATCAGCGGGTGTAAATGGTAATTTACAAGTGAAACTGACCGACTCCCCTGCCCGATATGACTCTGTAATGATCGACATTCAGAAAGTTGAAGTACAAAATGTCGACAGCACCAACGGATGGACAACCGTTAACGACTCCTCTATGACCGTCAATCTCCTCGATCTAACCAACGGGGCCTATAAGATTCTCGGTGAAAAGCAGCTCGGTACAGGCACCTATTCACAAATTCGCCTGGTTCTGGGATCCGGCAACTATGTTGTTAAGAACGGACAGCGATACAGTCTGGCAGTTCCGAGTGGGCAACAATCAGGTATCAAAATAAATGTCGATGCTAAGATCGAACCGGAAATGACCTATACCCTGCTTTTGGATTTCGATTCGAACCGTTCAATTGTAACAACCGGCAATAGCAATAATCCGTATATCCTTAAACCTGTTATCCATGCCGCAAATGAAGCTACAAGCGGATCCATTTCAGGCATCATTCAACCGGCTGAGGCCAAACCGGTGATCTATGGAATAAGCAATTCCGATACGCTGGCTACGGCATTGTCTGATACCACCTCAGGTGTTTTTAAAATAATCGGGTTGAATGCCGGGACATACACGCTATCCATCATTCCGGCAGATACGACAATGTATCAGGATACAACCCTGGCAAACGTTAATGTTTCTACAGGAGAGACCCGACAATTGGGCACTATTACACTCAAGCAAAAATAATCAGCAATGTAACAAAGGGCCCGGCTAAAACCGGGCCTTTTTTATATCTGGCATTTTGTTATCCTGATAAACATCTTACATCAGTTAAAGTAACCGTGTGTGTTCATCAGTCAATATAAATCATGAAGCGAAGAAAAAAACTCAACCTGATTGGCAAGGCAGCCCTTAGTTTGGTTGCCGCTATGTTCCTGCTATCGTTTATCATTTACAGAGGACATACCAACTCCAATGCCGGGGATCAATCCCTGAAAGTTGTTCGCACTGAGGACGGGTTAGTCTCAGGAATTCAAACCAATACACCTGGCGTGTTGGCTTTCAAAGGAATCCCTTATGCAGCGCCTCCTGTTGGCGATTTACGCTGGCGCGCTCCCCAACCGCACCAGAAATGGAACGGCATTTTGAAGGCCGATCACTTCTGCGAAAATTGCATGCAGGCGACGCATGACGAGCAGGCGAATCCGCCCAATGTGACGAGGAAATCTGTCTGGACCAAGCCGTTCCTGATTCCCAAAGGTCATCTGAGCGAAAACTGCCTGTATTTGAATATTTGGACTGCTGCAAAATCATCTTCGGAACGCAGACCTGTAATTGTATGGATACATGGAGGAGCTTTCACGAGCGGGTCTGGTTCAGTGCCGCTCTATAACGGGGAGGCATTGGCAAAAAAAGGAGTTGTATTCGTAACCATAAATTACCGCGTGGGGTTATTCGGATTTCTGGCCCTGCCGCAGTTAAGCCGGGAATCAAGTCATCATACAAGCGGTAATTACGGGTTGCTTGATCAAATAGCTGCGTTGAAATGGGTCAAAAATAATATCGCAGCCTTCGGCGGCGACCCAAATAACGTTACCATTGACGGACAGTCTGCCGGTTCTTTCAGCGTCAATTACCTGGTTGCGTCTCCCCTGGCAAAAGGGTTGTTTGAGCGGGCTATCGGTGAAAGCGGGGCCAGTATGGTTCCCAACCCGATAATTAATGTCCCCGATCTGCAAACTGCGGAGCAAAACGGTCTGAAATTCATGAAAATGGCAAATGCCAGTACACTGGCACAATTGCGTAAGATGCCGGCTGACTCTCTGCAAAAAATAAGTGGTTTTTTCTGGCCGGACATAGATGGATACGTATTACCCGAAAAAGTCGAAAAGATTTTTTCTGAAGGGAAACAAAACGATGTCCCAACACTTACGGGATGGAACGTCGACGAGGGCACCGCGTTCTCCATCTACTCGAAGACATTGACCGCCGAAGCATTTAAAAAGCAAATTTACAAGATCTATGGTGATGAAGCAGCCAAAGTGCTTAAATACTACCCGGCGAAAACAGATGCTGAAGCTGCACAATCCCAATATGCCCTTACCCGTGACTATTTGTTTGCCACGCAAAACTACACCTGGGCCAATCTCCAGAGCAAGACCGGAAATTCGAAGGTGTTTCTATACACTTTTGATCGCAAATTACCGGCACGGGGACCGTATAAATTTTTTGGGGCTTTTCACTCCGGAGAGATTGCTTATGCACTCGATAATCTCAAATATCTCAATCGTCCCTGGCAGCCTGTCGATCGAAAACTTGCAGATATTATGTCCTCGTACTGGGTCAATTTTGCAAGGACAGGGAACCCGAACGGCAAAGGTCTGCCTGAATGGCCGGCATACCAGCCTCAGCAGGGAAAAGACATGGAACTTGGGAAAATAAACGGCGTTCAGAATATTCCCAATAAAGCAGGAATGGATTTTTTAATTCAATATTTCACTTCCGGGTCAAATAAACATTAAATGCTCTATGTGCTGAAATAGCTTTAAATATCGGCGTATCCATTTGACCGCTTTCCGGGCAAAGCTTGTTCCATTTTGCAAAGCCTCATCTGGTGCGTGGCGAGACAGAACGTAATTATAAATATTTTGTTTACATATAAATGTAGTGGTAAGCTTTAATAAGCCCATTTCATATAACAATACCTCAATTAATGGATATTGTTATTTGTAGGCGTTTGAGATATACTTCAGGCTTCACTTCGGTTTTGGTAAGAGAATAAGTGATTACCTCAATGAAGGAAACGTCTTCATAAACCCTAAGTATTTAACAGATTAATTGACTCCCTTCTGACTGCAACTGTTTCAACGGGAGGATAAGAAGCACTAATAACAAAATGAACACCATTTTACTATGATAAATTTATCACGATACTGGCAATCCATGAATTCGCTGTTCAAGCTTGGATTGTTCACTCTGCTATTAATCGGTTTGGCTTCCTGTAACCTGAATAATACACCTACTACAACGAATTCCGGAAATCAGATAACCGTTGTTCTACATGATACGCCTGCTATATACAGCTCTGTAATTCTCAACGTAAAGAGCGTGGAGGTCAAGAGTTCGGGTAGCAGCAATTGGACTTCTCTCAACAATAATTCATTCAGCGTGGATTTGCTAAGTCTTACAAATGGTTATTATGTAATTATTGGTCAGCAGAGTGGTCTCCCGGACGGTACGTATGATCAACTCAGACTGATGCTTGGTTCCGGAAACCAGGTATGGGTTAATGCCAAGCAATATAATTTAGCTGCAGACACAACTACAGCTGTTGACATACCCATCAATTCGCAGATCAACGCACAAAATAACTCTGTCGTTATGCTTGATTTCAATGTCGCGAAATCAGTGCAGATGTCTAAAGATTCAACATTCAATCTGACGCCGGCTATTACGGCAGATGAACTCTCGAATACCGGTAATATCCAGGGGTTGGTAAATCAGAATGTGACTCAACCGGTAATCTATGCTATCGATTCTGGGGATACGGTATCATCTACCTTTACAGATCAATCCGGTAACTTTGAGTTTTTTGCAATCAAGCAGGGCACGTATCAGGTAACAATACAACCACGTGCGGGCAGCTATAAGGATACCACGCTGGCGAATGTACAGGTGACAGCTGGAAATACCACACAACTTGGCTTGATTTCTCTGCATACCAAGTAGCCTGCAATCCTGCAAAAGCTATTTAGTAAAGCCACGTTGTCGGTTTTCATAGAGAACTTGATGGCGTGGTTTTTTCTTTGAAAAAAATTTCAAAAAAATGTTGTAACCCTTCTTTAGCTGAGTCGTCCTACCTAACAGCAATAACTATTACCCCCTCTGATAAACGAACGACTCATTATGAAACTACACACAACAAATAAGCAAACAAAAGTCATAGCTTTTGGAATAATGTTGAGCACTCTGGCGCTGGGCTGGATTTCTGGCTGCAACAAAATCACTTCAAGCAGTTTCAGTTCAAATCTGCCAGGAACACTGCAAATTAAACTCACAGATGCTCCCGCGCGCTTTGATTCGGTAATGATAGACATACAAAAAGTAGAGGTACAAACTACCGATAGCTCAAATGCATATGTATGGACGGCAGTAAATGACTCTTCCATGATGGTAAACCTGCTGGATTTGTCAAATGGAGCGTATAAAGTCCTAGGTCAAAAACAACTTGCTCCCGGAACATATCATCAAATCCGTCTTGTTCTTGGGCCCAACAATTATGTCGTACAGAATGGGCAGGAATATGCTCTGAAGGTGCCAAGCGGACAACAGTCCGGGTTGAAAATCAATGTCGATGCTACTATAAAACCCAATTATACCTACACGCTGCTACTCGATTTCAATGCTGCTAAGTCCATTGTTCAAACAGGTAATTCCCATTCGAAAAACAGCAAGTTCATACTGAAACCGGTCATCCGTGCTACGAATGAAGCAATCAGCGGTGTCATATCCGGCACGGTGTCTCCGGCTAATACAAATCCAACGATCTACAGCATAAGTGGTACAGATACCGTTTCAACGGCATTTGCAGATACCACAACCGGTAATTTCAAAATGATTGGTATTCCGGCAGGCACGTATAACGTTTCTTTCGTCCCTGCAGACACAACCTATCGTGATACAACAATTACTGGCGTTTCGGTTGTTGCCGGTCAAACGCAACAACTCGGCACCGTCACACTCTCCAAAAAGTAAACCAGATGGGTCCGGCTTGATAGCCGGATCCATTTATTTCAACTCTCATTGAACAGGTTGTATCTATTTTTACGGTTCTTTGATTTTTTTGATTTTGAAGAAAATGGAGTGTTTACTTTTCGCAGAGATTTGTCGATATATCAAAACGTATAGTCTCGCCAGATATATCTCTTCTTGCGGATAACTGAACTTCCCTTTTCCTCTATGAAAGCTGCTTCCGATCATGATAATATATTAATTGAACGCATCTTAGCGGGAGAAAGTGACTTATACCGTGAATTGGTCGACCGGTACGCCCCCATGATCTTTCACTTGATGCGCTCATACGTTCGGGAAGAAAATGCAGTACAGGATCTTGCTCAGGAGGTTTTCATCAAAGCATACAATAATCTTTCAACATTCGGGTTTCAGTCCAAGTTTTCCTCCTGGATCTATCGAATAGCTATCAATCAGTGTAAAGACTATTTAAAAAACGTTCGACGCAAAAATATTACATTGAGTTCTCTTGATTCGAAATCGATAGATTCTCTTTTTGAAAATGATGCCTCCCAACTCGATGAGCTTGTAAATACGGAATTACATGAGAAGTTGAAAACGGCTATTGATTTATTACCCGATGTTTATCGAAATGCCCTATTGCTAAAATATATGAACGACATGACATATAAAGCCATGTCTGAAGAACTCGGAGATTCGGTGGAATCCCTCAAGGTAAGGGTCCACAGGGCCCGAAATGAATTGAAATCTATTATGGATCAGATGCTATGAATGGTAATGATAGGGATGACCTGATCCGGAAATTTATCGACGGAGAGTTATCTCCAGAAGAAGAGGCAGAGTTGATGCAGTCACTGGCTGATGAAGACTCATTCCGGAAGTTGGTTCAGCTGGATAATCTTCTAAAAAATGAATTAAAAGATTCATTTGACGTGCCTGTGGATTTCAGCAATTCTGTGATGCAAAAGATCGAGGCTGAACATGATGATGCACCCGATCTGCAAGGTGTACGCGTTACAGAAAAGATTGGCCGTTTTTTAAGAGGTCTTTTTGAGCCGCACACAATTGCTGTTCGGCCGGCTTACGGGGTTGCATTTGCAGCATTAGTTGCTGCATTCTTTATCCTTACACCGGAAAGATCCGGCATCTCAACAAGCCAGCGAACCAATGTTGGTCCTAACAAGTCAGCTTATATCACAAGAACCGCCGAAGAAGAAAATTCGGTTATCTGGATGCGGTTTGTTTATGCTGACAATAATGCAAAATCGATAGCGATTGCCGGGGATTTTAATAACTGGCAACCCATACAAATGCACCGGACTCTTGAAAATAATCAGACGATATGGACGATTACTATTCCGCTGCCGCATAGAGAAATTCACTACATGTTTCTAAAAAATGGGAAAAAATGGTTAAGTGACCCACTTGCCCCGCAACAACAGGACGATGGCTTCGGGCATCTTAATTCCGTCATCCCTTTATGAGATTAATCCTGATAGCATTTATCATGGCCTGTTTCACATATCAAAGTAGTGCTCAAACACTGCAAAGTGCTTTCAGTATAGATACTCATGCCGGGTATACCACGAACACACAGCTAACTCCGTATATCGGAACGTGGGACACAACCAGCACCGGTCCTTACACCCTGATTGCACCATCTGGCCAGGTTAATGTCTTGCTTAAGCAGGGTACTATTTCCGGATTCGGAGGAATACTGTATCAACCCTTTTTAAATCATCGAACGGCCTGGCACGGAGCGTATGGAATTCTGCAATACCAGCATAATTTTTCCTATGCCTGGCAGGCTGGTTTATCTATTGGTAGCAAATCAGTTACTTCCGACTATTCACAGGATATGACCTGGCTTCAGGCTTTCGTGAATTGGAATCTGAACCCTTTCCTGCAATTGCAATTTCAGACCGGGCGGAGCTATCGAAGCTATCTTAATTCATCGGTTACTCCCGACACACATGAACACTTTACAACCTACGGTACCGGAGTGGATTACTGGCTCGCCTCCCGTTGGCGCCTGAGCGCTTCTGTTAACGGAGATCTGCTTCATCCCCTGCAGCCTCAAAAAGATTTTGACGCCAGTGTTCGGATAACAAAATACTGGCCCAATGATTCGTGGATAGCTGTTTTTAGTAACTGGGGGCAATTTGAAAATTCTCTGCTTGTTCAAAACTCATCCGGTGGCTCGTTACCCGCTATCCCTGCCGGTTATATTCAGAGCCAACTGCTGCAAACTGGAATTACAGGTGAGTTTCCCCTGACAGATGACTTATCAATCACAGGCAGATTGACCAGTCTGCACCGGAATTCGTCTAATTTGAACGGCCCGGAAAATGACATACAGGGATCACTCGGGTTGCGTTTTTCCTTTTACCCAAAGTTGCCCGGTGCGAAGAATCGTGTATATCCAAAATGGAGACAAGATAACGGAACCTTTTATTTTGTCGCAAACTACAGAGGAAAGGGTCACCTCTTCATTGTCGGCGACTTCAACGACTGGTCGAAGCCCGGCATTCCACTCATTCATAAGTCCGGAAACACCTATGCTACCCGTTTGCATTTAAAACCGGGAGTGTACGAATACAAGATTTTAAAAATAGATCACAATCGAGAAGAATGGGCTAAATTGTCAAATTCCACACCCGAGATCAGCGATGGTTTTGGCGGTGTTAACGGCCGTTTTATCGTAAGTGGGTTACAACAACAATGAGATCAATATATAAACATATAATCCTGGGAATAGCAGTTCTTGCGGTCCTGTTTCTTTCGCTTGCTGTTTCACCTGCAATCGCACAAGACAAGGGATCGTCTCTTAAGAATGTCACCGAAATGGCCCAGAAAAATGGCATTCCGCAACAGGATATCGATGATCTGGTTCAGCGTGCTCAGAAGAAGAATATTTCCGATAATCAAATCGCAGACATGTTGCGGCCCGCTGCTAAACTGGCTTCACAGGGTTTGCCCTATGATCTTGTGATGCAGAAATCACTGGAAGGGTTGGCAAAAGGAGTGCCACCATCTATTATCGCAAAAGTCGAAAATGAGCTGCAATCCTATACACTGACTGCAGCTGAAATGACCGATGGATGGATAAAACAACCATCCATTCAAAGCATGCTGAAAAGATCCGGTGAATCGAATCAGGGCAACTCCTATCGAAATAAGGTCCTCACCACGATCGCCGGGGTATTATTTCAGGGTATCCCACACAAGCAACTGGGTCAATTACTATCGGATATGGCTCAAAATGATGTGGCGACCAGGATGAACGCCAGGCAAATACCCGTTTCAATACGGATTTTACCCGATTTAACGACAAGCAAAAATCATCCTGACATAAGTCGTTCTTTGATCTTACAAGCTATAAAGGGACACTTTACACCTGATCAGATCCAACAATTACCTATGGCAATGGAGCGTGCTCAACAAATGAACCAACTACCTGCTGAAGCACTTGCCCATGGTATTGGTCAACAAATCAGCGATGGTGTTCCTGCCATGACGATCCTGCAGGGCCTTTTTGAAGGTCACTTCCCGGGAGGTCCTTCAAACGGTGTTCCGCCCGGACTCAACAATCCTCATTCACAGGGTCCGCCTTCAGGTAAAGGTTCCGGGGCCGGGGGAAATCATGGTAACGGAGGTGGACATGGCAACAACGGGAACCACTAATTGACCCCAAGCTTCCGTGGATTTAACTTGAAAGGCCGCATTCTAGTTAGCAGGATTCCAAACGGTTTCCGCTTCTCATTGAGAGGATCAAGTTAAAATAGATCGCCTTACACAGTCTCGTTCTGCGATTTCTTTTTCTTTTTTTCGCGAACCCAGAAGACGGTTAAAAAGGTACCAAGAAAGGTCATTATCAGCACAGCACCAATATTCATGATATGCAAAACTGATGCAGTATACTTTCCTGTACCCGGGTTGAACTGACAGCAGTACAGAACAAGTTTATCGAGAGTTGTACCAATTTTACCATGCGCCGCTTCACTCAGGGCATTTTTCAATTGCAGGGATGGGAAGGTTATGCCATACAAATAAGCACTGACTTTACCCTTGGGGCTCAAAAATGTGAGCACAGCCGTATGGATGTACTGTTTTTTGGCCGGGTACCAGCGATAATTGAATCCTACGGCTTTGGTCAGCCGCTTGATCTGTGGTTCCTTGGCGGTATAGAAACGCCATGCATTTTTGCCTGCCTTACCCTTAAGAGCATGCAGAAAAGTTGTCTGCAGACTATCGGAAACATGCGGGGTATCTCTTGGATCAAAACTGACCGTTATGACGCGGTAATCAACGCCCGGATCCCAATCGAGTTTCTTTACACTTGCAAGCAGACCTTTTTGAATCATCGGGCAGAGCATCGGACAGGTATAATAGGCCAGGTCGAGCACTACCGGAGTCTTGCTCTCATCAAAAATTTTCCGGAGTGTCGTTGTATGTCCGTGGGAGTCGATAACCTGAATATCGAGAGGCACCTTATTGCCAAGCTTTTCAGTCACACCAACATGTTTGAATTGCTTTATCTTTGCGTTACTTGTTCCTCCACCGATATGCGCTCCACCGGGAAATCGTTGCGCCATCACCGGTGTGCCAATCCAAATAAAAAGAAAGAGGAAGACGACCGTTTTTACTACACTACTCCGTTTGTTCCAGAAAAGATCCCCGTTTGCCCGCGTGATTTGCCTCATGACACTTGTTTTCCTTTAATTAACCTACTTTCCGCTAACATACACGATCTAAAAACATATTAAGAGACGAATGGTCAGGATCAAATATTGCCTGTTTTTTTTATTTAAACCTGATTTTTCGAATTGATCCATCATAACGAGGCTAATGGTTTGCACTTGCAATTGCACCCTAATAAATTGACAGACATTTACTTCAGAGGTAAACCGATCAAACTGCTATGTATCTTCGTAGTCGTTGAGTTCCGTATTCGGACATTTTTGTTACTTCACTTAAATTCAACCATGCAGGAGGAAAAGATGAATAGTTCCTTTTACAGGTATTCAAAACTATGTTTCCCGATCCTGATACTTGTAATGCTTTTTGCGACCAGCTCTGTCTCAGCTCAAAACAGTACCAGCAATACTCGGGGATGGAAGCATCTCAAGTATGCCATTTTCTTCACATCGTACGATGTTCAACATCTTCTCGCCGACCCAGCCGTTTTTAGGAAAACGATGGATTATTTTTCACCTGTTAAACCCACAAGGGTATACCTCGACGGCGTTGGAAGAGACGGGAAGGTCGATGTTCCAATCATGAAGAAAATTGCAGCCCGCTTCCGTGCAATGGGGATAGAGCCTGATGGGGCGATGGTCCCGACTTCCATTCACGGCGGGACGTCTGCCTACAATAACTCCGAAGATCTTGCACAGCTTAAGCAACGCATGCATGGACTCGCGCAGGTATTCGATAAGATCATCCTGGACGACTGGCTTTTCACTAACGCTACCGATCCCAAAAGTGTGGAAGATCGCGGCAACATGACATGGGCAGAATACCGGACAAAACTTCTTCTCAAACAATCAAAGAAATATATCATTGATCCGGCCAAGGAAGTGAATCCAAATGTGCAGGTAATTATCAAGTTTCCAAACTGGTTTGAGAGCTTCCCCGAGAACGGCTATGACGTTAAGGATGAAGTAAAGCAGTTCGACAAGATGGCCATCGGGATCGAAACACGTGTCACAAAAACACAACATCAGCATATTCCTATTTATTCCGGTTACGCCCTGCAGAAATGGGAGTCGGGCGCAGATCTGGCAAAGTGGGTCGGTTCCTGGCTGGACAATTACGGAATGCCGGGCGCATCAAACGATTACAATGCACAGGTTTGGCAGGCCATTTTCGCCCGTTCTCCCCAGATCATCCTCTGGTCAGCCGGGCAGCTTTGGCCGACTAACCCATCCGGCAACGTATACCCCGACTTTGTTGATAAACTGCCTGAGTTTGACAGAGTCGCTGGTTTGCTAAAAGGACAATCGCGCGGGGTACCGATGTACATGCCATTCGGTTCAAAAGGTGAGTATAACCTCTTTGGGTATCTTGGCATGGTTGGCATCCCGATCGATCCGGTGACCACATTCCCGAAAGAAAGCCAGGATGCGATCTTCTGCCTCAATTCACTAAAAGATGATCACCTGGCAGATGAAATGCTTTCCAGATTGCAAAACGGCAAGGATATCTTTATGACCTTCGGCCTTTGGAAGAAACTGGCGGAGCAGGGAACGGAATTCAAGCATGTGCTGAATCTGCTGCCGTATAGCGGTCAGGTGAGTTCATCCGCTTTTGGTTTGCTCCAGGGATATCGTGAGACAACTGTTGACGCCAACCGATCCTTTACCTTCCCCGGCATTGAAGCCGGTACCTGGCCTGAAAGCCGAGATGTCACTCTCAAACGCGAGGATTACGACTTTTCGGTCCTCATGAGGGTGCCCTATCTCAACGGGACCATCTACATCCTGAATATTCCGAGCAACAGTTATGATATGCTCGAACTCCCGCCCAGGGTCCTCGATGCCATTCGTCAGCCATTTGACAAAGATCTGGGTGTCCGGTTGGATGCTCCCGGACATGTAGCCATGTATCTGTATGGAAACAATCAATACGCCTTGTATAACATGAGTAACAATGTTTCGACTGTTTCTTTACGATTTAACCGGCAAGTGCCGGAGGCGGGCTGGAAAGAACTGGTTCACGGGGAACAGATCAAGATACAGGTCGACTCGAGTCGAGTGCGTTTCCACGGACCGGTAATCAGCAAGGTATCCCTGACCCTTCAACCCTACGAGGTAACCCTTGTTCAGGCGCCGGATGAATGATTGATTTTCTGATAGTTGAATGAAGGAAATTTTTTATTTAACGAGCCTGATAATGACAGATCTCAAACATAAAGATGTCATCGTGATGAGGCTGCCCGAAAAGTCATTATACGTATTGAACTGCCTAAAAATAGTAGGATTTTCAACGTTCATTATGGAACATGTCACTTTTCCCCCTTAAAAAAGGGGGCCAGGGGGTTGTTTCCCAGTGTGACATATCAAAACCCCTAAATAAATGAGACTTAAATTTTATCATTTATGCTTTTTGGACAGCCTCGTGGAATCTCGTTTGCAACGAGAAACTCGACTTTCTAAATAACGTGAGTTCGAGATAAGCCGGATAATGTTGTCAATCTCTTTTTTTAAACGTTTTTAGCTTTTGGAAACACATTATTTGACCCCTAAATCTCCCGAAAGCTTTCGGGGGACTTTATTCCCCCCCTTTAGGGGATTGGGGGTAAAATACCGGATATCCTCAGGACTGATATTTTGTGAATTTTCATTATATCGAACTCACGTTAAATATGTCGCAAGTCTATGACTTGTGACCTGTTACTGCCAAAACGTAATATATTTACATCATCCTTCAACCAAATCACAATACCAGAAACCAATATCGCTGTTCGCATCCCCCGGTGATTTATAAGTGCGATAAACGATCTCCCCTTTTTTATGCGTCACCGATTGTTTGAATATGGGTCCATCGTAAACAAATGTGTGAAACTCGCCATTCTCTCCACATGGATCCACATTTAGAGGAAGATCCCCTAACAGGGCGCGATCGAACTCACGGCCGGCGAATGTCTTATCCAGATATCGCTCATCAACACAAACGATGACTGCTTTGAATCCGGCATCGATAAACGTTTCAGCCAGTTCACTTGTCGGTATTTTCCAGATCGGGAACACGGCACTAAATCCAACTTTCTTTAGCTGTTCTTCCCGGTACTGGCGCAAATCTTCCAGAAAGATATCACCGAAGATCGAAGTACTGATATCCTGTTCCGCCAGTTCGGTCATTGTTGCCTGCATGAGATTGTTATACACTTCCATAGACGGCTCATCCGGCATGATCACTTTGTGCAGCGAAATCCCAAGACTCATTGCCTGCCGGTCCAGAAGTTTCTCCCGCACTCCATGCATAGAAATACGCTGGTGTTTACCGCTTACCGTTGCCAGCAGAGTTAAAACTTCAAATTCATTGGATTGCAATACTTTATGCAGAGTAAAAGAACAATCCTTCCCTCCGCTCCAATTCAATACGGCTTTCGGCTTTTTAATGATGGGATTCATGGATAACAACTCGGATTTTCAAGTTTTACAGACTCCTGCGGATATAATAGCCTTTTCTGATAATCCGCTATGTATCAAATATCTGATGTTTGTATAATGTATAATGGATGCAAGGTAAAACCAGGATAACAGAGAGTCATGAGGATATTGATCATTATTGTCGTTGGGTTAGCACTCTGGGGATTTTCTATAACCGTATTGTGGTATATTGGGACTTTGAGTTCATCCTCCATCACCTATGCGACGGGTTGCTTTGTGGTCATTTGGTTTGTGATTTCAGCCACAAACCTATGGGTTGGCGTGACACATGCAGGCCATTCGTTCAAGAAGCAATTCCCATCATTCGTATTGATCTTCCTTTTGCCGTCTCTCATCGCCATCTTTATCAG
This sequence comes from uncultured bacterium, assembly GCA_963787205.1. Taxonomy (GTDB): domain Bacteria; phylum Bacteroidota; class Rhodothermia; order Balneolales; family DATFMH01; genus DATFNI01. The sequence continues at coordinate 49,347 of CAWBCD010000010.1, forward strand.
ATTGAAATTTCTATAATCATAATAGATTAATTTATGGGAAAGTACAGACTGGAAGCCTTCAGTGATGCTGTTCTGGCGATCATCATTACCATCATGGTACTGGAGATGAAAATACCACACGGAACCACCTTTGATGTTCTTGTGCCTTTGATTCCTGTACTTTTGAGTTATGTACTCAGTTTCATTTACCTGGGAATATACTGGAACAATCATCACCATATGCTGCATACCTGCCAAAAGGTAACTGGCGGGATGCTGTGGGCCAACCTGAACCTGTTGTTCTGGCTCTCATTATTTCCATTTGCTACCGGATGGATCGGAGAAAACCCCATTTCGTCTGTCCCAATGGCACTCTACGGAGGAGTGCTGTTCATGGCTGCAGCCGCATATTGGATACTGCAGCGAACTATCATTTCATCCCAGGGACCAGACTCACTACTGAAAATGGCTATCGGTAAAGACTGGAAAGGAAAGTTGTCACCGGTGTTTTACATTGTCGCTATTGCCTTCGCTTTCCTGTCACCCTGGATTGCCGCCGTTATTTATGTTTCCGTCGCTTTCATGTGGCTTATTCCCGACCGGCGTATTGCAAATGTTCTTGCCGCAAATGAACAGTAGCAAAGCCATGATATAAAGGTTGTCTGAGCTCAAACCCATTAATAAATCTTATATAAGAAAATACATCCTGTGTCTTATTTAACATGCATTATAATATCCCATGAATGTGTAAATTAATTCTTAGATTGAGGGTCGAATATATTCACAATACTACTCTTCTTCGGTAATTTTTTTGGGTGAGGATACAAATGAGATACATGGTTTTAACCGTCAGCTGGTTTTCAGCTCTTCTTATCGGTTTGGGTATCAAATACTTCTTACTGATATTAAGCTTTTTTCTGACTGCTTTTATTAGCGTAGGAACAATAGCTCTTTTCATTATGGGTTTTTGGCAACAGGCCGTTTTGTTATTTATCGTAGCTTTAATTCTTCTGCCATATTTCAGAACACTAATAGAGCGTTCTATGGGTAAGTCCGTGCCCTGGTGGGGGTGGACCGTCACTGTTATTGCTTTATTGTCGGTTTTCATCCTTTTGGGGTACCTCAACCGGCCCGCATCGATCTATAAATCACCTGAAGTAAAAGCGAGATTCGAGGAAATTTATAGTAAAAAGATGGCGGACTGGCCCGTGCCTTACAAGGATGTTTTTGTTGATACACGATATGGCAGAGTCCATGTAATTGTCAGCGGACCCGATAATGCACCGCCGATGTTGTTGCTTCACGCTTCTGCTAGTTCAAGCTGGTCATGGAAGTATAACATTGAAGGTCTGAGCAGACTATTACAGAATATATGCCATAGACTTGATTGGAGATGCCGGAAAGAGTGAGTACAAGAGTCTAAAACACGTCATGAAAGATGGGCGCGATCAGGCCGAACTATATACAGAGATCACAGAAAAACTCGGTATAACAAGCGCCTATGTTGTTGGTGCCTCTGAGGGAGGTTACATTGCCACCAATTATGCCCTCTATGCTCCTGAACGTGTTAAGAAACTGGTTCTGCTCGGTCCCATGGGATACAGCGGAGCATCCCGGTCCATTTTGAGGATCATGCTGGCACAATTTTTCCCCTTGAAACCTATCCAGGAGAGCACTTTTCGATGGGCATTCGGCGACAATCCTAAATTACAAGATGATTTTTATGACTGGTTCCATCTGGTAATGTCGGGCTATAATCCAGTCAAGGTGGCACCCTTGCCATTTTCCGCGGAAAAAAGGGAAAGTTTATCGGTACCGGCTTTGTTTGTCTTTGGCCGAAACGACAATCTTGTTGGTAATCCGGGAAAAGCCCTGATGCTGGTCCAGGATATTCCTGACGTCCAGGTAAAAACGATTGATGCCGGTCACCTGATGAGCGCTGAACAGCCCGAAAAAGTGAATGACCTGATCAGTAATTTTTGCCGGGAATAGCCTGCTGTTGTAAGTTGGTCAATCGTGAAAAATCAAAAGTTTTAAAACGAATCGGGGCATAACTATGTGATCTCATATGGATTACATATTATATCTTCGTATACACAGGAAAGAGCACCAGGAATTTCGATTATTGTACCAATCAATATAAAACAAGAGCCTAATGAGCAAGAATTTTCTTTCATTGATCTCCTTTCTAATAGCTGTGGTTGCATTGATTCTTCTGGTCTACAGGCACCACCTTATTGCAGCCAGTCCTCTATTCATCGGCATTCAAATAGCTGCCATTTTGCTCATGATTTGGTCGCGATTGACGTTCGGATTGCGCAGCTTTCACGCAACAGCCAGGACATCTGAAGGAAAACTCATAACGACGGGGCCCTATCACTATCTGCGCCACCCGATTTATGCATCCGCGATCTATTTAACGTGGGCAGGACAGGTTCACTCGCCGACTTTTCTAGCGGTAGGTTTGGCGATAATTGCAACTGTCGGTCTTTTTGTCCGGATGATTCTGGAAGAAGAATTCCTCAAGGAAAAGTATCCAGAATACGCGCAATACATGAAGGATACCAAACGAATTATTCCATTCGTGGTATAATAACCATTTCCCCTCACTCAATCCGGCTTTTGCCAGACCGAGTGAGGAGGAAATGAGCCGTCTGATGATTATAGTAAGTTCTTGCTAACTAAAAGCTCTGCGTTTAAAATGGCCCCTCCGGCCGCGCCGCGTATCGTGTTGTGGGCCATCGTCACATAAGTCAGCACCTTCGGTGTGCGAAGCTGAATACGGCCAATGGCTGTCTGCATGCCCTTTTCGGCATACGCCTGAAGCCGAGGCTGTGGGAATCGGGGTTCATCATACACCTTGATGGCCTGGTGCGGCGCACTTGGCAGGTTGAGTCCGCCTATCGGGTTCTCCCAGCCGCTGAATGCCGTTACAACTTCATCAGCGCTGGCGGCTTCTTTCTTCAGCGTTACATGAACAGCCAGGGTATGCCCTTCAATGACCGGAACACGCGTTGCTGTGGCATGGATGATGAACTTCGCATCATCGACCGCATTATCATTGAGAGCACCGAGCAGCTTCAATGGCTCACTTTCAATCTTGGATTCTTCACCGCCAATGTACGGGATCACATTCGAGGTGATGTCCAGGCTCGGAACCCCGGGATAGCCGGCGCCCGAGATCGCCTGTTGCGAAACGACCACTACCGATTCAATACCAAACTGATCATAAAGTGGCCGGAGCGACATAGCCAGGGGGACTACTACGCAGTTTGGGTTCGTAACGATAAATCCTTTTCCATTGGGATCGAATGACTGTTCCTGCGCCATATCTGCATGATCCGGGTTGACTTCCGGGATAAGCAACGGTACCTGCTTGTGTGTGCGATAATTTTTGGCATTGGATATCACCGGGATACCGGCTTTGGCAAAATCGCCTTCAATCTCACCGGCTACAGATGAATCGAGTCCCGAAAACACAAAATCAACATTTTTCATCTGGTCCGGTTTACATTCCATAACAACCAGCGATTTCACATTTTCAGGAATAGTTGTCGGTTCGAGCCAGTTGACGGCATCTTTGTATGCTTTCCCGGCTGACCGGTCGGAAGCTCCCACGGCTTTACCGTAAACCATGGATGATCTTCCAAAAGACGAATGAATTTCTGTCCAACCGCACCGGTCGCACCCAGTACGCCGATATTGTAGGTTTTTGAGTTGCTCATTTTGCTATTTTGCCTTGTTCCCGACGCCTCGGGAGGATTAATTTGAGTTTGGTTTGATAATGGGAGCTAAAAATAGATATTTTGTCGCGTTTATCGAAGTCCCGATTTTTCGGGACAAAACGCAAGCATCAAATAACAAATTGCAAAGAAATCCCAATTTTCAATTTACCGACTCGTTTCGAAAGAATTGAGATTTGACTAGTGGGTATTATTTGTTGCTTGCTGCTTGTGTTTTACTGTTTCGATCTTTATTTCCACCTGTAGTGGCGGAGCGGAGAATTTACCTTAAAAATACGAAAACCACATGGCCGATTTACAATCGCTTGATACCATTGTCTCTCTTGCAAAGAAAAGAGGTTTCATCTTTCAGTCGTCTGAAATATATGGCGGTCTCGGTGCTGTCTACGATTACGGACCACTCGGCGTCGAGCTGAAACAGAATATCCGCCGGGACTGGTGGAATACCATGACCCGCAAGCATGATAACATAGAAGGTATCGACGCGGCTATTCTTATGCATCCGCGCGTTTGGGAGGCCAGCGGGCACGTCAGCAGTTTCAACGATCCGATGATCGACGACAAACAGTCGAAGATGCGTTATCGAGCTGATATGCTGATCGAGGATCACATTCGCAGGCTGCAATCCAAAGGCAAAACGGATGACGCCAATCGCGTGCAGGAATTGCTCGATACTTCCGGGACCCGAAAATCGCTGACTGAGGATCTCTACGATATTATTATCAGCGAAGAGATACATTCCCCGGATTCCGGTGCTTTCGACTGGACCGAAGTCCGCCAGTTCAACCTGATGTTCAAGACCCAGTTTGGTTCTACCTCTACGGGAGACAATAATGATGTCGTCTATCTGCGACCGGAAACGGCCCAGGGTATCTTTGTAAACTTCCTGAACGTGCTGAATACTTCCCGGCAGGCTGTTCCATTCGGAATCGCCCAGATTGGCAAGGCATTTCGTAACGAGATCGTCGCCCGCCAGTTTGTGTTCCGTATGAGGGAATTCGAACAGATGGAAATGCAATATTTCGTAGATCCGGAATCGGATGTCGAGAATTACCATCGCTGGAGAGAAGAACGGCTCAACTGGCACCTGTCGCTTGGTGTACGCAAAGAAAACCTGCGCATGGCCGATCACCCGAAGGATAAGCTCGCTCACTACGCGAAGATGGCCGTTGATGTTCAGTATCACTTTCCTATCGGCTGGCAGGAAGTGGAAGGCATCCACGACCGGACCAACTTCGACCTCTCCCGCCACCAGGAATATTCCGGCAAAAAACTCGAATATTTTGATCCGAAGACTCAACAGCGTTATGTCCCGTTTGTTATCGAGACATCCATTGGTCTGGATCGATGCACTTTGATGGTGCTTTGTGATTCATATCGTGAAGAAGAGGTGCCCGGGGAAAAAGAGGGATCATCTGAAACCCGTACTGTTTTAAAACTACATCCAAAACTGGCTCCGATTACGGCCGGTATCTTCCCACTGGTTAAAAAGCCGGAACTTCAGGATGTGGCAAAGAAACTGGTTCATCAACTCAACGATGATTACAAAGTGCAATACGACGAGAAAGGGTCGATCGGCAAACGATATCGTCGGATGGATGAAGCCGGCACACCGTTCTGTATCACAGTTGATTTTGATGGGCTTGCGGACCAGACCGTCACCCTGCGTGATCGCGACAGTATGGATCAGATACGGGTATCGATCGATAAAGTCGATCAGGCCATTCGGGATAAGGTGAAGAACTGGAAGCCGGAGTAAATTAGAATTCAGAATTCAGAATTCAGGAGTCAGGAGTCAGACCCAGTTGTCAGCCTGAATCCTGACTGATTTTGAAATGCATATTTTATCTCTGAAAATGGGGTTCACCATTTAGAACATAACCTTAGCTTCCGTCTGGTATCTTTCCTTTAATACCAATTGATGTCTTACCCAAGATCAAGCTCAATACGCAGCATCTTCCTGTTCAACGTGGGTATTAATCGGTTCCCCAACATTTTATGCAACGAAGAGTCAATTTTTTTACATGTACAGGACGATGAAGCTAAAGGAATAGAACCGGGTTACCACAATCTCATTTCCCGTAAGCTACTATTTAACAAATAAAATCCATGAGATATCCCATTAATTTTCTATCTTTTGGGGTACCAGGTTAGTAGCTACAATCTGAAAATCGTCCCCAAATTATGGCTTTGAAGTTGCAGGAGCATGAGAAAAATGCTTTGGCGGGTCTGCGTGCTCAAGAAGTGGCAACCAGGCAACAGCCACGCATATGGTTATTCATCATACCGATCTTGATCACGTATGTGGTTTGGACAATCTATATGCAGTTAACGAAAAGTTGGCACCTGTTTCGCCATAACTGGTTCATGTCCGTTACCATGGTCTTTGGATCCTTTATAGCCGGAGCCAGTTCCGAGGGTGGCGGTGCTGTGGCTTTTCCTGCTATGACACTAATCTTCCATATAAACCCATCTGTAGCCCGTACGTTCAGTCTCGCTATCCAGAGTATAGGGATGACTGCGGCAGCACTCTGGATTTATGTCCGTCGTATTCCTATTGAGACCACCTATCTCGGGCTGGCAGCTATTGGCGGGGTGGGTGGAATGGTCGTTGGTACCTACTTCATTGCACCCATAGTACCACCTGCCTACGCCAAGATGCTGTTTGTTTCATTCTGGCTGAGTTTTGGCATTGCGCTGTACGCCATTAATCACATTAAAAAAAGGGACACCAAAAATGTCCTGCCCGATTTAAGTAAGTATCAAAAGTCTGAAATTGTCGCCCTTGGAGTCATTGGAGGGATTCTCAGCGCTATTTTGGGAAGCGGTATCGATATCTGTACGTTCTCATTTGTTACGATGAAATACCATCTGTCTGAAAAAGTCGCAACCCCGACTTCGGTTGTCTTAATGGCCTCAAATGCCGTTCTTGGACTCTTCCTGCATGCTTTCTTTATCCACGATTTTCAGGGAGAAGCTTTCAATTATTGGATGGTATGCATACCGGTTTGTGCGCTTGGTGCACCCTTTGGTGCTTATGTCATCAGCAAATTAACCCGGTTGTCCATTGCTGTGATGTTATACTTAATCCTGCTTGCTCAGTTTATTGGTGCGATTCTTATCATTCGGCCCGGAGGAATTTTACTGCTGTTTTCTGTCGGAGTTTTTCTTTTCGGACTTCTGTTGTTTTTTGTACTGACACAAATTTCGCATAAAAAACTGGTCACTGAAGAATCATAACTCTGGGAGTATGACGAATATGAATGCATCAGAAACAGTTGTTGTCACCGGTGGAGCACAAGGTATTGGCCGCGGTATTGCCCTGTATTTTCTTGATAAAGGAACAAATGTCGTGGCTGCCGATATTGACAAAGAAGCCGGCAGTGAGCTCGAAAATCTAATTTCTGAGAATCAAAGCGATTCTTTCCTTTTCATACCGACAGATGTGGGTGATGAATCTTCGGTTCACCAGATGGTTGAAAAGACCATTGCCCGTTTCGGCAGAATCAATGCTCTGATTAACAACGCCGGCATCGCCAACCCGGATTATGGTCCTGTTGAAAATCTGGATCTCGGGGAGTGGGAAAAAGCTATACGGACCAATCTGACAGGCACTTTTCTCTGTTCGAAACATGCCATTCCGCATCTGAGGAACTCTGGTAACGGAGTCATCGTCAACCTATGTTCTACCCGGGCATTCATGTCCGAACCGGATACGGAGCCATATGCTGCCACCAAAGGAGGAATTTATGCCCTGACTCATGCATTAGCTATCAGCCTGGGACCCGCCATTCGTGCTAACGCTATAAGTCCGGGATGGATCGAGGTGCGCGATTATCATAAACAAGCGAATTATGAAGAACCGAAGCTGCGTGACATCGACCACGCCCAGCATCCTGCAGGCAGAGTAGGCCGCCCAAATGATATTGCGTCCCTTGCCTGGTATCTGTGCTCTGACGAAGCAGGGTTTATCACGGGACAGAATTTTATCGTCGATGGGGGAATGACCCGGAAAATGATCTACGAGTATTGATCAGATCATCTACCAGATGTAGGTGATACCTAAAACGACGATTGTTGCTACAACGCCGTAGCAGAGAAGTGCAAATCCCATATGAGCATGATTAAATGTGATGCCCACGCCTCCACGTTTCGGCACCACTAACCGGACATCCGCCGGATTGTAGTAGAAGTAACGCCACTTCCAGTGTTGGTCGTCCATATCGGGATGACGGTCAAAAAAAGATTCAAAACGTTCCAGCAGCCACTTGCTCTGGGCATAACTCATCACACGAGACGACAAAATGACATTCGCTGAGATGATCAGAATGAGATACTGAAGAACGAGATTACCCGGAATCAGCCAATCAATTTTTGTATACATAAAAATGTAATTCCAGATCAGGAAGATGAGTCCAAAGTAGAAGAAGAAATTGAATCCAAAAACCCGGTTCCGTCTCAAGAGATACTCGAACATGAAGTCATCGACCCTGTCATCTTTTACCCCATGCAGCCAGTGTTGTATATTCCCGTTTGATACTTTCAGAGTGATAAATAAAAGGCCTAGTAGTGCTGCCTGGCTCAACATATAGAAAATCATGCACCATAGCGGAGCTATTAAACGATCCCGCAGGATCTGATACCTGTCAACAAAATGAATGATTAACTCTGGATCGATCACAAGAACCAGGAACCAGGCAGATGTAACAAGGAAAGCGGCCGCAAACCAAAGGAATATCTTTTTTCGATATGAAAGCATCCGTATAGTTTCATCTTATGGGGAACGTCGCCAACACGACCGTTTAATATAATCACTGAAGATTATAAAACGATCCCGCTAAAGTTCAAACCAGTATAAGGATAACCCTATAAGTATGAGAACCACTCCTGTTACAGCTTTCTCGTGATGTTCCAGAAAATGGAACTTCCAGCGTTCCAGTCCCTTGAAGCCGAAATAAACCAGCGTCATCATTCCGGCAATAGTGACAACCAGATAAATGACAGAAACAACCAGGATGCCGGTCCATCCTTTCAGACCTGCGGTGAAATAGTAGGTTTCCAGTTCCACGCATGGCGAGAAAAACATCATCATGGACAATGTGCCAATGAGCACCCATTTTGATTTGGATTTCGATAAAACCGATTTTTCGATGTGTGCATGGTGATGCCCGTGATGGAAATCTATAATCAGGTAGATGGTTCCCAGCAATATGAGAACGGATGGGGCGAATACCAGGAAGAGGTGTTCGTATTGAGACGACAGTTCAATCCCAAGCCAACCCACGAAGATTCCGAGGATGATGGTACTCAGGATATGTGAAAATCCTGCGATACCTGTAGCCGTCACGGTCTCACTTGCACTCCATTTTTCAGCCTTGCCAATGGCAATGAGCGGCATCCAGTGATTGGGGATGCTCGCATGAATGACACTCAGAGCAATGCTGCTGATGATTAACTGGAGCATCTGGTTACATAACTGATTAGCATTGCCTCATCCATTTTTCTTTTGAAATGCAACATAAGAATATACCACCGGAATGAATACTAACAATGCAATCACGGAATAGAAACAGTAGTTAAAAAAAGTGACCGATGAAATAAACAGGATGGGTATCAGTATGATCGGCAGGCTAACCCATAATTTGCTGGCCATGCGATGTGTTTTACGCCAGATGTCGGGATCTTCCAGAGTCCATGGCGTCCGTATCCCTATGAAATAGTTTGCCTTGAGCGAATTCATGTAATTACCAAGCACAATAAAAAGAAAAATAACACCGAGTGTAACAACTCTCGACATTTCTACTTTGATGCCCATGTTAAACAGGAGCATCACGGTGTAGATAAACAACATGAAAAGGACAACGAAAAATCGAATCCCCAATACAGGTTTCTGACCGGCTGATATCTTCTTTTTCGGATCAATACCCGGCAACCAGGTAAGCAATGCGTATATGCCGACATTAAGCAATGGGATGAGCATCAACCCTTCGAACCGGGAGCCGTAACGATTGACATTCCCTTTCAAGCCGAAATGAACAGCCATCTGCGAAGGAACATGATTCCAGACAAACGGAACTATCAAAAACGGGGCTATCAACAGGATCAACAACAGCCAGTCTCTTTTCAAAAAGTTTTTCATCTCAGGATTCCTTATCATTTTTTGACATCAAATCGAGGAGCCAGTTTGCCGTGTCTTCCAAAACAGTGGTGTTCAGAGAGTAGATCAAAAACTGGCCTTTGCGCTCGCACATCACTAAGTCCGCACGCTTCAGAAGGTCCAGGTGATGGGAAATGCTCGGCTTACTGATTTGAAAAGCATCGGCAATCTCACCCGCCGTCATCTCCCTTTCCCGCAGCATACGAAGGATTTTTCTTCGCGTTGAATCGTTTAGAGCTTTAAATATGGTATTCATTTATATATTTAGAAAAATATCTAAATATTAGATTATGGAATTATTTACTGTAATACAAATCGTAAGATCTGTTCTGTAAAATTTCCAGAAAAGAACGTGCAGCTATTTTATCCTGTCACAATTCTGCCCGGTACACCATCAGATCCCACAAGTAGCGGGAACGCATTTGGGTGAAGGAGAGTAATCCCTGATCTTTTAAAGCCTGAACACGATCGATGTGTTTCATTAGCTCATGACTAAACGGAATCCGTTTTGTTGCCAGTTTCTCAAGTTTATTGCCAAAGACTTCAGCAGCCACCTCCATGATACGCTCATGAGCAGAAAGCGTAATGACAGGGAACAACAAAATGCCCCCCGGATTCAGGTGTTCGGGCGCATGACGAAGCATTTTTATTGTGGGCATCGTCCCATCAATTCCACCCGTTGGAATAGGGTCGGGATACCATTCAGAGAGCCGGGACACTTCATCGCCCATTCCGGAAACGTCGTCAACAATCACGTCGAACTTACGGTCTTTTAGTCCATCAAACAGATTGGATTGAACGACCTCGACGACATCTGACACCCCGTTTATTTCGGCGTTACTTTTCGCCAGCAAGCATGCTTCATCCATAACATCTGCGGCCACAACATGTCTGGCTCCTTCAAGTGCTGCAGCAATGGCAATGGGTCCTGATCCGCATCCCAGATCAAGCACTGTTTTTCCATGTACGTCTCCCATCTTTTGTGCCAGCAAGCGAGTCGTTGAGGTGGGTTGAAAGACGGTGGGTTTAAGATCCAGTTTTACAGATTGATGAGCTAAAGGATATTCAGTCATGGTCGGAACGAATCTTAGGATTGATAGTTTAAATACATGACTTCGGGCTAAAAGACCTATTTTTAAACCATGAACACAGTTCAACCATAAATCTGATAAAAGCAGATCACATTTACAACTAAATAATTTGAAATGGTTCCGTTTTAGACAAGATATCTAAACCGGAACCTTTCTTTTTCACTACTCAATACTCATGACTCACTACTCCACTTCCTACAACATATCGCTGGCCAGATTTGCCAGTTCGGACCGCTCCCCTTTCTCAAGGTGGATGTGAGCGTAAAGCGGATGGTTGCTGATCCGGTCGATCAGGTAGGATAGTCCGTTACTTTGAGCATCGAGATAGGGCGTGTCGATCTGATAGATGTCGCCGGTAAATACGATCTTAGTCGCTTCTCCGGCACGTGTAATGATCGTCTTAACTTCGTGCGGTGTCAAATTTTGCGCCTCATCCACAATGAAAAAGATATTCGAAAGGCTGCGTCCGCGTATGTAGGCAAGAGGAGTGACGAACAGCTTTTCATTTTCAATCATCTCCTCGATTTTCAGGTAATCCTTCGACTTGGCACTGAACTGACTCTTGATGAAATCCAGGTTATCCCATAACGGCTGCATATAGGGATTGATCTTGGATTTTATATCGCCCGGAAGGTACCCGATGTCACGGTTGCTCAGAGGAACAATCGGCCTGGCCATGTAAATCTGGTGATAAAACCGGCGGCTCTCCAGGGCCCCGGCAAGCGCCAGTAGGGTCTTACCCGTTCCGGCCACTCCGCTCACCGTGAGCAGCTTTACATCGTTATTCATCAGGGCGTGCAGGGCAAATGTCTGCTCGGCGTTGCGTGGTTTGATTCCGTAAGCACCAGACTTCATCACCCGTTCGATCTGCTCCGTCTGTGGATTGAAGAAGGCAAGTGCCGAGTTGGAATCATTTTTCAGTATAAAATAATGATTGCAGGACGGTCGCTGTTCCATAATCTCCTGGTACGGGATTCCCTGTTCGCTGTATAGACGATCGATAATCGAACTATCATTTATGATGAGCTCGGTCTTCCCCTTGCTCAGACTTTCAACATTCTTGATTTTGCCGGTTTCGTAATCTTCCGCCTGCAGATTCAGGGCCCTGGCTTTGACACGCAGGTTGATATCCTTTGTCACCAATACCACATTCCGGGATGGCTCTTTTTTAGCCAGCACCAATGCCGTATTCAGAATATCATGATCATTCTTCCTCGAACCGAACACTTTGTTTGCATCAAGATCCGACTCAGTGTCCATGATAACACGGAACTTGCCCCTGGACGAACCATTTAGCGATATCCAGTTTTGCAGCATGTTGTGCCCGGACAGACGATCGAGAATCCTGCTGAACTCCCGCGCATGCATGTTGATGATATCATTTCCTTTTTTAAACTGGTCAACCTCCTCCAACACGGTAATTGGAATGGCCACATCATGTTCCTGGAAACTATACAACGCATCATGATCATAAAGGATAACCGAGGTGTCCAGGACAAACGTCTTCTTCTTGGTTCGGGGCATAAAACAGGTTTCAATTATCAGTTAACAATGAACAATAAGCAATTATCAGTAATCAGTAAACAATTTTTAAATAGTAATGAGTCGTGAGATCATATTACTAATGCTATTTCTTTGCAAGCTCATACAGTGCAATGGACGCGGCTATTGCTGCATTTAAACTCTCAACATTGGTACGATTCGCTCCCATGGGAATACGTATCGACCGGCCGCTAACTTTTGTTTGATCCACACCGATTCCATGAGCTTCACTGCCAATCACAAGCACAGCACCATCCCCCACTAACCCCGAACCAATCGGTTCGGCTCCCTGCCGGTCCTCCAGAAAAAAAATCTTCCATCCCACTTCAAACAGTTTACTGAGTGATTTATTCAAATCTCCAATGTTATAAGGTAAGGTTCCGGTAGCCCCTGCCGTACTTCTGACGACCTTGGGATGAAACGGATCAACCGTATCGCGACTCAGAATCAGTCCGGATGCTCCGAACCACGATGCCGTGCGGATTATGGTGCCCATATTACCAGGGTCGCGCAGACCATCCAGGGCAACCAGGCAACCATGAAGATTCTGCCATACTTCCAGACTACTCATTTCGGGGACGCGACATAATGCCAGTATTCCCTGTGGATGCTCCGTATCGGAAACTTCGGTGAAAATATCATGAGGAAGGGAATAGATGCTGCGTTCCTCGCCGGCATGTCCGATCAGCGGAAGCAGAGTGTCAACGTTTGTTTGATCCAGAAAAATGGTCACAACCTCAACGATACCGTTTTCCAGTATCTGAATGACCGTACGCTCTCCTTCTGCCAGAAACAATGACTGTTCCTGCCGGTATTTTTTGCGCCTCATGTTGCGCAAAACAGAAATCTGCCTCCGGGATGCTGGTGTGACACTCATGAAGCAAAGTATAGCGAGGAATTCCTAACAATTAAAGCACTGCCTATGCAAATGTGATTTCTTTATATTTCTGATATTTGACGATGAAAACGTATATCAGTAGTATCAGTGGATTGGACAAGAATTGGTGTTGCTAGCCCTGGAGGGGCTCAAAATTGCATGCGTATATCGGGTTACATAATTGTCGGGGTTTTGTCGGTGCTTCTGCTGATACCGGAAGTTGCTTCCGCTCAATTATGGGGGCTCGGGATCAACGGTAATTCCCGTTTTTCACGTCAGCTCGATGCAGTCAATTGGGATTTTAATGGGGCTTACTCCTATAATAAACAAGGGATTGACCTGCAACTTTTAAATAATTTCAACCGACAATTCTACTATCTGAACGGACTGGCGCAGAATGTGCAAAATGAAAACCTGGGATACCTGACATTCACAAAATGGCAGGGAAATAATTGGGGATATGGACTGAGGGCACGCTCCTTCTCATATACCAATACGCATGTGCGCCAGAATGTGATCATGGCGGGTCCGGTCTTCCGGTGGGCCCAAAACTGGCGTGTTTCCCCAAAAGTCGGATTCATGATCGATCAACGCAATGATCACACCGATGATGGATTGGCATTGGGACTTAACGCTTCCAATCCGTTCTGGCAGGTTGGAGAAGTAACTTTTCAACCCAGGCTATCGCTTGATTATGCCAATATCCGACCACGTCAATATCACTCGTACCGGTTCCTGACAGGGGCACATTATCAGAAAGATGATATCCAGCTGCATGCGCACGTCAATCTCGGTGAATCCAGGCAGGAAAGTTACCAGCCCAGCAACTATCTCAACCGTAATGTGAATAATGTCATCGAATCGGTGGTGAGTGACAGCAGCGATCTGACGATGGAGCTCAACTTCCCGATCTACGAGAAGATCAAAGGTGATCTGAATCTTAGTACGCAGACCAATATTCGGCGGTTTATCAATAATCCGATCGGGAATCAGACCAGCAACGATCTTTTCGATTCGCGTTATATCCACCGGGAACTGGATCTGAACTTCAAAACACACTATCAGGCCGGATTTAATAACCTGACGGGTGGCTTCGACTATCAACTAGTCAACGCAGGAGCCCGGCTGATCAATACCGGAACCACAACCAACCTTACATCGTACACTTCCGCATTGAAATCCAGGCAGGAAGAGATTTTAAGTGCTTCAAACTTCGACCAGTCGGAATTTGCTCTCTTCACTCAAAATAAAATTAACATCAGCCAGGCCAACACCCTCCGTTTCGGCGGACGCATCAGCATTCTTCACTATAATACCCCTCAAACTAATGATGATGACCATGACATCCTGGCGTATCTCATCAATATCTCTGATAAGCACCAATTCGAAAATTATCTGACCGGAAGCATCAACCTGTCGGGTCAGGCATTTCACAATGTGTACATATACTCCACCCGAAGCATCGAGAACAACTGGCGCCGGTCAATTCGGCTTGTTCCCGAATTGGAATGGAGGCCCACTGATTGGCTGACGATTAATCAACAATTTCTGATCCGCGCCAACTATACGGTCTACGACTATAAATTGCAGGGGCAGCCTCTCAACGACCAGGCAAGCCGGGAATGGGGCGCACGCACCGAAGCCGACATCCGGGTGGCACCTGACTGGTCCTTCGCCCTGAGCGGTTCTCGTAATGAACTAAGAATCGGGCAACTGTACTGGAAAGCCTTTAAAGAAGTGCCGCTAGACACGCTCGTCACGTGGACGGGAGAAGCGACAGTTACCCATCAGGAAGGAAGGCTCAGTGTGACCGCCGGCATGCGAATGCTGATGAAGTATGATTATCTGCCAACCTCAGAACTGCAGGCCACCGTCAATGAGAACGGCACACAGCAAAATATCAGCTGGGTAGCATCCGGACAACAAACGACGGTACAATGGGGCCCCGTTGTAACGATCAATCTTCCCCTGGACAATGGTAATGCACTTTACCTGGACGGCTGGGTACAGCAACAGGCCATCAGGAAGAAACAATACACCCGCTATCCCAAAGACCAGATTGCCGCATTCAACAGGGCGGCACGATCATGGTCGCATAAACTATTCCCAAACCTGACACTTAACGCACGATTCAGACTTTGAAAACGTACAAATTACTCTATGTAAGCGCTTTTTTTACAAACATTGTTTCTGGCAAAAGGTTTGTATCTTTGATCGTACTTGAGAAAATAAAAACACAGGAAACTATTTATGGATTTTCTAAAAATTTTAGGAATTGGAAAAAATAACCCGGGCACATCAACCGGACAGGAATGGCTGGGAGATTTGGAAAACCCCAGCCTTATAAGTTATACTCCCATTGATAATTCAGCCATTGCCGGCGTTGCAGCCACCACCAGAGACGAATTTGAGCAGGTCATTCAAAAAGCACAGGACGCTTTTAAAATCTGGCGGGCAACTCCTGCGCCCAGACGCGGTGAGATCGTTCGACAAATTGGCTTGGAATTGAGAGAACATAAAGACGATTTGGGTAAACTCGTCTCGTACGAGATGGGTAAAATCTTTCAGGAAGGTGCCGGTGAGGTGCAGGAAATGATTGATATCTGTGACTTTGCCGTCGGTCAATCCCGGCAGCTTTACGGTTCCACCATGCAGTCGGAGCGTGCCCGGCACAGGATGTATGATCAATGGCATCCGCTGGGACCGGTCGGTGTGATCACGGCTTTTAACTTCCCGGTGGCTGTATTTGCATGGAATGCCATGATTGCAGCCATCTGTGGCGATGTTGTTATCTGGAAACCATCCGAAAAAGTACCGCTCTGCGCCATTGCTGTACAGAAAATCGTTGCTAAAGTCTTGAAACGAAATAATCTGCCTGATGGGATTTTCAACCTGGTCATCGGCGACCGGGAAGTCGGTTCCTGGATGACCAGCGACAAACGTATTCCCCTTATCTCCACAACCGGATCCATCCGAATGGGGAAACAAGTGGCTCAAACCGTTGCCGCACGACTGGGCAAGACGATCCTTGAGCTGGGTGGTAACAACGCCATAATCATCACCGGAAAAGCGGATGTCGAGATGGCCATACGTGCCACGGTATTTGGAGCTGTCGGCACTGCCGGACAGCGCTGTACCTCTACCCGGCGACTGATTGTCCATGAGTCGGTTTATGAAGAGATACGCAACCGGTTAACCGGTATCTACAAGCAACTCAAAATCGGCAGTCCTCTTGATTCCGACACGCTTGTCGGGCCACTCATCGATCAGGATGCTGTTGGCAAGATGCAGAAAGCGCTGGAACAACTTAAACAGGAAGGTGGCAAGGTATTATATGGTGGTCAGGTACTTACCGGAGATCAATACGCGGAAGGCAATTATGTTGTACCTGCCCTTTGTGAAGCTAAAAACGACTACAATATTGTACAGGAAGAAACATTTGCACCGATCCTGTATCTCATTAAATTTAAGGAGCTGGATGAAGCCATCGAGATTCACAATGGAGTCGTTCAGGGATTAAGCTCGGCTATGTTCACTACTGATCTCCGCGAATCGGAACGATTTCTGAGTTTTGCAGGGTCCGATTGCGGCATCGCCAATATCAATATAGGGACCAGCGGCGCCGAAATTGGAGGAGCCTTTGGCGGAGAAAAAGAAACCGGCGGCGGCAGGGAGTCTGGCTCGGATGCCTGGAAAGCCTATATGAGGCGTCAGACAAACACCATTAACTGGAGCCACGAAATGCCACTGGCCCAAGGCATAAAGTTCGACGTGGACTAGGAACGCAGTTCATTAAAATTCAATTAATATATGAGGCTGTATTCGAAATTCCGGATACAGCCTTTTTCATAGTTGCGAAGTAAACTATGAGTCTCTAAACTTTACGGGTAATGGGGATACCATAAATATCTTGATATAATATTAATGCTGTTAACATTTCTGATGGACTTACTAACAGATGTAAAGGTAGCCGGCAACGAACTGTGGCGGATACTAACTCTTTTTGGATTAATTATCATTGCCTTCATTGTCGGGCGCATAGCTAAGTACGTCTTCGACAAATCAGCGCAAAAGGCAAAAAACATTCAGAAGGATATTATTTCTGAAATGTTTATCGCCTTTTCAAAATCCATCACCTTTCTGCTCGTTTCCATGGCATTGAAAGCCGGTTTAGCTATCCTGGTCATCAGCAGTGAACTTAACAGTGTGATCCAGGTTTGCACTACCATGCTGATTATCGTGTCTATCGGCTACTCAGTATTCTGCCTGACACAGGTTGTTGACGTTTGGCTTCGCCGTTTTGCAAGTAAGACCGAGAGCAAACTGGACGATATGCTGGCGCCTCTTGTTGGCAAATCATTGCGCGTTACTGTGGTCATCCTGGTTTTACTGCAAGTGGCTCAGACATTAAGTGACAAGCCCATCACATCTATACTTGCTGGTCTTGGTGTTGGCGGTCTGGCTGTAGCCCTGGCCGCACAGGATACCATCAAGAATTTTTTTGGATCCATCGTCCTCTTTTCCGACAAGCCATTTGAAGTTGGCGACCGTATTAATGTGGAAGGCTACGATGGACCGGTTGAGGAAGTGGGCTTCCGGTCGACCCGTATCCGCACGCTTGATGGACACCTGGTCAGTATCCCGAACGGCCAACTGGCCAACATGATGATACACAACATCGGAAAGCGGCCGTATATCCGAAGGGTGATGACGGTTACGGTGACCTATGATACCTCACCTGAAAAAATGCAGGAGGCTGTCGATATACTCAAAGAGTTGCTTGACAACCACGAGGGTTTGAACCCGGATTTTCCTCCGCGCGTATATTTCAGCGATTTTGCCAGCACCTCACTCGATATCCTTGTTATCTACTGGTATCATCCACCCGATTACTGGAAGTACATGGAATTTAGTGAACGACTAAACATGGACATCCTCAAGCGCTTCAATGAGGCAGGAATCGATTTTGCATTCCCGACACAGACGGTTTACCTGGCCGGCGACGAAAATCGTCCACTCAACATTGGCTGGCATTCAGACGGAGACGAAAAGAAAGCGAATGGCGAGGGAGAAAATCATCCGTTGAAAGAGCCAAATTAACGGGCTTTCATCCAGAGTTTTTCCAGACGCCGGATCAGTTCGGGTACAAAATACCGGTGCTCAGGTTTCATCAATACGCTTCGCAACAATGTGGCCTCCGGTTGATCAACCTGTAACTCCTGGTAATTGTTTTTAATTATTTCAGAAGGCACACGGTACAGACTCAGATGCAATCCTTCTTTGGGGTCCTTCATGCCAAGCTGGAAAATTTTTTTCGACAGTTCCGATAGGTCGGATACCCGAATTGGTGTCCTCACAGGAAAGTATGCGACAATATCTAACTCGGGCGGCATCAAAGGTGCAAATACCGGCGAGTCGCGAAGCGCGTCGTAGAATTCATTTGCTGCGCTGCGGCACTGAGCCAAAATCCTACCCAACCCCGACTCCGTCAGGGGAAAACACTGCAAGGTAGCCCATAAGGCCGCTGCTGATGCTCCGGCTCTTGAACATTCCAGGCTTATCTCACCAAGATGCAGATCATCCGATGAGAAATAAGTGTACGGTGAATCATGCTTGTAAAACTTCCCAACACCCGGATCTCTGAACAAAACACTCCCACACCCATAAGGCTGCAGGCCATGTTTGTGGGGATCAACCACGAAACTGTCCACTTCTGCCAAACGTGACCACGCTTCACCATCAATCAGATGAGTGGATTCCAGCAGTTTAAAAAACCCTCCATAGGCTCCGTCAACATGTACCCGGACCTTATGATGACGACAGAGATCAAGAACTCCCGTCAGATCTTCAACTAATCCCAAACCCGTGGTACCCATTGTTACCACGACCGTACCGACCCGATCAATCACATCCTCGAGTGCTTCGAGATCCATTTTGCCGTTACTCCCAACCGGTATCTCTATTGCCTTAACCTTCAAAACTTCACACATCCGGGCGTGGGTATAATGTGCAGCCGCAGAAAAAGCTATGGCTTTATTTGGTCTGGATTCCCTCGCAACCCACAATGCTTCGAGATTGGCGATAGTGCCGCTGCTGGTCAGATGCCCAAGGTAACGTTTGCCATACCCGACCATCTCTGCCAGTTGTGCCATCACCTCTTTCTCCATTTCTGAGGTTGGCGGCCCCCCGTCTAGAGCGTGATTATTGGGATTGATGGTCATAGCAAGCATGTATGCCAGTATGGCCAGTTCGTGAGGCGGCTTCAACATTTGACCCGCATACTGCGGATGATGAAAGGGGTAGTTTCCTTTCAGTCTGTTCACCAACTCAGTCAAAACCTGCTCAGCGTGTCTTGGTGAAATACGCTGGCTATCGTCGAGAGGCATAACCCCAAACGATTCCCGCCACGCATCAAGGTCCTTAAAGTGTCGAAAAAATTGTTCCAGATCCATCTCAAAAAATTGAGGCAGGGATTGTTTTTTTCTTGTAGTTCGATATCTGTCTTCCACGTGTCAAAACCAACTTTCAACCACACGGAGGCTCTCAGAAATGACTATGGATTAAAACATGAGTAATTAAAGCGATCAGCTCTTATTCCCAAAACCCGATTGATCCTTTCTTGTTCTAATCACCCTTACAATATAGTGATGTTTACTCCCAGACCAAGCACCTGTTTGACCTGTAAGGCTTTGGTCACATCATCATTATAAACCAGTGAGAACTGCAGATCGGCACTCATGAACTTGTTAATCTGACCGATGAGCTCATTATTCCATGAGATATCCGTGCTGGTTATCTTTTTTACGAAACTTGTAAAAGAGTCAAAGCCGCTCGACAGTGTAACATTGGGCAAAATTGTTTTCTGAAATTGAAGACCGATGTAAGCACCACTCTCAGATCTAAGATAGTGATTGGGTTTCAGACCGTACCGTGTCGAAAGAACCGTATCTTTCACAATAGTCTGCTTGAATGAGAAACCAAGTTTAGCCTTAAAAAAATCCGCGGGCTGATATGAATAACCGGCAACTTCCTGGATATAAGCCGGAGATAAAAAACTGGATATGAATTCATCGGGGGCATTATCATGGTATTTGAAACCTTTGTCGAACTGTGACTGAAAACTTACCAGTACAAAGGCACTGTATATGGGGTTATTCATGTACAGATCTACCTGGTTATCAAATTTTATCATGTCGTCCGTTTTGCGCATTCCCTTACCCTGCAACTGTGCCTGGCCATATTTAAGATTGACGTCCATCTGGTACCCAAACTGTTGCTCGCGGTACATCGCCTGAAAGAGGGTCGCACCGGTCAGAGCAAAAGAATTGACCCCGCCCTGACTCCAGTTTGAATATGCTGCCTGGTTTCCATTTAATGCACCGACAAAATGAAGATGCCAATCTTTGAGTGAATCGGGGATCTGTGGCAGCCTGGCCTGAGCGTTTGATGATTGATAGGTTATGAGAGTGAACATACAAATCACAAATCCCCAAAATAAACCTTTTGAAAAGAAACCAATTCTATTTTTCCCAATAATAGTCATGAATCTAAATAATTTTAGTTGATTGAATTGTCACAAAGAAAACGGATACAGAAAATACAAATCTGTGCATTCCCTTCAACCCAGATAAGAATAAATCCCACCTTACAGGCAGTAGAAACTAATGGTATCAGTTACTAAGTTCCAATACTACTTGGTCCGGCTGTTCCAGCTCAGTTAGCTTCACTGTAACATGTTCATTTAGTTTGGACGGGATTCGCAACCCCACATACTGTGCCTCAACCGGATATGTGCGGTGCCCCCTATCGATGAGTACGGCCAGCATAAGGCGTGATGGTTCCCCGTTATCGAACAATTTGTGAAGGGCCTGGAAAATTGTCCGTCCGGTGAAAATCACATCGTCAACCAGCACTACATTCTTACCATCCAATGTTGAGATGCTCTCAGAGTCATCCTGCTTGTCGTTGATGCCCAACTTATAGCTATTGACGGGACTTTTAATGATCGCTATGAGATATTCACTCAGTCTGCGGGCGAGGCTGAATCCCCGCTCGTCAATACCTAATAAAATGATCTCTGAGTCGTAGCCCGTGTGCTCAAACACCTGATAAGCGATTCTTTTTAGTGTTCGCTCCATGCGTTTGGCACTCATTAATTCAACTGTATTTTTTGAGGAAGTAGGGGTCACAAATCGGTTATTTATCTTTGGAACATTGCTTTTATACTACCCCAGGTTCTGCGTATAGCTGTTGTCGTATAATCAACTTCGGCCTGGGCACTCTGCACTGAGTTGTCCTTAAAGATAATATTTAATTGGTAAACAACCGGCTCCGAACCGGTACTGGTCTTGTAGATGTTTTTATCGATATAACTATACTGCAAATCGCCCGATCCGCTCGTCTGTTGACCGGGCTGAATGTCGGTTAATTTTATGAATGACGCATCCTGTACAAGCTTTCTCTCCAATTCAAAATGGTCGACTTTATCCGAATTACTTACGACCCATTGTACTAAAATCTCGTTACGCGACTGATCTGGTATTGAGGCATGGAAATCCTGAATAATACCGTTGGACGCGGCAATTGTCATCAAAGCTATCGAAAACAGGAGTACTAATTTTAAATTTCGTAGAATCATGACCGGTAACCGGGTGAGCCGGAAAACTATTTTTTTTGTTCTGTAGCTTTAAAATCCTCTCTCAGAGCGTTAAATTCTTATAGACGTTCCTGTTATCGTCTGTATAATACCATTTCCTGAAGAAAAATCACACTACCTAATATCTTTAGGACCTAAAATTAATAAAAATAAACATAGAAAGAGATGATGGCTGCTTCAAATAAACTTGAAATTATCTTGATATCGATGGCGTCCTTTGCCACTGGTCTTGCTGTTGGGATGCTAATGGCCCCCAAATCCGGCAGAGAAAGCCGGGAATGGTTGCAGGATCAGGCAGATCAGGCCGTCGACTGGGTGGATGAAAAAGGCCACGATGCCATTCACAATACGAGTAAAAAACTCCGCCGGGTGAAGGAAACGATACCGGATTTATACTCCGCCACTGAAGATTTAGATCTGGACGACGACGATTTACTAACCGAGAGTCATGCATGAACGGCTCCTACAGTTTATATGGGCCAATCTGTATTTCCGTCAGGGAAATCTGTTTACGACGGATCGTCAGCCACTGGTAATTCTCAATCCGGGGCGTACGAATAATGGTGATGGCCCTGACTTTAAGCAGGCTTCGATACGGATGGATGACTTGGTCTTTCACGGAGACATCGAAATCCACCTGGAGTCAAGCGGCTGGTACAACCATCACCATCACGAAGACGCACGCTACGATAAAGTAATCTTACATGTCGTATTGGATGATAATGACCTGGTTGAGGCGCGACGATCCGATCGGACAATCATCCCGACACTTGTACTGAAGCCATACATCAACGAAAAAACATCGGTCCTTTTTCGGAAAAGCAGAATAAAAGCAACACTTGCCTGTGCCGGTCTTATCAAAGATGTAGAACATGAAACGGTGAAAAGGCAATGGGCTAAAGCCAGTGACCGCTATTTCAATTACAAGATCCGGGAACTTCAAAAAGGTTATGATTCTTCGCTCCCACCATCCGAGGCGTGGCGTCATCTGTTAGCAGAGTCTATTTTCGATGGTCTGGGCATCGAAAATAATCGATTGCCGATGCGAAGATTATTCCGGTTTTTGAGGGAAACCATGCCAAATCCTAACGCTTTCCCTTTCAGGGACGTACTGGAGCACGGGTTTTCAATTGCCGGTCTCGATACCGTAACCAATTCCGGCTACCTGACGCGACACGACTGGTCTCTCTCCAATACACGGCCCGCCAACCAGCCTGAATCACGTATTCCTCAGGCTATTGCCATGTGGTTCATACTCTGCCAGGTGCCACTGCCGACAATGTTGAATGAACCGGTCAAATCAAGCTGGATTCTGCTAACCGACGTTGAAAGTATGACCAAACCAGTCGGTGATGAGAGAAAAAATATTCTCTATGCTACTGTATATATCCCGGCAATTCATATCTTAGGGTCGCTCTTTCAGGATGATGAATTACTGAAACGCGCTTTTAAAGCTTGGAAAGAGGTGAAAATCAAAGTGCCCGGTTCGATTCTTGGTGCTTTTCAACGTTCAGGTCTGGGGGATGAGATAATCAGGGATGACCCTGCAACCGTCTACCAGTTCAAGCACCTTTGCAAAGAAGGTCGGTGTAGTGAATGTGAGATCATGAAAATGATTCTTATACCTTGACTGATGACAGATAATTTGATAAGTTTGGATTCTTTTTGAGATCAGGGTATTGCCCGGTCGTCTAAAGGCAGGACAGCGGGTTTTGGTCCCGTCAGTGGGGGTTCGAATCCTCCCCGGGCAACTCATTTTTAATGAAACCGATCAAGCAATACATTAAGGATGTCGCCAACGGTCATCCTTTTTATTTATACAAAAACGCCTAACGAACAGACCATTGGAAAAGCCGCTGGCCATATTTGCAGGTCGCAGTAACGCAGCGCTCGCTCGAGCAATTGCTGAGCAATATGGTACCCATCTCGGTGAAGTGACCATCAAAAATTTCTCAGATGGGGAATTATATGTCAAATTTGAGGAAAGTATCCGGGGAAAGGATGTGTTCGTCATACAGTCGACACCTCCGCCGGGTGACAACATCATCGAATTACTGATGTTGATCGATGCGGCACGACGTGCCTCGGTGCATCGTCTGACTGCAGTCATTCCCTATTTTGGATATGCACGCCAGGATCGTAAAGACCGCCCGCGGGTATCGATCGCATCCAAATTGATGGCCAACCTGTTAACCAAGGCAGGTGCCGATCGTATTCTCACCATGGACTTGCATGCACCCCAGATTCAGGGATTTTTCGATATCCCGCTTGATCATCTCTATGCGAGTCGCATCTTCATCGAATACTTCCATCGCAATCCCATCGATGATCTCGTCGTCGTAGCGCCGGATGTCGGCAGTCTGAAGATGGCCCGAACCTATGCAAAGAGTCTTAACGTCGGTCTGGCGTTTGTCGATAAGAGACGACCGAAGCAGAATGTTGCCGAGGTAATGAATATCATTGGAGAAGTAAAGGATAAGAATATTTTACTCGTGGATGACCTGGTCGACACGGCAGGAACATTAACCAATGGCGCAGCGGCCCTGAAAGAACGAGGCGCAAAAAATATTATCGCAGCATGCGCTCATGCCATGCTGTCGGGTCCGGCATATCAGCGACTGGAAGACTCAGCCATTGATACGCTGGTTGTTACAGACACCATACCGTTGAAAAAACCCTCAACTAAAATGAAAGTACTGAGTGTGGCCGGCATCTTTGCAGAAGCAATCCGCCGTATTCACACCGATGATACTATCAGCTCACTTTTTGATGATTGAAAACATAAAGGCCAACCATGAATAAACCTGAGAAAGTAGAACTTCAAACGTACCAACGCGAAACTGGCCGACGGAACGCCGAACATTTGCGCAGCGAAAAACGAGTTCCTGCCGTCGTTTATGGACCGGAATTAGATGAAAACCGTCACTTCGCTGTTAAAGAATTAGATCTTGAAAAGATCCTGTCCGCCAAAAATCTTGAGATCGTCACTCTTGTGTTCGATGACAAGACCAAAATCGACACCATTCTCAAGAAAACTGAATTTCATCCCGTAACGGATCGGGCATTACACGCCGACTTCTATGCTCTGGCTGATAAACATTCTGTTACCGTTGTCGTACCTCTTGTTTTTGGCGGCACAGCTGTTGGTGTTACCGAAGGCGGACGTCTTTATCGTTCGACCCGCGAACTGCGTGTCACCTGTCTGCCTGCCGACATACCGGCAAACATTGCTGTAGATATTTCAAAACTGCGTATCGGCAGCACCCTGCACATCCGTGACATTGAAATGGAAGGTGTGGCTCCCGTTGATGATCCTGGCCGTACGCTTGCCACTGTTCGTCCGCCACGTACCGGTATCCAGACAACTGTTGGAGCTACCGAAGAGGAAGCAGAGGTTGAAGAAGGAGCAGAAGTGGAAGAAGGCGCCGAGGCTGAAGCCGAAAACGCTGAAGAATAAGCTTCTTTTATGGAAGCTCACCATAGGTTTGGCCTATGCCATTAATCGTCGGTTTAGGAAATATCGGTAAAGAATACGAAGGAACCCGGCATAACGCCGGGTTCCTTATTGTTGATAAATTGGCGGAAACACTTCGTACTACCTTCAAAGAAGGAAGAGGACCATTTTTGGCTGCAGAAGGTAATCACCGCGGGAAAAAAGTGATTCTTATCAAACCGACAACATATGTAAACCTGAGTGGACAGGCTGTATTACGCGCCATGCGCATTTACGGTATCCTCCTGCAGGATATTCTCATCTGTATAGACGATCTCAACATTCCTATCGGTACCATAAGACTGCGTCCCGGTGGTGGAGACGGGGGGCACAATGGTCTGAAAAATATCGATCACGAAGTCGGCTCGAAGAAATATTCAAGACTTCGTTTTGGAATCGGGAACGATTATCCTCGCGGACAACAAGTTGATTTTGTATTATCCTCTTTTGATAAGGAGGAACTCTCCTCTGTGGACGAAGCCGTACTACGCGCTCATGATGCTGCCCTCTGTTTCGTACGAGAAGGCATTAACCGAGCCATGAATCTCTACAACTGAGCCAAAAACCTAAACCAAATATGCAACAATGAGTACACTGATTTATTTAATCCCTATTGCGGGTCTGCTGGGTCTCATCTATACCTTTACTAAATCGGCCTGGGTCGGCCGTCAGGAGGTAGGCACGGATAAAATGGTCACCATATCCGGCCATATTCATGACGGGGCAATGGCATTTCTGCGATCTGAATACAAGGTTCTCGTAATTTTTGTGATTTGTGTCGCTATCCTTCTGGGATGGAGTGGAGCCAGCCAGGCCAATTCATCCTGGTTAGTTGCAGTATCATTCATCACAGGTGCTTTTTGTTCTGCCCTTGCCGGTTTTATCGGAATGCGTGTGGCTACAAAAGCCAACGTCAGAACGACCAATGCCGCCCGCAGCGGACTAGGCAAGGCTCTTGAAATCGCCTTTGCCGGTGGTTCAGTAATGGGACTCGGCGTTGTGGGTCTTGGAGTGCTTGGACTCGGTGTACTCTTCATTTTTTACAGTGATCTTTTCGGAACCACCATAAGCGGGATGAATATGGTGATCACAGTCATCACCGGTTTCTCATTTGGAGCATCTTCCATAGCCCTTTTTGCTCGTGTCGGCGGCGGTATCTATACAAAATCGGCAGACGTTGGTGCAGACTTGGTTGGTAAAGTCGAAGCAGGCATTCCGGAAGACCATCCGCTCAACCCGGCTACTATCGCCGATAATGTCGGCGATAACGTCGGTGACGTTGCAGGAATGGGCGCTGACCTTTTCGAATCATATGTTGGCTCAATTGTTGGTACGATGGTCCTTGGCGCCGCTTTTATGGGAGCTAATTTCCACGACAACTGGAACGGTTTGTCTGCCGTATTGCTTCCCCTCTTCCTTGCAGGAACTGGAATTATCACCTCCATTCTTGGAACCTTTTTTGTAAAAGTGAAAGAAGGCGGAAATCCACAAAAGGCGTTGAACACCGGTGAGTTTGGCTCCTCTATTGTTATGATCATCGCCACCTATTTCATCACCGTCTGGATGCTTCCTGCCACCTGGACTTACACAGATTACGCCGGCGAAGTTTCCCATTACACTGCTGGTGGTGTATTCTGGGCAACGATCATCGGACTTGTCGCCGGGGTATTGATTGGCGTGGTAACAGAATATTTCACAGGAACAGACAAGCGTCCTGTTCTTTCCATTGCCAGACAATCTGTTACGGGGAGCGCCACCAATATTATTGCTGGGCTGAGTATCGGGATGCTTTCCACTGCTATCCCAATCATCATTCTTGCTGCTTCCATCATTGGCGCTCACTACTTTGCCGGCCTTTACGGCATTGCTATTGCTGCTGTGGGCATGCTTTCCAACACCGGAATTCAACTTGCTGTGGATGCCTACGGTCCTATTTCCGATAACGCAGGCGGTATCGCGGAGATGGCAGAACTGCCACACGAAGTCCGCAATCGTACCGATAAGCTTGATGCCGTCGGCAACACGACCGCCGCCATCGGTAAAGGTTTCGCAATCGGATCGGCTGCTCTTACGGCACTGGCTTTATTCAGTGCTTTTATGCACACGGCACACCTCACCACAATCGATGTGTCCAAATCTGAAGTAATGGCCGGCATCTTCCTGGGTGGCATGCTCCCGTTTCTTTTTTCGGCAATTGCCATTAACGCTGTAGGTCGTGCGGCCATGTCAATGATCAAGGAGGTACGTCGCCAATTCACCAGTATTCCAGTATTGAAAGCGGCACTTGATGTGATGAAGAAAAACGACGGAAAGGACATGTCGGAATGGTCTGAAGAAGATCATAAAATCTTTGAAGCAGCCGACGGCAAGGCCGAGTATGCCGAATGTGTGACCATCGCTACAAAAGCAGCCATCAAAGAAATGGTTATTCCCGGTGTTCTTGCTGTGGCTATTCCGGTGCTGACCGGTTTCCTCGGTGGTGCCGAAATGCTGGGTGGCCTGCTGACCGGTGTTACAGTAACCGGCGTACTGATGGCTATCTTCCAGTCCAATGCCGGCGGCGCCTGGGATAATGCAAAGAAAATGATTGAAGGCGGACTTGTCATCGATGGTCAGGAATATCGCAAAGGTTCCGATGCACATAAAGCAGCCGTTGTAGGTGATACGGTTGGTGATCCATTCAAGGACACCTCCGGTCCATCCCTCAACATTCTTATCAAGCTGATGTCGGTCGTGGCACTGGTCATCGCAGGCCTGCTGCACTGAGAGTGACCTCTGACCTATTTAAAAGGCCCCGGGAAGTATTCTGGGGCCTTTTTTGTCGGCCGGACTGGCAGTCAGCATCAATGGCAGAAAAGAGAACATCGTATTACACCCGCTGCATTTTCCCCGTAGCGAGTGCCAATCGCTTACCAGGATCTTCTCTGGCCGCTCTTGGTAAGAAAAGCATATGGTGACGCCCGTATTACGCCTAAAAAACTATCCGCCTATTTCGCTTTTATTGCGTTTACATCGCCAATGATCATTTATACGATCGCCCTTATTACATAACACCTTACCACTTGCCGGACTGACAGTCCGGCCTACGATATACAATTCAGTTCATATCTCAATACTCAAGACCCCATTCTCATTTTAGTAAAAGCGTCTTCTTTACCCGTGTAACAAAGCCAGGATAGCCTCTGGGATTGATCTCCAGGCTTCGACAACAGGATTACCATTTGAATCGTAATGATGATAAAAGAGTGTTATTTTTGACACGAATAATTTCAGAAAAAAGATCAAATCAAAATGGATATTCTCAAACTGATCTTCGAACACGACATGCTGCTGGAAAAACTTTCAGGAGAGCTGGATTCGCGAAATGAGCGGAAGCGTTCATCCACACTCGATGAATTTATGAAACCGGCACCGACCTACTCCCGATTTTACATCACCGGCACCAGACTCGAGGGGCCGTTCTTCGGCCTGGATCAGATAGATCATGCTGGACCAGCGCTTGAAGCCGTGGCTCAAGGCTTTAAGGGTCTGCAATTCACAACCACAGCAGGTCTCCAGCACGAGGATTTCTTATCTGCGCTGGAAGAATTACCGGTTGGCGGGGCTGTAGTGGCCCATCATGGCGAGACTGTGACTGGTGTTGATGGACTGATGATCTCTGATAACGAACAATTACGTGACCGGATTTCCGACATGCTCAAATTCCTGGATGCCGGTCAGCATGTTATCTACAAAGAGAAGGCTCTCAATGGATTTGACCTGCATATTTTCAGCCGGGAAAATCTTTACGAAGCTCTCTTCTATCCCCTGAAATCTTTGATCGCTCCCGATCTGAGGTTTTTCAGCATCAACGGAAAAAGGGTAACAGGCGAACGGTTTTTCTACTTCGAAACGCATCGGCTCGATCGTCCACCCCACGGATTTACCGAAGTCTACCCCGAAACCGTTGTTTGATCATTGCCATTTATCCCGATCAGTAAATTGGGACTCTTAATGACAAGTTGAAAGTAAAAAGAAAAAATTAAAAGGGTCTCATCATTCTACTCCTCTGTGAGATTACCCGGTGTACTTTGTGGTTATTACAGACGCGGAGAAAAACAACCACAGGGAACACAGGGTAATCACAGAGATTCGGGTGGATTGTCATTTCGACGAGGGGATATCCGGAATTAATCACGATTGGTGGCAAATGAACATAAGCAGCCGGTCGCTTGTGTCTTCCTCGTAAGGATCACCATTGTAATTACCATAACATTTTACGAGCGTCAGGTTATAGCGGGCCAAATGCTCCTTAAACCAATCCATTCCATAGAGTTTAACGCGCTCCTGATACTCGCGGATATCTCCGTCTTGTTTGTGAAAGCGGATTGTTTTAACGACCATATTTACGCTTTCATCGATCTCTTTGCTGATATCATATCCCAGCGAATCGACGCTGCCGTCCTGATGAGGATTCAGTGACTGCCTCACACCATGGGCATTCAGATAATCTATGACTAAACGACCGGATGGCCGGAGCATATGGCTCATTGCACGCAGGACACGCACATTCTCAGCCTCATCATCAAAGTAGCCGAACGTGGTAAAGAGATTCAGGATTGCGTCAAACTGTTCATCGAGCGGCTCGCGCATGTCATGAATGCGAAAGTCGATTGGCAAGTTCTCATTTTCGGCGCGGGTCCTCGCTTTTTGTATTGCCCTGGCTGATAAATCAAAACCAGTGACCTTATACCCACGCCGGGCCATATTCAGGGAATGGCGACCACGACCGCATCCAAAATCGAGGATCTTCCGGTATCGTGCATTCGGCAATTCAACCTCGAGAAGATCGGCAAGGCGTGCGGCTTCTTCATCATCACGATAGGCATATAACTTTTCGTAAAGCGAACTGTCAAACCACTCTTCATACCATGAAGATGAGGTATCGTCATTATTAATTTCCGTCTGGCTGTCAGGCATATTATTAGTCGCAATTAAAAATCGCTGGAAGATACAAAAAAGATAGCACACACCTCTTTTTGAATCAGTCTAATTGCCATAAATCAAATCTTCAAACTATGCCTCTGATTTTTTTTATCACAAATTAAGACTTTTATGACCGAATAATCAGTGATATACAAATGACTTCACTGGCAAAACATTTTTCTTTTTAAATTTTCTATTATTTTATCAACAATTAGGATTTGGAAACGCTTTTTTAAATATTCACACCAAGCTATTTTACCTGAGAACACTGATCGATCTTAACATTTGGAGGGTGCCTGTCTATGACTAAATATTTTACCATCATATGTCTGCTAACCGTACTTTCCGTGCATAAGGTGCGGGCCAGCGGTTTTGCTCTTTATGAGGCAAGTGTCCGAATTACAGGGATGATGGGAGCTTACGTAGCTAATGGCCACGACGTTTCTACCATCTTTTTCAATCCGGCTGGTCTTGCCCAACTTTCCGGGTTGCATCTCAGTGTAGGTGCGGCCTTTATCGCTCCCAGGGATAAATTCCGGGGCCCCCTGCCCTACAGTGTGAACGAATACATGATGGAGAAACAGACCTTCTTCGTTCCCGACGCTTATGCATCCTACTCGGTGACACCCAAACTTAGTTTTGGACTGGGTATGTACGTACCCTACGGACTCGGCACCAAATGGAAACCAGGTTGGGTTGGAAGCAGGTTTGCCCTGAAGACGAATCTCCAGGTGATGGTGCTCAATCCGGTGGTGAGCTATCGGCTGCCCGATATAGGTCCGGTTAAAACGTACATCGGCGGAGGGGTCGTCATCGGCATTAAGGGCGATGCCACCCTGTCGCGTGAGGTTACCGATTTTGTTGGTCAGACCGGTGTTCAGACCGGCACGGTGTACCTTGATGGATCGCAGGAAAAGACACCGGTCGGTTATAATCTCGGGATTATTCTCAAACCATCCGATATGATATCATTCGGCTTCACTTATCGCAGCCAGCTCAAACTCAAACTTCGTGGTAATGCCGTATTCACCAATCTGCCCGCTTCCGGGTTCCCGAGTGGTGTGGTCGGCAGCCTGAATATCACGACTCCTGCCAACTGGGCGGCCGGTGTCAATGTGCACCCTGTTCGTAATCTCAGTGTTGAGTTTGATTACGTCTGGTATGGCTGGTCGAGCTTCGACAGCCTGAACGTTCATTTCGATATGCACACTCCGGCGCTACAGGATATCAACAGCCCGAGACTCTATCATAATACATCCCAATACCGTTTGGGGGCCGAATATAACGTAGAGAAAGTCACAGGCCTGACCGTACGTGGTGGTATTGCCTACGATCAAAATCCAATCCCTGACAAGACACTCGATCCCATACTGCCTGATGCCAACCGCTGGGATTTCTCCTGCGGCTTCTCGTATCAAGTCACACCCCAGGTTTCTTTTGATGCATTCTACATGTTCATCAGAGCCAAGGAAAGGAAAATCGATACTCCGGAAAATCCACTGGATGGCTACTACAATACTAAAGCCAACCTTTTCGGCGCAGCACTCTCTTTTTCATTTTAACCTCTTGGGGATAGAAGATTATGAAACGTTTCAGCACATATTTTCTGGCACTTGCCATAATTGTCCTGGCATTTAATTCCTGTGAGGATT
The DNA here is from genome assembly GCA_963787205.1 of uncultured bacterium. Classification (GTDB taxonomy): domain Bacteria; phylum Bacteroidota; class Rhodothermia; order Balneolales; family DATFMH01; genus DATFNI01. The sequence continues at coordinate 81,502 of CAWBCD010000010.1, forward strand.
ACAGCAAGCACACCGTTGGGCCTTTCAATACAGGATCGATCGACGTAAGCAAATATATTTCTGTCGGGAACAGTCTGGCAGCAGGCTATCAGAGCGGAGCTTTGTATGAAGCGGCAGAAATGTACTCATTCCCCAACCTGCTGGCGCGCCAGATGGGAGTGAAGGATTTCAAACAACCAATGATCAGCCCGGGCATCGGTGACCGGATTGCCATTCAGCAATTCACAACCGATCCGCAAAACCCGATTATTGTTACCCAGCAACAACTGGTCGGCCAACCAACAGTTGCAGGGCCCTATCAGAATCTGGGTATTCCCGGTGCCATCCTGGCCGATTATCTGAATGCCGATGCACAAACAGGCGGCATAAAGGAAAGAGCCAAGACCAATCCATTCTACGGAATCGTGCTGGGGAGTGCAGAGATGAGCAAACAGGTACCCAGCATCCAGGACGCGGTGGCTTCACAAAATCCAACATTTGTCACTTTCTGGCTGGGAAATAATGATGCACTTGGTTATGTAACAAGCGGCGGAACTTTACCCATGAACACTGTGCCGGTTTTCACACAGTTATATGGAGCCTCAATCAATGCAATTCTGGGTATTAATAGCACGGTCAAAATTGTCGCGGGTAATATCCCAAATGTAGCAGATATACCGTTTGCCACCACTATTGGCCCGATATTCAAAGCTCAACTGCAGCAGGCGGGAGTACCCGGGATCTATTATTTCAAAACCCAATCCAATGGATCGGAACAGGCAACAGTAATGCCTGCTACCAGTATAGGTAACCCAACCCAGGCATTAATACTGTTAACCGCTCAAAACTATTTGCCGCTTATTGGTCAGCCTACGGGTAAATACTGGAGGGACATTGCCACAAAAAAAGGTATACCTGTTTCGGCCATCATACAAAGTTATGGCGGAGCGCTTGACACGACCAAGCCTTTCATTGTCAGTCCGCAAAACCCTCTTCCTAATAGTTTGATTCTGGATTCCGACGAGATAGCAAATGCCCAGACGACGATCGATGGTTTCAACAATGCTATCAAGACGGTAGTCGGCAGCAGCGATCGTGTGGTGCTTCTCGATATCAACAGCATCTTCAACAATATTGTAAAAACCGGGGGTATCACTGAAGATGGTATCACGTTGACTCCAACCATCGGCAGCCTGTTCAGTTTCGATGGTGTGCACCCAACAAATCGTGGCTACACGGTTGTTACCAACGAGATCATCGATTTGCTCAACAGCACGTTCGGCGCCAACATCCAGCGGATCAACCTCGAGTCCATTCCAGAAGGTTTCCCATTGGCATCCGGAGCTAATTAACACACATTATCTAAGTTCTCACTACTAAGTCCTCTTTTAGTGTTAACAGAACGGAAAGCAGGGTACATTGGTATCCTGCTTTTTTTATATTTCGCCATCATGAATACGCTGTCCCGACCTGTCGGGGTGCAACACCAGATACTTAAGCTCAATGCGTTTTATCGAAAAACTTCGCAAGGCGGTCCGGGAAACGGAGTCGCTTTTATGTGTAGGACTCGATCCGGTGCCGGATCGCCTGCCTAAAACCATCCAGTCGTCATACTCATCGGTCCCGAAGCAGGTCTTCCATTTTTGCAGGGAAGTCATTGAATCGACGCTTCCCTTTGCCTGTGCCTATAAGCCCAATCTTGCTTTCTTTGAAGCTCTTGGTCCCGACGGGATGGACGTGTTTCGTGAAGTACGCGCACAAATTCCTTATTCCAGAATTGTGATTGCCGATGCAAAACGCGGAGATATCGGCCATACGGCCCAGCGATACCGTTCCGCTTTCTTTGATGGCTATGATGTCGACGCCATCACCCTTTCCCCCCTGATGGGGTTTGAGACACTTAAAACTTTCCTGGACGACGGTGAACGTGGGATTTATGCCCTCACACTAACATCCAATCCGGGTTCGGAAGATTTCTTCAAGAAACCGTTTGACGGATATCCCATGATGAGCCATTATATCGCACATCACCTGGCGGATCTTCAAAAAAACTCTAACGGGCATGCCGGGATGGTCGTCGGAGCAACTCAGGCTTCACTACTCAAAGAAGTGGTTGCAGAACATCCCAGGGGTTCTTTGCTGATACCGGGACTGGGTGCGCAGGGTGGGTCGGTCAGCGATCTGATTGAAGCCCTGGAAGATCACCCTGGGGTGCCGGTAGTGTCGGTAAGCCGCAGCATTATCTATGCGGGTTCCGGAGATGAATGGGACGTCCGGGTAACCGAGGCGGCACAACGTTATAAAGAGATGCTGCATCCCCTGACTGTAAAATATATCTGAATCCTCTAAAGGAGTTTATATGGATGAAGTTATTGTTTACACTGACGGCGCCTGCAGCGGTAATCCCGGCCCCGGTGGCTGGGCTGCTTACATGGAATTCAAAGGCAAAATAAAAACCATCAGTGGTGGTGAGGTACGAACGACCAACAACCGTATGGAACTGAAAGCCGCCATAATGGCCCTTAAAGCACTCAAACGATCATGCCGGGTCGTTATACACAGTGACAGCGCTCTCCTGGTCAATGCCTTTACGAAAGGCTGGATAGAAAACTGGCAGCGCAAAGAATGGAGAAAGGCCGATAAAAAACCGGTTGAAAACCAGGACCTCTGGAAAGAACTCCTATCTTCGATGAACAATCACGAGGTAGTCTGGAAAAAGGTAAAAGGTCATGCCAACAACGAAATTAACAACCTGGTGGATGAATTAGCCGTGGCAGAATCAAAAAAATTTTGATTATCAGTCTGATTATCTGCCGGGATTTAAAATTTTCTCTAAAACCACCGTTCCTCCCTTTTACATTGTCTCCCATTGGAATGCTGATTTTATCGCCTTTTGATATCCTCGTTTTGTAAATAAAAATTAATACTTTATAGCTTGTATATGTTACTATATTCTTAATAAGTTATTTTTTAAAAGTCCGTACACACAAGCCTTTGCAGTCCATATCTTTTAAAGAGCTCGTCTAAAAAAATACTTTTATAGGAGGAAAGGCTCATGAAGAGGTGGTGTTATTTCTTAATTTTAATTCTTGCCGCTCTTATCTCCTGCGATAAAAATCCCAGCTCACCTCAGTCGGGTGAAATTGAGGGACTTGTTATTGACAAGGGAACTTTAAAGCCGGTCGGTGGAGTCGTTGTATCTCTAGGCAGTGAAAAAGACACTACAGGCACAGATGGTAAATATCTCTTTTCAGGAGTCCAGGCAGGCACCTACATTTTGAATGCTTCTGGCAATGGTTACACAAACTTTGCTGATACCGTCAAAATCGGCTATGGTTATAATTATTTCAAGATAACATTGGCCCAATTACCCCTTCCTGAAAATCCTTATGGAATATTATCGGGTAACGTTCTGGAAACGGGTACAAACAAGTCTGTTCCCGGGGCTGTCATCGAGATAGACGGCAAAATTGACACAACCACCCAGGATGGGAAATATCAGATTGACAGCTTGCAAACCGGTTCCGATACGCTAACGGTTACTGCAAAAGGTTACACCCGTTATGCACATGAAGTGACAATAAACAAGGGTGAGAACAACTTTGATATCACTCTTGCAGTTAAAAATGAAAATGTCGGTTCCTTGTCGGGTATTATTTATGAATCGGGGTCAGGAGTTCCTGTGGGTTCAGCAATCGTGGAGATTGACAACAAAAAAGATACAACGGGTCAAGACGGAAAATTCTCGTTTAGTCAGATTGATGCCGGATCATATATGGTTGGTGTCACTGCCGTCGATTATGATAAAGTGAACCAGCCTGTCACTATCGACAAGGGGCAGAATAACGTCAATATCATGCTGGTTGCAGTGGGAAATTTATCCGGCACGGTCACGGAAAAGGGAAGCAATAAAAATCTCTCAGGGGTAAGTGTCCAACTCAACGAGAAAATATCAACGACGGATCAGAACGGATCTTATTCCCTGGAAGACATACCGGTTGGAACCTATAACCTCACGGCTAAACTCGATCTGTATAATGACTTTTCAAAATCGATAACGATCAAAAAGGGGGATAATAAGCTCAACTTCCAGCTGACAGTCAAGCAACTTTACACTAATATTTACGGAAATGTGACCAATGGATTGGGAAATCCGGTTCAGGGAGCCTTAATAGAACTTGCAGGCAATCAACAGATTACACCCGGAACCGGCTTCTATCAATTTGCATCTGTACCGCAGGGTATGCACAATATTGTTGTTACGAAAGACGGATATGAGGATTTCAAACGAAATATATCCTTGTCATCGCCGGATTTTCGATATGACATACAGATGATCATGAAAACGGTAGCACCACCTTACATAACCGGAATCGGCAAGACAGGCACCAACAACATCACACTCACATGGAATCCGGTTGACGATCCAAACCTTGCCGGATATGCCATTTATAACATCAGCGATACTACAACAGCTATTAATGGCGGCCCTTTGGATGCCAAAGCATCGACGTATGAGATTACAAACGCCCCGCCCGGTATTTATTCCCTCAGAATGGCTTCGCTGAATTTAGAGAACAAGACGGGGAATAAAGGAAATACATCGGATACAGCCTTTGTGTACCAGGAAATTAATGGTGATGATTTCGAGAGCAGAAGGCTGGATCCGGCAAAATGGATAGATAATAAATTCGATTACACAATCATTTCCGACTCGAAGTATGTGATTGACGGAAACCATTCACTTATGTACATGGGAGGTGCGAATAATATCTTCTCCTCAACCACCATTTTACCCGCACAACAAAAATACATATCGGTTGCAAAAGTAATGTTCTTGTCTCCAATATCATTTTTTTCCATGGAACTGACAAATGGCCAATCTACCGGAACCAATCCTGTCGTCTGGCTGGAATCGGATAGCAATGGAGACGTAAAAATCGGTTACAAGGAGAATGCCAACGCCAACATGTATCCCTACAAATCATATGGCTCATATCAGGGACAGATTTTTAAAATCGGACTGTTTGTGGATACCGAGGCAAAGAAATTCAGCATCGTGGTTAATGATGTGGTTGTCTTCACCAAGAGCTATACCAATGATAATCTTGACACACTGTCAATGCATTTCCTGAACAGGCAAATTATCGATGATATCGTGATTGGCTCCGTTCAATAATAACGTAACCTGAGTTCGAGATAAGAAAATGAGTAGAAAGCATAGAAACATTTATAAAATGCTTCATCTACCAATTATCCTTTACCTACCTTTCATTACCGCGGAATTCAAAATTCATAATTTAAAGTTCAACATTATCAAAGGCTTGCAAAGGGTTTTAAGCCAACATCATCCCACTGATGTTTACGGGTCCTCAGATAGCCGGTTACGGCAATCATGGCGGCATTATCGGTGCAATAAACAAGCCTGGGTATTTTAAGGGCGAGCCCCATCTCATCACATAGAGCCTCCACTTTTCTGCGTAATACCGAATTGGCCGCTACCCCACCGGCAACCAACACCTGTTTGACACCCGTTTGACTGATAGCCCGCCTGAGCTTTATCACCAGCACATCGGTAATGGCCTCGGTTACGCTCGCGCTGAGATCAGATTGATGTTCTTCCAGAAACACTTTGCGTTTTTCTTCCGGCATATCCTGCAAATAGTAGAGTACGGATGTCTTTAATCCCGAAAAGCTAAAATCAAGTCCATCGTGTAAAAGAGCCCGGGGAAAGTCGTGGAATGATGGATCCCCCTCGCGGCTTAGCCGGTCCATGACGGGGCCGGCCGGGTAAGGCAGGCCCATAATCTTGCCGATTTTATCGAATGCCTCGCCCGCTGCATCATCCCTGGTCTGTCCCAGTATCTTATGAGAAAACGGTTCTTCAATATAGACAATTTGTGTATGACCGCCGGATACGATCAGCCCAATGAACGGGTACTCAGGATCGGGACCTTCGATGAAATTGGCGTACAGGTGAGCATCGATATGATTGATACCTATGATCGGTTTATCGTGTGCTATTGCCAATCCCTTGGCAAAACTGATGCCCACCAGCAGAGCTCCCATCAGGCCTGGTCCCTGGGTTACTGCAATCCCGTCAATGTTATCCATCGTCATTCCGGCTTCGGCAAGTGCCTGCTCCACCGTGGACCAGATTGTTTTCTGATGGGCTCGCGAGGCAAGTTCCGGAACCACACCGCCATACTGTTCGTGAATCGTCTGTGAAGCTATAATATTAGATAGCAGCCCCTGATCTGAGTAAATCGCAGCAGCCGTTTCATCACAGGATGATTCAATACCGAGAATGGTCATATTACTCGTCTGTTATATTTGATTTATTGGAAGATACGGATTAACGCAGTGGAATGGCATTTCCATATTCCATGATTTAGCAGTAACTTTTGCTTCGTTGTGGATGCATGTTTTTGACGGATTAAACATTTTCCTGTTATTCGGACTATAATTTTTATGGTTGTGTCCCGTCATTGCAGTGTTCGTTATTTTGCCAGGTTATTGTGCAGAAATATTTGTGGCTTAAATATATTACGATATCAACTGAACCGCGGGATGTAAGCTAATACCTTGTCCACCAGGCAAATGGCGTATTTATGGGCTGCATCCGCTTCTTAATCATTATTGTTAATGAACAAAGACCAAGTTGCCGTAGACGAAGAGAAAAAAGAACAGGTACAGGTTATTTCTGAACAACCAAACAGGCTTGAAGGGGTAGCTTCCAAGAAAGCAGAGGCTTCCGGAAAGAAGCTTATGTTGTTGGCTCTTACCGCTTTGGGGGTTGTTTATGGAGATATTGGTACCAGCCCGCTTTACGCATTTCGTTTCGCATTCTCTGAAAGCGGTCAGATCACCAGAACTCCCGAAAATATCCTGGGAATCCTTTCCCTTATCTTCTGGTCCCTTACCATCGTCATCTCCATCAAGTATCTGATTTACGTCATGATGGCTGATAACGAAGGCGAAGGGGGAATACTGGCGCTCATGGCGCTGCTGGTTCCTTCGGGTGGTCGGAAAAAACGATGGATTATTGTTGCTCTTGGCGTTTTTGGTGCAGCCCTGTTGTATGGCGACGGGATGATCACTCCTGCCATTTCCGTGCTAAGTGCCATTGAAGGTCTGAAGGTGGCTACAACCGAGTTTAATGATTATATCATCCCGATCACGGTAGCTATTCTCATTTTCTTGTTCTTGTTGCAGAAACGTGGAACGCAGGGGGTCGGATCTATCTTTGGACCGGTGATGCTTGTGTGGTTCACTTCTATAGCTGTCCTCGGAATCAGGGGAATCTTCAGGGCTCCTCAGGTGCTCAGGGCACTAAACCCCTGGCATGCCCTGGACTTTTTCTTTCGAAACGGGTGGGTTGGTTTCCTGGTCCTGGGAGCCGTCTTTTTAGTGGTAACCGGTGGAGAAGCCCTCTATGCCGACATGGGGCATTTCGGCAGCCGTCCCATTCGTCTGGCATGGTTTTCGCTTGTTTTCCCGTCACTGTTGATCAACTACTTCGGCCAGGGAGCTTTATTACTCAGCAGCAAGCATTTCGTAAGTCAGCCCTTTTATGCGCTGGCTCCGCATTGGGCACTTTATCCGCTTGTGATTCTGGCGACACTGGCCACAATCATCGCGTCTCAGGCCGTTATATCGGGCGCCTTCTCACTCACGCGTCAATCTGCCCTTCTGGGTGAATTCCCCCGTATCAAAATTGTGCAGACATCGAGTTCAGAGATCGGACAGATTTATATCCCGCTCGTCAACTGGATACTGATGATCGCCACTATAGGTCTGGTCCTGACCTTCAAAAAATCAGACAACCTGGCTGCTGCATACGGAGTAGCTGTCACCACAACCATGGTGATCACAACGATTCTTGCGTACATACTGACGCGGGAGAAATGGGGATGGAACATAGCGGCATCTCTATCCATTACCATCGGGTTCCTGATCGTGGATCTGGCTTTCTTCGTCGCCAACATGACCAAAGTTGCAGACGGTGGATGGTTCCCGTTACTTGTTGCTGTTTCTGTGTTTACGCTGATGTCAACCTGGAGACGGGGCCGACAGTTGCTCGCTGAAAATAACCCCTTTGATTCATTATCGCTTAACGACTTCGTACATAAACTCGTAAACAATCCACCTGTCAGGGTCCCGGGTACAGCCATTTTCTTAACGGGTCATTCGGAGGGAACACCACCCCTTCTCAGTTATCACCTGGAACACAACCAGGCATTGCATCAACAGGTATTGATCGTCACCGTGATCATCCAGGATGTGCCGAAGGTGCCCCCATCTCAGCGGTTGGACATTCAGGAGATGGAACTTGGTTTTTACCGGGTTAAGATAGCTTACGGATTCATGGAAAATCCTGATGTCCCCAAAGCTTTGCGCGATGCAGGAAAATTCGGACTGGACGACGAATCCAATGTAATAACATATTATATCGGCCGGCAGATTTTGATTCCCAGGGAGGAGAAACCTAAGATGGCCAAGTGGCGGAAAGAGCTCTTTTCATTTATGGCACGGAACTCTGCGCTCACGACAACGTTCTACGAACTGCCACCGCAGCAGGTTGTCGAGATAGGCATACACGTGCATATTTGAGACCGCCTTATCATTGGATTATTAAGAAAAGTTATCTACCATACTGCACGAATACACATCTTAATATTCGAATTGTAGTCAATCGGAGGGATTGAATACCAAACGGTATAACTTTTTTGATAACCATGAAGCGATTTTTTTTACTGGTCTTCGCACTGGCAACGACGGATGTCTGTGCGGGGAAGACCCTGATAAAAGGAGTACAGGGTCGCAACCTGCTAATGCCGCGACTCAACAAAAAGAGGCAGATCTTATCGATTTTCGTAAAAACCGATCATCATGTGGAATAGTGTACGTTCGATCGTCATCTGGACAGCTACCATTTTACTGATTCTCTTGTGGTTGCCATTGCTAGCAGTATTGAGGCTGTTTGATCGTGATCCCGTGCATTATCGTACGGGTCGGTGGTTTCGCCGACTTGGCAAGTCGATGACAAAAATCAACCCTTTTTGGAAGCTCGACATAAGCGGGCATAAACTCGAGAATCCCAAACGGGCATTGGTCATCGTATGTAACCACCAGTCGATGGCCGATATTCCTTTGATCTCCAATCTCCCCTGGGAGATGAAATGGCTTGCCAAAAAGGAGCTCTTTAAAGTCCCCGTCGTCGGTTGGATGATGCAAATGGCTGGCGACATCCCGGTCGATCGTCAGTCCAAAGACCGCCGACAGAACGCGGTCATCCAGGCCTTTTCCTATCTGAAACAGGATTGTCCCGTAATGTTTTTCCCCGAAGGGACCCGCACAACCGATGGTCGCGTACATCGTTTCTCTAATGGCGCATTCCTGCTTGCCATTAAGTCGGGCGCCCCGGTGCTGCCTTTGGCTATTGAAGGTTCCCGCAAATGTTTACCCAAAAACGACTGGCGATTCGGACAGCTCAACAACATTCACATCAAGGTGATGAAACCAGTTGAGACCAAAGGGATGACGAAGAAGGATATGCCGGCTTTGCGTGATCGTATACGGGAACAAATCATGGAACAAATCGCTGAATGGCGCGGAACCGATCCCGGAGAGGTTGACGGGCTCCGACGCGATTGACCGCTGCCTGTCATCAATATTTTAAGGACCACATATCCCGCATATTATCTCACAAGGGGCAGATCATCGTGTAATCCTTGAATATTTCGTACCAGTCCGAATCATCCGGGTCCACATCCCTCGGCACATAATCAGGCAACTGAAACGTCCGGTACCACTCCCGATTCTTTCCTGCAAGATCATATGTGGAACCACCCCTGGCTATACGGAAATCCTCGCCGGGGAAGAAACCCGCCTTCTCCCAGATGGGCTTTGGCGGCTTCGGCGAAATAAGCCATTGATACTGGGCCCTTCCCGAGAAGATACACCCAAAGGCCACAATCTTTATCCATCTCCGCGAACGCGCCCATTCTTTCAGATATTCCAATAAATGTACAGAAATATGATTACCCCGATACTGCTTCTTTACAACTAAACAATTCACGTGAAGAACAGGTTTTGCCTGTACCGGCGGATAGTCGATATCATCCAGGTGTTTCATTGCCTTGTCAATCTGTTCATCGCTGCACATATCATAACGAGCAACCCATTCTGGAAAAAAACTCACAAAACCAGCGACCAGATCCTTATCCATGGCAAGAATCGTATTGGTTCCGTAACGTTCAATCATCTTCACTGTTAACGTCCGGAATTTAACTGTCGGCGCCATCTCCCCGGCTTCTCTCATATCACAATTTATCGGGCAACGACCTTGTCCCCCGGGGATAATGAAAGACTTATCCATAGGCTTGATTTGAATAGTCCTTCCATCTTCTAACTTGATCTCTATCATAATGTTACTCTACCGATATATCAATGCACCCAGGGACCTCTTGCGTCCTGGTGCTTTACATTCAATCACCACGTGGAGCCGTGTAGCTTTGCTCCCATACAATGACTGATCATCAAAATTTTCACCTCCAATGGTTTAAGGTATACCATTATATCTATTTTAGCTTCTCATTTTGAAAAACTTTATAACACTTACTTGTCATTACTCATGATGAATCAGAGCACTTGCATCTGGGTGGCTCATCCTTTTACCGCTTCTTTTATTCCCTTATGATACGTAGTGGCTTGTATGCCGAAACGATTTTCAAACTTGCTGCTGTCAAATACGTAATCCCTATCATACTGGTACATCATCTCAACCATCTCCCTCATGATTGGGATAAACAGACCGATCATCCTGATCATGAATTTCGGCGCGGCCTGGTATTTGGGTTTAACACCCAATTCCTTAGCAATCGCTTCGATCCACTCTTTGCCAGTCAATGGATTTGCAGCGGTCGGCAGATGCCAGACCTGGTTATATGCATCATCGGTGTTTCCCAAAAGTGCCGTTGCCCTACCCGCATCCGGAGTGTACGTATACGAATGTTTGAAGGTAACGCCGCCCATCCAGTTGGCCTTTTTACCCTTAGTCAACGGTTTGATAACCGTCTCGGAAAGAACGCTCGTTTTTTGATCACCCGGACCATAGAAATCGGCTGCACGTGCTAACAGTGCTGTCAGTTTTCCTTCTTTAACCTCATCCAAAATCATTTGAGCAATTTCCGCCCTTACTTTCCCCTTTTTGCTGGATGGATTTACAGGCGTCTCCTCGGTCATGCCATTCAAATAATTCGGATCGTACATGTAGATGTTATCGAAGAATACCAGTTTGGCATTGTGTTCCTCGCAGGCTGTAATCACATTACGCATGATCGTCGGCCAGGTCTCTCTCCATACTTTGATGTCGTAAGCAAGACCGACCGTCAGATACACTACAGAAGAGCCTTCCACTGCTTTGCGCACATCGGCAAGATTCGTTACATCTCCCGTCATCAGCTCATCAGTTTTATTTACTTTTTTGGGATGACGGCTTACCAGCCTGATGTCGTTCGTGTATTCCGTTAACGCTTTTGCCAGCTCAACACCGATCGCTCCGCCCGAACCTAATATCGTTTGCATGATATAGTCTTTTGATTAGCTGTAATTCCCTGTTAATATTCGCAATGATTTTTATAAAAAACCAATAACTACGATCAGGTATACGGCAGGAGACTGTGATCGTTGCTTTTTTTCAAGATAAAGACTCGACCAGAATCAAAATACTCCGATGAGATACCTATGATACGTGGCACGAAGCAGAGAATTGTCATCGTGAGGTTTCCCTTTAGGGTTGACGTGACAATCTGGCAATCCCGTACTTCCTGCCAACGATCTAATAAAACCCCTTGCCATGATCGTTTCCTGTTTCCAACGAGATCCTACTTTTCCAGCTAAAGCGGGAAAAATCAGGATGACATCCACGTTTTTAGTCGTTTCTCATTATCACCAACGATCATTCCCCGGGTCCAAGCCTTTATTGCACTTAACGTTGTGTTCTGGAACCGGACGTACGGCGATTCCTGCGGTTTCTGTTTTGATTACCGCCACCGTTTCGGGATCTGGCAGGACGCGAGTTTTGCCGATTTGCCGGAGATGATGTTCTCTCTGCAACAAGCTCAAGCTGAAACGGGTGATCCTCAACTACCGGGATTTTCTGATCGATCAGCTTTTGGATGTCGCGAAGATACGCTTTTTCCTCCGTATCGCAGAAAGAGAGCGCTGTACCGCTGGCGCCGGCCCGGCCTGTCCGGCCAATACGATGGACATAGGTTTCGGGCACATTCGGCAGATCGTAATTAATAACGTGTGATAACTCTTCCACATCGATGCCACGGGCGGCGATATCTGTTGCAACCAACACATTTGTGCGTCCGTTTTTGAAATGGCCCAGTGCCCGTTGCCGTGCATTCTGGGATTTATTGCCGTGAATCGCATTGGCATTGATGCCCGCTTTCCCCAGCATTCGCACGATCTTGTCGGCCCCGTGTTTGGTCCGGGAAAAAACGAGTGTTGAATCGAAGCCCTCCGATTGCAGAAGATGAACAAGAAGTTTTGATTTTCCGCTCTTGTTCACAAAATACACGGCCTGATCTACCTTCTCAGCGGTCGTCTGTTCTGGTTGTATAACGACCTTCTCCGGGTTGCCAAGGATCTTGCGCGACAGAGCCACAATATCAGATGGCATGGTTGCGGAGAAAAACAGAGACTGTCGTTGTTTTGGCAGCTCGGCGATAATCTTTCGGATGTCGTGGATGAAGCCCATGTCGAGCATCCGGTCGGCTTCGTCGAGCACGAAATACTCGATGTCACGCAGGGTAATAAATCCCTGATCCATCAGGTCCAGCAGTCGTCCAGGCGTGGCAACGAGGATATCCACACCTTTGCGCAGCGCATGTGTTTGTGATCCTTGTTTCACCCCGCCAAAAATAACGGTGTTCCTTATACCGGTAAATTTCGCGTAAGCAGTAATACTCTCCCCAATCTGGATTGCCAGTTCGCGTGTCGGAGTGACAATAAGTGACCGTACCCTGCGCGGCCCGTTCCCATGTTGTCTGCTGTTATACAGGTGCTGCAGAATCGGGATGGAAAAAGCGGCTGTTTTGCCTGTGCCGGTCTGCGCACAGCCAAGCAAATCCTTTTTCCGTAAAAGAATGGGGATGGATTGTTCCTGGATAGGGGTTGGATGGGTATAGCCTTCGGCTTTGAGAGCTTTCAGGATAGGCTCGATAATGCCTAAATCAGTAAATGTCATATAATAAATTTGGTATGAGCTTATAATATAAGCTTAATTCTGGTAGTAAGATTACTCTTGTGACCAACAGACATAGAGTGGTTGTGTACGCCGTGACCTTATTGAATCCATCCTGGTCTGCCCGTCTTTTGGTTCTGGCAGAAAAGTGATTCGTTCGATTATTACTTGCTCCTCATTCCCTGCATGCGGTCGCGGTAGATGATAAAGTAACCTTTTTTTCAGGACTTTAGTATATATATCCGCTAATTGATGGATTTATTTCTCTGGTTATTCATCAATACGTGTTTTGGTGATATTGTAAACTACCCCGGTTTTGCTCGTGATAATTACTCAGTTATAGCTGCTATCTGATAAATACGAGCGATTTTAGGATAACTTTTACTCTGAAAAAAATATGTTAGGAGGATAGTGGTCATTAATGGATTTGGCAGTATTATTTCCTGCAAGATTTTAATCACGCTTTTGAATCCCGAACTCTGGATCTTTTTATGTTGAAAACGACATATTCGCACGTCTATCAACATTGTCATTGCGAAGTGTCTCCCGGGAATGGTCAGGAACGGATTTTGGCATACACGTTACTACGATGAGAATTCCTTGATTCAGGTAAAGGAGACACTGTGACAATCGCTCGCGTCGTCCGCAATGACAACTTGGTGATATGTTTCTACGATGACTTATTATTTACTAATCGTTTATTCCGGATCTCGTTATTGAAACCCAAACACCTGATCATATTTCTCCTGCTCGGCGCCATTTGGAGTTCCTCCTTCATGTGGATCAAGATTTCCCTGCGGGAGATCGGTCCGATCTCATTGGTCGCGTACCGGGTTCTGTTCGGACTGATATTCGGCGTTGTGGTTATTTCGCTGCGGCGTGTGAAGCTGCCGCGTGACTTCCGGACCTGGATTCCTCCTCTTGTGTTGGGCATCACGAACTTTGCCGCGCCCTTCTTCCTGATCTCCTGGGGCGAACGCTCGGTTGACTCATCGGTGGCCGCTATACTGGATTCCACGGTGCCCCTGTTTACGATATTCATCGCCCACTTTATGTTGAGCGATGACCGGATGACAAAGTCCAGAATCCTGGGTTTGCTCCTCGGTTTTGCGGGTGTCGTGGTGTTGCTCAGCAAAAATATCGGGGTTTCGCACAGCGCGTTGCTTGGTCAGGCGGCGGTCGTGCTGGCAGCTATATGCTACGCCTGCAGCGGCGTCTATGCCCGGAGAACCACCCAAAACCTGTCGGGCATCCTGCGAAGCGCCGGACCTCTGCTGTCGGCATCAGTGATCATGTGGCTGGCGGTATTCACAACGGAACACCCGGTCCAGGTGCCCGCATTGCGGCTCACCTGGATCGCTCTGCTGTTTATGGGCGTGATCGGATCCGGGGTCGCCTTCACCCTGTCGTATTATCTCATTCACGAAATCGGCCCGACGCGCACCAGCATGGTCTCGTATATCTTCCCGCTGGGCGGTGTGCTGCTCGGCGTCATCTTCCTGCACGAACACGTGACCTGGCAGCTTATCACCGGCGGTGTTTTGATCGTTGCCAGTCTCGTGGTTGTGAACCAGCAACCGGTTGAAAATGCCATCCCCGGCCCCGAGGCGCTGGTCGTTGAAAAGAGCCGGGTTATGAAGTGAGGATGTCATCCTGAAGCTGTTTTGCTCTCCAAACAACGTAGGATCTCGTGCGCCAGGCGCAACGACCGTTTTAATTTCACGATTACCAGGCTGAAGGTCCCCTGCTTCATTAACCCTTTTCGGAAATGGAAGCAGAGCTTCCGGAATTGCATTCCCAGGCAGAGCATGGGAACGAGGATGACACATCCCGACGTCAGACGGTTAAAACCGTCAGACGCCTATTTAAGTAAAAGGAGATTTGAATTATCCAAATGGCTCAATTCCAGTCGCACTTAGATCATTATAATTGTCGCAAACGAGCCCAACGCTATATTTTGCTCTTGTTATAGCAACATAAAATTTGGCTCTTGCCTGATCACTTAAAACCGTGTTCCTATTTTTGACCCATGATAACATTTCTTTTGTTGGATAAATTAAAACACGATCAAATGTTAATCCTTTGGATAAGCCAAAATTTAACACGTTATAATTCTCATACACTTTAGTTCGTCTATCCCATCTAAGTTGAACTGGATTATACCTCATTAGGTATTTCAAACAGGATTTTTTTTCTACCAGAAAGACTCCATCATGACCAGTTCTTTCATTTTGTGCAGATTCACATGGTTTAAACTCTGAATAAAGACTGTTTGAAAATGCACAAATACTTTCGTTACACCTGTGTGATCTAGACAAAGTTACTTCATCAATCGCAAATTCCACATCAGAACATTCATTTTCAATAAATTCAGCCAATCTTCCATTTCGATACTTTTTAAATTTCCTCTCTAGATGCGTTAAATATGTAACCTGCCTTGGATCACAAACTAAAAGCATATTCGATTGACCTTTTCCAAGAAGCTTGATGAGAGATAAATCATAGCCAGCCAAATCCTGTGATTCATCCAAAAAAATATTTGAATATATATCACTTATTCTTTTTATGACTCTCCCGTGACTTTTTTTATTAACTTTATAGACAAATTTAGAAAGCTTATCCGAATAAATCCTATGATTATCAGAAAAATAATGTTTCTCAAAATCTTCATCTTCACCATAGTAGACAGGGTATTCCCTGCTATTCATATACTTCAGCCCTGATTGTTTATTCACAAGTAAAAGCCCTTTGACCCGTTTTCTATAAAGAAAACTCTGATAAGGTCTTACACCATGTTGTATTAGGAATGAGAACCAAGTCTGGATAGTAACGTTTGGCGGAATACTCCCCCTTTTCTTTATAAACTTATTCTTGATTTCTTGTTCATTAGCCTCAGTATATGTGGTTATCAGAACTGACTGATTCGACAGTTTAATTGCTTGTTCAACAATATGTGTAGTCTTTCCAGAACCAGCGCCTGCGATTATTAGAATATTATTCATCTCAATGAAATTATAATAAAGCTCGTTTTATATAATCTGGATAATTTATATTTTTACTTGACTCGAATATTTTTAATGCGCACTCAGTTTTATTTAATTTCATATACCGATGCATTTCATCATTTTTTTTATAATTCGTCCCAAAAATATAATTGAAAAGCTTAAGGCTATTTAACTTCAACAATTTAGGTTCTAGCGTATTATAATTAAAAGGTTTACCATTGATAATCAGATTCCCGGTGTCAATCTCATTATCATATGAAATTAAAATGTTTTCTTTTTTATTTTCTTTAATGTAGTCTTTATATTTTTGTTCAATTGCTTCTATACTTCCATCATTATCTGTAATAACGATCGTTGGTTTTTCGAGCCTTTCTGCTATTTCAAGAAATCTTAAAAATGATGTCCCAACTGAAATGACATCAAGTCCGTCCTCAATAGGCAACCTATTTTCATTCCGCTCTGAATAAGCCTTTTGTACTATAAGCTCATCTGAATCACCCTCGACAAGAATAGCCTTTTTGCAAAGTATCAATCTTAAAGTGTCATACCCCGCCAATTTCTCAAAAAAAGCATACGTTTCTCGTGATAAATCTGTAAACCTAGTTACTCTATGGTTATGCAGTAGGATTAGATAACCAAGACCTAATTTATTTGCAACGAAGCTACTATGCGTAGTTATGATTATTTGCTTCTCAATACTTCCATCTTTTATATCCCTGATTAGACTGTTTAATTTAGTATGTGAAAGATGATTTTCTGGTTCTTCTAACAGTAATAAATTAGCCTCAAGTGCTTTTTTATGGCTCAATGCAAGTTTTGTTTTAACTATACATTGTTCACCTTTACCGATATTGTGGAACGGTATATTATCCAAGTAAGTCACTAATAAACTTTCCCATGCATTTTTGGAAGATAACTCTACAGAAAGTTCAACTTTTTTTGATGAAATCTTCGATGCCTCCTGGATTCTATTATTAATATTTTTTACTGCATCTTCTTGCATAAAAACATCTTTCATTTTTCTATGCGCTTGAGATATATCAACAATTTCTTTTGACTCGAGTAAGTCCTTAACAATTCTGTTTATGTATATGTCAGAACCATTTTGCAGTCGTCCACTAGAGGAATCTATTAGAGAAGATTTTATTGGAATTAATTTTGGAGTTATTCTTTCATCCCGAGCGAAGGATTCCCAATAAAAATGATAGTACTCTATTGGGAGTGATTTTATATTACCCGTATTGAGTAAGAGTTGATACTCATCTTTATATTTGTCATCAAATTCGATTTTAAATGAAAAGCCCGCTGAATTTGAATTATCTCGATTACCATTTCCCTCGAACAATGGTAACTCATTTGAATCGACATAAACCTCAATACAAATTGATGGTGGAGGTAAAGGTTCAGCTTCTTCAATACTCAATAGATATTCACTGATAACATCATAATTAAATAAGTATTGTGTTAGTTCATTATATAAATACCTACCGTTTATCCAACCTGTTAAAGCCAAATTCAGTGCATCAATAATTGTTGATTTGCCCGCCTCATTATCTCCAACAATGATGTTTAATCCCTTATTTAGCCGTAATTCAAATTTCCCCTTAAAACATTTGAAGTTATATAAAATAATTTTTTCAATATCTAAAGATACCTGTGAATTAGTCATTTATATGTAATTTGTGGTTAATCACTAATTAGCCTTTTTCTTTCTCCTCACCTCCTCACCCACTCTTCCAGCTTCCCTTTCTTCTCCAGCTTGATCATTTTCTGAACGTCCCTGTCCTTCCGGATCCCTTTGCCCAGGTTTGCCCGGTACACTTTAATCACACTCTTAATGCTGGCGATGTTTCCGGCAACTTCATCTTTTGGTTGATCGGGATGTTCAATGTCGAATTTGGTCCATGCACCCAGGAAGATCATCATCAGATCGGGATTTTTGGAAAAGCCCGGGATCTTTTGACTTAACGCGATGTCCACATTCGGACTGCCGGATACCCACCTGAGCAGGAATCTGTTTGCTTCCTTTCTCTTTTCCGTCTGCTGGTTTACAGGTGTAGTTTCCAGCCAGTCGACACAGGCGATGACGTCCTTCTCATACTTCGCATAATCAGTCTTATTGACCAGCAAGTAGTTTTGAGGGACCTGGAAGGATTGTGCTGCTGCCAGTTGGGTTATCCCGAAAAGCAAAACGGCCAAAGCCAGCGTTTTTCCTGATGGTTTCATATGCATACCTCCGATGGCGATCATTGTTTTAGTACACTGACCGGACTCTCTCTTCGATACACCTGCAATCCATGACTCCACGCGTAACACCTCGTTTTTCTCCAAAGCCAATCGGAACAAGTCAGTATAGCTAACGGGATGCAATAAATCCAGCGTGGTTTGGATGTAGGTTTGTTGAACCTGATGAAATCATTTCCCAATAAATACATTCTGGTGCAACGGAGATTCCCATCTTCACGGGAATGACGAGGGTGCGTGGTAGAAAATATGAATTATGAATTTTGAATGTTTAATTATGAATTGGAGTACTTGCAGATCTCGGCGAGCTTGGCGGTTGGAAGAATAAACCGTGAAACGCTTCCTTGCTCAACAGACAATCGTTACTCCTTCCCTTTTATATCTGTTGTGCCCCAGGCGGTTTTGATACCGGGATTATATTGATTCATTTATTACATTATCTATTAAATCAAATGAATTGTGGAAAAGCTTCCCGGAATCGTAGGAGTGATAAATTTAGCCTTCCATATCATCCACTTTAATTCACTTTATCATGTGCTTTCATAAAACTGTCAGATATACCATTGCAGCATTAACATGCCTTCTGGTCTTGGTGTGCAGCGCATCTGCTCAGAATAAAAATATTCAACCCGTGACCCCGAATGCTTCTCCTGAAGCAAAGGCCTTGTTGGAGTATCTTCAGAGTATCAAGGGAAAATATACCTTATCAGGCCAACATAACTTTCCCATTTCCGGGAACCGAAATACACAGTTTGCGGCCAATTATTATGGAAAAACACCAATCGTATGGAGCCAGGATTTTGGATTTGCCAAAGCCGGGGACAAGGATTCCTACCTGGCCCGTGCAGCCAATGTTACCGAAGCTATCCGGGAGTACAGGTCCGGCGCCATTGTTAACCTCTGCTGGCATGCTGTCCCGCCCACGGCCGATGAACCGGTCACCTTTCAGCCTGTACCCGGTTCCCATCCTGCCCACCTGGCCAGCGTGCAGGGCCATCTGACCGATAAACAATTTAAAGAGCTGCTCACAAAAGGAACCGCCCTGCATAAGCACTGGCTGGAACAGGTGGATCGAATTGCCTCGTATCTGAAGCTGCTGCAAAAAGCCCATGTACCTGTTCTCTGGAGGCCCTATCACGAGATGAATGGAAACTGGTTCTGGTGGGGTGGTCATTACAAGGGAAAGTATACCACGGCTGAATTATACCGCCAGATTTTTGACCGGTTTGTACATTATCATAAGCTCAACAACCTTATCTGGGTGTGGAGCGTTGACCGGCCCACACAACCAGACCGTGAGTTTTCCAGGTTTTATCCCGGGAACAAATATGTCGATGTTCTGGCACTGGATGTCTATGGCAGTGATTTCAAACAAACGTATTACGACAGCCTGAAGGCCTTATCGAAAGGCAAACCCATTACATTGGCCGAAGTAGGTGTTCCGCCGACTCTGGAAACACTCAAAAAGCAACCGGACTGGACATGGTGGGTGATCTGGGCCGGTATGGTCCGGGATACTCCCCTGCAGCAGTATAAAACCTATACCGGGAGTACCAGAGTATTGTTCATGGAGGATCCGGCTTACAAGAAAGGCATCGAACATCTGCGGACGGTTTCCGGTCTTCCATCTCTCCCGTTAAGTATTCCTGCTGACTTTACCGGAACATGGAAGCTCAATAAAAATGCCAGCACGATGAGTACACAGGCCGTCTCCAATACTCCGTATAAACTGGATATCATCCAAAAAGACAGTACACTGGCTATCAAGTCGACATCAGTAGTCGAATGGGCGAATGACAAAGTAACAGAACAAATACTTGCTTTGAACGGGCGGGATATGAAATTAAAAGGACTGTTTAACGCACCGCGCATTGAAAATGCTCATTGGTCGGCCGGGAAAGATACCTTAACGATTGATTCAAAAACCACGTTTACCTTTGGCGGAAATACAAGAGTAATGAAAAGTAAGGCAATCTGGATCTTGCAAAGAAGGGGCAACCAACTGGTCATCAACCTGACGGCCGATTCCTTCAGGGGCGAACCCGGCACTTCAACCATTGTCTATAATAAGCAGTGAAGAATAAACCGCCAGGCACGCTAAGAACAAGAAATCATGTGTCGGCTTATTTTCTGCCCCAGATCTTATTATCCAGACTGTATTTGCCGCCACCGGCCAGGATAATGGTAAGCATTCCACCTAGGTAGAGGTATACCAATTCTCCGTCACCTGGAGAAAAGGTAAAATGGTGCAGTACGGAAAGCACTACGAACACATCAATGGCAACTATCAGAGCCGCTGCCCGGGTTGCAATTCCGAACGCTACCAAAACCGAACAGACACCGTCGGAGAGGGTTGAAAAGATCAGGCTAAAACCAGCACCGAGGTGCAGCGGATCCGGGAAATGTCCCCACATTTGAGAGAAGTGCACGAACTTGAAAAGACCATGCTGCATAAACAGGCTGAAGCCGATCCAAACACGAAGAACCAGCAGTGCGAAATCAGTGTTTTTGGGGATGAAACTGAGATTCAGAATATTTTTCATGGTCTTTATGTTTGTTGATGTTGTACCTGATGGGACATACCGCGGCATGCCCTGCATAATCATTGAACCCACTTCGGCGAAATCCTGTCGATCGATTGAATTTTGGGATCCTGGTCACAAACTACAATCTCATTTAATTTCCGCTTTCAGAATGTGATTAATTTTTAGGCAAATTTCAATAAGCCGATGTTTTGCAAGGAGTCGGGGAAAAGAATCAGAAATTTGAAATTAGAGATTGGTTATTAGGTTACTGAGTTATTGAGCTATAAGGCGCAGAATTACTTTTTCAATGCTACTTGTTGTCCCGGAATCGGTTATTAACTGGTCAATCTGAAAACAATGGGAATTTTATATCTAACCTGAACCGGCTTGCCATTTTTATATCCGGGAATCCATCTTTGCATAAGCCTGACCACTCTAATTGCTTCATTATCTAAAATGGAATCAGCGCTTTGAATTACGTTGACCTGCCGGACATAACCGTCCTTGTCAATGATGTAACTCAGAATCACTTTTCCACTTATCCTCAGCCTCCTGGCTTCTTCCGGATATTTTACATTCTTGCTCACCATTTTTTCTATTCCATTGATTCCGCCAGGATACATAGGAGGGTTATTCTCCTTAATCTTAGTGTCTGTTTTTCCTAATTCTCCATGCATCCCGATAACCGGTTGATAATTGTATTTCCGGATGAATCTCTTCGTTGGCCATTTCGATGATGAACAGGCGGTTACCAATAGTAAAACGGCGATTATCTTTTTCATTTTCACGCGAATCCTAAAGATGAATGTCATATTCAGATGTACTGCAACTTATTCCAAAGCCGGATCTCAGATTTCAGCCAGAGCCGTTGAAGTATCCAATTACACACATAACCTGGATATCCTAAACAAGTTTTTTTAGTAATTCCAGATGATCTATTTGCAAGAATGGGGTTTTGTTTGCGGGATTTCGTTATCTCGAACTTACGTTAGGTTTCTGAGTTAACAGGTACTGAGTTCATTCTGAATTGTGGGAATATGGTAGAAAAGGATTCAATCGACCAATTGCTAACCTCTGATTACTGACAGTAGCGTCCTAATTTCTATTCTCTGATCCAACTGACCAGATAGTGACTTTTATCCGAATCTTCAGTCCTGTGGCGTTGCTTCCGGGCTCCATAATATCTCCCACAGATGACCGTCCGGATCCTGGAAATAACCTGAGTACCCGCCCCAGAAAGCTTTTGTTGCCGGTTTGGTGTTAGTAGCCCCAGCCTTTTGGGCAAGCGCCATGACGGAATCGACTTCTTCTTTATTTTTCGCAAAATACCCGATGGATAATTCACTGGCAGCGGGCGTATTCTCACTAATATCGGCGTCCCATGCGAGATCTTCCCTGGGATAGATGGCCAGCTTTACTCCATTTTTTAAATCGAAAAATGCAACGGCGCCACACTCAAACTATTTGCCAACGATACCTTTGGAAGGAAATCCCAGCCCGTCGTGATAAAATTGAAAGGACTGTTCCAGGTCATCGACACCAAGTGTGAGTACGGAAAAATTTGGTTCCATAACTATATCCGTTAATTGTATTTGTGGTTTAACGAAATTTGGATATAAGTATCCCTATGTTTCTTTTATTACTTTCAGGCTACTTACGCGGCATAAGGATATTGTAGTAAAGGTTAAAATGGAAAACAAAACCATCGGCGACCACCATAGGCTTCGGCCGACGGCGGTCGGCAAGATCGAACGGATTCGCAGGTACCCGGTAAAGAGCATGGCCGGAGAGGATCTGGATGGCGTTTATGTTCATGAAACCGGTCTGAATGGCGACCGGGTGTACGCTTTTTATGATCACAAATCACACCGAAAGAGCCTGCCTTATTTTACCGGACGGGAGAAGAATGAGTTGCTGCTGTTAAAGCCTCACATTGTCGATGAACCGGATTACACTAAGCCGTACCGGGATGGATATCGTCCCAGGATCACCATTGCTTTGCCTGATGGGAACACATCATATGATGTGTCGGATCCGAAGCTGGTGGATTACATCCGGGCATTATGTACTCCAAAGGAAATCTCGATCACACTTGATTATAGGAAGGCGGGCATTCATGACAGCAAACCTGTATCCATCATGGGGATGCGAACGGTTGAACAATTAGCAAATGAGTCCGGCGTAAATGAACTGGGTCCGAGACAATTCCGGGAAAATTTCTACATCAAGTGGGATAGTGAGGAACCCTTTTTCGAAGATGAACTGGTTGGCAAGTCATTGCGAATCGGTGATGAGGTCCTCCTGCATGTTGTGAAGAAAAATGAACGCTGCTCGATGATCTGCCTTGATCCGGATACGGCGCAGTATGATAAACGCGTTCTGGGGACCGTGGCGAAACAGCATGAAACGAATGCCGGAGTGTATGCGGTAGTGAGACAAACCGGAGTCGTTCATAGGGGCGATTCAATTGTTGTGTGTTAGATTTGGAAGGTTTTATTAGCCGCGGATTTTTTAGAATTAATAATGAATAATGAACAATTAGTAATTGAGAATCTTGTCCATGTGATACCGCGCTTCCTGACACCTTTGTGTCCATTGTGCAATCTTTGTGTTCTTTGTGGTTTCCTGTTGCGCCAGTAGTGTAACCACAATGTTCACAAAGATTGAAGTTTTCATTTCCTCAAGGTTTTTTCCTTTCTGAAGGAATCGGTTATCGACGTATTTTTGATGTATTCGTATCTTGTGAATAATCTGCATCTGTTACACGTTGACCTGAAAGTTTCTACATGACACAATCCGCCATAAAGACTGTTGTTTTTGATCTCGGAGGAGTCCTGATCGACTGGAACCCGAGGCACCTGTATCGAAACATCTTTGACAGTGAAGCCGAGACCGAGTGGTTCCTTGAAAACATCACGACCTCGGAATGGAACCGGAAACAGGATGCCGGCCGCAGTTTCGAGACGGCTGTTTCCGTCCTTCAATCCAAATATCCTGCCTATTCCAAACAAATCATGGCTTACTACCACCGTTGGCCGGAAATGATCGGCGGGGAAATACGCGATTCCGTGTCCGTTCTCAGACAGGTTAAATCAGCAGGCTATCCGCTGTACGCCCTGACTAACTGGTCGGCCCAGACCTTCCCACTTGTAAATGGCGAATATGAATTCTTTGACCACTTCGACGGAATTGTGGTCTCCGGGCATGAAGGCGTAGCCAAGCCCGATCCGGAGATCTACCAGGTGCTCATTGATCGCTATGAAATCGATCCCACTACCACCCTATTCATCGACGACAGCGAACCGAATATCATATCGGCTAAAAAAATAGGGTTCCAGACGATTCACTTTGAGAACAGCCAACAAATGAATAAGGAATTGACGAGGCTTGGGGTTCTTGAGTATTGAGTATTGAGTATTGAGTATTGGGAAAAAGATGCCCATTCAACTCTTACCAACCAACAGCTGACCGCTGAAGGCCGATTGCTGACAGCTATTTTAACACTCTAACACTGTGGCACATTAGCACTTGGTAACTATCAACAATCAACTAACAACTATCCACGGACTACGACCGTAATCAAAATCATCCTCTCTTTGGCACCTTATTATACCCCTTTTCGCCAAAAGGCTGCAGTTCTTCGATGATCATTTCTTCCAGCAAAGCCACCTCTTTATTGTAGTCCATGGTTTTCTTGTCGTTATGTTTGAGTTCTTCCAGGACTTCAAACTGGAATGCTTCCTCCCCGAATTCATTCCAGTCGTTTTGCAGTTCCTTATTGGGATGATTGCCCACGCTCAATTGCAGCCGGTTACGGTTCCATTTCGCATTCATGTTCGTGCTACTGTCGACGAATATCTTTCCATTGACGGTATTTCGGATTTGAAACACCCCCATTGGGAATTTCATTTGTTTGTACTCTTCCTTGAGCTCTTTCTTCGTTTTCATGCTTTTTAGTGTTTTTTACCTGAAGATCAAAGGTAGCGATAATGTGGGTTTCTAGCATCTTAAGAGCAACGAGTTACTCATGAGCCACTGTACAACATAGAAGAAATCGTTGAAACGATTTTTCATCTCTCACATCCTCCTAACACCCGGATTAATCCGGGTGCTAATATAACTTACCGCTGCTCATGTGAAAACAGCTTCCGTTATTGATTGCTCTTATATTGCACATCATAGGCATCAAACAATCCCTTCAGATATTGCACGGCACCAATCACACCCAGCTTGCCTTCTGCTCCCGATACAATTCCAACCAGGTATCCATTTTGGTCGATAACCGGCGATCCGCTGGTTCCCTCAGGATGTCCATCCGACTGTAGGGCTTCTACATAAAAATAGTTGCCCATCTGTTTATAACACTGCAACTTCGCCACGGCGGGATAGTTGCTTTTAGGTTTCTTCATTCCCCAACCAACGGCATATACGATCTCGTTTTTCTTTACCGGTGTGAACCGGATTTTCAACGGATAGATATCCTTTCTCTTTTTCTGAAGATCAAAAATGATCCAGTCCCTGTCTTTAAGTGTATTGAATTGTCCAATCGGCTCGCTGGCATTCCGGTTTATCAGGCGTTTGATCAATACGGCATGGTCCGGTTTATTTTTGGGATATAATTTCCAATCGATAAATTTCTTTCCCAGATCGATTGATGACAGCCCCTGATGGCTTGCAAAAACCATGAACCAGTGTTTGCAACTCACGCCAATGGTATCCCTTCCTGTATTTACAAGGAACGCATTCGCGAGATCCGTGTAGGTCGTATCCGTAAATCGAATCTTATTGGTCAATGCAAAATCCGGCCATTGAGCAACAGGCTGATCTATCCACGGTTCTTTCTTTACATCCGAATCCTTATTACAGCTTACAACAATAAAGAAAATCGATATGATGGCGCATGATATAACGCTGATTTTATTCATCTCTTGAGTCTTGAGTCTTGAGTCTTGAGTCTTGAGTCTTGAGTCTTGAGTCTTGAGTAAAAGATCTCTATTCAAATCCTGATACGCAATAGCTGACTGCTGATGGCTGATCGCCGACAGCCTTAACCATCAACGATCAACCAACAACTGACAACAATCTACTTAATCAAAATCAGCTTCCTGCTTTGCATAAACGATCCAGCCCGGAGCAGGTAGATGTATACCCCGCTCGGCATGTCATGGGCATCCCACCGTGCCTGGTAGCTGCCGGCTTTCATGTCCGAGTTGACCAACGTGACAACCCGCTGGCCGAGCACATTGTAGATGGTCAGGGTCACGTGACTCTTGGCGGCCAGTTGGTAGGGAATCACCGTGGTGGGATTGAACGGGTTCGGGTAGTTCTGCTTCAGGGCAAATGTGGTCGGCAGGTCCTTCCTTCTGGTTGTCCTGCACGGCGGTGAGGTGGACCGATACCTCGTTGCTTGACGGACTCTCGTTGCCGTGAACATCAACGGCCCTAACCACGTAATAAACCGTACCGGATGAGGATGGCCTAGTATCCGTGTAGGCCGTATCAGTTACGGTGGCGTATGTGCTCATCGTGTCGGGGTTGAAGCCGGGTGCGCTGCCCCGGAAAACATCATACCCACCCAGGTCGCTCTCGGTATTGGGGTTCCAGTGGAGTTTAACCGTGCCGGCCACAGCGCTTCCCATCACATTGGCAGGTGCGTTCGGCGCCAGGTTATCGATCGAGTACCCGCTGTCGGCCTGGGAATCCCAATACTCAAACGAATTGGAGGTCTGCGCCGAGACGAAGTATTTGAAATACGGCGTCCCGCTCCCCGAAGAATCCGATGTGGTCGCAGCTGTATAGCTATAGTGCTTCAGGTCATGGCTCGGCACGTCGGCCAGCCATTCCCAGGTGGTCTCCACCCCATTCACTGTCCGAGTGCGATATTTATTACCGCCGATCGACTGGGTGAAATCAGACGATGGTCCTGAGGATGGTGCATTTTTAAAAAGAGGTGCGGAAGGCGTCTGACGATCAATCCCCCTCCATATGGAGTATCCGGTCACGAGCTGATGAGTAGGCACATCATACGGAGACGCATCCCAGCTTACGGTTACTTTGCCCCCCTGGTCACCGGGGACATCTTTTACATCTGTGACTGTGGGGTTTCCAACATAATTGCCAAATTGGTCTATTCTTTCCGCGTATATATCTCCCCACGGCTGGTCTGGCGGGTTGTTGCGATCATCTTCCCAGGCTACAACGACTCCACCCGATCCGTCGGCAACGACTGTATGATAGTGTGCAAATCCTTTCGTGCTGACGGCTACCCCATCTTTAGCCCACATAACATTACCTGTTACGTTAATTTTTTGGGCATGGATATTTTCTATAAATGTCGTGAGATATGGTGTCAGGCTGGTACGATATTCATCCATCCAGGTAATGATAGCACCACCCGATCCGTCACTCACGAGCTCAGGGAAATATTGGTCAGAGGATGTTGTACAAACAGGAACTCCATTTGCTGTCCACTTCAACTGACCGTTGATATTTATGCGTTGAGCATAAATATCATCAGATGTAGTTGAATAGTTCCTTCCGTCAGACCAAGCTATGACAGCACCACCCAAACCGTCACTCACCAACCTGGGATAATCAAAATTATTTAACGACGTACTAACAAGAACTCCATTTGTTTTCCACAGAACCTGCCCATTTGCATTAATCCTTTGAGCATAAAGATTTTCGGTTCGAGTTGTAAAGTTTCTTCTATCAGCCCAGGTAATGATAGCACCACCCGATCCATCACTCACGAGCTGAGGATGAGTTTGAGACAACGTATCATTACAGATTGGTTCACCATTTGTGGTCCATAATGTCTGTCCGTAGGCACTGATCCGCTGAGCATAAATATCATTAGATGTAGTTGAATAGTTCCTTCCGTCAGACCAGGCTATAACAGCACCACCAGCCCCGTCGCTCACCATTTGAATATCAGCTCCCCCCAGGGTATCCGCATTCGTGGCCCATAACATCTGTCCACTGGCACTGACTCGCTGCACATTAATACCCGGACCACTGTTACCCAGACCTGACCAGGCTACAATAGCACCTCCGGAACCATCACTCACTATCTTAATAGCACTATTGAAGGATTGCGACGAAGTATCTTTATAAATGGGAACTCCACCTGTCATCCACTGTTCCTGACCGTTTGCATTCACACGTTGGATGTATATGTCAGAGTTGACCCACGTCCCATTACTCTGTAAATACGTACCATCACGATTATCTTTCCATACTAATATCGCACCACCCGCCCCATCACTTATCACACTTGGTGCGTATTGAATACCCTTCGCCGTAATAATCCCTTTTCCACCTGTTGTCCATAAATTCTGACCAGTCGCACTGATCCGCTGCCCGAAAATATCAGTATTTGTATAATCTGTATTTGGACTATAGGTGCCATTTCTTGTATCGAACCACATTATAATAGTACCGCCTGACCCATCATTTATAAGCTGTGGAAAACTTTGCAGACCAGGGGCCAGGGATACCGGCGTATTCACCGTCGGATCAATTGACCATTGCCCATAAACCGGCTGAACCAAACTGATCAATGAAATGAGACCAAAAACAGTAATTGATACAAAATAGCCGTAGCGTAATATTTTCTTCATAGCATAAACCTCCTCTTGAGTAGTTGTCGAATAATTCAGACCTACCCTGTTGCACACACATTCATAGTTAACAATCAGGCAACGACTCTCTTCTCAAAGCCACTGCACGTTACACATTCCACTCTTATTGGAACCAACACACACATCAACCGGCAAACACACCGGCATCTCATAACCTTCTATGCGTAAAATGTTTATAAATATAGTCACCAAATCCAGATAAATGGTCAAAATGGGATTTTTTTAAACGTAAGGAAGGAAATTAGAAATTAGTTATTGGTTATTGAGTTACTAATCGAGTCTGACCGCTGATGGCCGACAGCCGACAGCCTCCACCATCAACGATCAACCAACAACTGACAATCCTACTTTTCACTCAAATGCTTCCAGCTGCATTCAGGATCAGTCAGCGGAGCATCAAAGAACTGATCATTGAGAATCGTAAGGATATGGCGGGCATTTTCAATGCTTCCACAAAACCCTGGTTCCGTTGCGATAGTCATGCCCAGGAAGCGTTTGAAAACCGACTGAAAGAAATCGGAATGTGGATTCAACACCGAACGTATTTCTTCCTCGGAGTCAAGCCTGACATCCGGATCGCCGCCCCGGAAGGATTCGCTCTCAGTAAAATAGTCGAGGTCGATATCCAGGATCACACGATCATATTTTTCCAGTTCAGCATGGGCGGCATCAAAAGAGGTAAACTTACTAATCGAATGGGATTTTCCTGAAAAATCCCGGAACTGATCTGGGCTTCTGAATTTTTGCTTGCAGACCACAACGATATCGCTGATAATCCCCATCCAGGCAGCAGACAAAATGTGTCCATCATTGAATGGGTTCATCCGGTCCTGACAGAACGATAAAACTTCTTCCTTATTCATGGGGTCCAGGTTGTTCAAATCATCCCTTTCGTTATCGTTCGGCGGGGCCAGATCCTGGTGCCAGTCGATCGTGATCAATAGCGGGGCCCGGATATAATCCCTGTTCAGTTTTTCCACAAACCAACGCGACCAAAAATAAAATGCAAAACGATGATCCCTGACGATACCTATCTCACAGGACTGTTGTCGTTCGTCCGGG
Organism: uncultured bacterium; assembly: GCA_963787205.1. Taxonomy (GTDB): domain Bacteria; phylum Bacteroidota; class Rhodothermia; order Balneolales; family DATFMH01; genus DATFNI01. The sequence goes on from CAWBCD010000010.1 coordinate 111,218, forward strand.
TCGTCCATTCTTTTCCCAAACACATCTGGAGTATCAAATAATTCGCATGCGGGAATTCTTATACCCATCGTTTTTTCCTCCTTCAAACTACAGGCTGATCCAGCTATATAATACACATACACAGGTAATTAAGCTCAATTAATTTATTCAAATAAGAATAACAGACAGATAACCACACTTACAATCATTGATTTAAAAATTAGTTGTGGGAAAATAATTTTATTTATTTTTTACGAACTAAATAATTTAGTTTTATGTATGAATAATTATATTTTTTACAAATGATATTTAAATTTTTAAATATATGAAATTCCATAAAATTATCGAACTATAAAAAAATAATGCTCGTTGTAGTGAGTGAAATAATTAATAGAAAAAGAAAAGAAAAAAGGAGTCAATTATGGCTGCTACAAGTGAGTTAGTTCAAGAACAACATGCATACGAAGTATTAAGCGGTGGAACGATGCTTGAAGCTATAGGCGGTATAGCTGCCGTGGCTTTAACCATCTTGTCACTGGCCGGATTAATGCCGGTACTGTTGACATCAATTGCTGTTATTGCAATAGGGGCCGCCCTGTTTATGGAAGGTACGTCGATCGCTGCTGAATACAGAGAGCTATTGGCCAGTACATCTAACAAACAACTATCGGCTGAAGAATTAGGATCCGGCATCAGTATTGAGTTTATTGCCGGAATTGGTGCAATTGCTTTAGGAATTTTGTCCCTCGTGGGGGTAGCTACATTTACGTTATTACCAATTTCTGCCATCGTGCTGGGTGCTGGCGTTCTGCTGAGCAGTGGAACAAAATCACGCCTGAATTCTACGAAAATCAGGATGGCCGATGTCAATAATACCGCTAACGCGATAGCCAGAGATATTGCATCCACATCTATTGCAGGTGAGTTGTTTATTGGTGTCGGTGCAATGACACTGGGTATCCTTGCTGTTATTGGTCTGTCTCCTATGATACTTACCATCATTGGTATTCTTGGTGTTGGTACATCAAGTGCCATGTCCGGTTCCGCACTAAGCGGACGTTTCTGGGGACTGACTCATGAATAATCCATAAACAACCCAGCAAACATTCACAGATTAAGCTCCCCATTCCGATTGAGGGGGGAGCTTATTTTTTATTCATCAAAATGTCTTTTAAGTTATTTAAAAAGCTTTATTTACGCTTTTTCGATAAAAATATTAGGTATTATTCGGCAGTTACCCAACGTTGTTTTATAGCCTTTCAACTTTTATACAATTATTAGCGAGAGATGATTTATAATTTCAATACTAATTGAATGACTTTTCATCTGGAATTTATCCACTATAAGCCCTCATTCTGTATTTCATTATTAACGAAATTTTACAAATCGCGTCATGCAACATATTCTTATATCGGATAATTTTGTATATATATAGTTGTCGGTTAACGTTCACTACAAGTTGACGTTTAGGAAAAGCGGGTTCTAAACGTCAGGTACTGGTACTCCACGTGTGTGTTGTACTGCGTAATTCGTCCTCTGTACATGGAGGAGTTTTTTTTTAACAATTTTCTTCTCTATTCATATGAAGCATAGGGTACTGTAGCGTTTTCATTGGTTTTATTGTTCCATTCTTTCTTCTCCGTTAGAATTGCCTCCGGGCAGTAGTAACATAATAGTGCATTTGCTGCCAGCGCTCATCATGCTCCATTTGATCAAGAAGCTCAAAAAAGTTGCATTCTGTATCTCATCGGAGCCTTATATGTCAAAAAATATTCTCTCAACCATTTTATTTGTTTTACTGCCGGTATCTTTTTTATTCGCACAGAATTCGAGTGATCCACTTAATTGGACTGCACCGGTTAAGGTAAAAAGCGACAACATTTTCATGCTCTGGGGCCAGCAAAACACAAACGGAGTAAATATAAGTCATCAGAAGATTTACAGATATAACCTGAATAATAGCACAAACCCGCGGCTTTCGGCTACTCAGGATCATCAAGACCTCAACGCGAACCTCAGAGGAAACGAGCAAATGGACGCCGCTTCAGGTTATTTCACGAATAGCCTGTTTGAGAACGTAGTAGCGGCATGGGAAGGACCGAATCAAAGTATTCAGATCATGATACCGCACTTTGATTCCACGGCAAACGCATGGTCCCAAACAAGTGAGTTGACCATCCCGGGTCCGGTTGTCGCTTACTCTGGCGGCCAAAAAGGGAGAATTTACGTTAGGACGGGTGACTTCCTTGGAAACGGACGCGATCAGTTTGTCGTAGCATACGAGGGCTCAGACTCTAAGATTCACCTCATGGTATATTCTGTCGATGATAATCTGACACCTCATTTGATAGCTTCAATTGCTGATGAGTCGCTCACATCGAGTCAGTCGCAGTATGACCGGTTTTCAATTACTACCGGAGATTTGAATGGAGATGGTAAAGATGAGATCATACTGGACGGAATTGGACAGAATGGTGGCTGGGATATTTATTCAAAAGTGTACGAAGTATCAGGGTCTTCCATTATCCCTGAAGCCAGAACCGTAGTGTTCAAGGAACCATCAAATTATAATATCCAGGCACCTGAATTCGGCATCACGGCCGGACAGTTCAAGAAAAATGGGGATGACCAAGTAGCACTCGTGTGTGCTGCAAACCAGTCGGATGGCAACAATGCCTATGTGTTCACTTACATGCTGGAAGCATCTCAGGATCTGAGTTCGCTGACATACGACGCCACAAAGAGAGATTCGGTTGAAATTGGCACCAGCGGCTCGCTTACCGACTTTAGCATCTCTTCGGGCGATCTTAACAATGATGGCCGCGACGAACTGGTTTACGATCTTGATGATGCCATCTATGTATACTCGACCGACGATAACCTGAACCTCACGTATCATCAAACTCTCAGCGGGTTATCCGGTGGTCCGGATGATGACCAGTTGAGTTATGATTTCATGAAGGTTGGGGATTTAAATGAAGACGGCTCCGGCGATATCGTTGTTGAGAAAGACATCTATGGCAATGGATATAATCACTGGCTTGAAGTGGCTGCTTACGGGGTCTCGCAGGATTTGTCATCAGATTCCTTATTGGCAACCGTACAAACGGACACAACCACGGACTCAGGCGCCAGCAGCTATTACCATTACGCCCTGGCGCTTGGAACTTACAATGGATCCAATTTCACACTCGGAGCTCCCCAGCATTTCGTCCGGAATAATGTAGTACAGCCTTTAGTGGTATTGAATACCCCCCCGATTCATTTCGACGTGCTTAATGGCACGAAATATGATCTGTCGAACTGTTTCAGTGGGAATGGATGTACTTTCAATTCCACTTACGAGCAACAGAGTTCGTCAACCATTAACCTGGAGACTCAGACCCATAATGATGTCTCGGACGCGGCTGGTTATGATTTATCCGGGAATGTATCCGTTACTGCAACGCTAAGCGCCGAGTTTCTGGGAGCAGGCGCGCAGGTTTCTGTGGGTGTTGCCACAAACTTCGAGCTAAAAGTTGAAAAAACCTGGGGTGCTTCCTACTCAAACGATAACACAACATCATACACAACCAAACTTGATATAGGGGTATCGGCTAAGGGAGATGATCAGATCTACGCAACCACGTCGTCCTACAACATCTGGACGTATCCGGTCTATGGTGGTAATAATCCCACACCAATCGATTATATCAATTTCACTTCTCCGATTTCTACGTTGGGCTCATGGTTCCCCAGTAAGACCTATGCTACAAACAACTACGTGCCCAACCACGAAGTGGGAAATATACTGTCATATCTTCCCTCAAAGGAGGCGATAACTAATCCTGATATCGATTCAAGTATCGTCTCTGTTCCACAAAGCCAGGGATTGCCCATCTCCGGTCAGAGCGGATCGTACTGGGATTTAAACTATTCAAAGTATACTCAGTCTACTTTAAGCTCTACCTGGAATAGTGGATGGGATACAAATATTGACATGGGAGCAGCATTCTCAAGCACCGGCGATTTCGCCCATATGAATACAACTACAACTACCATAAGTAAGGGATTTGACCTGCGTGCTACATTTGGAAGCCTGGTAGACAGCCTTGGCGGTGAGGCCGCCTACACCGTTTATCCCTATGCCTTTCGATCACAGAAGGGTGCAATTGTAATCGACTATGCCGTTGATCCGGTTACAGGCGGTTCAGGGAGTCCCAGCTGGTGGCAGAAGGAATATGGCAATGAGCCTGATCCGACATTCATTCTCCCGTGGTTCTATGATCCGCAAAAAGGAATTACTCTGAGTGAACCTGCCAAGCGTTACCAGACGACGGATATCTTCTACGATAACTCCAATCCGTCTCCCGGTGACACACTCACTATTTCTGCAAGAGTCCGCAACTTCAGCCTTAAGAGTACTTTAAAACCTGTAGCAGTCCGCTTCTATCTCGGTGACCCGAATAATGGTGGTATTCCGTTGGTCGATGTAAACGGGGATACATTAGTCACGACAGCCGATACCATTGGCGCCCGCAGATACACCGACGTACAATTCCACTGGAAAGTACCGGCTACTGTTCCGGGTACCTTTTTGTATAGCGGTAATACGGTACGTATCTACGCAGTCATTGATCCCAATAACAAGATTACGGAAGTCCACGAAGACAACAACATGGGCTGGAGTGCACTGGAAGTATCGGGTATTACAACCGCAATACAAAAGAATCCGGAAGGAAGCCAGTTACCCTCATCGGTTAAGCTTTTCTCTAACTACCCGAACCCTTTCAACCCAACAACCACTATTCACTACGCTCTGCCGGCATCCGGCAATGTCAGGTTGACAGTGTACAACATTCTGGGACGCCAGGTAGCTCAACTGGTGGACAGCCGCCAATCGGCCGGTAACCATGAGATCCGCTTTGATGCCTCTCAACTGTCAAGCGGGGTTTATTTCTATCGTCTCCAGGTGAATAATATCATCAGAACCGGGAAAATGATGCTGATTAAGTAATCAATAGTTGCCAGAGGATGCCATTGCGCAGGACAATGGCATCCCTTTAATATTAAAAAAATCACACACGTACCATTTTATTTATATTTTTCATATCTATCTATAGACAAGTGTGTGTATCGACCAGGTTCTAAGATCAAAAGTTTTCAGCAGACTCGTTATGTAGTTAAGTTGGATTTTTGTCAAGATTGATAAGTACGCCTGTCTGATACCGGACCCATATTCCGGTGAATAGTTATAGAACAGACCATGGTTTCGTATTCGCTGATCGCATGCCATCCGGCATACGACGATTGAAGGCGGAAGTGCAGTTGGATTGAGCTAGGTCCGGAGTTCTTTAGAGAATTCTGCGTGTAATTGGTGTATCCCGAATAAGTTACGGGACACTAGTATTGAACTTGTGCTTAACCCTTATACAATTTTTATCTGCATCACTATGGCTCGAACTTTTACGAAACTTACGCTCTCTATACTCGTCACGTTGCTGCTTACTGGATTCGGTTTGAACCGGGCCGTGGCGCAACAAGTACGAACAGAATCATCGTCATCTACCGGTCTCAAAAGGGTCTTCTCACCACTAAGTACTGATAGTACTAATGGTCCTTTGTCGGGATTTACTGGTAAAAGTCCGACAAAAAATCTAATCCTCTTTTGGAGTGAACCACCATCAAATGCTACCGGAAGCAATCCACCGGGCGACTTTCATTTTCAGATAATGAGTTATTTGAGGGGACAACAGAGTCTGTCTGCCGATCAGCGCCTGGTGCTCAATGATTCCCTCATGGGTGACAGCGTGAGCGATGCCTCAACCGGGAGTATGTATCCGGCGATCACGGGTAATAAGAACTCAATTGTGCTTGCGGGTGATATGACGGGTGACAGCACAGCAGAAATCGTATCGGTTTGGGAAACGGCCCAGCAAAAAGTCTTCGCTTCCGTTCATTCAGTGAACCAGAGTGATGTGACTTTTCTGAGCCATACTGTTACCGGCGAAATGGTTGGCAACCTGCTTAGTTCCAGTTCAAATCCTTTTTCTGGCCAAATTTGTGCAAAACTGGTTGATGTGACGGGCAACGGCCAAAAAGATTTGATCATCGCTTACCCCAGTTCTGATGACAATAAGGTCCATATCGTTGTATATGCCTTCAGTTCGTCAGCGGCCTCTCATCTCACACAAATTGGTGAGATCAGTGATATGCCAATGCCAGCTTCTCCCGCCAATAATTTTCAGACTACCATCGCTATAGCCGCCGGAAGGTTCAGTCACAACGGGCGTGATGAAATTGCACTGGCAGGCTTTAAGAACAGTGACTCCTTATATGTTAAACTTTATTCTCTGGAAGCTGGGAACTCTATTGTGGCTCATAGTGAAAGAGATTTTGAAGTTGTCAAGAATTTTAATGGCGGCGATTGGGTTCCATCGCAACTTTTGATGTCGTGCGGCGATTTCGGAGGCAATGGCTATGACGACAATATCGTTCTGGATATAAACGGAATCAATAATAGCCGAATTTTCATTGCCCGACCAACCCAGACACTCGACAGTGTGATTGTCTCGACGGATTCAAGCAATACCAACTACAGTCTGCCGAATTCAGGGCACTTGGCTAATCTCGATTGCGGCGACCTTACCGGAAATGGGAAAGATGAAATCGTACTTGGAAATGATAATCAGGTTATTGTTTTCAAGGTGGTGCCAAATGGACGCTATTTCAAACCTCTACATGAAGTTACTTCACAAAAATTGTATACGGATACTTTCGAACCTGTCATCCAAAATTATTGCAATAGCTCTGTGAAAACGGGAGATCTTAACAATGACGGGAGAGATGAAATTGTTTTAATGTCCAACCAATATACTCAACTAGATTTTAATTTAAACCAATCCCTTTACGTTGCAGTATATGCAGTCACTGATACTTCAAATTATACCCTCTCGTTAGTAGCGACAAAAACCGACTACCAACCGGTGAGCTTGCCAAACGCAAGTCAATACGTACGACATGTGTCGGTTGCATTAGGTTCAATAGCAGGCTTCTCACTCGGGAAACCCAACCATTTTGTGGTGAATTCGGTTAAACAACCACTAGTCGTTCTAAATGCACCGCCTGTTCATTTTGATGTATTCAACAACAAAAACTACGACATCAACGGTTGCTTCACCGACGTCAGCAAATGCCAATTTTACGCCACCTATGATAATTCCGTTGACCAAAAGGATATCATGAAAACAAATGTTTCTTCGTCCTGGGGACTTAGTTCCTCACTTTCGGCAAAGTTAAGCGGCGTCGGCGGAGAGGTATCTGCAGGTCTGAAAAGTCATTATGGAGTGGATTTTAGCAAAATTCAAAACTTGTCACATTCCGTTTCGGTAAGCATCAATACAGAAGCAAGAATTGAAGACGAAATATGTGCCCTTATCACGAATTATGATCTTTGGGAATACCCGGTATATCGGGCGAACCAATTAGAAGGACATGTTCTTGTAACGGTTCCGCAAACACCACACGTACAATGGTTCTCTACGCAGGATTGGTCCTCCTATTCATACATCCCGAATCACGTACCTGGAAATGTCCTTTCCTATCAAACATACTCCGATTCCCTGGAGAATAATCCCGACTTACTAGAGAAGATAAAAGGTGCATTTAATAGCACATCCGGTACAACAACGTCATTTCTACTTGATGCTACCAATCAATTCACCTGGGGTTTGACACTACAGGATTTCAAGAGCGTACAGTGGGATACAACCAAGACATACTCTTTAAAGGTCTCTGCACATGCCAAAATGGGAGCCAAGTTTTTTGGGATTGGAACTTCTATAAAGGCCGGGGTAGAGGGCGACTATAGCCACTCGGATCTGACCTCTCATACTTCCAGCGTGACCAATACATTGGGATTGACTGTGCAGCTGGGTACGCTTGCCCCCTCTATTGGCGAAGCTGGATACACAGTGACTCCATATGCTTATTGGGATAGAAATGGAGCCTTGGTCCTCGACTATGCCGTAAACCCAAATTTGCCTGGCGTTGGCACCGGGAACCAGACATGGTGGTCTCAATTTTACGGGCAGGCTCCCGATCCGGCACTTGCCCTGCCCTTCCTGTATTGGCCGGAAGAACCGATATTTACCGCCCAGAGTCCTAACAAGGTCACAGAAACCCAGAGCATTTATTCAGATCCTGAGAACCCCAAAGCAGGCGAACAGGTAACAACTACCGCCCGGATTCATAACTACAGTCTGATTCCGACTGCCGGACCTGTTCAGGTGAGTTTTTACATTGGCGACCCGGATTCAGGGGGTACGGTTATCAGGAGCATTTCAGGTGACAGCGTGTTCAGCACCGACAGCTATATCCCGTCACGTGGAGCAAAAACGGTTTCCTTTACCTGGACGGCGCCCCAGATGATCAACAGCAAGTTCATCTACGACGGTAATTATACGCACATCTATGCCGTGGTTGATCCGGAAAACAAGATTAGGGAGATTCATGAGAACAACAACAAGGGATGGAGTATCCTGCAAGTGACAGGTGTTTCAACTCCCATTGAGAAAAATCCGGCAGACGGCTTGCCCGCCACTGTTAAACTATACCCGGCCTATCCCAACCCGTTTAACCCGACGACTACCATTCACTATGAACTTCCTGCGGTTGGAAACGTGAGGCTGACGGTATACGACGTTCTCGGTCGGCGGGTGGCCCAACTGGTAAGCAGCCGACAATCAGCCGGTAACCATGAGGTGCGTTTTAACGCCACACAAATGGCAAGCGGGCTGTATTTTTACCGTCTGCAGGTGAATAATGTGGTTAGGATCGGCAAGATGATGCTGATAAAATAAGATCCCCGGGTTTTGAGATTAAGGGTAAAATCCCTCGTCAATACTTGTTGATGAGGGATTTTTTTGTAGATATAACTCCTGATGACAGATCCCAAACATAAATATGTTATCCGGAGGCCCTGTCCCGAATATGTCTATCTGGAAACAATTCCTTGGGAGCCAATCCCGATGAATCAGGACATTCGCATCCGAAAGTGCCTGGCCTGAAAGGAATAACAGCTTTTCTCGTGTCATTTCTGACATTGGCTAGTCAAAAAATTCGATTAATAGTAAGTTCTTGTTTACAGAGATCCTAACCATTGGTGCATTCCATCATAGTTTTAACTATGCTTTTGTTATATTCATGTTTAGGGATCTATATATAAAAAGCAGGTTCTAATGAGCTACACATTGGTTTTGATACTGTTGACTGGCTGTTTACTTGCCGGCCGTGGATCGGAAGCAGGTATCACTGTAGCGTTTAAAACCACATCCCCGGACAGTTTATCAGCTCAAGCTCTTCTTGATCTATCAGATCAGTACACGTTCAGCAACCCTCAAAAGGCGAAAGAATATGCCCAAAAAGCTATCATTTCCTCAAGAAAGGCTGGCGACAAAAAGGTGCAAATCAGGAGTCTTTACCGTTTGGGGGCTATTGACCTTGGGGAAGATAATCCTGATAAGGCAAAACCTCGTTTTGAAGAAGGGCTTAAAATATCACACAAAATCAATAACCGTGAATTAATTGCCACCGGCTACTATCATCTGAGCCATTATTATGAAGGAGTAAGCGACTTCGTTAAAGCGATGTTTTACCTGGGCCAATCTTTATCAATCTATCAGCAACTGGACATGGATAAGAATATTGCCAGTTGTTACGATTCATATGGCAAAATCTATGAACAGCTCGGAAGCTATGACAAGGCATTGAATTATTACTTCAAATCTTTGAAGATCAACCAAAAACTGGACAACAAAAGAGGCACATCCGTTGCCAAATCAAACATTGGTATGGTGTATATGGATAGCCATGACTTTAAGGATGCCATCAATTTTTTCTCTCAGGCATTGAAGATCGATCAGTCTGATAATGACAAGGAAGGCATTGAAATCAATACAATGGATATCGGAGTAGCTCACCAAAAGATGGGGCATTATAACGATGCATTAAATAACTATAAAAGATCTTTGGTGATAGCTAAACAGATTGATGATCAAATAGGCGTTTCTCTTCTGCTGGAAAATATTGGCTCAACCTTGCGGCAACAGGGAAACGATAAAGAAGGACTGTCGTATTTATTTTCTGCGTTAGCCATTATGGAGCGAATTCATTACAGGCTGAATCATACGCTCAATGATATTACAGATACATACCTGGCGCTTCATAATTTTTCAGAGGCAAAAAAATATGCCGGGATGGCGGTGGATTCATCAAAGAAAACAAAGGACCTGGACCAATTGCGGTATGCTTATCTCGTCCTTGCCAGAGCAAATGAAAAACAAGGTGATTTCAAGGATGCTTATGAAGCCCTGAAGCAATCTGACATTGCTAAAGACAGTCTGACTGGTATTCAAAAAACCCGGCAAATGCAAAAGCTGCAGGTGATTTATAATACCGAACAAAAGGAGAAAAAAATTAAACTCTTGACCCTTGAGCAACAAAGGGCCACTTTCAGGCGAAATACCTATCTGATTTCGGCAGCACTTGTCATTGCATTCCTGGTTTTATTGTACAACAGACAACGACTTAAAAGCAGGAAAAACTCGGAATTATTGCAAAAAGAACATGAAGTCGCTGTCATGAGATCCAATTTTTTTGACAACATTTCTCATGAATTCAGAACGCCATTGACCCTCATTTTAGGACCTCTGCAATTATTACAAGCACATATTGAGAATCCTAAAATGAAAAAGCAGCTTGGTATTATGGACATGAATGTCAGGCGGCTGCTTTCATTAATAAACCAGTTGCTCGATCTATCCAAACTCGAATCCGGCAAGATCACACTGAAACCGTCCCGGTTTGATATCGTTCACGTAGTAAAAGGGGTCACCATGACCTTTCAATCGCTGGCAGAGATGAAGGAAATTGAATTGTCGCTTGAATCGGCACGTGGGCACTTCGATGTTTATTTCGACAAGGGAAAAATAGAAACGATCCTGACAAACCTGTTGACCAATGCGTTTCATTTTACTCCTGATAAAGGCCGGATAAAAGTCGTGCTAACTGTATCCGCTGACAATCAAAATGAAAAAGGATGTATAATATCGGTCAGTGACAGTGGTTCTGGAATACCTGAGAAGGATATTTCAACGGTTTTTGACCGGTTCCATCAAAGCACCAATTCCCGGGATCAACATTATGAGGGAACCGGTATTGGACTGGCACTAACCAAGGAACTGGTTGAGTTGCATAAAGGCTCAATCAGTGTTTCCAGCAAAGAGGGACAGGGAACAGAATTCATTGTCTCACTTCCAGTTGGCCATGAACTTCTTAATGAACCATCCATTCCGGAAGTATCTCAAAATGAGGATTACCGATTGCAGGAACTTTTATTAGATAAGGAAGACCGATCTGAAAAATCAGTGATACATGACCTGCCTCAGGAAGACACCCCGCTCCTGCTGCTGATCGAGGATAATGAAGACGTCATGAATTATTTAAAAGATATCCTTGGAGAGACCTACCAGTTATTGGAAGAGAGGGATGGCGAGGCCGGCATTGCTACCGCTGTTGAAACTATTCCGGACCTGATCATCAGTGATGTAATGATGCCTAAAAAGAACGGCTACGAGGTTTGTGATACTTTAAAACAGAATGAAAAGACAAGCCATATTCCAATCATTTTATTGACTGCAAGAGCATCTCTCGATGATAAAATGCACGGCCTAAAAACCAAGGCCGATGAATACCTTACGAAGCCTTTTGTACCCAGAGAGTTGCTGGTACGTATTCAGAATCTTATTGAATCACACAGGCAACTGATAAGAAAATACAAACGTAAGTTTATCATTAAACCGGATAAAATCTTAGTGAACTCCATCGATGAAGCATTCTTGTTGCGTGTAGGAAAAGTTGTGGAGCAACATCTCGATGATGAGCATTTCAGTGTAGCGCAACTGGGTCGTGAAGTGGGCATGAGCCGTTCCCAGATCCATCGAAAATTGGTTGCATTGACCGACCAGTCGGCCACCGAATTCATCCGATCCTTCCGCCTGCACAGGGCAAAAGAGATGATCCATCAAAAGGCAGGCTCCATTTCCGAGATTGCTTATGCCGTAGGATTTGGCAGCCCGTCTTATTTCAGTAAATGTTTCCGCCAGGAATTTGGTATGAAACCGAGCGAAGTAAAAGATCCATTCGTCTGAAAATATGCGTAGCCGGAAGTCCGAAAAAGGACACTAAACTGATTATCCAGAAGATGTCAACAGAAGATTCTCTGGAAATCCAACTTGTCTGGAAACGACTGCAAGGAGTCCCCCACGATGTCACGCTGACAGCCATTCTAATCTCTTCCGACACGCTGTGATTCCACTGCACTGGTAATGACAGGTCTCTCGTCGAATCGCCTCATATTTCCTTTTGCTCTATTAACCCTCCTTATGCAACAAATCTCACAGGCTTTGCAACAATAGTGATAGTATAAATATCCGATCCTTTTGAAGTTGGATTAGTAGTTAGAACACAGGTGTGTCTGCTATCTAACGTTACGACCAGGAAAAACACTCAATATAAAAATCAGCTATGTACTCGAGTCGTCTGTCGGGGTTAATATCGTCGGAATGCTATAACCGGTATAAGTAGTCGTGTTGCTCAAGCTGGTACGTGTGTATTCATTTTAACCGGAATCTATCATGTCAAAATTTACTCTTTCAACCATCCTGTTAGTCATTGTTCCTGTTTCGTTACTATTCGCACAAAGCGGGAGTGATCCACTTCACTGGAGCAAGCCGATCAAAGCGGATAATTATAATACGTTTCTGCTGTGGAGTCAGAAATCCAATGGGGTTATAACGAGCAACCAAAAGGTTTACAGGTATCAATTAAATAGCAACAATGTTCCGCCCTTAGACAGCACGGATATTCACACACCCGCGGACACAGTCGGTGGCAATGGCCAAATGGATGTTGCAGCCGGTTATTTTCAAAAAAGTGCTTTTGAAAATGTGGTGGCTGCCTGGGAAGGCACAAACCAGCACATACATATCATGATTCCACATTTCGACTCAACGTCGAATATGTGGTCTACAACGAGTAATCTGACTGTAGCAGGTCCTGTCATTCCGGTATATAATAGCAATCCGGGGTCGATGGGCAGGATATTTGTCAGAACCGGGGACTTCCTGGGGAAAAGCCTGAACCCGGACAGCCTGGACCAGTTCGTGCTCGGTTACGAAGGCGCGGATTCTTTGATTCACATACAGGTATATGGTGTGGATGACAATCTGATGCCGCATCTGATTGCTTCAGCACAAGCCGACACATTCGATGTAAATCCATCGTGGGCCAAATTTTCGATCGCCACGGGTGATCTGAATGGGGACGGAAAAGACGAAATCGTACTGACCGGTCTGCATATGATCAATAACGAGGGCCGTGGTCAACTTTACACTAAAATCTACGAATTGAATAATTCCAATCTTGTGTCAGAAGGGAGCAAAGTAATATCAGCCTGGAACACGGGTTCAGGTAATGTCACAGCGGTAAATTTTGGTGCGTCGACAGGGCATTTCACTGGCGACAATAGTAACGAAATCGGGTTAACCCAGGTAACTTTTTACAATAACACATATGAAGATTTCAACACCTACTTCCTTAACGTAAGCAACAGCTTCCAAATGTCAAATGTGTTAGCCAATCCAATTACAAAACAGGAAACTTTTGGACGTAATGGTGCCTTCAGCATTGCTTCCGGAGATCTTAATGGTGATGGCCGGGATGAGCTGGTTTTTGCAGACATGGGCAACCTTTATGACTGCGGGATCAACTCATCAGGTTCCGGTTTTATTAATAAGCTTAATAACAACTTCAGCAGCGAAACCTATGATGATCTTGTAACTTATGATTATCTCAGCGTCGGGGACATAAATCAGGATGGTAAGGATGACATTGTTATTTCAAAAGGTATTTGGTCTAACAGTAAAGAGGGATTTGAGCTTTTTGGTCTTACCGTCAAACCGGGATTGACCCAGGATTCCACCCTGTTTGAAATGGTTCAACCACAAACAGTGGCGGAGCATAGTATCCCTGAGCTTTTCCACTATGCCACCGTACTTGGAAATTTCAACGGCTATTCTTTCCGGATCGGAAAACCGGAGCACTTCGTCGAAAAAAATGTAGCTCAGCCAGTGGCCATACTTAATGCTCCTCCTGTCCACTTTGATATACTCAACAGTAAAACCTATGATTTGAGTAATTGCTTTTCCGGAAGCGGGTGTACTACCTACTCGACATATACACAACAAAACTCAACCTCAAAGTCTGTCACAACGGTAATCCATAATGATTACGGTGAAGGTGCCGGTATCGATTTAAAAGGTCAATTCGAAACGGCGCCTGCAGGTGTTGGTGCATCTGTGGATTATGAACTTAAAATAGAAGGTAAATTGGGAGCTGACTATAAAACAAAAAATGATTCATCATTCACCGTTACTGCAAATCAGAATGTTCAAAACTACGGGGCCGATTTCATATATGAGACGGTAACTACTTATGACTTATGGCAGTACCCGATTTATGAGGGAACAGACCCTACGCCGTACAATTATTATATGATCGTAGTACCCCAAAAGAATAGTGAAACTGCACAGTGGGTATCGGCCAAAAGCTTCAACACGGCAGGATATGTACCCACCCATGAAAACAGCAATATTCTTTCCTATCCCTCCAACGACAGCCTGAACAATAATCCGGAGATAGAACAAGTCATTCCCCTCCAAAACTCACCTGATTTCGCTGTAACTAATACAAGCAGCAGTTCCAGAACGATACAGGTATCATCACTTTCGCAAACAAGTGCTGATTCAAGCTGGAATGCCGGATTTGATATGCATGCGAGTCTGGCCGGCGTACTCGTTGATGCGAATTATGATCATTCCCACCTGAGTACCCAGTCTGAAACAATCACCAGTAGTGTCGAATTCGGTGTAAATCTGGGAGAATTAGACAGCCTGGGAGAGGCTGCCGCGTATCACGTAAAACCATATTTATATCATTCCAAAAACGGAGCCCTTGTGCTCGACTACGCCGTGGATCCCGACATTGCTTCCCCAGGCACACCGGCAACCTGGTGGACACAGGAATATGGTCAGGCGCCGGATCCGACGTTTATTCTCCCTTGGCTTTATGATCCCCAAAAAGGTAATAGCAGTGTGAGTTATGCCAAACAACACCAAACGGCTGATATCTCTTTTAGCAGTACTAATCCCTCCCCCGGTGATATGATCACGATCACCGCCCGGATACGAAACTTCAGTCTGGTTGGTACTGGTGTACCCGTCCCCGTTCGTTTTTATATCGGTAATCCCGATAGTGGTGGAGTTGCCATGGTCAGCACCAACGGGGATACGGTATTCACTACGGCTCAGGCAATTGGTGCACGCAATTTCGCCGATGTGCGCTTCAACTGGCATGCGCCCGCGTCTGTGCCGGCGAACCTGCTGTATGGGGACTATATACGCATATATGCAGTTATTGATCCGAACAATAAAATCTCCGAGATCCACAAAAACAATAACATGGGATGGAATACTCTGGAAGTACATGGCTTGGTGGCAACGGCCATCGAAAAGAACCCGGGCAGTCAATTACCCACTACGGTCAAACTCTACCCCAACTACCCGAATCCATTCAACCCTACAACAACCATTCATTACGTTTTGCCGAAAGCCGGCAATGTGAAACTGACCGTGTACAACGTTCTTGGCCAGCGCGTTGCTCAATTGGTGAGCAGTCGTCAAACCGCGGGCAACCACGAGATCCGTTTCAACGCCGATCAACTGTCCAGCGGGGTATATTTCTACCGTTTGCAGGCAAACAACGTGGTCAGGATCGGCAAGATGATGCTGATCAAATAAGTTGCGTACGGATGCCACCACCGGTAGGCGGCATCCGTACTTTATGGATCTACATTTATATCCTTTATTTGATGTTCTGTCCCAGAATATGTAGACTCACCCCATACCAGTCGTCCAGTAAAATCCACTCTTATATTTTCGGCACAGTCGTCGAAAATAGGATTACAAATATTAGAATATTGTAACAAAGAGAGCCTTACTGTCTCTTTACTGTAAAGACGATTTGAATCAGCAACTAAACGGCTAACACATATTTTTCGGATCATGGCAATAGCAAATTATGATTCTCGACAAATCGCCAAGACCATAGGCGTCGATACCACCTGTGTGGAATACTTAATGACCGGAAAGGCAACAATAAATATTTCAGGTGAACTAGGTGTCACGAAAGCAGCTCTTCAGGATTTTATAGACGGTCGTGTACAGGAAAGTGTCTCCATTATTATTGGGATGCCCCGGCATGAACTTCAGCAATTGCGTGATCGTCTGGCCCGAGAAGAAGCGATTGCGCTTGTGCTTGAGCAGGTTTTGAAGAAAAGAAAAGTCGCCTGAATCATCACTTTTATATACCATTTAGCTATCAGCCGTAACCAACCGGGTTCATGGCCAGCCCACAGTACAGCCGTTACATCCGCAAACTATTCATTCTATTATGTTGCTCTGACGATATTCTATATCTGCATCGCCCCTGCCATGCAAGAATCCCGCTTTAAAACCAGGCCTGATAAGGATTCTTTGGATATAAGAATTTGAGCACAATCATAAGTTTGTTCTTCAGTCATCAGGCTCATCACTTCTTAGCACGTGCGTATTGCTTTGGCCACTCTACATCGACGCCCAGTTCTTTTGCGGCGTGCAATGGCCAGTAAGGATCACGCAAGAACTCCCGCGCCATTACGATGGCGTCTGCCTGTTCGGTGCGCAGTATGTGCTCGGCTTGTTCCGGACTAGTAATCATGCCGACGGCCCCTGTCAAAATGCCAACCTGTTTCCTGATTTCTGCAGCAAACACTGTCTGGTATCCCGGTCCTGCCGGTATTTTTGCGTAAGACACCAAACCACCGCTTGAACAGTCTATGAGGTCTACTCCGGCCGTTTTCAGTTCACTCGACAGGGCAATCGACTGAATTAAATCCCAGCCACCGTCTGCCCAGTCTGTTGACGATATCCGCACAAACAGCGGAAGATCGTCTGGCCAAACCTCCCGAACGGCTCTCGTTACCTCCAGGGGCAGGCGCATACGATTAACCAGTGATCCACCATACTCATCGGTTCGCTTGTTTGAAAGAGGAGATAAAAACTGATGCAGCAGGTATCCATGTGCCATATGCAATTCGATCACCTCAAAGCCCGCTCTCAGACTCCGGCGTGCAGCTTCCTGAAAGGTATCAATTACATGCTGAATATCTTTTTTATCCATCTCCCGGGGAACCGGCAAATCCCCAAAAGCCACGGCACTCGGGGCTATCGTCTGCCATCCGCCCCGTTGTTCATTGGCGTAGCCCGGACCTTCCCAGGGTGGAACCGTTGAAGCCTTGCGCCCGGCATGCGCCAATTGTATCCCTGGCACGGCACCATGCTCTTTGATAAATCGCGTGATTGGTTTAAATGCAATTTCATGATCTTCAGCCCATATCCCGGAATCGTCAGGCGAAATACGACCTTCCGGAGATACGGCCGTTGCCTCAACAATTACCGATCCTGCTCCGCCAACAGCCCGACTCCCCAGATGCACAAGGTGCCAGTCTGTAGGCAACCCGCCCAAACTGGAATATTGACACATAGGCGAAACGAATATGCGGTTTCTGAATGTAACATTTGCGATCTTTAGCGGTGTAAATAATTGTGCCATAACAAATAATAATTTCAGATAACGGGGTTTAAAGCCGTATAATTAACCGATGATGATTTTGTCTATATAAAGCAACGATTAATGAGGTTCGTTCCTTATAAGATGATGAGTCACATTATGAAACACTGGTTTATTTTAAAATCGTCCAAAATATAAGGTGATGTATAAAATAGTATGCAAAAATTATCAAAGGTTGTGATTATCTCTCTGTCTCTCTTGACCTAATGATATCGATTTAGTAACTAGGGTTCACCATCCCGGGTGCAGATTGTGTACTCTTCATAGATAGCATGCATACCTACTTCAGGCAGTCAGAGTTGATCCAACTCCCGGATTCACATAAAATTATCCTTCCATTTACAACGTTCATGTCCATTCCGTTACCATTTTCAAAAAGCCAGATTTATCATTACCTGAAATTCACTGGTCTTACCTTAGTTATTCTGATGTTGATCGGAATCGGCCGTACCAGGGCACAGGTTACATTTTCGGTCGCCGATACGCTTCATCTCGATTCCAGCTGGTTTGCCAGAAGGACAGACCGAATTACCGGGGACGGCACACAATTAACCACGAGAAATATTGACACTCAAAACTGGCTGCCCGCTGTAGTTCCCGGAACCATACTGACAACTCTTTTGCACAACAATAAATATCCCGATCCTAACATTGGATTCAATAACAAGCTTATCCCGGACATCGCCGATTCGGGTGCGTCTTTTTATACCTATTGGTTTTACACAACCTTCAAAACCCCGAATAAGAAACCCGGCATACATACCTGGCTGCATTTCAACGGCATCAACTATTCTGCACAGATTTTTTTGAATGGAAAACGTATCAATACCGATACACACAAAGGAATGTTCCTGAGGGAGTGTTATGATGTGACATCCACACTGCGGTCTGATACGGTTAACCAGCTTGCTGTCATTGTTTACCCTCCTGATCCCCCCGGCGTTGCCAATGGCGGACAAGCCGGCGACGGGATGATTGGGAAAAGTGTAACCAACCAGTTCGTTGCCGGCTGGGACTGGATGGCACCCGTTCATGATCGTAATACCGGTATCTGGGATGATGTGTTTCTTACCGAATCGGGTCCCGTGCAAATACGCGATCCTTTCGTTCGCCCTGAGGTCCCTGGCGTCAGGAAACCGGGAGCTGATCAGGCGCCTGCGTATCTAAAAACGTCGACGACGCTTTTCAATGCCGACAGCGCATCACATTCGGGAGAAGTAACCATTTCGGTGGCAGGGATCTCCGTAGATACGACGTACACGCTCAGACCCGGTGAACAGAAAAACATCATATTGCCTCAGATAAAGATTGATCATCCAAAGCTATGGTGGACTAACGGATTAGGTCCGCATCCGTTATATCCGGTTCGGTTTAGCGTGACCTCATCGGGATCATCTTTGTCTGATAAGGCGGTTGTTCATACCGGTATCCGTGAGATCACATCAGAGAAGGATCCGGTTTTGAAGGGACGCATTTTCAAGGTCAACGGACAACCGGTCTTTATCCGCGGAGGCAACTGGATTACGAGTGACTGGATGCTCCGTTTATCCCGCGACCGGTACGATGCGGAAATCAGGTATATGGCCGATATGCACCTGAACATGTTGCGTGTTTGGGGGGGTGGCATCACGGAACGCCGTGATTTTTACCGGGCGTGCGACCGAAACGGCATCCTGGTCATGCAGGATCTGTGGATCACCGGTGATGCCGACGGTGCCTGGCATGATCGCCGAAAAAAAGACTCGCGCGCTCGCCGCCGTTTCTATCCCGACGACCACAGTCTCTTCCTTGCCTCAGCAATCGACCAGGTGAAGATGCTCCGAAACCATCCAAGTCTATGCTTCTGGGACGGGGGCAATGAGATGGCTCCCCCGGTTGATATACTGCACACATTACAGAAAAAGATTATGCCCCGGCTGGACCCCGACCGCTTATTTGTGTCACATTCGACTTCCCAGCAGCTCTATACCCATCCGGATTCGTTGGTGGGCGACGGGCCTTACAGGATCCAGCCGATCGATACTTTTTTTACTCACCGTTCTTTTCCATTCAACCCCGAGGTCGGATCGGTTGGACTGCCAGGGGAGGAGACGCTTCACAAGATTTTTCCGGGAAATGACAGCATTCCGGACGGCAGAGGGTTTGTGCCGTCCGTATGGCGATATCACAAATACATCCCGTACGTCGATGCAAACGGCAAGGATCATATTCGGAGTTATGGCTTGGTCAACAACCTGGATACTTTTGCCCGGTTCGCACAATTAGCCAACTACAATCAATACCGGGCACTTTTTGAGGGTTGGAATGCACACATGTGGAAATGGTATACCGGTGTGTTAATCTGGAAACTGCAGAACCCATGGACGGCCCTTCGTGGACAATTTTATGATTGGTATCTCAATCCGGATGGCGGGATGTACGGTTTGATGAAGGGGGCCGAACCGGTTCATGTTCAATACGATCCGGTAACAAAGGCTGTCCAGGTCGTCAATAACAAATTTAATCCTATAAAAAATGCCGTCGTTCATGCCTCCTGGTACACCCTTAAAGGCCAGATGACCCCTGCCGGAAATCGAACTATGACAATAGGCTCGAATCAGATCGATTCTGTTTTTGCCGTCAATCCCCATGCTATTGACAGTAATGCCTATTTTCTCAGATTGACCCTGAGGGATCAGAAAAAAAATCTTTTATCACAAAACTTTTACTGGCTCCATAAGCCCGGTCTGGATTATATTGATCTACAGGAACTCCGAAAGGCACATGTTCGTGTTACTGCAAAAATCGACCATACGGAATCAGGGCAGAAGATTGTTGTAACACTTCAAAACAGGGAGAAAGCCGATCATGGACCTGTCGCCTTCTGGATCCATCTCCAGCTTAAAAACGCAGAAAATGGGACCCGTATCACTCCTGCTTTCTATTCTGATAACTATATCAGTTTAGTACCCGGGGGAAAAAGGATTATCCGGATTGGACTGGATAATGGATATTTAAAGACACATAAGATTCCAAAACTTGAAGTGATCGGATGGAATTATCCGAAAAAAACGGTCACAATACGACAGTAATACTATAATTCAACATTATTGATATCGGAGGGTTTGCAATGAAAAAGTATATGGTTAGCGGTCTGGCTTTTATTCTACTGGCTTGCGGATTATTGGCTGGTAAGAAAAAAAATAATCCGCAACCAGGTAATCAAAACGCGGGATATGTGGTGATGGGATACATCGGAGGTTTTCGCGGAAGCTTGATCGCGAGTGCAATTGATGCCAATAAGCTCACCCATATTAACTATGCGTTTGGACTTGTCCGTGATAACCGGGTTGTTCTGGAGGGTCCATATGACACCCATAATCTGGAGGTGCTTGATTCACTGAAACAGGAAAACCCGAATCTGAAGGTCATCCTGTCGGTTGGCGGTTGGGGAGGTTCCCACAATTTTTCCGATGCCGCTTTGACCCCTGAATCACGGTTGAAATTTGCCCGGAGTGCCGCCGATTTGATACGAGTCTATAACCTTGACGGCATCGATATCGACTGGGAATATCCGGGACAAATTGGTGCAGGGAATATCTATCGTCCGGAAGACAAGCAGAACTTTACCCTGATGCTCAAAGAACTACGCACCCAACTGGACACAATGGCAGCCCGGTTCAATCCCGGCAGACATTATGAGGTAACCATTGCGGCTGGTGGAAACCAAAAGTTTGTGGATCACACCGATATGGCAGAGGCTCAGAAATACCTGGATTATGTGAACCTTATGACTTATGACTATCACACCAGTTCCAGTGACTCAACCGGTTATCTGACCAATCTATATCCGTCACCACTCGATCCGGAACAAAATAGCGTCCAGACTTCCGTAAATATATTTGAGAAGGCCGGCGTTCCTTCTAACAAGATCATTATCGGAGCTACCTTTTATGGTCGGGGCTGGTCTGGTGCTGAGCCTATCAATCGTGGCCGTTTTTCACCCTACAGCGGTTCCGGTCATTCCTACTCCTACGATACGCTCCGTGTGAAGTACATAAGCATGAACGGATTCACCCGCTACTGGGATCAAACTTCACAATCGCCCTATCTCTGGAACGAGGACACTCAGACTATGATCAGTTATGAGGATCCGCAGTCATTGGCTGCGAAAGCCGAATATGTAAAGAAAAACAACCTGGCCGGCATCATGTTCTGGGAATACGACGAGGACACGAGCGGGACCTTGCTGGGAGCCATTTACAAGGGATTGAATCAATAATTAAAAACTCCTGGCGGAGTGAAACGTTTCTGTATGACTGTCTGCATAAATGATTCCATTTGATGGATTAAGTGCAAGCGATTCCTGATGCATACCCCGAACACAAGAATGTCATCCTGAAGTCCGGTTTACCGGCTGAAGGATCTCGTTAGCATTCGACACCAAACCCTACAGGTGTAACCATCCTCATCGCCCACTCACTCAGGCGAAAGGTCAAGTCTGCAACCGGGAACACCCCGTGCATGCACACTGTAGGGATTACTATATGAAAACTATCGTTACCCGTATGCTGCGAGATCCTACGCACTCTGCCACGGCGGACTGCATCAGGATGACAGAGGAAGTATAATGGAGCCCGAAATAATGCCATCCCATACCTTTTGGAAACCAAATGAAAGGTATGTTCATGATTTATGGATGGTACAAAGTCATTTTCCATGAACCACTTGCCTAGCAATTGAGAGTCTGTCAGAGCAATCCACACATTTTTACGCTTGAACGGCAGATGATATTTCTTGTGAATTGTTATTTTCGATCAGATCATTTATGAAACGGCCCGCTTATCCCTCACAATTTACCATCCAGAAAATTCCAAAACGGTCGGTCAGGTTGCCGTGCCAATCACCCCAAAACTGTTTTTTGAAGGGTATGCGGACTTTTCCGCCATCGGCCAGCCGGTCGAAAATCTCCTGCGCCCGACTTGCATCACTTAATGACAGAGACATCGCAACATCACGCCCCTCCTTTACCGGTTTGCCCGGGAAAATATCACTTGCATAGATCGTGTTCTCGTCAAAATAGAAGCGGGCGTGTAGGATCTTGTTTTTGTATTCTTCCGTTACATTCATCGCGGGATTATCATACCGGTTTATAATTTCAACTTTCCCCTCAAAGATTTCTTTATAGGTATTTAATGCCTCTTCACAGTTTCCCTGAAAATTCAGGTACGGAATCAGCTTTATGTCTGAGTTATTCATGATGGATCTCTTCTGGTTAAGTAAAATCAGTTGTCATTAAATCTTCCTGCAAACCAGTTCGCCTTTACCAACCGGAACGACCATCGCATCTACCCGCTCATCGGTCAATGCCCTATCAATCATGATGGACAGATCTTCTTTGTGGGTTGTGGCGTTATCCGCAATCAATAGCCCGCCGCTTACCATTTTGGGGATAACCAGTTCGTAGCATCTCAGGTAGACATCTTTCTCTGCGTCCAGGAAACAGAATGAGACATCGTTTATCTCTTCGAGCCCTTTCAGTGCATCTTCTTCGACGAGATGTATCACATCTCCAACACCAGCCTCAGAGAACGTATCCCGAGCCTGCTCAACTTTGGGTGGAAATATCTCATACGTAGTCAATGTGCTGGACGACAGCCTGCAGGCCAGGCTGATCCACAGGGCAGAATAGCCCGCACTTGTTCCTATCTCAATCCAGTTTCCTTTCGGTGAAGCAGCCGCCATGAGCGCGATAAACCTGCCGGTATCGGGTGTTATTTGCCTGAGTCGATGCCAGTGCGTAGTACCATCCTTTCGATCCTCTTTATCTTTCTCCTCCAAAAATTTCATCCGATTCAAAACAGCCTTGGGGATATCTGTAAACATGGAGTTGCTCCTTAAGGTTTTGAGTCCTTCATTTGGTATCGATCAACAACAATTTGATATTTGTTCTAAGTTGGGCCTTACCCATTCTTTCTTATCGACCATCGTCTTTTGACTGATCCCGAATCATAAGGATGCCGGTTTTAAACGATGACCTTTTCTGAGCTTCCCATTTCCATGGGAATGACGGTCTTTTGAGATTGGTTGAATGCCACATTCACAGCGAAAAATGGGATATTTTTCATCAATTTTATATTTACCAGGGATATTATGTGTCGATGAAAGGTAAAGCGTTGCCATCACTCTTCCCAGGAAAGTTTCTAAATGGGATCATCTCAGGTTGAATCATTCCCCATAATTGAGGAATCGAACATCGATGTTGAACTATCGCGGGACGCATGCGGTTTCGTATCCAAAGTGTTCAGATCATTACAAATGAATAGTTATCGTCCGATGTCAGATACTGTGGATCTATCAGAAAAAACGGCTCTTATTACAGGCGCGAGCCGGGGAATCGGTAAGGCGATCGCACTCTCGCTCGGGGAAATGGGGGCCAACGTCGCCATCAATTACCGCACCAGCAAACGAGAAGCAGAGGAAGTAGTTGCTGAAATCCGGGAATCGGGGATGAATTCGGTTGCTATTCAGGCAGATGTATCCAACCCGGATGAAGCCACCCGTCTGGTTGAAAAAACGGTCGATTCGCTTGGCGATATAGGCATCCTCGTGAATAATGCGGCCATCGGCAAGGTCCGGTCATTTGAAGATATTACTGAAGAAGATTGGGACGAGACGATCGACACCAATCTGAAATCTGTCTTCATCGTTACCCAGGCAGTCATCCCAATGATGTTAAAGCATAAGTGGGGCAGGATTATTAACCTGTCTTCTGTTGCAGCGTTTACAGGCGGGCTTGTGGGTCCGCATTACACAGCTTCCAAAGCGGGGATCATTGGACTAACCCGTTATTATGCATCGCAGCTCGTAAAATCCGGCATAACCGTTAATGCCATAGCTCCGGCCCTGATCGAAACGGACATGGTTAAAAATGCAAACCTGGATCCAGGCATACTTCCGATTGGAAGATTCGGAAAACTTGAAGAGGTCTCCTCTGTTGTTGAACTCCTTGTCAAGAATGGGTTTATGACCGGCCAGGTTATCAATCCGAATGGCGGCTTGTATTTTTAGAATGATTTTCATCTCTCTCCCCTTGCTGCATAAGCACGTAAAACACCAGGCGACTCAAGTTCGTTACAAAAGTCAGTGGCTGAGATAATTTTTGTGTGTTACCTGTGAACGAAATTTGATAATCGCGAAAACAAAGTAAGAAATGCTATGAAAGCAGTTGGTCTGTACAAATATCTGGATATCAGCAATCCCGAGAGTCTGGTGGATGTGGAGATCCCCAAACCGGGAAAACCGACGGGGCATGACATCCTGGTTCGGGTAAAAGCAGTATCGGTAAACCCGGTAGACACCAAGATCAGGTCACCTAAAAATAAAGTGGAAACAGAACTCAAAATCCTCGGATGGGACGCGGCAGGCATTGTTGAAGACACCGGTGAAGACGTAACCCTCTTTAAAAAGGGCGACGAAGTGTATTATGCCGGGAGCATCTTACGGGCCGGCAGCAACAGCGAATACCAACTGGTCGATGAACGTATTGTCGGCAGAAAGCCCGCCTCGCTTTCATTTGAAAAGGCGGCGGCGTTACCGTTGACCACCATCACCGCCTGGGAAGCCATGTTCGGGCAAATGCACATCTCCCCGGACGACAAAGAACAGAATGAAGAGAAGTCGATCCTGATTATTGGAGCGGCAGGCGGAGTTGGTTCCATTGCCATTCAGCTTGCAAAGAAACTGGCAGGATTGACTGTCATTGCAACAGCATCACGAAAAGAAACCGAAGCATGGTGCAGGGAACTCGGAGCAGATTATGTGATCAACCATCATAACAATTTTGCCGATGAGTTAAAGAAAACAGGACGGGAAGAAGTCGATTACATTTTTTGCCTGCACAGCACAGCCAGTCACTATGCCAGCACGGCCGGACTCCTCAAACCGTTCGGCAGCTTTTGTACCATTGTCTCCATTGAAGCGGGCGACATCCTGGATATGAACTTGCTGAAGAATAAAAGTGCAAGTTTTTCATGGGAATTCATGTTCACCAAGTCATCTTACCAGACTCCAGACATGCAATCACAACATGATTTACTAAACCGTGTGGCCGATCTGATTGACAGTGGAGAACTGCGAACAACCATGAAGGAGAACCTCGGCCAAATGACAGCGGACAACCTGCGAAAAGCTCATGCTCAGCTCGAGTCCGGTACGACAATCGGTAAAATTGTCCTCTCGGGAATTAACTAAAAACGCCCAAAATCAACATTAATGAAACCAGTTAAAGATCAAACGATTCTAGTAACCGGATCTACAGACGGGATCGGGAAGATAACGGCACTATCCCTCGCCAAACAACACGCACAGGTACTCGTCCACGGCAGATATGAGGATAAAGTACACAGCGTCGTTACCGAGCTGAAGCTGACGACCGGCAACATGCGCGTGGCGGGTTTCGTGGCCGACTTTTCCGATCTGAATGAAGTCCGCTCCATGGCTGAAGAAGTACAAAAAAAATTCCCGGAACTGGATGTCCTGATCAACAATGCAGGCGTCGGTTTTGATGGTGAGGGTTTAAGCAAGGATGGTTATGAACTGCGTTTCGCCGTCAACTACCTGGCTCCGTTCCTGTTGACCCACCTCTTATTGCCTGGCTTAAAGAATAGCGCCCCCTCGCGTATCGTAAACGTCAGTTCAGCAGGACAGCAGGCCATCGATTTCAGCACCATAACGGAAGAAAATGATAATGGCGTGCAGGCCTATTGCCGGAGCAAGCTGGCACTTGTGATGTTCTCGATTGACTTGGCAAAACAACTGGAGAGCGACCAGGTTACGGTGAACAGCCTGCATCCTGGAACGTATCTGAATACCAACATGGTGCGGCGTGCGGGCATCGATCCATGGGGTGAACCCGAAAGCGGTGCCGATGCAGAGGTATATCTTGCCGTTTCGCCTAAAGTTGACGGAACAACCGGCAAGTACTTCAACGTCAAGTCGGAGTCAATGGCCGATGACCAGGCTTATGACGCGCAGGCAAGGCAACAGTTATGGGATCTGAGCATGAAACTGACCGGGTTGGAATAAAACTGATCGCCACCCACTAACTGTATGGATAATTCCCTGTGATTATCCATACCTGTCATACGTTGACTACTGTAGAACAAAGAAAGGAACAGCGTAGAACCAGGAAAACTTAAGCAATGTGGTTCAACAAAATAAATTCTTATGAGTTAGGCGACATCAAGGTCAGCGTCTATAAAACCGATGATCCTGAGGTTGTGCTCATTAAAAGCAAAGGACCTAACTTCAAAAGCGAATTTGAAGTACCCCTGGAGGAATTCGAAAATAACCGGACACTCATCGACCGGAGGATCACCAACGATTTTAAATCGAATTACAACTACCACATGTTTGGGTAATTATTTCCCGAATCTTTAGGAGGGGAGTAAACGTATTATTCTCTATCTGTCAGAATAGATCGCTTATTTATGTAGCATACGACTAATCAGCAAGTTGTCAGATTCGTCCAGAATAGTGATCTTGCCTGTACCATTCTTTTACATAGACGAAGATACGTCATCATACAAATTAATTTGAGGAGGGTTGTATGAGGAGATTGTATTTATGCCTGGGAGTCCTGTTTTTTGTGGGAGCCCAGCAGCTTTATGCGCAGACCAGGCTGGTCAGAAATCCAGCGGTCAGCAACCGGTCAATCGCTTTTGAGTATGGAAATGATATCTGGATCGTCTCCCGTGATGGTGGTGAAGCCAGGCGTTTAACGAGCTTTCAGGGACAGGAAACAAATGCGCGTTTCTCACCTGACGGCAAATGGGTTGCTTTCAGCGGACAGTATGGCGGTAACACCGATGTCTATATTGTACCGGTTGATGGCGGCGAACCGAAACGCCTGACATGGCACCCCGGTGCTGACATTGTTCGCGGATGGACCGCCGATGGAAAATATGTCGTATTTAGCTCCGGCAGGGTCAATGCCCCTTTGCCAATGCCCGCTTTCTGGACAGTTGATCTCAATGGAACCCATCTTGAAAAACTACCCATACCCCGGGGAAATCGGGGAGAGTTTTCCAGTGATGGCAACTATTTCGCTTATGAAATGGTGAGCCCGTGGGACCAGGAATGGCGCAACTACCGCGGCGGACAGAACCAGCCAATCCGCGTTCTTAACATGAAAGACCTGTCGGTTGAGAAATTGCCATGGAACAACTCTACTGATACCTATCCGTCATGGCTCGGCGACGACATCTACTTTTTATCCAATCGTGATTTTGCCGGTAATGTGTATGTGTATCATCGTGATACCAAACAAGTCAACCAGATCACCCATTTCTCCGATTACGATGTCAAGACCGTAAGTACGGGTGGCGGTGTTGTTGCATTTGAAGAGGCGGGGTATATCCATCTTTATGATCCCAAAACTAATCAGGAACACCGTGTCAACATCACAGTAAAAGGTGATTTTCCCTGGGCTCTGCCCCATTGGGAAGATGTCGGCAAGCATATCATGAATGCATCACTGTCGCCAAGCGGGGTACGCGCGCTGTTTGAAGCACGCGGTGAGATATTCACTGTTCCGACTGAAAAAGGAGACTATATCAATATCAGTAACAACTCCGGTGCTGCCGACAGGGACCCAGTATGGTCACCCGACGGTCAACAAATCGCATGGTTCTCCGATAGAAGCGGTGAATACCAGCTTATGATCGGTGATGCGAAGGGATTGGAGAAACCCAGAGCCATTGCACTTGAAAACCCGACATTTTATTTCACCCCACAGTGGTCGCCCGACTCTAAGTATATTCTCTACACCGATGAAGGCATCAACTTATGGTATGTTGATGTCGCTACCGGAAAGCAGAAAAAGGTAGACACGGACACATATGCCCATCCACAACGAACGATGGATCCGGTATGGTCGCCGGATGGCAAATGGATCGCCTATGCCAAGCGGCTTCCTAACCAGTTTCATGCCATCATGGTCTATTCGATGGATAAGGACAAGACCTATCAACTGACTGATGGACTGTCCGATGTCGTCTCCCCCGCATGGGATGCCAGCGGTAAATACCTATGGTTCCTGGCCAGCACAAATTTTGCTCTCAATACCGGCTGGCTCGACATGAGTTCCTACGATCGGCCGGTACGTCGCGGTGTTTACCTGGCTGTCTTAAAGAAAGATGAACCGTCGCCACTGCTTCCTGAAAGCGACGAGGAGAAACCGAAAGAAGAAGAAAAGAAGGACGAGAAAAGCGACAAGAAGAAATCCGATTCCGACAAAAAAGATGAGAACAAGGAAAAGAAGACGGTAACGATCGACTTCGATGGAATCGGTCAGCGCATCCTATCTATCGATGTTCCGGAGCGTAATTATGTGGATATTGAAAATGGAACGGATGGCATTGTGTTCTATGCGGAGGCCGTTGAAAACCAGGATGGGGTCACGGTTCACCGCTATAATCTTGAGAAGAGAAAAGCCGAAGACTTCCTTTCACCTGTCCAGAATGGGGCCGTCAGTTTTGATGGCAAGAAGTTTCTCTATCGATCCGGTGACACCTGGGGCGTGGTATCGACTGATGGTTCACCTAAAATTGGTGATGGCAAACTGAATACTACCTTGAATATGAAGATCGATCCGGATGCGGAGTGGCACCAGATATTCAAAGAAGCCTGGCGCATCGAACGGGACTTCTTCTATGTACGGAACCTGCATGGCGCCGACTGGAATAAGGTCTACCAGATGTACGAACCCATGGTCAGCGATGTTCGTCACCGTTCGGATCTGACCTACATACTGGATATGCTGGGTGGTGAACTTTCCGTTGGACACTCTTTTACCGGCGGTGGCGATTACCCGGATATTCCGTCCGTAAAAATCGGGCTGCTCGGCGCCGATCTCAAGGCAGCAAACGGCCGCTACCGGATTGCCCGCATCTTCACCGGAGAAAACTGGAACCCCGATCTTCGGGCACCACTTAGTGCACCGGGCATTGATGTGAATGAAGGAGATTACATACTCCAGGTCAACGGGCAGGATCTGACCGATGCGATCAATCCCTATAGCCTGTTCGAGGGTACGGCCGGACGTCAAACCGTACTCCGCATTAACAGCAAGCCGGTTATGGAAGGCTCCCACTTGATTACGGTTCTTCCCGTGGAGAATGAATTCAACCTTCGTCGCCTGCGCTGGGTTGAGAATAACCGAAAAATGGTAGACAAGCTCAGTGATGGTAAGCTTGCCTATGTCTGGTTGCCCAACACAGGTGGCGGTGGCTACAACTTCTTCAATCGCTACTATTTCGCTCAGCAAGACAAACAGGGAGCAGTTATAGATGAACGCTTTAATGCGGGTGGTTCTGCCGCAGATTATATGGTTGATATCATGTCACGTAAGCTGCATGGATTCTTCAACAACCCAATCGGTGATCATCGTCCTTTTACGTCGCCAGGTGCCGGCATTTGGGGACCCAAGGTGATGGTCATCAACGAAATGGCAGGATCCGGCGGTGACCTTTTGCCATATATGTTCCGACAGATGGGCAT
The DNA here is from genome assembly GCA_963787205.1 of uncultured bacterium. Classification (GTDB taxonomy): domain Bacteria; phylum Bacteroidota; class Rhodothermia; order Balneolales; family DATFMH01; genus DATFNI01. Next base: position 141,503 of record CAWBCD010000010.1, read on the forward strand.
CGGACCTCTTGTCGGTGAACGCACATGGGGCGGACTCGTCGGGATATGGGATGCTCCTCCTCTCATCGATGGGGGGTACATCACCGCACCACGCGGCGGGTTCTATGATCTCAATGGGAAATGGGCCGTGGAAAACGAGGGTGTTTCACCCGATATAGAAGTGGAAATGACGCCAAAAGCCGTGAGTGATGGACATGATCCACAGCTAGAGCAGGCCGTCCAAAAAGCCTTGCAGTTGCTAAAAGACAACAAAACTAAAATACTGCCGGAACCGCCACCTCCGGAAAAGGTCAAGCGCCCGGTTAAGATGTAAATATCGACCTTACGTTACCCTGGCAGGGTCTTGATCCTGTCAGGGTGCATTCATACTTATAGTCTTCCCTCGCGTGATTGCTGCATCATGTATATCAGGTGCGTAGCACCGTACAGAAGCAGGAAAATACCGATCAGGTACGATATGAAACCGGGAAAAAGAAAGATCAACGTTGCCATCATCAGAGATATCGCACCGATGACGATGAAACCACCGCTGAGCAATGTAATAAGTCCAAGCACAATCAAAAACAGGGCAAATGTGATGGGTATTGACTCGGGAAAAATCCAGATAAAAATGCCGGCCAGGAGCGCTGCAGCCGTCAGGAATGAATTGAATCGGAATAAAAAGAAAATAATGCCCAAAACAATCAGGTATATCCCCACAAAGTAATAAAGAAAATTCGGGTAGATCAGTGCACCTAATCCTGTAAGTAAGGCCAGGACCGCATTAATGACTGACCGCGGCTTCTTTTTTTCAGAAAGATAAATGCGTATTGATGTTGCCATAATAATTTATTGCAAATGATAACTCATAATAGTGAATAACCTTTTGGAAGAGCCGGCCTCCAATCAAACCAACTCCTTTCATCCTCATTAGCCAGTAGTTTCTGACTTCGCAAATTTAACGAAAAAAAAGATACCCTCGTTCGTGTTCGCTATGGGATGATAAATCCCAGTGTAATCATATTGGAATCCATTCCCGGGTTGATCCTGCCTGTCCATACATTAGATACATGCGAATAACGATACCCGAGTGTCACCATCTTCAATATGGTAACATGTACGCCGGCCTCGAGTATGATGTTGAAATTTCTTCCGTTTACGTTTGGAAATTTTCGGGTAAAATAGTCAACTCCAATACTCTCATCCAGATAAACAGGCGCTTTATTGAATAGCTGTTCGGAAAAAGAGCCCGGAACCAGACCGATAGCCACAAACTTTTGAGACGGCGGGACCCCATATTTATCTGTATATCCTATATGATTTCCCTGATGAAAATTCAGGAATGTCATCCTGATTCCCGGATGAAAAATTACCCGGTTTTTATGAAATACTGTCTGGGAATACTCAAAATCCAGTTTTGAGAAATACATCAGATGACCGAGGAAATTGCTCGACTCCGGTGAATATCTGACGGAAACGATTGATTGGGCTTTTAGGACCAATGGGAACAACAGTAAGATCCAAAGAATCTGTCCTTGCCAAAATTTACCTTTGCCTCCCCTGTTGAGTGCATTCATTTACATCATGGATTTTGCTTGAACGGTTCCGAATATTTTCAGTACCAGGGTAATATTATTATATCAACTTTGATGCTTCAACTACTAACAATATCACAAATTTTCAGATTAATTTGGATGAAAAAAGGGATAGCAACGAATTGCTATCCCTGACACGTAGTTAAACGGTTATTATTTGTTGGGCCAGACACGATACATGACTACACCATGAGATGGAACAAAACCACGAATCAGCTCTTCGGTTTGCGTGTCTTTGTGTTTCCATAAGTCCCTGAGACGGTAGGATGATGCAGCCGGCAGGCCAACGGCCTGAGCATCTGTCGTCATTACTGCTGACTTGGGACCCCGATTCAATAATAATACGACGCGACTGCCGTCCTGCATTGGTTTCATCCAGATTTCCTGGTTTCCCTGATCCACGATCTTACGGCCCTCTTTGCCCAGCGGATCCTGATCGACAGCGATCACGTCTTTATTCGTAAGGATCTCTTTCGTTTCAGGGCTCATACTGCGCAGATCGTTGCCTGCCATCAGCGGGGCAGCAAGGATACACCAGAGGCTGAAATGGGCTTTATACTCGGTGTTTGTCATTCCACCGTTGCCGACTTCCAGCATGTCAGGATCATTCCAGTGGCCCGGTCCGGCATACCGGTACAATCCCACTTGCTGATCAAGAATAAACGTCATGCTCTGCCACGTGTCGCGGATGTCGCCTGTTGTTCGCCAGAGGTTTCCGAGTTTGGGAGCCCACTCCCACGGACTATCCAGCCCCCATTCACAGAGGCTGAAGACAATCGGACGTCCCGCTTCTTTCAGTGCATTGTGCATGGCCGTATACCGTTGGATCAGCGGTTTTCCCTGGTTGTAGCAGTTATCATATTTCAGGTAATCCACACCCCAGCTCGCAAACGTTTTGGCATCCTCTTTCTCATGTCCGAGACTTGCCGGCAGTCCCTGGCACGTTTTGGTTCCCGCTGATGAATAGATACCAAATTTTAAACCTTTGCTGTGAACATAATCAGCCAGCCATTTAATACCGTGCGGGAAACGTTTGGGATTGCTCTGGAGTTTACCGCTTGACGTCCGGACAGAATCCATCCAGCAGTCGTCAATCACGATATACTTGTAACCGGCATCCTCCATTCCGGAGGAGACCATGGCATCGGCGGTCTCTTTTATAATGTTTTCATTGATGTTGCAGCCAAAGTGATTCCAGCTGTTCCAGCCCATTGGCGGAGTCTTGGCCAGACCATTATCCCATTTGGCTTTTTTACCATGACCTATATCACGACTGTGCACCATAGGTTGTGCAACGGCCGAAATACATAATCCTGTGACAAGTGCCGTCATTATCAGAATCGCAGTTAAGGTACTGCTGCCCCTACTCGCTGAGTAGCCGATCTGTTTTTTCATAACTATCCCTATTTTTGTGTTTTTGCCAGCCACGCTCATCTTTAAGCTTCATTTAAAAAGAAACTGTAAAGCATAAGCGTATTCACCTGCCGGATGATCAGGCATCATTACATGCAGGCCATCCGGTTCCGTCTTTGATTGCAATATTTTTCCATTCGCCACAATGTCCACACTTTTGGCTTTTCTGTTCATAAGTCCTTATTCACCTGGTAGTTGCCGCTGCATCCGGCAACCACCAGGGTTATCATGAACAAGCCGATTATGACGAGATATGATTGTCTCATCATCATATTCCGCATCTTAATATTCATTACATACCTTTTGAATCTGTTGTCTTCGGCATCCGGTAATTGGAAACGTCCGACATCGAACCCATGGATTTCGAATACGGCTGCAGGTAAAATGTATAGTGATAATCCTTCCCGGTTTGCAGCCGGTTTTTGGGCATCGGCCGCGCATTGGGACTCCAGGTGTCGATACCGCCCACGCCCATCTGTTTGTAATCCAGGTTCACCGTCAGGTAGTCCCGGTTGGGCAGGTCATCAATGTGTGTGGCCTTCTCCAGGTCTTCCAGTGAATACGGCCAGGCGCTCACACTCAGGGTCGGGTCACCCACCGCCAGCAGTCCCTCACCTTCCTTGTTCGTGAAGGCCACCCAGCGCACATCACACCGGTTCCCGTTCTCCTGCGGCCGTACATAGTCGGTCCACAAACTGTCCACCGATCCCGAGTAGGTACCCACATCGGCCCCGCTCTTCTTATCCATGTAGTTCGCCCACGGGCCCCGCCCGTACCAGCTCATCGTCCCGTACTCAGCCGGGATCCGCAGCTCTGCGCCCACCTTCGGGATATCCGGGGGAACATTCCCGATCGGATCCAGATCCTGGGACACCTTCACCGCTCCGTTTCCGTAGACCGTGTACACCGTCTTCCAGGTCGACTCGCCCACCGGCAGGGTGCCCTTCACCGTGATTACCGCCATCTTTGGATCCGGCTGCGTTACACTCACCCCGCTGACCTTCCGGCCCGGTCCGGCCTGCTTCCAGGCGTTCAGCGATCCCCTGAACCCGGCAATGTCGTTGTCGGTCGGGGCCCGCCAGTAGTTCGGCTGCAGCGCTCCGCTGATCAGCTCATGCCCCTTCCAGTTGTAACCGGACAGCGATCCATCACCCTTGTTCACACTCACCTTGAACCCGTCACCGCTCACAATCACCGAGCCACCCGACTGGTCCACACTCACCGGGCTCATCCCGCCCAGGTCGGCCATCGGAGCCGGGGCCGTCGCCCAGGGCATCCTGAACTGATCCCAGGCTACCATGAAGCCCTTCTTCGCCCAGAACTGCCCCTCTTTCAGGTGCACGCTCAGGTTCAGCCAGTATTCCCGTCCGGGGGCCAGATCCGGCTGGTGGATCGGCAGGCTCAGACGCGTCCAGCCTCCGGCCGGGGTGCTCAGGGTGTCGATCACCCCCGACTGGATCACCTTCCCGTCCCGGGTCAGCTCCCAGCGCACGCTGTATCCGCTCAGGCTGGTATGGTAGTATCCGTTGTGGATGCCCACCTGCCCTTTGGACAGATCCATCGCCCGGAAGTCCACGTACTGGTAAACATGCTTGACCTCATAGTAGGCCGGCTGGGGTTTACGGTCCGGAAGAATAAAGCCGTTGATGTTGAAGTTGGCATCGTTGGGTTTGTCTCCGTAGTCTCCGCCGTAGGCCCAGAACCAGCGGCCCTGCTTGTCTTTCTTGTACAAGCCCTGGTCGACCCAGTCCCAGATACACCCGCCGATCAGGTTCTTGTGGCTGTCGATCACCTTCCAGTAAGTCTGCATGTTGCCTGTTGAATTACCCATGGAATGCGCGTATTCACACATAAAAATTGGCTTGTGGATATTGGGATCCGTTGCCTGTTGCTCTAATTGTTGTGGTGTCGGATACATGTGGCTCACCATGTCCGCCACGCTGTTCATCTGTTCATAATGAATAGGACGTGATGGGTCAACGGTACGCGCGTACGATGCCATCAGAGCAAAATTCTCCCCGTATCCGGCCTCGTTACCCAGTGACCAGATGATTACCGAGGGATGGTTTTTGTCGCGGGCAATCATCCGTTTAATACGTTCAACGCAGGCGTGCGTCCAGAGTGGATCACTTCCGGGCATGATTTCCCGCTCATGCATCCCGTGAGCTTCCAGGTTCGTCTCATCGATCACGTACATGCCGTATTTATCAAACAGGTAATAGTAGCGCGGATCATGGGGGTAGTGCGAAAAACGAACCGTGTTGATGTTCCCTTCCTTCATCAGCTTGAGATCCTTCACGATCCACTTGTAATCCATAGCACGGCCGTGATACGGATCATGATCATGAATATCCACACCCTTCAGTTTGACGGAGACGCCATTGACCAGCAGCATGCCATCCTTGATCTCGATGGTACGGAAACCGGTGGTCGAACGCGCTGCCTCCAGCACCTTCCCGCTGGCATCCTTCAGCACCAGTACGACCGTGTACAGGTTAGGTGTTTCAGCACTCCACTTCTTTGGACGGTGAATCTTCGCATATAATTCGGCAATACCATCTGTTCCGGCCGGAATATCGGTGATCGTCTTGGTCACGGCAACCGGACCGTCACCGATCATATTGCCACTTTCATCGTATAAATAGGCTTCCACAGCAGCCGGCGGAAAGTTTTCATCTGTCGTATTTCTGATTTTAGCCGTGATATGCATCAGACCATCTTCGTACCGGTCATCCAGTTTGGCGCGAACGAAGAAATCCTCCAGGTGTTCTTTGGGTGTCGAATACAGGTACACCCTGCGGAAGATCCCGCTGAAGCGCCACATATCCTGATCCTCCAGGTAGGAGCCGTCCGACCAGCGGAACACTTCCACGGCCAGTTCGTTATTGCCCTTCTTCAGGTAAGGAGACAGGTTGAACTCGGCAGGAGTCATGCTGCCCTGGCTGTATCCGACTTTCTTCCCATTCACCCAGATATAAAAGGCACTTTTCACCCCGCCAAAATGGATGTACACTTCGCGTCCGTCCCAGTCGTTGGGCACGGTAAAGGTGGTGCGATAGGAACCCACCGGATCATAATCCTGATGAATCAGGGGCGGATGGGCCGGATATTTTGGATGGAAAGGATAATCGAAATTCAAATAGATCGGCCGGCCATATCCCTCGAGTTGCCAGTTTCCCGGTACCGGAATGGATGCCCACTTGCTCACATTATAGCTCGTTTTATAAAAATCTTTCGGCCGCTCCGCCGGATTCTTCGACCAGTGAAACTTCCACTTCCCGTCCAGTGACTTGTAATACGGGGTGTGTATGGCCAGCCCGCTGTCGGCAAGGGCGCTTTGCTGATCCGGGTAATGCATGAAGCTCAGATGCGCCGGTTCTTTGTTAATTCCAATGACCTGCGGATTTTCCCAGTCAGGTAAAGTTCCTCCAGCCTCATTAAATTCCTGGACACTTTTTTGGGCGAATACAAATCCTCCTCGACTTATCGGGGCTAAAAGCGCTACCAAAAACAGGTAAGCGAAAGCCCTTTTAAAAAAATTTGAAATATACCTGTACATAAGCAGTATAGATAAGTGAATACCAATGTAAATGTTAGCGATAACAAAGTAATAAAAAACTAATCTTAATAACAGTAAGTTACTATCTATAAATTATTTTGAAAACTAAAGTGAGTGTGTACGATATAGTAAAATGTTTGGGCCTGGTTGGATTTCCCGGTTCTGAGCATTCGGGAATTGGTATCTAGCTGATCTACCTCACCCCAACCATCTCCGTGTGCATGGAGAGGGGCCATCTTTAAATATTGTCCTCGCAAATCCGCATAATCCGTGTTGTCCGTGTTCTATTCTTTATGAAGTCGATTCTTATCTCGATCTCACGTTAACTTACGGTGATCAGTAAGATGGTTTTGACTGGAAAGCGCCGATATCGGGTTTTGCATACTTTGGCAAAGGATTGCCCCAGAAATCGTGGCCCCCATTTTCGGGCATCTGCCTTCCTTTTCCTGTGCATGACGAACCTGCGGATAACTTATACCCTTCCAAAGAGTTCCTGCCATAACGACCTGATCCGGGATTAACAAACGATGGGTCAAATGATAATGCCTCCGTCTTAGGTGGGTTTGATATGTGTCCGAAATAAAGATTTCGATCAAACACGTTGCCTATGCTTTTCCCATAACCGGGCTCCGTAATGTATTTGCCGTTATCCAGTCTTCCCCCGGATTGATGACTGATGTCCGCCTTCCCATCCGAATAAAAAATATTATTGAAGACATGTGTGTTCTTTGACCAGCCAAACCAATCATTAAAAAGAAAGAGATGGACGTTTAGCTTGTCGCCGACATAAACATCATTGTTATAGATGCTCGTCTCGTCAACCGGACCAGCCATTTGAAAGGTCCGCGACCCGTCGTTCTGACTGATATTGTAGCGGACAACCGTTCCCACATTCCCGACACTAACCGAGTCATGTGAGTGCCCATTGTCACAGATTAGCAGGAAGCCTCCATCGTTATCATGACTGTAATTGTACTGGATCAGTGTATTTCTGCAGTTCCAGTCGGAGTCAAATCCCTGACCGTCTTTAAAGCCTTTCACGCCGCTGACCTCGTTGTATTGTACGACGGTGTTGTCACAACTCCACGGCCAGATACCCGCCGCGAAATCCTGCGCCCGCTGCCTCGCACCATGTATCGCGTTATATTCCACAAGTGCGCTGTCGCAGGCGATCGGTACAATGCCATCGCCACCAATATCTTCCAGCAGATTGTTTCTGATGACCACATGCAGGCTCGGGAACCACTTATATCTCGGCCAGAACGCACTGCTGCCTGTTATCCCGTTGCGATCCGTCCGGGCCAGATGGCAATTTGCAATCAGCAAATCATCAAAACGGCTTTTGATACTTTTCCCACGGCAATTCCAGGTGATTCCGGCTCCCCCACCTTCCGACTTGACATTGCTGCCGTTCACATCATGGACGTACAGATTCAGAAGATGAATATGATGAGCCGTACCGAAGTTGTCCACGACCAGCCGAACACCGGCGCGCTTCGCCACACGTTCCTTTCCCTTATTTGAGATTTCGAGGTCCCGGACATCCCAGTACTCAACATTCGAAAGCAATACTGTTTCCGTGAACTGTCCTTTTCCCTCCAGGTGCGGCTTACCACCCTTTCCGAAACGATCTATTACAATAGGTTTATCAGGTGATCCGGAACCCTTCGGAGTCAATTGTCCGGTATACTCCATCCCGGAATGGAACAGGACACTGTCGCCCGGTTCAAACACCTCTGCATTGACTCTTTTCAGGGTTTTCCAGGCTGAGGCGGATGATGTGCCAGAGTTGCGATCATTTCCGGACCGTGAATTGACATAGTAGGTCGTTGCTGCCCTGGCATGGTAGACTGTAGTTTGCTGACCATACACCACAACCGAACACAAAATGAAAGGGATTACTAATAATATAATGGCCCTGGCTATCTTTCCCATCGATATTTTTTTATAACTGTGCGAAATGTTTAATACAAGCTTATCCCTTTTTCCATTGTTATCAAGCTGCCTGTCCTTCATCCAGTTGCCCCGTCCTTCAGGGCGGGGAACTGTGTGCTAGATATCAACAAAGGGCTTTAGTCCTTCAGGGTTGTTTAAAAGGCGGGGCAATTGGAAAACAAAATAATGGTTCCTGTTCCAGCTCTTGTATTGGTCATGTTCTGGCACTCTGCATCCCAAAAAGGCACACAAAGTATGACCAGGATTACCGGCAAAGCAATGAAAACATCATTCGACTTTTCCATCGATATAATTTTATACTCACAACGGGAAAGCGAGTTACGGATATCAGAATGACCCGAAACCCGCAACTCCTAACCCGTTACTTTTACGGCAATCGTTTATCCGAAACGTCCGACATCGAACCCATGGATTTCGAATACGGCTGCAGATAAAATGTATAATGATAATCCCTATCGCCCGGCAGCCGGTATTGTGGTTCCGGTCTCGCTTTTGGAGTCCATGTATTCACTCCACCCACGCCCATCTGTTTGTAATCCAGGTTCACCGTCAGGTAGTCCCGGTTGGGCAGGTCATCAATGTGTGTGGCCTTCTCCAGGTCTTCCAGTGAATACGGCCAGGCGCTCACACTCAGGGTCGGGTCACCCACCGCCAGCAGTCCCTCACCTTCCTTGTTCGTGAAGGCCACCCAGCGCACATCACACCGGTTCCCGTTCTCCTGCGGCCGTACATAGTCGGTCCACAAACTGTCCACCGGTCCCGAGTAGGTACCCACATCGGCCCCGCTCTTCTTATCCATGTAGTTCGCCCACGGGCCCCGCCCGTACCAGCTCATCGTCCCGTACTCGGCCGGGATCCGCAGCTCTGCGCCCACCTTCGGGATATCCGGGGGAACATTCCCGATCGGATCCAGATCCTGGGACACCTTCACCGCTCCGTTTCCGTAGACCGTGTACACCGTCTTCCAGGTCGACTCGCCCACCGGCAGGGTGCCCTTCACCGTGATTACCGCCATCTTTGGATCCGGCTGCGTTACACTCACCCCGCTGACCTTCCGGCCCGGTCCGGCCTGCTTCCAGGCGTTCAGCGATCCCCTGAACCCGGCAATGTCGTTGTCGGTCGGGGCCCGCCAGTAGTTCGGCTGCAGCGCTCCGCTGATCAGCTCATGCCCCTTCCAGTTGTAACCGGACAGCGATCCATCACCCTTGTTCACACTCACCTTGAACCCGTCACCGCTCACAATCACCGAGCCACCCGACTGGTCCACACTCACCGGGCTCATCCCGCCCAGGTCGGCCATCGGAGCCGGGGCCGTCGCCCAGGGCATCCTGAACTGATCCCAGGCTACCATGAAGCCCTTCTTCGCCCAGAACTGCCCCTCTTTCAGGTGCACGCTCAGGTTCAGCCAGTATTCCCGTCCGGGGGCCAGATCCGGCTGGTGGATCGGCAGGCTCAGACGCGTCCAGCCTCCGGCCGGGGTGCTCAGGGTGTCGATCACCCCCGACTGGATCACCTTCCCGTCCCGGGTCAGCTCCCAGCGCACGCTGTATCCGCTCAGGCTGGTATGGTAGTATCCGTTGTGGATGCCCACCTGCCCTTTGGACAGATCCATCGCCCGGAAGTCCACGTACTGGTAAACATGCTTGACCTCATAGTAGGCCGGCTGGGGTTTACGGTCCGGAAGAATAAAGCCGTTGATGTTGAAGTTGGCATCGTTGGGTTTGTCTCCGTAGTCTCCGCCGTAGGCCCAGAACCAGCGGCCCTGCTTGTCTTTCTTGTACAAGCCCTGGTCGACCCAGTCCCAGATACACCCGCCGATCAGGTTCTTGTGGCCGTCAATCGCTTTCCAGTAGTCCGCCATATTCCCGGTTGAGTTACCCATCGAGTGGGCATATTCGCACATGAAGACCGGTTTCGTCGTTGATGTGGCCAGATGTACCAGCTCCTTCGGTGTTGGATACATGTAGCTGTTCATGTCCGCCACGCTGTTCATTTGTTGATCGTGGATAGGCCGGGAAGGATCCACAGCCCGGGCATAGGCAGCCATGATTTTAAAGTTTTCCCCATAACCATCCTCGTTGCCCAGCGACCAGATGATCACCGACGGATGGTTCTTATCCCGGGCGATCATCCGTTCAATGCGTTGAAGACAGGCATTGGTCCATAGAGGATCGCTGCCCGGCAACAATTCTCTATGAATTGAGATACCGTGTGATTCCAGGTTTGTCTCGTCGATCACGTACATGCCGTATTTATCAAACAGGTAATAGTAGCGCGGATCATGGGGGTAGTGCGAAAAACGAACCGTGTTGATGTTCCCTTCCTTCATCAGCTTGAGATCCTTCACGATCCACTTGTAATCCATAGCACGACCGTGATACGGATCATGATCATGAATATTCACACCCTTCAGTTTTACGGAGACGCCATTGACCAGCAGCATGCCGTCCTTGATCTCGATGGTACGGAAGCCGGTAGTCGAACGCGCTGCTTCGATTACCTTCCCGTCGGAATCTTTCAAAACCAAAACCACATAATAAATATTGGGAGTCTCGGCACTCCACTTGCGTACATCTTTTACCGTACCCCGGAGTTCGGCTATTCCATCTGTACCGGCCGGCAAGTCCGTAACGGTATGTCCACTCAAAAAGGGACCATTACCGATCTGCTGACCCTGTTCATTATACAGATATGCATCTACTTCAGCCGGTTTCAAATGTTCACCGGTATCATTGCGTACCTTTGCCGTGATGTGCAGCAAGCCGTCTTCGTACCGGTCATCCAGTTTGGCGCGAACGAAGAAATCCTCCAGGTGTTCTTTGGGTGTCGAATACAGGTACACCCTGCGGAAGATCCCGCTGAAGCGCCACATATCCTGATCCTCCAGGTAGGAGCCGTCCGACCAGCGGAACACTTCCACGGCCAGTTCGTTATTGCCCTTCTTCAGGTAAGGAGACAGGTTGAACTCGGCAGGAGTCATGCTGCCCTGGCTGTATCCGACTTCCTTCCCATTCACCCAGATATAAAAGGCACTTTTCACCCCGCCAAAATGGATGTACACTTCGCGTCCGTCCCAGTCATTGGGCACGGTAAAGGTGGTGCGATAGGAACCCACCGGATCATAATCCTGGGGAATCAAGGGCGGATGGGCCGGATAATTCGGATGAAAGGGGAAACGGAAATTGAGGTATATCGGCCGTCCATACCCTTCGAGCTGCCAATCACTTGGTACCGGAATAGATGCCCACTTGCTCACATTATAGCTCGTTTTATAAAAATCTTTCGGCCGCTCCGCCGGGTTCTTCGACCAGTGAAACTTCCACTTCCCGTCCAGTGACTTGTAATACGGAGTGTGTATGGCCAGCCCGCTGTCGGCAAGGGCGCTTTGCTGATCCGGGTAATGCATGAAGCTCAGATGCGCCGGCTCTTTGTTAATTTGAACAACTTGGGGATTCTCCCAGTCAGGAAGAACACCCTCGCTTTTTTGTGCGAACAGGGTTGTTTCACTGCCTATCGGAACAAAAAGCGCTACCAAGAAGATGGGTAAAAAGCATCTTAACAGTCTGGATAAAGAATGTGTGTACATAGCTGTAGTGATGGGATGAACGATTACAAATGTTATCGATAACATTACATTTAAGAACTTAACTGCATAATTGCAAGCCTGAAAGGGATAAAATTGGTAAAAGGATGGATTAATACCGGATTTTACGGATGATAATAGTCAGATACGGCAACACGAATAAAAGTTCATTTTGATCTCAGGACAAGGACCCGACCTATCGGGAAGATTTAAGAAGGACAGATCAAAAATCCCGAATCATAAATCATTGCTTTGCGTTTCTTCACTTTCCCTCATATACATTTAAAAACATGTTATTTACGAGAAATCGATATAGGATCGGATAATCTCAACATGCTCTGCCTGCCAGGAGATAAAGTCCCAGTTCGGCTGAATCCTGTTAACTAATAATCGTTCTTTCTGAGATTCCCATTTTCATGGGGATGACGGAAGTTGGGTAATGGGTTGCAAGCCCATACAACTGTTAAAATCACTACAATAACCCTATGTCAAAATCAGTTCGATCGTGTTCAAAGTATAGACACGCTCTCTTTTTCTTTCGATCGGTCCACCAGTTCCAGATAGATTTTTGATGGGATATGATTGACATCCAGTTTCAGGACCTTACGAAATTTCGACTGGGCTTTCTCCAATTCTCCCAGACCAAGATAACCCAGTGCCATCAGGTAATGGCAGTTAACCTTGTTTTTTGTGTCCAGATCTTCATCAAAGACCAAAAAATCGGGAAGTGAAATGGCAAAGTAATCAATGGATACCTTGTCGAAGAGGTGAGACTGCCCATAATCTATGAGTTTGTTGAATTTTGAACGGGCCTCTTTCTCCATCCCCATTTTTAAAAGAGCCTGTCCCTGGTAAAAGATCATGTCGGAAGCTTTGTCGTAGTAATACATCGACATGGAGGGATTATAAACACCTTCTACAGCCTTGTTCAAATGGGAACTGGCCATTTCATCATCGCCGAGTTTCTCATAGGCACAGGCAAGATAATAGTGGATATTGTTTTCCCGTGTTCCGGTCAGTTTTCCTTCACCTAAATTTTCCGGATACACCTGAGCTTCTTTAAGTTCCTCAATCGCCTTCACATGATCTTCATTTCTCAGATATTCGCGTCCGAGTTGGACATGCGCCAGCACATATTGTCCGGTTACTTTTCCTTCACCACCTTCCCAGGGATGGAAACGTCGCGTTGCCAGCAATTCAGATGCTTTTTTGTAGTTACCCTGCAGATTATAAAGCATCACCCGCTCCAGATAAAGATCATCCCGTTGCTCGACCAACGCCAAATGATCATTCAGCATTTTCAGGCGTTCCTCCGGAGATCTCCCCTCTTTCTTGTATAGTTGGTCCAACTCAAAGAAAACTCTCGCATCATTGGTATTGAGTGCAAATGCAGCTTCCAGGGCTATACGGGCCTTTTCCGCATCACCTTTCTTGTTGTAGTAGGCGATCGCCAGATTCCGGTGAACGGTGGGAAACGTGTTATCCAGACACCGTGATTTTTCCCAATACCCTATGGCATCATCATACCGTTTCTTGTCATAAAAAAGGTTGCCGAGATAGTAAGGAGCCCGCGCATCATCAGGATTCAGTTCCCGGGCAAGGTTCAGAACATCAATGGATTTCAGGCGATTGGGAAAACAAAAATCTGCTGGGAGATTTCCAGCTTTTTTGATGAACTTTACTGCGTCTTTTTTATGACCCAATTGATATTCACAGTATCCCAGATAATAATGGATCATAGGATCATTATTCCATTTTTCAGTCTCTAAAGCGAACTGCAATATGTCTTCTGCCTCCTCAAACATACCTGCATTCATATACTCTTCAGCAAGTACCAGGTAATTGGTCATATCTCTGGACAAACATATCTTCAGGAAACCTGGTATTCTATCCGTTGCTTTTTGTTTACCAGAGGATTGTATACTCAGTCTCTGTTCATTCATGGCACCATAGTCAAGCATATCAGCATCAAGTGCGTGTTTAACCACTTCTTGCGCCAGTTGCCGCCGACCCGTTTTTCTCAACACGGCGGCCTTAAGATTCCAGGCATAATTATTCCGGGAATTTGAGTTTAGAGACTCATCGATATGTTCCAGGGCCTGTTCGTGATTTTTCCGGATACAATCTATCCGTGCCAGGTAGAAAAAGGCGACACCCTTCCATTGGTCGTTCCATGTACATTTATAGAACAGATCATACGCCTCATCGTATCTACCCTGAAGAAACAGCGATAGTGCCAGGTTGTAATACGGTTCACTTTTGTACGGATTGGGATTTCGGCTGATGAGTGTGTCGACCGCACGTCTGAAAAACTGCTCACTTTCCCGAACCGCACCTCTTCTCAACAGTAGCAGACCGTAAGCATTATTATTATCCACGTCCGAAGAATCACGCTTAAGGGCTTCTAGGTAATAAGGATCCGGATCAAAAGTAGCATGTCGGTACTGCTCCAGATGAAGGCCCGTCTGATAGAGCCGGTCCGTTGATTCGATTTCTTCCGGGGACAGCGCAGCCTTTGCAGCATCCGGGAACTCCTGCTCTTCTTCGGTTTCCGGAGACCAGGCAACCAGTTCTCTGCCTTCTTTTGTGGTGACTGATAGTCTCATTTTAACTGCATCGTCCTCGTCCAAAGAAGGAATACTTGCTTTCGAGATAAAGGGATTGCCGGGTGCCACCGACACTGTTTCTTCAAAAAGCACATCCTGATCGTATTTCAACACCACCTTCAATCTCTTGAAGGCTTCTGTCGTATGCACTTTGATCGTTGCGGTATTCCCCTCAAGATCGAGGTTTATGGCGGCTTCATGCGAAGCATTTTTAACCCTGTCCAGTTTTTGATAGGGATAAAAATACTGCGTGAACGACTTGGTCTCGTACGGATGCAGCCAGCTGAAATCAGGCTGATTATCCGTGTACACGCCGGTCATTAATTCTACATAAGGACCGTCATTATCGGTGAGGTTCTGCTCCCATGCCTTGCCGAAATCCCCTGTTCCCCAGGTCCACTGCTTCTTGCCCGGCGACACATGATGATTGGCCACATGTAACACTCCTGCCTGCTTTCCGTGATCGTAACCTCCGACAAAATCATACTTAGAATCAAGCACCATGTATGAGGAAGGCACAGGTATATTTTTATACCACGAGATATCGACCCCCTCCGAATAATCCATTTCATAATACGTACCCGTGGCAATCGGAAAGCGCGAAATATCCCTTTTGCCATGATCCGCCACAAAATGAACATCCTGCGGAAATACGGACTGATAGTCGTCATTCACAGAAACGGCAGGATTTGCCCACCATAAAAACGTCTGGGGCAACGGAGTTCCGTTATAGATTCGTACCGATATTTCGATGTACGCCTTCCCCGGGTGCAAGGTGATCGCATGATATTCTTTCAAGCCCGACATTCGCTCAACTTCCCCAAGCAACACGGTCTTGCTGCCATCCTCATTTTCAACCAGTTTGTAGTCGACCGGAAGAAACGTAGCCGGACGATGGTGCTGTGGCCAGTTAAACTCGATACCGCCCGATAACCACGGTCCGGTCAATCCCACGAGCGCCGGTTTTATGACATGATTGTGATAAATGAATGCATAGTTATTAGTCTTGTCGTACGCATACTGTATACGCCCACCAAATCCCGGCATCACCATCAACTTGATATACTCATTCTCCAGAAAGACCACCCGGTATTTTTCATCGTAACGCTCATCGTACACTTTCTCATAAAATGGATACGGATACACCTTCCCGGAACTTCCCTGGTACACACGCTTCTCAAAAAACATGGGGTTTTTCTCGGGTTCACCGATGCGGTATGTGGGGATGGTTATGGTTTCTTCCCAGACACGAACGTTGGTATTGTTATGTTTTAGCAAGCTCATCTTACCTCTCCCCAGCCCCTATTCACATTCGTGGAGAGGAGCCAGAGGTATTTTGTAATTTCTGTTTTGATGTAGTTTTATTTAGCCATTGTCATACCCAGCTCTCTCCACATTTGTGGAAAGAGCTGGGGTGAGGTCAAAAAAGTTGATCGATCATCCTGGCTGTCACCGACACTTTTGGATCAAACCGGTCGCTGTTTACATACTTTTCCAGGCTGTACAGCATCTGCCGGGCAACGGGTCGATGGTCGAGGTCGTGTTGCAGATCGATGCTTGTCATTAGCAGTTTTCCTTTCCCGACTTTAGCCTCAAAGACGAGCCCGATTTTATGGTTTTTGTTCCAGTCGTCGATCATCTGCACGGTAGGCGTCAGATTTCCCGGCATCTGGTCCATAACCATTGGCTTGGAGTGATCCACCAGATCCCACCATTGCCAGTTTGAATAATATTGGGTTGGAAAATCAGCAAGAACCGGATTTTTCGGATTGCAAAGGATACCAAGTGTATGTGGTGCTTGTCCTTCAGTCCAGTTCGTATTCCAGAATATGCCGGAAAAGCCTGGGGGTATATTGGATTTCACAGCGCTGGTATCGGCCAGCAACAAAACCTTCCCGCCTCTATCCAGGATTCTTTTCACCCTGCTGTTCCACTCGTGAACCACGGTGATTCCGTGTAACCGGGGCATCTCGACTTTCTCAGGATAAATCCAGATATCCCAGTGGTTGGTATAATCGGTGCCTCTTATCGAAAGGGTAACCCTTAAACGGGTCGCCTTGTCAATTTTGTTCAACGGTACAGATAGGTCACCAACTTTAGTTGGTTGACCTACAGGCAGATCTGTACCGTTGAAATTGCCCTCAGCAAAGACTGTTCCATCCGGATATTTCAGCGACCAGTGCATAACAGCATTTGTAAGATCATTTTCACCGTAGTTTGCAAACTCGGCGATTCCTTTAAATGTCTGATTGGTGGTCCAGGTAAAGGAACCGGTTCTCAGCAAAGGAACATGCGCCGACTGGAACTCATGAAATTCCTTCCCATCGACATAGGGTTTCGGATCCCAGAAAGCATCCAGAACACCTACCAGAGCGGTACCCTGACCCGGAAAATCGTGCAAACCGAGAAGCTGATATCCGCCGAAGTCCGGGGTGCGGAGTGCAGCTTCAACCTCTTCTTTATATTCAAGCACCTGCAATTTACCTGATGCCATCAAAAACTGGTGGGCCTGGTCCATCATATGGTGTTTTTGAAGAGACTTGCGAAACAGCTCGAAGTTGTACGCCCTGAGAACACCTGTATATTTTGGAATCTCCTCGAAATTGGGGTACACGCACCATTGTCCAACTTCATGACTCACATAAGGTACAGGATATTTCTTCACAAAGCTGGTGTAGTCCATGTCCGTGCTCAGCGGTTCCTTGTTGAATCGACCTTTCAATCCCTGAGCCCATAATTGTGCCCGCGCACCGTATGCATTGTCATAATCATTTTCAGGAATCAACGCATAACCGGAAGCACTGCAGTAGAGATGCCGGGGATCTTCTTTCTTCCATCTTTTAACCAGTTTTGTCAGGAATGGAACTACGTTTGGTCCGCCAAGCTCATTACCTGTCACAAACATGGTAAATGACGGGTGATTTCCGTAGGCATTGAGAATTCGGTCTGCTTCATGCGTTATAAAAGCATTCGTGGCAGAATCACTTCCACAGGTTCTTGGATCCCAGTAAGGATTGGCCACCTGCAGGTAGAAACCAAGCTGGTCGGCTGCCTCAAAAGCGGCTTCCGGCGGACACCAGGAATGGAAGCGCATGGAGTTCTGACCGTATTCCTTACAGATCTTAAAGATCCTCTTCCAGTGCGCGACATCGGTTGGCGGGTACCCGTTGATTGGAAACGGTGCGCAGTTAAGCGTACCACGGATAAATGTGGGTTTTCCGTTGATTACAAACTGAGTTCCTTTGGTTGCAAAATCACGCATCCCAAAACTCGTGGCCGTGCTGTCCTCATAGTTTGATTCCCCACTGCCGGCCGACATTTTCGCAGACAGCCGGTACAATACCGGGTGAAACTCATCCCAAAGCTGGACATTTTCACCCATCCGGATTCGCTTGTCGACAACGATCAAGGAATCACTGCCACTGAATGATACTGATTGGGAAGCAATATCTTGAGAATGATCGGTATTGTAACTGGCAGCACTGAAATGAACCGTACCCTCCACTGCCTGTTTATCTCTGTTTACAACCTTGAGTTTGACCTCGGCCGTCTTGTTACTCACATCGGGATAGACCTGAACATCGGAAAGATACACTTTATCCCGGGCCTGCAACTGTATCTTGCCAATGATGCCATTCCAATTAGTCTGTGTCTCCTCGGTATAACCACTGGAATAAAACCCGACGTTGTACAGATAGTCGTTATCCACACGAATCATGATCAGGTTTTTCGCACCTGGTTTTATATAATGGGTGATGTCATAAACATGCGGAACAGACAGGCTCACCTCACGCCCCACCTTTTGCCCATTCACCCAGATGATCGTGCTCCAATGGGTACGCTCCAGGTAAAGCTGAATATCTTTTCCGTTCCAGTTTTCAGGGACATACACCTTCTTTGAGTACCATGCCGCTCCTTTGTATTTAAATAACCGGTTTAAACGCCAGGGAACCAGATCGTGTGTTTTGTATCCACGTCCGGCTTTATCGGTTGAACCCGGCAGCGTGATGGTATCAGGTAACTTCTTGGTATACCAGTTGCCACGATCATGATTCCCTTCATCCAGCGGATCCAATTCAAATCCCCAGATTCCTTTCAGGGAAATGATATCAGAATTTCCTTTTTCCGGAACTTCGGCTGACTGAGCCTTTACCAGACCATCTAATCCTGCTGCCAGCAGGATGATTAATGCGAATAAAGCATAGCGTATAGACTTGCCCTTCATTGTATTCCCTTTGGTTTTTTATGATTGAATCAATTCCTCTTCCAACTCTTCAAGCGACTTCCCCTTTGTCTCCGGCACATAACGGAAAATGAATAACCATCCGAGCAGGCAGATCGCTGCATAAAGCCAGAAAGTGTACGATTCACCGACATGCTCCTCCAGAATGGGAAAAGTGAGTGTGAGAACGAACGATGCCACCCAAAGAAAGAAAGTGGCTATCGACATGGCCTCCCCCCGGATTCGGTTGGGATAAATTTCTGAGATCAGAACCCAGACAACCGGAGCCAGTGAGGTTGCATAAAATGCGATGGTCATCAGGATGAGAATCAACACATGAATTCCGTGCAGATAATTAAAGAAGAAACACGCACCGATCAGGATGTACGTGATTACCATACCGGCCGACCCGATCAACAGCAGTTTCTTACGACCGACCTTATCGATCAACCGCATAGCTACAATGGTAAAGGTCAGGTTAACCACTCCAATAATGATGGTTTGAAACAACGACGAATCAATCCCTATACCCGTTTTTTGAAAAATAACCGGTGCATAAAAGAAAATAACGTTAATGCCGCACCACTGCTGGAGTACCGCCAGCAGAATACCGACGATCATCACAAACCGGAGGCTCGGATGCATAAGCTCCCTAAATGACCCTTTTTCTTCATTATTCAGGGTCTTCTTTATTTCTACACTGACTTTTTTGGCATAATCAGAGCCGGCAATTTTGGTCAGAATATCAAATGCTTCGTCATCTCTTTTCTTTTTGTAAAGCCAGCGTGGACTTTCCGGAACGAAGAAGAGAGCCCCCAGGAAGATGACTGCAGGAAAAGCTTCGGAGGCAAACATCCATCTCCAGTTATTGGGGCCAATGCCAACCAACAGATAGTTTGTAAAATAAGCGATCAGAATACCTATCACGATAGTCAGTTGGTTGAGAGACACCAACTTGCCGCGAATATCGGCCGGAGAAACCTCGGCAATGTAGACAGGCGATAATGTTGAAGCCATGCCAACCCCCAGCCCGCCTATGAACCGGTAGATGAAAAAAGAGGTGAGCGAATTAGCCATTCCGGATCCCACGGCTGAAATCGCCAGGAAGACGGCACAAAGCACAAGCATGTTTCGGCGTCCGAACTTATCGCTGGGAGTCCCTGCAATAAACGGGCCAAATATGCAACCAATTAAGGCACTGCTCACCGCCCAACCCAGGCTGCTGCCACTCAGGTTAAAGACCTGTTTCAGAAATGGAATGGCACCCGATATTACCGATATATCAAAACCGAACAACAGACCGCCCAGGGCAGAAATCATGGATATCGTTAAAATATATCCCATGTTGTATTGTCCGGCTTGTTTTAGAACCGGTTCGGCACTACTGTTCATCATAAAAAAATCCCGTCATATGGTTTGAAAGCGCTTTTACCTGTAATAATAGCACAACCAATCAATTGCAGACAATCCGGATATGAAGCTGTTGTATCATCACCAAGTGTACCTTCTTTTTTAGTCCTTTCCGGCAACAGTACTTCAAATATGTCAGTACATAACACCACTCAGTGATGATACACAACCACGAAGAGAGATAACACGCTTTGTTTTGTTATCTCACTGAAATATAACGGCTCACAATCTCTGATAAATGGACTTTTCAAGGATAGTAATGGATTATCTTATTTTTACAAACTACTTTCTAGAAAACCAGGAACCTGCTATTCAACGAATGAAAAAATTAGATAAATACATATCTGACATTAGCCCGGAGTTAAGAAAAAGGGAGGGATTTACCGGACAAAAGATGATTGTCATCCCCAAAAGGGTCAGCACCCACATTTCAAAAACCCCATTTATAAATGCATTATTAATAACCGATATCGGATACTATCCCAAGGCTCGTTTCCATTACCGGGAGCGGTCGTCCGGCATTGATCAGCACATACTTATTTACTGTGTCGAAGGTAAAGGATGGTATGAATTCAACGGCCAGCGACTTGAAGTACATACGGATGATTTCTTTATTCTGCCGGATGATCACCCACATAGTTATGGTGCCGACGCCAATGATCCATGGACTATCTACTGGGTTCATTTCAGTGGTAAAATGGCTGAAGCCCTGAATTCAAAACTGCTGCCCTTTACCCAACCTATCCACTACCCGGTAAATCACATCGATGAGCGCCTGCGGATTTTCCATGAGATGTACTCGGCTCTCGAACGTGGATACAGCTT
The DNA here is from genome assembly GCA_963787205.1 of uncultured bacterium. Lineage (GTDB taxonomy): Bacteria > Bacteroidota > Rhodothermia > Balneolales > DATFMH01 > DATFNI01. The sequence goes on from CAWBCD010000010.1 coordinate 162,651, forward strand.
CGAGAATATCGGCTATGCCAATAGCTGTCTCTGGCAGTTTCTTGGCTCATTTCTGTATCCCGACGCATATAAACATAACAAGCTGGAAGAGACCCATGACCCGGTGGAAAAATCCATCATCTGGATGCAACAGCATCTCCATGAGAGCATCGCACTGGAAGACCTGGCCCTGGAAGCAAAGTATTCGGTCTCTTACTATTCCATGCTTTTCCAAAAGAAAACCGGGTATTCTCCCATCGACTATCTGATCCATCTGAAAATGCAAAAAGCCTGCCAGTTTCTGGATCTTACCGATCTTAAGATCAAGGAAATTGCGAACAAGATCGGGTATAACGATCCCTACTACTTCTCACGCCTGTTTCACAAGATCATGGGAGTGTATCCTATGGAATACCGCAAGAAAGAAAAAGGGTGATCAGCAAGCGCAACTTTAGACTTTAGACTTTAGACTTTAGACTTTAGAAAAAGATGCTCATTCGCTCGTTCCGTTACTCCCTAAAGTTGCTGTTTTGGAGTCCTTGTTAAAACCTTATGCCATGCTTGTGGCCCAAGCAAAGGCGCTTGGACCAGTGGTAAAGGAGAGCTGATGCTGACAGCTTTTCTCATTTAATCTGAAAATTAGAAACGTCCCTGATAGGTCCCATATCCTTATTGTAGGGTTTCAGGTAAAACTGGTACTCGTATTTATGTGATGCCGGAAGCTGATACTTTGGCAAAGCTTTCGCTCTCGGGGTCCACGTATCTGTACCCCCCACTCCCATCTGCTTGTAATCGAGATTTACTGTGATATTATCCCGGGTCGGTAATTCATCAATATGAGTTGCTTTCTCCAAATCCTCCAACGTATACGGCCAGGCACTAACACTCAGTTTTGGAGCACCGACTGCCAGCAGCCCATTTCCGTTGTTATTTGTGAACGCGACCCAACGGACTCCGCAGCGATTGCCATTTTCCTGCGGACGCACGTAATCGGTCCATAGTGTATCGACCAAACCACTATAGGTTCCAACCCCGGCACTTGTTTCCCGGTCAATATAGTTTTCCCAGGGACCACGGCCATACCAGGTCATTGTACCATACTGTTTAGGAATGCTCATCTGCATTCCGATTTTGGGAATATCCAGTGGCACTTTTCCAATTGGTGTCAATGACTCGTCCACTTTCACAATGCCATCACCAAAAATCGTATATACAGTTCGCCATGTCGATTGCCCGACGGGCAGGGTTCCCCTGATCGCAACCGTGACGATACCGTTTACAGCATTGTTTACCTTAACGTCGACAACTTTACAATTGGAAGCGGCTGTTTTCCACACATCTAATGTCCCATGCCAGCCTGCGTGATCGTTGTCGGTCGGAGCACGCCAGTAGTTGGGCTGCAGTGGCCCACTGATCAGGTCCTCGCCCTTCCATATGTAGGTGTCAAGGGACCCATCATTCTTGTTCACACTCACTTTAAATCCATCACCGATCACGATGACCGAACCACCGGTTTGATCCACCTTCAAGGCCTGTAATCCTGTAGTCTTCATCGTGGGTGCCGGCGCAACAGCCCAAGGCATGTGGAACTGAGCATGCGCTACTGAGAATCCCTTCCCCGCCCAGAATTGATTGTTTTTCAGATGAGCGCTAACATTCAGCCAGTATTCCCGCCCGGCGTGCAATTCCGGCATATGAATCGGGAGTTTTATGCGGGAAGATTCCCCGGGCGCTACATGCAAGGTATCTATAGTACCCGACTCGATTGTCTTACCGTCTTCGGTCAGGTTCCAATGAAAAGTAAAATCACTCAGATTCAGGAAGGAATACCGGTTATCTATCCTTAACCCATCAGGCTGTTCCGATTTATCGAAATGAATTGCCTGGTATACTTTCTTGACCTCAAAGTATCCCGGATGCGGCTTGCGGTCCGGGAAGACGATACCATTGATGTTGAAATTCGCATCATTGGGGTTATCACCATAATCTCCGCCATATGCCCAAAACCAGCGGCCCTGCTTATCCTTCTTGTACAGGCCCTGGTCGACCCAATCCCATATGTATCCACCGATCAGATTCTTGTGACTGCGAATGACTTTCCACAGATCCACGAAGTTTCCTGTCGAATTGCCCATGGCATGAGCATACTCCGTAAGGATTATGGGTTTGGTAATGTGAGAATCAGTCGCCAGCCGTACCAGATCATCCGGTCTCGTGTATCCCGATCCATAAAAATCCGCCACGCTATTCATCTGCTGAAAATGTATGGGACGTGTGGGATCAGTTGTACGTACATAAGCAGCCATTTGAGCAGCATTTTCCCCATGCCCGGCTTCATTCCCAAGTGACCAGATGATGACAGATGCATGATTCTTGTCGCGCTGTACCATGCTTGTTACCCGATCCAGGCACGCTTTGGTCCACACCGGATCGCTGCCGGGCAATAAATCGCGACCAATCGATATGCCATGAGACTCCATATTGGTCTCGTCCATCACATAGATGCCATATTTGTCGAAAAGGTTATAATATCTCGGGTCATGTGGATAATGCGAGAGCCGGACCGCATTGATGTTATCCTGCTTCATCAGCTTCACATCTTTGAGTATCCACTTGTAATCCAATGCCCTGCCGTGAAGCGGGTCATGATCATGATAGTTAACACCAGTCAGTGTCACCGGACGGCCGTTGACATACAGCATGGCATCCCTGACTGCAATCGTCCGGAACCCGGTATTCGTTCGGACGGCTTCCAGCACCTTACCATCCGGGTTTTTCAATGTTATAACGACTGTATACAAATTCGGCGTTTCGGCAGTCCATTTCCGGGGATTCTTTACGGTTGTTTGCAGCTCGGCTACGCCATCTGTCCCTGCCGGCAAATCAGTGACCGTCTTCCCCGTTAAGATGGGTTTATCGCCGATCATCTTTCCATGTTGGTCATATAACCAGGCCTCAACTTCAGCAGGAGGAAGGTGGCTGTCTGTTGCATTTCGGACGTTTACCGTGATGTTGAGAAGACCATCTTCGTACCTGTCGTCGAGGGTCGAACGCACGAAGAAATCCTGTATATGTTCTTTGGGCGTGCTGAATAAATAGACGCTGCGAAAAATCCCGCTAAAGCGCCACATATCCTGATCCTCCAGGTAAGAACCGTCGGACCAGCGAAACACTTCAACGGCCAGCAGGTTATTCCCTTTTCTGAGATATGGCGTCAGGTTGAATTCGGCCGGTGTCATGCTGCCTTCGCTATATCCGACTTTTCTGCCGTTTACCCATATGTAAAAAGCACTCTTTACCCCACCAAAATGAATAAAAACTTCACGTCCATCCCAGTTGTCCGGGACTGTGAATGTGGTTCGGTACGATCCTACAGGATCATAATCCTGCGGAATCAGCGGTGGATGAAGTTTGCGATAATCGGGTTGAAACGGATACCTGAAATTCAGATAAATGGGCCTGCCGAATCCTTCCAGTTGCCAATCGCCGGGAACCGATATCCTGGTCCATTTGCTATCATTAAAATGTTCTCTGTAAAACTCTTTGGGACGACTTGCCGGATTCTTCGACCATTGAAACTTCCACCTTCCATCCAGCGACTTGTAATAGGGGGAATGGAAAGCAGTAATGTCACTATCTGCCAGCGCCGACCCGCCATCAGGATACGGAATAAAGAGCGCGTGTACCGGTTCTTTGTTGATCCCGATGACTTCCGGATTCTCCCAATCGGGTAATGTTCCGTATTGTGCCCGTACCAATACCGGACAGGCTATCAAAATGAATACAGCAATAGAACGCAGAGCTGATTTTAGCATAACTTCCCCTGTTTAATGAATTTAAAATATTTTTCCACACCAAAACTGAAACTTAAAAAAAGGTGCTCAATCAAATTTAACTGGACAACAAACTGAAAGCTGACGGCCGATCACCGATAGCTCTTTCTTCTGAATGGCATCTGAAAGCTGGAAACGTCCCTGAGAAGTCTCATTGTTATTTGTTTAGATATCCCTGCAATAACGGATCGTATTGGGATACCGGTTCTGTACGGTTATTGGCTATCCATTCTGACAAGATTTGTACGACATCGGGATGTTAGTTGGAAAGATCATGACGCTCTGCCATCTTCCATGCCAATGTATGTTGACAGTTACCTGGAAGTTTAACACTTCGGATCGGACATGGTATCATCCATTAATACGGATTAAAATCATAAACTTATTTAAAAACCGTTAAATTCGGATTTCCTTCAGTGATCCGGAGAATTTTGTTTATTGGTGGACCCTCAAATGTTTGCCTGTATCCATCCGGCCATATTACTGCCAAACTGTCGACATGACCGTAATCGCCCAGACCAAAATGCTGGACAAGACTGTTCGCCGAGAGATAAGAACTTTGTACACCCACTTCTCTGATATACATATTCCCATTTATAAATAAATGCACTTTTGCTCCAATAGCAGACCGATTGCTTTTACCCGTTCCCGTCAAAGAAGCCTCCAGCCAGTTATTCCGGTTGCCACCATCATTCCGAAGAAGAAGGGCCTGACCTTCATGATTAACAATAAATACATCGACATCGCCATCGTTGTCGTAGTCGCCGAATGCGGTACCTCGTGCTACGATCTTTCGGCTTAAGATCTTGCCACAGTATTTACTAACATCCTTGAAACCCTTTCGGATTCCGATATTCCACAGAAATTTGCTTGGCATGGGGACCAATCGGGTTGGATCGTTCTTCATGTTATCCGTACTCCCGTTCGTAAAAAACAGATCCAGACGGGTATCGTTGTCGAAATCGATAAATGAGGTTCCCCACGAAACAAGGCCTTGTGAAACCTTACCCGCTCCAAAGCGATCTGCCACATCCCGAAACTGGAACGAATGCATCTTCATCAGCGGATTGAAAAAATTCATGTAAAGCCCGTTTTCTTCTACTTCCCAATTCGTTAGATACAGATCCATATCGCCATCCTGATCCCAGTCGCCAACACCTATCCCCATGGAACTTCGATTGTCGGAGATATTGGTACCATCACTGACGTCCAGAAATGTTCCATCTCTCTTGTTCATGTATAGTTTATTGTATGTACCGTCGTTAGCTACGAACAGATCGGGCCAGCCGTCGTCATTAAAATCACACCAAACGGCGGAAAGACTTTTTCCATCTGTATCCATGACGCCTGCCTTTTGGGAAACCTCGGTAAACGTACCGTCACCATTATTATGAAAAAGCAGATTGGGCTCGGCCGGGAAGGGTAACGGATTCAAATTTTCCGGCACCATAACATTGTAGCGCTGGCTGACTTTGCCCGGACCCAGTTTTTTGTACTTCAAATAGCCCGTTACGTACAGGTCGAGGTTGCCATCCCGGTCGTAATCGCCCCAGCGGCCATCCGTCCAGAATCCCTTATAGTTGTATAAGCCCGCCTTTTTGGTGACGTCGGTAAAAGTACCGTTTCCATTATTTCTATAGAGCACATTATGGCCATCGGCGGCAATGAAGATATCGGGCCAGCCGTCGTTATTGTAATCGCCGATATCGACACCCATGCCCCAGCCTTTGAATGTGATCCCCGCTTGTTTGGTAACATCGGTAAAGGTTCCATCTCCATTGTTATGGTATAATGCGCAGCGTGCCGGTGACTTCTCCATCTGCTTTTCGGTCATGCCCCACGGGCCTACTTCGTTTACCACGAACAGATCCTGCCACCCATCCTGATCGTAGTCGATCCATGCCGCTCCGGAACCCATATCTTCCGGGATTTGGGATGTTCGGGTACCATAGAAATGGTGGAAATGAATACCCGACTGGCTCGCCACATCTCTAAATGTGATGTTGGGCGCCTCATCAAAAAAGGTGACTGCAAACCGACTCAATGCATCCTTGGCCGACTTGTTGAGGAAAAAGACCGCAACAATGAGTACAACAACCACAACCAACACCCCAATGACAAACGACCACCGTCTTTTGCTCATAATTGATTTAGAAATATTGATCTGCATTTCTATCCGGGATGCAGAACATCAGATAAAATTAGAGTTGAAACATCACACCTGCATTATAAATCAAGGCGTGCATTTATCCTAAAATCACACAGTTTTTCCTGCGCTCAATGATACACACTGATCAGTCTAACCCGTAAACCAACAGGGCACTTAATCACGCAAGCGGCAAACCTATAACCTGACAACGGCTTTCCATTCCGGCTATCATCCAAAATGATAACATTAAAAAAGTGAAGCCGGGCCTCACATCACTAGTTGGTGAAACCCGACTTCACTATCACTTACTTGTTGAAACCTCAATTCAAATATGTTTCAACTGGGACTATGATACTGCCATCAGAATCCAGGATTTTGTTTCATCTTGGGGTTCGTTTGCATCTCGGAGATCGGGATCGGTAATAATTCATGAGTACCTATCACAAAGTTAGAAGCTCCAATGGACCCGTGAGCTGTCAGAACCTGTTTAATGTTCATCGTACCGGTGATATTACCATTCCAGCGCCAGAGATCGTACCATCTGATACACTCATCAGACAGTTCGAGTACGCGCTGGTGTTCAATCTCATTCAGGATATCCGCCTTTGCGGTTCCGGTAAAGTTCGCAAGACCAGCCCTGTTGCGTACCGTGTTGAGGTATGTAAGAGCATCGCTTGTGGATCCGCCAGACTGGACTAAAGCTTCTGCCTGCATTAACAGGACATCGGCGTAGCGGACAACCTTATCGTTTTTATCCCCATAGTCCTGAATAAGGTTGCTCATGTATGAGTCATTATACTTACGCCATGCGGTTTTTGTGGCACCTGCTCCGAACAGTTGGGTATAGGTGTCCCCATAAAACAGCTGTGGATTGTTCGGCCAGATGATTGACCCGTACATGCGGCCATCCAGATCACCATTGGTTTGCTTTTCTTTCATGAACTCATTTATGAGCCATTGATTAGGAAAACACTCGTACCAGCCTCCGGCTTCGGAAGGACCTTCCTCACGGGTGCGAACATTTTTGATCGCCTGACCTTTAAAGGTTCCACCAGCGTAATTAACCTCCAATATATCTTCCTGGTTGAAGTCGTTGGTAAATATATCGAAGTAATTAGGCATCAGAGAATAGGTTTTGGAGTCTATGATCTGCTGGAAAGTAGCAGCTGCTGCGCTCCATTTTTTCTGATACAGCTGAGCTTTGCCCAAATAGGCAAGAGCGGCACCTTTGGTAACACGTCCCTGATCAGCCGCATCATAGGTGGCAGGTAGTACAGCCACTGCGTCGGTCAGATCCTTTTCAATCTGAGTCCATACATCAGAAGGTTTTGCCTGTGGTTGTGCATTATCCTTTGTGACCTGCGACACACTCGTAATCAGAGGGATATTCATAAAGTTCGTGAGCAAATTAAAGTAATAATAAGCTCTCAGGAACTTGGCCTCTCCCACATACCTTGCACGCAGTGTCGAATCCATATTGATACCTGGTACATACTCGATAACCTGGTTGGCCCGGAATATGCCAGTATAGTTCATGTTCCAGTTCCCCGAAGGCGTTCCATTCGAGGAGGAAAACGTGAACAGAGCCAGGGACCACCAGTCCGGCACGTCGTGGGTTATTCCGATATCATCACCGCGATACAAGGCAGGGACCCAACGGTTATACCAGTTATCTGCTGCAGCGCCCCAACCGGATGTTCCCAGAAAGTTTTCATAAACAGAGGTAAGATTGGCCTCTGCATCGCTGGCGGTTTTCCAAAAGTTATTGGGTGTCAGCGAATTCGGGTTATTCTGATTTAACAGTTTTGTACAGCCGGAAAGAAACGCGGCTCCACCCAGGAAACCCGCACCTATTGTTCCAAGAAATTCTTTACGTTTCATCGTATAGACCTCATCCTTTTAGAAATTAATATCAATTCCACCATTGATCGTCCGGGCGACAGGATACAAACCCTGATCAAGTCCCCTGTTGAGCAACCCATCGCCAGAGTAACTTGGATCGTATCCAGGATACTTTGAAATGGTCAATAAGTTGTTGGCATTTACAAATACACGTAACCTTGATACTCCCAGCTGGCCAAGCAGACCTTTTGGCAGCGTATAGCCAAGTTGCACTGTTTTGAACCTCAGATAGGAAGCGTCATAGAGGAATCGCGTTGATGGATCCGAATTGTGGTTTGGATCATTGAAGGTCAACCTCGGGACATTGGTATTTGTGTTATTTGGGGTCCATGCGTTCAAGAGGTCGGTATTGAAGTTGTAATCAAGCGTTCCCCGGTTTGTTATCCAGGTATTCGTGTCAAACATCTTATTACCGTAGGTCCCCTGTAGGAACAAGGTGAAATCAAAATTCTTATAATTGGCACTGAAATTCAGTCCGTAAGAGAATTTCGGGAACGGGCTGCCGCTATAAGCAACATCAGCATTACTGATCATTCCGTCACCATTCACATCCTTGTACTTGACATCGCCCGGTTTGGCGTTTGGCTGAATCAGTTGTCCCTGTTTGTTTTTATAATTATTTATTTCAGCCTGGCTCTGGAACAACCCTTCAGCCTGTTTCAAGAAGAAGGCACCGATTGGATAACCAACCTGGGCAACAGTCACGCCGCCTGTTGAGGCCCGGTGAGGTGCGGATCCGTAAATGATCTGACCGGCATAACCAAGTTTGACAACTTTATTACTGACTGTGGAAATATTACCCGTGATTGAATAATTAAAGTTGTTGTCGTACTGGGGTGAGTTGTATGTAAGACTAAACTCAAAACCTTTGTTTTGAAGTTTACCGGTATTTACAAGTGGCGCTGCACTTGTCCCTGTCGATGGAGGAACCGGTACATTCAACAACACATTCTCGGTTTTATCAACGAAGTAATCAGCTGATAACGGTGACATTATTCAGTATACCGGCATCAAGCCCGACGTCAAGATCTTTTGTTGTTTCCCATTTCACGTCAGGATTGACAAAGGCTTCCTGCGCAGCACCGGTCAGAAAACCACCTCCGTACAGATAACCAAGAGAAGGTGTGTACGCAATAGTGGGCTGATAAGCATATGCATCCTGATAGGCTGCATTAGGATCATTTGGTTCATTTCCCAGTATTCCATAGCTGCCACGCAATTTTAGGTTTGTGATGACAGAACTAAGCGAGGAGAAGAACGATTCGTTACTAACACGCCATCCAAGTGAGATAGATGGGAAAACACCATATCTGTTCGCCGATCCAAATCTGGATGAACCATCCCGGCGTACATTCGCCGTCAGATAGTATTTATCACCGTAAGAGTAGATCAGGCGACCGAATTCGGAGACCAGATCCCAGCGAATATCTTGGCCACCCGCGCCAATCGAGTAACCCAGGCCTGCGTCCAGAACATGAAGAGTATTGTTCGGGAAACTTTCCTGAGAAGCAGAAGTATAGCGATAATGCTGTTCTTCTGTGGAAAACCCTAATAGCACATTGAAATTATGCTTCCCTATCGTCTGCTGCCAGTTGAGCGTGTTATCTATCAGCCAGTGATGGGTTCTGCCTCTTGTTTCGCTCAGGGTGGCTCTTATATTTTGGCGCTGACTGGACATAAAATAAGTCGGCGTCCAGCCCTGATAATAGGTATCCTGAATCCGGTAACCCGCATTCAGCTTATAGGTAAAATTCTTCAGGAACTGAAACTGTCCATACACATCGGCCCTGATGTTGTTATTGTGATTGGTGTTTTTCTGTAACTCAATCAATCCAAGGGGGTTAAATGCTTGTGTTGCCAGATAACCGGGTGCACCACCCCATCCACCGTCATTGGTTGAATCGTGAACCGGGATGATCGGTTGGGCCAGGATAATCTGTTGAGTCAAATCTTTATCGCCACCACCAGGCATAAGCCGTTGATTCTCGTCAGTGAAACTGATGCTTTCACCAAAGGTTATGGGGCCGGTTTCCTGCTGCCCGTTGTAATGCAGCAGTGCCTTACGGTAATAGGTGGCCGTAGCAATACCATTTTGTTTGTTGAAAGAACCGGATACACGCCAGGTATTGTTATTCTGTCCACCGGAAATTCCCATGTATGCATTCCAAAGTGGTTCACTGTTATAAATCAGATTCTGCCAATTTGATCCCACACCAAGGGAAGATGGATTTTTGAGGGCATCGAAAACAGGTACCTGGCCATTGGTCGTCAGGTGTTCTGCGTTATCGATCTGGGCGTATTGTTCGGCATTGGCCACTGAGATAAATTTCGTCGGCGACTGGATACCATACGACGACTGAATGGTAACATGCGTTTGACCTGAGTGACCTTTTTTGGTGGTCACGATAACCACGCCATTCGCAGCACGTGAACCATAAATAGCTGCGGCAGCGGCATCCTTCAATACCTGAATGCTTTGAATATCTTGGACTCACATTGTTCAGATCGCCAGGACTCCCATCAATAATCACAAGTGGATTATTATTTCCCATAGTGTTCGAACCTCTGATCCGAATATTAATGCTGGCGCCCGGTTCCCCACTCGATGGTGACACATTCACGCCAGCCGTAGTTCCTTCAAGCGCCGAAGCGACATTAGGAAGTGTTGCATTTCTTTGTATTTGAGCTGTACTCACACTAGCTACAGAACTGCTCAAATCACTTCTTTTTTGTGTCCCATAACCAATAACCACCATTTCCTGGCCTTTAATAGTCTCGGATATAAGGGATACGTTGATGACGTGTTGTCCATTAACCGGCACCACTTTTGATTCGTATCCTATATAAGAAAAGACTAAAGTATCCTGGGGGCTGGATACGGTCAGGGTGTACTTTCCATTCAGGTCAGTTGCCGTTCCCTGGGAAGTGCTTTTTACCAAAACATTCACTCCTGGCATAGTCCCCCCGTTAGTAGCGTCTTTGACCACACCACTAATCTGGAAGTTTGACTGTGCCATAATTGGATCTATACCTATTGTAACACAGAAAAGCGCTACCAATAGCGGGAGTATTTTAGAGATACCCCGACACAACGATTCCTGTTGCCAGTATCGGTTTTTCATAATTAGTCCTCAGCAGTTTGTGATTTTATGAATGAGGTTCGTACCTGTGCGATACCTATCCTTGATCAATCACCGGGAGTTGATTACACACAATCCTCGTGATTTCATTGATATGCTTGCAATTACCGGATTATCAAGCACCTTTTACCCGCGAAATAACGATAACTTTCCTGACACACAACGCGTCCAAAATTTGTTATCGTTAACATTTTTATGTTACTAATTGCTGTTTATAATGTCAATACTATTGCGTAATTACGTGTGAGATTCTTTTCTGCTACTGATATTTTTCCAAAAAACGGAATTTTATAATACTCATTTATTTATAAATGATAACAATTTATGATAAATACAATTTTTAGTAAAAAAATAAAAGACGCAACGCAATGCGACTTTTGTTAAATGTTCAGATTATTTCAAATAAAATAAAATCCAACCCCAATTTAGATACATTGAATCTGATGATGCAGGGTGAAGAACGAAGCAGTCAACTTATCTAAGAAAACTCTTTTTATCTTTCATATACATTCCGTCATTAACCGGCAAATTATAAAATCCTCCTTTACCCAATATACAGAGGAACTATCCCCTTAAACATTTATGGCCGATATTTCCCGGTTGCCTGCCGGTTTCGATATGTTATATCATAAAAAATTTAGAATCATCTCTCTGGTCTATGGCCGCATACCGTTAAGAAATGGACTATTAAATGCGTTTATCATTAACAATAAGTCATTGTCTTTATTTAAAATAAAACTCTACAATTACTATCCTGTTATCGTAAATAATTAAGATTGTTATTTATACATAGATAATATTTACTTTCTGTGTTTCATCTATAACCTCATAGTTGCCCGGAAAATGACAGATCGACGGTGGGTTCTGCAAATGCTCTCTTTAATGGTGATTTTTTTTACAATCGGTAGTTGCAATCATCGTAAAAAACCGACAAAAGAGAAAACGCTTTTCAAGTTATTATCTCCATCGCAAACACATGTGACTTTTAATAACAAGCTAACACAAGGACTTAATACAAATGTATTAATGTATGAGTCGTTTTATAATGGCGGCGGCGTCGCAGTGGGTGATGTCAACGGAGATGGGCGTCCGGATTTATATTTTTCCGGAAACATGACAAGCAATCATCTGTACCTGAATGAAGGCCAGATGCATTTCAAGGATATCACCCAAGAAGCCGGGGTGGCCGGCCGGCCGGGCCCATGGAAAACAGGGGTAACGATGGTGGATATCAATGGAGACGGGAAATTGGATATTTACGTGTGCTATTCAGGAAATTCAGCGAATCCAAACGATAGAAGGAATCAATTATTTATCAATCTTGGCAACGATAAAAACGGTGTGCCCCATTTTAAAAACGAGGCTAAAAAATATGGTCTGGACAATGCCGGGTTCAGTACCCAGGCCTATTTTTTCGATTATGATCATGACGGAGATCTCGATTTGCTGCTGGTGAATTATAATCCGCAGCAACCTCAAAACATGAGCGCCATGGAGGTCCAAAATACACTAAAGAAAAATGCGCCCTATTTTAGTACGCGCCTCTTGCAAAATGACAACGGGCACTTTGTGGATGTTACGAAACAAGCCGGGCTCAATACCTCCTCTTTATCCTACGGTCTGGGGGCCGGAATAGCAGATTTCAATAACGACGGCTGGCCCGATATCTATATTACTAACGATTACTTTGTTCCCGATTTCCTGTATATCAATAATAAAAACGGGACTTTCACGAACGAGTTAACGTCACAAATCCGTCATACTTCCTTGTCTTCCATGGGAATCGATGCATCCGACATCAATAATGATGGCTATACGGATATTTTCTCACTGGATATGCTTCCTGAGAGCAATTACCGGCAAAAAGTCCTGCTGCCCCAGAGCAACCGGAATACCTACGAGTTTACAAAAAAAGTGGGCTTTTACTATCAGTACGAGCGAAATATGCTTCAATTGAACAATGGGGATAATACGTTTAGTGAAATCGGTCAGTTGTCGGGTATTTCCAATACCGACTGGAGCTGGGCACCATTGTTCGCAGATTTCAATAATAATGGATGGAAAGATTTATTTATCTCGAATGGTTATCTGCATGATTATACCAATATGGATTTTCTCCAGTTCATGCGGAATTATCTCACCCAAAAGAGGAGAACCGGCGGGGTCTACCGGAAGGATTTACTGTACGTAGCTAAACAAATGCCAACCACACATCTGGTCAATTATATTTACCGGAATAATGGAAACCTGACCTTCACAAACATGGATAAAAAGTGGGGCATGACCAAAGCCACGAACAGCAACGGTGCCGTTTATGCCGATCTTGATAATGACGGGGATCTGGATTTGATCATGAACAATATCGACGGCCCCGCTTCTATCTATGAGAATGAAGCGAATACTCTATTGAAAAACCACTACCTGGAAGTCAGGCTAAAGGGCTCGGGTAAAAATACCGAAGGCATCGGCTCGAAAGTGACAATTTTTACGCATGAAAAGCAGCAAGATCTGGAAGAAATGCCTACGCGTGGTTTTCAGTCGAGCGTCTCCCCGGTTTTACATTTCGGACTGGCGCAGGACTCGACGATAGATTCTTTACGCATAATCTGGCCAACCGGTAAAGAACAAAAACTCTATCATGTAAGCGCCAACCAAATTCTTACTCTTAACGAGGTTAATGCTAAAAACACATTTAATTATTCTAAAAAAGAGAATACAATCTTTGAAAAGGTTAAATCACCGATCTCTTTCCAACACAAAGAACCCGATTTCAATGATTTTGAGCGACAACCATTAATGGTAAATCCGATGTCGTTTTTTGGTCCCCCGATGGCTGAGAGCAAACCCCTGAAAAACGGCGATCAATATATCTACATTGGCGGAGGCAATGGTCAGCCCGGGAAACTGTTCATCAGGCAAAAAAATGGCCGCATCATCTCTAAAAACGAACCGGCCTTTACAGCAAACGCGGCCAGCAATGATGCATCAGCCACTTTTTTTGATGCCAACGGCGACGGATATCCTGATTTGTACGTCTGCAGCGGAGGTTATGATAAATATGCAGCAAATTCGCAGCAGCTTGAGGACCGGCTATATCTGAATGACGGAAAGGGAAATTTTACTCTGGATAAGAACGCTTTGCCGCAAATGTACACGAGCACAAGTTGTGTACGTGCAGCCGACATAAATGGAGACGGTCACCCCGATCTGTTCGTAGGCGGCCGTGTCATCCCCGGCGAGTATCCCAAAACGCCTGAAAGCTATATTTTGATCAATAACGGACATGGGGTTTTTAAAGATGAAACCGAACAAGTAGCACCCGGACTTCGAAACATCGGTATGGTCACGGATGCAAAATGGGTGGATCTAAATGGCGATCATAAAAAGGATTTGATTGTCGTGGGTGAATGGATGCCTGTTTCCGTATTTATCAATGAAAACGGGAAACTGGTGAATGAGACCAAGAAATATTTTAAGAAGGATTACCGGGGCTGGTGGAATAAAATCCTGGTCGGTGATTTTAATAACGATGGAAAACCGGATATCGTAGTGGGTAACCTGGGATTAAATTCACAGGTCAAAGCGAGTGATAGTGAACCGGCCCGGCTTTATTACAGTGATTTTGACAACAATGGTATCGTCGATCCGATCCTGTGTTTTTATATCCAGGGGAAAAGCTATCCCTATGTTACTCGCGATCGTCTGATCAGACAAATACCCTCGATGCAAGACAAGTTCCCGACGTATAAAAGTTATGCCAATGCTACAATCAACGATCTTTTTTCTTCTCAGGAGTTAAATCAAGCCAAGATTCTCAAAGCCAACGACTTAAAAACGACCTACTTCGAGTCGTATACAGATGCCAATCATCAATTACATTATAAAGTGGGATCACTACCGATTCAGGCGCAAACATCACCTGTTTTCGCTATGACGAGTATCGATTACAATCACGACGGTAATAAAGACCTCCTGCTTTTCGGAAACATATCCCATACGCGCGTTCGCTTTGGCAACTATGACAGTAATTATGGTATCCTGCTTGAATCGAATGGAAAAGGATCGTTCAAATATATCCCGCAATGGAAATCGGGCTTTAAAGTTACGGGAGATGTCAGAAGTGTCCTGAATCTCGGGAATACGTTGTTGTTGGGGATTGACCAGAGGAAAGTGGAAGCTTACCGGCTTGAAAAGTGATGAAAGGAAGGTAGGTTAGCCCCCGGATTAATCCGGGGGTTAACGGATTCTTAGATTCCCTAAGCCGTTTCAACGGTTTATTCGAACCCTGGGGACAAGCCTCAATGCGCTATACGTTGAAAATGGCCGAATTTTGTGTCGAACTCACGTTATTTTACCTATCTGCCCCTTCTAAAAACCCATCCTGACATTGTTATTCTTAACAACATAAGGTCTGTACGATACTATCGAAACATGTTGTACAGATGGGATTTGATTACTGGTTGATGGCTGAACTACCTGCCGATCCCTTGGTCTTCTTGATGGCATGTGATTATCAGCCGATGGTCGAACTACCAGCACAAGCGTGTTTTCCCCGCTGTGTAACCAGGGTTTGGGCAAATAGAATTTCCTCTGCGGACCCTTTGAAAAATATCGTCCTTCCAAATGTCCGTTGATCCAAATCTGAGCATCCCCTGTAGCTTTGATCTTTGCTGCCAGTGGGATGGTCCAGCTATCATTAGAAGGCAGGTTAAACGTCATCCGGTACCAGGTAATGTCATTATTGGCCTTATAGTGATCTATCGACACAGATTTCTCAAATGTATTGCTGTTTGTGCGATACTGATCCCATCCTTCTGAATGGCCATACAGACCTTTATTGACCGTCAGATCCATTTTTAAGGACGGATTATCAAACCTGACGACGGCTGGTCTGTAGATTCCCCCCAGTCCTTTGCCATTATTGACATAAACGGCTATGGTGTTGATACCGGCATGAACCCTGTTCTCGAGAGACACATTGAATGAGGTATATCGACCTTCCTTGTAAGTAACTTTTTGACCGTTAATAAAGACCGTGGCTTTCCCATACACAGCCTGTAAATCCAGGACTGGATGAGAATTTTTTTCGATCTCTTTTTGGGTCAGCGTGAAATAGCCACGATACCAGGTGGACGTTTGATTTGCCAGTCCTCTCCGGTATAATCCCTGCCAGTCACCGGCTCTCATGTCCGGCCAGTGGCGGTCATCAAACCATGCCTGGGCTTTCTTGGGTGAAGCAGTAAGCGGACCTACATTATGGGGTGAATATTTCCAGTCATTGATAATGATTGGTTTTTGAGCATCAATCAGATGAACGGAAACAAGTCCCTTGAGCTGCAAATCAATGGCATCACCATCAATTCTTCCCTCATTTTCATAGACAATTTTTATGTGATGATCTTGATGCCCCTGCGGCAACTTGGCAACGTCTATAACATTCCGGAAAGAACTCCCCGATAATCCCTTAATAAACTTGCCGTCGATATAAACACCGTGCCAGTCGATGTTGTAAAAATCGAAGGCAAGCTCTCCCGTACCCGGATAACTGATATCTCCGTGATAGACGTAATAACCATTATCATATAATCCGTTGACACCTAGACTCGCAAAACTGCCATCCGGCATTTTCTCGATTGATTTACCCTGAACGTCTGATTGCTCAGGATCTTCGGCTATCTTGGCCTTCGTTATATCGATATTATGGAACGGAGAAGGAGGTGTTAAAAACCTGAATGTATTGATATACAAACTCCCCTTTCTTTCTCTTTCTATCCTCTCACTATGGCCATTTACCTGCACACGTTTTAACGGCTGAGCGCTCACAACGGCCATATTATCAGAACCGGGATGAGTCTGTACATTCAGGTTCAGGCTACCTCTTCCGGATCCTTCCTTGCTCATATTGTAGGAATCGGAAACAATGGAAACCTGTTGTCCGCCTGTATTAAAAGTGCGGGAACGGGCAGCCCGACTCCATGAAGTCAATCCTACCAAAGCGTTGCCGGCACTCACCCACTGGTCACCATCAATAACCCGGTCATTTATAAGATGACCATTCACCTTCATTGAGACAGGATCACCTTTCTGACCGTACGCCAATATAAAGGGGCTCTTATTTATTTTAGTGAATTGTGATAATTGTACATTGGCGTCTTCGACAGTTGCACCCGACTGAGTGTCTTTGAGAACATAGAATTTGGAAGACCTGGGAGATAGATTAACATTGAGGTGTCACGTTTCCTGCGGAGCCGCCCTCATCAACTGTAATCATTGCTCTTTGGAGCGTATCAGCCACATTGCGAACATAAAGTATCTGTTCACTTGAATTGCCTCGCAGAATGGTATTAATATCCGGTTTATTTACGGTAACCGTATTGGTCATTTCAGGCAATTTCGTATACCGGGGACCCGTGACATTCAAAAAATCCCCAATCAATTTTACTGCCCGGTATTTTTTCCACAGGCCGCCGGGTTCGCTTATCGGTGCGGTATAATCGTAGGAAGTCGTTCGTCCAAGAGAACCGCTATAACCATAATTGGTACCTCCGTAAAACATGTAGTAGTTAAAGCCATCAAAACCGTGCGAAATCACATATTTTGTTAAGGCATTAACCTGAGCGGCTCCATATAATTTTGGATATCGTACTGCTTTACCCCTGTTACTGGAGAACCAGCCACCCTGAAGTTCGGTTATCATTGGAGGGACATCGGGTTCGGTGCGTCTTATCAATTTGACGGATTCACCTAAGCGAGAGAAATGCCATTTGGGATAAAAATTATCCGCATCCATGATTTGCGACATGACCTTGTCGGTGTTGTCTCTCGATACGGATGTCCAGCAGGTTATCAGCGGGATTGTAATCCCATTCTTTTTAGCCGAATGATAGAGGTCTTTGATGTAATTGGTTCGCAATGAATCCGGCAGACCGGAGAAATCATACTCGTTTTCCAACTGCATAAGAATGATATTACCGCCATTGGTTATCTGATGTTTTCGAATGATTGGTAATACCTCATCATACCAGTAATTAGACCACTTTTCATCCAGCGGCGTATCCGTTCGAAAACCAATTTCCTTATATGCCAGCCAATGTGGCCAGCCTCCGACATCCCACTCAGCATTAATAAAGGGTCCGGGCCTGATAATCACCCAGAGATGATGATTGGCGCAATCTTTAATGAATTGCTCAAGATTAGAAAAATCCGCCTTGTTTGGTTCTTTTTCCTGGAAATTCCACGGTATATATGTCTCAACCGTATTGAAACCGGCGGCTTTTATCTTTTGTAACCGATCATTCCAAAGCTCCGGCGTTAACCGGAAATAGTGAAACCCGGCACTAAAAATGTAAACGGGTTTATTATTTATGAAGAAACCATGACTATCGTACCGGATTATATTCGGATGCGAAAAGTGAACAGTCCGCAGACTGTCACTGCCATAACTTGTGCTGCTTATAAATAAGACAGAACATAAGGTTACTGTTAAAGCAAAAATTATCTTCTTCATAATAAGACCATGCCAAATCTGATTTTTAAAATATTGATTGCCATTGCCCGATAATGCCGTTCTTGGCGTCATCTTGTTCCACACAACAGATCAGATTGAAGAGGTGTTCGGGGCAGATGCTTTTTCCGCAACCAGTTGTACTGATGCCTTCTCCAGTCCACTCGATTGGGCAGTAACCTGGAGTTTTCCTGCTTTCGGACTCGCCTTTGCCAGTACCATACAGTATCCCATGAAGGCGCTTCTGTAATCAGCCTGATTGGGTTCGTGACTGCTTGGATCGCCGTTGCCAACCCCGGCATTGGAGCCGACGCCGGAAATATCAAAGGAGATCTTGTTGCTTGCCGTTGGTACCACACGTCCGTGCGAATCCACTACGGCTACGGTAACAGCAACGGTATCCTCACCATCAGCAACCAACCGCGTGCGATCCGGCATCAGCTTGATAGCGGCCGGGGCACCGGTTGTCTCTACAATTTTGTGAGCGACTTCACGGCCATTGATGTAACCTCTGGCCTCAAGACGACCCGGATGATAGGTCACTTTGTCCCATTGCAGATGGCGAAACTCGGGCATAGATTTTTTACCAAGGCTGCGGCCGTTCAGGAATAATTCCACCTCGTCACAGTTGCTGAAGCACCAGACCGGGACATTCTGTCCCTCCTTGCCATGCCAGTTCCAATGCGGGAAAATATGCACCATGGGCTCGCTCCTCATCCACCAGGCTTTCCAGTAGTAGGCCGCGTCTTTCGGGAAGCCGCACATGTCCAGGAAACCGAAATTGGAATTAATTTCCGGCCAGCCGAATGGTGTTGTCTCGCCACGGTAATCGAAGCCGGTCCAGTAAAATCCACCGGCAACAAACTTGCGTGATCCGAGCGGCTGCCACGATCCGTCCGGAGCCATGTAGCTGCTCTTGTGGGCAGTCGTTTTGTCGGTATGGTAGACGCCGCGGCACTCAGTGTTGCTTCCAATTTCACTGCCGAAAAGCATTTTGTCGGGGAATTCCCTGTGCAGGATGTCGAAATCCTTATAGTTGTAATTCACGCCCAACAAGTCTTCCGCATCGGCGACGCCGCCCTTCCAGGCCTGGTGTTCGGCCCCGCTGTTGTTCGCACACGTCACAGGCCGCGTGTTGTCGTGCTTATGAACCGCTTTCATGAGCGCGGTCATCATCTCTTTGGCGAAAGGCGTGTTTTGAATGGAGAACTCCTCGTTCCACATGGACCACATTATAACGCTTGGATGGTTGCGGTCGCGCAGCACCATGGATTCCATATGCCAGGTGTTGTCGTAGGGCTGCCCCTTCCATGATTTCACGGCAATGGATGACCCCGGGTGGCGGTTTTCGTCCATTACCAGCATACCCAGTTCGTCGCAGGCCTCATACATGGACGGTGTCATCGGATTGTGCGAGCAGCGTATGGCGTTGCAGCCAAATTCCTTCAACCGTTTCATGCGGTAATACAAGAGACTGTCCGGAATCCCAATGCCAACGCCAACGAAATCCTGGTGGTTGCAGACACCGTTGAGTTTCACAGACTTCTCATTCAGAAAGAAGCCCTCGTTGGGATCAAAACGCAGCGTGCGGATGCCGAACTTCTGCGAGTGGCGATCAACAACCTTGCCATCCCGCGAAAGTTCCGTCACCACAGTGTATCGATTACGTTCATCGAGTGACCATAGCCGTACAGAAGACAGATTGATCTCCTGTTTCAACTTCGTGCCACTGTGCAAATGACTTGGCTGATCCATATCGGGCGAGGAGAGAATCTTTTTGCGGGCATCGCCCGGAATGGGACTTGGCGTCACCTTAAGATTGCTGGTTGCCTTCCCGACTTCCTTCCCGTCCGGATCGAGTATGGTGGAAACCACCGAGCAGTTTTGGGAGTTCTGCATCCGGTTGGCCACCATAGTCTCAATATGAAGTTTGGCAGAAGCCGCACCGGTCACATTCGCTACATCGCTGGTAACATAGACGCCCCATGGAGCGACGTGAGTTGGATCGGCAACGTTAAGCCAGACGTGCCGGTAAATTCCGCCGCCCTCATACCACCAGCCTTCAAAATCCGTCGGGTCTACGTATACGGCCAGCAGGTTTTCCGCTCCAAACCGAACCGCATCGGAAAGATCCACGTGAAAGGATGTGTAACCTCCCGGATGCTGACTGATCAGTTTGCCGTTGACATAAATACGTGCATTGCGAAACACGCCCTCGAAGTAAAGCCATATGCTTTTGCCCTTATCCGATGCGTCCACCGTAAATTTTCTTCGATACCAGGCAGGATAAACGGGGAGAGAACCATGACCGGTGTTAGCTTTTTGACTGTATTCCCCCTCGACGATGTAATCGTGCGGCAACTGAACCAAACGCCATGAACTGTCATCTACATCCTGCGAGAAATATTGGTTTGATTTGGGCACCGACACCCGTCCCAGCGACACATCTCCATAAATACCGCCCGGCCCGGCGGTATTTTGTACGCGCACAACCAGAATATTGGGACCGCCGGCTTTCCAGGCTGAGTCGAGATTCACCTTGAAAGGTGAAGACCAGCCGTGATGGGAATGCAATAATTTGCCATTCAGGTAAACTTTAGCGTTGTCGTCTACCTGTGTGAAGGCCACGGTCCGGCCCGAAGTATTCATTGCCGGCAACTCGGTGCGAAACCATCCGTATCCGATGTAATTCATCTGACCTTTGCCTGAATTCACCGTGCCGGGGTTGGTGGTTTTCCAACCCTGACCGGAAGTATCCAAATCGGGCCGTGACATCATATTCGCCTGATTCGGTTTTCCCTTAGTCCACACCCATTTGCTCAGGGATCTTGCGTCTTTGAGTTTGGCTGGCGGCATCGGTTTGAAACGCCAGTTGAAGTCCAATAACTCGCGGCGGCGTGGAGCCAGTACATTACTCGCTGCTGGGTACATCCCCAATGCCGAGCGTTCATCTCCGGGGACAGCATGTACCAATTGATGCAGGTACAATGGCATGGTCGCAAAGGCGGCCGTGCCTAATCCTAATTTGAGAAATTCAATTCGTTTCATTTGTCTGGTTTACAAAGAACATGAAGAGTATGGGGTTTTGCTTCCAGCATCATTCATTGCCTGGCCAGGCAAATTATTGACTACCAAAAGCAGCGTCTGCAAATCGTCCCGAGGTCTCGGGACCAAAGAATCGCTCACAAAAATCGGAGCCCCAATCTTATGACAAATTGGGGCTCTTTAACTTTAATCGTACACTAATTGGATGAAGTCATAACATCAATAACCTGGATTTTGTCCGTTACTCCAGTTATCCGCTCCACCGTTTTGTTTCTCCATTGCCGAATTTTGAACAAGTACACCATGTGGAATCGGCATCAGGAACTGATAGGAGTACCATGTTCGGTCAGCAATCTTAACCTGCTGATACGTCTTGGTTCCATTGGATTGTGGTGTAATCTGCATTCCATAGAGTGGTGAATTAAACCATGCAAGATCTTTCCATCTCCGAAGGTTGTACCAGCTTTTGCCTTCAAAACAGAATTCCGCAGCCCATTCGTTATGAATGATATCCCTCATCTTGGACTGGCTCACGGAACCGTATGTGTTTTCTATGCTGGGCAACCCGACTCTTGCTCTTACCTGATCTACTGCGCTGTACACAGATGCAACCGGACCATTAGCTTCATTTTCGGCTTCCGCATATCCTAGCAGAACTCCGGCATACCGGAAGAAAATATAATTCTCCGGCGATTTTCCGTTTCGGACATTGGCCGCTTCACTTACGGTCTTATCAAGATACTTCCTGGTGTAATATCCGGTATTGCTAATATCACTCTGGGATCCAAGATCAATTTGATTATTTCCTCCCATTTGTGTCCAGACGGTATCACCCTGCCAAACAGAACCATTGTAAATGATCGAATCATAAAATCTTTGCGATCTGTTTTTATAAGGGTTTTGAGGATCATAACCTGAGCCGGAATCACTGATCATTTTGCCATTACTCATGTCGAATTTGTCCACGAGGTTTTGCGTGGGGGTCCAGTTTCCCCACCCGGTTTCAACACCGCCCTGCATCGTCACGCCCCGATAGCCTTCGGCATATCCACCTTTAGCTGTCGTATATTCTCTTTGGAATATGAGTTCAGGATTAGAGGCTTGTGTCGAAGGATCCCACAGATCATTAAAATTCGGATCAAGTGAGTATACACCCATATCCATTACTTTTTTATATGAGTCGGCAGCATTTTGCCATAATGTTTTATCATTCGATGGATTGAATAACGGGCTTGCTTCATTAAGTTCCACCCAGGCTTTCAGGGTCAGCGCGGCGCCTTTGGTGGGCCTTCCCACATCGGCAGCACCGTGTGAGGCAGGCAAACTATCCGCAATGGCCGTCAATTCATCATCAATGAACTGGAAGGTTGCTTTCTGGGTGGCTCTTGGTCTGAAAATTTTGTTCCCCTGTGTCTGGTTATCCAGAGGTATTTTTATGATCGGAACACCGCCATAATTCTCCCACAGCCAGGAATAAAACAATGCCCTAAGAAATCTGGCCTCGGGGATCCGTTGCTCCTTGTACGACTGGGGGATGTCTGCAGATTGTTCAACATTTTGAATAAAGACATTACACTGTCTTATTCTGCTATATTCCGTACCCCAGTCCCACATACCTCCCGGACCGTTAACTGTATTTTCGGGACTTATCCCGCCGGGATAAACTACCTGTCTGGCAGGCATCCATTCGGCACCGACATAAGAATACCCTATATAATGACTTATGAGATTCCACCCCTGATTTCTGAAATCAGGCTCATTATTGTAGATCCCGTTCAAAAACAGGTCCGCATTTTGGGACGAGGTCCAAACGCTGGCACTCGATATCTGGTTTTGCGGAGTGACATTCAGAAAATTGCTGCTGCAAGAGCTGACCGCCACAACAAGCACAACTGCTTCGATTAACCTTTTAAATGTATTCATGATTTATAAATCCTTAGGTTAAGCTTAAAAAAGTCAAAGTTAAAAGTGGATATTCGCACCAACGGAAATTACCCGTTGCTGGAAGTAGTATTGCCCTGAGCTGGAACTCGCTTCCGGATCCAGGTTATACGGTATACCGGGAGACCAGGTAAACAAATTCTGAGCGGCTACATAAATCTGCATCGATTGGATGGTAAGTTTATGCGCCAGACTGCTGGGCATCGTAAAGCTTAACTCAGCGCTCTTCAATCGTAAATAGTCTGCATTTTTAACCCAGAAAGAAGAGCCTTGGCTATTATTCGCTGTTATGGCCGGAGATACCCTTGGGAAAAGGGCATTAGGATTGGGATTTGATGGAGTCCAGTGATTATTGTACTGCAATAAGGTGACATTCCCATTTGCATTAAACGGAGACTGTATCCATCCGCCCATATAGAAAGAAGTTTGTGCCGCTCCCTGGAATAACAAGTCCAAACCGAACTGCTTGTATTGGAATTGTGTATCCAAACCATAATTTATTCCAGGGGTACGTGGGTTACCTATCACAGTCCGGTCATCAGGAGTGATTTTTCCATCGGGTTTACCGTTCGGTCCACTCAGATCTGCATACATGATATCACCGGGACGAACGGTACCCCATGCCGGTGTAGGAATACCACTTTTAAGCGATCCATCGGGATTAAAATCCGATTTCGTATATAATCCAATCGCTTTATACCCAAACATGGTGCCTAACTGCCGGCCTGTCCGGCGTCGGTTGGGATTATTATATGTGTCATTGGCCTCAAAAATGTTTATCAATTTGTTATGGGCCCAGGTGAAATTTCCATCCAAATTCATCACAAGACCATTCTCAAATGCCTTATTGTATGCAACGCTTAGCTCTAGACCGTGATTACTCATCACCCCGGCATTCACCTGATTCAAGCCGATACCATACGAAGACGGGACCGTAACAGTGGGATTTACGAGCATGTTGGATCTCTTCTGATAGAAATAATCCACTGAAGCCGTAAGTTTGTCACTCCACAGCGACAGGTCGAAGCCGACATCTTCCATCAGGGCTTTCTCCCAGGTGATATATGGGTTAGCCGGGTTTTGTTCGTACAGGGCTTGCGTTGGTGCTCCGTTAAAGTTAGCACCCTGTCCTATACCATAAGTACTTAAATACTGGAAAGCACTCCCTGCCAAATTTCCTGAATATCCCCAGGAACCACGCAGCTTAAACGTTGTCAGCCATGGGAATCTGTCTACGATAAATTTTTCATTGGCAACATTCCATCCTGCAGAAATAGCAGGGAAAAAGCCAAAACGATGACCCGGCGCGAAGTAATAACTTCCGTCATATCGTCCGGATACCGTGAGCAGATAGGTATTTGCGTAATTATAATTCCCCTGGAAAACGACACCCATACGTCGTGTTTGAGATGATAAGCCGTTGTTATTCAAATCAGCAGGTATGGAACTTCCGTCGTTCAACTCCGGTATATTCAAGTTATAGTTCTGCCGAAAAGCACCAAAATTTTGATCCAGACTTTTATCGGCCTCGTAGACAGCCGTGAGATTTACATTATGTTTCCCAAACGAATGTACATAGTCTACATATCCCTGAAACACATAATTGTTGGTACGATCGTAATATTGGCTCAACTGTGGCTTTGAATACAACAGGAAGCCTTCGTTGTAGGTTTTCGTTGTGGGATCGTATTTATAAGTAGGAACCGGCGTATTCCATGTTTTTTGAAAGGAATCATAAGGATCATAACTAATTCTTGCTTTTACATCCAAGCCCGGTACGAAAGGTAAATCCTGTTTTATGTATACTGAGCTATAAACCTGCCGGTTTTTATTCGTCTGAAATCCGCTGTGATATGCATATCCAATAAGACTGCGCCCATCCCATGAGCCCCAGTCACCATTGGCATAAAAAACAGGGGAAACCGCAGGCGTCCGGTATGCCTGATACATGATCGTACCGGCTGAAGTAGCAGGATAATGCTGCTGCTCATCCCAGCCATTGAAGAATAAGCTCGCATGAGTCGTTTTCGTAACATCGGCATCTATTCTCAAACTGGCATTATACCTGTGAATATTATCCGTGGTCCACATGCCTCCCTGGTAGGTCCACCCCAAAGAAGCGTAATAAACTACCTTCCTCGAGTCACTATACTTCGTACCACCGGAAAGAATCAAACTATTCCGTGTCATAGGAGCATTTTTGTGAATAATCGTATGCAGTGCATCGCTGTTTGGGTATTGCGGATCAACCGTGCCGTTTACAGCAGTCTTGAATCCCTGCAGCTCTGCCTGAGAATAAGAAGGCTGGCCGCCAACATTAGCCTGAGCCTCATTTTTCAACAGCGCGAATTGATAGGCATTAACCATTTTGGGAACAAAGGTCGGGTTTTGAATCCCGAAATACCCGTCATACGTCAGGGTAGGTTTCCCTATTAACCCAGACTTGGTAGTAACAAGAATTACCCCGTTGGCTCCAGCCATACCATAAGGAGCAACCGCAGCAGCACCTTTCAGTACGGTAATAGACTTGATATTCTCAGGATTTATCTCGGAAAAACCACGCGGTACCCCGTCGACAATCACCAGCGGATTACTGTTTCCAATGGTCGAAATCCCTCTGATATGGATATCAGAGCTGTTATAACCGGGTTCCCCACTGTTTTGCACAGCAATAACCCCTGCAACTCTACCAACAAGATTATTGGTTTCGTTTGCGACAGGTTTGTTAGCAATCTGTGCCGTTTTCACCTGTGAAATAGCCGCCGTTACATTTTCCTTCTTCTCTGAACTATATCCAAGGACAACCATTTCTTGTCCTTTAATGGCCTGGGACTCCAACTTAACATTAATGGTACTACGGCCATTAATCGGTACCACTTTGGTTTGATAACCTATATATGAAAAAACCAATGTGTCCGTTGGGCTGGATACCGAAAGCGTATATTTCCCGTTTAGATCCGTCGCCACTCCCTGGGTGGTCCCTTTTACCACCACGTTCACTCCCGGCATGGTGCTTCCGGTTGTAGCGTCTTTCACTACCCCTTTAACATGGGGGCCATCCTGGGCCATAAGTGGATGCGCTTCCAATGCGATACAAAAAAACGCTACCAATAGCGGCAGTATTACACCAGAGTATCCGCAAAATGAATCCATTCGACCATAACGGTTTTTCATAGTCAGTCCTCAGCAATTTAAGATTTATATAAGTGGGGAGTACTCATTCAGTACTCATACCTAGTCGATCTCCAGACATTGGACGCACACCAATCCAGTGATCATTTATATGCTTGTTTTTTCCTAAAATCAAGCATTGCTTATCCCGCGAAACTACGATAACGATAACAGGAAGAGCCACACAACATTTTGTTATCGATAACATAACCATGTTACGAATCGACTTTTTAAATGTCAATAATACACATAAAATGCATGCAAGATTTTTCATAATAATGGATTACACGCATAAATTGATATAAATCATATAATTTTATATTATTTTTATAAAAAAATAACTATATAATCCCCTATCTCTTAAAAAAGAATACTCAATATTTATTCATTATCATTTGATTAATAGCTCTTTGTAACAGCGTCAAGATCCTTATGTCGGTGCTCGTAAATAGAATGGTCAGGTTCGTATTGACGATCTGATTGCCAAACTTATCAAAAACCCCGGCCTGCCTCTTCATAGAAGAAGATGGCATGTAAAGAATAATTTAACTTCCCCTTTTTACCCAAAAAGAAGCATCCGATACGGAGTTGCCATCCCCTGCACAGCGGATAGAATCATACAATTTCAACCGTTATGATAAAATGAAGTTATCTGGTTTTTAGTGACCAGAAATCTCTATAGTTAATTCCTGTGATCCCTATAAAATCATCATGACGATTTTGGCGGTGTTCGTTTGCGATCGCCCTTTTCCTGGGTTGGAAAAGACTGACTGGCCCCGGGTAGTTTTGGCTTGGGTAAATATTCCGCCTCATATCTGGCCAGCGTGAGAGGCCCGCTGGTATCGGGTAATACCGGTCCTCTGGCTGCGGTATCGTCAAATCGAAACGCCGAGGTCAGATCCCCAAAAGTATCCCGGCGCCATTGACTGATATTGGGTTCGCGAACTCCTGTAAATTTTTCCAGAAATTGCAATGTCGAGGTATGGTCGAAGGTCTCGCTGCAGACCCAGCCGCCGGAAGTCCATGGGGAGACAATGATGCATGGCACACGGAAGCCTCCTCCAATGGGAAGGCCGTTTATAAATTCATGAGGAGTTCCAGGCTTGGGCACCGGCGGGGCGACATGATCAAAAATCCCATCGTTTTCATCATAATTAAGTATAAATACAGTCTTGGCCCAAACCTCCGGATTTGCTGCTATGGCATCAATCTTACTGGCCACGAATGCCGCGCCATCTGCCGGCATATAATCCGGGTGTTCCGACTGATAACTGGTAGGAATGATCCATGAGACAGCGGGAAGCTTATCGTTCATGGCATCATATTCAAATTGCCCTAATGGCCCGTGCACCATTCCTTTCTTGTATAAAGGAGAATCTTTGTCTGCTTCTTTAAACACTTTGAATGTTTCCAGGAGATTGCAACCGTAATTATCTTTTTCCTGGTAAACCTTCCAGCTGATCCCTGCTTTTTCCAACCGTTCGGCATACGTTGTCCATCTGTAGCCTTCCTTAGGCGCAATATTGTTTATGATAGGACCGCCATACTTCCCATCGGGATCAACAGTGCCTGTCATCCAATACATCCGGTTCGGCCAGGTAGGTCCTAATATCGAGCAATGATAGGCATCGCAAATAGTAAAGGCTTCGGCCAATGCAAATTGAAAAGGGATATCCTCACGTGTGTAATGCCCCATCACATAGGGTCCATTATCACCGTCAACCTTACGGTGAGCCGGAACCCAGTTATCCATCTTCCCGTGATTCCAAGCCGCATGTTGTACAGACCAGGCATGGCTTGTGGAGGGTATTTTCTGTGCACTCGTCGTGCGCGTATCCAGGTGAAACGGGAGCAGGTATCCATCCGGATTTTTCGGATCCGGCTGATAGAATACAGAACGCCCATTTTCAAGCTTCATGGCATGGGGATCATCAAATCCACGCACACCGGATAATGTACCAAAATAGTGATCAAACGACCGATTCTCCTGCATGAGTAACACCACATGCTCAATATCCCGGAAAGAGCCGCGCCGTTTTGGAGGATTAGCCAGTACCTTTCTTACATTTGAGGGTATCAGGGTAGAAGCAAATGCAGATGCCGTTAGTCCGCCCAGTGACTTCAACATGCTTTTGCGGCTTATTTTGGGACCTTCCAGATTGAAACCGCCGTTTCCTTTTTTCATGGGATCTACCTCGATAGTATCTTTATGAATCGGTTAACTGACGACCCGTACACTTGCTTAAGTATTGTGTTATTATGCGGGCCTCACGCAAGAATCGATAGAAGATAGCAGAAGAAACCTTCTCCGCAAAAGGCATGAATAATGAGAATCAAAGCGGTATGGTCTGTTAATTCATTAATATTAATGACAAATGTACCACGCTCATGATGCTGTAAAAAAATTGTAAAAAGAAATGCTCTGCCTGATGAATAAAGATGATCAATCGGCACTCAGATTATTGCAACCGCACGACTGCCTGATAATAAGCTGACTTTCTATCACAATCTCCTCAACCGTATCATCCTCTTTATCGATTATCTTAATCAATTTTTCTGCCGCTTTTTTCCCCATTTCATAGGCGGGCTGCCGAATGGTAGTCAGGGGTACAGGCATGAGCTTGGCCCTGATATCATCCGTAAATCCTACGATAGCGATATCTTCTGGTATTCTGAGTCCATTGTCTAATATAGCCTGCATGGCGCCGAAAGCAGCGGGATCATTGACCACAACCACCGCTTCCGGCCGGTCGTCACCCGATCTCTCAAGCAGACGCATCATGGCATCATAACCCCCTTTTTCCTGGAATCCAGATTCCTGAATCCAATCTTCCCGGACTTCCAGGTTGTGTTCTTTCAGTGCTTTCAGAAAGCCATCCAGACGTTTTTTACCGATGGAAACCTTTGGGGGACCACTCAGATGTGCAATCTTTTTGTAGCCGTGCTGGATCAGATGCTCTGTTATCTCGCGCGAGCTTTCCAGATCGTTCATACTCACACAACTAGCCCCGATGTCATAGACGCATCGGTCGAAAAAGACCATGGGCAAGCCGGCGTCAATCAATTCCTTGTATGGAGTTACATCATTACTTGATTGAGCGGTAGAAATGAGGATTCCGTCAACACGCTTTGCCTCCAGGGCGGTCAATGCCCTGCGTTCTCTGTCTTGATCTTCAGCCGAATGAGTAAAAATCAGCTGATAATCTTTGGCATAGGTTACATCTTCAATTCCCCGGATAACTTCCGGGAAAAAGGAATGCGCGATTTCCGGGATGACCACACCAATTGAAAAAGTCTTATTCAGAACCAGGCTCTTGGCGATTTGGTTGGGCCTGTATCCCATTTCCCGGGCCATATCCCAAACCTTTTTTTTGGTTTCCTCTGTGACATTGGAACGGTTGTTCAAAGCCCTGGAGACAGTCATTGTTGACAGGTTCAGAGCCTTTGCTATTTCCTTGATTGTAACTCTAGATGCCAATTTTTGATTATTTGATGGGTTAAGTTTATGTCTTAATTAAAATACCTGCCACCTTATGTATTCAGGCATAGATCTGTAAAAATTTTCAAAGGATCGTTTAAATACGCCACCGCGTTCGGCCTAAAAAGCGAAGTTAACGTTAAATTTAAAATAAATAGATTCTTCAAAAAATCCTTTAGACCGTCATTCATACAAATTTATAGGCGCCACCCCAAGGCTCCATTTCAGTTTACACACGGGTATAAAATTATTCAGATTTATTTAAAGCACAACTCATTGGCTTATTATTTCATTCGCCACCGGTGCTATTGCAATTTTTTAGAAACTCCAAAAAGGGAAAAACTCTGAGTCTCTTTGAGATTATAAATTTCTTATTCCCGCAATTATATATTTATTTTTATATAAGATATACTAGTAATTAAAAGATAACTTTTGCATTCCAGGGCGGAGGATGGGGTCATGAAATGGCTTCGCTCATTATTGTCATTGCTCGTCTTTTGCATTATCACTTTTTGCGGTTTTATCGGGATTCGGGCACAAACATTTCATCAAATGATCCAGGATATTCAACCGCGCTGGTCGCCGGACGGCTCACTTATTGCCTTCAGCTCCAACCGTGATGGTGACTTTGAAATCTATGTGTGGGACCGTTATTTACAGGAACTGCATCGTGTGAGCAATCATCCCGCCGGTGACTATTATCCTGAATGGGCACCCAATGAGGACGCCATTGCTTTCTACTCGGAACGGCCGGGTGACGATGACTTCCCGCAAAGGCTCTATGTGATGTCAGATGGGACATTAACCGCACAATTTCCAAAAAATTCGAGTAAAAACGGTGACTTGCCATCCTGGTCCTCCAGAAACCATCAGATCATTTTTCACAGGGTCGATTATACCGGCTACTATCAGCTTTACATCATGAAGCCCAATGCAATAAAGAAGCGACCACTTACCGCAACCCCGTGGGACCACCTCTTCCCGCGCTGGTCGCCCGATGCCTCGAAGATTATGTATATATCGAATAAGACCGGTTCATACGATATTTACCTTATGGACCGCAAGGGAAAACATTCGGTCCAACTTACCCATGACAAGTCATTTGAATTGGATGCCGTCTGGTCGCCGGATGGTAAAGAAATCGCCTATACCTCCAACAAGGATGATAATTTTGATATCTATGTGATGAACGCAGACGGCTCAGGCAAGCATCGTCTGACCGCTAATCCGGAATATGATCTTTGCCCCGACTGGTCGCCCGATGGCTCTCGGCTGCTTTTCGTGTCGAACCGGGCCGGCAACTTTGATATTTATTCTATGAATGCGGACGGCTCAGACGTCAAACGGCTGACCACAGATCCGGGGGAGGACTCCTACGCATCGTGGTCGCCTGATGGCCGTGAAATTTTGTTCGTATCGGATAGAAACGGTTCGCCTCGAATCTACATCATGAAATCCGATGGGACCAGGCAACATGAGCTTGAGATGGAAGAGGGCAACTAACCGATGAGACGGATACAAGATCAATAAGGCACTACAACCTTCTCCAACGTTTCAAAATGTTTCCTGTTTAACGTCGCAAGAGTTGAAGCATGATGAATAGATGTCGCAGCAATGAGCGCGTCAGCCGGACCGACACCGAATCTTGTTTTATACTTATTGCGAATTTCACTTCCCATTTTTGCGACTATGTTTGTCACCGGAAAAATCTCAAACAATTCCAGAAATGCCTCAACAATTTCTTCTTCTTTTGTCCCATTAACCCCGGAATAAAGCTCAGCCACGGTAATAACTGACACGGATAAATTATCATCAGTTTGTTCGAAGAGATCACGTGCCGTAACTTTCCCTCTCAAATAATCAATACCGGAGCAGCTGCTCAATCTTGTCGCTTATCATTTCAACGCCGGGCAATACCGCATTCATGAGACCTAAATTGTGGGGGACCGGGATGTCCGGGAAGGTGAGCCGCTCGACCGGGGCATCGAGCCATTCAAAAGCCTCTTTCATAATCACGGCAGAGATCTCGGCACCGAACCCTGAGGTCTGCGTGTCCTCGTGAACAATGAGGCAGCGGTTCGTTTTTTTCACCGAATCGATTACAGCCTCCTTATCCCAGGGCATTAGTGTGCGAAGATCGATGAGGTCGGCTGAGATATCCAGTTTCTCAACCGCTTCCTCTGAACGTTCGACCATGGCTCCCCAGGCGACGATGGTTATGTCTTCCCCTTCTTTCAGGAAAGATGCTTTCCCGAAAGGCACCACATACTTATCCCCGGGATAGGGACGACGGGCCCACCGGGCATCAAGCAGGTTGCGATGCTCGAAAAATATGGTGGGGTTATTGTCGCGCATTGCTGATCGAAGCAATCCGACAGCATCCTGTGCATTGGACGGAAAAGCCAGTTGCCAGCCAACGGCATGCAGGAAATCGGTCTCGTTGCACAGACTGTGCCACGGATCCCCTACTTTGGCAAATCCGCCCGGCATCCGAACAACTATGGGCGCGGCAAACCGGTTGGCCGTCCGCCATCGGATAGTGCCGCAATTATGCAATTGTTCCGTCGCCGGATCAGCGTATTTACGAAACTGTATTTCAGCGACCGGCATCAGACCGGCATATGCCATTCCCACTGCCCGTCCGATGATGCCTTCCTCGGACAAGCTGGTGTCAAAAACCCGATCCTTTCCGAATTCAGTCTGCAATCCCATCGTTGCAGCGTGGACACCGCCCTTCAGTCCCACGTCTTCCCCAAAAACCAGGAGTTTAGGATTTGTTTTGAGCTCGTACTCCAACGTACGCCGAATGGCTTCTACAATATTTATCCGCACCTTCTCCGGCTCCGGCTTTTCACTCTCCTCCGGGAACTGATGACCTTCAGGGAGCAATCCTCCTTTTACCTGAAGATCAACAGATCCATCATTTTTCGTCTCAGAAAAGGTGTAGCGTTTCACATTTACGGGATCGGGTTCGCTTCTTTTACCAGCCTTTTCAATAGCGTCTTCGACTTCCTTACCAACCTCTTTTTCAAGCTCCGACCATTTGCTTTTGCTGAGAATATCAGGGACAAGCCAGCTTTTCAACCGATTCAGTGGATCCCTTTTCTTCTCTTCCTTCAGAACCTTTTCTGATTTGTAGGACTGATTATCCTGATAAGAATGTCCATTCAGTCTCGGAACGGTTAGCCGAACCAACACAGGGCCCTTTCTCTGGCGAACATACTGTACGGATTGTTCCAAAAGATCAGCCGCCTCTGCAGGGTTGGTTCCATCCCCATCAAAAATCCTGAGATTCTTGAAGGAATAAAGGTTTTTTGCAATATTACCATCCGGGGTCTGGAATTTACTTTGTACCGAAATCCCATACCCGTTGTCTTCGATGCAAAACAAAAGCGGCAGGTTCTGGGTGGTGGCTATCGTCAACGACGACCAAAAACCATTGGTGGCAACCGATCCATCGCCACCCAGGACGACTGAAATAGCTCCCTCGTATTCTTTTTCTTTCAGGACATTACGTCGATATTCGATGGCCTGGGCCCATCCTGTTGCCGGCGTGTATTGTGACCCGACATCACCGGCCATCGGTAAAACGACAGGACCCTTATCCCCCGGCAAATTGCAAACAACCCCTATGTCGCGGCCGTCACTATATCCCCCGGATTTCATCATGGGTGCAGCAGCAGCATCTTCAAGGGATAATCCCAATGCCAGCATCAAGGGCCTGGACCGGTAGTAGGCACTGACTCCATCATGCTTATGGTTGAGAAATGAAGCCAGCAGGATTTGCCCCAATTCGTGCCCGCGCGCTGAAAACTGGTACAAGACTTTTTTGTGAGGGACCAGTTTTGTCTCTTCAATTTCATCAATAAAACGAGAGTAAAAAAAGGTCCGGACTATTGTTTTCCAGTCTCTTTCATGAATAGCGGGGTGGACGACAGCCTCTCCGGTTTCTGATTGTATGTTCATGGCTTTTATTAAGTAGTTTATTGAAAGATTTTCAGCCGGAAATGTCCCTGTTACAAATAGATAGCGTTGTAACTGTCTTCGAAATGCTTCATCTCCCGATTGGTTCCAATAGTAACACGGACACCATTCGGCATGCCGAACCCATTCAGCTGCCGTAAAATTACTCCGCGCTTCAGCATCTCCTGAGTGAAATGGGTGGCCTCGTTTTCGGTGTCAAAAACCAGCATTACGGCATTTGCATAACTCGGTACATAGGTCAAACCATTATTGTCGCAGAAATGATATAACCGTTCTTTCCCATTTCTGACCATCTCTCGTGTCTTTTCGATGAAATCCTGATCAGACAATGCCGCTTCCGCAGCTGCCTGACCTGTAACAGACGGCTCAAAAGTGAATTTCACCTTATACATGTCGTGAATCAGTTCTTCCGGACCAACTGCGTAACCAACACGTAACCCAGCCAGTCCGTAAGCTTTAGAAAAAGTGCGAAGAGTGATCACATTGTCATAACCCATTTCTATAGTCCCGGGATAATCCGGTTCATCCTGGACAAATTCGTAGTATGCCTCATCCATCACTACGATCACGTCCTCGGGTATACACGACATAAAAGCTGCGAACTCATCCTTTGTCACATAGGTACCTGTCGGATTATTCGGGTTTGCGATGTAGATCATTCGGGTTTGATCATTGACCGCATCGGCCATAGCCGGGAGGTCAAAGCGATAATCTTTCGTCAAAGGAATTAAATCCCGTTCGACTCCCCGAATCTGCGTCTGAATCCGGAATCCCAGAAACGTGACATCTGCTGTAATGGCATGATCGCCCTGCTGGAGAAAGGTTCTCGAAAGGGCACCTATAAGACTTTCGGATCCGGCACCGGCTATGATCTGTGTATCTTTGACTCCAAGTTTTCGGGCAAGAAGCCTGCACAAATCCCGGGAAGCGGAATCCGGGTAATCCTGGACAACAGCCAGAGATTTGGTCACAGCCTCGGTTACCTTTCGACTACATCCCAGCCTGTTTTCATTTGAAGCCAGTTTGGAAATCCTGACAGGATGATAGGCGACCTGCACTTCGGCTATGGTTTTGCCAGGCACATAAGGATGTAGCTCCTGAATATGCGCTGGAATCTTTATATGCTTGTGTTCTACCAACATTAATAATTTCCTTATTTTAGTAAATGCAGTAATACAAAGATCAGTTCCAACATTTGTGATGCAAGTTTCAAACCCTCAAATATGCCTTTAATATCTTAAAAAAGCGCTTTTTTAAAAAGTTAAATATGCTTGATTAGGGTATCTGAATAATCGGATTTTTTTAAATCTGACGGCACCCTATCTGTCGTTTAACTTAGCATCTATACTTTTACTATTTTGGCCTGAACATTAATTAAATTTGACATACTCAATTCTGGATTATCGAGAGATTATACCATCATTTACTCCCTTATTTATGAAAAAACGTATTCTCACTCTGCTGCTTTTCATTAGTGTTACCGTCCCTTTTGCACAATGCCAGGCGCAGGCGCTAAAAGTTGTATTATCCGACACGTTTATCGGAACATTTAACGGTGCTCTTCTTGGCGGCGGTACAATGCTTCTCAGAAACAACAGTAAGGATTTGGGCCCAATGCGTTTTGGAGTTGGATTTGGTACCCTTTACGGCCTGGGAATTGGTTTTTATGATGTGTCTAAGATTCAAAATAATACACCCTACGAGGTGAACGGAGTACTTAATTCGGCAGGTAATTCGACTACGCTCATTCTCGCAGATACTTTTTACGGAGGAGCAACAGGAACGCTTGTTGGAATGGCTGTGAGTTTAATGGCCAACAGTAAGGTCACGGAAGGACTTAGATATGGAGCAGGTATCGGCGTATGGACCGGCTTCGCGTTTGGCGTTGTAGATGCCCTGGTGATCAGTAAATCAAAATACCAATCAAAATTTGGTCATTATCGATTATCCGATGCTGCACCCGGAATCATCAGGGTTCAGACAGGGTCCAACATTGGCTTGTCCTTCCTGAACCCCGATGTTATCCAGGTAAAATCGATCAGGAATCAAGTTCCCGTCTCACAATATAAATTTGCAATGAACGTGGTGAATGTTCGCCTTCCACTGTAGTAAAATCAATCTTCTTCATCGTGATCATGATCATGGTGATGATGATGACCATGCTGGTGGTCGTGATCATGTTCTTCTTCCCCGACGTTCGTCAATGCTTTCAGAAGAGATTTGACCGTCTGAACATGACCAGCCAGGGAAGGGTGGAGGCCATCGTTGAGATAATTCCAGGCCTCGGGCGGACGTCCCATTCTATTGCCTAAAGGATCAACGATATAACCTGATTTCCCGGATATCACGTCACGGTATTGGATGAGATCCTTCTCCTGAATTATCGTGTTGAACTCAGGCGACTCTTCCATCATCTCCTCGATGACGGGTGGCGGTGTAATCCAGATCGCTGGATTTTTTGTGATATCTTTGACTGCCAGATCCAGGGTATTCAGATTTTCCCAGAATTCCGTTAATGAGACCATGGTCCGGTTTGCTGCATAATTAGGCCGCTCGGCGTCATGAGTACCCAATGAAATGATGACCCAATCGGGATTCTGTGCGATCACATCCCGGTCGAACCGTTTCAAAGCGTTATAACTGGTATCGCCACTCAGGGATGCATTTACGAATGACAAGTCCTGGTCAGGCAGTGCGATTTCAAGCATATGTACAAAGATCTCAAACCAACTCTGGAGATCATCTGTTATCGAGTCACCCAAAACGACAATTTTATCGTTCTTTTTGAATGGAAGCTGCTGAATTTGTTCGATCGTTGTTTCGTCTTTCAACATTTCCAACGCCGCTTTTTTTGCCTGATCATCAAAATGACTCCGGATATCTATCAATTCCTGCGGTTCGATACCGATAAACCTGGCCACAATGCCAATATCTTTCGTACCCGGAAGCAGTGGAAAGTGCCGTTCGATGTTCAGAAACTGGGCCATATATTTAAGGATATC
Organism: uncultured bacterium; assembly: GCA_963787205.1. Taxonomy (GTDB): domain Bacteria; phylum Bacteroidota; class Rhodothermia; order Balneolales; family DATFMH01; genus DATFNI01. The sequence goes on from CAWBCD010000010.1 coordinate 199,779, forward strand.
CTTTCTATTGGCCTTTTTTTGATCACTATTTTTGTCTGCCATAGTCTCTTTCTTGTTTATAAATATCTAAACTCTTTGTCTTTATTTAAGATCCGTAATAATCTTACATGAGTAATCGATCAACCAACTCAGATGTTCCCTTTGCCGCTTTTTCAATAACATAATGAATATCCCTGCGTGCAGGAATGGGTGTTTTTTCAGGATTAATAACAAATATTGGCG
>CAWBCD010000010.1:205000-218689 GCA_963787205.1 uncultured bacterium
CGCCAGTTACCGGGCTTACCCTAGGCACCTGCCTTCCCCCCGAGAATCGGGGAATTGGCTCGGCGACGTCAGGTACTCCCGACTTCCATCGCTTGACGGGCGGTGTGTACAAGGCCCGGGAACGTATTCACCGCGTCGTTGCTGATACGCGATTACTAGCGATTCCAACTTCATGGAGTCGAGTTGCAGACTCCAATCCGAACTGTGGAGAGCTTTCGAGATTTCCATCCTCTCGCGAGGTAGGTACCCGCTGTACCCTCCATTGTAGCACGTGTGCAGCCCCGGACGTAAGGGCCATGAGGACTTGACGTCATCCCCACCTTCCTCTCTACTTGCGTAGGCAGTCTGGCCAGAGTCCCCGCCTTTACGCGCTGGTAACTGACCATAGGGGTTGCGCTCGTTGCGGGACTTAACCCAACACCTCACGGCACGAGCTGACGACAGCCATGCAGCACCTTCCCGGCGGTCTCCGAAGAGAACCCCCGCTTTCACGGGGCGGCCACCGGGATTTAGCCCGGGTAAGGTTCTTCGCGTTGCATCGAATTAAGCCACATGCTCCACCGCTTGTGCGGGCCCCCGTCAATTCCTTTGAGTTTCATTCTTGCGAACGTACTCCCCAGGTGGTGTGCTTAGCGCGTTAACTGCGGCACTGCCCCCGATCGCTCGGGACCAACACCTAGCACACATCGTTTACAGCGTGGACTACCAGGGTATCTAATCCTGTTCGCTCCCCACGCTCTCGTGCCTCAGCGTCAGTTGTGAGCCAGCCGGCCGCCTTCGCCACTGGTGTTCTTCGTGATATCTATGCATTTCACCGCTACACCACGAATTCCACCGGCCTCTCTCACACTCAAGACTGCCAGTATCGGAGGCAATTTTACCGTTGAGCGGCAAGATTTCACCCCAGACTTAACAGCCCGCCTACGCACCCTTTACACCCAATGATTCCGGACAACGCTTGCACCCTCCGTATTACCGCGGCTGCTGGCACGGAGTTAGCCGGTGCTTATTCCCCAGGTACCGTCACACCCTGACGAATCAGAGCTTCTCTTCCCTGGTAAAAGCAGTTTACAACCCATAGGGCCTTCTTCCTGCACGCGGCGTGGCTGCGTCAGACTCTCGTCCATTGCGCAAGATTCCTCACTGCTGCCTCCCGTAGGAGTCTGGGCCGTGTCTCAGTCCCAGTGTGGGGGATCATCCTCTCAGACCCCCTACGCATCATCGCCTTGGTAAGCCGTTACCTTACCAACTAGCTAATGCGACGCAGGCTCATCTGCAGACCGACCCGAAGGCCGTTTAACAACATCCCCATTCGGGGCCGCTGCATTATGCGGTATTAGCACCGGTTTCCCGGTGTTGTCCCCCGCCCGCAGGTAGATTGCCTACGCGTTACTCACCCGTGCGCCAGTCTCATCAGGGAGCAAGCTCCCTGAATCTCCTTCGACTTGCATGTGTTAGGCCCGCCGCCAGCGTTCGTCCTGAGCCAGGATCAAACTCTCCGTTGTAATCTATCTTATTAGATTCCTTGCTGAGTCGTCCCGCTCCGTTCCGATTCTCTTCCTAATTGACTTATTAGGGCTCGCTATGCGATTTGTTCATTACTCAGTATCTCCAAAGAACATCCCTGCCACTTCCGCTCACCAGAGCCTTTTTATTTCCCCGGTTCGTTTCCGCGACAGATTCCTATGATAAGGATATTTTATTATACGTGTCAAATTTTCGCCCGAATTTTTGTTCTGTTTTTCCCGGGCTGATTAGAAATATACGACAGCTTTCCTTCCGATGTCAAGACAATATTAAACCGGTGTTACCTTTTCTTTAAGGTCAATAACACCTCCCCCTGAACTGACTGAGTTATAAACTTTTATTTTACCTTGAGTTTCTTCAACTTGCTCTGAAGTGTAGTCGGTTTCAATCCCAGCAAAGATGCAGCCCCGTCCTCTCCGTAAATCTTTCCATCGGTCGCTTCCAGAACTTTTTTCAGGTACCTCCTATTCATTTCATCAAAGGGTAAAAGTTCGGAATCCTCCCTTCCAGCCCTGGTAGCGACATCACTTCCTGCCTTTACTAATTTCATCCGGAAATGCACAACCCCGTCGTCACTGGCAAGTAGCGAGTGGCGCAATACCCGAAAAAATTCAGGGAAATTCCCTGGCCAGTCATATTCTTCAAGTCTGACATACTCTTTATCTGATATTGTGACATTCTCAATATCCAATATTTCCGATGCACGAGTCAGCCAATTGCGCGCGATTATCCGGATGTCTTCTTTTCGATGCTTCAGACCCGGCATCAGGATGGGATAGAAGTTCAGTTCATAGTAGAGCGATCCCAGCCGATCAACGATTTTTCCCAGTGGCGCCTCTGATATGGCAATGAGCCTTGTCCGGAATTTTCGCTCGGTGCGCTGACGAATATGATCGGCCAGCATTCGAATATTCTTCTCACTCAATTCGGCCAAATCAGATATGACTACACATATGACCGGTGTTTGTAACCAACCCGCGTATTTCCCCCCCAAAAGAGAATTCAACCGACTTTCTTCGCCAAATAATTGCTGGCGTTGCTTCTCCTCAGATCTATCCAATTCAACAATAAATATTTCATCTTCCCGGGTAGATAAATGCTTAGCCAGATATCGCGCCAGAGTTCGACGCCCGGTTCCTCTCTCTCCCCTCAACAAAAGACTGCTTCCCTGCAATCGATATTCCGGAATCTTATCCAGAATTGCCCGCATAACCTCAGATTGCCAAACAGGTTCTTCTATGGCTCTTTTCACAGATTTTTCTGAAACCGACTCTGGTTTTCGTTCATTACCCTCGGCTGGATTCAGCGTCACCAAAATTAAACTTGTTTTGCCAACCCTGGTTTGAAAGATCCTGAAGTCGAATGAGTAGACATGATCATTCCCCTGCCGATCATGCAAATCACAGTAGATATCTTCTTCGCGCTGAGTCTTATAACTCAGGTCGGCAATCTTGTCAATCAGTCGGTCCAGATCTCTCTTTACAGGGGTATCCGATTCCCCCTCCAGAACATAATCCTGGGGACGATAAAGCAGCTGATTCTGTATCTCCTGATTTACAAATATTAAATGCGCACTTTCATCTTCCTCTATCCGAAATAGAAGTGTAAGATTCGGGACAAAATCCAACACTTCGCGCCAAAATGCACTGTTACCACTATTAATCATTCCTCAATTCCAACGATATTTCGTTACTAACTGACTCGCTCAACGATATAAAATCGCCTGCTATCAATCAACCATACGGCATTATATTGAGACTAATATTAATCCAAAGAATGTGCCCGTTGTTACAATCTACCATAGATAATTATAGAGATCCTGATCTTCTAAATGATTCTAACAGCATATTTGATGAAAGGTTACGCAAGTACAGACTGCACCTGGGGGAATTTTTTTACGTGAAGAATCTGTATTCAAAAAATTCTAAAAAACTAAGTACACCGGCTTTTCGTTTGTTTAAAGTGAACAGCATACTTTGAATGAATTGTTAAACATTACCGTTCAAGACCCATATCAGGTAAATCAATAACAACACGATGACAGGACAAGAAGAAGAGAATAAGCTCAAAATTTTGGATGCTGCAATCCGCATCTACACCTCGGATCGTACACGATTCACCTCTGATATTCTTATTGAAGATGCCGACATCAGCAGAGATGAGTATGAACGGTATTTTGCGAGTAAATACGCCGTTATACGTTATTATTATGAATGGGTTCTGTCTCAGTATGAACTGATGATCGTTGAGGTACCGGATTTCAACAATTTTACCACAGCCGAGAAAATCTCAAATTTTCTGTATACCCTTTTCGATATCCTGGATGAACAGGATTTGTTTGTCGAACAAACCTATCGGCGTTTCATCTATCATGCCCTGATGAAAACTGAATTCCAGAATCACATGGAGCGGCTTTATCGTTCATTCATCGAAAGCGACGAAAACATTCCATCATTTAATAAAAACGCTGCCGGGACGCCATTATATCTTACACTTGCACGAACAAGCATGTGGATCATTTCATACAGACTGGATGATGATAGTCCACAAAAAGAAAAAACGATGGCCCTCGTTGATAAAATCACAGCTCTCTTTGACGAGATCATCACTAATACTGTTCCCGATAAAACAATTGATCTTTTGACCTTTTTGGGAAGCAACAGCAAGATATTTTCTCAATTCCCGTTTACAGATACTTTCAAACATCTTTTTGCAAAAATTTTGCCCAATGAGTGATTTTCCCTCGAATAAATTCGACCGCGGACGCCATTTTGCTAAGGCCGGACTTAAAGTCGGGACCAATTATGCAAAATACCATTTAAATAAGCTGATCAACAAAAACACCAATGGTGAAGAAAGGAAACAGCTAAATGAAAAAAATGCTGAAGCCATTTATAATGAGTTTACTCAGCTCCGTGGAACGGCTTTAAAAATTGCTCAGTCTCTGAGCATGGATTACAATGGCCTGCTTCCCGACGAATACATTAACATAATGAGCCAGGCACAATACCGGGTTCCTCCGATTAACAAGGCGCTTGTCAGAAGTATCATAAAAAATGAGCTTGGGAAATATCCGGAAAATCTCTTTGAGTCATTTGATCTGGATGCCGTTGCTGCTGCATCAATCGGTCAGGTGCATCAGGGCATGCTTCAGGACGGCAGAAAAGTGGCCGTTAAGATACAGTATCCTCATATTCGGAACACCATTTCGTCTGACCTGTCGATGGCGCATGCCATTTTCAAACGAATGGTAAAAGGAGACATCAGCCAGTATTTTGATGAAGTCGCAAATAAGCTTCTGGAAGAAACCGACTATCTTCAGGAAGGTCGTGAAATCGAATTTTACGCCAAACGCTACACCAGCGATCATCTGATCACACCTCGTTGGTATCAGGATCTGTCTACCGAAAAAATCCTGACCATGAGTTTTGTCGAAGGTCAACACCTCGAAGAGTTTCTGAAAACCGGTCCGGGTCAGGAAAAGAGGGACTATTTTGGCCAGTTGCTTTGGAATTTCTTTCATGAACAGATCAACGAATCTCACACCATCCACGCCGATGCCCATCCGGGCAATTTTCTCTTCACACCCGATGGCAAGCTGGGGGTTCTGGATTTCGGCTGTGTAAAGAAGTTCCCGCGTGATTTCTTTTTCTACTACATGTACGCTCTGCCTGCGCATTTGCACAATGATAAAGCCGAACTTTCTGAGTTATTCAACAAACTTGAGATCCTTGGCGTAGGAGAACACTCCAAGAAGAATGATAATTTGAATTTCGAGTTCTTCCGGGATTTTGGCCGTGCTTTCACGAAACCGTATCGATATGATCAATTTGATTTTGGAGACGCCGACTTCAAGGATGATATTTCGTACTACATAAAAAAAGCAACCAGCTTTGATGAACCTGTGGGTTCCAGACATTTCGTGTATGCCTCACGCGTTCACCTGGGATTATACACAATGCTGATGAAGCTTAGGGCAAAAATCGATACAAGAAAAAGCCGGGAAATTATTGATAACTATATCGAATCCGAAAGGCCCCATTTTATGGATGAGGATGGGTTGATACTTCGTCATGAGACGAAACAGATGCTATCGGAAGATACCGACAGTTAGACGACTTATTATTTTTTTTACTGTGTGATGAATAAAAAAAGCTCCGATCGCAATAACCGGAGCTTTTTATTTTTTTATGATGATGATTATTTGATCAGCGTCATCTTACCCATACCTGTAAACACTCTGGAAGCTGTATGAGCAGTGAAACGATAAATATATACTCCGGATGACAATTGAGATGCGTCAAACATAACCTGTTTCCGGAAGCCGGCAGACATATGTCCAAGATCGCGATCGAATACCCGCTGACCTAAGATGTTGTAAACGGAGAGTCTGACGTCCGCACTCTGCGGGAGATTAAACCTCAAATTCGTTGTAGGATTGAACGGATTCGGATAGTTTGCCATCACTTCAAACGAACTTGGTACCTGAGCACCCGGTTGTTTTTCAATCGGTGTATCAATTTGCGGTTTCAGTACCGTCCCGTCGGGGAGGACAACAAGTAATTTGATACCCGGCCCATTTTGATTTTTTCCAGGATTCAGAAAACCCGATGCCAAAACGACTGCCGCCGTATCACCGTAATTCGTCAGATCAGCGTTATACGAAATCAGCGGCGTTGAACTTCCGGCTTCACTTAAACTAATCGTGTAAGCCTGCGCCGGAACAGAAAAATAATCCGTCATATCGTTGTACTTCACATTCATGACCACGGATCCTGTCTGTTGGGTACTGATATCAACTGCCGGTGCATCGGGAACTCCATGCACTGCAAAGAAATCAATCATACCTTTTTCTTTGGCTTTCTGCCGGGCCATCGCCTTAACCAACACATTCAATTTGGTAGATATGCCATCCGGGTTCGATGCAAAAGAGGAGGAATCAACCACGCCATTAACGACTACAACATAATTTTCAGATGGAGTAAGGGTGGTCGTGACATTCTTCAGAGTATCACTGGCGCCCATGCTATGAGCCGGCGCCAACCCAATATTCAACTCACGATCCCCAGGCATCTCCATGTAGGCGGTAGCCTGTTGATAAGCAACGTTCTTCAAAGTCAGCAATCCGTTTATATACACATCCACTGAATCGACAGCCGGATCCGGGGCGTTGTGTATTGCCTGCACATAAGCAGGTTTGTACACATCGGTTGCCAAAACCGCCTGCAACTGGTACCCGGCAGCCGGATTACTCGTGGAATATTGTCCAACGACTCCCACAAAAACCGTCGAATCAGGAGGAATGGAAGCGCCAGTAATATTACCGTCAGAAGCACTGGGTGTACGTAATACGATGTTACCAGTCTGATCAGTCGCGTCTGTTACTTTATAACTGGTTGCCGCAGTAAATGTACCGGAACCGTCGATCTTCAGTCCGGTCAGCCGCACCAATCTGGCCTCATACATTTCCCCGTTGTTCTCCAGGTCACTCAATGTAATATTCGTCGGATCAGGCAACATATTGTTAGTCGAAAGCACTTTATAACTCTGAAGATCTGCCCCGTTGATTTCGACCAGTGAATTATATTCGGAAACATTACCGCTGACGCGAAGCGTATCACCCATCTTCACACTACCATTCGCAATGGCATCGGCAAAAGAACCGCTGGCTTGACGAAGGGTCATCCCGGCCGTTGAATCCTGCATATAGGCATAAGACCCGTAAGCACGTGTTACAATTCCCTTGATATTAACCTGGGTACCACTCGGAGCATCATGCGCCTGTTGGATAGAGTATAAAACAGTATCACGCTTGAAAGCCATAGAGCCGGTTGGTCCATCAGTTACCATACTTCCGTCCGTGGAAAATATTCTGAAGTAAACAGTCATATCTCCGCCATAGGGTACAGAAGCAGCCTGCATCAACTCATCGATATCAGCTTTTGACAGGGTAACACTGGAATCTCTTCCTACACTTTCTTCCAGTGGAACCGAATAAAAATTGGGTAACAAAGAAATTTGCCAGACATAAAAAACCGGGTTGTTGTCCGGATCCATCGCCTGACTCCACTTAAAATTGAGCGAATCTGTTCCGGATCCACTGACATTGACTGTTGCCCCATCAGCAGGATTTGTTATATGGGAAGCCGTTGGGGCTTGATTGCCGTCCGGGAACAATTGTCCGCGCAGTTCACCATCCGCATAATCAGAAGAGTGAATGTTCACATAGAGACTACCGTCCATCAAAGCCGTCTTTTGATCTGCGGTTAGTTTGAATTTGTTATTGAGCGAATCATATGTTCCACCTTTCTGATCCGTGTTCACTGACGGGTCGAGTGTAAATACGACTGATCCATTTTCACCGGCTGCACCCATATGAATATGTGATGCCGTGTAATTCCCTGCCAAATTGCTAAACGAGCCGTATACCTTAATGGAATCACCCCTTACAACAACATGTACCGCACCCTTTCCAAGCGACTTGCCAGCTGGCACCTCATTTATTCCGAACATGTTCGCCGTATAAACCTGTTGTCCATACCCCGGATATACGAATCCAAACATAAAAGCAATTATAGCCAAAAGGCCAAAGCTTAGTCTGTAGCGTTTCATCAAATGGTTCCCCTTTTAATTTGCATATATTTATTGATGCTTTTGCTATACTACGACCGTAGATTTATTAGAGCAAGCTATTTAGAAAGATATAATCTTTACGTTACCAAACAGTTAACCATATCATCTTGTCACTCAGAATTATTCAAATTTTATAAAAACCGCATATTTGGCCCCTCTGGGTGCAAAATCGTAGCCCCGGTTACTTCTTATAAAGAACATTTCTCAGGGAAGGTCTTTCATTAAATATTTATAAAATTCACTTTTTGTGGAGATGAGGATGGTCGTTCGGTTATCAAAAGTTTTCTCATAACTCTCCATCGACTTCAGGAAGCTGTATAAGTCACGAGCCTGCGCGCTCTTGTTATACGCCTTTGCATAGATATCAGCTGCCTGAGCGTCGGCCTTGCCTTTTATCTCTTCGGCCTGCCGGTATGCTTCGGATTGTATTCTTTTCAACTCCTTTTCTTTTTCACCTCTGATCCTGGAGGCCTCTCCCTGACCTTCTGACCTGAATTTATCTGCTATTCTTTGCCGCTCGGAAATCATACGATCGTACACTTTTTTCCGTACTTCTTCAACATAGTTGATTCGTTTGATCCTAAAATCCAGCACACGAATTCCAAGGTCATTCGTCAACGCATTTGCATTTTGCAGGATTCGTTGCTGTATTTTATCGCGCCCCACGTTTATGCTGTCAAGTTGTTCCTCCACCTCATTCGCGTAATCGTCGCTCTGCAGGGGAATTCTGTTTGAAGTGCGTACCAATTCATCCAGTTTATTCCCGGCCACGGCATTTCGCGTCTCACCATCCAGGATATCATCTAACCGGCTTTGCGCCCCTCTTTCATCCCGGACACGCTTGTAAAATTGCAGCGGGTCGCTGATCTGCCACCGGGCATAGGTATCCACAAATATGAATTTCTTGTCTTCGGTAGGGATCTGGTTGGGATCACCATCCCACTCCAGAAATCGCTTATCAAAAAAATGTGCTTCCTGAATAAACGGGATTTTAAAATAAATGCCTGGTTCAATGACAGCCGAGCCAACCGGTTTCCCAAACTGGGTTATTATAGCCTGCTGACTTTCGTTGACGATGTAAGTACCGTCAATGGCCAGAATTATAACCAGGACAACCGACAACAGCAGTACCGAATTTCTTAGCTGTTTCATTTCTGTGCCCCTCCTGCCTGTAACTGTCTTACTGGTTGTCCGTTCATCTGCAGCAGGGGTACGATATTACGCCCGTTTTCATCAATAACGACTTTCTGTCCCGTTCTGGGCAGGATTTTCGCTAATGTTTCCAAATAAATCCGTTTTCTGGTCACCTCAGGGGCGGCAATGTATTGAGTGTATAACAGGTTGAATCGTGCCACATCTCCCTCTGATCTGTTCACACGGTCAATAGCATATCCTTCGGCTTCCTGAATGACTGCCTGGGCGTCACCCTTTGCTTTTGGAATAAACTTGTTATAATCGGAAAGAGCTTCGTTTATCAGTCTCTCCTTTTCCTGCTGTGCCTCATTTACAGCATTAAAAGAAGATTTAACCGGATCCGGCGGATTGACATCCTGCAAAACAACCTGTTCTATCTTTATGCCGGTGTCATATTCATTGCACAACTCCTGCATCTTCTCTTCAGCTGCCGTGGCTATTGCCTGACGGCCTATTGTCAAAACTTCATTCACGGTGCGATTTCCTACCACCTGACGCATAGTCGACTCGGAAATATCTCTCAGGGTCTGCTGGGGATCTTTCACTTTGAACAGATATTTGTACGGATCATTGATCCTGTATTGTACAACCCATTCCACCTCCGCAAGGTTAAGATCACCTGTCAACATGAGCGACTCGTCTCCATAGTTCTCCTGGCTGTAACGGGTCTGTACTCCAGCCTGCAGGGTTCGAAAGCCGAACTCTTCTTTTAACTGTCTCTCAACGGGCAGTTTCTGGACCTCTTCAATCCCAAAAGGCAACTTGAAGTTGAGTCCCGACTCTGCTGTTCGGGTATAGCGCCCAAATCTCAAAACAACTCCTACTTCTTCCGGACCTACCGTGTAGATACTTGAGAAAATGAGAAGCATAACAACAATAACCAGGATAATGGGACCGGCATTCTTGCGAAATCCCTTGATATTTCCCGGCACATTCAGATTGGAAAATGGTGAATCTGCCATTCTATACTCTCTCCTCCAGATATGTGTAAAATGCTGTAAATAATATAACCATTCTCGGGTTTAAGCCAAGAATATTGGTCTTTTAAAACACTTCTTTCCAAAATGATCCTGAGACTGCTGGAAGTGGTCTCTTCATGAATAGGAATGGTTTCTTGCGATTTCATAAAATCCGTTTACATCGCTCAAAAAAATTGGATGCACTGGTAAATTTTTTAAGGCATTTATCACCACAAATCTGTTCCCAGAGAGGCAAACACAAGCCATAGACTAAAAATTGTAAAAAAGAAAATGAAAAGATTGCCTTTTGGTGTCTCATGTAGTAATTAACCGTTTCAAATATTACGGAGGATGCCAGATAAGATGAGTGATATGTGGTTTTGTTCCCGGCTATTTGCCTGACATTACGCCTGCCTTTCTTTTTGGTCATTCTGCAAATTCCAACAAATAAATTTGCTTCTAGTTATGAAACGTTGTCTGTTATTATTTATCCTTATTTGGCCAATATTAGTAGCGGGCCAGTCTGACACCCATCCCATGTGGCTGAGACACCCGGCCATTTCCCCTGATGGGCATTGGGTCGCCTTTGAGTATAAAGGGGATATATTCAAGGTCCCGTCAACCGGTGGTACCGCAATCCCGCTGACGATGACTCCCTCTTATGAAAGCTACCCGGTATGGAGTCATAATGGGAAATACATCGCCTTTGCTTCAGACCGGCATGGCAACTTCGATGTCTTTGTCATGTCATCTGATGGCGGAGCTGCGACCCGGCTGACATACAATTCCGCCGCTGATATACCCTCCGATTTCACGACAAATGATAAGGACATCATTTTTGGGACGGCGCGCAATGATATCTACACATCCGTCCGTTTTCCCATTCCTTCCCTCTTTATGAAACTGTATCGGGTCCCCGTTCAGGGAGGACGCTCCATCATGATCAATTCTGCCGGTACGGAATATGCCCGGTACAACCACGACGGGAGCAAGATCATCTTCGAGGATCGCAAAGGATATGAAAGCGAGCAACGCAAACATGAGAGGGCGTCGGTAACCCGTGATATATGGACTTATGATTTCAAAACAAATCAATACACTCAGCTTACTCACTTTCAGGGAAACGATTTGGAGCCTGTCTGGGGCGATGGCGATACGTACTATTACCTGAGCGAACAAAATGACAATGATCTGAATGTGTTTCGGGCCTCCGTTGCCAATCCGGGCCAGCCCGTTCAACTGACCCACTATAAGCGAAACCCGGTGAGAGGGTTAAGCCGATCTCAAACCGGCGTGTTGTGTTTTACACACGGCGGAGAAATCTACACACTGGCTCCCGGACAGCAGCCTCAAAAATTACTGATCACTATTCAGGCCGACTTTGCCGAGCAAGCAACTAAGACACTCTCCGTGAGCAACAAAAATATTAGTGATATGGCCCTGTCGCCGAATGGCAAGGAGGTGGCTTTTGTCTATCGGGGGGACATTTTTGCAACCTCTGCCGACGGGCATACGACCAAGAGACTGACCGACACTCCCTACCAGGAACGTATGATCGAATTTAGTCCCGATGGCCGCTCTATCGTTTATTCGGTTGAAAAAAATGGCTCCTGGGATATCGATAAACTTGATATCGTAAACAAGAGCGAGCCCTATTTTTATGCTTCGACGGTCGTTAAAAGCACCCCGGTTATTGACACGCCCAAGGACGAATTTCAGCCTCGATATTCTCCCGACGGCAAGAAAATAGCCTACCTTGAAGAGCGCAATATTCTCAAGGTCTATGATATTAAGACCCGCAAAACAGTGACGGTCATCCCTAAAGGAGTCAACTATTCCTATGCCGATGGCGACCAGTATTTCACATGGTCACCGGACAGCAAATGGATTTTGGCTCAATCAAACGAGGGCACCTTTGTTCGCTCTGAGATTGACCTGGTGAAGGCCGACGGAAGCGGTGAACGCCGTGACCTGACGGAGAGCGGCTTTAATGACGAATTGCCAAAGTGGGGGATGGACGGCAAGATGATGGTCTGGGTTTCTAACCGCGAGGGGATGAAAAATCTCAGCAGGGGAAGCCAGGGCGATGTTTACGCCATGTTTTTCAACCAAAAGGCGTTCGATCGCTATAATCTCAGCAAGGAAGATTTCGACCTACTCAAATCTGAGGAGAAGAAAGACACTACCAAGACCAAAGAAAAAGGGAAAAATAAAAAGGAAGAACCGCTGGTTCTTAATTTGAAGGACCTGGACAGCCGTACCAAACGATTGACTATTAATTCGTCTCTGCTCAGTGATTTTATTCTCTCCAAAGATGGCGAGAAGCTGTATTACCTGGCCAAATACGAGAAAGGGTATGATCTCTGGGAGACGGAGCCACGCACGCACGAAACCAAGGTGCTTGCTCATCTCAATGCTCCGGGCGGCGGAAGTCTGGCTATTGACAAAGACGGCAAGAACATATTTGTTTTGGCCGGCGGACACATCAGCAAAGTTGAAGTTGCGAAGGGAAGCGCGGAGCCTCTTTCCATCAATGCGAACATCGATTGGGATCCGGCCGGTGAGCGGGCTTACATTCTTGATCATGCCTGGAAGCAGGTAAAGAAAAAACTCTTCGATCCCAACCTGCAGGGTGTGGACTGGAATTACTATCACAATTACTACAAACAGTTTCTCCCCTACATCAATAATGATCGTGACTTTTGTGATGCGTTAAGCGAATTTCTGGGCGAGCTGAACGTATCACATACCGGCTGCTACTTCCGTCCTGAGCCTGACAACCCGGACCAGACGGCATCGCTCGGCATGCTGTACGACCAAACCCGGGGTGGAAATGGGCTTGTGGTAGAGGACATCATAACCGGCGGCCCGATGGATAACTCGAAGACGAAAGTGAAACAAGGCGATATCCTTGAAAAGATCGACGGTGTTCAAATCAATGACAGTTTTGATTGGGCTAAACTTCTGAATCATAAAGCAGGCGCATTCACAAGGCTGACCTTCAACGATCCTCATACCAAAGATACCTGGGATGAAGTGATAAAGCCTATTTCAGCAGGCAAAGAGCAGTCGCTGATGTATGACCGGTGGGTCCACATTATGCAGAAGATGACCGACAGCCTGTCACACGGACAAATAGGCTATGTACACGTCGAAGCCATGAACGATCCCAGTTACCGGACGGTATTTGGCAAAGTTCTCGGAAAAAACTTCAACAAAAAGGCCCTCATCGTCGATACCCGTTTTAATGGCGGCGGCTGGCTTCACGATGACCTTGTCACCTTTCTGAGCGGTAAACTTTACATGCAGTTTGCACCCCAGGGCCATATCGTACCTGGAGGTGAATCTTCTAACAAGTGGGACAAGCCAAAGTGGC
>CAWBCD010000011.1:0-4412 GCA_963787205.1 uncultured bacterium
AACAGCATGGCCTAAAAATATGATCCGACCCATTGGAAAATAACGGTCGAATTGCACAATTCCCGCCCAGGCCGATGGCCTCCAATGTGATGGGACCCAGTAAATGCTGCTGTATGAAGCCGTTCTGCTCGATTCGGGGGAAAGCGAAGAAGTGAAAAAAAAATCAGAATAAAAAGCATGGGTCTGATAGAAAAATCGGTCGAAGACAGAGATATCCCTTTGAATTAAATAAGCTCCGCCACCTAAAAGCAATATGCCGGAAAGCCAGTCCAGGCGCATGTGCAATAAGGCACCCAGGTAGGAACCTAACACTATCGACGCCATACCGGCGCAGGTAATAATAATTGTTGTCGTAAAGGTCGGAATGGTTCCGATAGGCACCTGTACGGTGCCGGTTTCCCGTTGAAATTCCCTGATTTTATCTCCTTTGATCCCCTCTTGCCAGGCTTGCGATTCCATGCCCACTTTGGAATATAAATAATAGGAAATGGCGAAAATACCGGTTAAAAAAAGCAACCCGTTAATAAAGACATTTATTTTTAGGTCCAACCCGGATACCCAATTTCCTGGATTGTAAAAGGATATGATTCCATACGATAATACCACTGTTATCAACAACATCCGCAAATTTCTGAGCTGGTATGATATAATCTGTCGCGGAGAAAAATTTACCAATTGGATCGCTGAAAAATTGGAATCCGGAAACAAAACGTGTGGAATGATGAAAGCCATAAAGCCGGATATGCAGAGACTCCAGTACCGGAAAATAATTACTCGCTGACCGATGGTTGCCTGACCTGTGGAAATAGCTGTCAGGAGGATGGTAATAAACAAACCGGCGAATGCAACAACTTTCGAACTGAGAGGGCGATTTTTTTTAAATAATTTCAATGTTGATTGTACTTCGATGATTTGTTTTAAGGTATAAAAATTACTCCGGATGCCAGCACCGGGGGAACCAGAATTCAATATCTGTATAAATATGTCCTATCTATTGTTCAATAATTCCGACACTGATGTGACTATAAGATAAGGGATTAGAAGAAAGTGTGAAGAGAAGTTTGCAATAATCATCCGGTTGAGAGGCAAGACATTATTCTGAGGCTGTTTTTGTTCCAACCCAGATCCGCTCTTATTGGGTACCGGGCTAAAAACAGGCTATCTCAGGATCGATTCCTGAATGATAACCCCGATGGACCGGGGGCAGCATACAGCAACTTTTACTTCAATTAACCAAGGCACAATCCCCAAACACAAAGGATGTCATCCTGATTTTTTCCCGATTTTCGGGAAAAAGTAGGATCTCGTCGACCGGGCGCAACGATCACATCAGATGCAACCTCATTACTCGCTGCACCGATTGTGGCGTTCCTAACGTTTACGCGATTACACACGCTGGCCCACCCCTAAATCCCCTGAAGGGGACTTCGTCTCCGTCATCATGTTGCAAGCTGGCTACCATTGGATGTGCGTTTTAGGCAGATTGGGATAGCGCTGGTTTTTCCGTTCAGAGGCTTGTCTAAAGGAGGAGACCCTTTAGGTCGATGCGGCCCCGATGGATCGGGGTCAGCATGCAGCAACTTTTATTTCAATTACCCACGGCATAATCCCCAAACACAGAGAATGTCATCCTGATTTTTTCCCGATTTTCGGGAAAAAGTAGGATCTCGCCGACCGGGCGCAATGATCACAACAGTTGCAAGCCTCGTTACTGCGGCACTGGTTATGGTGGTCCTTGTGTTTACGCGGTTACACACGCTGGCCCACCCCTAAATCCCCTGAAGGGGACTTCGTTTCCGTAATAATGTTGCAAGCTGGCTATCTGCGGGATGTGCATCAGAGGTGGAGTTGGATTGAGTCGTTTTTTAGGCTTCACACTGTCTCCCCACATCCGTCATTCCCGTGGAGGCGGGAATCTCCGTCGGAAAGAGTCTTGAAGTAGAGAAATAGATGGAATTGATACTAAGTATTTATATCCGATGAGGTTGGCTTGTCACTAAAAAAAGAGTGCTATTTGAATAGAAAGAATTTTTAAACGACTTTATAATAACATAACTATCAATAGATTCATTACATAACGAGATGTCTGACGATTTGTATAAGATCGAAATCCTGAGGTGAGATGCTCGAAATAGAAGGATAGCTAGAATAACAATGTATAAAATTGAGATAAGTCATAGCGGACTGCATAAATACCGGGTGATTAAAGGAACTAACAAGCGTGTTGCTAAGCAAAAAGAAAGAGCTCAATTAGCTAAGTGGGATGAAATGTGGGGACGTAAACAGGAGCGACTTTACAAACAACAGCTTCGGGAGCAGCAAAAGCAAAAGAAGTATGAGATTGAGCTTCAGAAGAAACGAACCCGGGAACAACAAATTCGTGAGAAAGAGGAGAAGAAGTACGAAGCTCAGGAACGGACACATGAAGCGCAAGCTGTAATTGAAGAGCTTAATCAGATTTTAAAATATTCGTTGGATAATGATGTTATAGTCGATTGGAATGATTTGTTGGATAAATCGGATTTTAAGGAACCCAAACCAACTGAACCAAACGAATCCCGTGAGCCAGCACCGAATCATATCAAATATCGACCCAAGCTCTCATTTTTTGATAGGTTCATTAAATTCAAAAAAGAGGAAAAAGTCCGGGAAACAAAAAAACTATTCCAGAGGGATCATCAGAAGTGGACACAAAAACACGACCTGTTGAATACTGAGTATCGCGATGCAATTGATAAATGGGAGAAGGCCAAAGCAGAATTCTATAAAGAAAAGGAAGAAAATAACCGTCAAATTGAAGAACGGAAACAAGCCTACTTGATTGCGGAACCATCTGCGATCATTGATTATTGCGACATAGTTCTTTCTAATTCGTCGTATCCGGACTTCTTTCCTCAAGACTTTGAATTGGATTACAATCCGGAAAATAAAATCCTTATTGTAGATTACAACCTACCGAACATCGAAGATTTACCAACACTTAAGGAGGTAAAATATGTTCAAATCAGGGATGAATTCACTAAAAAATATTTATCGAAAGCAGCAATTAGTCAATTATCTGATAATCTGATTTATCAGATTGCATTGCGTTCTATTCATGAATTGTATAAGGCAGATGTAGTGGAGGCAATTGCTTCTATCGTTATTAATGGAATTGTGCAATCGGTAGATAAAGGGACAGGGCAGGATATTTCGCCTTGCATATTATCAGTCCAGGCAAACAAGGATGAATTTTTAGCGATTAATCTGGCGAAAGTCGATCCGAAAGCCTGTTTCAAGAAGTTAAAAGGAGTGGCCGGTGCTAAATTACACAGTTTATCTCCTGTTGCTCCAATCATTCAGATGGATAAAGTAGATAAACGGTTTGTTTCTTCGTATGGGGTATCTAACGAATTAAATGATGCTTACAATCTTGCAGCAATGGATTGGGAAGATTTCGAGCAACTTATCCGGGAATTGTTCGAGGAAGAGTTTGTACGTGCTGGTGGAGAAGTTAAAGTGACTCAGGCTAGCCGGGATGGTGGTGTAGATGCTGTTGCCTTCGATCCCGATCCCATCCGTGGGGGGAAAATTGTTATTCAAGCCAAGCGATATACAAATACGGTTGGTGTAGCCGCAGTCAGGGACCTATACGGAACCGTTGTAAACGAGGGCGCAACAAAGGGGATTCTTGTGACTACTTCTGATTATGGTCCGGACTCATACCAATTTGCCAAAGGGAAACCCTTGACATTATTAAACGGTGGTAACCTATTGCATTTACTCGAAAAGCACGGGCACAAGGCCAAAATTGATATTGATGAGGCACGAAGGCTCAGAAACGATCAACAACAGTCGATATGAAAGATGAACTGCCCAAGAATGTAAATATGCAGGTCACATTCGAAAAGGAACATTAAAATGCCAGACGCGCTTTCTTAGAAGAGACGGATGTACTTGCCACAAGAAAAAAAATGAAATGGCTCAGCAGGAGACATCGGCTTTGGGGGGAAATCTGCAACTCGCTTATTCCCCGGTTCTCGACTAAATCAACAACCGTTACTTGTATCTCACCCTCGAGCCACTATTTTAGGGTTGTACGCACATTCATTTGGCGCATGAACTTACTGCCGACCAGTTTTACATTCATTAGCATTTATAACAGAGCTGATGAATTATACTGATGTATTCATGCATGTCATTTCGGAGAGTAAAAAATGAAGAGAACGCTATTGGTATTTATTCTACTCACCTTTAAGTCTTCATTGTAATGCCAGTCCCATCAGAAATACAATTTAAATTTTGAAACGCAGAGCACGAATGAAAACCTCCCCAAAGGATGGTTCACGTGGGGACGCGATAAGATGAACTGCTGGACGTGGCCGCTGATGTGATAAATAATATAGCGCAGCAGGTGCCCGATGCACCGATTA
>CAWBCD010000012.1:0-210448 GCA_963787205.1 uncultured bacterium
GGAAACCTGCATGACAATCAACAACGACTGGGGATACAACAAGGATGACTTCGATTTCAAATCGGATACCACACTGATTCACAACCTGGTGGATATCGCCTCCAAAGGTGGTAATTATCTGTTAAATGTTGGACCAACAGCTATGGGTATCATCCCTCAACCCGAAGTCGCCCGTCTGGAAGAGATGGGGAAATGGCTGAAGGTAAACGGTCAGGCTATCTATGGAAGTTCGGCATCCCCATTCAAACAAAAGTTCGCCTGGGGACGTGTGACCTCAAAACCCGGCAAGCTATATCTGGAAGTCTTCAACTGGCCCGAAGATGGAAAGCTTATGCTGCCACCTGTAGATGGACACATCACCGGTGTTCGGCTCATCGCCGATCCGTCGAGGAAAGGCTTATTGGCGGAGGAAACACAAGGAAAAACAGTAGTAACGCTCCCGGGAAACGCGCCAGATGGAATAGCTTCGGTCGTCGAGCTGGATGTTGAACGTAACTGATTATCTGCTCTGGTTCACGCCGCACCGGCAGAGAGGTTTGAACCAACGTTATGGAAATATTGCTCCATTCCTTCTTCCTTTTGTCATTCTACATTCTTCGACCTGTCAAAGAATGTAGAATCCCGTCACACCCGGAGACGATGGTCACACAGGAACGGTGCTGTGCCCGTTGCTCCCGGGATCCTAAGCCGATCCCGGGAACAGCCGGGATCGCCGGCAGGATGACATCTTTTGCGTTTAGGATTTATGTTTAAGGTGGAATCATACATGAGCATAATTCGGCCAAAAGACACAATACTCCACGCTATACACAACCTCTGTCATTCTGATGTCCTTCGACCTGTCGAAGGACGTAGAATCCCGTCCGCACCCGGAAACGATGGTCATACAGGAACGGTGCGATGCCCGTTGTTAACGAGATCCTAAGCCGATCCCGGGAACAGCCGGGATCAACGGCAGGATGACATTGCCTTGGGTTTGGGTTGTGTTGTTATTGCTCTCGGTCGACATCCCGCCGATACCCGGTCGACCTGCCGAAGAACGTAGAATCCCGTCACACCCGGATACAGTTGTCATACAGGAACGGCGCAATGCCCGTTGCTCACTTCTTCTTATCCTGCCCCCCATACGCAAAATAAAGTAATGTAGGTAGTACGACCTGAAGCAAGGGAATGGCAACCAGGAAGCCTCCAATCACGGCAATGGCCATGGGTTGTTGAAGGTCATCGCCGGTACCAATTGCAAAAGCGAGGGGAAGTAATGCTGCAATTGCAGCCGTTGCCGTCATGATTTTGGGGCGGAACCGCGCAGATATGGCTCTCTGTAGTGCCTTTTTAACTCCATTTTCCCGGTACTCATTCAAAAAATAACGGCAGGTGAACACGCTGTTTTCCGCTATGATTCCAACAATCATGATCAGACCGGTATAACTTCCGACATTGAGCTGAATTCCCGTAAAATACAGGGCAAGTACAGCACCGGATATACTCAAAATGGCAACTATCAGAATGATAAATCCTATCCTGAAATCACGGAATAGGAATAACATGACGGTAAGGACCAGCAGAGCCGCAAGTATCATGATCATCATCAGCTCATGAAAACTCTTCTGTTGTTTCGAATAATCGCCAGTTATGGAGTAATGGTATCCCTTGGGCAACTGTAACTTTTGGTTGAGCGTCTTTTGTATATCCTTTATGGTACTACCAAGGTCACGATTGTTGAGTCTCGCCGTAACAGTAACCATTTCCTGTAGATTCAGACGATCAATCTCAGTACTTCCCTTATTGATTTTTATATTTGCCAGAGTTTCCACAGGTTCCTGGGATCCATTCGGAAGCAACACAGATGCACGGCGCAATTTTGTCAAATCATACCGCAGTCCTGTTGGATAAATCATTCGGATTGGGGTTACCTGGTTCTGCTCAAGCGCATCACCAACTACTGTGCCGCTCAGTTGTGTCTGGAGCTGAAGATGAAGATCCGCCGGAGTGAGATGGAAAGCACTTAGCTGACCTTCTTTGGGGATTACACTAAAAGAGGGTCCCGCCACGGTCAACCCGTTAAACACGTCAGCCGTACCCCGCACATGACTGATAAGATCTGCCACTTTATTGGCGTATTCGTGTAAGGTAGCTGTGTTATTTCCAAAAACATTGATCTGTATAGGTTGAGAGTATTGGGTTGTCAGGTCCCCGAGACGGTCAGCTATAACTTGTCCAAAGTCTACATCAATTGCAGGTACACTGGCAGCTATTTCATTACGTAACTGATTGATTACGTCGTCTGTGGATACATTGCGTTTGGACTTCAGCTGTATCAGGTAGTCACCGGTATTGGGTTCGGTAATGAAAAAACCCATCTGGGTGCCGGTGCGCCGTGAGAAATGCGTCACATAGGGATTATTTTTAACAATACTGTCGATTTTAGCCAGCATTCGGTCCGATTGATCCAACGACGATCCGGCCGGTGTTATGTAATCCAGTACAATGCTGCCTTCATCCATATGCGGCAAAAATCCCGATTTTAAATGAGGCATGGCCCATAATAGTCCGCCTACAAGGCAGCCTGCAAAAAGAAGTGCAATCCACCAGTTGTTCAGGAAAAAGAGCGGCCACTGGTACAGGGGTTCGGGTTTGCTTTCCTTGTGTTCCTGTTTCTTTATCTTTTCCATGAACAAGTAACCAATAGGAAGCAACAACCAACTCACGAGATAGGAACACGCCAGGGTGATGATCATCGTATTCGCCATCACGGTAAACCACGCTCCGGCAACACCACTCATCAGGGAAAAAGGGAAAAAGATGACAATGGTGCTCAGCGATGAGGCGATCATGGCGGGTAACAGTCGGGGTATGGCGATCTGGATATGCTTTCGTACCGGTTCATTTGGATGCTCCTCGTTCACCCGGTGGATAAACTCGATCACTACGATGGCATCATCGACGACCAGCCCAATGGCCGCAACCAGTGCACCAAGAGTCATCAGGTTCAGGGTGTATCCGACCATATAAATAACGGCCATCGTCAGAGCAATGGACACCGGAACAGAAACAAGCAATGCAAAAGTCGCACGAATGGACCGAAGAAATATAATTACGATGATCAAAGCAAATGCAATACCAATCCAAAGGGCATCTTTACCGCTATGAATACTTTGCGATACATATTTAGCCTGGTCATAATATGGAGTCACCTTCAGGCCAGCAGGCAAAATAGCCTCCATGGCCTTTACCTTTGCATTAACATCATTGGACAGTGCAATCAGGTTTTCGTTAGGTTGCTTGACGATATTGAACAGGACCCCACTCTTCCCGTCAACGTTGATCCTGACATACTGGATGGCATCATGAACCTGGATCTTAGCGACATCAGAGAGATAAATGGGACGGTTATTCCGGTAAGTCACCACCAGGTTCTGCAGTTGCTGAATATCCTTCACACTTCCGTCAGTCAAAGACAGGTACAACCGGCGATGAGCTTCACCATACCCATTTGAAGCCACAATGTCCGACTGTGCAACCGCATTCTGGATTTCGGAAGGTGTGATCTGGAGACGGCTGAGATTTTTGGGCTGCAGTTCCACCCAGTACTCTTTGTCGCGTCCACCCTGAACCTGCACCATCGCCACGCCGGATAATTGTGAGAGATACGGTCTTACCGTATACAGTGCTACCTGTTTGAGGTCCAATAATGTTTGGTGATTACCTGACAGAATAAAGCCCATCACAGGTAGTGTGGATGGGTTCATTCTTTCAATCTGAATTTCCACATTTGGAGGTAGCTGAGTACGAATTTCATTGATTCGGGACTCAATCAATTGCTGACTTGTATAGATGTTAGCTTTCCAGCTTAAATACGCAGAAATTTCGCAGCTACCCCGACTCGTTGTACTATGCACTTCTTGTAAGTCAGGTATCCGTTTTACGGCCTCCTCAAGAGGACGGGTCACATCTATCATCATTTTATGGACAGGCTGCTCACCGTCATTGGCAATAATCTTGATTTTAGGAAATGTGATATTGGGAAATAACGAACTGTGTATATTGCGATACGCCAGGTAACCACCTATTAATATTAATATAGCTATGTAAGTAAGTGGGTTCTTAAAGCGGTTATAAAAATGTTCCATTTCGGAATTGTTTAATTACCTTTTGTTTGCACTTATGTCATCCTGATATTATCCCGCAAGCAGAATAACATCAGGATCTCGTCTGCAGTGGGCACCGACGTTTCACTTTGCAAAAATCGGTGCCGATTGCAACGAGATCCTTCGCCCCCGTAACTGCCGGATCAAGATGACCTGACGGAGGCAGGGCTCAGGATGACAATGCCATGTTTGTCTTTTCACTATCTGTTTCCTTGCCGAATACAACGGAATGACCATTGAATGACCACTTATTGATTGGTCACTTTCACCCTGGCGGTATCTGCAAGGCCAAAATTACCCTGAACCAGAATCCGATCACTCATTTTAAACTTCGGCTTGGGCACCGCTATCCAGTTACCGGCCGAAATCCCGGTGGTAACTGGCACACGGACGGCAACCGAATCATTAATCATCTTCATGACCCACCAGGAACTCATGGACTCATCAGTCAAGACAGCATCCTTGGGCAGGACTTGCTCATTGACCACCTTATTGACTGGTATCTGGACCATTAACCTTTCGCCAGGCAAAAGTCTGCTCGTGGGAATATTGTTAATCATAAACATTACAGACTGACTTTGACTGTCGGCTTGTGCCAGACGACTTCCAACTTTTGCCCATTTTTTTTGGCCGTCTGCCCATTCAACTAATGCAGAATCTCCCGGCTGTACCTTGTTACTCCACTGAGCCGGAATATATACTTCCAAATAAAGATTGTTTTTAGAGTTAAGGGTGGCCATACTCGAACCCTCCGCAACATAAATCCCTTCACCTGTCGAAACCGTAGCAATTTGACCATCAACGGGTGCTCTGACAATTACTGCAGAAGGCTGTGGCAGTGAATTTCCCGATGAATCCTGGGCAAGTACGGCCTGTTCCCTTGTCCGGATTGCAAACAATGTCCGACCAGCCTGAACTTGCTCACCGGGTCGGACATATAATTTTGTAACGTAACCAGTTACCGGCGCACGGACTGTAAGTTGTTGTCCTTCCATAACCTGCCCATTAACATCCAGGGTATCAGCCAGTGTTCTGTAGTTAACCTGAGTTACCTGTACCTGAGCAACCGTGACAGGTTCATCGCTTCCATTACTATCCGATTTTTGTTTTGTACTACATCCCCAGGCTATAATTGCTATAAGCAGTAGCCGTAACATAATGCCATAACGTAATTTCATCTTACCAATTCCAATAGTTCAGTTCGTTAATTGTTTGAAGCCGTTTAATCTGTAGTGTATTCAATGTATTTTTTGAATTCAGGTACTGCCGAAATACTGTCACATAATCTGTAACCGACCGAATTCCCTTGTCAATCTCTGTTTTGTAGGCATCAAGAAGATTTCGATAGCCATTTACTTGTTGCTCTTGCTGAGTGATCTGGTCCCTAAGCGCCTGCAGTGTTCTCAACAAAGAATTCCTTTGTTGATCTATCCGAATCTTTTCAAAACTTTTCTGGTCCTTGACATTTTCGAGATCCAGCTCTGTTTGTTGGTGTTGCAGCGACTTCTGCCCACCATCCCACAATTTCCAGCTCAATTGGATACCTGCCGTAAAGCCAAAATTGCGATACGCATTACTCAAACTGGCTGAAGATAACCCGGCATTTACCAGTGCATTCAGCTGGGGTAGATATTGCGTGTCCTGAACTTTTTGTTGCGCAGAAAGACCAAGACTATCAATAGAAAAAGACCTCAAAAAACGGCTCCGACCCGTATTTGCCAAACTATCCGGTTTAATATTTGGATTTAACAGAGGTTCATTGACCTGATAACCAGTAGTATCGGGCAGACCACAAAGTTGGTTCAAGGATACCTGATCCTGAGAAAGCTGAATTAATGCTGACTTTATCTGGATTTGAATTTGTGAATCTTCCAGACTTATTTGTTTTAAATCAGTGATTTTAATTAAACCTCCCTGCACCAATGAATTCAATTGGCTCAGCTGCTCATTTAGTAACACATGTAAGTCTTTGAGGTAACTTATGTTCTGTTGGTCTCCATAAATCTGGATATAAGCCCTAGAAACCTGCATCCGGAGATCATGTTTTCGAAATAGCAAATTATAGTTTGCCCTTCTTTCTCGAGCAGTACTAACCCTATCATTTGCTTTTAGATTATTTCCCTGCCAGATAGGATAGCGTACGTTTAACAGTGCGTCATATTCACCGCCGTTAGTTATCGATTTACTAAAGCCCCAGTTAGATGTTCCCGGAGCCCAGAGTGCTAAACCGTCTCCGCTTAAAACGGGCTTGCGGAACATTGCATGATTGATCTGCTTCCCAATCTGAGCAATTTTTTCATTTCTCTGGGATGTAGCAATCTGTGGATCGTGATTGTAAGCCTGTTGGAGAAACCAGCTAAGCGGGCGCGACTGAGCATTCACAATTTCTGACGAAAGTACTATTACTAGACAAAGAAGCAATAACTTTTTCAAAATACTTATTACTGGCTATGTGATTTAAATTTTAAACATTTTTTCATCGAATTGATGGGATAATAGGACAAATATGGCAAAAAACGCAGACCTATATATTCGGACTTATATTTAAATAGTTTTGAGACAATCCTTACTTAATAAATTAATTCAGCTATAATTAAGCAGTATGCTTCCAACTTCATTTCGGAAACATACTGCTTTATGGGGCTGGTGCTCAATCCCACAACACATGGGCACGGCCATATTCGTTCAGCTCAGTCTCCGTCACCCTCATCATTATCTTTAGTCACAGAGTGCGACAAGAGTTTGCCGTTCGCCGAGTAAACAACTTCCATATTATTTTCTTTCACTTCGGCATCTATCTCATAACGTTGTCCGTTCTGATTCCAGATGTGAGCAGCATCTTTGAGTTTGACGCCGGGGTAATCATGATTTATGGCTTCTTTGATTTTATTTGGCAAGGCTTTGATTGAAATATCCTGTTCTGTCTCCACCCACTTCCCGTTGGTCTTGAAATTAGCCGACATTTGTTGGCCTTTATTCATAAAATCGGCTTCATATTCATGTGCATTTTCCATACCCCATTTAACGTTTTGTGCATTAGGGAATTTTTTATTGAATGCCTTTTGTACACTCTTTGTCGGCATCTTTTGCGCATACGCTACAGTATAAGCCCCCAAAGTAATTGTCATTAGCAATGGCAAAATTAACTTTTTCATAATAGTCTGTATTTAGGTCCACAAATTTCGATACGATTTAATATCGGGGCAGAATCTGAATGAATTTTGAACGGAATGCTTTAAACACATTGCCCGGAATAGTATAAATGGTTATCCTTGACAGCTTGTCGGAAGGCATGAAACAACATTCACTTGTATAGCGATGCATACTCACATTTTTCATGAAAGGCTCAGGTTATGCATATCGATCAACTACTCAAGCCGGAAATTGAAGAGCTCATCCAGAATAAAAATCTGATTGGAATTCGTGAAGCGATCAGCGAGTGGGAGCCTTCCGAAATTGCCACCCTGATACGTGAGTTGCCGACAGACGAAAGTATTCTTGTTTTCCGTGTCCTGCCCAGGGATATTGCATCCAAGACCTTCGAATACCTGGCTAATGAAAAGCAGGAGGAGTTGATTGAGGCGCTGGCCAGGGATAAGACGCGTCTGACCGAGCTGCTTAACGACCTTTCCCCAGACGACCGTACCGCACTGCTAGAGGAACTCCCCGCTGAGGTTGCCCAGCGGCTGATTGCCCTGCTTTCTCCCGATGAGCGAAAGATAACAACGATGCTGCTTGGCTATCCGGAGGAGAGCATCGGCCGTTTGATGACTACCGATTACGTGGCCGTGCGTCCCCACTGGACCATCAAACAGGCTATGGAGCATATCCGGCAGCATGGTAAAGACAGCGAGACACTTAACGTGATTTATGTGGTGGACAAGGACTGGCGCCTTGTTGATGATCTTCGAATCCGGGAACTGTTGCTGGCCGATCCGGAAACTGCAATCACCGATCTGATGGATGAGAAATTCGTCTCATTAAAAGCGTACGATGACCAGGAAAAGGCAGTTCAGATGTTCAGAGACTACGACCGGATTGCTCTCCCTGTTACCGATTCACGAGGTATTCTACTTGGGATTGTCACAGTTGATGACGTGCTCGATGTAGCCGAAGAAGAAACAACAGAGGATATCCAGAAGATCGGTGGATCTGAGGCCCTGGATGAACCCTATCTGACGATCTCATTCCGAAAGCTGGTCCAAAAAAGGGCAAGATGGCTGGTCGTTATATTCCTTGGGGAAATGTTAACAGCCAGTGTCACGGGTTATTTCGAAGGTGAGCTTCACAGGGTAACCATGCTTGTTACATTTATGCCTCTGATTCTTTCCACGGGCGGGAACAGCGGTTCGCAAGCTGCAACATTGATCATACGTGCCATGTCTGTCGGTGAATTCGGCTTGCGTGACTGGTTCAGAATTATGAAACGTGAGATCCTGGCCGGATTGGCACTTGGATTAATCTTCGGAATTCTGGGCCTCCTCCGGGTCACCGTTTGGCAGATGTTGTTCCATCTCTATGGCATTCATTGGTTGTTAATTATGATAACCATTGGGATTTCACTGATTGGTGTCGTGCTCTGGGGAACCCTGATCGGCTCTATGATGCCTTTTATCATGCGCTCCCTTGGCGCCGACCCGGCGGTATCCTCCAACCCATTTGTAGCAACCCTCGTCGACGTTACCGGGCTTATCATCTATTTCTCAGTAGCAACTATGCTGCTGACCGGTACACTCTTGTAAAAATTACATGAATCGGGGCTTCTCAGGCGCGCGAACATTTTGGGATAAATGTATGAGATTTTCATCCTGGTTTCATTTCTATACCATATGTTCTCCAAAAACAGGAATGCGTTATGCGTTTACTGATAATCGAGGATGATAAAAAAATATCCGATGCGCTCTCCAGGGACTTGCGGGATGAGGGCTATGCGGTCGATATGGCCGGAGACGGCGTGACCGGCGAATACCTGGCAAAAATCAGCGATTACGATTTGATCATTCTCGACATCATGCTCCCCAAACAGGATGGGTTGGAAACATGTGCTAATCTGCGAAAGGACAAGGTGTTAACTCCCATTCTTATGTTGACCGCCCTTGATGACGTTTCTGATAAAATAACAGGGCTGGATCAGGGCGCGGATGATTACCTGGCAAAACCTTTCCATCTAGGCGAACTCCACGCAAGGATACGTGCACTTATCAGGAGAAGAAGCGAGGTGAGATCGGCTGTTATGGAAAATTTCGGAGTCAGGCTGGATCTGGATACTCATACCGCTTATCGGGAAGGCAGGGAGATCCAACTGTCATCGAAAGAATTTGCATTACTTGAGCTGTTTATGATGAATCCCAGGAAAATCCTGTCAAGACAGATGATCTCGGAACACTTGTGGGACATGAACTTCGATCCCCGGAGCAACGTCATTGAATCATTTATCAAATTCCTCCGGCAAAAGATTGATAAGGATTTCGACAAGCCCCTGATTCATACCGTAAGAGGGTCCGGGTACATATTTAAGGAGGCCTGAACTCATCCATGTTCTCCATCAAACTAAAGATCATCCTGGCTTATACCCTTGTCTTCGGCGTGATGCTGACAGGCTTTGCAGCTATCATTTATCACAGTACGAAGAGGGCATCCTTCCTCAGGCTGAATACCAACCTGAAAAGCTACTCGATATCACTGCGAAACAGCATTGAAGACGAGCTTAACGATCACTCGGCTCTGAATGTGAGTAAGCTGACATCCATACGAGCCAAGAGATTGATTGATAAGCGGTTTCAGCTGTTTAACCGGTCGGGTAAGGTCATTGTAAAAGATTCCGTTCTGTGTCAATCCGATGAACCCAACCTGGGCAGGGTGCTTCATGAATCGTTCAAATACAGCAGGGAAAAAATCGATCATCACTGGTATCATATTTTATGGAGCAGGTTTGAGACGGGTCGCGATTCCGTTTATGTCCTGGAAACCGCGGCATCGGTCAAGGATGTGGTCGATGACCTCAACCGGCTATTTTTTCTGTTTCTAATCATCATCCCCGGATGCCTGATCATTACAGATGTGGCCGCTTTCTTTATATCCAAAGCTGCTTTCCGGCCAATGACGCAAATGGCGGACGCGGCAAAAAATATCTCCGGAGAAAACCTCGATAGGCGCCTCAAACTCTCCAAAGCCAATGATGAAGTCCGTGCCCTTGGGGAAACACTGAACGAGATGATAGGGCGGATAGATGACGCGTTTAAAAGTCAGAAGAGATTTATTGCCAATGCCTCTCACGAGATAAAAACGCCGCTGACGGTTATCCAGACAGAGCTCGAAATCCTGCAGAAGAAAGTCAGAGGTTCGGAATCGAAGGAAAACATTAAAAATGCCCTTACCGAACTCGAAAGTTTAACCAGGCTAACGAATTCTCTTTTGACCATCGTAAAACTGGATGCTTCCAAGACGAAACTGCAATTGAGTGAGGTGAGAATCGACGAGTTATTGGCTGATTGCGTCCAGACCATGACCCCTGCTGCAAACGCCCGTAATATCCAGATTAACCTCTCGATCGAAGATTCCGCCGAAATTGGCGGGGACACAGAAAAATTAAAAAGTGTCTTTTTGAATCTCATAGAAAACGCAATCAAATATTCGTTCTCTGATTCAACCATTTCTATACGACTAAAGAATAAAGACAGTCAAAATATTCTTATCGAAGTTGAAAATGAGGGCCCCGGTATCTCTTCTGCTGATATTCCTTACATCTTTAATCGTTTTTACCGGTCCAACGAGACGCGGGCCGAAATAGATGGCAGCGGTCTGGGGCTTGCCATAGCCAGGGAAGTTGTTGAACTGCACCGGGGGGCCATTAGCGTGGAGAGTTCTCCCGGAAAAACGACATGTTTCTGCGTAACGCTGCCCAAGACCTTGTCATAACCTGCGTTCGGGGCAAGAATTAATGATAGCCCCTCTCCATGCATATGGAGATAGCTTATCCCGATCCCGATACATCGGAACGGGAGGTTGGGGTGAGGTATGACCATGGAATATCTTTGCTTCAATGCCGTTCAGACAAAAATCGAATTCGGCCAAAATATGTAACTGCACCGAAACCCAACCAATCGTCCCGTTAGGGACGCAATATGGGTAGAAGACCCCTCGATCACCCGGGATGCCATACCGTTAGGTATGGAATGTGTACCCACAGCATATTCCGTACCTAAGGGCACGGCAAGAAAGAAGAAGCCTGGATTTCTACCGATATTCTATCCCTACGGGATGGTATCTGATTCATCCCTACGCATAGAACAATAGTGACTGTCATATCTAACTAAGCCTTGGCGGCATATTGGATAACCATCTTTCAAAACGGTCTTCCCCCCATCCCTTTCATCCTGGTTTCATCTCTGTTTGATACATTTGCTATCGTTGGCGGGATGCTATCATCCCGCATGTATTGCTTGAAGTACTTGCTTTAAAAAATTTTACCCTGAATTTGCTACTAATTATTGTGGAGATAAAATGTTCAAAAAGGTATTTACGGTATTAATTTTTTTGATTGCCTTTACAAATCTTATCTATGCCCAAGAATCTATCTATCAGAATAATGACTCTATCAAAGGTCAGGTTTTCGACGCGGAAACCAGACAGCCGATCTATTTATCAGACGTTATTCTCTTTAACCGGAAAGACAGTTCCCAAGTCGCTGGTACCGCTACCAACAAAGAGGGAAAATTTACGCTGGACAATATTCATAGGGGTAACTACTATTTAATTGTACAATTCCTTGGATATAAAAAGGAAATCTACAACAAAATAACCCTCACGAATTCCAGCAATAACCTGAATCTAGGTGCTCTCTATTTAAAGCCCTCTTCGTTGAGCATGCAAAATGTGGTCGTCCAGGGAAGGAGATCAGCTATATCGTACCAGACAGATAAGAAAGTGATCGATGTCAGCCAGATGCCATCCTCAATGTCGGGCAGTGCAGCTGATGTTCTTGAAAATGTGCCCTCCATCAGTGTCGACATTGATGGTAACGTCAGTCTGAGGGGGAGTCAGAATTTCCAGGTGCTCATCAACGGCCAGCCTTCGGTATTGAGTGCCCAGGATGCCCTCCAGCAGATACCGGCAAGTTCCATCAAAAGTATCCAGCTTATCACCAATCCATCTGCGAAATACGATGCCAGCGGCACGGCCGGAATCATCAATATCGTTCTAAAAAAGAATGCCAATCTCGGCATGAGCGGCCTGGTAAACATTATGGGCGGATTGAATAATAAATACGGCGGCAACTTCATATTTCAATACCGGGCCTCGTCGGTAAGCTACAACTTCGGACTCGATTACAACAGGCGATTTTATCCGGGTTCCAGCACTATGGATAAGCAGTTTATCGTTGGCAACAATACCTCATTTCTTAATTCAGACGGGAATATGACCTGGGGCAGGACTATTTATGGAGTCAGAGGCGGGGTTAATTTTAACTTTAGTGAACATGACAATCTCTCACTGGGAGGCAGAATCGGCGACCGTACTTTTTTAAGAAATTCCACTCAAAATTATCAGCAATGGTCAACCACTGCTCCACAGAAAATCTCATATCTGGATAATACCCATCACAACCACTATGGTGGTTTTTATGATTTGAATGCCAACTATATTCACAAATTTGGTCCGGCGGGGAATCAGCTTACCGGAGAGTTGTTCTTCAGGCATCGCAATTCGAACGAATCGTCGGTATCAGACGGTATGCAGAACAGCAACCAGATCAATGGTACCCAAACTACTGAGTTAGGCCCCGAAAGTGAAATCAGGGGAAAGCTGGATTATACACTGCCGCTGAATCACCGTAAAAAATTCTCAGCCGGGATGGAATACTTCACCAGGATCCGGAAGGATATCAACAAATTATTCCTCTTCGATTCAACCAGTAGCGCTTACCAGTTTGAGCCTAATTACAGTCACACGAACGACTTTAACCGTACCCGGTTTGCCGCCTATTCCATCTTCGCCGATCACTGGGACAGCCTTGGCATACAAGTTGGTGTTCGTACCGAATACACCTATCAGATGGTTAAACTGGCTGGAACGTCCCAGAGGTTTTCGCTAAGCAGGTGGGACTTTTTCCCCTCTATTCACTCTTCGTACAACTTTGGCGGCGGGACTCAAATTATGGCAGGCTACAGCCGCAGGATCCGCAGACCGGATGGAGGCGATCTGGAACCGTTTTATTCTTGGTACGACGCACATAATGTCCGAATTGGGAACCCTAACCTGCAGCCCGAATTCATTGATTCCTACGAGATCGGTTTTCAGACATTTGTCGGTAAAGCCACAGTCTCCAATGATTTTTATTACCGGTATACCCATAATAAAATGGAAGATATAAACTCGGTTTATTCACCTAATGTATCACTCAGATCTATCGCCAATGTCGGGTCGGATTATTCGCTCGGTTCCGAAGCCATGATCATGTTCAATCCTTTAAAATTCTGGGAATTTAACTTGATGGGGGATGTCTATGATTATCGAATCAAAGGGGCAATAAACAATCAGTCTTTTGCCAGACAAA
This sequence comes from uncultured bacterium, assembly GCA_963787205.1. Taxonomy (GTDB): domain Bacteria; phylum Bacteroidota; class Rhodothermia; order Balneolales; family DATFMH01; genus DATFNI01. Next base: position 13,705 of record CAWBCD010000012.1, read on the forward strand.
GCCTTGACTGGAGCTTAAAAAATAACAGCACCTTTACCATCACACCAAAGACGAGTATCCAGGTTGACACCAGATATCACAGTCCATCTGTGAGTGCCCAGGGTCGATGGGGCGGCTATTTCATCACAGACCTGGCAGCCAAGCGTGACTTCATGCAAAAGCAGTTGTCGGTAATTCTCCAGATTCATGACTTATTCCAAACAGGAAGGCGTGAATTCATATCAGAGGGAGCGGACTTTTACAATTACGCCCACTTTGCCCGGCAGGCCCCAATTGTTATGATCAATATCAAGTATAACTTTAACAATTTTAAGAATGGAGGACAGAACATTAATGCTCACAGGCACTAAAGCAATCAATTAGATTCCTGTACAATCTCCTCTCCTTCTTTCTCGTCTTGCTCTTTTTGCTTTTTTTTTGATTTATCCATGCGGTGTTTAATGATTCCGATAACGATCATCACCACCAAAACCGCCGGCAGGATATACTTGAAATTCTTCACCACATTTTTCCAATAGGGTCCAAGCAGGTATCCTGTCAGTACGTAGGCACAACTCCAGGTCAAAGCTGAAATAAAAGCAATGGGCAGGAATTTTTTGGGTTTGATCTGTAGTAATCCTGCACCTACCGAGGTATATCCCCGGATAAACGGAGTGATGCGTCCGAGGTAGATGGTCCAGAGCTTTCCCTGGGAAACCTTGTTTGTGTATTTCTGAATGGTTTTATCCTTTATGGGAATCCATTTCGGCTTGTGCTCTAATATGTAGGATCCAAAAAAGTAAAAGACGGTGTACAGGATATTGGTACCCGTAAAATCAGCCAGAACCACAGCCAGGATAACAAAAGGAAATTCCAAGGCACTCCTATACACCATGTATCCCGAAAACAGAAGAACAAACTCATTTGGAATAGGCTCGGGAACTCCGCTCTCCTGCAGGAAAACAAGCACAAAAATAGCGTAATACCCGTATTTCGTTACGTAATGAATTAATTCAGGTGACATCTGGTAACTTTAGGAAGTCGCGAGAATATGTCTTTTTAAAGAAAGAAGTTTAATGTAAATGATAATTGTCCGTCTTGAAGATAAGCTTTAATTCCCTGATAAATAAAAAGTATCAAACTCTCGTTTTCAATGCAGGAAAAGTGATAACATAAACCGGTATCCAGACACTTAAAAGCAGGGTATGGATACCGGTGGATGGGATAATTCGGCTAAATTCGGACGGTTTTTAAACCGCATTATGTTACGGAGTGCCTTTGATCCTCATTTATTAGATCAGCACCGGTGATATACATGGGTTATCGACACCCGCTTTTTATTATTTTAACTATCAATTCCCTTTTAATTTATAGACCAATACCTTATAAGAATTCGGCACTACACGGTGATGATACCCGGTGTTTGTCTTCTCGAAATTGGCGGAACTCAGGTAAATTTTGTGTGTCAGGAGATCCAGCGCCATTGTCCTTGCACCAATATGTGTTTTTAATACCTGAACAACCTTATACTTGTCCGGTGATTCCTCCTTGATGATCGTGGTAGTCCCGTCAAAGCAGGAAGCAAAAATAAGATGGGTTCCCGGATCATAGCGGGCGGCATCCACGCCTTCACCAATAGGCAGAGTTTGAATGACATTTCCATTCTCAGCATTCACGACTGTTAAACCCTTATTGGCCCGGCATCCTGTAAACAGTCGATGATGAGTATTGTCCAGAGCCAGGGCTGAGGGACCTTTACAAGGCCCAAGACTATATTTCTTTACTACTTTCATGGAGTGAACATCGATGACCGCTATCTGGCTGGAACTTTCAAGGTTATTATAGATCCGGCCATGTCCATCTGAAACCGCAAACTCAGGTTTTGCTCCCAGCGGTATAATTGATACCTCTTTCAAGGTTTTTGGATCCACGACCTCCGCCTGCTTGCTGTCTCCTTCAAAAACAAAGACTTTTCCAGAGGCAGGATCCAGAATCGTTGCATCTTCGTCTTCCCCTTTAAGATGGATTGTTTTGATGGTTTTAAGTGTATGGCTATTAAAGGCAACCAATGCTCTCTGCTTGCTGTCGCTCACAAAGCCGCGATTGAGTGAGTTGTCAATGGCTACCCCATGATCTTCGCCCAGACCTGTCACAGAGCCAACAAATTTTCCGGTTTTTAAATTGATGACATTAACGGTTGAGCCGTGTGTTACAAATAAGTGACGTGTTGCGGGATCAACATACAGATAATCATATCCCCCGTTTCCAGACAGTGGGATGGTTCTTTCCAGTGTGTATGCTGGTTCAGAATTCTGTGCCTGCACTGTAGTGCCAGAACAAAAGAAAACCAGGATACAGGAAACAATCAGAATGGCTAAAGCGTTTTTCATTTTTGTATCCGTGTTTCAGGTAGTGATTCCTCTAATTTTGAAGCATTATGGATGATAATCGATTATCACCCTTTTATTTGCCTTGAAAATCGCACTGGAATCTGAATAAATACTGAATAATAAAGGCAAAAAAATGCGGCCATCTACCTGATGGCCGCACTCATCAAACGTCACTATAACTCCTTCTAACTTAAAGTGAGGCATTTAATATGTCGATCAAAACTAATGCTTGTTGCCTGAACCGTCGGTTGGATAAGCACCGATGTCGTTGTTATAAGAGGAATTTCCGGCACCAATAGCAGGTGAGCCTGATTGCAGGTGATAATCGTTATTATCCGTTTTGGCAAGCGGATCCTTTGTGTAGCTGACAAACATAGGTGGTTTGTTATTTGCACCGGTCGAAATAATATCGGACGATTGAGCCTTGCCTGCATCCCCATTCGGATAGTAGTACTGACGAACGGAGTCTACATCGGTGTAGAAATAGTTGTTGCCGTATTTGATATTTGTCGTGTCAGCCCCCCTGGTGATTGCCAAACCGTAATAGTCGCTGATAAACATGTTATTGTAAATCTCACCTTTGGCAAACTGATCAATGGTTATACCAGCACCCGGCTCTGCAGCACCACGCCGATACCCGTTGTCGATGAAGTCGTTATTATACATCTTCAAATCCGTTTGCGGGTGTAACTGGATCTTATCTGTCTGGATTTTAAGTGCATTCCCGGCACCACCCCAAATAACATTATAAGCTATTGTTCCGGTTACACCACGATAGACATCAAGCCCTTCACCATCCGTACTGCCCTGGTGTTCGATGGTATTTCGCAACATCGTAAGTTGTGCTCCATCCTCGACTTCAAGGGCATTATCAACACCATCTAAAATCCAGGAATCTTCAAAATCAACCTTAATGGGAGCGTGAATTACAATAGTCGCACGTGGACTACCTGTTGGATCAGGACCGCCTGTGTAGTTGATATGGGTCCAGTGGAACGTCACAGCTTGTGCAGAGTCGCACTGAAACCCACCCCAGGATCCCGACGAATCAGCGGGTGAGGTAAATGTGATCGGCTGGCTCTGTGTTCCCATCGACATGATAACACCATTAATGAAGAATGTTGAATTGTTCAGCACCTTGACAGTGACGCCGGGGTTCACCAAAAGGGTATCTCCTTTATTCACATAGATATCGGCATTTACGGTATAAGTCGTACCAGTTGTCATCGTGCCTTTGATATGCCCGCTTAAGGTGGTAGAAGTAATATCGTTTGACTGCTGATTACCTCCATTCCCCCCGGTAACGCTCGTCGTTTTACTACAGGCCGACAAGGAAATAATCAGTCCTGTTATCCCCATTAGTAAGAGAGAGAATTTGTTCGTTGTTTTCATATAGATTAGCTCTGTTTATTTGTTGTGCTTGCTGTTATTGGGTTATTAATTCGAGTATCTAAATCCGACACTGTAGCTTGCCCCGTATGTATTCCTGCCGACGATCAGACCATGGTTGGTATGAAGGACAGTCGGGGTATTCAGGAGATTGTCAAACTTCCCAAAAATGGTGAGATGATGGCCGAAGCTCTTTTCAACCGAGGCCGCGAGGGAAAGCATAGGTTTCTGATAATAATCGGCGTGATAAAATTCGGTCACTTTGCTCAGCGTCTTCCCGATGTATTGCGCATCGAGCTGACCGAACAGACCCAACAAGTGATCGTTGTACATCATTGACAGGTTAGCCACATTGTTTGATTGACCCTGCAGCGGCCGGCTCTCATATACGGTTTTAGTGCTGGTTGCCGTGTTATAAATTTTAGGCGACCTGATGCTTGAATGGGTATATGTGTAATTGCCTGTTAGTCCAAACGCGCCAAAAAACTTTGTGAATTGCAATTCCACCCCGTAGTTGTGCGCGGTTCCGAAGTTACTGGGCGTGTAGACAGGTTGTCCGGCACGACCAAATGATAAACTCGTCAGGGCATACTCAATGGGATCAACGATATTCTTGTAAAAGATACCTGCCATCAACTGGTCCTGCGGATCGGGAAACAGCTCGTACCGCAAGTCAATATTATCCGCTTTGGTATGCTTCAGATTCGGGTTTCCCTTCTGATCGTAGTACAAACCGGGCTGCGTATATGGCACCAGTTCATAATATCCAGGCCGTGCGATAGATTTGAAGTACGATAGCCTGATATCCTGACGCGCACTGAGATTATACCGAAAGTGGATACTGGGCAGGAGGTCCGTGTATTTGATGTTGGCAGTCGTGGGGGCGTCATTTCTGAATGGCAGTGTATGAAATGCCTCCTGGGTGTTTTCAACCCTGATCCCTCCAATTACTTGCAGCTTGTTGACTACGAACTTCGCCTGGATATATCCAGCTCCAATATTCTCAGATGCATCGTAATTGCTGTTGTCGTACTGGGCAGTCCCGAGCGGATTATAAACCAGCCATTGAACATTATATATGCCATGATAGTATTCGGCCCCACCGGTTGTCGCATCCGGCTTGGGTTTCAGCGTATACATATCCTGCTGGTTATACCTGGTTTTTCTGCGATACAAACCGCCTGCTTTCAGCTCAAGATTCTGTCCTGCTAAAAGGGCACGGTAGGTCAGATCTGCTTTTCCGGTATAGTCGTGGTCGTTATTGTGCTGCCACTGACGATTCCCGCCATAAAACTGTTCCGGGGTTACAATTCCACCTAGACGGGCATTATAAATGTTGGTAATCTCTGCCCTGTCCGGTTCCTGCTTGCCGGCGATAGCCATCACAGCTGCCCAATTGAACAGCAACCGGTTCGTCAGCAGATGCCGGCCACCAAGCTTCAGATTCTCAATCTGTTGTCTCTGGGTCAGAGATCGAATGGTGTTGGTGATATACCCGGTTCCCGGGCCTGTTCTCTGATCATCTGCATATAGTACCGTATCAATACTTGTGCGAGCTTGTGCGAAGTAGGAATAGATGAACACATTATCCAGGCTCAGCTTGTTATTTGCATTGATTGTGTAATCGAGATGGGAATTGAGTCCATTGTTAAGTTGCTGAGAGGAAATTGATCTCCCTGTCACATCCAGATGGATATACTGATTGTCGCTGTTGGGCTTTGGAGCTATCGAATAGAAAACCCCGTTCGTACCATGATACCCATTCTGAAATTCGTCTCCGACCAACACGCCCAGCCTGCTGTGGAAAAATCGCCTTCCCCATGTCACGCCTATGGTTCCATTTGGTGGGACCGTCTTTGATTGGAAATCGAGATTTGACCTCGTAAAATCAGATGGTTGAACTTTGTAGTTAAGTCCATTAATCTGACTTGGACTTTTCTGTTTTACGACGGATTGGCTAAAGGAAGTGTATGGCCTGTTGATCAACATTTGGCTGTACCCGCCGGAAGCCTGTATCCGCAACAATGGTTTATCCGGAGCATCTTTGGTAACCAGGTTAACGGTACCACCAGTGGCGTCAGCTTCCATATCAGGTAAAAGGGTCTTGCTGACCACAATACGTCTAAGCAAATCAGACGGGATGATATTGAGCGATACAAACCGCGACTTATCGTTTGGACTCGGTATCTTGATTCCGTCGATCAGTGTATTGTTGTATCGTGGTTCCATCCCCCGAATGATGGAATAGGATTCCCCAGATCCGGCCGACTTTTGGAGGGTTACTCCGGAAAGCCTCTGCAATACCTTTGCGGCATTGATATCCGGAGAACTCACCATCGCCTGCGAACCGATCACATTCTCCTCATTATCCGCATTTTTTTCTGTAAGGCGAGATGAGGTTTCAGTGGATTTATCCATCTTGCCAAAAACAGCTATGGACTTCATCTGGCTGGTATTCTCCCGCAAACCTATATCGAGCTTAAGAGTCTGATTTGCAGAGAGGTCAATCTCCTTTTTGTAGGTTATATATCCGATGTACTTGACCTCTATTGTATAATGTCCCGCTGGCACCCCCTTTATCGTGTAGTTCCCATTCACATCCGATGCCGCAGCATAGGACGTGTTTGTTAAGTACACCGATGCCTCGATCAGTGGTTCATTATTATTCTTGTCGTATATCTTTCCTTTGATCACTGCCGCATGCACAGCAAATGTCATACAGCAGAGAAGGCCAAAAATCAAAGAAAGAGACCTGAACCGATTATGTGTGTGGATATTTGCAGTTATTGAATAATAACAGATGGTATTAGAGGCTTTCATTCGTCTGATTACTGGTCATTGTTGAAGTATTATTCGAACCAGCAGAATGATAGCCGTGGCTGATTAATGGAATGTTGCCTTAGCGTTAAATATTGATTAGGCTAACGTGAAGGAGAGATTAAATAAATCTGAATTCTGGTAAAATTTGTAATTGCCGGAGAAAATAGGTCCACCGTAGAATGGGAGTAAAAGTGGTTGTACTTAATAATTTAAAAAGGAAGGAAAAAACCTATTTAATTTAGCTATTTACACAAATATTATAAGCACCTCTCACCAGTTTTTTAAGATTTTATGACGTCCAAATATCCATGTATGCAATTGATATTCAAATAATTAACCATATTGAGATGTTTGAGATTTTACCACTGTATTAGAGCCAGTCGGGTAAAACGCTCATTCGTCCAAATAACGTTTTGTGATATCGTTATAAGAATCAATTCGTCTGTCCCGGTAAAACGGCCAGATCCGGTGCTGTTGTTCGATGGCACTGAAATCACACTCTGCCATCAGTATTCCCTCTTGCTCATCTCCCTGGATTAGTAATTCGCCGAAGGGTCCGGCTACAAACGATCCTCCCCAAAAGGTTAAGTCTCCCTCGGTTCCCACTCGGTTTATGGACGCCACGTAACAGCCGTTTGCAATAGCGTGACTACGTTGTATGGTGGTCCATGCATCTTTAAATTGTTTTTTTTCCTCTTCCGATTCAGTGGCGAGCGTACCGATTGCTGTTGGATAAACTAGAATATCAGCACCTTTCAACGCTGTAATTCGGGCAGCTTCCGGATACCACTGGTCCCAGCAAATGAGTACTCCCACCCTGCCATATTTTGTAGGGAATACATGGTATCCAAGATCACCCGGGGTGAAGTAATATTTTTCATAAAATCCCGGATCTTCCGGGATATGCATCTTGCGGTATTTACCCATATATGATCCGTCGGCATCAATTACGGCAGCTGTATTGTAATAGACGCCGCGCGCACGTTTCTCGAAATACGGAAGGACGAGGACTACATCATGTTCGGCAGCCAGCCGCGACATCCTTTCGGAAACCGGACCCGGAACCTGTTCGGCTAGATCAAAGTAATGGTCATCTTCTGTCTGGCAAAAATAACGTGTTGTGAATAATTCCTGCAATAAGATGATTTTTGAACCTTTGGATGCGGCTTCTCTAATGCGATATTCCGCCTTCTCAAGATTTTTCCGTGGATCTGCTTCACACGACATTTGTATCAGACCAACTGTTGTCTTCATCATAATCCGATCTTCCATGTTTATTCGACTTGACCATTTGCGCTGCAACTGATCTGCAAACGGTTAAAGATAGGAAAGTGTACAGACTTTTTGAGGAAAATCAGATCTGATCAGACAAGTTTACAAGTCCAGTCCATGAGAAATTCGTTTTCTTTTCTGAGTGCCTCCTGGTTAATGAGTCCGCGACTCAAAGCCAGTGTCAGAGCCCGTGTCCTTGGATTAAACACATAACCCCAGTCTCCATTTATGATCTGCTCGTCAGACACGCCCAGTTTCTGATACAGTGATGCCAGTCTATTCTGTACGCCTCGCCTGGTGATAAAACGCCGGTTGGCAATTGCGTTATCTGACAACCCCAGTGCCAAATCCACCAATGTTTCGTATTCCACATCGGTTAGTCCATTTGTCTTGTCAAAGGTTGTCTGCCTGAGTTTTCGAATGGTCGGATCAATCCAGCACTGGTCATATTCAAGGATATACTCGACGGCATTTAAGATTTTATCATCCAGCGCAGTTTTAATAATAAAACCATAAATGGCGTTAGGTGGAACTATGGGGAACAACTTTCTGACATACATTTCATCAGAATGCTGGCTCCAGAACAAAATACGCTGACTGTTGTCGTGTTCCCAGGCATACTTAGCAACGTCGATACCGGAACGATCCCCTGGCAATTGGAGATCAAAAATACACAGATCCGGTTTCAGCTCACTCAATATTTCTATAGCATCATCACTGTGTTCAACATCGACGATACGAACTGATCCTCCATGTACTTCTTCAATCAAATCCCGAATATAATGGCGGTGAAGCGAATCGTCGTCCAGTATTAAGATGTTGCGAGGCCGATCCATAAGCTTAAGTAACTAACTCGTTTTTACTATTACAAATTCTCAAGACAGATAACTGACCAATCCATAATCAAGATATTAAGAAAAGCCCTACCTATAAATAACAGGAGGGCTTAACTAGTGCTCAAGTACGTCCAGATGCCAGATTCAATAACACATTTAACCCTCTTTGATATACCCCAAAATCCTCCAACAATCTGTTTTAAAGATTAAGCTAATACATATCTTAAAACAGGTGCAAATAGTCAATTCGAAACTGTGCAATTACACAGTCTGCTCTGGCAACACCAAGCGGATATTCCAGTCGTTTACTACCGAACCCTTCTAACAAGGTTGATGCCATCCCGAATTGTTAACAAAACATTCTCAACCGATGGATCATCGAAAATCAAACGATTGAGTCGATCGATTGCTTTTGATTTTTCGTCGGATCGATCAATCACTTTTCCATCCCAAAAGGCATTGTCGACAATTAACAGGCCTCCAACTTTTAACATCGGATGAAGAATCCGGTAATATTCCGGATAATTGTTTTTATCTGCATCGAGGAAGATCAGGTCGAAAGATCCCTTTATCTTCTTTAATGTTTCCAATGCCGGTCCCATTTTTACAGATATTTTGTGGCCGCAGGGACTTTTTTCAAAAAAACGTCGGGCAATATTGGCATACCGTTCATTTGTATCGCACGTAATGATATTTCCATCATCCGGCAGAGCCTCAGCCATGGTAAGTGCCGAATACCCGGTGAACATCCCGATCTCCAGGATTCTCTTTGCACCTGTCAACTGAATCAACATTCTCAAAAACCGGCCCTCCAGTTTCCCACTGAGCATCTGGTCGTATTCGAGTTCTTCGTGCGTCGTTTTTGAGATATTCAACAGAAGCTCCGACTCATCCAAGCTTAATGTTTTTGCATATTTCTCAATATCGGGATTAATCAATTCCATAATATCCTCTTTTTTTTCCAAAAAATATGAACATTTAGACGCCAATCTGATGTTTTAAAGATGGAATATAAAACGGTTGAAAAGTTTTTTGATCAAACCGGATAATTTTCTTGCGGATGGGCATACTTGATCGTTATAATGATTTGTGCGGTTAAAAAATTTCGATGTAATATATTAAACAGACCTGCCCCCACGGCCATGCCGTTTTGTTCTTTTTTTCTTTTTCGCAGAAAATGCCATATTAATTATTAGATGAAAGAGGCCATTAAAGCATACTTGCAATATCTGGAAATCGAGCGAAACGCCTCGGTTCATACCATTACGGCATACCAGAATGACCTGAACCAGTTCGAAATGTTTATTGCGGGGTTTATTAAACAGTCTGATCCGGAGCCGAAAAAGGTCACCCGACCGATATTGCGTCTTTGGATGGGACAATTATCAGACGATGGGTTATCGAAGAGCAGCATTGCCCGAAAAGCGGCATCGCTGCGATCTTTTTTCCGATATTGCTATCGACGCGGTTATGTTCAATCTAATCCTGCCCAGCATCTTATTATTCCAAGAAGAGAAAAGAAACTTCCGCAGACAGTCAGTGAGCATGATATCGAGGATATCATGGGTTTGATTGACCTCACCACAGATGAAGGACTCAGGGACCGGGCCATTTTTGAACTATTTTATGGAGCCGGTATCCGTCTGAGGGAATTAGTGTCCATCGATCTTCCCGATATGGATCTCAAAAGACGGCAGTTACGGGTCATGGGTAAAGGATCCAAGGAACGGATTGTTCCATTTGGGAAACAGGCGCAAAACGCACTGACGGAATACCTGAAGATCCGATATCTGTTTCAGGATGCTCGGTCGCTTGATACGGCATTATTCCTGACCAAAAAAGGCAAGCGTTTGTATCCAAGGGCGGTTCAACGCATTGTTCAGAAATATCTGGCCCTTGCGAGTGAAGTATCGCAAAAAAGTCCGCATGTGCTGCGGCACAGCTTCGCAACACATCTGCTCGACCGGGGTGTAGATATCCGGGTGATCAAAGAACTGTTGGGCCATGCCAATCTGGCTGCAACCCAGGTTTACACCCATACCAGCCTCGATCATCTTCGAAAAGTATACAACAAAGCCCATCCCAGGGCAGAAACAACTAATCCACCTTCGGATTCCGGAAACTTGCGGGATTCATCGGTGGGCAAACAATTGAAAAGGAGCGACATATGAATACCACCATCACAGCACGTCACTTTACAGCTAGTGATCGACTCCAACAATTTGCCAACGAAAATGTAAATAAACTTGAAAAATTTTATGATGGATTAATGAGTTGTGATATCGTTTTTATGCCTAATGAATCTGCTGAAAATCCTCAAAAAGTTGAACTTAAACTGAAAGTAGCCAGAACATTTTTAACAGCCAACGAAGAAGCTCCAACCTATGAACAAGCCATTATGAAAGCTGCTGAAGACCTGCGAAAACAACTGATCAAATACAAAGAGAAACATCTACAATACAAATAGACATTGACCATGGTACTACAACCATATCCGCCTATTCCCAAAAAAGAAAAGATCAGTGTTGCAGAACTGGTTAAACAGCTCAAAGAACGGCTGCCTGTTGATCTCGAGGCTCATAATCATGGAGTAAATCTTGATGAACGGTACGTGACCGAGGCGGAACTTCACCGCCCCGGTCTTGCCCTTGCCGGATATGTTGAGTTGTTTACCTATCATCGCATACAGATCCTCGGGAATACTGAGAAGCAATTCCTCGACTACCTTTCAGGGGATGAGCGCACGTCGGCTTTTCAAAATCTTATTCAGTTTAGTTTGCCGATCATCTTTCTGACTGACAATAACAATCTGGATGACGAGCTGGTCAAGATGGCCACCGATGCCAGTATACCGATCTTTGGCACTTCTCTTGGAACGACTAAATTCATGTTTATGCTGCGCGATTTTCTCGAAGATCAGTTTGCAGTACAAACGATGGTGCACGGTTCTATGGTCGATGTGTATGGGATTGGTATCCTTATAACCGGAAAATCGGGGATCGGAAAAAGTGAGGTTGCGCTCGACCTTGTCGAACGAGGACACCGTCTCGTCGGAGACGATGTGGTGATTCTTACCAAGAAAAGCAATGTGCTTATGGCCTCAGCCACGGAAATAAACAAGCATTTTATGGAAATCAGAGGTCTGGGCATCATCGACGTTATGTCAATGTTTGGGATTCGTGCCATTCGCTATCAAAAAAGGCTTGAAGTTGTTGTCGAACTTTGTCTGTGGGAAGAATCTGAAAACATTGACAGAACAGGTCTTGATCAACAACATTTTTCTATCCTGGGTGTGGATATTCCCTATATACGTCTACCAATCACCCCAGGCAAGAACATAACTGTTATTGCAGAAGTTATCGCGATGAATCATTTATTGTCTCATTACGGTTATGACGCGGCAAAAGCATTCCAGGAAAAGATTCGTGAACACATAGCCGAAAAGAGCAAAAAAACAAAACCTCCCCAACGAGCTATTGAATATTTTGAGGGTGATGTAGAATAATTATCAAAACCTAATAAAACCCAACAGTGGAATTGGATATGCAGGGTATTATTTATACTTTCCCCAAGTTTCTTAAACCCCATTTACAGTGTCCGATAACCACTCCATGGACTCACAGAAATATTTTTACTACGACGAACACGAATGTAAATTAGTTCCCGTTCACTACAATGCGTTCGAAAAGATCGTATACAATGCCTGTCTGTGGCTGATCACCGGAATCGTCATGGCGGGAATTGGCATTACTATTCTTGCATCTACTGCCGGAACCCCTGCAGAAATAACGCTTAAAGCAGAAAATCATGTTCTGATTCAACAACTCGGCAAGACTAAGAAAACGATCCTGAGTATTGACACCCGGATCGATTCCCTGGCTAAAACGGACAATGATATTTACCGTTCCGTCCTCGGCATGAAATCAATCTCAAACGGGGAAAGAGAAGCCGGGGTCGGTGGTGCTGACATCTATGCAAAATTTGATTCCTACAGCGATCCGGCCGCCCATGTACTAAAATGGACGGCCCGGAATCTGGAAATCATACAGCGCAAAATCAACATCCAAAAAGTCAGCTTCTCCGAAATCAAAGATTATTATAACAAAAACAAGATTCGTCTGGCTCATACTCCTGCCATCCGCCCTGTAAAGGGTATTGTATTGAGTGGGTTCGGCATGCGCTATCATCCCATATTGCATATCATGCGCATGCATGAAGGCCTCGATTTCAGAGCAAAAGTGGGCACTCCGGTCCACGCAACGGCTGATGGAGTTATAAAATTTGCAGCCCGTGATGGAACATACGGAAACTTGGTGGAAATTGATCATGGGTATGGTTTTCAGACCCGATATGCCCACCTTTCAAAATTTGCAAAAGGTATCCGGCCGGGCAAGAAGGTAAAACGTGGCGATATTATTGCTTACACGGGAGATACGGGACTCACCGAAGGACCACACCTTCATTATGAAGTCAGGATTAATGGAACACCCGTAAATCCTCTTTACTATTTGTTCGGGGATCTGACTCCGGAGGAGTACAGCAGCTTCAAAAAGATTGCCAAAGAGAACACCAGCTCTCTCGATTAACAGGCATCTAATCCGGTAGCCATCCCGCTTAAGCGTTTCAATGCATCTCAGAGCATTCCTTCCGTCAGAGTGGTCATACTTTTTTAGCGTCAGCCACGACTCGGCCCCTCAGGCGGCTTTTTCACTGATACCCAGTGTATTCCTGTTCTCTATGGATATGCACATCCTGTATGTCCAGGCAGTCGCAGCTTCTCCAAGCGACACTGGCATTATGCGGATGATAGACATCCTCAAGAACGATAGTCAAATGAAGCGTACGTTTATTGAGGATATCTCCCGGCAAATCCAAACGCTTTCTGCTAACAAATTGACTCAGATATGCTATTCGATCATTCGTATCTGTCTTAATCATAACCTATTATCCTCAAATAACTTTGAGGATTTCTTAAGATAATATCAATTTGCAATAGATTTTAGGGTACTTAACATGAGGTCTGGATAACCCAATCGAACTGTCAAATCTTCTCATATGACTTCCTTCCATGGCACACTTCCAGATTTATTATTCCTATCTTTATATAGAGTCATAATTACATGCAGACAGTATTAATCCATACGGCCATGAAATCGTATATGATTGCATTTGTTTTTTTGTTGTGTTTCGTCTTAACTGGAAGAGCACAAACGGTTGAAAATATTATAAAACAAAATATAGCTGCGCGTGGAGGATTACAGCAGATTGAAAAAGTACATTCCATTCAAATGTCGGGTTATGCAACCATGAACGGCATGAACGCACCCTTTACAATCATGATGGAAAGACCGGGCAAGCTGCGGATCGAACTGCACATGCAAAATAATACCATTGTTCAGGCATATGACGGAAACGTCGGATGGGCTCGGATTCCCGACGGCAATGGATCGATAGTCCGACCGATGTCTCCTTCAGAAGCACAATCACTGAAAGACGAAGCGGATTTTGATGGGCCCCTGATCCACTACAAACAAAAAGGCAACAAGGTTGTTTTACAGGGTAACGTAACGACGAACGGTATTGACTCCTACGAGTTGCTTGTCACAAATCCCAAAGGCGAAAAGACAACTATGCTGGTTAACACCCATACATACAACATCACCAGTGAGATAACACATAAGAAAGTTGCCGGGACTAATCCTGTCTCGTCACATATGGCCAAAATTGAGACTAACTACAGCGATTTCAAACATGTCCAGGATCTGGTGCTGCCTTATACCATTGAGACCGTTGTCGATGGGAAAAGAATCTCTGATCTCAAGATTAACGACATTCAACTGAATCCGGATTTCCCTGATTCCCTCTTCGCGATGCCCCCAAGGTAATCCGTTAACCGATCGTACTACCCGTTTTTTTGAATTTGCAGATGAAGAATCCTTCATACATATGATCGGGTAGTATTCTTCTTGCCCGTTCAACTTGCCGGTCAAATTCTTTATGTTTCCATGATGTCAGGCCGTTCATCCAGCGTGCGGAAGAAGGCATGTCTATTTCCTCGACGGAAAGATTCGCTCCGAATTGCTGGAGAATACGATCTACTACGCCCTCGTTTTCTTCCGGTGCAAATGTACATGTTGAATAGACAAGGGTACCGCCGGGTTTCAGGCATTGAACGGCTGAGAAGAGTAGCCTGCTCTGTTTACGGACCATCTCCTTGACTTTTCGCATCGACCAGTAATGATATGTCTCCGGATCACTTTCCAGGAAACGGCCCTCCGTCGAACAAGGAGCATCAAGAAGTACACGATCGAAGGCCTCCATATTCCTCTTCCATATTCGTTCACCGTCCCCCATATAGGTTTTTACAAAACCTGCACTATTTCTGGCAAGGTTATCCTGAAGCTTATAAAATCGTTTGCGAATTTTCTCGACCGCCAGGATTTGCCCTGTCTCCCCAACGATACCTGCCAATTGAATCGTTTTACTACCCGGTGCAGCAGCCAGGTCCAGTACGCAGTCTCCCTTCTGTGGATTGAGCACCAGAGGCGGAATCATACTCGAAACGTTTTGGATGTATATTTTCCCCCCCTCAAATTCTCTGGACCGCAACAGAGAATCCCGTTGTGTTCTTTCAACCGTCCAAACGTCATCGAAACCCTCTACGGGTTCCGGATTAATACCCTCGTCCTCTAAATGGGACAGACATTCCCTGCTCCCTCCATTCATCCTGTTCAAACGAAAAGCCGTAACCTTTTCATGAGAAAACGTACTGATCACGGATTCATACCATTCCTGCTGCAGAATAGCATGCATTCTACTTATGAACGGCTCAGGCAACCATGACTGACTCATTCAGAGAAACCACATTTGTGATTAGCAGACAGACGAATATCAGCCCGGACAATTAAGACGAAATCCTTCTCCACGTATTGTTTCGATGAGATCTTCGTCCAGTTCCGAACGCATCTTTTTGCGCAGGTAGCTGATATAAACATTCACAAAGTTCGTTTGTGTATCGAAATAGATGTGCCAGACATTCTCAGAGAGTTCCTGACGAGAGACCACTTCATTTTTGTGTTTTAAGAAGTATGCGAGCAGGTTAAACTCGTTGTTTGTCAGAAAGATTAACTTGTCCTTAATCTTGAACTCCCGGTTCAGCAGGTCCAACTTAAGCAGACCACAAATAAGGACTTCCTTACGCTCGGCTTTTTCGACTTGTTTTTTTCTGCGGGCAATAGTTTTTATCCGCGCAACAAGCTCCTTAAAATCAAAAGGCTTGGTGACATAATCATCTGCTCCATATTCAAAACCTTCGACTTTGACGTCTACTTTCTTGGTACCCGTAAGGAAAATTAACGGGGTTTCATTTCCCTGTTCCCTAAGGTTCTTCAAGACTTCGAGTCCGGTAGTATCAGGCAAGTCGATGTCCATGAGAATACAGTCAAATTCATTATCCAAGGCAAGTTTAAGGCCCTCATTTCCCATTCCAGAATCCATGACCTCAAACTCATGATTCTTCAAATAAGATCTGAGAACACTCCGGATGGATTCTTCGTCTTCGACAACTAAAATTTTCATATCAGTAGTTTTATTGCTACGGTTAGCAAGATCAATTGCATCATTTGTGCCATATTTGGTATCCATAACGACTCAATAACCTTATGATGCTTAATGTTAAATCTGTGTTATATTAAGAAATTCTACAATTTTCTGCCGATATATAAATATCGGCACCTAAACAATCTCCTTAAATCCTATTGATAACAACCACTTAAGCGCCTCATTAAGATAATCATGACTTAAATCATGCCCCCCTTCGAGCAATTTTATGTCGGCTTGTAGTCCTTTTTCTCTCAAAAGAGCAATTTCTTGTTCTTGTCTTTCGTGTACTACATTATCGTCATTCTTACCATGTAATGCCAATACTTTTATATGTTTGCGATCATTCCAGTCGCCTGATACTACCTCCGTTTTTATGCGGCAACCGGTCAGAATCATGGCATTCGTGTGTTTCCATCTCGTCAAACCGAAATATCCCCCGACATACCCCCCCATCGAATAACCGAAAATGGCAAGCTGGTTTATGGTTACGAATGAGGCCAACTGATCAATGATATCTTGTATAAACTCGGATGTATACTCCAGAGAACGTATAAAATTGTCGCCGTTACCATCATACAGATACCAGGAATATCCCCATTTCTTTCCTTTGCGCAGCACCGTGTATTCCGGATAGGGACCCTGGATATAAAGATGATAGGCTTCAAGCTTGTGCATTGGTTCAGTTGCAGAAACGAAGCTTTCCATATCCTGACCATAACCGTGCAGATACAATATCATCGGTTTGCCCCCCGCCTCGCCCGTTTGATATAAACGATAGGGAACTTCTATTTTAAATGAGGTTTTGCCTGAGTTTAATACTTCCATGCAGGGATTATAATTATCGGTTTGCGGTGCTCAGCATCTTGTTAATACTCTTTTCACTACCCACTAACACCAGTTTGTCGCCTTTGACAACCCGTGTATCAGCGGTTAAAACACCCAGTACCTCGAAGTTTTCGTTTGAATCATCCTCTATTTCAGGAAGCAGGGGCCTTTTTATAGTGATCAGGTTTACATTATATCTGCTGCGCAGGTGCAGCTCCTGGAGGGTATGATTATACATCATCTTGGGCGCATCCAGTTCAAATATCGCGAGATCTTCCGTGAGTTCGAAAACATCCCGGACACTGGTATGAAGAAGTGCGATGGCCATGCGTTCTCCAACCTGCTTCTCAGGATGAATAACTTGTCGTATCCCGATCTTTTTCAGTATCGTCTCCTGCGTTTCATTACTGGCTCTGGCAATAATTCGACTGACACCGGCATTCAACAGTTCCATGGCAATCAACACAACCGGTTCAAACACTTCACCGATGGCAATTACTGCAACATCCACATTGGTAACACCATGCGCGGAGAGTTGTTCAGGATCCGTGGCATCGAAGCAAATGGCTTCTGCTACGTACCTTTTTATAGCCTCGATGCGCTCCATGTTGTGATCTATCGCCATCACAAAGGCTCCTTTTTCCGCAAGTGTTTTGGCAAGCGAGAAACCAAAAGCTCCGAGGCCGATGACGGCAAATTGTATATCTTTTTCTCTAGCCATTCCTACTAATAATTTTAACAGTTTCCATCATTTATGAGACCAGCACCGACTCTATCGGATACTGGTATTTTCGCTTATCAATCTTTTTAGCAAATGCAACGGCCAATGTGATGCTACCGACACGCCCCGTATACATGGACAAGACCAGGATGACCTTACCGACGCTGTTTAGCTGTTGGGTAATCCCCCGTGACAATCCAACGGTTGCAAATGCAGAAATCTCTTCAAATAAAAGATCTACAAAATTCTGATGTTCAAAAATTGTGAGCAAGAGTGTGCTTCCCATCACCAGCACAGCCCCAAGTATTAATGCCGTGAGAGCTTCAAATACAACATCTACAGGTAATGTCTTGCGAGCCACTTCTATCCTCTTGTGCCCCCTTATGGTAGATCCCACCGCCAGTGCAAGCACAGCAATCGTTGTTGTTTTGACACCACCTCCTGTGGAACCGGGCGACGCCCCGATAAACATAAGAATCATCATAAACATCGTTGCAGGCGGACCAATACGGCCGATGTCAACCGTGTTAAATCCGGCCGTCCTTGTCGTGACACTTTGGAAGAACGAGATCATCACCTTCTGAGAGGCCGTATACCCGGCCATGATGCCGCTCCATTCGGTTGCCAGCAGTGTTACCGTACCAGAAAAGATCAATACAAGGGTTGTGATGATAACCAGCCGAGAGTGTACAGACAACCCGTAGGTGCGCGGCTTCCCCCTTTTAATGTTGGCCCCTAATTCCCAAATCGTTGTAAATCCAAGACCTCCAAATATGATCAGCAGCATGGTTGTGATATTCACACCGGGGTTGATGACATTAACATGGTCGGCGAAACTGTTTGAAAACAGTGAAAACCCGGCATTACAAAAAGCTGAGATAGAATGAAATATGGAAAACCAGGCCCTGTTAAGCGGATCAGGAATAAGATGACGCCAGCTTATATAAAAGGAAACGGCACCGAGCAACTCTATAAATAACGTTAAACCAATAATACGCCGAAGTGTCCCGAATATCTCGTTAACACTTTTCTCTCCCAGAATCTCCCTCATAAAGGTTAACTGCCCGACCCCAAGACTGCTGCGCAGGAACATAGCGAAGAAAGTGGCAAAAGTGACAATGCCGATACCACCGAGTTGAATCAAAATCATGACCACGAGTTGCCCCAGTACTGTAAGATGTCTGGCAGTATCAACTACAATCAGGCCGGTGACGCAAACGGCGCTGGTTGATGTGAACAATGCATTCACAAACGACAGGCCCTTCTCATCGACTGTCATTCTGGGCATCATCAGAATAAGTGCCCCGAAAAAGGATCAGCAGCATGAAACTTATGACAAGCAGACGTCCCGTATTATTTCCGACATCCAGAACAGCTGGTGTACCCTGAATGACTTTAATCACTATTAGTAAGAACAAGTACAGTTTAACAGCACCCAATACCCACGCACGGGGATCAACAATACCAAGCGATTCGAGAAGACCAAAATGTAGAGTAAAATCGCTGATCCAATATGAAAGGATGATGAGTATCGCAAATATCGTTAGTAAAGCCTCAAACCAGCGTTTCTTCAGAAAAGAGACACGCCTCGATGTCAGGATGACCCTGAGAACGAAGAAGAATACGAATCCATGTAGCAGACCGATTTCCAAAACCTTGTTCCACTCCCGGATATCGTAACTGAGCCGGAACCCAAAAGGTATCACAATCGTCAGGAAGGCGACGAATACCAAAATGAATGAAACAGCTTTCAGATAAGGCTCTACTTTCAGGTTTACTTCGTAGAGCTCATCTTCAATATTCTGTAAAGCAAGCCCGTAGTCCCTCTTGTAACGTTTGCGGTAATACCTGAATAAAATCTTTAAAATTTTCCAATAACGGCTAATTTTCATACGAGTCAATATAATGAACACTTAATGATTTACCGGACCGATCTTTCGAAGCGGTGTATCTATCTGATTTTAATTACGCTAAATAGCCAAATTTAATCAGCAAAATCTGTCTCCAATCCATGCTTTAGGTGATTCAACTGTGTTAGCTGAATTGCCCTTCTATAAATCTTGCACATAAAAAGTTTAATTGTATATATAACTAATAACATTCTAATGGCAACACTCGTTGCGACACATTAACTTCCCAGTGTAAGGGGGCGACATTCAAACATAAAATATTTATATAACCATTCAGGAACGGAAGATCCTCAGTGGTATACATAATGCAATAATTTATTTTGTGATTCGGCAAAAAGTACATTCAGCAATCGAAATTGAGGTCCAGGGTTATAATTTTTTTCCAGGATGAGAGAAATTAAAATATCCTTGATAGACCCACCAACGACCATTCAGGGCCGCTTTTTGCGAATTTTTTTGCTGCCCATGCTTGGCGTAGGTTATTTTTTGATCGGATTGTCCGACTCTATTTCCTTGCACAATGAAGGTCATTGGCTGGGAATTCTCATCACCCCTTATTTCTTTTTTGCACTGGCTCTTGTACTGCAGGGATATATCCTCAGTTATTCCGACAGAAAGAACTATATCATGTTGCGTAAAGAGTATATCATCCTAAAAAAGCCATTCCGACGAAAAAAAATCATCCCCACAGATCAGGTCCGCGACATCTATTTCACTAAAGAGTGTGTAGCTATCAAGTTACACACTCTCGAAAAAATCGAAGTCAAATACTTCCTGACATTTGAGCACATAGAAATGTTCAAACAGGCGGTATCCGAATACCTGTCCAGGGACATTTCTTCCCGCCCGTCTTCCTCCTCTGTGAGCTATTCAAACATATGATCTTTGAGGATCAAAGAGATCCTCCATATTAATATCGTATTGACTATTTCTTAGTTTGCTGTCCCTCATCGCTCTTTCGCAGTGACTTTCCGGCAAGTTGTGCCGGTGTAAGTGTTGAATCCGCTTTGAATGTATACGCCATTGCCTCAAACTCACGGACAAATCTACGTTTTAGGTACCGGGGGGCAAATTCTGCAAATTCCATGGAGTACAATCTGTGCTGATAGGGCACATAAAATGTGTAGTTGACAAACGGGCCTCCCATAGCGCCATGATGCATGCGCCATCTTCCGTGAGTTACGATACCATAGAATCCCTTAAATGTGATCGTCCGTGAAAGCACATCGGTGCGGTATTCCGTCGTCACATATGCGCTATCCTCTGTCCCCTGGATACGAGCTTCATTCAGACTGTCGCGCGTTGCATTTACCCACTGCGGGTCGAGATAATCGATATTATTGACATTATTCTTCCACCAAACCCATATCCAGCGATCGTTGTCCGGCAGAGACCTTCTCAGGACAACAAAATTGGCTGTATCTACATCAAGAGTATAATCATGCTCAATCCTGATCTTCCAGCCATGTTCTCTCCACAGAGTGTCTTCCACGGCCACTTGTTCTCCGCGATCATAGATTTGATCCTGGTACCTTTGCCGTTGAACGGTCATGATATTATCGAGAAGCTGCTGCTCCGAGTCCAATATTCTATTTGCCAGAGCTGAGTCAGACGTTGAGGTCAGCAACAGGGTCCACTGGTTACGATACCATTTATTTTTGAGTGGAAAAGCAAAGTTTTTGCCATTTTCCACCAATTGTTGAACAGGTTTGCTCAGCAGTGATCGCAGATAAGCGGCTGTGTTTGTGCTGTCATTCAGCGGAGCAGCAAAAATCACATTCTTTTGTTCCTTGGCAAATTCAAGATCCGAGTTATCTTTCAGATTTAAAAAATGCAGATCAAATCGCGGCTGCTCTGAGGGGAGAGTGGTTATAGGGCTGCCGAACACTTTACGAATAGCATTGGCAGTCTGACTATCCCATTTTGCGGAGTCCATGACGACATAGATCTCATCAATAGGACCCGTCGCATCTTTACGATAGTCCCCGCTACACGCCTGGAAGATGTAAAGGCTGGATAGAAGCAGCAAAAATGGTGTAAATATTTTTTTCATTTTCATTGGTAATTCTTGCAGAGTCTTGAGTCTTATAAGAATGCCACCATCAAGGTTTTTCTGAATAATATTACATAAAGATACGATTTCACTGTAATACCTCAATGGTTGCCTGAACCGTACTTTAACTCCCTAACAAAATCTGACACATTTTCCTTCCATCCCTCATCAGGATAAGCCTGTCGGATACAATCGATTAAAGCACTTCCTACGATAAAACCTTCCGCATTAGCGGCTATCTTCATGGCATCATTGTGATTTTTGATGCCAAATCCAATCAATACCGGATTTTTTGTAACATGTGTTTTCACCCGGTTAATAAAACGATTAACGGAGGCCGACACTTCTTCACCAGATCTGGCACCTGTCACCCCGGTAACGGAAACGCAATATACGAAACCTTTAGAAAGCTGATCTATCTTCTCAAGCCGCTTATCGCTTGTATTCGGAGCAACCAGAAAGATCATATCCAGACCATTTTTTATAGCAGGATCATGAACCATTTGCGCGTCTTCGGGAGGCAGATCCGGCAGTATCAATCCATCTACTCCTGCTTCGGAGGCATCCTTGCAAAAAGCTTCGGCACCATAGTGCATCACCGGATTCAGATAGCCCATCAGGATAACCGGGATATCCGATTGTTTGCGAAATTCCTTCACCATCTCAAAAATGCGCTTCATGCGAATCCCGTGCTTTAGTGCTTCATTACTGGCATACTGAATCGTCGGTCCATCGGCCAGCGGATCACTGTACGGCATGCCGAGTTCAATGATGTCTGCCCCGGAGTTCACTAAATTCAGCATCAGATCCACGGTTTCATCCGGATCAGGATAGCCGGCGGTCAGAAAGAGACTCAGGATCTTTTCGTCTTCTTTCTTTTGTTCAAAAAGGGTCTGGATTCGGTTTTTTGTCGTGATCATTGAATTCTTTTATTTCAGATTAGCTGAGATCGTTTCCATATCCTTGTCTCCGCGGCCGGAGAAATTGACGACGATGAGGTCGTCCATGCTGGTCTTCGGCATCAGTTGTTCCAGCCAAGCCACAGCGTGCGCTGTCTCAATTGCGGGAATGATTCCCTCCATTCGTGATACCAGCTTCACCCCTTGCATCGCCTCGGCATCGGTGACCGGATAATACTGAACCCGTTTCGTATCGTGTAGATACGCATGCTCCGGACCTACACCGGGATAGTCGAGTCCGGCACTGATCGAATATGCCAGTTCTACCTGACCTTCGTCATTCTGTAGAAGATAACTCATCGCGCCATGCAAAATTCCAGGGGTACCAACCGTCATAGACGCCGCTGTTTTATGTGTATCAATACCTTCTCCTGCCGCTTCCAGACCGATCATCTTTACAGATGGATCATTCAGAAAAGGATAAAAGATGCCCATGGCATTTGAACCACCCCCAACGCACGCCAGCAGATAATCCGGCAATTTGCCTTCTTTTTTGGCGAGCTGCTCTCTGACCTCTTCGCCTATAATCTTCTGAAAATTTCGCACCATTTTGGGATATGGATGTGGTCCGACAACCGAACCTATGATGTAAAACGTGTCGGAAACATTGGTAACCCAGTCGCGTATGGCCTCATTGGTTGCATCCTTAAGGGTCTGAGAACCACTTTCCACCGGACGTACCTCCGCACCAAGAAGCTGCATGCGCTCTACATTCAGCCGCTGACGGCGCATATCCTCTGCACCCATGTACACGGTACATCCCATCCCAAACAAGGCACAGACGGTTGCTGTTGCCACACCATGCTGACCGGCACCGGTCTCGGCGATAATGCGCTCTTTACCCATTCTCCGGGCAAGAAGGATTTGCCCAACTGTGTTATTAATCTTATGCGCACCCGTATGGCAAAGGTCTTCTCGTTTAAGATAAATACGGCCCCGGCCATAGTGTTCGGTCAGGCGACCGGCGAATGTCAGTGGAGTTGGCCGTCCGACATATTCACGCAAAAGATTCAGATACTCTGCCCGAAAATTTGGGTCCTGTTCAGCATCTTGCAGAGCTACCTCAAGTTCTTCCAGCGCCGGTATAAGTATCTCCGGCACAAATCGTCCACCGAATTTGCCATAATAGCCACTGCTCGTTGGAGCTTCGTAAGCTGTCAATTGTTCCTGCATAAGTCTGATTATGTTTGATCCTTAATTCTTACACTTTTCCGATTGCCACAGAAGCACGGAATTACACTGAATATATATTTTGTGGTATTCTGTGTCTCCGTGGCATTTATCTTGAAAATTAGACGCCGCGGCAGATATGTTCATTCTTCCCGCTGTCCATCCCAGATTTCCTGCATCACATCGAAGAAGGTTTCCATCTTCTCAAAACTTTTTATCCCGGGTTCATCTTCCAGGCTGGTTGAGACATCTAATCCATATGGTTTCACCTTTTTGACGGCTTCCTTAACGTTTTCTGAGGATAACCCGCCCGCAAGCAAATAAGGTCTCGGACTATCAAATTTTGCGAGGATATCCCAGTTGAATGATTTCCCGCTGCCACCATACACATCCGAAGTATAGGCATCAAAGAGGAAGTAAGCTGCCGCATCCCGATATGGCTGAACACGATCGCGCAAGGTCTCTGCCGTGTCATCCGCCTTTACACGGAAGGCTTTGATGATGGGTTTTTCGATCAGTTCACAATATTCGGGCGATTCATCCCCGTGCAACTGTACATATTCGATGCCAGTCAGTTTGGCTATATCATTAACATCATCGATTGACTTATTGACAAACACCCCGACATTCGCAGGTCCTTCGATCCAGGTGATGATTGCCGCTGCCTCCGACGGTTCGATGTAACGCGGACTCTTCTCATAAAAAATGTATCCCAGGAAATCAGCCATGGCTCCTGAGCCATATCTCGCATGCTCCAGCGTGGTCAGACCGCAAATTTTAACACGTGTCCTGGGTTCCGATTCGTCTTCAAAAAACATGTATTGTTCGATTATAAATTTTAAGCCTACTAGTCCCTATCCATAGATATGAAGATAGCTTGTCCCGAACTCATTCGGGAGGTTGGGATGAGGTCAACCCGTACCCTCGTTCCCATGCTCTGCCTGGGAACGTACGTGGGTGGAACCCTGCTCCCTGAAAGCATTTTGTTTTGTAGCGGAGCTACCGGGATGTCGTTCCGAAGCCGAGCGTCGAAACGAGGAATGAAGCTCCAAAAGCTGTTCACGTATATCTTTCACCGCTTGTCCCGGGTCCGGTTTTCGCATAAAATGCTCTCCGATCAGAGCTGCATGAATACCATGTTCATATAGGTAACGCAGATCGTCCACCGACGTTATGCCACTTTCCGACACCCTGACAACCTGATCTGGCGCCTGTTCAAGCAAGGATACCCCTCGATGGAGTTGTACCTCAAAAGTGTTCAAATCCCTGTTATTGACACCCAAAATCCGTGTTTCTTTGAATGAAATCTGCTTAAAATCATTCTCATCATAACACTCGACCAGGCATTCAAGACCTGCCTCATGCGCGGCATGCAACAATTCGCTGAGTTGGGAGCCTTCGGTTATCTGAACAATCAATAAAATGGCATCAGCCCCGTAAGCCTTTGCTTCTTCTATCTGGTAGGTATCGATGATAAAATCCTTACGCAGAACCGGCTTATCCGAGAGTTTTGATACTTTCTCAAGATAGGACAGATGTCCTTTGAAGAACGGTTCGTCGGTAAGAACAGATATGGCAGACGCTCCGCCTTTCAGATAGGATTCAGCCAGTTTTTCCGGGTTGAAATCCGGCCGTATGAGCCCTTTTGATGGCGATGCTTTCTTGATCTCCGCGATGATGGCCACTTCGTTTTCTACCTGAAGAGCCTCGTACATAGATCGCCGTTGCTGTTCGTATTGTTCGAAAGACCGGAAGTCAACGGCCTTTACCTTTCGGCGGCGTTTCGCCAGATCCTCGCGGGTCTGTGCCACGATTTTATCCAGGATCGTGCTCATGGCATATCCGGTTTCATTTTCGAACTGACATCGTTTGTGGCCTCAACAAATTGCTGCAGCTTGCGATCTGCCTTGCCGGCGGCAAGGCTTTCACGCGCCAGGTCATAGGCTTCTTTCAGGTGATCAACGATCCCTGAAGCATGGATCCCAAATACAGCATTCAGTGTCACTATATCTTGCTGCTCCCGTGTTCCTTTTCCTTTAAGGATATTACGGATGATCTCTGCATTGACGTCTTTATCCCCGCCTTTTAGATCCTCAGGCTGAGCCAGCTTGATGCCCAGGTCACGGGGATCGAATCGTACAGCTTCTGAATACATTTCATGCTGAAGTTCGTAGACATCCGTATAGGTCGTGGTACTAAACTCGTCCAACCCATCCTCGGCATTGATTCCATAGGCGAAGTCGGTTCCAAGATTGCGTAAAATCTGGATGACCAGATGGGCGATCTGGCGATTATAAGCCCCTACAACCTGGCGTTTGACACCGGCGGGATTCAGTAAAGGCCCGAGTATATTAAAAAACGTTCTGAGGTGGAGGCCTTTCTTGCCGGCATTACATGTTTCATAGCGGGATGGAAATAGGGAGCAAACATAAATGCCAGACCCGTTTCATTGTACACTTCTTCAACCTGATCCTTCTTCAACGCTGCCACAGCTCCAAGTGCCTCGAGAACATCTGCGCTTCCGCTCTTGCTCGAAACGCTGCGATTCCCATGTTTCAACACCGGTGCACCTGCTCCGGCCACCACAAACATCGAGGCCGTTGAGATATTGAACGTATTGGCATTGTCCCCGCCTGTACCGCATAAATCAACCGCATGCCTGATATCCACATCCACATGAACGGCTGCCTTTCTCATCACCTCGACGAAAGCTGTCATCTCTTCGACGGTTTCCCCTTTGGAGCGCATCCCGAATAAGAATGCTGCAATCTGCGCTTCCGGGATAGCTCCGCTGATTATGGCTTCCAGTGCTGCTTTCGCCTGACTCTCATCCAGGTTTTTACGATTGGCAAGATTGTGAAGTATCTCTGTAAAGACTACTGTTTCAGATCCATCCATTTTAGTATCAGGTCGTTGGGGTTGATATTGTTTTGATGTACTGACTAACCCAGTTTTCAGCAACTTTGGTCCCGTTTCGGTCAGGATGCTCTCCGGGTGAAACTGTATCCCTTCGATCGGATAACTTTTATGCCGCACTCCCATGATCACCCCATCAGCCGTACGGGCACTGACTTCCAGCTCGTCGGGTATACTATCAGGATCCAGGACCAGCGAGTGATAACGGGTAGCCGGAAATCGTTGCGGCACATCATCAAAGATCGTCTTTCCGTCGTGTTCAATCAATGATGTTTTTCCGTGCATCAGTGAAGGCGCATGCACAACCTTTGCACCGAACACCTCCCCTATAGCCTGATGTCCCAGGCAAACTCCAAGAACCGGTGTATCCTGCCCCATCTCACGAACCAGGTCTTCTGTTATCCCGGCATCAACCGGCCTGCCGGGCCCCGGCGAGATCAGGATGGCATCCGGTTTCTTGTCGCGTATCTGCTCAATCGTGATACGATCGTTTCTGTAGACCTCGTATTCACCGGCAAACGCCGCCACCAAGTGCACCAGGTTATAGGTAAAGGAGTCGTAATTGTCGATTATCAGTACCATAACGAGTTTACTAATGGGTATCGAAAAATATTTGTGGAAGAATGGAGTTGCAAATCACCGGTTATGGCTTGAATTAGCTGTCAGCTAACCGAATGCTGAGAGCTGACAGCTGATAGCCCTCCATTATTCCCAATATCTTATCCCAAATGTTACAATTTCAGTTTCTCATCGAAAAATTTCGCATGATGCCGGTCACCGACCGTATCGGTTCCATCACTTCTTCGGCTCGTTCCCTGGCCTTGCGTCCGCCTTCTTTCAGGACGTCAATCACATAATTGGTATCCTGTTCCAGTTCCTTGCGACGATCCCTGGCTTCTGCAAAGTAATCATTAATCAATCCAAGCAGTTCCTTTTTTGCATGTCCGTAGCCATATCCGCCGGCCCGGTACTTGTCTGCAATCTCTTCAGCCAGATCCTGATCCGCAAAAAGCCTGATCAGCGCATAGACGTTGCATTTGTCCGGATCCTTGGGTTCTTCGAGCGGTGTCGAATCGGTCTGGATGGACATCACTTTCTTCTTCAACGTCTTTCCTTCATCATAGATATTGATGGCATTGCCGTACGACTTGCTCATCTTCCTCCCGTCGACACCAGGGACGATTGCCACTTCCTTCATAATGTATGGTTCCGGAAGACGCAGGTATTCGCCGTTGTATATATTATTAAACTTGACGGCG
Source organism: uncultured bacterium (assembly GCA_963787205.1). Classification (GTDB taxonomy): domain Bacteria; phylum Bacteroidota; class Rhodothermia; order Balneolales; family DATFMH01; genus DATFNI01. Next base: position 41,806 of record CAWBCD010000012.1, read on the forward strand.
AGGTCGCGCGTAATCTCGACATTCTGCTTCTGATCGGCACCAACCGGTACCAGGTCGGAGTGATAAATCAGGATATCCGCCGCCTGCAATATCGGGTAGGTAAACAGGCCGATATTGGGTGCCAGACCGTTAGCCACTTTTTCTTTGTATGCCACTCCCTTTTCCATCAGACTCTTCGGGCAAAGCGTCCCAAGAATCCATGAGAGTTCTGTAACCTGTGGAACGTCACTTTGGACGAAGAAGGTACATTGATTTGGATCGAGTCCTAATGCCAGGTAATCGAGCGCCACATCGATGGTATTTTGATAGAGCTCCTTCCCGTCGTTGAGCGATGTGAGCGTATGATAGTTCGCCATAAAATAGAAGGCATCCCCTTCGTGCTGCATCCGGAGATGCTGGCGCATGGCTCCGAAATAATTACCAAGATGAAGCTTACCGGAAGGCTGAATCCCGGAAAGGATAGTCGGTGTCCGTGTTTCTGACGAAGCTTTGTTGTCTGTCTGAGAGGCCGTCTTTGTCATGATACTACTGTCATTCCTTTAGCTACGGTTAGTGCTTCAAGTAAAGCACGTGCTTTGTTCATTGTTTCATCAAATTCACGGGCCGGCTGACTGTCGGCGACGATGCCGGCCCCGGCCTGGATATAGATACGATTGGAAGTGGCAATCATCGTGCGGATGGCAATGCATGTATCCATATTACCGGAGAAATCGAAATATCCGACAGCTCCGGCATAAGGTCCGCGTTTGGCGGCTTCCAGCTCATCGATGATCTCCATGGCCCGCACCTTTGGGGCGCCGCTTACCGTTCCGGCTGGGAAACAATAACGGAGCGCATCAACGGATTTGTACCCATCCTGAAGATATCCTTCCACGGTGGAAACGAGGTGCATTACATGAGAAAACCGTTCGATCACCTGGCTTTGTGTCACCTTTACCGTGCCCGGCTTGCAAAATCTCGACAGATCGTTTCTCCCAAGATCGACGAGCATCACATGTTCGGCCACTTCTTTGGCATCCCGTTTGAGGTCGCTGCCCAGTTCCTCGTCCTCTGCCGGGGTTTTGCCCCTGGGTCTGGTTCCCGCGATGGGCAGCACCTCGGCTTTGCCATCCTGGACCCGCACCTGTACCTCAGGCGAGGAGCCGATCAGCGCAAAATCACCCAAATCAAGATAAAAAAGATAGGGAGATGGATTTACTGTTCGAAGCGCCCGGTACAACATGAACCTGTCACCCTTGTACTGCGTCGTGATTCGCTGCGACAACACAACCTGGAAGATGTCGCCTTCATATATATAATGTCTGCCTTTTTCGACGATCTCCATGTACCGTTCACGCGTCGTGTTGCTCTGCAGATCGTTTGTCTTCAGGTCGACGCTTCCATTTTTCCGGATATCGTGGTTCAAACGATCCTGCATATGATCCAGCCCCTCCAGAGCCTGGTCAAACAACGCATCCAGGTCGGCCCCGGTCCCATCGATAAAAACAGTTCGGATCAGGATAATCCGGTGGCGGACATGGTCGAACGCATAAATTTCGTTGTAAAAGGCCCATATGGCATCCGGCAGCTTCAGATCGTCTTCCGGGATGTTGGGCAAATGCTCGGTCTGGCGGATGGTGTCGTAGGCAACGTAGCCGACGGCCCCTCCGGTCAGACGCGGGAGCTCCGGCAGCTTTGGTTCCTGGTATTGCGATACCAGTTCATCCAACCGATCATAAAAGTCACCGGATAGTGATTCACTTTTCCCATCGTGTTCCAGTGTCAGGTTGCCTTCTTTGAATGAAAGGGCCTGGTAGGGATCCCGGCCGATGAACGAATAGCGGGCCAGTTGTTCGCCCCCTTCCACCGATTCAAGAAGGAACGGATAGGATGCTCCCTGCCGGATCTTCAGAAAAAGGGATACCGGGGTCAGCACATCATCCAGCAACTCCCGGTAGACGGGGATGGCCGTATAGGTTTTTGAAAGTTCTTTAAATCTTGTTCTGTCCATAAAATAAAAAACCCGCCCAGGATGATCCTGAAGCGGGTTTCGACGTTTCTTGTTGGTAATATCTTTGATACGACACCCCGGACAAACGGGTTCCAACGCCGATCCGCTTCAGCGGGCCGGCCACCACCAACTGTCAGTATGGAATGATGTCGTAAACATGAGGCTGAATTTAGCAGGTACGGATTCTAAAGTCAACGAGAAGAGAATTTTAAATTATGAATTATGAATTTCGAATTGAGACCTGTGACAGGTTGACTTCTCCCAACTATAAGTTTTTCCATAGTCAACAGAACCGGGAAAACCTCCAATTCAACTTTTATCATAAAAAAATCATTGTCACCGTCTATCGAATATCATCAAAATTACTTGGGTATTGTAATGTACTGTTGGGTAATAAAAGACAGGCATTACACTCGGGCTTAGCTGCGGTAGCACAGGGATTAAGTATCGGGATGGGCATTTCGTAGCGATACATTGCAAACCTCGATGTATCGACTACAGCCGCCTCGAAATATCCGAGTACGCTTTCATTGGGATTACTGATACTATATACATTTCCCTGTACCGTAGCCGGCGGGACATCGAAAATCGTGCCGTTGCTGTTCACTACCTCATTTACACGTTTCCAATACTCGTAGGCACTCCTGGTAATTGAGGAAACATAAACATCGAAATTATGCTTCTGGTAAAATGAAAAATTGATGATCTGGGTCGCTAATTCCTGATTTGTAATCTCATTTGTGTGCAACTCCTCCCCATTGTACAGTATAATATTCTGTGTGTTCGGATATATAGTGACATAGCAAACAGGGGGTGGAATGTTGAAAGGGTTTGGTATGTATACCTGTGTAAACTTATACACCTCATCAACGTCCCATTTCAGATAGAGAGGCTTTGCGGTTTTGGGGATTTGGGTATCTGCATAAACAAAGACCGCATCCTCTGAAAGTTCAACACCGTCGCTGCTGAGTTCCTTCACCTTGCCAAGTTCATAATGCGCGCTGACTTTCCCCGTAGCCATCGGCATGGTCTCGGGTTTGGTCTGGTATTCTTTACCGTCTTCCAGCTTAATCAAAAGATGATAGGTATTTCCGGGTATTCCTTTCACAGAGTTACCGTCCATAATGTAAATTCCCGGACTTGTTTCATGGTAGTCTTCCTGAAGACCGGTGTTCTCGTAGATTGTAACATGTGCATTGTCAACCGGAACAGTTTTACGTTCTCCCTGGGATGTCATTCCAATGTGTAGTTCCTGTTGCCCTCCGCTGTTTGTAAACATACCCTCTACGACCAACTGCCCACCCTGATGTTTTACTTTGAAGTGGATAGCTTTAACACAACTACTCAGAAAAATAACCGAACTGATCAGAATCAATATCTTGATGCCTCTATTAAATGAAAGATTAGACATATCAGTTTTTCGGAGTTCAGGCATGCCGATCAGAAATTGAAGTTATACGTTATTGAGGGAATGATGGTCCCGAGCACTGAAAGTTTGTAGGATTGCGGTATGTATAAATCCGGAGGTCGCTTATAAAACACAGAATAAGCGTTTTCCCGACCCAACAGATTATAAAATGAGATTGTGAGGCTATCATGGTATTTTCTGTTCGGATCCACCACCCTGTTTTTCCAGATGTTGTCACCGATCGTGAACGATACATCCAGGCGGATATAATCGGGAATTCGATACCCATTCCTTGAGGAGTATTCGGGGATAATGGTCTGTCCCTGCTCATAACTCGACACAATGGCTGTGATTGGCCTGCCTGTATCATAGACGATGTTGAAAGAGAAGGCGCTGCGTTTAGCAATCTGCCGTTTGGCAACCAGGCTGATATTCTGCGGACGGTCAAAATCCGAGGGAAACCAATCGTTCCCATTGATCTGTTCAGACGGATAACTTATAGTTGACCGTTCCAGTGACCGTGTATAAGCATATGACAACCACCCCGTCCATTTGCCGGTTGTTTTTTTGATTGAAAGTTCAACCCCATAGGCTTTGCCCTTGCCTTCCAGCAAATCGGTTTCGAGATAATTATTCAAATGAAGTTGCGCAAAATTCTTGTACAATAATAGATTTGATGTTCTTTTATAGAATAGCTCCAGGGACGTTTCCCACATATCATTATTGAAATTCCTGTAATATCCCACTGAAAAATTGTCTGCTTTTTCACCCGGAATAAAGGTATTGCTTGTCTGCCAGATATCTGCGGGGGTTGACGAGGTGCTATTGGAAATCTGGTGGATGAATTGCTGCATCCTGTCGTAACTTACCTTTATAGAACTTGAGGCATCAAGGCTATAGCGTATCGATGCCCTCGGCTCAAAACCGGCGTAGTGAGCTATCACTTTGCCCCTTCCATACTGTGTTGAGTCGGTGATTGTGCTTACATCTCTTGGCATTCCGGCTTGATAACTGTAAACGTTGCCGGGTCCGAGATTCTGAAAAAGGGAATAGCGTAAACCAAGGGAAAGCAACAGGCGGGAAGAAATGGTATAATCGTCACTTACGTATAGCGAGAGGGTTCGGCCCCTCCCTTTTGAAATCTCTTCATAAGTCACATCGGATGTTTTGTTAAAAGGGCCTATAGTTTCAGGTTTTTCAATATAGTCTATCCACTCGGCCCCAAAGTCAATGGCATGCTTGTCATTGGGTTTATACAAAAAATCACTTTTAAACTGGTCGTATCTTATCCCATTTTTGAGTATGGACGCAGCAAATCCCTGAGGATCGTAATTAGAACTGGTATAGTCGCCAAACACGGCCGATACTTCCATCATCAGATTGTTCGCGAAGATCTTGTCCCACTTCAAATTTCCAAGTTTCGTACCCCATGAATACCCAAATTGATCGGAATAACGGAAATTGTCATGGCTCCCATAGAAAGAGAGTTGTAAGCGGTTATTCTCGTTAAACCTGTGCGAAAGGTTGATATTCGCATCATAAAATCCGGCACTGCTTTTTTTTAGGTCCAGGTTATTTGCAAGTCCCAAGACCCAATCCGAATAGGTACTTCTGAACCCGGCCAGAAAAGACGTTTTCCCTTTCACAATAGGTCCTTGCACGGATAAACGGCCGGATGCGATGCCAACGCCACCCCTGACCTCATATTTATCATAATCGCCGTCCTTCATGTGGACATCAAGCACTGATGATAACCGTCCGCCAAACCGCGGGGGGATATAACCCTTGTAAAGTGTGAAATTGTCGACCGCGTCCGGGTTGAAAACCGAGAAAAGACCCAGGACATGCGAAGAATTGAACAAAGGGGCTCCATTAAGCAATACAAGGTTTTGATCGGTCATGCCTCCGCGAACGTTAAATCCGGAGGCGCCCTCACCGACCGTATTCACCCCGGGAAGCAGTAATAATGTATGAACGACATCAGAGACACCCAGCAGAGACGGCAATTGCGATATTTGCGCAACATTTAGTTCATCGATTCCCGTGACGGCACTCTTGACATTACCACCTTGTGCATTCCCCTTTATAATGACTTCATCCATGCTAAGAGACTTCTCCCTCATAGTGATATTCAGATGACCATCGGACATGAGATAGATCTTCCTGTTTACGGTCTCCATACCCAGGTATTGAAATCTGACTGAATACTTGCCTGCCGGCAAAGTAATTTGATATCTGCCCCTGGCATCCGTAACAGTCCCGGTGTTTAATCTCTCAAAATAAATAGTGACTCCTTCTATAGATTTACCGGTCTTGGCCTCACGTACGACTCCTGATAAAACCGCTTCTGTACCCGGCTTGAAAGCGGCTGAGTCGCCGATAATTTGAATGCCTGTGTTTCTCTGTTGTGCGTTTACCTGCAATACAAACAACCCAATAAAACACGCAGCAAGTAAGCCAACACGAAAAAGTACCCCAGGAATCGCACCCTTATTCATAACTAAGATGACTTGGAATATTATTGGTTACCGGATACGATGTTTTAAAGACACCCGGGGGAACCCCTATCGTTTGGATCTGCAACACCTGCAAATTCGACCCGACAACCCGTAAAAAGTAAACTCCGCTATTATAGAGTAAAATTCAAGCCTGCAATTACATATAATACGAGAATACATTCGATAGGTTGAATGCCCCCTGCACTGGAAGTGCCGTTTTTTTACCCGGACGAGAATCTATAAAAAAAGCCCTCATTTATAAATGGAGGCTTAATTTGTTCAGGATATTTTCCTGATCAAATCATCCGTGGGCTGTCTGTGTCCTGTGACCACTGGTTTCACTACTGCCAAGCGATGAAAATCCATCAATAGCAGTGACTGCACCTACGATAATTCCATTCCAAAGCAGTCCGGGTGCTGTCTGTAGACCCGGGATAAATCCGGATACCAATATCCAGAGACCTAATATTCCGGCAATCCACCCAAATCCCGGCCTCTCTTTCGCAAACGAAAAACCGGCAATAGCTATGATGGCACCGGAAATCAGGTTACTCCATAAAATGAACATCGGAGTAAAACCGATAAGTGCAGACAAGATTATCCATAAACTGACAATTGCTATGATCCAACTATTGGTTTTCATAGTTACCTCCTCTTTTGTTAAGAGTTTTTGTTATTATAATTTCTATACCCCTTAACAAATAAAAGAGAAAAATCATTTTATATTTGAAAATTTAAGCGTTTTCACAATGTATTTACGTTAGGATATTAGAGATTAGGTAAGGAGGGGTGTTTCAAACGCAAACTTGAGAGAGTGCAGAAGAGTTGAAAGACCAAATCTACCTGAACCAGATCTTGCTTCTCTTTTTGTAAGCCTATTCAAAATAATATTAAACAGGCTTGCGTTAGCTACTATAGTGTCGTATAATGACACTATGAGAATGAGTTCGAAGCATCAAAAGACGTTACAAGCAATTTTTGATAATCCTGTTCGATCAGATGTCGAGTGGGATAAAATAGAGTCATTGTTTATCGTTTTGGGTGCTGAACTTAGTCAAGGAAGAGACTCCCGTATCCGGGTAGCTCTTAACAATGTTCGTGCAGTTTTCCATCGCCCCCATCCACAAAAGGAAACCGAGAAGGGAGCCTTGAAATCTGTTCGACGATTTTTGAAGGAAGCAGGCATAACACCATCTAAAATTTAATATCTATGCTCCGGTATAAAGGATATCATGGTAAGGTTGAATTTGATGAAGAAGCAGAACTTTTTCACGGGGAAGTTATGGATATGCGGGATGTGATCACCTTTCAGGGCAAAAGTGTGGATGAGTTGATACAGGCTTTTCGCGATTCCATTGATGATTACCTGGAATTCTGTCAACAACGCGGTGAGCAACCCGATAAACCTTTTTCAGGTCGTCTTATGCTCCGGCTTCCTACCGATATTCACCGTAAAGTATATCTGCGGGCAAAAAAAGAAGGCAAGAGTTTGAACGAGTATATAACCGAACAGCTCTCCGCAATAGATAAGTAACCTGGACACGGAAGATGTACTATCCAGATATTCCTGAAGTCACACCTAAAATATCAAAACCCAAAAGACGGGTACGGAAAAGATATGGGGAGAGAATAAATCATAAGGGTTTGTTACATAGTCCTTTAAACGAGCAGGGGGTTGTTTATTTATTTGCCCTTATTGCAACAGACCTTCACGTTGAAATTGAAGCAGTTGGAACAAAATTCCCAGATTGCGAAGGAAAACGAAAATTACCCAATGGAACCTATGAAAAGGTTGAAATAGAATTTGAACATAAAAGCAAACACTATAAAAATGATCATCCTTTAGATTGGAATGGGATATTAGTATGCTGAGAGCATAATTGAACTCAAATTACAAATAATATTGAAGTTATAGAATTAAAATCAGTATTAAAGGAGTGGGGGAAACTACGTCATAGCTAGAAATAATGTGCTACGTCACGCAGACTTCACAATTAATTTTGCTGTCGTATTTAGCTGATAATTATTTCTCTATTTGTTTACATACTTTAGAACCTCGTCGGCCAATCCCTGGTAATTGCCGTCAAAATGGTGTCCCCCGGACATGGCCACGACATGCACATTCGGCATGCTGATATCTTTACATATGCTGTCGGTCTCATCATCGCCGTAAAGACACAACAATGGAATATTTTTGAGAGAAAGGATTGCGGGCAGCACGTTCAGATAATTTTTACCACTTCCACCACCGATCCAATAGGACAGATGAAACTGGAAATCAACCGTTTGACTGGGGGATAAAAACGCGGCCAGCAAGGTATTTTTACTCAATGGCTCCGGCAGATTGTGAAGCATGAACGGCAGGATATCAGCACCCAGCGAATATCCGATGTATATCACCTTGTCCTTGTTCCATTTCAACAAATAATTTTGTGTCACACGCTGCAAATCAATGGCTGCCTGTTGGGGGGTCTTGCGGTCCCACAGATACTTCAACGAGTTGATCCCGACTGTTGGAATACCGGATTTTGCAAGTGTCTTGGATAACCCCTGATCGATACTTGCCCAGCCGCCATCTCCCGAGATCAACACGCACATTATGTCTTTTGGTGGTCCCGTTGCAGGCACCTCCTCCAGGGGTAAGTCTTTGAGTCTGGCGACACTGGGTTTTGGCGTCACTTCGCCTTTGGAGATGATCTCATTGTAGGCATTAATAAACTCAGGCAACCAATTTCTGGGAACAGAGTATCCATGTCCAACTCCAGGCAACATGACCAGTTTGGCATCAACTACTTTGTTTACAAATTTCTTTGTAATCGTTGCATCTGTGACCTTATCGATGTTACCCTGCAGGACAATCCATGGCAGATCGAGATGGGAGACCGGGATGAACAGATAGCCTTTTTTATTTTTTTTGAGTTTACTTTGTAGAAGTGCTCCTCTGCAAAATGGCTTTGGGAAGTCAAGATCCGGACTAAACCCAAGACTGATGCCACCGGCAAATGTATTTATGGGGGCTTCTGCAAGTAACACATAAACCATCGTAGCACCTGAAGAATAACCGGTCAGGATGGGAATATGGTATTCGGACAGGCCTTTCTTGCGCTGAACATATTGCGCCAGTTCCTGGAAATCTCCTGCCGGATACAGGCATTTCCTTTTAATTTTCAGCATGTTACGAAACATCGTGTTGATATCAATTCCGATGACCATCGCGTTTTGTTTGGCCAGTTCTTCCGCCATATCAACCACCCCCTCGTTCCAACCGCCATCACCCGAAACGAATAAAACGACCTGATCCGGGTTTTCTGTAGTTTGATAGATATGAACCTTTCCGAATGCTCCAAAATGCAGGGAATCAACCCTTACGGCCTTAGCCGAGGCATACCGGGTGCATAATAAAAGTGCAAAAATGGGGAGTAATTTGAGATATTTCATTTACTGACGACTCCTTTCCAGCCGCCTGATATTAATGTTGTTACGTTGGTCAACACGGCCGGTATTGCCAGCCCGCCAGGGCAGGCCAGATAACGGGGTCGCCATTCAGGATCGAACTTATCTTTATACTGACGAACGCCCTGAAAATTGTAGAAGTATTCACCATTTTTATAAACAAATGATGCTAGCTTATTCCACAATGGCGCCAGATCCCGATTTTCCATACCAGATAAAGGCGCCATACCGAGATTAAACCAGCTATATTCCTGTTCCTTACCCCACATCATCAATTCGATGAAAATGTAATCCATAATGCCACCGGGTGCATCATTCCGGTGTCTCATCAGATCTACTGATAATTCCTGTTTATCACTGCTATTCCAGATATTCGCATAACCCACACATTCCCCTTCTTTTCTGATAACAGCAAAAGGAAAATGCGACAGATATTGTTCATCAAAGAAACCTAGCGAAAACCCTTTCTCACGGGTATTTTTACTTTTCAGCCAGTCATCAGAAATCTGCCGGAATTCTGGCATATGCTTCTGCACATCCTCTTTTTCCAGTATCTCAAAAAGATAACCGTCGCGCTGCATCTTCTTCTGCATATGCCTTATGGCCTTCCACTTTCCTCCTTCCAGTGAGAATTTATCAAGGTCAACCCGGGCTTCTTCCCCCAGTTTTAGAAGGGTTAGTCCCAGATCGAGATAGATACCCAGATATTCATCTCTCACCTGGTAAAAAACGGGCCAGGCGTCGTGTTCATCACACAATTCCCGAAACTCCCAGGCCATATCGGATATGGCCGACTCCGGACCAATCGGGTCCCCCATCACAACCCAGCTTCTGCCTTCTGTCGAATAGGCCATAAACGCGCTCTCATCTTCATTAAAGAGCAAGGTTTTGTCGCCCAACAGAACAAGATTTGACTCCGTGTGCGGACTCCGGCTTATAATCTCCACGGCCTTATCCAGGTATTGGCCTTTTGATGGCACCGATCGAATTCGGCTGGGTTTCAGCAACTTGAGTATCCCAAATATGATTGCCGACGAAACAACTCCTACCGTTGCTCTTAGATAACGTGGGGCATTTCCTCTCAGGGTAAACTTCCACCAGAGATCCTGATTGTATTCAATGTGACGGTATGAGAAGAATCCCAGCCAGACCGAGCTGATAATAATGATCAGAATTGCCACAACCCATCCGGGTGTGAATTTCTGATGAAAAAGCGAAGCCTTCCGATAAAACTCCTTCCTGGCCGGCAGCATAGCGATGAGCGTAAGCCCGAGAATAATGGCCTCTTCATAGTCGAACCCTTTCAGTATCGAAAACACCATCCCGGCCAGCAAAAGAAGCAGGGCAATGTGGTAGGCAGCATCCAGCCTCCTCTGAAGACCACGTGCCAATATCAGTAGCCAGATTCCCACCAGGCTTCCAAGGAAATGAGATAATTCTATGACCGGCAAGGGAACAAAATGTCTGAGCCAGCGAAGTCTTGGCAACTCACCCGGAGTGGCACCCGAGAAGAGAAGAATGACACCACCAATAAATACGCTGAATGCCAACACCTGCGGTATCACTTTAGGAATCCAGCCGGTCAGTCTACGAGATACGCGAGAGATCCGCTCCCGTTCAGTCACCATCTCCTGGTAACCAAGCAACACGGAAGCAGCAATAAACGGCAAGATATAGTAGATGCCCCGGTAGGCTATCAGAGCACTCAGCACCTGGGTCGGTGAAAGAGTCGAAGAGAGAAACAGCATCATGATCGACTCAAAAACACCAAGCCCACCCGGAATCTGGCTCATGATACCTGCAACCTGGGCAAGTAGAAAAACACTCAGGAAGGCGATATAATTGACGTTCGAAGAAGGCAACAAAACATATAACACACTGGCAGCCATGATCCAGTCAAAAGAAGCAAGACCGATCTGGCGAATGATAATCCAGGCACTTGGAAAATGAATCGACCAGTTGCGGATGGTGAATTTGCGTTTTATAAACAGCCCGCCAAAGACATACCCAATGATGACGGCCAGGAACAATATCCCAAGAAAGGTGACTGTCGACGCCGGTAAATGAAGTGTTGCGGGTATTAAGGGTGGAGTCAGGATAAAGGCAAACCCGCTTAGGGTAAGGAATCCGGTCCATAAGGTCAGTCCGCAAAAAGCAACGATTTCAGTTATCTCAATACCCGAAAGTCCCCACGCTGAATATAGACGATAGCGGATAGATCCACCGGTTATCAATGAAAAACCGATATTATTGCTAAATGCGTATCCGATGAAGGCTGCTTTGGCAATTTTGGGATAGGGCATTTTGCGCCCTATGTATCTGAATCCCAAGGTGTCGTATCCTGTAAGCGCGAAGTAGCTGCCTGATGTCATCAAAAGTGCCAGCAAAATCTTGTAGAGAGGCAGGCTTGCCAGGTGCCTGAAGACCTGGTGAAAATCATAATGATGCAATTCACGATCCAGATAGATCAGGGCTATTGCAAACAATACCAACCCAATAAATGGACCAATCTTATGTAGTACAGCTTTCATTCCACTAATATCAACCAGACGATGGTGTTAAGCACATCGAACGTACGGATAATTTTGTCTAAACCATAAAATATAGAAATCAAACAAGTACCCATCTTCAGTAATTTCATTTATTATTAATACTGAAAACCAATCGTTTGACAGCACTTACCCTTCCCAGTATATTTCAGAGCTAAAATATGTAATATGCAGACAGCGCTTTGAGTCTCTTCGCAACTAAACGAGTAATCAAAAATCATTAACTATCAGTTTCTTGAACAAACAATCTCATAACGTTATATGGTCCATCCTGTTGTTCGCAATGACAATGATTTTTTATTCTTGTGATAAAACACCGGGCATTGTCAATCAAACACAATCTGACAGTAACCTGTTACTCAACGGTGAAATCACCCCAACAAATTTCGTATTCGCCTCTCAGGGGGGAGATACAACTGTATCGGTTCATCTCCAGGTTCAGGTCAACGATACCTCAGCCATAAAAGGATATCCCAGGTATCAGATCAATGATAATTCGACGGATTCCACTATATCAAGTGGTGTTCTCAGCCAGTTTGATGCTGCAAACCATCTCTTTTCGGGATCCGCATCCATAAAGACCAGCACCAGGGACTTCCGGAACCTCACTCTTCTGCTCTATGCAACAAATAAAGAAAATCTGCTCACGAATACGTACAGAGCCGTTATTACCATAAAAGGTGTCCAGGGACATCCACCACAGATTCTCAGTGTGTCCAACCCCGACACGGTAAAAATCCCGACATCCGGAACGCAACCCCTCGTATTTACGGCGAAAGTGACCGATCCTGATGGGCAGAGCAACATCTCCCAGGTACTGGTTGATCTTATTAGCTCATCCACCGGAGTTAGGCTCAATGGCAGCCCATTCCAGATGTATGATGACGGAAATCAAAATAATGTAGGAGGTGGAAGCGGCTCCGGCGACCTTGTTGCCGGTGACAGTGTGTACACGCGTACCTTCCAGATCAACTCGAGCAATACGCCCAGTAAAATCACTGTAAAATATTATGCAATCGACAAGTCGGGACTCAGCAGCGACACACTCAGCAGATCTCTTGACATCGTTAAGTAGTAAAATTTATAAGTGTTATTTCATGATATTCCTGACTTCTTCTGTGTTATGAACATTCGCAAAACTTTTCTTTTAACCTTGTTTGCGGTAGCTTGCCTGATTGGATTCTCAGACACTGCTTCAGCCCAGATCTCTGGCCCGCTTCCACCCGGACTCAAGGAATCGATCTCACGAAACAGTATCTCAAATATGGCGGCCTACGGAGATACTTTATGGATTGGTCCCGATCTGCAGCGCAACATTAATAATCAGAACACCTGGTACACACCCGATAACGCGGATTCTGTTGTGAATGGACGTGCGCGCGTTTATTCCCTGGCTGTAAGTCGGGATACCGTTGTGGCAGGACTTGGATACAGTTTTACGTCGAACAACAGTTCAACAGACGCAGGTATCGGGTACTACCTGTCGACTGATGGCGGGACAAACTGGACTTTCGTACCTCAATTCCTCGAGGATAAGAATACGGACTCCGTGGAATACGGTGGCAAGACCATCGGATATGTGCCTATTGTCGTTGCACAACAATCGCCTCCATATTCTATTGATTATAAGGGTTCAACCATCTTTTCCGCTAACTGGGCATCCGGTATTCTGCGCAGCCGTGATTTTGGGAAGACCTGGGAACGACTGCTTATGCCACCATCTTCTTATGACACACTTTCACCGGCCCGCACCTTTCTGTCGACCTACGATCCGAGACAGGATAATAATTATCTTGGGTTTTCTGTCCTGATTGGTTCAAACGGGGATGTTTATGCAGGAACTGCTGACGGATTAAATGTATCACCCAATGCGATGACCGCGCCTGTCGATAGTGTTATCTGGTATCATAAACATGCCGATGGGACAAGCGACGGTCTGCTTGGCAACTGGGTCATAACCATACGGCAGCAGCCCGGGGCCGGAACCGTCTGGATGACTAACTGGCCAACCGCTAACGGTGAACAATACGGCTTGGTTTCCACCGACGATATGGGGCAAACTTTTAAACATTATCTGGTTGGAGAGAAGGTCTATGACATCGCGTTCGATGGCCAGTACATCTACGTGGCCGGTGATGACGGGCTGTTTATCAGTGATAATAATGGCGCCACATGGAATCAAATACGCCAGATTCGCAGCCCAAACACCTTTATCAAAACTGGAGCAAAGTTTTACAGTGTTGCTCAGGTCGATAACAGATTATGGGTTGGAACCGGTGATGGTATGGCGTCGACGACTGATCATGGCAAGACGTGGTCTATTACACGCGTAAATTTTCCTCTCAGCGGGGGCAACCGTTTTCAGACGGATGCCCCGAACGTCAAGACTTATGCCTATCCCAATCCTTTTTCACCAAGCCACCATGGTATTGTGCGTATTAAGTTTCATGTTGATAATCCGGGCACGATCCATATTATTCTGAGGGATTTTGCAATGAACCGCATCCGTGAGATCACACAAGATGTTGCGGCAGGTGATCATGAAGCTACATGGGACGGACGTGATGCTTCCGGGCGTATGGTCGCAAACGGGGTTGTTTTCTACCAGATTAAAGGGCCCGGGCTCACCGCTAATGGTAAAATTCTCGTTTTAAACTGACCGGCAGATGATGCAGATTTCAAAAATATATCAAAAGTTTAGTCACGGAATGATCAGGAATAATCTGTTTTTGCCGCTGATTACTATGTCGCTGGTCATCCTATTTATGGCTACCAGTGTTTATGCCCAGACAGGCGGGTTTGCCGGATCGTACACACGCATGGGTTTTGGTCCGCGTGGAATGGCCATGGGCAACACAATAGGTTCTGTCCCCGAAGAGGGGATTTATGCCCACTATAATCCTGCACTGGCAGCATTCGCAAAAGGGAATCAGATTGATATCGGCGTGGCAGCCATGTCTTTTGACCGAAGCCTGAACAACCTGGATGCCACCTTCCGTCTTCCACCAAGCGCGGGACTTGAGGTAGGCATACTGAATGCCCGCGTCAAAAACATCGATGGACGTACTCAAAGCGGATATAGCGATGGCAAATTCTCAACAAACGAAATGCAGATGTTTGCAGAGTTCGGAATGAACATCTCCGATAAACTGAAAGGCGGAATCGGGGTAAAATTCAACTATGCTCATTTCTATTCCGGCATTACTTCCACCATCTCAACCGGTATTGATCTGGGATTGCTTTATCAACCCATCAAACCATTGCGACTGGGTATTGCTGTTCAGGATCTGCTCTCCTCCTATCATTGGGACACCACCAACTTTTACACACTGAACACCGGGGAGCAGACTAAAGACAACTTTCCAACCCGGATTCGCTTCGACGGTTCCTGGAGATTCTTTGATTCAAAACTGATCGTCGCCACCGAATATGAAGTAAGAATACAAGGCTCACGCGTACTCTCCGTTGCCGTTGACACTTCCGGAACTGCTCCTGTGAATATAACCAATACGTCCACCCTGCACACTTCAAGCAGTCAATGGAGGATCGGACTGGCCTACAGGATTCATCCGCGAATTACGCTTCGGGCCGGCTGGCAGTTTAACGATCTGCAACATCCGGGATACTCACAGCAGCCATCTATCGGTTTCTCGGTTCACCTGCCGTTCGACCGCTTCCATCCGTCCATCGATTACGCATTCGTCAGGGAACCCGATGGTGTGGCCAACATGCATGTTTTTGCATTAAGATTTGTTCTATAGCTATGAACTATTTAATTACATCCCATTTTAACCATCTGAAGATACTGTCATCACAACTGAGGGTATCGTTCGTTCTAGTCTTACTGGTTTACTTCTTAGTTGGAATAAACGGGGTGCAGGCACAGCAAACGACGTCTCTCCCGTTTCTCACTATTGGTCCGGATGCGTTTAGCCTGTCGACCGGTGAAGCCAGGACGGCTGTGTTAAATGGTGCTGCTGATATCTTTACCAACCCGGCAAATCTCGCTATGGAAAAGAAATCGAGTGTGGGAGCCAGCTATACCCTTTGGATTTCCGATACCAAGATCAGCCATGCGGCGGCCAATATTCTCAAAGGCAATCAGGCTTTTGCCGTGGGCGTGCTGACAAACTCCGTAAATCATTTTGAGGCCCGCCAGGTTGCAGGACCTTCCCAGGGGACTTTCTCTCTCAAGAACTTTGCCATGGCGGCTGCATATTCCCGGAAAATCGGTCCTGTTTCGCTTGGTGCAAGTGCACTTTATATCTATCAATCCTTCTATCAGGCAAGTGCGGGGGGTTACGCCTTCTCATTCGGGGCATCGGCTAATATCCTTCCCAACAGACTCCGGTTATCCACGGCTCTGTTAAACGCTGGCAAGATGGGTAAGCTGAACGAACAGGCCAGCCGCCTGCCCACGTCATTCAACGCCGGTATCTGGACCCGTCTGATGCAATTCGCAACACCAGGTTATTCCGAGATCCCCGTTTCCATTGCAGTAAGCGCCGATTTTACTCAACCGGTAAACGAAACAAATATTGATGCTACCGGATCTGAAAGCACGGCCTACAAGCAACAGAAAAACGGCTTCGTTACAACCGGTGTTAATGTCACAGTTGCAGGATTAATCGATTTACGTGCGGGCTATCGCTTCCTGAAATCATCAGCACGGGGACTTAGCTTTGGACTTGGTTTGCAGACCAACGGCATCCATATGGATTTCGCTTACATTCCCTTCAATACAGGTTATGGCAATGCCTACTCGGTTGGGCTGAAATATTATTTCTGATTAAAGCGGGAAAGCCAACCCAAAACATCCGTTCCATCAGGTTTCCATGATATCAACGGACACTGAGCCCTGTTTAGTAAATCAGTACGATCTTCCCAGTCCCGGATTGTAATATGGCTGCCTGTCACATAGATGTTTTGCAACTGATCAGAGAAACGGCCAGCCAGTTCACTGACTTTTTCCGTGTCACCTTCCAGCCAGTAAACAACATTTTCTTCCATATCCGGATTGCTTTCTTCAATAAGGAAGGCATCGAGCATAGCCTGGGGACGGAGAATCGCCTTGTTGTACGCCATACGATATCTCAGGCGCGTACTCATTTCAGATGCTACAGGATTCTCTGTCCAGAATGCCTCAAAAAAATCGGTCATGTGACATTGTATCGATCGCAGTGAAACCGGACTGACAACAATGGCCACAGAACGGCAACCTCTCCCCTCGTAACGTGCAATGGCCTCGGCCAGCGACTTCAGATGAGCCGGATCACTTCGGTCAAGATAGGCCATGGAAAAATGAGCGGTTCTGATCAAATATTTCGTTTCCTCATCAACCATTTCACCCTGTCTGAGCAATTTCCTGACTTTGGGCACGGTTTCGGATGAGCCCGAGAATAATACGGCGTCAGCTCTCAGTTGCCGGTAGCGGCCCAGATCAGTACCCCATCCAGGTGACTCATCGGGATATCTTTTCATCCAATATTTCAGGAAGGATGGAATCAGATATGGGTCCTTGCGTGATATTTTCCCATGGTATTTATGTTCGAGTAAAAGGCAGGCAAGAACATCCTGCAAGCCGACCATAGGCAGATTGCCGGCATGAAGACAGAGGATTTTTTGTGGGATGATCAGCAACGAGTCGCTGATTTCCTGCTCATCAAGCCATGATGAAAGCCTGTCATCAGTAACCTGGCGTTCGAAACACCGGAGGCTATAATCCACATCGTGCATCGGGAAGAACTGCTCTGAAACTGTCTGTTCCCTTGATTCTGCAATGTCACTGTCTGATGTATGCAACCAATCCTGAAACACTCCTGCCACACGTTTCGCTCTTTCCTTAAGGCGGGTTTCCATCACACCTCCTGGTCTATCAGAAAATTACAGCCACGCAGATTATCCGTCTTCCATCGTCCCAATACGGAAAAACGGCCATCCCATCCCATGACTCCGCGATCTCCTGTCAACAAAAAAGAACAGGAATACACATTGGCCAGATCGATCACGCCAATCAATCCCTCTTCTCCTACTTTTAAAACTTGCATAGGATTTTGAGGATCTCTAATCGTGATCTTCAGCCATGGCGGAGTCTTGAAGCCCTTTTCGCCAACGTCATATGCCTGGCTCAGCATTTCAGCCATGCCATACTCTGAATGAATGTTGTGACCGGATATTCCAAAACTCGCAGATAACCGGTCATGGAGTTCAGTCCGCATCATTTCCCTTTTATAGGTTTTCATCCCGCCTGTTTCTATAACGATCGCGT
This sequence comes from uncultured bacterium, assembly GCA_963787205.1. Taxonomy (GTDB): domain Bacteria; phylum Bacteroidota; class Rhodothermia; order Balneolales; family DATFMH01; genus DATFNI01. The sequence continues at coordinate 59,972 of CAWBCD010000012.1, forward strand.
CTTCCGGCAAAGCCGGGCATCCCATTTCGATCAGATCAAGCAGTCCAAATGCCGCCCCAAAGAGCATCAATCGCCTGCCTGATTCGGCGATCTTCTGAATCTCATCATTATCCAATGGTTTATCAAGCGGCAGGAACCTGCTTAATCCGGATGTATCATGCTGAATCAATTCATTGATCATCCATATCAATGAAGAATGAGGATTATCAGCATATCCCGGGGTATACCCTAAAACGACTAGTTCACCACGGTCATATTCAGGATAAAACTCCCGGAATCCCTTCAATATTGATTTTTGATACATACCAGCACTAAAGATCTCATGGCGGCTGCGAGTCATGCCACGGGTTCCGCTGCTTTGAAAAACCAGTTCGGGATCCGTCCATTGGCCTGTTTTTACAACAGTATCGCGGAATGCTTCGATTGGTAACAGTGGGATCTCCTCTAATGTAGTAACGGTTGATGGGGCAATTCCAAGCGCATCAACAAACCGCCCGTAGACCACATTTTCATGATATTGAAATGAAAACAAGGACAAAGCTTTTTCGACCAAAGGCAGATTCAAATCAAAAACCAATCGAGTCCAATTATTAACCTTATCAGGATAGGTAGTCACTATAAATTCCAGAATTACATTCAGCGGTTTTCATTATGAAAGATACCAAAATGAAACATGAATTTTGATGAGAAGGGTCCCCAATAAAGCAGATCAAATGATCAACAGCTAAATCTTGTTAAAACAAAATAGTTACAAAAGTCAAAACTTGTAAAACTAATGCACTTTATTTTGTACAACGCATTTTGATTTTTTTCTTGTTTATACTTTGGAGCAGTCGTACTAATATCTGACATTTTCGTGCATTAATCCCGAGACCAGATAGCAAAACTTTGTTGTTTGGTTACCAAGAACTTAAAGGTTCTGCCAAGAAGGTTTAGAAATGGTATTAGATCTATCCGTTAACGTAGTTGTAAATTTTCCCGCTTTCAGACCAAAAAATGGCCATATTCAGCATTATTTTGTTGTCAATTCTTTCAACGTTACTTCCATCTGTAAGAAATGCTACCGTATTCACTAATCCTTTTATAATAATTAAGGCGGTACGCATTAATCATTCAATAAAAATAACCGGTCACCTAAGCGATCCCGCCTGGAAACGTGCCCAACCTGTTTCTCTCACAAATGAGTTTCAGCCCATCGATAAACACCAGACACTGCAAAAAACAAAAGTCCTGGTTTTATATAACAAATCAACACTGTACATCGCATTCCTTTGCCGGGATACGCATCCTTCACGGATACGAGCCCATATTTCTGACCGGGATAAGATTTTCAACGATGACTATGTGGGCGCAATCATTGATCCCTATGACAATAATCAGCATGCCTATGAATTTTTTGTAAACCCGCTGGGTATCCAGGCTGACGCTATGCGAAGCGGTAATCATGAAGACGAAAGTTTCGATGCCCTCTGGTATTCAAAAGCGGCGGAAAGCGACTCAGGATACACAGCAGTGATGGCAATCCCATTTAAGAGCCTCGGTTTTCCGAATAAACAAGTGCAAAACTGGTCTGTCCAGTTTATACGAAATTATCCGCGGCGGAATGATTACATATTTTCGTGGACATATGTTAATCTGAATGAGTCATGTTTTTTGTGCCAAAATGGAAGACTGACCGGGCTGAGAAATGTAAACAGCTCCAATACCGTCGAGTTTCTACCCTATGTTATTGCGACCAAAAGCAGTGGGTTAAACAATACAGACGATCCGACATCGGGTTTTAATACGGGGCCCGTAAAACCAAGGGTGGGTGGAAGCGTTTCCTATTCTCCCAACTCTTCCCTATCACTGGATGCCGTCTTCAATCCCGATTTCAGTCAAGTCGAAACAGATGCCACCCAGATAAGCGTGAACAACACGTTTGCTATTTCCTATCCTGAAAAGCGACCGTTCTTTATGCAAGGGGCCAGCCTGTTTCATACACCTTTCAATATTTACTATTCCAGGATGATCAGCGATCCTCTCACAGCTGGTAAGTTCACAGAAAAAAGCGGGAATTTTTCACTTGCCATGCTCACGGCCTATGATCGTAACGCCAGTTTTATTTTACCCGGTCTGGAGGGTAGCTCGGAAGCGACCTCCAACCTGCAGGATTATGTAAATGTGCTCAGACCCAATTTCAATTTTGGCTCTGATTCGCACATTGGAGGAATTATCACGACCAGGAATATCAATCAGGCGCACAACTACGTGGCCAGTGTCGACTGGGACATGAAAGTCATGGATCATTATTACTTCAGAGGACAGACTGCCATAGCAAATACCATGGAGCTCAACAATGATTCTCTTTCTTCTCAGTTCGATAACCGCACGTTCGGGCATTCGAATTTTGATGCTGCTTTCAATGGGCAGCATTATAACGGGATCGCTTTTCGCGCCGGTTTCGAGCGACGCGCCAAATACTACACATTCAGGTTCAGGTACCGGCAGTTGTCCCCCACATTTCAGGCCCAGGAAGGCTTTATTACGCAAACTAATATCCGGCGATACGATGTCGATCAGCAAATCAATTATTACCCGGGGAATGCCATTCTCGATCACGGGCAATTCCATATGCAGGGGCAGTTGCGCTACGATTATAGCGGCCGGTTGATGTCACGCAATGTAACGGTGGATATGTTCAACCAGTTTACACATCAGACTGGCCTTTATATCGGCTATAGTCTTGTTAATGATATTCGCTACGATAATATCATGTTCAAAAACCTGCATCATATTCATGTTGGTTTCCACTCAAATGCGTCCGATATCCTTTCCTTTGGAGGGCATATCGATGCAGGACGTTATATTTATCATGATAACCCAAGCCTGGGACATGGATACAATGTATCAGGCGGCATCACGATAAAACCAACGTCACAGCTTCATCTTCATCTTTCCTATGACTATTCCCAGCTTTTATCTGTTGCAAACGGCGAAAAATACTACAGCGGTGATATCATACGCATGACGAGCATCTATAATTTCTCCTCTAAACTATTTGCACGGCTCATCACGCAATATGACTCATTTTCAAAGGAATTTCAGATCTACCCGTTGATCTACTACAAGTTAAATCCCTTCACCATTTTCTACGCCGGTATGACCGACTACATGGATAATTTTGGTCAACCCTATGGATTCCGGCAGACCAATCGTGAGTTCTTTGTGAAGTTTCAGTACTTGGTTAGACTTTAGACATGAGACATGAGACATGAGACATGAGACTTTAGATAAAAAATGGTTATAAAATATTTCCTATAAGTACGTGTATAAATAATTCCGCGCCTTAACTCATTGAATATCCTCTCTTATGCAATCGCAACTTTCCCGTGCAATCCCGTATCAGGTAGTGTATATCATTATAAATTTACATCTACATATACGAACACTGTATGGGCTTGTTATTGTTACTGATTTTGGGATTCCCTCTGCTATCACATGCACAACAAAAAGACACCACTCGCCGAAGAAGGCTTCAACCGACATATGTCAATCGCGACGTGAAACTTACCGGACGAATGGATGATCCGGCCTGGAAGCTTGCGAAACCCGTTAATATTCAGTACGAGATTCAACCGGACGACAAGGCCATTGCGCCTGTAAGGACACAAGCCAGAGTGCTCTACAATAAACAATTTCTCTACATCGGGTTTATATGCCAGGATCCCCATCCAGATCAAATAAGGGCACATATCACCGACAGGGACAGTGACTTTCAGGATGATTTTGTGGGTGCCATTATCGATCCTTACAATAATCACCAAAATGCCTACGAGTTCTTCGTGAACCCCAAAGGTATCCAGTCGGATCTGATGCGAACCGGCAATAATGAAGATGGCAGCTTCGATGCTCTTTGGTATTCCAAAGGAGCCATAAATGACACGGGCTATACGGCTGTCATAGCGCTTCCATTCAAAAGTTTACATTTCCCTAACCGGAATATTCAGAACTGGTCTGTAGAACTGTTTCGTAACTATCCCCGTTCAAGCCGTTATCAGTTTTCATGGTCCAGGATTGATCTGAACAATCCATGCATTATGTGTCAGATGGGTAGCTTCGACGATATGAAACACATCAAAAACCATAATACGGTTGAAGTACTGCCTTATGTGATTGGCACACAATCCGGATCGATCAACGACTCGGAAGATCCTACCTCGGGTTTTAACAATAATCCAGTCAGAGCACGTGCGGGTGGCAGTATTTCCTATTCCCCAAACTCATCACTCACGCTGAATGCCGTGGTGAACCCCGATTTCAGCCAGGTAGAAACGGACGCCACACAGATAAGCGTCAACAATACATTTGCTATTTTTTACCCGGAAAAAAGGCCCTTCTTCATGGAAGGTTCCAGTCTCTATTCCACGAATCTCGACCTGTTTTACTCACGTATGATTAGTGATCCGCTGCTTGCCGGCAAAGCCGTAGAGAAAAGCGGGAACCTATCCTTGGTCTACCTGACCGCTTACGACAGGAACAGCAATTTCATCATTCCGGGTCTCGAGGGCAGTTCATTCGTGAATTCAAGCCTTCGTGCTTACACCAATGTAATCCGGACTAAGTACAGCCTGGGATCAGATTCATACATTGGCGGCATCGTTACCACGCGCAATATCGATCAGGCCCATAACTATGTAGCCAGCGTCGACTGGAATATCAAGATGTTGGAGAATTACTACTTCTCAGGCCAGTACGCATATTCAAATACACAGGAGTTGAATGATACGACGCTCAACGACCAGATCAACAATCATACCTTCGGTCATTCACAGTATGATGCCTTTTTTAATGGTCAAAAATATAACGGATCGGCATTCCGACTCGAATTCCAAAGAAGCGCCAAATACTACAGCTTCGATGTAAAGTACAACAGCTTTGCACCCACCTTCCAGGCACAGGAAGGGTATTTTACACGCACGGATGAGCGTGGTGTCAACGCTAGTCAAAATTTCTCCTACTACCCCAATAACGGCATCATCGACAATGGTAATATTACGACCAGTGGTTTCATCAGATATGATTATAGCGGCAGGCTGATGGAGCGCTGGATCGATCTGGATATGTGGAATCAATTCAAAGCCCAGACTTCATTCAGCGTATCTTACCTTCCTATAAATGATGAACAATTTCGCGGGGTATTTTTTACCGGTGTTCACCGTGTCTTTTTCAACCTGAATTCAGATGCTCTGAATGCATTATCATTGTCTGCCCACTACGAGAGAGGCCGGTATATCTATCGCAGTGATGCTCCGAGCCTTGGTCATGGTTACAGCTACTCGATAAGCGCTACGCTCAAACCGACACCCAGGTTCAATGTCGATCTGTCGTATAATTTCTCACGGCTCATCTCCTTGTCCGCCGACAGTGTGCTGTACAGCGGGGATATTTCACGCGTTGTGGCATCCTATAACTTTACGTCCAGGTTGTTTGTGCGCATGATCGGACAGTACGATACGTTTGACCATCAGCTTCAAATCTATCCCCTTGTCTACTACAAGCTTAATCCTTTTACGATTTTTTATGCAGGCATGACCGACTACATGAACAAATTCCAGGAGCCCTACGGATTCAAGCCAACCAACCGGGAATTTTTCGTGAAATTCCAGTACCTGATACGAAGCTGAGTTAGAAGGGTATCTTTAGACGGATTATGTCTTGGCTTCATTCAGTCATCCAGAGCTGTTCTCACTGGGCTCATCATTATCTCCTTTGTGAAACATAGTGTATTCTTTGTACCAAAGTGGTTAATAAACACTATGGGCACCATGGATTTTCATAGTCAGCACAAAGAACTGATCTTTAAAGTTATCTATTCAACGTGAGCGCGACATAATGAAATCGTATTCACTAACCTCTCTCCGTCATTCCGATCCCAAGACCTCGGGAAAATGACAGCAGGTAAGATTATGAGCTGTTACATCGAACTCATGTTAAATATTCATAATACCCCTTCCTAAAACAACTGTTTTTTATTCTTTTACGTTATATACTCAATGTGTCTTGAACTTTCATTACTGTCGCAAGCATAATCGTTTGTGGCGCAGTGCCCATCCTGTAAATGAATCATGACACGGGCAAGACTTTAAACCAATTTAAACCCAACACTAACTCTGCCTCACCTACCACTATGAAAACCATATATACACAATCCCACAATGTCCGTCTGACCGGACTGATCCTTGGAACCCTGCTGGTTATTTTTATAATGAGCGTATCGACAGTATCCGCTCAAAACAAGAAGATGACCAAAACCAGGGCAAATCCGGAAATGAGAGCGGAAAACGCCGTGGCTTACTGGAATAAACAGTTGAACCTGTCCGAAGAACAAAAAGGGCAATTCAAAACTCTGTTAGCCGAAGAATTCGCAAAACGAGACTCCGTCCAATCGGTTGTAAAAAACCGCAATGAACAACATGCAGCTTTCACAAAACTGCGGGATGAGACGCATGCCAGGATGGAAACAATTCTGACTCCGGAACAACATCAGAAATTCGTTGCTATGCGAGAGGAGGCCATGAAAGGTAAAAGCGGTGTCCAAAAGATGAAAAAGGCCACCAAGTCGATGAAAATGAAACCTTCAAAAACTCCTGCTGATACTTCAGGCAGTAATTAACAGAGGTACCTTACAATTTTTCTTTTCAAAGGATGTCATACGTTTTATGCGATGGCATCCTTTTTTATTAGATGACTATCCGGAATCAAACCAATAAGTGGCTGGAAATCGCACACGGGTAATAGAAACCACTGGGGAGACGGAGAATTACGCAGAGAACACAGCCACATCCGCCCTATTTCTCTGTGAACATAGTGCCTGCTTCGTGGTCCCGGTGGTTTGCAAAGAATCCCGACTTTAAAACCTCTGCTTTATAATTGTTGTACTACATACGGATAGTCATTTTTTTTTCTTCCGTTTATTTGAGAAAAACATACTCAATGAACGGTGTTTCAGCCAGATAACCAGCGATTTTAATTACCTTTTTTCGTAAGCTGTAGAAGTAGTTTTTAAATGGCACTTATATGGCTGGCGAAAAAATATACGACTACATCATCATCGGATCGGGATTTGGGGGAAGTGTCTCGGCCATGCGTCTTTCCGAAAAGGGATATGATGTCCTTGTACTTGAAAAAGGCAAGCGTTTGCGTGCTAACGATTTTCCGAAAACAAACTGGAATATCAGGAAATATCTTTGGGTTCCTTTACTCAAATGTTTTGGGTTGCAAAATATCACATTATTTCGCCAGGTATTTATTCTGAGCGGTGTGGGAGTCGGCGGTGGCAGTCTTGTTTACGCCAATACACACATGTTCCCGCCCGATGCCTTCTTTGATAACCCGGTCTGGTCGCACTATCGCGACTGGAAATCAACGCTTGCCCCGTTTTATAAAAAGGCCCGATTCATGCTGGGTTCCACGCGATTCGAATCACCCGGCATTGAGGATGAGACTCTTATGGCAGTTGCAACGGATATGAATCGTGGCCACACGTTCACCCCTGTGGATGTAGGCGTGTATTTTGGGGATCCGGATAAACCGGTTGATCCTTACTTCAAGGGACAGGGTCCCGTACGATCGGGTTGCATACAGTGCGCCGGATGTATGGTCGGCTGTCGGTATAATGCCAAAAACACACTGGATAAGAACTACCTCTTCTTTGCCGAAAAGAATGGCGCCGTTGTTATGCCGGAAACGATGGCAGTCCGTGTTGAGCATCAGAATGGATTCTACTTTGTCCATACGCGTAAGAGTACTGCATGGTTTGTCCGCCGGCCGCAGGTATTTAAAGCACGGGGCATCATTTTTTCGGGCGGCGTTCTCGGGACTCTTGATCTCTTACTCAAGCAGAAGTACAAACTTGGTACCCTGACCGAACTCTCTGATCAATTGGGTGAAAACCTTCGAACAAACTCCGAATCATTATGCGGCTCGTCGGCTGCATCAGACAAGCTTAATAATGGAGTAGCAATAACATCGGTTTTCAGTCCGGACGAGCACACCAATGTCCAGATCTGTAAGTACCCGGACGGTTCCGGGATGATGGGACGCCTTGCCACCCTTGCCGCTGACCATCCCGATCCTTCAATACGATTCTTCAAAATGATCGGTGCTGTTTTCACTCATCCGGGACGATTATTTCGAATGTTGTTCAATTTCAACTTTGCAAAAAACTCGGTCTTTCTGTTAATCATGCAATCTCTCGAAAATGCAATGCGCATGAAATGGAAACGAGGATTGTTCGGCGGACGGATGGTCATCGATAACCGGGGGCAAAAACGAGTGCCCGCCTATATCCCTATTGGTCAGGAAGTGATGCATCGTTATTCTAAAGAGGTCGGAGGTATTTCACTGAATGCCATTCATGAAATTATGTTTAACATGTCGACGACTGCACATATTATAGGTGGTTGTCCCATGGGCGAGACCAAGGCGGATGGGGTCATAAATGATCGTTTCCAAGTGTATGGCTATCCCAATATGTACATCCTGGACGGCTCCGTTATACCCTGCAACCTGGGGGTTAATCCAAGCCTGACAATCACAGCTTTGTCGGAATATGCAATGGACCAAATCCCTGAAAAGCCCGGCAATATCCGCGAGAAACTGGATGAGGTTATTTCTTAAAAATAGGTTGTTGAGTTGGTGATGAACATATGGGGAAAAACATAAATAAAGAAGACGACGTACATCACTATTGCGACTACAAACCAGATAATGGTAGCTTTGGCCCAGTTTGCCTTGCTCGGATTACTCCCACCGCCAAAAGCCCACACGAAAAGCATTATAAACCCAATTATTGGGATTACAGTTATCAAAATGGTAATCATCCAATCGCCAATTGAAACCGGCTTTGGATTCTGATCATATATGGGTTCATGCTCCATTACGGATCCTCTGATAGTGCTTAACAACTATTTAAATGGCGAATATACGCAGGCTCTCTAACGATGCCAAGCTCACTGAATGTTAGATTGACTTGTCCCTCAAACGCTCAATAAAAAAGGTCGTGATTCCGATTCACGACCTTTTGAAATAATTTTGTACGGCTGTTATTTCATCTTAATCTGTCCACGAACTTCGCCTTCGGGGTGGGCTGCAGTATGAACCTGAACATAGGCACTGTCGTGCTGCATGGCATGGATTAGATCTATAACTTTCTTTCCCTCAAAGGGTCCGCTAAGTGAACTGTCTGCTATTACACCTTGCTGCAACGTGCCATTGACGGGTCCCGGCACCATTGCAGGGCTGGCATCCTGAGGAAAGAGCCAGACAGCAATAGGTCCGTTCTGCGTTGAAGACCCATAATGAATGTGTGCCATCTTAACACTATCCGCACCGGCCAAATCTACCGTATAATAGATCCTCGAGCTGTCGTTGCTAACTCTGAAATAGGCCTTGCCGCTCGCATCGGTGGTGACGGCGTCAGGAACTTCGTTGCTCCCCGACAGATCAGCCATAAAGTTGCTGTTGCTTTCCGTAGCTTCGTTCATTTCGGACAACGTCGCATTCTGAGACATGGTTTGTCCCTTATCCATGTTTCCACTTTTCTTACCGCAACCGGCTAAAGCAAGAACAGAAACGAGTACAAAAGTGCTAATGTGTGAAAGCTTCATTATTGGATGCCTCCTATATTACATTGTTGAGCCTGCCATTTTAGTAGACTAAGATTCAAGTAGTTAACAGGACAATTTTTTCAATCGTTCACCAGAGACAAGCCCCTACTCAAGACTTTAATTACCGTTTTTTCTTAAAACTTAATATTTTAGACAATTGGTTCTGATTGGCCTGTCTAGGTTCATGCTATTTATAAAAATAAACAGCATAACAATTGGCTAAGGGTTTAATGCATCAGTTCAGGTGTCTTGTATATCCTTATTAAAGAGGCTTAGTCTGTGGTGATAAAACACCAGAAAGTTTTCATCATTATTTAATTGATCCATGGGAGAACGTAACGAGGTAACCATATACGATATAGCCCGGAAATTGCATCTGTCCCCTGCTACTGTAAGCAGGGGGCTGAATGATCATCCCGCCATAAAGGATAGTACCAAAAAAGAATTATGCAGATGGCCGAAGAACTCGGCTATCGCGCCAACACTTTTGCCAGTAACCTTAGACGGCAAAAATCCAATACAATTGGAGTTATTGTCCCACGGCTCAATAGCGATTTTATGTCACGGGTAATAGAGCCGGCTATGACCACAGTAACCTATCCGGCCCGGGAGATGGGTGAAGTAGCTGTAACAAATCTGATCAACCATTTAAACGGATCCTCCAATATCCATGCAACGAACACTATAATCCTGAGGTCAGACTTGATTGTTCGGGATTCAACTTTAAAAAAATGAAGTTAGACACCGCGGATTAATGTTCAGTTTCACGACATGTCACGAAACAATTTGATTCAAAATCCTCAATTATTACAAGGATACTGTTTGGATGTTCATGAGGTTCTGATTAATACGACGTCTCCGACGCTGTTAGCAGCACAAAAAGAACTGGAACGGGGGTTCGATGGCCTGGTTTATCATTATACGAAGGTGTGGATTCGGTCCGCTGGATGCAAAGAACCTGGACTTCTCTGCATGGATTAATCGACAACCAGCGTTTTAAACATGTCCAGGCCTTGCTTAAGATCCAGGTGAAATCGGCCCGATGGTGGCGTGACGGGTGCGTGTTGTATTTTCAGACCTTCTCTCATCAACTTATTCCATCTCAGTATCAGAAACCCAAAAGATCACTGAAATTCTATGAGAATATTCATGATCCTAATGCTCTAGATCTGTCCCCATAATTCCTCTACAAGATTCTGATTCACGTGCCACGTAAATGAATTATTTATATCATGCACAAGAGGTTAGTTGGTGCAAAGCACTCCTAGCCAAACACATAACTTTCCGAGATTCTCTGATAGATCATTATTTGAAAACACAGAATGTAAACGTGGATTAACAAAAAAATATTCTCATATTGTCGACTCATTATTGCAATTAAGCTGGCGATATTGAAACATCCTTACTGAATAAAAGTATATGAAGAATCCAACTGTTAAACCGGGAAGCCCTTCCGGTGGTACCGGTATCACGTTACAACTCCCAAGGGACATTTTCAGGTGGGCTATTTGCGCGCTCCTGTTCTTTGCAACCACAATCAACTACGTAGACCGACAGGTCATCGGAATTCTTGCTCCGGTGCTGCAAAAAGATATCGGCTGGAATGAGATCGAGTATGGATATATCATCACGGCATTTCAGGCAGCCTATGCTATTGGCCTGCTTATCATTGGACGGGTGATCGATAAAATCGGCACCAAAAAAGGATATTCCATTTCCATGTTTGTCTGGAGCATCGCGGCTATGGCTCATGCTCTGGTACAGACCGTTTTCGGTTTCGGTCTCGCACGTTTTTTCCTTGGGTCTCGGCGAATCGGGAAATTTCCCCGCAGCAATTAAAGCTACTGCTGAATGGTTTCCCAAAAAGGAGCGGGCACTGGCAACGGGCCTCTTCAATTCCGGGGCCAACGTCGGGGCAGTCGTGGCGCCGCTTATCGTACCATGGCTGACGATAACCTATGGATGGCATGAGGCTTTTATCTTTACCGGCGCGCTGGGCTTTATCGCGTTCTTTCTGTGGATATGGATGTACCAAGTTCCGGAAAAACATCAACGCGTTTCCGAGGAAGAGCTTGCATATATCAAAAGCGATCCGATAGAACCGGAAACAGTAAAGATTCCATGGCTAAAACTGCTCAAACACAAACAAGCCTGGGTTTTTGTCATCGGTAAGTTTATTACTGATCCGATCTGGTGGTTCTACCTGTTCTGGCTGCCTAAGTTTTTGAATGAGAAGTATGGTCTTGACCTGGCGCACCTGGGGTTGCCACTGATCGTCATCTATTCCATGACAAGTGTCGGGAGTATCGGAGGCGGCTGGCTTTCATCGATGTTCATCAAACACAACTGGACGATCAACAAAGGCAGGAAAATGGCGATGCTGATTTGCGCCGTGTGCGTGGTGCCGATTGTCTTCGCATCGTCCGTTTCCGAGTGGCCCGCAGTACTTCTCATTGGCCTCGCTGCCGCTGCGCATCAGGGATGGTCTGCTAACCTGTTTACTATTGCTTCCGACATGTTCCCAACTCGTGCCGTTGGCTCTGTGGTAGGTCTGGGCGGAATGGCCGGATCGATTGGCGGCATGCTCATTGCCACTGCTGCAGGGATCATCCTTCAACTGACCGGACACTATCTGATTCTGTTTCTGATTTGCGGTTTTGCATACCTGATCGCCCTACTGATCATCCAGTTACTCGTTCCAAATCTGACACCTGTAGATTTATCAGCCCAGCAACTGGCTGAATAGGCGGGTCTGCTTTAACCTTTTGACAACCAATAAAAAAACTGCCGGGTGAACATCCGGCATTTTTTTTTATGTCAGGTCACGATTCCCTTTTTTGCTGTCTTCTCTCACTTATGCCGGTACAGAACAACCTTTTGCACCGCAATACCACGTTTGCTGTCCGCAGGGAATGACCCTGGATCAACAAAGTGACCATCTGGCGTCAGCCGTGGAATTCTTACACTCATCGTTGGTATCATCGATGTGAGGCCTGTCTCCGACTGATAGAGAGAATCCGGATTAGACATGTAAAACGGTACCCGCGGATAGCCGGACGCCTCATCTCCGTTAAGTCGCCGTCCTTCTATCCAGTCACCGTCTTTGTACCATCCTTCATCCACTGATAAGAAATCAACAATGGGTTTGTCACCCGGATGAACCGGTGTGAACGTCACGTTCATGCCGGATCCTGTAATGAGATACTCGTTCGGTGACGGGTTGATAATCAGTCCAAACCGTGGAATTTTATCTTTTGGAGAAGCAGTGAACGTAATGTTCAGGTTATAATCACCAAGCGTGATCATTTCCTGTTGATCTCCCGACTGAAGCACGCCCCGCATTTTCCCGGTTCCCTGATATTTCGTGATTAGCGGCATCATGTTGTCCAGCAACTTATAAGAGTCGGAGAGCGGATGACCTGCCGGCAGATCTTCGATGCCGAATGGAGAGAAACACATCGCATCGAATTCCCCAAAAACGTATACAGAGCGTGCCGCTGTTGCCATGTCGGCTCGAACTTCTGGAATAAACAGCGGGTTTCCGGATCGACGATACCGTTTGACGATCTTCTTGAATGCGGGTGCGTAAATATCCGGTGCAAAATAATCGATCGATGGTGCAGCAGCCCGCCATACATCCATCATCTTTGACACTGGTCCACCGCTCGGGTATTGGCCCGGCCGCGGCGTAACAGGCTGGACAAGCCATGCATTGACATACATTGGCAGCGGGTATTCCTTCTTCCCCGCACTGGCAACATCATTGACATAACTGCCAATGTACCAGGCCATAAAGACTTCATCGGCGCCATCTCCAAACACCTGCTGCCAGGTACCGGACCTACGGTAACCCGTCGAGGCCCAGATTTCCCTAAGTCCTGGAAGCAAGGTTTGCCTGTGCTTTTCAAGATAACTCATCAACTTATCGGGCACATTCTTTGTAAATGCCGCATTGGCAATTAGGGAACGGTCACGTGCAGAACCTAAAATACCCGTTTCGTTTTCGACCTGCATGGCAAGTACGGTATGATGGGCATCTACATCCCGTATGTGCTTCATAACATGCGCAAAAGCATTTGCGTCAGCCTTCATCGTCGCCTCACCGAAAGGAGAAAGAGCCTCGAGATTATGTCCCGGCCTGTTTTGCATCCGCGGATATTTTTCCAGGTTTGTTTTTACCCATGCTGGGGCATAGGTGGAACCGGCGTTCTTCCATGTCCCGAACCAGATAAAGACAAGATGCAGGTCATGCGCGTGGGCCTCGCTTATCAGGCTATCGATTAGATCATAATTGAAAGTCCCTTCCCTGGGCTCGGTCAGTTCCCATGAGATAGTTGCTATCACCGTATTCAGGTGCAGCGAATCGAGATGACCCCAGATCGGTTTCATATACCGGATACTGGATGCGCTTGAATTGTGCAGTTCGCCGGCAAGCATGAGGTATGGTTTCCCATTGACAATGAATTGAGTCGCAGTGCCATGCGTCTGAAGATGCGGCATCATATCGCTATGTCCACCGACTGACTGAGCATCAATTATCCCTGCAAATCCCAGCAGAAGACAAATCATCAAGAAAGTTTTCTTTATACGGCTAATTCTAAAACTCTCGATCAGTAATTCCATATTTATTGATTCCTTAGCATGAAGTAATTGCTCAAAACCCTCACTCTATCATAAACGTCGCACTCACTACCCCGGTAATTTCCTTCTTAATGGTGGTGACGTCGTGGATACCATAATTGCTGACCTGGGTTGAATTGACCGGGGTGATTTGCAGGACGCCCATGCGTGCACCTGTCAACGGACCAAGTGTTCTACCGGTCGATTTGGCGATTCTCTGTGCACGCTGCATGGCATCTTTCGCAGCCTCGGCCTGTATATCTATCTTCAGATCTGCCAGGCTTGTATAAAAATACTGTGGAGGCTCGACGTCAAAATCTACACCCTTTTTTATAAGTGAACTGATATCCAGCGAGACTTTCTGTATCAGATCAACATTTTCAGATTTGATTTCGATACGCTGGTTATAATAATAAGCCAGGATCTTGCCCGTGGGCCTGCCTTTCTCGTCCAATTGTTCCCGGTTATAGCTGTTGACCGTAAAAAACCGGACCGAGTCCTTCGGGAACCCCTGCTCTTTGAGATAATTGAGCAGGACAGGTTTCTGGCGCTGCAGGTTTTCATAGGCCTCAACAGCCGTCTGGCCGGTGGCCTTTATGGTCCCACGTAAGTACCCCAGATCCGAGGTGATAACCTCCTTTGCAGATCCGGTCACCGATATGGTTTGGTTCATCTTGTAGTTGTCATGCCAGGTGACGCTCAATATGATCACCCCGATAATAACCGCGGCAGAAAATATGGATGATGCCACGATAAGCTGCTTTTTTTCCATGAGTGGATGCTTGTTTCGGGTTAAAATAATTCCTGAGATGCTTCCCTCTTATCAAAACCCAGAGGTTTAATGTTCACAGATAGGTCTGCTAATAAATATCATGAAAATATCTGAAAGGTTCAGGCTCGCACAACGTATTGTATGATAATCGGTTATATTTAATTTGGCCATCATCGTGTTCTAAATCTTTTATTATTGCGAGTTTTTTCTTATCTCTGTCAGGAATTTGCATAGTTGTTTCAGGTACTCTTCTTACTTCAAAACCAGGTTTACATATGAAGTCTGTAAAATTAATGCGCTTCAACGGGAATATTGTTTTCAGGAGTAAAAGCGCTTTTTGGATGGGTTTTTTAGCGGTTTCGGTTGGTGTGTCTCTTCAGCTTCCGATGTACATCGACGCAAGCTCCTACGGCTACCGTCTGGTTGGCCATCACATGACCACAACCATGTTCTTCGGTATGGGGATGGTGATTTTGGGCCTTTTGACAACACTCTACAGCCTCATACCCCCCACTTCAGCAAGAGATGAAGGGGAACAAAATCTTAAGGTGCGGGCACTCGATGATGCCCCTATCAATCCCACACATGTTGGATTATTGCTGGTGATGGCTATAGCAATCACTCTTGATGTGATGAAACCAACGATTCTCTCGTTTGTGGTGCCCGGGATGGCGCGGGAGTATGGACTCAAATCGCCCGTTAATCCGGGAGGCATGATCCCGGTGGCTTTGCTGCCCTTGTCCGGTATTACGGGAACGGTGATCGGCTCTTTTGTCTGGGGATGGCTGGGTGACAAGATCGGCCGAAGGTCATCAATCCTTATGGCGGGCGTGACCTTCATCGCCACCAGTGCCTGTGGCTCCATGCCCGCTTTCTGGATGAACTGCGTCATGTGCCTGGTGATGGGCTGGGGCGTCGGAGGCATGCTTCCCATCATGTTCACGCTGATGGCAGAGAGTATCCCGGCGAGACACCGCGGCTGGCTGATGGTACTCATCGGCGGTGATGTGGCTGGTGCCTATATCATAACCAGTGCACTGGCTTCCTGGCTTGTTCCACACTATACGTGGAGGATTTTGTGGCTGATTGGCTTCCCGACCGGTTTCATGCTTATCCTGCTTAATCGCTGGATACCGGAGTCGCCGCGCTACCTGCTCAACTATGGCCGGATAAAAGAGGCAAAAGACGTGATGAAGCGATTTGGTGCGGTTGCCCTGAAAGAAACAGTTGTATCAGATTCTATCGAAACAAAGGTTAAGGATCAGTTCCGCCAGTTGTTTCGTGCCCCCTTTCTGGGTATCACGGCTACGGTTGCCATTCTGGCACTTGGTGGAGGATTTGTGGAGTTTGGGTTTGAGCTTTGGATACCGTCGAATCTTCAGCATTTGGGGTTCACTGAGGCCGGTTCTTTTGAACTGTTAAGAAATGCAGCTCTGATCGGTTTCCCACTCAACTTTCTGGTCGCCTGGATGTATGGCTTTTGGAGCAGCAAACGAACAATCATCATTCTCACCTTACTGACGGCAGTATCGATGCTTGGCTTTATATTTGCCGGCAACGCCATAGTGAGTCATCACGTGTTGCTTTATCTGCTGCTGATCATCCCCATCTGGGGCATCAGCTCGGTAATCTCCATCCTTTCGGCTTATGCCGCGGAGATCTATCCAACCCGTATTCGTTCGCGGGGAAGTGGCCTGGTGGCTGGCTTCAGTAAATTTGGAGGCGTGCTGGTTATTGCACTGGTCGTTGTGGCTATTGCTCCGCCTTCTATCGCATCAACGGCGCTCATAGGGGCTATACCGTTAGTTCTTGCAGCCGTAGCCATCATTTTCTTCGGTGTTGAAACGCGTAAACGGCAACTGGAAGAGATCACGGCTGAACAACTTGGCGAACTAGCTGTTGTGCATGCAGTTGAGGGATAGTTCTGTCCTTTTTTAGCCTTAGTGTGTAAGCAATAGTTATCATGTATTCAGTTGTCCTCCCGGTACCCTGGAAATATGGGAGTATGGGTCAACCATCCATGGACATATTGGAATTGTTATCTATTGGAATAAGATGAGCGGAGAGGCGGTGGAAGGAAATACTCATCCTGACGGCCATAAGGGGCTGCAGGGCGTCTGGATTCGCTATCGGGACATTACCCCCTCGGATTACTTCCGGATCCGGTGGTTCACCTCGGTAAGATACCGGTGATATCATAATCAGATTGAAAACCATCCTCACAACAGCACTGGCTTCCTTACTGATTGGAATCGTCATTGGCTGGACGGCCCATTCAGATAATAGCGTTATGCCGATTCCGTCCCTTCGGGATTTTAAATACATGCATATTCCTGATTTGAACCTACCATCCTTTCATGGGTCCATAACTCCGCAGTTCGTTTTTGTGACCGATACAATCCGGGTTACTAAGCTTAGACGAGATACCATTTATGTGCCTAATGCGATGCCACATTACGTATTGTCAGATCCTTCCAAGGCCATTACTACACACGGATCTAAAATCGATTGGACGGCCTGGAATCCGGTAAATCATACCTATCAAGTTCGACAATACCGATATAATCCTAGTAGATGGCACTTTGGGGTATCCGTGAGCGTAATAACTTTACCATTGCAGTCATTAACACTGATTGGATGTAATGGACTGGTCGGTTATGGTAGGCTCAGGCTAGGTTTTGGCACATATATAGGATTTAATTTAAAACCGTACAGTATGCTTCGCGTAAGCTATCGACTTACTACGGGAGAATAGATATTATAACGTAAGTCCTAAAATCATCACTTTACCATTCCCCCTAATTTAAAACAATTCCAAATGTATTGAAGTATATATTCATTGACTAAGTATTTTACAAACAACATTTTGTTAGTTAAACTAAAGAATTGGCAATGATTTGTACTCACATTTAATATAAATTATACTTGTATTTTTAAATTATTGTTAGTAGGATTACTTATGTATTTTTGTTATCGATGTATACAGGTTTCATCGATAAGTGTGCCAATAAAAGAGGACACCTCGCCCCTCTGAGAGACGTGATGCCCGTGTAAGAAGTACTGGAAAAAAGGAATCATGAATATGATTTTTCTTTACCGAACAGGGATGGTTGGCTCGCCTTTATCCAAAGGGAGAACATTGTGGCTTTGAATGCAGAGACAGGATTATGATGTTATTCAAATGAGCAAAAATGAACTAATGAATCTATTAGTCAGAAATTGGAGATTCTCATGAAAAACTTGCCGTATTATTTTATTCTGATCAGCATGGCCATTATTGCTACTGGTTGCAACTTCTTAGGGTTTGGTAAGACTAAAGCTTCTTTCGGCACATCAACTTTTCCCTTAACTCCCGGAAGTACCTGGACCTATGCTGTGTATGATTCAACCTCTTCTCCAAAACAGGATACTCTCCAGGTGAGTATCCTGCAAACAGATACTACATCAGGGCAAATACGATCCTTATGGAAATTTAAATTTACGGATCATACCGATACCATTAAGGTCGTCTCCTCTGGAAGTACCCTCCACTTTGATTTCCCACAAGGCCTTCTTGTAAGCCCACAAAGCTTTGTAGTTACAAAAATTGTCTTTCCTTTGGAAGCCGATAAAAAATGGACGGATGATACTAGCAGTTACTCAGTTATTTCTAAGGATACTGTTTCCTGGAGTGGAGGTACTTTCAATGAAAGTTATCGAATGGTTCAGAAAATCAGTGCTAATCCGAACGTGGGAACTATTACTTATTGGATCGAACCTAATGTTGGCATTGTAAAAGCACATTTTGACGAGATTTTTGGTACTTCACCTACAGGACCTGTTTACTTGTATACTTCGACGTGGACGCTAATGTCTTACAAAATAGACTAAACTTAAGCTGGACTTACTTTTATTAAAGTGTGTCAAGGCAGAAGATGATTTGCAAAAACATGAATACTACTTCCTTGAGAAGAAAGGGGGCCATTATGCGTACAAATA
Organism: uncultured bacterium; assembly: GCA_963787205.1. Classification (GTDB taxonomy): domain Bacteria; phylum Bacteroidota; class Rhodothermia; order Balneolales; family DATFMH01; genus DATFNI01. Next base: position 78,992 of record CAWBCD010000012.1, read on the forward strand.
CAAAATCATTTAGATCGGTAATGATAATATTGGCTGTAATCTTTCTGTGCTGGACGCAAGTTTTGGCACAATCCAAGTATCAGCCTTATAGGGGAACCACACCTCCCAGTGGAGCGGTTTCACTTTCAAACCTGCCACAGTTACCTAAAAATTTAGGGCATAGCACGGTAACTGCGATTCCGTTTCGACCCGGACCAACTTATTCTCCAACAGTTGAAAAATACATGCAGGAAAAAGCTGTTTCGGATACGATGAGAGCTGTCTTAGAACGAGATGGTAACGCGCCAACTATGAGTAATTCCCCAACTAGTTCCAGAACTATAGCAGGGATGGCTAAGTCATCCGCTTCATCTCCTTCAACAACTCAGGAGGTTCTAAATGAGAATTTTCAGGGTATCAATGAAACTGTTGCTGGTTATGTACCTCCAGATCCGGTGATTGCTGTTGGGCCAAATTATGTAGTAGAAGCCGTAAATGCCGTGCTTGCTGTCTTTAACAAATCAGGCACCGAATTATTGGAGAAATCTTTCTCAAATCTCTTCGCCGTCACCGGTAAAATAGGTGATCCCAAGGTAATTTATGATCAGTATTCTCAGCGATACGTCATAGTTGCATTAGATTTTACTTCTGGAAATTATGAGATTGCCGCTTCCGCGTCTTCTGATCCCACAGGCACATGGTACCCATATACGTCGAGTGCTAAATATAAAGGTAACACATATACAGGATATTGGCCTGACTATACAGGTCTTGGGTACGATAACACTGCTATTTATATAACATCTGATCAATACAAAGAATCTGCATTAACGCATTTCAAATACTCCAAAGTTCGCATCTTTGACAAATCCCAACTTTATAATAACCAAACACTAACATATCATGACTTCACTGGAATGTCAGATAATTACGGAAATGTTCTTTCCCTTAAACCAGCCCATCATTTTGGGACTACTTCGAGTGCCTATTTAATTAATACGGAATATAATGGTGGAAGCTCTGTAACCCTATGGCGAATCGATAATCCCATTTCCAATCCCTCCATTCATCAGCAGGCGATCATAAATGTGGCTAGTTACTCGGTTCCAGATAGTGCCATTCAGGAGGGAAGTAGTTTTAGGTTAGATGCTGGCGATAATCGAACTCAAGATTGTATCTGGCGTGATGGATACTTGTATACAGCTTTTACGACAAATCATAATTGGGGGAGTGGCAATGTAGATGCCATCCAATATCTAAAGATAAATACGAGCACGAATAGCGCTGCTATTGATGCTGTTTATGGAAGTGCCTCTTCTTTTTACTTTTATCCTAATATTTATGTAGATAACTATGGGAATATAGCTCTGGTTTTCAATCGTTCAAGTTCAAACGAGTATGGAAGCGTTCGTTGGGCAATCCGGAGACCCTTTGATAGCGCTTTGGAATCGAGCCAATCTCTTCGGGAAGGAGCCGGGACCTACAAATATTATGTATCTCATAGAAACAGATGGGGTGATTACAGCGGAATAGCTCTCGATGGAGGTAAGAACACTAAAATATGGATGTGTGGCGAATGGGCGACCAATAATAACTCATGGAGTACCCAAATAGGCAGCTTTGATTTTTATCCTAAAACGCTAAGTAGCTCCATAACCAATAACCTTACACTTGACGGTGCGTACGCTGTCCCTTCCAATGTTCATATCTCATCGAATGCTACACTGACCATTGATGCCGGTACGATACTGGGCATGGGTAACGGGGTTGAGTTCATAGACGATCCAGGTTCTAAAATTTCAGCAAACGGCACTCCCAGTAATCCAGTGTACATGACAAGCATCGGTCCAAATGTCGGGTGGAACGGAGTTGTTTTGCAGGGTGATGGGAATGTGTTTGTCTGGACCTTGTTCGATCGTGGGAATGAAGATGTAGACGTAGAAAGTGACAATAACACTTTTGAGAGCTGTACGTTTCAAAACGGTTGGCGAGGCATCAGTACTTATTGGAATCAATCCGGTGATGGCTTAATAACCGATTTTACCCTGATCGACTGCATGGTCAGGGACAATAGTACCGTTGGTGTAGTTGTTTATAATGCCAACGCCTCTCTTAACACTACCACAGTAACGGATAACGGCTCAGCAGGAATATGGTTTTACAATAGTAATCCATCCAATATATATTATAACGCTTTCACAAGTAACGATACCGATCCATATGATTATCCCAACCGCTCAGGTCTGGAAGTTACCGGGGGCAGTTACGTATATCTTCCCGATAATGCAAGGAACCTGATTTCAGAAAATCCTACGTATCAAATTCTCAATTATTCTGACGGTACCCTCTCAATGGGCACCAGTGGATCGCCGGGGTCTAACAGCGTATCTGGCGGCTATGGCTCTATTGACAACCAAAGCGCAACAACGATAAACGCCTACGGAAATTGGTGGGGCACAGCCTATCCAACCAGTAATCTGTTCAATGGACCTGTTGACTATTCCGGATATCTCACCTCCGATCCCTGCCTTCAAGGAGGACCCGGTTGTGGGGCAGGAGCACAATATCCCGGGCAGATGGCCCCGACCAGTCCGGAACACATGTTAGTACAACAGACGGCTAACCGGTTAACCATGGACACTAAAAAGGTCTCATCAACAACAGGAGTTTCCAGTGTATCCCTGTCGAATGACCGGCAAAAAAGAAGAGCACTGATGCATACTCTTTGGGGGGAAATTTACAATGCCAAAGATGGCCAAAGCCTAATCAAAATGATGCAGCAACTTTACCTGTTGCACATGGCATCCTGGGGAGACACCAGTTTTACAAGTGAACGGAAGCAAGACCGGACCCTGTGGGGGGGAATGATCCAGGATTACCTTAACGGAACGCACGTTTCGGATGCAAACAATGTTATCATCTCGGCAGTCCAAGCTGAAAGCATTATGCTCATGGATGAACACGAGGCAGAGCTTTTTGGCAGGTATGGGGAAGCACGGAGCAAAGTGAGCAAATATACCCCGTACATCACTTCAACCCGCGGCAAACTCGCCCTGATGACAGACCAGATGAATCTGCTGGACCAGCAGGGCTACCATCAAAAGGCCTTGGCAATGTTAGATAAAGTAGAGCATGCCGAGGTGAGCCTTGGGGTAACTCAAAAGCAAGTACAAGCCGAATATGCAATTGCGCAACAACAGATGCAGGGCGCAATTGACGGAACCGTACCAATGGCCCCATCCAGTCCTAATGGGGTAGCAGGAAGCCAGACCGACAGTGTTCTCTCTGTGAAACCAACCAAGTTGCACTTAAACGCAAACTACCCGAACCCGTTCAACCCGACCACAATCATTAGCTATCAGCTGGCCCAAAGTGGTCATATGCGATTGACAGTCTGGAATATACTAGGACGCCGTGTAGCAACATTGGTGGACGCCAATCAGCAAAAAGGTATCCATGAGGTAACCTTCAATGCCTCACAATTGTCAAGTGGAGTATATTTCTACCGCCTGCAGTCAGGGAACAAGGTGCTGGTGAAGAAGATGTTATTAGTTAAATAAGTAACGGACAAATCTGTGTGGGGTTCCTATAATGGAACCCCACACAGGTTTAGGATTTGACTCTTTTTCAATTTAGATAAACTCGAAGAGAAATCTTAACTCGTCCCCTCTTACAATTGCTGTTATACGATAGGAAACAGCGTTTTTGAGGTAGTACCGGTGGTGGGACTCGAACCCACACTTCACGAGGAAACACGATTTTGAGTCAGGACGCGATCGCCCCTTATGTGTCTAAAACAGGGGCTTCCCCCCATCTTTGGTAGCCCATTTGGTAGCCCGATTTAAGGTATTTTGCTTCGAATCTCATACTGGATTCATGGTCCTTCAGGCACCCTGGAAATATGGGAGCATGGGTCAACGATTCATGGTCACATCGGAATCGTAATCTCCTGGCAGAAATCAAGCGGGGAAGCGGTGGAAGGAAATACCCATACGGATGGGCACCAAAAGCCGCAAGGCGTATGGATTCGCTACCGGGACATCATCCCCTCGGATTACTTCTGGATTCGGTGGTTCACCTTGGTTACATACCGATAGGCCATGTTGAGCAGATTGAAAACCATCCTCACAACGGCGCTGGCTTCCCTGCTGATTGGAATCGTCATTGGCTGGACGGCCCATTCTGGGAATAGGGATCGGCAGATACCATCCCTGCGGGATTTTAAGTATATGCACATTCCGAATATGAAGTTGCCTTCCTTTAGTGGAGCTATCACGCCACAACTTATTTTCGTGACCGATACGGTTCGGGTTACCAAATTGAGGCGGGATACCATTTATGTCCCGAAAGCGATGCCTCATTATGTGCTGTCTAATCCGGACAATGCTATTACTACTCATGGATCCAAAATCGATTGGACAGTTTGGAATCCGGAAAGTCATACTTACCAGGTTCGAGAGTACCGGTACCATCCTAGTAATTGGCACGTTGGGGTATCCGTGGATGCAATAACTCTACCGTTGCAACCTTTTACCTTGATTGGACTTAACGGTATGATTGGTTATAATCGCCTCAGATTAGGTATTGGAGAATATACTGGATTTAATTTTGAACCATATACCGTGATTCGTGTTAGCTATCGACTTATTTCTAGGGAATAGATATCATAATCTAAGTTCAATAAGTACTACCCTAATTTCCCCATTATTTCAATTGAGGTTTTTCATCTATGCCAGTCAGGAATCAACATCGTTAATGTTATTTTCTTTTTTGAAGTTATTTTACTGTACACCTGCTTCGGCTTTTATCATGCACTCTACTTTCACTATCCTAACTGGTTCAAAATAATTTAGATTGTTTAGAGGCATATTTTATTGACTAACTAATTAATTAAATCTTGCGGTATTGATCCGAAGGAATTTCAATGATCTGGGCTCAAATTTAACATAAACTTTACTTGTTTTTTACAATCATTGTTAGTATATCACTTATGTAATTATGTTATTGATATGTGTTGGTTATATCAGTAACCATACAAGTATTGGATGTTTTGCCTCACATTAAGACGTTACGTCCGCAACAAAGAACACTGAAATTGACAAAATACGTCCAGTCGGTTTTCTTATGGGATTAAGAATTGATAGTTTGTCTCCTTTATGATTTTTCCGGCGAGGAAAGACTATTTCTTTTTGGAGTGCACTAGTGTGTCAAGGATGTTTTTCAGAGTAATGTATAAGTGACAATAAACGCCATTTAAATATTGGATTCATCATGAAACATTTTCTGATTTATTTAGTTCTCATTTTAGAAGCCATTCTTATTGCCAGTTGTGAAATCTTCGGCACAAGGAGCCCTCAAAATCTCGGATTAAAAGGACAACATGTTACAGGTCTTTATTCCGATGGGAATTACATTATTGCAGGTACTGAGAAAGGGATATTTCTTTCCACAGATAGTGGGGACAACTGGATATTAGCAGACAGTGCCATTTATCTTAATAATTTTTTGGTACCTAATAATATATCTCCCCCATCTATTCGACTCACTATTTGGGGAGATGATAGCACTATTTTTGCGGGTATTGAAGGTGGAGAGAGTGCAGGGGTTTTGCTTTCCACTGACAAGGGTAAAACTTGGAGGCAAAAAGATACATACTTTACTGAAGAGATTAACGGTGGTTTTACCAAGATCGGAAATACTATCTTTGTCGGTACAAACCATGGTGTCTTTTTCACTACAGATGCGGGTTCGAGTTGGCAAGCTGCGGCTGATACAAATAAAATGCATCCCGTTTTTTCTTTAGCCAGTATTGGTACGACCCTTTTTGCTGGAATACCTAATATAGGAGTATTCCGATCTACTGATAAGGGTAAAACTTGGGCCATCGTTAATCATGGTTTGACAAATACGTCCACACTTACTCTTACCACTTTAAGCTCTAAACTTTATGTTGGTGTACGACAGGCTTTTGATACTGCCAATGGCGGAGTATTTATTTCTAACAATAACGGTGAGAATTGGAACCCATTAAATAACAAGCTAACCTCTCATACAGTCAACGTATTGTATTCAACTAATTCAACTCTTTTTGCTGGGACCAATAGCGGCGTTTATTTCTCAGCTGATCAAGGTAGCATGTGGAATTTGTTCGATTCAGTAGATGCTTCAACGTTCACGTCCAATGACTCTTATTTGTTTATTGGAACAAATAATGGAGTTAAGCGCTATCCACTTTCTCAGTTTTAATCAATGAAGACAACCCTTTTATGGTAACATAATAACTTAGAAGTCAACAGGCAGTGTTGCAGCACCACCTGTTGACAAGATATAACGGCAATAAAAAGAAATCCACACAACTTGTCCCTAAAAGAAAGGGAGAGGTGTGCTTTTTTATTTGCCTTAATTAATAAAACAATCGCACATCACATTTCAAAATGGAGAGGAATCAAAATATGAAAAAGGCAACATTACTGTTTTTGCTTTTTATTGCTGGGATCTTCTCGCTTCAGATATTCATCGTTACTGCAGCCAACGCTCAACAAAGAATTCACGGGAGTATTCCTAAAGTTATTTCCAAATTAGGATTAAAACCTATCGGACGCCTGGATTCTACTGAACGCCTGAATCTCTCTATTTGCTTACCCGTGCGTAACAAACAGTCACTCGAAAACTTGTTCGATCAGATTAATAATCCGAATAGCCCTCAATTTCACAAGTACCGTACACACCAGAAAATCACGGAACTATTTGGACCGACCGAAGAAGAGTACCTTGCTCTTGAGAATTTTGCAAAGAAAAACGGTCTTAAGATAGCCAATACCTATTCAAATCGTATGGTACTGGACGTAACTGGCAGGGTGGCCGATATTGAAAAAGCCTTCAAACTGAACACACCCTGCACTCAAAGTGCAGGGGTTCAGATCCGGACTGAAAGTCCTACTCTTACTCCATGATAAAGTCTGAGTTGTCTTCCCCGTCCTTACTTCTATGATGTTCTAAGTATTCCTGGACCATCTCATCGGTTATGTTTCCTGTGCTCCAGGCTCCGTAACCACTCGCCCAAAAATGCCGGCCCCAATACCGCTCGGCCAACTGGGGAAATTCCCCCTGCAAGATCCGAGAGGTACGTCCCTTTATTCGTTTCATTAGCTGACTGATCGCCGTGCGTGGGGGATATTCTATATGGATATGTACATGATCCTTGCTGACCACCCCCTTCAGAATCTGAATCTCTTCCACCTCACATACCTGGATGATTAGCTCCCGACATCGCTTCTGGATATCCCCTTGCAAGACATGGTAGCGATACTTGGTTACCCACACCAAATGACAGGTCAGTCGGCTTACTGTATGAGATCCTTTTCGCATTTTCTTTTCCATAGCCTCAATATATGTCCGGCTATAGATTTTTCGAAATACTAAAGTTCTGCACTAAAGTGCAGGGTTTTAAACCCGAACCTGAGACCAATAAATTTGCATATTTATAACCTCCCGACGGAAAATAGAACTTTCTTTGCTCCTGACGTATCTCCGTCTATACCTAACGGCTTACCGATATTGGATATAGAGGGTTTAAATAACTATTTCGTTTCACATCCAGTGCTGCCTAAAGCAACTTCCTTCCCGAATGATGGTTCTGGTACTAATGGCAGTTATCAAGGTTATGATTTTAGGAATGCCTATCTACCGAATGATACCCTGAGCGGTTACGGCCAAATTGTGGGTTTATTCGAAATGGATGGATATTACTTGAGTGATATTCATAGTTATGAAGATGGCTCAAATCTACCCCATGTCCCTATGCAAAATATTCTTTTAGATAATTTAACTGGACAACCAAACACTGTTGGTGGAGACGGAGAAGTTTCGTTGGACATCGAAGTGGCGGCAGCAATGGCTCCGTATCTCAAAAAAATAGTTGTCTTCGAAGGAAATAACTGGACAGATATCCTGAATAGTATGGAAGCTCATCCAGAAATTCATCAACTAAGCTGTTCATGGGGGGATAAGGATACTTCGTCATCGCATCTTTCAGCAGAACATACCATTTTTGATATGATGGGGGTGCAGGGACAAACCTTTTTTCTAGCCTCTGGAGATGGAGATGCATTTGTCAGTGATCTGATGGTACCAGACGACGACACACTTATTACCACTGTTGGAGGAACAGAGTTAACTATGAATGGCCAAGGTGCCTCATTTGCATCGGAAACCGTGTGGAATCATGGCTACTATGCAAATAATAAACAATGGTATACGGGAAAATATTATTGGGGAAGTAGTGGCGGAATAAGTACCCGCACCTCCATTCCCAGTTGGCAACAGAGTGTCGATATGTCCAGTAACCAAGGATCGACGACCATGCGAAATGTTCCGGATGTTTCAATGGTTGCCGATGGAGTATGGGCAATTTATTGGAATGGACAATACAAAAAAGCGGTCATGGGTACCAGCATAGCAGCACCGCTGTGGGCCAGCTTCACTGCTCTTGTGAATGAGCAAGGAGAAACGGGGGGACTCAATCCGATCGGTTTCTTAAATCCTGCCTTGTATTATATGGGCAAAACTAATGGGAATACCGATTTTCATGATATTACTGTTGGCAACAATGAATGGCCAGATAGTCCCAATAAATTTTCTGCTGAACCGGGATATGATCTTTGTACCGGCTGGGGGTCACCCAATGGGCAAACTACAATTCAGGCATTACTCGATTACGAAGCAAGACAAAGTGCCCCAATTTTATCCACTTCCATCACGAGTAATACCACGTTGTCGGGGAAATATTACAGGGTTGACCAAAACGTATTGATAGACGGTTCTTCGACTCTTACCATTCCCTCGGGTGTCCATCTGTTCTTTGCACCTGGCAAGGAAATTACGGTCCAGCCCGGCTCCAAAATTATCGCCAACGGCACCTCCAGTCAGCCCATCCGGTTTGAACGTCTCGATCCAACCCAGGCATGGGGTCAGGTGTATATGAACGGGAGTGGCAACCAATTTACATGGTGCCTTTTTGACGGAGGGAATAAGAACGTAGGAATACTGAGCAAAAATAACACCTTCTCAAACTGTACGTTTCGCAATGGCTGGCGGGGCATCAGTTCGGGTGCCAATAACGATGGCAGTGGAGGAAGCAGTTCCTTTACCCTGAACAATTGCATGATTGAGGACAACAGCACCGTAGGAGTGGTGGCCTACCATGATAACCCTACCCTGTATAATACCACCATTCAACACAGCGGTTCTGCCGGGTTATGGCTCTATGATGCCGCTTTCGACGAATACTCTCCCGGCCATAATGCCATCCTCAACAATAACACCGACCAGGTAGATAATGGAGCCCGTCAGGGAATGGAAATAAATGGCGGCAGTGACGTATCCATGATAGATGGGGTGAACGAGATTGAGGATAACCCTAACTATCAAATCCTGGTTGACCCCTCCTCTACTCTGACAATGGGAGATGCCGGTACCTCGCAAGAAGGAGATAATAGCGTCTTTGCGGCATCGGGAAACTCTAATTATCTGGTTTACAATGAGAGCTCCACCTCGGTAGACGCCTATGGAAACTGGTGGGGTACGGCTAACCCGAGCAGTTCTCTGTTTTATGGACCGATTGACTATTCCGGTTCCCTGTATTATGACCCATGTGGTATAATTGGATGCGGGGTTCAATCCGGTCAATATCCCCAACATATGGCTCCATCCAGTCCGGAACCCATGCTGGTTCGAGGAGTCTCCAAAGAGACATCCCCAGAAGTGCAAATGAGCACTTCCCCATCGAAGACTTCTTCGGTATCCCTGGCGAGTAACCAGACAAAGCTGCGAGCACGTATGCATACCCTCTGGGGAGAAATTGCCCAGGCATCTGACGGACAGAGTCTTATGAAGGAAACCCAGGAGCTCTACATGCTACACCTGGTATCCTATAAAGACAGTTCCTTCTCCAGTGAAAGGAAACAAGACCGGACTCTCTGGGATGGAATGATCCGAAACTATCTGAACGGTTCACCTATTACCGGTGCAAACGAGATTACCCTGTCAGCGGCCCAGGCAGAACGGCTCATGCTTATGGACGAGCATGAAGCTTACCGTTTCGGACGCTATGCGGAGGCCCAAAAAAAAGTAACAGAATATGCTCCCTACATCAGTTCTGCCCGTGGAAAGATCGCTCATATGACCGATCAGATGAACCTGCTGGACGTGCAGGGATCATATAAACAAGAATTGGCCCTGCTTGACAAAGTAGAACAAGCGGAAGTAAGTCTGGGCGAACCGGCTAAACAGGTAGCTGCCCGTTATCAGATCGCACAGGAAAACATACAGGAGGCCCTGAATCTGAAGATGGCCGGTTCCAATGGGGCCGTCGGTAACCTATCGGATAGTGTTGCCTCGGTAAAACCAACCCGAACTGCCCTAAACGCAAACTACCCGAACCCGTTCAATCCCACCACCATCATTAGTTATCAGCTGGCCCAAAGTGGTCATATACGGCTGACAGTCTGGAATATATTGGGACGACGAGTGGCTACATTGGTGGATGCGAATCAGCAAAAAGGCATTCATGAGGTAAGCTTCAACGCCTCACAACTATCCAGCGGGGTATATTTCTACCGCCTGCAGTCAGGGAACAAGGTGCTGGTTAAGAAGATGCTATTGATGAAATAAGTATTGGACAAACCTGTCGGGGTTCCTTCGATTGAATCCCGACAGGTTATATAAATAGTTTCTTTATTTATAAATAGATTAGTAGTTCAACAAAAACCCAATTTTTTAATTATAAATTAACATGCCTAAAACAAGCTAAACATTGTACTAATTATTTTGCGTGAATTTAGAATAAGTGTTTCAACCCTACATTATTTATAAAATATTTTAGATGGCACTATATTAATATTTATAAATAATCCCAAACATAAATAACTGAGAAAAGTGTTTTCCAGAATCTCGAGCTAAACCACTGAAATAATTTTGCACTTTATAGTTTTGGAATCCATACGCATAGCTCGTCGTTAATCCCCATTTCCCGAAAGATAGGGTTAAAGAAGACCGCAGACGCAGCATGGCAAACGGTTCGCTTATTTTATAGTTTGTAGTTTCTGGAAATTGGCCGTTTGCGTCAGATACCATCCCTTTTTCTCTACTATTGATATTCAATCCGATTTCAGGTCCAATTGTTAGATCAACTACGGAAGTTGGTAATAAAAATCTTTGTCCAATATTGGGATACAGGTTTATGAAATCCATTGATAACAGGGCATGACCTTTTCCAGATCCTCTAATATTAGAACCAAGAGAGCCAATGGTATTGATCATTACCCGGCTTCGTAACAGTTGAGTACCCAACTGAAGTCCCAGGATGAGGTACTTTTTTGTTATGCGTTGAATCTGTGCCGCAACACTATATGAGAGAGCAAAATTATTGCCGTAAGGATCTTCAATTAGGGATTTTTGTACTCCATTAATACCCTCAAAAAAAACCGTTGGAGAAGCACCACCACTAAAATAAAAGTAACCTGTATTTATCTGCATAGAATATTCAGTGCTTTGCCCGTAAGCAACTGTTACAAATACCATATATAGCACCAACGCTACCGCTATTTTCATAACATTTTAGAAGTAGTTAAAATCCGAAACGTTACTAAACAGTAATACTGATTTAAAAATTCTTACACAATTAAAATTTAAATTTTCCAAAGAAAAATATCAATAGTTGATCAATAGATATAACAAATACGAATCATTGTAACCTTAACCTTTGATATGAACTTTTATTAAATAGTTTCGTTATAAGTTTGCTAGCACAAAAATCCTTTAAATGGGTCAATAATTCAATTTAAGTAGATATCAATATTTTTAAAAAAATCCAAAATATTACATATAAATGATTTGTTTTTTTGAAAAATTATAACCAATATTCATTATATTTTGTTGTTTATTCAGCAAATAACAATTAGCTGAATTGGTATTTGTTATACTATATATTGGTGTGTATGTATAGAGACTTTGTTCGCCTTATTGTTTTAGTATGACATACTAATAGAAGGCTTTGCAAAACCCCATACAGTGTGAGGTTGTAAAGGATTTACATTATTTTCGGTCTAATTGAATGTTCACTCAAACTCAGATTTTTCATCATGGCTGATATCAACCAATTAAGCTTTGGCGACGGACTTCTTTCAAGCAGGCGAAAAATCAGCAAACTTTCCAAACACCTGGCTAAGCTCGATCAGATCATCGACTGGCAGCCATTGGTTCAGGAGATTGCCATTATTGATAAAACCGATACTAAGACCGGTGGGCGGCCTCGTAAAAACCCACTGTGGATGATCAAAGCCACGTTTCTACAATCCCTGTTCAGCCTGAGTGATCCTCAATTGGAAGATCAACTCATTGACCGACTAAGCTTTCAGCGGTTTGTGGGGGTCAACCTGGACCAGGAGATTCCGGATTTTACCACGTTTTGGCGCTTCAAAGAAGCACTGAGCATCCATAAGCTGGATGAGCGTATTTTTGATCTGATCAACCAGCAGTTGGAAGCCAAAGGGCTGATGGTCAAAAAAGGCACCATCGTGGATGCTACGATTCTTCCCTCGGCGAATCGTCCCCTCTCGGATGAGAAGCGCCAGGAGCTAACCCGCAGGCCTTCCCCCCAGATCGATACCGATGCCAACTCTACGAAAAAAGGCGGGGTCTACTACTTTGGCTATAAAGGTCATATTGGGGTGGACATCGAGTCCAAACTGATTCGTAAGGCCATCTTAACCCCCGCCAGTTACCACGACAGCACCCAGACCGAACAGCTGGTCAGCTATGATGAGAAGGCCCTGTTCGGTGATAAGGCCTACTTCAATGGGGATCACAAGTTTTCGGCCCGGCACTTCGGCTGGTACTACGGAGTGCTGGACAAAGCCACCAAAAGCCAGCCCTTGTCGGGTTCTCAAAAAAAGCGAAACCGCAAACACAGTCGCGTACGGGCCGCAGTGGAGCACCCGTTTGCCTGGATGAAGACCAAGGCCCGGATGGAGCTCATGAGGGCTAAAAATCAGGCTCGTAACCGGCTTCGATTCCTGTTTACCTGTATGGGATGGAACCTGTCGAGAGCAGGATTTTTGCTTGAAACATCAAGATCCATGGGATCGGTAGCTCTATGAACCCCAAAAGGGCACATACAACCGGCTTCTTACAGCCTTTTGAAGGCTGCCAGGGAGTCATTTCGAACAAGGATTGGTGGAAAACACAAGCAATCCAGCAGAAATATCTCCACATTCAGCCACGAAAAATAAATCAAAGAACAACAAAGGGTTTTTCAAAGCCTTCTAATAGTGAAATAGATTCATCGTAATTCACAAATTATAAAAAGGGAGAAAATTTGAAAGAGATAAAACTACCATTTTTGTTGTTTGCGGCTTTGTTTTTTTTATTTCAAATAAGCCTATCAACCACTACCTATGGTCAGCAAACGATTCGTGGAGGTTTTCCCGGGGCTATTGATCGATTAGGTCTCAAGCCTATTGCGCAATTAGATTCGACTCTTCGGTTAAGTTTCACAATATGCTTACCTCTTCGCAATGAGCCAGCCCTCGACGAACGACTTCATCAGATATATGATCCGTCTAGCCCAATGTACCATCACTATCAAACCGTTAAGCAGTTTACTGCGGAATTTGGTCCAACAGAGGCAGATTACCAAGCTGTCATAGCTTATTGTAAAAAAAACGGGCTTAAAATAATTGGTACGACCAAAAATAGAATGGTCATTGAAGTAAGAGGAACTGTTGGCCACATTGAAAGCATGTTTCATGTAACGATGAATCGATATAAGCATCCGAATGAGCCGCGTACTTTCTTTGCCCCTGATCGGAAACTAACTCTTAAAATAAACGTACCCATTTCACAAATAGAAGGACTGAACAATTATTACCGTACCTCCCCTGCTTCTATAAAGCCAACACAGGTTACTAAAAGTTCGGATGCTTCTTCAACTGGAGGCACCGGTTCGGGTCCAAATGGTGGGTATATGGGATATGATTTCAGAGACGCTTACATACCGAACGTTACACTTACTGGAGCAGGACAAACGCTAGCTATAGTATCATTTATGGGGTTCGATCTAAGTAATATTCCCTATTATGAAAACAAGGCTGGGTTGCCGAATATCCCTGTGGATACAGTATTATTGGGGGGATATAACGGAAATCCGAGTTATTTTTTCCCAAAAAAATCGCAGGAAGAGTGTATGGATATTGAGACGGCCATTTCGATGGCTCCGGGACTATCTAAAGTAGTGGTTTATGAATCACCACCCGACTCTAATTCATACGCATCGGCCTGGGACTATATGCTGGGCCGGATAGTAAGCGATAATATCGCCAAGCAAATTAGCTGTTCCTGGTCTTACGATGGTCCTGCTGATTCGAGGGCCGAGGGCTTTTTCAAGGAGATGAGCGATCAGGGACAATCATTCTTCGCAGCATCAGGAGATGGAGGAGGGTATTCAGGTCTGATTCCTTTTCCAGAGGACTCTCCTAATATCACAATAGTTGGCGGTACTGATTTGACGACGACCGGTCCTGGCGGTTCTTATGTTTCAGAAAATGTTTGGAATAATAGTGATGGAAGCAGTGGAGGAGGCGTCAGTACGCAATACTCTATTCCAACCTGGCAACAGGGCATAGACATGTCCCATAACCAAGGATCAACAACCATGCGCAATACTCCAGACGTTGCCCTTACTGCCACCAACATCTATGTGCGGTGGCATGGAACAGATGTAAATTTGTCTGGGACAAGTGCCGCAGCACCACTTTGGGCGGGTTTCATGGCATTAATTAATCAGCAACTTGTATCTTACGGCGATCCTACAGCTGGTTTTATAAACCCTGCCCTCTATTCTATTGGTAAAGAGAATGCATATACCCACGGTTTCCACGACATTACAACTGGAAAAAACAATAAATTTTCTGCTGAACCTGGCTATGATCTTTGTACAGGTTGGGGTACTCCTAATGGATCAAGCCTAATCAGTTATTTGATCGCACCTTATGCTCCATCATTGCCCACTTCCATCACGAGTAATACCACGTTGTCGGGGAAATATTACAGGGTTGACCAAAACGTATTGATAGACGGTTCTTCGACTCTTACCATTCCCTCGGGTGTCCATCTGTTCTTTGCACCTGGCAAGGAAATTACGGTCCAGCCCGGCTCCAAAATTATCGCCAATGGAACCTCCAGTCAGCCCATCCGGTTTGAACGTCTCGATCCAACCCAGGCATGGGGTCAGGTGTATATGAACGGGAGTGGCAACCAATTTACATGGTGCCTTTTTGACGGAGGGAATAAGAACGTAGGAATACTGAGCAAAAATAACACCTTCTCAAACTGTACGTTTCGCAATGGCTGGCGGGGCATCAGTTCGGGTGCCAATAACGATGGCAGTGGAGGAAGCAGTTCCTTTACCCTGAACAATTGCATGATTGAGGACAACAGCACCGTAGGAGTGGTGGCTTACCATGATAACCCCACCCTGTACAATACCACCATCCAACACAGTGGTTCCGCCGGGTTATGGCTCTATGATGCCGCTTTCGACGAATACTCTCCCGGCCATAATGCCATCCTCAACAATAACACCGACCAGGTAGATAATGGAGCCCGTCAGGGAATGGAAATAAATGGCGGCAGTGACGTATCCATGATAGATGGGGTGAACGAGATTGAGGATAACCCTAACTATCAAATTCTGGTTGACCCCTCCTCTACTCTGACAATGGGAGATGCCAGTACCTCGCAAGAAGGAGATAATAGCGTCTTTGCGGCATCCGGGAACTCTAATTATCTGGTTTACAATGAGAGTTCCACCTCGGTAGACGCCTATGGAAACTGGTGGGGTACGGCTAACCCGAGCAGTTCTCTGTTTTATGGACCGATTGACTATTCCGGTTCCCTGTATTATGACCCATGTGGTATAATTGGATGCGGGGTTCAATCCGGTCAATATCCCCAACATATGGCTCCATCCAGTCCGGAACCCATGCTGGTTCGAGGAGTCTCCAAAGAGACATCCCCAGAAGTGCAAATGAGCACTTCCCCATCGAAGACTTCTTCGGTATCCCTGGCGAGTAACCAGACAAAGCTGCGAGCACGTATGCATACCCTCTGGGGAGAAATTGCCCAGGCATCTGACGGACAGAGTCTTATGAAGGAAACCCAGGAGCTCTACATGCTACACCTGGTATCCTATAAAGACAGTTCCTTCTCCAGTGAAAGGAAACAAGACCGGACTCTCTGGGATGGAATGATCCGAAACTATCTGAACGGTTCACCTATTACCGGTGCAAACGAGATTACCCTGTCAGCGGCCCAGGCAGAACGGCTCATGCTTATGGACGAGCATGAAGCTTACCGTTTCGGACGCTATGCGGAGGCCCAAAAGAAAGTAACAGAATATGCTCCCTACATCAGTTCTGCCCGTGGAAAGATCGCTCATATGACCGATCAGATGAACCTGCTGGACGTGCAGGGATCATATAAACAAGAATTGGCCCTGCTTGACAAAGTAGAACAAGCGGAAGTAAGTCTGGGCGAACCGGCTAAACAGGTAGCTGCCCGTTATCAGATCGCACAGGAAAACATACAGGAGGCCCTGAATCTGAAGATGGCCGGTTCCAATGGGGCCGTCGGTAACCTATCGGATAGTGTTGCCTCTGTAAAACCAACCCGGACTGCCCTAAACGCAAACTACCCGAACCCGTTCAATCCCACCACCATCATTGGTTATCAGCTGGCCCAAAGTGGTCATATCCGGCTGACAGTCTGGAATATATTGGGACGACGAGTGGCTACATTGGTGGATGCGAATCAGCAAAAAGGCATTCATGAGGTAAGCTTCAACGCCTCACAACTATCCAGCGGGGTATATTTCTACCGCCTGCAGTCAGGGAACAAGGTGCTGGTTAAGAAGATGCTATTGATGAAATAAGTATTGGACAAACCTGTGGGGATTCCTATGATGGAATCCCGACAGGTTATATAAATAGTTTCTTTATTTTGTTACATGTTGGTAATCCTTTATTCATCCCCTACGCGACTAAAAATATCAATCTCACTATCTATATCGACTGAATCCTCATTATCGATCTCTTCTTCAATTCGTTGCATCTTTTTATACATCCGTTGTCCGACCAGATGAGAGTAGACTTCATCAGTAACTTTTGTAGAGGAATGTCCAGCTAAATATTTGGCTTCAGCCAGTGAATAACCTAACTCAAGCCATGTGGTGACACGTTTATGACGCATTCCATGTATTGTTCTATCCTTTGGAATGCCAGCCTGCTTAAGATAAAAGTTGAATACTTTTCTTACGTATTTACCACGTATAGGCTGTCCTTTATGACTTACAAATAAATAATCTTCTGGTCCTGGCCTTGATCGATTTTTAAAATACTCGACCAAATATGGACGTAGGTATTTTTCTGATATGGGAATAAGACGTTCCCTGTTTCTCTTGCCTTTTTCAATCTGAATGAAACGAAAATTTCCCTTTATATTTTTTCCCTTTAGTCCGGTCGTATTCTCTGCTGAATCCAAAGCCTGATCTGGATTATAGGCTACATCATTTAAACGCAAACCAGCATAATAGTACAGGGCAATCATAGGTTTGAACCACGCTTGTTCCTGGATTTTTTGGTACGTCTTCTTTTTTCTGAGTTCCTCATGGTGTTTGTCAAATGTTTCGAAAAGCTTTTTTAACTCAGCCTTTGAGAGCATCTTTTTGAGGACATTCTCTTCTTTCTCAGGAAGGGGAATGTCTTCCATGATATTTACATCACTCCAGCCCTTCTTCATAACAAATCGCCACCAGGCAACCATGTGCCGTTTATTGGTGTGCCGGGTATTGGTGCTCACACCGGATCGCATCAGAAATGCAATCACATGCTTTTTCTTAATCGCACGGAGCGGTTGAAACTCGATACCGCTAAAACTCAGGAAATATCCAACATTATCTTCATAAGCTTGTAGCGTTCGGGCTTTTCGATGAGGTTTGGACTCTTTGAATAAATCTAGGGTATCGCGTAACGTTCGTGGCTCTCCGGAAGATGTCCCGGTCTGTAATACACTTTGAATATCAAAATCAGGACCGAACGGATTAATTTGCCCCAGATCCAAAAGGGTCTCCAATTTTTTCAGGTGCTGTTTAGCTACAAATTTCTTTTTCGTCTTTAATGAGAAACGAACGGTATCTTTTTTACCATCAACATGTCTGCTAAAACGGATATAATACGTCTTACCACGCTTTTTTAAATATGGCATAACGCTCTCCTTCCTATAGATGAATTTTTAATTTTAGACTGGCCCCCGGACTTGGGAAAACCTGGGCTGATGTTGGGCTTATTCAGCCCATAATTTTTTTCACTCTTTCAGAAAAAAAGAATCGCAGTTTTTTTTTAAATAAACAGCGGTTAAAAGTCGTGTCGCCCGTTCATGGTAAATATCAATTCCTATCATAATCAGTGTGCTTGAGACTAGTGAGGGAATGACTGGTTATAAAATGAACACAAAATGATTCCTAAAAATAAATGAGCTGATAACAGAGGCCTGCATCGATTGCCCATGAAATACCATTTTTAAATTCCCTTATGAAATGAAAAAGGGATGATCTGGAAAAGGACAATATTATTACCGCCATATATCCTGATCAGGCGATTATCCCGTCCATATAAATACAGGCTGAATCTCTAAGTAAAATAAGTATGAAGATTTCTACAAAACTTGCCATTGCCATTGCCATTTTCTGTTTCACTTTTCCAGTGATGATCTTCACAGGCCCCTCAAAAGCCAAAACTGGAAAGAGTATAAACCATCCGGAAAAGTGTTAGATCTGGTCTTTGGGGGCTACTATTACAAATTCGGAGGCAATGCCAATACGTTCAGCTCAGCGGAATATGCAGATAAGACAAATGGAGCCATTGCATTTGATATACGGAGGCTTTATCCGGGTTATGCTTATAATTTTACTTCCAGGGTATCCACAAAAGTCATGGTGGCCCACGAAAGGGACGTGCTGCCTGATTGGAATCGTGTCGTTTACCTTAAAATTGCAGAAGTCACAATCAAAAATATTATCCCAAATGGCAACCTTATTGTCGGCCAGACCGGCACTCCAACCTTTGCTAAATTCACCGAAGGTATCTGGGTCTATCGCTCAATTGAAAAGACTATTTTGGATATGTGTGGCTTGGGCAGAGGCATCGATCTAGGGTTTCAACTTCAGGGAAATTTCAATGACAGCGGGACTATTAGTCACATATTGATGGTCGGAAACGGCACTGGTCCAAAGCTTAAAAATAATAAATCCAAAGAGATATATGCTGAATTACATGGGCACTTGTTCAACAAGAAATTCCTATGGGAAGGATATTTTGATTATCAGAGGGGGACGGATAACCAGAACCGCATGACAGTTAAAGGTTTCACCGGTTATCAGGTTCCGGAAATCACGCTTGGCCTGACGGCAACCAAACAGTGGAGGAATAACGCTATATCACCCGATATAGATGATGATCCATCCTGGCTTTCTCTTTTTGCCCACGGCCCGTTTATTAAAGGCAAACTTAACGGCTATGTCCGCTACGATCTGTTTAACCCGGACCGTTCCAGCCAATACAGCAAGAATTTTTTCAGTAATGGGGATCGATTACCAGCCCATACATAACATTCACTTCATGCCGAATCTCTGGATTGATAGCTTTTCGCAAAGAGTTCGACTCCCTCAAAAAAGACAGATGTGGTCGGCCGTCTGACTTTTTACTACAAATTCTGAACATCGGGGAATATCGTCCCTCTCACTAACAACACGCCAAGTTCACTCTATCAATTATTTCAACTGCGGCACCGGGCCTTTCAGCAATTCCGACGGAGTAAGAATGTAGAGCGTGTTGCCAAGGATGCCGATTCCAACAGGATTACCCGCCAGGTTCAGCTTCCATGCTACCAACAAACGGCCTCGCATATCGTAACCTATTAACGTGTCGGGACTCACCGCCCAAATGCCGTTGCCGACAGTCGCAATTCCCTGCACTTTTCCCGCGTGTGCCAGAAAGCCAAGATAACCACCGCCAAGACTCAACATGTGAATTACGCCATCTGTTGGATCGGCCAGATACAACCGGTCACCATAACATATCATATCCGATGGTTTATGGATTGCACCCAGTGCCTGCGTATTGAAGCCCTGATCATATTTCCCATATCGATCAAAACTGAACACGTAATGACTGCGGCCGTCATAGAAAAAGAGATTTCCCCTGTTATCAATACAAAGCTTTGTCGGGTAATAGGTATTGGTCAGTGGATTATCACGGGCATCTGCTATCGACGACAGATATTGAAGGTGGCGGTCAAAAATCTGGATGCGATTGTTGCCGTTGTCGCTCACATAGATCTTCAGGCCATTGGTTGCGTCGACATCCACCGGTTCGTCGAACTGGTAGTTGCCAAAGCCGTAATTACCAAGTGAATCAATCCGCTGACCTGTTGTATCAACTTCGAGAAGCCGGTTTTGATTGGTCTCAACGATAAAAATCGACCCCGTCGGTGCCACCGAAATCGCCGTGGCACCCCTTAGATTTGTAATGATGGGTTTGAGCGTTAGCCCAGTTTGCGCCAAGGCCGGAAGTTCCATTAATAGAACTAAAAGAAGGGTTAATAATGATTCCGGCTCTGGAAAATGAAGATCACGCCAGAAATTGTTAATTGCTTTTTTGGTAGTCATTCAATGGTCATTCATAGTCATTCTGCGGTATATGATTCATATAAGATTTATATGCACATGCTATTTGTTGTAGCATAAGATGTAAACCATCGACTCCCGATAATCGGACATGTGATCCGGCAACTACCGTGGCACCTGAGAGACGCGTTGCATGTTGTGAACGAGATCCTATGCTGTTTTGCAAGCAAAACAACTTCAGGATGCCATCCCTTTGGGGCCATGGTGGATGAGTGTCCTAAGGCCTCCAGGGTGAATGAACCGGCGCTTCAATCTCGCACGCAAAAGCCTCCTACTGAAGTAATTCAAAATTACTAATTCAAAATTCAAAATTTAAAACAATTGTCCTATATCATGGCGATAATACTTGCCGGCAAATGTGATTTTATCAGCCTCGGCATAGGTTCTTTTAATCGCCTCATCCATGGTCTTGCCAGAACAGACAACAGCCAGAACGCGTCCCCCGGCCGTGACGACCTGCCCTCCCTGCATAGCGGTGCCGCTATGAAATACCAGCGTTTCGTCACTCACCAGATCAAGCCCGCGTATCACCTTACCGGTTTCATATTCACGCGGATATCCATCTGAAGCCAGGATTACACAGCAGTAGGCTCTATTATCCTGGACGATCCGGATTTTGTCCAGTTCTTCGGTCTCGGCCAGAAGCATGAGCTGCATCAGATCCGTCTGAAGCTTCGGCAGAACCACCTGCGTCTCAGGATCACCGAATCGGCAGTTATATTCCACTACTTTGGGCCCGTCGGCTGTCAGCATCAGACCGCAGTATAAAAGGCCACGGTAAGGTGTGCCCTCAGCCGCCATGCCCTCGATAGTAGGATCAACAATCGTACGCTTAACTTCTTCCAGCATAGCCGGATCGACATCAGCTACCGGAGTTATGGATCCCATGCCGCCGGTGTTCAAACCCGTGTTACCCTCACCGATTGGCTTGTAATCGCGCGCATTGCTGATGATGTGGCTGTGTTTTCCGTCGGATACCGCAAACACAGAGACCTCCCGCCCTTCCAGAAATTCTTCGATCACGAGCATTTCGGACGCTTTTCTGAGCGATGGGAGTTCATTCAGCTCTTTCAACGCGCTAAGGGCCTCTTCACGATCTTTACAGACAAACACGCCTTTTCCGGCTGCAAGTCCATCAGCTTTCAGGACAACCGGCCATGTATTCCTTTTTCTCAAATGATCCTCAGCCAGATCCCATTCGCCTCGTTCATAGGTATGATAGGCGGCCGTTGGGATATTATTCCGGACCATGAATGATTTGGCAAAGCTCTTACTACCTTCCAGTTGGGCAGCAAGTTTAGTGGGACCAAATACCGGATGACCGCTTTTTTCGAGAAAATCGACGAGTCCGTCCACCAATGGTTGTTCGGGACCAATGATAGTCATATCGATGGCATACTTTTCGATGACCTCTGCGACGGAGTCAAAATCATCGATCCGGCAGTCTACATTGGTCCCTATTTGTGCCGTCCCCGGGTTGCCGGGAGCGATGTATACATTTTCAACCATCTCGGAATTGTGCAGAGACCAGGCTATCGCGTGTTCACGACCACCTTTACCTATGACTAATACGTCTTTTGTCTCCAGTTCACTCATTTTTGTGCGATGGCCTCTGCCGTTGAAATTATAGATGCAAAACTTTGTGCCTTGAGACTGGCTCCACCGATAAGACCGCCGTCCACATCAGGTTTATTCAACAACTCATCGGCGTTATCCGGTTTCATGCTTCCACCGTAGAGTATGCGAACGTTGCCGGCTTTTTCAGCGCTATACAAGCTTGTCAGTTCATCCCGAATGAATTTATGCATCTCCTGAGCCTGGTCGGGTGTTGCCGTCTCACCGGTTCCAATGGCCCAAACAGGTTCATAAGCAACCACAACTTCGTTAAGCTGCGTATCCGGCAAGTTGCTGAATGCTCCTTTGATTTGCCGGCGAACGACATCGAAATGTTGAGCAGCCTTTCGTTCATCCAGCGTCTCACCAACACAGATGACGGGACGTAATCCTACCAGCAGCGCCTTCAACGCCTTAGTATTTACACCTTCATCGGTCTCTCCAAAATACTGCCGGCGTTCCGAATGCCCCAGAATCACATAACGGCAACCCGATTCCTTCAGCATGACACCGCTGATTTCACCGGTATAAGCCCCGCTGTCAAGAAAATGCATATTCTGTGCCCCAAGTTGAATTGTGCTTTGATCCCGGAGGATCTCATGTGCAGCTGCCAGTGAGATGAATGGCGGGCAAACCAGTACCTCAACACCCAGGCGCTGTCCTTCAAGCTGTTTTTTAAGTCCGGAAAGCAGCTGAGTGGTCTCCTCCGGACCATTATTCATTTTCCAGTTGCCGGCTATCAATAATTTTCTCATGATTTTTTCTCCGTTTTATGAAATACTTTATTCAATCCTTGCAGCAAGTATTGGCTTTCAGTACCCACATACTTGCGTACGATATCTCCTTTGCTATCCACCAAAAAGCGGGTTGGGATCAACTGGATGTTCAACCTGTGTAACAAGTTTGACATCTTATATGATCCAGCCCGGGCAAACGGCCAGTTCCGTGCCCTGTCATCAAAAAATGCCTTAACTGTAATTTCACTGGTATCGATAGGCACCGTCAGAAATTTCAGTCCAAAATACCGGTATACCAGGTAAAGGGCATTCATGTCATCATACTGATTCTGATACAGTTTATTGGCCAGGCCCGTTATCTCCATCACATAGGGATGCCCCTTAAACGAGCTGTTGGTTAGAGTATCTCCTGAAAGGGTCACGACCCTGAATGAGGGCATTGGCATTCCGGGAGCCAGGCTATCCAAATCATACTGCATGCTTTTGGCAAATGACCGGGCCTGATCATTTTCAGACGCAAAAGCTTTTTTGAAAGCCATCAAATCATCACGTGCCTCCTGAATCTTTGTACTGTCATACAAAATCTTCACCTTGCTCATTCCCATAGCTATCTTGAGATTTTGATTATCCGAAGCCTGAGACAGCGAATCCACGTATATCAATGCACGGTTCAATCCCCTGCGGGAAGTCAGAATCTGCACAATATCTCGCGACAGCTCTGTTTGTATGGAAGGGTCTTTGATCTGTTTAAAGCGGGCAAAGGCCAGGCTGTCATCCCACCCTTCCAGTATGCGTATGGTTGTCACAGCAGAATGTTGCGCCGCAATCGTTCCTGGATACGTCTTGTAAACAGACCAAAACAGATTACTCCAGGTATGAGCTAGCTTCGGAAGCGTATCCTGTTTAACCTGCCCATTCCGGACGAATGCCATCAGACGTGCCCAGTCACCTTCCAGACGTTCATATGTGCTATAAGCCTTCTCCTCATGAGAGGTATACTTTGCGGTGGTGCCGAAGTCGGGTAGCTGCCCTACGATCTTCAGGGAGTCGTTGGCGGCCAAAATAACAGCCGAGGATGAAATATCCGTGTTGTTCCTGTTGAGTATCAACGGATAAATACCTTTCGATTTGAATTTGGCAGTTCCTGAAAATTGACCCAGTCTGTTGGTGACGGCATGAAACAGGGTATCAACCTTATTGGATGTGTCGGGTTCAACGACTGTCAGATTGATTCCCGAGTAATCTCCACTCGAATCGATTTTAGTCGAAACTGTCACCTTTCCGTAAACATAGGCCGATTTATATTGCGGTTTCTTCGAGCATCCGTCTAATAACCCGATACCGAGGATGACACACATCCATAAGAAAATGGATTGAACCGACTTCTCCCTTACGGAACGACGGGATATCGGGGTGTTAGATGAAGAAGACATGTAATTAGAATTTAGTTGATAGTTGTCGGTTGCGGGTCACCTGTTTGTATCCATTACATAGAGTCGATCTGAAGGCTATATGCGTCCCATCATTCCAATTTCCCATTATTCCATTCCTTTCTTTTCAGGCTTTGGCTTTAAACCGGTCGAGCACGGCATCGCGAGCCATTTTAGGGTTGGCTTTACCCTGCGACCTTCTCATCACCTGCCCGATGAAGAAACCGAGCAGTCCTTCTTTGCCACCCAGATATTCGTTTACCTTATCCGGGAACTCGTCAAGAACTTCATCCACCAGGTTGTCTATGAATCCGGTATCCGATACCTGTAGCAGGTTAAGTTCACCGGCCAGCGCTTCGGCATTGTTATCACTCTCCAGCATCTTATTGAAGATAGTCTGCATGGCCGAGGAACTGACTTTGTCCTCTTCGCGCAGATTGATCAAACCGCCAAGCCGTTCCGGCGTAATGGAGAAATCTCCAATATCGATGCTCTTATCATTGAGCACCCGGCGCACTTCCGTGATGATGAGGTTAGCTACCGATTTGGGTTTATCCACGTATTTGAGCACTTCTTCAAAATAGTCGGCCATGTAGCGGGTATCTGTAAGAACTGTGGCATCGAACTCGGGCAACCCAAAGGAATCCATGAAACGCTGACGGCGCACATCCGGCATTTCCGGGAGTTCGCTGAGGATTTCATCCATCATTTGTTCGGTAACAACGACCGGTGGGATATCCGGTTCAGGGAAGTAACGGTAATCATGTGCTTCCTCTTTGGATCGCATCTCGCGGGTTTCCAGTTTATTGGAGTCCCACAGTCTTGTTTGCTGAATGATCTTACCGCCACCACGAATGACCTGTTCCTGCCGCTCTATTTCGAACTGTATGGCTCGTTCCACATTGCGGAACGAGTTCATGTTCTTCAGCTCAGTCCGGGTCCCGAACTCTTTTTGTCCCTTCGGACGAATCGACACGTTGGCATCACAGCGGAGACTTCCCTCCTCCATGTTGCCGTCACAAATTTCCAGGTACTGCACGATCTGCTTGATCTTGGTCAGGTAAGCATAGGCCTCAGCCGGTGTACGAAGATCCGGTTCCGACACGATTTCAATCAGTGGTGTCCCTGCACGGTTCAGGTCGATCAATGTGTTATAAGGATCTTGGTCGTGAATCGATTTACCGGCATCTTCTTCCATATGGATTCGTGTGATACCGATACGTTTTTCCGTACCGTCTTCCAGCGTGATATCGATATAGCCTTCATAACAGATGGGCGTCTCGTACTGAGAGATCTGGTATCCCTTGGGAAGATCGGGATAGAAATAATTCTTTCTGGCAAAAATAGAGCGGGGCGTTACCTTGCAGTTGGTCGCCATTCCCATGCGAATGGTGAAACGGATCAGGTTTTCATTGACAACAGGCAATGTACCGGGATGTCCCAAACATAGCGGACTTACATTTGTGTTCGGCTCTGCTCCAAATTCCGTTGATACCGGGGTGAAAGCCTTACTTTGGGTAAGTAGTTGACAGTGTACTTCGAGACCGATTACCGGTGAGAATTCGGTCGTGGCCAGATCTTTCATAAGATTTGTTCATTCGTAATTGATTACTCGCTTCCAGAGGCCTAAGATAGTAAAGAGCACCCTTTTATAACATCATAAAACGAGGAAATCCCATGATGTTTGATGATCAAAAATTTTATTTGCATTTATGCTATTACAATAGCATATTTATTCATTATGCTATTAAGGATGCATAATACTGGAATATGATAGGTTCATAGTATGCGCATAAATATGCAAAAGGCAGAAAATCCACTTTTAGCAGTTCTGACTGGTGATATCATTCGCTCCCGGAATCTCCCGGGAAAAGAAAAAGAAGCTGTTTTGTCGGTGATCAAGAAATCACCCAAAATACTGGAACAGTTGCCAGGTCCTGGTCTAAAGCTCTCTGCATTTGACGTATTTCGGGGCGACAGCTTTCAGGTGATTGTCTTCCAGCCGGAAATGGCTGTGATCGTATCTGTCATGTTGCGAACGCTTGTCAAAAAGACCGTTCAGAAGCCGCTGAAGACACTGCCGGATATCCGCATCGCCATTGGTATGGGGAATGTTGACACCCTGACCACCAATGTCTCCGAAGGTGACGGAGAGGCATTTCAACGATCCGGCCTGTTGCTCGATCAGATGCCGGCTGACCAGAAGATGGCCATTGCTACTTCATCTGACGAATTGGACAGACGATGGAATGCCGAGTTAGGGTTACTGGATGCCCTCGTCACTGCATGGACCTATCCGCAGGCCGAAGTTATTCCCGGCATCATGACCGGCCAGACACAGCAGGAAATTGCGGACAAACTGCATATTGAACAATCAACGATCCATCGCCGGCTGCGCGCGGCAGATTGGCCTGCAGCAGAACGATATCTTGCTTATGTTGCCGAAGATATAAAGCGATCGTTGAGTATTTTATAGCAGAGCGGTACCAATCAAATTGGCCTTACATCCCGAAGGTTTAAGACAGTTGCAGGGGTAGCAGCATCTCACTGCGATCCTCTGTGGAATCAATGAGTTCCCGGTGTAACTTCTTTTAAATAAAACGAAAGCATCTTATGAACGTCTACTTCGTCCTGCTTCGCTTGTTTGCGGCTCATATCCTTGCCGACTTCTTTCTGCAGCCCCGTTCATGGGTTGAACAGCGAAGGAAACGTGGCCTCAGGGCACCAGTCCTCTATATTCATATACTCATCGTGGGTATCCTGAGCTGGCTGTTTCTCGGGTTCTGGCATAATGTTACGGTGCCGCTGTTCATCATGGTCACACATTTTTTCATCGACTGGTGGAAATCAGGCCTGCCCGATAAGCTCCGCTATTTTATCATCGACCAGGTGTTACACTTAGTGATGCTTATAGCTGTCTGGATATGGTTTGCTCACTCCCAACTCATCCTTATGTACGACGCATTCAACCTGCTCAGTCATCCTGATTTCTGGGTCGTGGCTACCGGTTATCTGATTGTGCTGCACCCATTCTCCGTGCTGGTTGCCCAGTTTACCCGAAAATGGCAACAGTCGCTCACAGAACACATTGATAATGATGAGCCTAAAACAGGACTTCCCGAGGCAGGAAAGTGGATCGGGTATATGGAACGCGTGCTGATCCTGACACTCATTCTGATGCACCAGTTTCAGGCTATCGGCTTCCTAATCACGGCAAAATCGATCTTCCGCTTTGGTGAGATAACAGGAAAACGCGGGCGCGCTGAAGCTGAATATGTTCTGATCGGTTCCTTTATCTCTTTCACCCTCTCTATCCTGCTCGGAATCGTTGTGGCTGCACTGATCTAACAGTAATCAGTTAAGAATGGTACTCAATGGATTTGTTACCTGCACTCGTGCAGGCGTCCTCGCATGCGCACACTGTGCAATAAACGGGGTTTCAAGAGGCTACCTTCCAAAATAGAATTTGGAAACGAGAAAAAATACTTTATGCAACTATTGGAAGGACTAAAGCCCTCGTTTATTGTTGAATTTTGGACCTCCGGCCTGAAGGCCGGGGCAATTCTATAATCATCAACAAAAATTAGCAACCCGACTGATCACTGTTTACTGTTAATTGTTAATTGTTAATTGTTAATTGTTCAGGTTCCGTACAGTTGCTGGGTTACGCAATGGATTGAGCCCTGTCCCCAGACCAGGTCGGCGCAAGGAATGCCAATGACCTCGCGGTCCAAGAAGTAGTTCTGGAGCAACGCCTGTGTCTGCGCATCATATCGCTCATCGTAAAATGGCAGCAGGACGACATCATTGGTGATATAAAAATTGGTGTAACTGGCAGGCACATATTCCGAACCGTCGACCGTCGTACCCTTAATGCGGGTCTCGGGCAGCGGCAGTGTTTCGATGGTCAGAGATCTTCCGTTTTGATCGGTGGCTTTTGCAAGGATCTCCAGGTTTTCCTGCAGTGCCGCATAATTGACATCATTGGGATTATCAGTGACCGTTGCCACAACCGTCGTCTCATTCACAAAACGGCACAGATCATCGACATGTCCATCTGTATCGTCGCCTGCCAACCCCTGCTTCAGCCAGATTATTTTCTCCTGACCCAGGTAGTCGTACAGATTTTGTTCTATCTGGCTTTTCGTCATTCCCGGATTACGGTTCGGATTTAGAAGAACCGACTCGGTCGTTATCATCAGTCTGTTTCCATTTGTATCAATAGACCCGCCTTCAAGCACCATATCAACGGGAAACCGCTCAATGCCATACATTCTGGAGAAGTACTCGGGCAATTTATCATCGTCGTCATAAGGCGGATATTTTCCGCCCCATGCGTTGTACTTCCAATCTGTTATTGCATAAGTACCTGCCGGATTCCGGGCAAAAATGGGTCCGCAATCACGGGACCAAACATCATTTGTGGGAACGACATGAAACACCACCTTTGTCAGGTTGACCTTGCCGGCGATCAGTATTTGCTCTGCATGCCTTCGATATTTTCCATTGGGAACCACCAGGTAAACGGTTTCATATTTTGCCAGCGTTTTGATAATGTCGACATACACCTTTTCAACGAGTCCCATGCGTTTACCAGGCCATGTTGATCTGTTTGCAGGCCAGTTCAGATGTGTGCCGGAGTGAGTCTCCCACTCCGCGGGCATTTTAAATCCTCTTTTAACGGGTAACATGGATTAGTCGTGAGTATTGAGTATTGAGTATTGAGTATTGAGAAATGTCGGGTAAAATTATTATGCTGATTATTTGCAGGCAAGGTAAAATGTAACACAGTCCCCCCGTACTTCTTATCTTATTTGACAACAGAGGATTTATCGACGCTTCCACCGTCATTGATTAACAAAAAGAGGTCGTCTATGTTGATCAGGAGCACATCTTCATCCGTTGTACTATTGACATAGGCTGTTAACTGTTTACTGTAACTGATAACTGGTAACTGGTTAAAGGTCGTTGCGTACGGCTTCCATCAGGGTTTGCATGGCCTGGCGGACCGTAGATGTAGGAACAACATAATGGTTAACCATCAGGCTGAAGATCAATTTGCGACCTGATTTTGTGATGATATACCCGCTCAGATTGTGATTGTTGCTGAGTGTTCCGGTCTTTCCGAAAACATAGGGTTTCTTCGCCTTGTACCAGTTCTTCAGTGTACCGGAGACCCCGCCTGTCGGCAATAGTTGGAAGAGTGTGGAATCAGGAAGGATCTGATTAATCTTTTGAAGGATCGTGACCATATTTCTTGGCGTTTCCAGATTATATCGGGATAAACCGGATCCATCAACCCAGACTACTGGATCCGGCATATCCTTCAGATAAGTCCGCTTCATATAGGTTATGATGGAGTCGGGCGACATCCGGTGAAAACGCACCTGTGAACACATCAGAAGGAGGTGTTCGGCCAGAAAATTATCACTGGGCAATAGCATGTGTTTGTACAGAGTATCTACCGGGTTACCATAAACCGTCACCGGATCATCGGGAAATGTCTGATGCACTAACCCAATTTTTTTATGCAATGTATCACACAGCATCTGAGTGAAAATTTCAGGAGTGTAGTGAAACGGTACTTCCACTTCGAACTGTGATGTATCATTTCGCGGATAAAACGTGAACTGATTTTTACCAAGGCTTCGGACAACAAAATCGGTATTCTGACTATCCGGAGAGGCATATCGCACATCAGGCAAGAGCGACCGTGGTATCACACTATCTGAGGAGTCAGATAGCGCCAGGTTAAAATTAATGACTCGCTGAACATTGAACCTGGCCACATTCCCATAGATGGGAAATGGTGCGCGTTCAGGTGCGTAGTAATAGTTGAGATCGTCCCACGACCACCCCGGTCCCAGGGGCTTTGCGTCGAAATTATCCGGATCGAAATAGAGCGAATCCGTTTGTCGGGAGAGGAATCTGTAAATGGGTTGTTGCGAGAAGACCGGGTACAAAAAAGCAGGATCTCCGGTACCCTGAAAAATAAGAGAATCTCCATGCTGCACATATTGAAGTCCCGGCAATGAGTCGGACAATGTCACCAGGGCCGTATAAAACGTGAACAGTTTATTGTTGGAAGCCGGGGTGAAATACCGGTTCGCATTCTGCTGGAAGATCATTTTATGGCTTGCCGGATCATAGAGAGCAAATCCGGTAAATGCACGATTCAAAACCGTCGAGGTATCCAGGACCGTTTCAAAACCAGGCTTGCCGGGAGGTTTGGGTAGCTGCTGGCTGCTGCGACATGCGTTAAAAAAAACAGTAATTAAAAAAAATGTTGAAAAAAATCCGATAACCCGAATACGATTATCACCTTTATAGTTGTTCATGATCTAAGAAAACCCTTGGTTTTGAAACGGCGTGGACGCTGCGTAATATGCACGGTGACAGCGGCAGATGCAATACAATATTTAAAATAACAGCTCCATACTTCAGATGAAGCATACCTCTGAATCTCTCTCACAACTCGTCAATCAGTTGATGCAGCGTTTTGAAAATATACGCGAGCCTGCGCTGCGCCATCGTTTGATCAGCCATTCCGACCTCATTCCTCTCATACGGCGACTGGAAGGTCTTGATGATTTCGACATCCAGGAAATCGGCAAATCCGTCGAACAGAGATCTATCTATCGCATCTCTGTCGGCAATGGACCGGTACCCGTGCTCATGTGGTCTCAGATGCATGGTGACGAACCCACCGCGACAATGGCCTTGTTCGATCTGTTTCGTTGCCTGACACTCAGAGGGCCCCTTTTTGAGGAGCTGACCAGCCTGCTGCTCGCAAATCTAACCCTGCACATCATCCCCATGGTCAACCCGGACGGGGCCGAACGTTTTCAACGGCGCAACGCACTGGGTATCGACCTGAACAGGGATGCGCTTGCACTACAGTCTCCCGAATCGCAAATCTTGATGAATCAGGGCAGATCACTCCACCCTACATTTGGTTTTAACCTGCATGATCAGATGAGGTACCATACCCCTGGTTTATCACTAAATCCTGCTGCTCTCACATTTCTTGCGCCGCCTGTTGATTACAATGGGATCATCCCTCAGAATCGTCGTCATGCCATGCAAGTCATCTCCGGACTTAGTAACTATTTGGAACCTCATCTGCCTGACCGGATCGGTTCATACAAAGACGACTACGAACCCCGGGCATTTGGTGATCAGTTTCAACGAATGGGCATATCCACAATCCTAATCGAGTCGGGCGGATATGAGGGCGATAGTGAAAAAATGATCCCACGCAAATGGAATTTAGCCTCTTATCTTCATGCACTGGGTTCCATTGCCGGTCAGGTGTATAAAGCAGAATTGCTGGACGGTTACTATAACTTGCGCAAAAATCAGCGGAGATACTTTGATTTGATCATCCGCAATGCCACTATCAGACGTGGCGATACCGATATCCGTGCAGATATAGCCATCAACAAAAACGAAAAGCTTGATTCCCACAGACGCCGCCTGGTTCATACCGCTGTAATTGAAGATTTAGGAGATCTCAACGGTTTTCACGGATACCAGGAGCACGATGCTCATGGATATCTCGTTTCCCCCGGGAAAGTGTACATCCCGGAGGAGTCCTATGATGCCCTGCCACCCGTAACCGATCTTCTCAGAAAGGGTTATACAGATATTTACCTGAATCACGAACCGGATTCTTTCAAAGAAAAATGGCGGCCTCTCAACACATGCAGTTCAGTTAACGAACTCTCCGAATCACAACTGAGGATTAATGAGCCGGCAAACCTGTATTTCTCCGATGGCCAATCAACCCGAATGCTTGTCATTAACGGCCAGATTGTCGATCCGGATTCGGTAACGGTATGATTGACCTGAGATTAACTTACTATAAACACTGCTAATTGCCGGACTAACAGTCCGGCCTACTAATTCATGCTCTTCCTCTAACATAAAAAAGGGAGCAACCATAAATGATCACTCCCCTATTCTCACTGTTAACTGTTTATTGCTAACTGATTACTGTCATTGTCCCGTCTGATCCCACCACATGTGTGTTGTGAGAGTGACAGACGGCATATTCTTTGCATTTCTCGATTGTTCCGACAGAGGATAAAGAATCCGGCGAATGAACTTGCCATTCAAAGCCGAATACTGCATGTAAGGAACCGTCATATCTTTGTACTGGTAGTCAAAGCGGCGGGCATCAGTCCATGCTTCAGGCTGCAGGAAGAGGGCAACGAGTTTCTCCTTGAAGATCAGCTCCAGAGTCAGGTTACCGGCCCCCACGGCTACTTTGGGATTGGTCAGATAAGCCGTCTCTTCCGCAGAAGGGATCCCGAGTTTATCCATATTGGCTTTGATACCATCAAGGTATGCCTGATAAGCTGTTGGTTTATCTCCTTTGCGGAAAGCGGCTTCTGCTTCGATGAATTTCACCTCGGAATACGTAACCAATTGAATTGGTGAATTATCCATGGCAAACCATGAGTCAGAAGTGATGAAGTTGTATGGCGTGTTTGGCGATCCTTTCCCGTTCACTGTTCCGTTGTATTTGCCCCCGGCCAGGGTATCGGTAATTACGGTCAAACGGGGATCATAAACACCGTATATCGATGTATCCGTCGGTTGCGAAAGATGGGCAGAATCAGCCATAGCACGAACAAGGTAATCGGAAAGAAACCCTCCAAGAGTTCCGGTCTGATTATTCAGAACAACCGTCGCCCATGGATTGCGATTGGCACTCGTATAAGTCAATTGAGCATCATCGGCATTTGACTGGTATGCGTTGCTGGCTGCACTCAGCACCGCCTGTGGGTCGTAGGATGTCTTCTTACTCAGATGGTTCAAATACCTGGCTTTCAATGCATATGCTGTTTCAAGCCACTTTTGTATATCACCATTGTAGTAATAATCATCAGAGGTGGGTTGTGCAGCAGTGGAAGACGTGCCGCTTTTAATCTCAGCTATAGCGTCATCCAACAGTTTTTGGATATCAGCATAGATATCTTTCTGGCTGTCGTATGCCGGCGTGAGGTCAGCTTGCCCCAGGAACGCTTTGGAATAGGGGATATCACCCCACAGGTCCGTCGTCTCGCCAAGATTCATCGCGAGGAGAATCTTGGATATGGCGGCATATTCCGTTGCTCCTTTTTGAACAGCAAGAGTGTCCAGAGCCTTTAGGTCGGTCATCGTGCTGTACAGATTATACCACGTCCCATCCAGGTATACCTCTTGTTGCCTGTCGATCGAACTACCACTGGGTGAAGCCAGTTGTTGCACGTAGTAAGTAGTCACACTGGCAGCATCATAGCTGTTTGTTGCCGTTGTATATTCAGCATCCGATAACAAACCCGACAGCGAAGGGTGGGTCGATGCATTCGGATTTTGATTTACATTCAGAAAATTCTTGCAGCCGGCTACCAGCACTACGGTTAACCCGGCAAGTAAAAGCCGGCGCATCACTTTATTTGTTTTAAGTGTATGTATCATAATATTCTTAACTGTTTGCTGGGATTAAAAACCGAAATTAATAGACGCAGTAAAGCTGCTGACTTGCGGTGTGGTACGCCCCTGGAATCCCTGGGTATTGCTTGACGCACTGTATTGGGAAGACTCGGGATCAAACCCGGGGTATGGGGTCCACAGCAAAATATTGTTGGCCGTCAGCGATATGCCGATCCTGTCCAGTGGTGTATTCTTGTAGATCGACTTCGGCAGGTTGTATGAGAGAGTCACATACTGCAAACGCACCCATGAAGCATCCTGTACGAAATTGGAGACAACCTTGCGATAAACATTACGGAAATAACCATCACCATAATTAACACCATCCGGTCCAACTCCTTGTCCCAGCCATACTTTCGTCGTATTAGGTGTTCCATCAGCATGCACGCCTTTGAAAACCTTGGATTGGTCGCGTGTGGCCGTTATTGGCAGAGTACCCTGAGCTGCGAAGTAAGCAGCGGGTGTATTAAACAGATCTCCCCCCTTCTTGATATCCACCAGGAAGGAAAGATTGAAATCTTTATAACTTAAGTTATTGGTAATACCAGCCGTCCATTTTGGGGTAGCATTCCCAAGAATCTTGTAGTTATAGTCGACTTCAGGGAATCCGTTTGGTCCGATTAACAAGGGAGCATTTTTATCCACTGTAAGCGAGTTTTCCTTGGAAGGATCAGCATAGTATCGTTTATAACTGGTCCCGAGGATAACCCCATAGGGCATGCCGGGAATCAGTTGTTCAATGACCGGACCACCATATGATGACGATGCACCGGCCAGCTCTATGTTGTCAATTCCCTGGCGAATCGAAACCACTTTGTTGTCATTCTTCGTAAAGTTGGCCTTGATCTGCCACGAAAAGTTTGGAGTCTGTACCGGGAAACCCGAAACAGTCAGTTCCAGACCCTGATTGTTGATCTGTCCTGCATTGGTCACAAATTCGGTATACCCGGTGGTATTACTGACCGGTACATGGAAAATCTGATCCTTACTGATCTGTTTGTACCAGGTAGCACTCACACTCAGCCTGTCATTAAAGAACCGCAGATCCGTTCCGAATTCGAACGAGTTGGTCTTTTCAGGTTTCAGATTCGGATCACCCAGCATATTGTTTTTAGTGATACCCGCCCGCCCGCGGAATGGGAACCCCGGTGTTGACGAGTACGTGACACCAGTCACATATGGCGGAGCATCCTTACCGACGATGGCATATGAAGCGCGCAACTTGGCAAAGCTGATTACTTCAGGCAAGTTTACAGCCTTACTTAAAATAAAACTGCCGCTCGCTGACGGATAGAAGAATGAACGATTATTGATCGGCAAGGTTGATGACCAGTCATTACGGCCTGTGATAGTCAAATATGCCAGGTCATTGTAGTTCACTTTCAGGTCACCGTATACGCCTACAACCCGCTTGCGTATTGTGTTGTCTGAAGTGGTTATGGTACTTGTGTTACTGAGATCATAGAATTGCGGGATATTGAAGTTATCCCCTTTTACCATCAGCCTGTAGTAATGATTGGCAAATACATCATTCCCGACAGTCAGCTCGGTCTGCCACTTTTGAGAGATCTGTTTTCTCGCCGTGACCAGCAAGGTCGATGTAAACTGACTGCTTTTGATTGCAAACTCCTGATCATAACCGGTCGACGAGAGCGGTAATTCATTTGGAACGCCCAATGGGCCCGGAAGAACCAAATTACGATGATCTGAGAAAACATCATCCCCAATACGGTAATTAATGGTTAACCATGATAACGGATCATATTTAACAGCCGCATTGCTTAAGACACGATCGCCATTGGTCCGCATGAAAAAGTGATACGCTTCGTAAAGCGGATTATTCAGGAATGGAGTATACGAAATCTGAGTTCCATCCGGTTTTTGATAGGGGTAAATACTTTCGCTTGTTGGATAATAAAGCAAATCCGACATAGGTGTCTCGAAATCGGCATGCCCCTGCGGAACCATCCGACCACCATTTGATATATAATTTGCGGATCCGGTTATATGCAGGTTATCCAGCAAAGCCACATCACCACGCAGCCGGACAGACGTCTGAACCAGTTTGGTATTGGGTGTGATTCCTGTCTGATTCTGATTGTTGGCGGATAGGTAAAACGTCGCCCTTTGGTTTCCGCCAGACACGCTCAGATCATTATTGATATTCAAACCGGTGCGGTAAAAATCCTGGAAATTGTTATAAAATTTGGCTCCCTGAACCGTATCTGCCTTGGGTCCCCATGCATGAAATGGGAAATCATAGCTTTTGTAATTTGGCAATCCATACCACCCGGCCAAATACGTTTTCTGAAGCTTGGGTACCTTCGAAAGATCAGATGCCTGCACCGAACTGGTATAACTGAAATGGGTTTTTCCAGCAACGCCTTTTTTGGTTGTGATAATAATGGCTCCATTGGCTGCGCGTATTCCGTACAATGCTGTGGCAGCCCCGCTTTTAAGTACGGAGATAGATTCGATGTCCTGGGGATTCATCTCAGAAAGCAGATTGCTGAACCCAAAATCTTCACCGCTCAGACCGCCACTGTATGTCGAATTATTGACAGGAACCCCATCGACAACAAACAATGGCTGGTTGTCGGCACCCGGATCGAGGGAATTGATTCCACGAATTACTATCCTTGCAGACTGACCGGGATTACCACCGGTACTGGTCACACTTACACCGGCAAACTGTCCCTGTAAAGCCTGAACCACATTGGTTTGTTTGGTGGCGGTAACCTGCTGACTACCAATCTGGGGAACATCGTAACCGAGCGACGGTGTCTGCTGCTTCAGACCAAAAGCCGTCACCACAACATTCTTCATCGACTCCACTGTTGGTAAAAGCGATACATTTACTACATTTCGTCCATTAATTGCCACCGGCTTCGACTGATAACCGATATACGAGAAAATCAGTGAATCCGCATTGGACGGGACATTAAGTGTGTACTTTCCATTTGGATCTGTAGCGGAACCTGTCGTCGTGCCTTTTACAACCACGTTAACTCCCGGTAAAACCGTACCGGAATTTGCATCTCTAACCGTACCGGATATGGTTTTTTGCTGCGCCATAATGGGAAATACAGCAACAAACAATAGTAAAAACACGGTACTTAACACCTTATAGCGTTGCTTCATGTCTCTTTTATTTGCGTTAATAAATTGGGACGGTTTACCCTGGCCATCCTATTCAAGAAGGTATGACTAAAAATATTTTTCTAAAAAATATATTTACATTTTTATTTAAACTATTTTTTATGTTTTATCGAATTTATTTGTGTATAATTACTTTTTAATTGCAGATATCGATAGTAATTACAGTCGTGAAGAAGGAAACAGTATACTATTAAGTAATTTGCCTTTTATTAACTGCTAAATATCCGGTTGTTAACAGGTTTCTTAAATATCAGGTCATCCTGTTATCCTCTTGCAAATTAATTGTGCCACGCCTCTCTCGAACGGTACCCGATTCTAACCCGTATTTACCCGCATTACAGATTACCCGTCTACCCAAATTTTGAGGTCTTTCACCCACCGACGGCTGACCGTCGTCTCTCACTCTGTACCACCTCTGTCATCCTGAACGGACTGTCGGTGGAAATAGTAGCCTCAAAAATCTGCGGAAATCCGTGGCTATTCTTTATCTGGATCCTTCTGATCCGTCAAACGCAACCTCAATCGTATGCCAGCCGCTTGAATAGGTATATTTCACTCCAAATCTGGAAAAATCACAAATCGATTTGACGATGGATAATCCCAGGCCCAGTGATGAGGAAGCCGGGTTAGCCTTGGTAAACCGCTCGAAGAGTCGTTCCGGGTCAATGGTCGGAGCAGGCCCTGTATTTGAAATCCAGAGTTTCCCACTATCGAGGTTAATCTTAATCGTCCCGCCATCGTTGTTGTGTTTGATGGCGTTGGCCACCAGGTTACGCACCAGAACTTCGGCAAGATAGGCGTTCATGTGGATCGTCAGGTTCTCTTCCAGGTCGATCACCGTATTTATTTTATGCAGCTCGAGTCTCTCCCTGACCAGTTCCAACTCTTTGTCCAGCAAATCGGAAAGATTCACATTTTCGGTTTCCCGATATTGGCGATTGTCAATTCTGGCCAGCAGCAGTAATGCCTTATTGATCCGTTCCATGCGGTTTGCCGCCTCATAGGCCTCTCCCATCAGAGAGGCCTGTTCTTCGGTCAGATCAGGATGAGAGAACACCCGCTCCAGCTTCGAACGAACGACGGCCAGTGGGGTCTGTAATTCATGAGATGCATTTTCGGTAAACTCTTTCAAATGTTCGTAGTCACGACGGATACGCCCGGTCATCTGGGTGACACTATCGCCCATCTCACGGAATTCATCTATCTCTGTTGTTTCCGGTTCATCTATTTTCTTGCTATTCAACTGAAACGACCGAATGCGATCGAGGATGCTGTAAAAGGGAGTCCAGAGGGATTGTTGTATCCGGTTGCTCATTAAGTTGAATCCGACCAGCAACAAAATTACGAACGTCGCTTCCGTCAGGATCATAGCCAGGATCATATCCTGAAATTCGAGCAGGGATTTCTGAATAGTCAACACGTAGTAATTTCCCTTCAGGGCGATAACCATCTGCAACTGCCGGTACGGCTCCATCTCATTTTCAAACGGATTGTATATGTCTACATCCTTAAGCTGTTCTCCCATTACTTTTTGGGCCGTATCCGTTTTGATAAGGCTCCAGGTCAGCTCGCGTGTAGTATCGGGTATCACCGTCTCTTTCTGGAACGTTTCCATCAGCTTATCACGTGTCGTATGAAGCCCTTCGTCTACATTGTTCCGGGCGGTGTAATACAGGATCACCGCAAACAGAACGGACCACGGAATCAGGATCGTGAGCGTAAGAACCAGATAATATCGGCGGGATTTCCGGAGTAACTTCATGGTGCCTTGAATTGATAACCAACACCATAACGCGTTTGTATAGCATCTCTGCCGCCAAGAGCGGCTATTTTCTTCCGGATATTCTTGATGTGAGCATAAATAAAATCCAATGAATCGGCGTAATCCACTTCATTACCCCACAGGTATTCGGCGAGCGCTTCTTTGGTCAGGACTCTGTTCCGGTTGGTAATCAGGTAAAGCAGCAGGTCATATTCTTTATGCGTAAGATCCAGATCCTGCCCGTTGATCACCATCTTGCGTTCTTCCCGGAATATCGTAAGGTCCCCCACCACCCACTCACGCTGACCATGGAACTGGCGACGGCGCATCAATGCGTCGATCCGTGCATTCAGCTCGGAAAGGTGAAAGGGCTTGGTGATGTAGTCATCGGATCCTAATTTCAATCCCTCGATTTTGTCATCGAGCGAGTCTCGTGCGGATATGATGATGATGCCCGCTTCACTGTGATTTTTCTTTAGCTCTTTAATGAGATTTAGCCCGTTCCCATCGGGAAGGGTCAGATCAACAACCACACAGTCATAGTCATACAAGCTCAGACGAAGGTGTGCATCAGCATAATTATGAACGATCTCACTCTCCCATGCCTCCCCATCCAGATAGGCCTTTATGTCAGCGGCCAACGCCTTTTCGTCTTCAATAACCAATAGCTTCATTGAAATAGTACCTTTTGAATCACATCTTTCTACCACAGCAGACATCCATGCCGTTGGGAAACATACATAATCTTTTTGACTCATTATTTGTTTTTAATGAACAGATCCCACTCAACATGGACGGATTTTAATAAAGAATCACCGAGCAAACACTGTAAATATTCGTGAAGTTCATAGCTCCGTTTTTCATTCATCGATAGTCTTGTGAAGAGTGGTTTAAAACTTACCCGTGAATTTCTGAAAGTTTCAATAGGATTCCCGCTATCGTGTCATCTAAGGGATCAGGACAACAAGATGCATATAGCCATCGATTATTACGTCACGCATCCTCAGTTTTAGCGTAATTAATGTGAGTTCTGGATAAGATCCGGAACTCTCGTCACTTATCTCCACTATACCCCTAAGCCGGACAAAGGTTTAAAGCTTGTAAACCATCGCCTCCCATGGCCTCATATTGAACCGAAGATCCGGATCGGTCCTGAATATCATCATAATTATCAATCAACAACTGCCGGGAGGTTGTATTGACCGACTCCGGTAAAGTGAATTCAACCGCGTTGTTGGTCATATTTAGCAACACCAGATACCGGTCATTCCCTTGTCCACGTATGTAGGCGAATACGTCGGGATTTAAACGATCGATCACCTTGAAATCTCCGTATACCATTGTGGAATGCTCGTGACGGAATTTTATAATCCGTTTATAGTAATTCAAAACGGATTCCGAGTCAGCTTCCTCCGCGGCGGCATTGATCGTCTTGTAATTCGGGTTGACCAATATCCAGGGCTTCCCGGTTGAAAATCCGGCATTTTCCTGATCATTCCACTGCATTGGGGTCCGGGAATTGTCACGGCCAAATCTTCGCTGATTTTCAAGAAAAGCTTCAACATCGCCACCTTTCGCTTTTATTTCATTATATCGGTTGATGGTAGCCACATCCCTAAAATCATGTATTGTCTTGAATGGCGCATTGGTCATGCCCAGTTCATCCCCCTCATAGATATAAGGTGTGCCTCTCATGGTCATCAGCAGGGTGGCAAACAATTTCGCGGAAGGCACCCGATACTCCTTGTCGTTGCCAAACCGGGATACCACCCGTGGATTGTCGTGATTCCCTAAAAAGACGCTGTTCCATCCCTCGCCTCTTGCCGTCAGTGCGCTATCCCACCGGATAAACACCTTTTTAAATTCCGGCAGCGTCCATTTCCGTTGCAGGCTGTAGTCAGGTCCTGGTTTATGATCGATTCCCATCAACTCGAACTGGAAGATCATATCCAGTTCATGTCGGTCAGGAGCCACATACAGGTGAGCTTCATCCAGATGCACGCCCGAGGCTTCTCCGACAGTCATGATGTCATAATGGCTCAAAACCTTATTGTGCATTTCCTTCAGATATTCCTGTTCGTGGGGACCATTGGCATAGAAATGCGCATAATCACCATTGAAGTCCTTCGGAAAATCCGGCAATCCCTTTTTCTTGGAATACAGAGAGACCACATCCATACGGAACCCGTCGATACCCTTGTCGAGCCAGTAGCGCATCATCGTGAAAACACTGTCGCGAACAGCCGGATTATCCCAGTTCAGATCGGGTTGTTCCACCGCAAACAAGTGTAGGTAATACTGGTCAGTGGTCTTATCAAACTGCCATGCACTTCCCCCGAAATAGGAAACCCAGTTGTTTGGAGGGCCCCCGTTCGGACCGGGATTACGCCAGAAGTAAAAATCCCGATAGGGATTGTCTTTCGATTTTCTTGATTCCTTGAACCAGTGGTGTTGATCAGATGTGTGGTTTACTACCAGATCCATGATCAGTTTCATGTCTCTTTTGTGGACACCGGCCAGCAGGCTGTCAAAGTCGGCCATTGTACCGAAATCCTTCATTATGTGATAGTAATCACTGATATCATATCCATTATCCACATTGGGCGAGCTATAAATAGGACACAGCCAGATGACATTTACTCCCAGCGCTTTCAGATAATCCAGTTTTTGTTCAACGCCTTTGAGATCTCCGATTCCATCGCCATTGCTGTCTTTGAAACTTCGGGGATAGACCTCGTACACAACAGCTTCCTTCCACCATGCATGAGTAGAATCCTGCTTTGCCATATTGCTACTCTCCGAATTTCTTTCTTTGGGTTGACAGGCTTGCCATACCAGAAGGGTGGCAATAAGGATAACCAAATGAGTTGTTTTCATACATATTCCCTGGTTATTAAATGAAAGGCATGTGATATATCATGGATAATCAACAAATAAAATACTACTCACAATCAATAAAAATATCAATGATTTCTACATATTTATATAATGTATTTAAATGAATTCATACTGAATATCTTATTTCCTCATTAAGACATATAAAAACCATCTCATTCTTAATCCCCGCAAACCCTTGGAATCATACTCCATTCACACTCATGAAGAATGAATCATATACTCCTCAAATAAATAACGTTTAGTTGACTTTTTATAATCGAAATGGCTTTTAATGTAGCTAAAAACGCCAAATATAATTGTCAAATAGCTAATTATAACGTATTATTTCCATTGTCGTTTTGTAAAGTTCAATACGGTGACGGGGCTGTTCGGATGGGTAATTATTTACTTTTTTAATTTGAAGCCCCGGTTGGAGTTTCAAATTTTCAATATCATAACGATAATACTCCTATCCGGTTACTGGGCAATGCTTTGTAATTGACAAATATTAAAAGACAGACTTAATCCTGTACAAAAGAATTAATGCCGCGAATAAATAGTGCGATAGATTTTCGACTTCTCAGCAAAGTTGCTTCTCTTTACTATCATCAGAATTATAGTCAGCTTGAAATAGCAAATAAACTAAATTTATCGCGACCAAAAGTATCACGTTTACTGAAAGAAGCCCGCGAACGTGGAGTGGTAAGGATTACGGTTAATTACTCAGATAAAAACTTTGTCGATATTGA
The DNA here is from genome assembly GCA_963787205.1 of uncultured bacterium. GTDB lineage: Bacteria > Bacteroidota > Rhodothermia > Balneolales > DATFMH01 > DATFNI01. Next base: position 121,576 of record CAWBCD010000012.1, read on the forward strand.
AGTTAAGCTGGAAGAAAAATTCCATCTGAAGGAAGTCGTTATTGTTGATATTGATCCCGACTCATATGCAGAAAATAGTCCCTTTTTGAAACGCCAGATGGGTGCGGAAGCGGCCAATTATCTGCAACGCATCATAACCAAGGGCGACGTGTTAGGTGTTACCTGGGGGACAACCCTTCAGGAGATGGTCGAATCTATTCGCCCACAGCAAATCGAGGAGTTACATATAGTTCAATTGCTGGGAGGAGTGGGACCTCCGGAGGCCAAAGCACATGCAGCCGACCTGTCCAGGCGTCTTGCTCACTTGTTTTACGGTACCCTCACCTTACTTCCAGCACCTGGCATCGCAAGCAATCCCGACTCAAAGAAAGCACTCCTGTCGGATCAGCAGGTGAAGAGCGCTTTTGATCTGTTCCCGAAGGTCACCAAAGCTTTCGTTGGCATCGGATCACTCTCCACCAATCCCGTTCTTGATGGCGATGATAGCCTGATAGACCCCGAGATACATCGTGAGTTGATAGAAAAAAACGCGGTTGGAGACATCAGCCTTCGCTTTTTTGATAAACATGGGAAACCGGTGAAAACAACGCTGCAGGAACGTCTGATAGGGATCGAACTGGATCAGCTGAAAAAGATTAAGAACGTCGTGGCTATCGCCGGCGGCAAGAATAAGATAGAAGCTATCAGGGGCGCACTGCGCGGTGGTTATATCGATGTGCTTATAACCGACATTTTTACTGCCAAATCACTGGCTAATGTGTAGTGAAATAGTCTTGTGAGTAGTGAGGAGTGAGATAATCATCCAAATACAGGCAACCCTCATCAATCGGGACAAATGAATCAAATAACAAGCATCATCATCCTCACTAAAGGTATTTTGGTCTTTGTTTGTTATTTGCCTTTTATTTGAGATTTGTATTTCGTGATTTGAGATTTAGATAGATGGATTCATCATCTCGAACTCACGATAAGTTACACGTTATACCAGTGGTAGTCGCGGATAAGTATGTTATTTAGCGGTGTGACCTCTTTCAGATTCATAAAATCATCGGGATTGATTTCATTTTCGTCTTTCATAAGAAGGGCTGCCCCCAAAGCTGTGGAATCCGAAAGATCTGCTGTATAGACATGACTGTTCGGAAATTTTGTTGCCAGCAATTTCATGAACATGTTGTTATTACTGAAGCCGCCGGTTACAATAATCCTGGAAATATCATCTCCATTCATGCTCAGTTTTATTGAGTCGACCTGAATACTGACCAAATCCATCATCAACTGGTGATAGGCCTCTTCGTACGAATTAAAGCTGAAGAGTTCCCATTCCTTATCTGACTTTTGGGGATAAGGACCGGATCCGCTTGCAGTCTCCAGTCTTAGTCCATTGACCTCTTCTTTTCCGATGAGCTCATTCATTAAGCGCTCATTCAACCTTACCTCCTGTTCATATGAGGAAACACCAAACTTTTTTCTCAGTTTTTCTTTCTGATGTTCATACTCTTTCCCGAGCAGAAACCGTGAGGCCCTGACTTGTTTTCCATACACATTCATGAAATTCAGACAATCTCTGTCGAGTTCCTCGATACTCAGTTGCGAGTTATTGAACGGATTTAGAGTAATGCTCCAGGTACCGGTGGAAATAAGTAAGAAGGGTTCATTGACTGCCATCAGGTAGGGAGCCAGTGATGCAGAGCTGTCATGAACACCGACACCGGCCAGCATCTCGTTTCCTTTATATTTGATTTTATTGTATTTCATAGCAGAGACGACAGGTGGCAACAATGGTCGGATACCCTCATTTTTTATCCATTTATGATATGAGTTATCCCTGAAGTTCCACATTGCCGTGTGACAACCGATGCTGGTCAGTTCCGAACACAGAAAATTTGTAAACAGATAGCTTGCATATTGCGGGAAGTGAAGAGAATGAGAAATTTTTTTAAACACTTTCGGTTTTTTATGCTTCAACCAGTATAACTGTAAACCTGAGTTGAGCATACCCAGTGATGGCGATGCTGTATCAAGTGCAAACGTAGTTTTCCCCCCATATTTATCATAAAATTCGTCGAGTAGATCGTCCGGATATGCTTTCAGGTAGTCGTACAGCGGGGTTACCACTTTTCCCCTGTCATCCAGATGTACAAAACTGGCGCCATAGGTTGTAAAATTGATGGCTTTGATGGCAAAACTGTTATCAGCAAGATTATGTTCAAAGGTATCATACATCCAATCAACCATATCCCCGAGGTCATCACATGGGTCTCCGTCGTCATCCGTACTCAACGGGATGGCCGTCTGTCCACGATGGATCACCTTAAAGGATTCATCAAAAAGCAGAAACTTCTTGTTTGTTTTACCAATATCGAAAACAGCAGTTACCGGAACAGGGGTGCTCATAGTTATAACAAATTCATATACCGAAATTCATCTATTGATACTGCAGGATCAGGAAAAAATGGAAAGTTTAGAAGGTGGGAAGATTAGTAATATTTCCATCTTCCAATCCTCCAAACTACTGTAATAAGCTGATAACACCGAATTATGCTTTTGACATTAGATTATCAATAACTCACAACCCGGTTGCGACTGTCTGCGTACCACGAATTTTTACCAGTTCCTTCCGGCAGCCGAGTGCCCGATAGGCTGCGATGGGATCAAGAGCTCCGCCTGCTCTTCTCCTTGCTTCCCGCACCAGTGGCCTGACATCGGTCCGGAAGACATCCTGCATCAACCCCTGGGCGCGGGTCACATCATTCGTCTCCTGATAGGTTTCCAGCTCACTCCTGTTCACCAACAAAGCCTGTGCGTAAGCTATATTTATAGCCTCGACCGACTGCATCAGGTCCTCGAGCGGATCTTTTACATTATGACTGGCATCGATCATCCAGGCAAGAGGTGGATTCTTCGAATCGGATGCTTCCATGCCATCCACGAGTTCATTGAAGATCAGGAATAACTGAAAGGGCTTGATGGAGCCGACCGTCAGATCATCGTCACCATATTTCGAATCATTGAAATGGAACCCACCCAGTTTTCCCTCCATCAGCAGGGTAGCGACAATCTGTTCGATATTGGTATTGGGAAGATGGTGCCCCAGGTCGACCAGTGTGTATGCTTTGGCCCCCAGTTTGTTGGCAAGCAGAAAGGAGGTGCCCCAATCCTGGATTACGGTCGAGTAGAAATTTGGTTCGAACGGTTTATACTCGATAAACACTTTCCAGTCGGACGGCAGATGTTCGTAGATTTCCTGCAGTGACTCAAGTGTTCGTTGAAAGGCTTTTTTAAAATGATTTTGTCCCGGAAAACAGGACCCATCAGCCAGCCAGACCGTCAATGCCTTCGACCCGAGTTCCACGCCATAATCGATGACTTCCTTGTTATGCTCAACCGCTTGTTTCCTAGCATTTCTATCGGTATGAGAGAGAGAACCGTACTTATACGAATATTGCTGGACTTTCTGATCCTGGAAGGTGTTCGAGTTGACAGCATCAAAACGCAATCCATACGACGTCGCCAGGTTACGGACGCGATCGTTGTCATCCGGAATGTCCCACGGAATATGCAGGGAGATGGAATCGCAGGATGCCGTCAGGGCGTGTAGGAGTCCCACATCTTCGATTTTTTCATCCAGATTACCCGGTTCGCCACCGATCGGAAACCGAGCGAAACGCGTGCCACCGGAACCGAGTGCCCAGCTTGGAATAGCAATCTGCAAGGCATTTATTTTACTGATTAGCCGCTCCGTATCGAAGCCCTTCCCGGATAGCTTATCAGAAAAAGTTGAAAATTCTTCGTTATGCTTTTGTTCTAAAGATTTGTTTTGATCTGAGATCTGCTGTTGTTCAAGTTTCATAGGAGTCTTGAGTCATGAGTATTGGGTAGTGAGAGACGAATATGTCTGTTTTACAATAAATTATCCCTCAACTCAATACCAATTTCAAATTTCTGATAACAATTTATGATTCGCTGTCCTGGGCTAATTGCTTACCGTTCTTTTTACCTATCCAGAGAGGTGCGGTTATAAACCATAGGATGGTTCCGGCAAACATCAATTCTTTATTCTCATACAATGTGATAGAACCACTAAACACCAGAAATGACGGTATTACGGTTAGTCCCAAACCGATCATCGATAATATGATGTATACGATATGCAGAGGTAATTTCATGATATGTTTTCCGTTATTGTTTCCTGTAGTAAATAACCCTTCGTTTTTATCTCTGGCAAGAAGGAAGGCAAAGCCTTCATGAACTATCTCATGAAGGCTTCAACAATTCCACCGTCAACAGGAATAATATGTCCCGTCGTATTTTCCAGACGCGAGCTCAACAGCAGGTATAATGCTTCAACCTGTTGCTCCAGCGTGATGGGACGTTGTGTAAGCGTGCGGCTGGCATAAAACTTCATCAGATGATCACGCAGTGCTTCGGTGTCTTCGTCCTGTTTGAAGTCCAGGCCGTATTTTGTCAGCGAGGCAATGACACGATCGCGCGGGAACATGCCGCTTCCCTCGACCACTGTTGCCGGGGCTACGCCGTTAATCCTGACCAGTGGAGCAAACTCGATAGCCATCTCGCGTATAAGGTGGTTGGCTGCGGCTTTACTGGTATCATAGGCAAAGCTTCCTTTCTTGGCGACAACGGCATTCACGCTGGTGGTTATCACCATGCTCCCGCTGAGGCCCTGCATTTGCCAGATCACTTTTGCCTCGTCTGCAAGCAGATAACTGCCTTTGACGTTAACCGCATAGCTTTTATCCCAGTCTCCGTCTCTTACTTTACCATTCCCATCCGGAGTGGCATAAATGCCGGCTGTCACAACGATATCGTCCAGCCCGCCATAGGCTAATGCGATATTACTGAGAGCTTTGCGAATTGATTCGCGATTGGTGATATCACATTCGAGACCAATAACATCCCCTGAACCACTGATATCCGAGCCGGCAACGCCAATGCCCATTCCTATCTGCTCCAGCAGTTCATCAGCTGCCTCTTTGGCGGCATCGCCGTTCATATCGACGGCAACGACCGTTGCACCATCTGCCAGGAAGCGAGGCAATGAAGCTCTGCCGATCCCGCTTCCCGCACCAAAAACGGCAATTATTTGACGGGATAGTTCTTTCTCTGGCGGCATCCGTTTCAGCTTGGCTTCTTCCAGTGCCCAGTATTCGATGTCAAACGCTTCCTGCTTCGGCAGGGCAGTGTATTTGGCCACCGACTCGGCACCACGCATCACGCCGATAGCCGCATTGTAAAATTCGGCCGTAACGCGCGATTCACTCTTATTCTTGCCCCAGGTTATCATCCCGGCTCCAGGGACCAGAATAACAGAGGGGTTTGGATTCCGGATGGCGGGTGAGTCCGCATGTTTGTGATTATCATAATAGGCCTGGTAGTCTTTACGATACTGCTCCAGACCGGACTCAATCTTTTGCTTCAGTGCGGCGGCATCCTCTTTTTGTGGATTCCAGTCGACATACAACGGTTTAATCTTTGTACGAAGGAAGTGATCCGGACATGAAGTACCTAGTTCGGCAAGTCTTGGAGCATCGTTCGAATTAATGAACTGTAATACCGTGTCATCGTACTGAACGGTTCCGATCAACCGCTTATCATGACTGATCCGGCCGCGAATGTACGGCATGATATCAAACAGAATCTCTTCCCTCTTTTCACGGGGAAGCGTTTGATATTTCGCTCCGCCAAAGGTCTTATCCCCTTTTTCATATTTCGAGAGATATTCGGCTGCCTTGTTTATGAGCTCGAGACTCGTCAGATAACACTCTTTATCATCATTGGCCCAGTTGATCAGCCCATGGCCGCCAAGGATAATGCCCCGAATCCCGGGGTGCGTTTTGACCATCTCCTGCAGTTCTAATCCCAGTTCAAAACCCGGTCGCAGCCAGTCGACCCATTCAACTTCATCGCCATAGATCTTCTTTGTCAACTCTTTCCCGTTGTCCGCCGTTGCTATCGCAATACAGGGTACCGGGTGTGTGTGATCTACAAATTTATAAGGGATGAAACTATGGAGCGGGGTGTCGATCGAGGGAGCCCTTGGGTTCAGATTGTAGGTACAATGAGGATAATAGCTCACCATCTTATCTTCGGCAGGAGTTTTTGGACCTCTCTGCTCAAATCCGGCATAAACGTCCTGCAGCTTCAGGAGTTTATCCTGATGGAGTGATGCGAAATTAGGCCGTTTGGATGTCCGCAGATCTCCACCGGAACCTTTTACCCAAAGCACCTCAACTTCATTACCGGTAACGGGATCTTTTTCCATAATCTTGCTGGAAGTATTCCCTCCACCCGTGTTATTGATGTAAGAGTCACTACCAATCAGGTTGGAACGGTATACCAACCGGTCAACGGGATCCAGTCCCTTAACTTTATCGTCATCCCATTTACTTTCTACTTTTCTGAAATACATAGTTATTAATCTTCAGTTTTAACAGTTATTTAAAATATTTTTATATCATTTTAGCAAGATCAGCCCGCTATCGACTGAACCGCCGTTTCTTCTATGCCTTTATATTTTTTCTGAAAAACGAAACTCAATCCCAAATAAAGAATTGCAGCAATAAACCATCCCGGCAGGCTCAGGAAGAAGATCTCGATACCGCCAAAGATATTTAGGAACAGGCACAAGGTAAGGGTCACAAACCATGTCAATCCAGCAGCCCAGTTGAACTTCAGGTGCATCAGTTCGGCGAGATTGCTTTTGAGTCCCAATTTCGGAAAAAGGAAGACATCCAGAAGAATGACAACACCCATAGGCATCAGGATCAGACCATACAAAGCCACGAAATCCAGAAGCTTCATGACCAGTGCCGGGAATAAGGCGGCAATACTGGTAACCAGGCCCGTGATCAGTGTTACCTTCCATCGCTTCCAGTTAGGTGTCACCGACTGGAAGGCCAGGCCGGCACGATATAGTGTTGGATTTGCCGTTGTCCATCCAGCGATGACCACACAGATAGCTCCAGCCAAACCTGCGCTGTGAAAAGCGATGATACCGGGAGCGATCGCGCCGGCTGCGGCGGCGGTCAGGATGCCGGATGCCATCCAGGCCATTACGTGACCAAGAAAAATGCCCGGCCCGGGTGAAAAGCCGTGATACCATTTCTCGGCGTATCGCAAAATGGACATATCGGCCATGCCGGCATTCATCGCCAGGTTGGTAAACCACGCGAAAAACATCACATGCCAGAAGGTGAATTTTATCTGCCCGGCATGAGGGACACCCGACCAGATTTTGCTTTTCGCAACAGGCCAGAAATCCGCCAGCGAGTGTACGCCCAGCTCCGGCAAGACAGCGATGCCGGCAGCCAGAAAAACCAGGATCATCCACGGGGAAGCAATATTTGCAAAATGCGATACCTGATCATACCCCAAAATAGCTACCAAAGTGATGACTACACCCACCGCCAATACCGAGATCACCCAGCCGGGTCCGGTCGGTAGCCAGTCATTGAGTGTGGGCATGGTGATATGAAAGGGCAATCCAACGGCGGTCGCTGATACTGCGATCATCGATCCTGCAAGGAAACAGAACATGACTGCATTCACGATGTTGTAAATGGAGGCGAGATTCGGACCACATATCTTCCTCAGTTTCCAGTACAGTGTTAGGCGGGTCTTCACCGCAACCGGGGCGCATAAAAAAGCCCACGTCAGTACAGCCAGGGTGTTCCCGACCATCAACCCAAGAACGAGATCCTTAGCCGACACCCCGTGAGCCACAAAAAGGGTCCCGATGACGAACTCGGTACCGGCGGTATTTTCACCGATATACATGCCGATGAACCCTTTCCAACCTTTGAGCTTGGATTTGGGAACAGGCTCTCGCTCGTACTCGTCGATCGTATCAAGACGACGGTTTAAGCGTTGCAAAAAAGTATTCCTGGGTTGCATTAATCTCCTGTTATAACCTGTAGTTACTGGCGTTAGTAAATCCTGTTAGAGCTTTAAAACAATGAACTTCTTTCGTTATCCATCGAATTTTTATTATTCAGGATAACCCTGTCAAAGGGCACAATATCTTCAAAAATTAGTGCATTTCGATCAGTAAGAGAGACTCATTATCCATATCTACCCATCTGTTTACACATTTTAACGGCATATTAACTCCTGGTATCTTCTCAGTCAGAAGAATGTCCGCTCAATATAAATTTGTATGTCCCTGATCCGGCTGCGACTTCCAAATATTTTCCCGCATCAGTTACATTGGTCACACCATCGTCTTTACCCATTTCATTTTGGTTTTCCCAGATCACCTTATTGCTTTCCGTAAGACGATACGGCGGTTTTAAATCTGTTTTGGGGACATCGATAACAGCGTTACAATTGGCTGGAATCACGACTTTAAGTATAAAACTGTTCCCGGCCTTCTTCCAGTCGGATGTAACGCGTCCGTGAATCGTTTTAACGGATCCTTCAGCATATGTCATTTTTTTCGAGACGTAAGGTTTTATCAGGATCTTTTTAAAACCTGGAGCTAATGAGCGAATCCCGGCGATATCCTTATAGAAAAACTCATCAATACTGCCGAACATGATATGGTTGAGTGAGTTCATGCCAGCATTGAAATAACGATAACCACCCCATCGCTCCCAGAGGGTGGTCGATCCTTTGGCAATCATATAACCCCATCCAGGATAGGTTCGTTGATCAGTAATTTTATATAAAACATTAGTTTTGTCATACTCGGGCAAGGCTTCAATAAGTGCTTTAACTCCAAGGATGCCCACCCATAAATGGCCATTATGTTTCAAATTGATATTCTCTATGATCTGATTAAGAACCTGCTGTTGGTGAATTTTGGGAACGAGGCCGGCGTAAAGAGGAAAAACATCACTTGTTTGTGATCCGGTGTTATAATCTCCCTTCGATTTGTTCCAAAATCGATTATTAAATGCCTCCTTAATGTGCTGCGCCAGTTCTGCATACTTAAGGCTGTCCGATTTTCTACCCAGAATTCCAGCCATGTGTGCCATAAGGTTTGCACTTATATAATAGTAACCCGTAGACGTAAGAGCGATGGAATGATCGCCTGGAGTGCCTCCTCTTTCCGGCGGTACCCAATCTCCCCGACCTCTCGTTATGATATAATCATGAGATATGGATTTCATATAATCCATCCATTTTTTCAGGCTGTTGTAATGTTCCTCTATGATGCGATTGTCACCGTAATATTTATGCATATACCAAACCAATAAGGGATAGGCAACCTGCCATGATGGGGTTCCGATATGAGTACCTGACAACCACTTATGGTCGGGAACAATATCAGGAACACTACCATTTGTGTTCTGCTCATCCTGAATCTCATTGATCCAATTAGTATAAAAAGCTGCCATATCAAAATTGTGCATAGCTTCTTCTGCTGATAAATCAGCATCAGCCATCCAGCCCATTCGTTCATCTCGCTGCGGACAATCGGTTGGCATGCTCATTAAATCACTTCGTTGTCCCCACAACACATTATGATGTATCCGGTTAAACAATGGATTTGAACATTTAAAAGAGCCGACTTTCGTAACATCGGTATGCACAAAATCGGCCGTAACACTGGTAAGATTGGGTTTCCCCGGATACCCCTGAACCTGAACATAACGGAATCCCTGGTATGTAAAACGTGGAGAATAAACTTCGGTTCCCGGTTTTCCGGAGAGGATATAAATATCGCGAGCTTTTGCCGAACGGTCTTCCCTATTATCGATCGTGTCAACAATAGAGGTCGTGTTTCCACCCTGCATCTGAACCATATCTTTCCGCGAAACTTCCGCTGTTTTCATAACAACCCTTTCTCCTTCGCCCCCATTTACGCGTAAGACAGGCCATCCGGTAAAGTTCTGTCCGAAGTCAAATACATAAGTATTTTTAACTGGCTGGTTCATTTTTATAGGATACATTCTTTTTTCAACCCGGATCGGCGGCATCAACTGAGCGGAGAGCTTCCGGGTTTTGGGGGCTTTCAGGTCAACAGCATTTGACCAGCTCTGATCGTTGTACCCTGGTGTGTCCCAGCCTTTTTTCTCCCTGCGGGCATCGTAAATCTCACCATCATAAACGCTATTTGCAACAATCGGACTGGCGGAAACTTTCCATGAAGTATTTGATACGACGTGAACGGTCGACCCGTCTGTATAGGTAATGTTCATCTGTAACATCAACTGCGGACGATCGCCATAGTACCGGAACGGACGCTTACGGTTCATTCTGAAATACCCGTTGCCCAGCCATACTCCAATGGCATTATCACCCTTGTTCAGGTAATTAGTAACATCATATGCAACGTAAAGGGCGCGCTTGTTGAAATCCGAGGTACCGGGATCCAGTTTGTGATTTCCTACTTTTTCACCATCCAGATATAACTCATAATATCCGAGACCGCTGATAAAGACATGAGCACTTTTTACCTTTTTCCCGAGATTAAACTCTTTTCTAAGTAATGGCGATGAAATGGTAGTATCCGGAGCACCGATCCATTCTCCCTGCCAGTCGGATTTATTTAGCAATCCGGTATGGAAAATTGCTGCGCGGCTCCAGTCGCTCCATTGATTGTTTGGATCCTTGACTCGTATCGTCCAGTAGTAGGTCTTGTCACTTTCAAGTTTTTTTCCGTTATAGACAACGTTGACCGACTTATCAGATGTTACCTGCTGCGAATCCCACATGTCAGCTTTTCCTGGTGATAAATCAGATAGTTCAGTTGCTACCAAAATCTCATATCCCCTTTGGCTGACCCCACGTTGAGCACTACCGATTATCCATGAAAACCGCGGATGCGCCATGTCAATGCCATCCGGGTCATGCAGGTATTCGGTACGGAGATCTTTGACCGCTACTGATGAGGATTGAGCATCTGTTGTTTTGACAACAATGAAGCACAAAAATAATAATATTAATGTCTTAACGACATTTTTCGAATCGATAACTATATAGGTCATTCTATTCACCATCAAATGTTTTCTTGATTACTTCGATATCATGATAAAAATAAAATGAGTGCTGAGGATATAGATAGCTTTCTATGATCGTTGTGACATGCTACAACCGATCTTTTAAAACAGGATATCTTATCCTTCTCCTTAGATTCAACCTCATTTGAATGCTAAGTATGCATCTTTTTGGGTTGACATCAACACAGCACTCATTCTAAACTATATGTCTTGCTGACTAAATTTAGTCAAACTTACCAACCTGGGTTTTGTGTAAGATTCTTATTTAACTGTATATCATGAATTGGAATTGGAAAAAGCAATTTATCTTTTGTTAAATCGTATGAGCCAGTCGGCAGCCAGGTTTGATATGTTTTTTGCTCACTACCATTTTTTGTCATTACAGAAATTGCCATTCCCGTTCTTTTTAACTGAAACCATCTATGATCTTCAAATGCTGATTCTACTCTTTCCTCATGATAAACTGCCGTGCGAAATTGCGATTGAGACATGCCCGGAGTTAGGTCATTTAAACCAGCACGCTCTCGCACCTTATTTATATATGGATACGCTTGACTTGTTTTACCAACTTCATTTAAAGCTTCGGCTTGCCATAATAAGACCTGAGCATATCGGTAGACATAAAAATCAACATTCTGTTCCCCAGCTTGAGATGGTTTAGCCGAATATTTGTTCACATACGGTACAGAGTCGTGTTGAGCTTCGTAATATTGTGTATTATTAGAATTTACATACCAGTCAATTGAAGCTTTTTTTCGCATATCTCCTTTTTCATAGGAATTTATCATATCTCTAGTTGGTATATTTCTACCACCACCTGAGTTAGGACTAAAAGAACCTATCGTAGTTGCACCTGAAAATAAAGGTGCAAAAGTATAGATATAACTACTCCATTCACCCTGAATGCTAGCATTAAATTGTATTTCAAAAATAGATTCCGAATTATTTTTATTGGCGGGATCCCATAATTGTGCATAATCAGGCATTAATGAATACGTGCCGGATTGAATTACTTTATTAAAATACGAAACGGCATTATTGTAATTACTGGTATTGCCAGGTTGCCCCATCGTCATATAAACATCACCCAATAGAGTGTTAGCTGCGCCTTGAGTTACTCGACCAACTTGATCGGAGGGCCAAGCAGCTGGTAATTTAGATGCGGCATCTTTTGCATCTTTAATTATCTGGTCATAAACCTGCGAAGGAGTAGCTTGTTTAATAGTAGATGTCTGGTCTGGAGATGTGATGGCTTTTGTAATCAATGGTACATTACCCCATAACCGGACAAGATTGAAATAACACAATGCTCTAATGAACTCAGCCTGACCAATTACTTGGTTTTTATCAGAGCTTGCCATTTTAACATTATTTACCTGATCCAATATAGTATTACATTGTTCTACAGTATTATATATACTTGACCATACATCTCTAATATAATTGTTATCAGTTGTTACCATAAAATAATCAATCTGTTCTCTCTGTAGAGAACCCCGATCAGCAACATTATATTCGAAGGTCGTATTATCGGATCTTTCCTCAGCCATAGCCCAGAATGCTGTTCCGGTGCCATATAGTGTCTGGAAACCATTATATGCCCCATTTAAGGCCTCATCAATTTGATTACTATTCTTATAAAAAGTGCTGGATGAGACAAAATCTTGTGGCTTTTGGTTTAAAAAGCTATTACAGCCGCTCAGAGCAATAACACCCATAATAACTACTACAATATATCTGTTACAGTTCATCAGTCTACTTCGTTTAATCCTTGTAAATTTCATGACGTCTCCTTAGTAATTGATTTTGATACCGACAGTTATAACTCTAGGAGTTGGATAAGGATTAAAATCAATCCCGGGTGATAATGGTCCACCGTATCCGGGTAAGGTTCCACCTCCATTTGCACCTACGACATAAGAAGTTGTTGCCGGATTTCCATGCGGATATGGTGTTATGATAAAGGCATTTTCTATACTTGTATATACTTCGACATTACTAAAGTATCCCTTTGTTAATGACCTTGGCAGGCTATATCCTAGCATAATATTTTTACACCACAGATATGAAGCATTAAATACATCAAGTGAACTTACATCCCTGTACATTACTCTTCCAAGAGATGGTCCGGCTGTCGTGGGTATTTTACCATTACCAGGATTTTGTGGTGATCGGTATCTGTTAGCTATATCAACAGGTACATTAAAAATACCATCAATATTATGTAATGTTTCAGTAGCCATCTGCATTCTTTGGGCACCATAGGAACCTGTGAATATAACATTAAGACTTAAATCCTTATATCTTAATGTATTTGTTATACCATATGTGAATTTTGGATAGGGATTACCGATTATAGTAAAATCTGTTACAGGTGTAATCTTTCCATCACCATTGACGTCTTGTACCCACATATTTCCAGGAATGGCATTTGGAAATTTAGCTACATTCGGATCGTTTATTTGAGACGGAGAATAGAGCCCCAAAAATTTATACCCATAAAGCATACCAACCGGTTTCCCAATTTCCGTGATATTCGTAGGATGATTTTCACCGCTGCGGCCTGCAAAAATAGGTGCTCCATCGGGACCTAACGATAAAGTTTTATTCCTGTTCGTCGAAAAATTAAAATTAGTACTCCAGGTAAAATTTTGTTTTACAATGTTTTGTGATTCTACCTGAAATTCAAACCCTTCATTTTGTACCTCTCCAATATTTTGTTTCGTTGTTTCAAAGCCAGACGATTCAGGTACATTTAAATCTAATAAAAGGTTTTTGGTCCTTGATCTGTATACATCAGTGGTAACCGTAATTCGATTATTTAGAAATCCAGCATTCAATCCTAAATTAATTTCTGCTGTTTTTTCCCATGCCAAATTTGGATTGCTCATTGATGATATAACTTTGCCACCTGCAAGGGATCCACCCAATACATAATTACTGGTATTTAACTGACTCTCGTATGTAAAATTGCCAATTTGGTTATTTCCTGAAAGACCATAGGAGCCTCTTAGTTTTAAATTGCTTAACCATGAAGAATATTTCTCCATCCATGGTTCACTGGTAATTCGCCATCCTACCCCTATTGATGGAAATGTTCCCCATCTTTTGTTAGGGCCAAATCGGGAAGATCCATCCCGTCTTATTGTCGCTGTTATGAGATATCTTTCTTTATAAGAATAATTAAGTCTTGCCAGATATGATGCTAAAGTCCAACTATCAGCATATGTACCTCCTGTTATCTGGGCAGCACCATTTAAAGTTTTAATTGAATTGTCTGCAAATTGAGTTCCGTTAAAACCCGATGAATTGTTGAGTTGCTGTTGCTCTGAAAAGTCGGCCATTAACGTCACATGATTTCCGCCTGCAAACGTATGATCATATGTCAAACGATTCTCGTTAGCCCAATTCAAAAATTTATCCTGAGAATAGTAACCTGAAGGAATAGTTGGTGGGGGATTAAAAATACCTCCAATAGTTGATGGAGTAAATTGATTCTGGTTTACATTATTCCATTCCATATTAAATGTTGATTTCCACGTTAAATCGCTGAGAATATTATAGGTTGCAAAAATGTTACCAAGAATATCCGCAGTATTTTTTTTACGAGTGATTTCATTCAGTGCCATCACAGGATTCGGAACATTCCATGTATTCGTAGTCCCAATCATCGGATTATAGGTACCATCTGAATTATACACAGGGGGTATTGGATTCGCATATTCCCAAGACCCAAAGTAACCACCTCTGCCCTCCGAACCGGTTACCGCATTTTTACCGAAGGAATAGGTAGGAGCAAAGTTTAAACCTAACTCAAATTTTGAACTGACATGAGCATTTATATTGGCCCTAAAAGAAACTCGATTATAGTCTGATCCAATAACTACTCCTTTTTGTCTAAACACTCCCCCCGATAAATATGCAGTAATATGTTTATTACCCCCGCTGGCACTAAAATTAAGATTCTGTTGCGGTGCCAATCGCGTCATAGCAGCAAACCAGTCGGTGCCTTTACCAGCATATTGTGAGGGATTTTGATAGGCCTGGGGTATAGGAGTATTTGTCCCTTCTACTCTATTTTGATCTTCAATCCATTGTTTCTGAAAAGTTGCAAATTGTTCGGCATTCATCATTGGAGTTACTTCCTGATGAGGAATAGATTGCCATCCATTGTAAGCATCAACATGGAACTTGACTTTTCCTTCCTTACCCTGTTTAGTTGTTATAATGACAACACCATTCGAAGCCCTTGAGCCATAAATAGCAGTAGCAGATGGTCCTTTTAAAACGTTGATGGATTGTATATCAGTAGGTGCGATATTATTTAAAGGATTTGAAATCTGAGATGAATTTGCTGGCAAAGGGAATCCATCGACGACGTATAACGGACTAGTTCCTGCTCCAATTGCTCCTACACCTCTGATGTGGATTTCAGGACCTCCACCTGGTATCCCATTAGTAGTATTAACCTGTACACCGGCAATTTGACCCGCAAGGGCCTCATTAGCTCCTATTATCGGTTGACTGTTAACAGCTTGCATTTGTACGGTACCTACAGAACCAGTTACATCTTGTTGTTTTTGTGTACCGTAACCTACAACAACTAATTGTTCTCCCTTTACCGTTTGAGATATCAGCTTCACGTTGATTGTTCTCCGTCCATTGATTGCAACTTCCTTTTGCACATAACCTATATAGGAGACTTCAAGGGTATCTGAGAGTGATGATACGGCAAGCTGATACCGTCCTCTCGCATTCGTAGCAGTACCAATTTGGGTACCTTTTATAAATACATTGGCCCCCGGTAATGCCTCACCGGTGGCTTGATCGGTTATTTTACCTCTCACCGTATCCTGAGAAGCTACGTTCGTTTCATGATTAAACACATCATGTGCTGCACTATACCCTTTTGCTTTTGTCTGAAAACAGACAACCATGAGCAGCACTCCTGAAATAAGAGTGATCTGTCGCATCTTGTGTACCTCTAGTTCCATTTTTTTTTATTGGTTTATTCTGGTCATCGTAACTATTTATTTACAAGAGCCAACCGATAATTTTTTCTACTCAGGTTTTCATAATTTTTTTCTCTAATGAACATTTGTTCAAATAATACCGGGTCTGAAGTAACGGCACTGTTGGTTAAGCGTAACATCGCATGTTAGTAGTCATGGATTGAACTAAAACACTATCATCCCATGCCCATCACCCTCATAAAAATGACCCCATCGCAGTCCCTTCAAAAAATCTCAAGAGCAATGAACTACCATAGATCCCTGCGTCCCGGGTGCATTCGGATGGCGTTGGAATATGAGAATTTAAATGCGGCTTGTCTCATGCTGACCTGGCTTTTATTTGTTGTAAACTTTCAGGATAAACCAGGAGTTTGTACAACGATCAAAAGATTAGCTGTAAAAATATTTTCAGCAATAGAGCATCTGAGATAGGATAAAAAAGTAGTGTGTCAAGAATGTCGGGAAGTCCTTTTTGTCCTCAATGACCCTATAGTGGTAGAAAAAATAATAATTTACATTTTCAATCAAACAAAAAATGAATCTTAATCGCCATCAAATGAATTTTCGATAAAAATATTTGAGGGTTTCTCAATAGCAGTAATTTTTCGATCTGATTGTATCTATAAGATAATAGTATGTGTCTTCCAAATATTATTATAATCCACTTGCATCTCATATTTCGTTTCGTAGATTTTATTTTTATTAATTCCAAATAAGCCCGCCATGAAAACGAACAGACGCCAATTTATTCAAACAGTAGCCGCTGGTTTTGCCGGATTTAGTCTAACCCCTTTTTTGTCTGCCAGTGGTAAAAACAGACCATTTAATTCGTTAAATCCGGTCTTCAACGATGGAGAAGTGCTGTATGTGGGGGGATAATACTGCCATTGCAGATACACAGTATGGTAAGGTACAAGGGCTCATTTTACGGGATATCTATACGTTTCGCGGGATCCCATATGGGGCGGATATCAGTGGGAAGCACCGGTTTTTGTGGATTGGTTTGGATGGCGCCCTCCTATGTTTAATGGCCGCCTGTGAGCGTTTCATACCCTTAATATCTGTTTCTGGTTTTACAATACGAACCTCATGTTGTCTCATACCGGAGGTGGAGAGCGGCCACGAGCCCCGTCTGATAAAATGTCGTCCGCCTTGCTGCAATTTATGAGGAGTGGCAATCCCAATACTAACGAGCTCCCCTACTGGCCTGCTTATACGCCTGACAAAGGGGAGACGATGATATTAAATGACCACTGTGAAGTAAAGAACTCTCCGGATGGAGAGGCACGGGCACATTTGTAAAATAACATGAGTTCGAAATGAGATACCCAAAAACTCCGGTCTCATTTTCCCGAGGTCTCGGGATCAAGAAATCAAATCTGCTTTTAAATGCCAAAAGGGGACTCATCGCCTGCCAAGCCAACAGCAAGATAGATTTCCTCCCGAATTTCGAGACTCCTCATCGCTCGAAGTGACATTGGGGAGTTGGAGTTTTTTGCATTGATCTCTTATCTCCTCTCTTGACCGTCATTCCTGCGAACGCAGGAATCTCCGTTGTGACGAATCCCGGCATCCTGGAAAAACACAAACTTTACAGGTTTGTCATACGCAGGTTTTGCAACTTTTGCATGATGCCGTGCTCAACCCTACCCAGCTATTCCATGAACATCGTATCAATAGATACCTCAATAGCCGCCACACAGATTCCTCCCGAATTTCGGGACGGGAATGACGGGTGAGGAGGTGAATGCAGTGCTAGATGAACCGTTTTTTATTGTTTTTATCCCTTTTACTAATGTGCTTATCTCGAATCACGTTAAAACAAGATTAATACCCTTGGTTAGAACGTAAGCCGCTCTTCAGGCAAAGGAGCCCTGATTCGTTTTAATTTTTTGTTACCCAATGACTTTCTAACGAATCAGAGCTCATTTTTATACTTTTTTATGTGTTCCGGATGTTAATTGGATTACTTCCGATAATTTTTCCCCGATTGGAGTAAAATATACGTTTGAGTTCCATTTTCAAGGGATATCCATCCTTAAACTTCAAAAAGATATTCCAGTTTGACCGAAAGGTCATCATTTGCCACACACAACACAGATGATGACTGGTTTCCGCACAAACTAATTATTTTTCAATCTTGATAACTCTAACAGGCCCCAACAACCCCGACGGTTTTAGCGGGGTATCTGCTTGATAGAATGTTTTTATCGGGAAGCTGGTCCAGGTGTATGTCTTCGATACATTCGGTTGTTCATCGCCAATAAGACGGTTCACCCATAAGTTGGTAACTTTAATTTGTATGGTGTTTGAACCTCGTTTCAGGGCTTTTGTGATATTTACCCGGAATGGAATCTTCCATGTGATACCCATGGATTGACCATTTACAATAACCTGGGCTATATCTTTCACCGTACCCAAATCAAGCCAGAGTTGTCCTCCCTGATTAAACCAACTTGACGGAGCATCAATAGTCTTTGTGTAGGTTCCAGTTCCTGAGAAATATTTTATGCCTTTATCAGAACTTTTATTCCATTCTGACAAAGATTTGAACCTGGCTTCGGCCGGAGCCCCGCGATCTGCCTGAAAATGTACTTCCCATGGTCCATTGATAGTAGCGAGTTGTTGTTCCTCGGGTGCCTTAACAGTGCGTGAAGCTTCTTTAGCTTGATTTTGAAATACAACAAACAGAGCACCATGTGGCTCGAGGTGAAGCGGAACTGTGGTAAAGCCGTCTTTGATGCTGTATGAGGCCTCTTTAACGGAGCCGGTCACCGCATTCCAAATCTGAGCCGATTTACCGGAAACCCGAAACGTAGTCTGCACATTTTGCATGCTGTCATTCCGGCTGTCAACCCAGTAAATATCTTTGTTACCCATTCTGCGATGAACATACAAAAGCCGGGTGCCTTTATACGGTTTGCTGTACTGAAAATCGGGCATGATATCCTGGGAAGTTAACGCCATTCCGACGCTATAACCGGCATAGATTTTACCCTTCCCAATGATATTTACTCCATCCTCATTCGCCCATAACTTGCTGGCTAGAGTCTGGAATTCCTGTTCATTATCACTAAGACTCGGAGTTCCAATCGGCTTCTTACCTACAACGATTGCACCGTCGGTAACCATCTGCTTAATCTTGCGCAGGACCGACATGGTCATGTAGCGGCTGTTTGGTCCCAGTTCAAGTACTCTGTAGCTCATGCCTGAAGGCGTAACAATGAGACCGTTTTTTACCGAGAATTCATTTATCAAAGCCTCTGCATTTACGAAATCGTAAGCATATCCCTCGGGAATAGTTGGAAGCTCACGGTTAAACAACCCGGTAATGTTGCTATCCTGTCCATAGTAGTACGCAATGTCGGCAACAAACTTCCCCTGTTGGAGCATGTAGCTGCTCCGTGCAAGGTAATTCATCCACGGACCGGCTTCTTTGGCCCAAGTTTCGTGCCGGTTGAATGTTTGACCGAATGGACCGAGTGTAAATCCAGGGATTTTGTCATCCACCGGCTGATGTGCCGACTCATGGATCACAAAACGGTTCACGCCGCTGGCAAGCTCCATGTCGGCCGTCGGTTTGAGTGTCTGAGGATACCATCCCCATAGCTGTCCGGCTGAGGTCATGGATTCTGCTGCCACAAGATTCTGGCCATAAATATGTGCTACAGACGCCGATTCGCGTACATCTGCCTTATAGTCCACACGTACATGCGTACCTCCAGAAAAACCACCAGGTACCCACATGGCACTCATCGGAACATCCGCTTTCGCTTTGACGGCCATGCCGTCGGCAATGAGGGCCCGTCCGCTTTCGTGCGATTCAGAATAAAGACCCATACCGCGCGCGTGCAACATTTTTGCAAGCAACCTGAAATGATTTTTGACAATTAGGTGGGCAATTGTCTGACGAAAATCCCACAGGAAACGGTCACTTGCCTGCGAACTTTGAACGATATAACCTGCCAATACCGGCAACCAGGGCTTCATACTGTAACCTGTGTAATCTTTGAAATCCTGCATCATATTTTCAGTCCAGTTTTCGGCGCCTGCCTCCCAGCTGTCCGTTGTCATATACTGAAGACCTTTCTTGCCCATCATACCTCCGGTAGCGCTCTTGTACATATCCAGATAATGCGTGTAATACGCTTTAACATCTGCAGCGCTCATTTTGTCCACTTCCAGTCCGGTAGCCTCGGCCGATGCCGGATGGTTGGTGATGCCAAGCAGAGAGTAGCCAATGCGTACCACCATCCAGTTGCCCGGAGGTGGCGTCCATGAAAGTGTTCCGTCTTTTTTCATTTTCGAGGTAAGATCTATCACATCACTTTTTTTGACAGCTTCAGAGGCCGGGATCGCCCTGGTAGCCATGCTATAGATACCTGTGGATGGCGTAAATGCCGCCTTGTCTGCTAATCTATTAACCCTTGCACCGCTATGCAGGTTGAATTCGGAGATCTCCGTCCCTTTGGGTGCGGACGAATTACCAAACATCCTGGCTATTCCACTGGCCGGCGGAGGTGGTGGAGTTTTGACAGTAAAGCGAAAGTATTTTGCGGTAACCGGTTCAAATGAAAGCGTACGTTGCCCAACTCCGCCTTCTGGTATTTCCAGAACGGTCCGAAACGTTTGACCGTCATTACTCACCTCAAGTGCCCAGTTACTGCCGGGACCTCTTCCAAATCTACGACCGCCGCTTATGGTGCCAATAGTCAGAGACTGGAACGTCTGTGGTTGAGAGAATTCGTACTGAACCCATGCTTTTTTGCCAACTTCAGCTGAGGGCAACAATGTAGTGTCTGCGAAGCTTCCATTGATCAAAGAAGTAAGATTAAAATTTCCACCACTCGAAGTAACTTTAGGTTGGAACGACCGGAGTGTCTTGTCATCATCAGGCAGCTTAAATGCAACAACGGCAACATCCTTATAATATTCCGGTTTTTTTGCATTTGGATTGGCGTTGGAAGCGCGCCTTCCCTGGAAAGGAACGTTCTGAAATGGTCCGGTTGTCTCAGGTGGCCGGGGTAGTTTACCATTGAATAACTGACCGCCCTTTATTCTGATTTGACTCCATGCGTACTTCTTCATCCCCTGGGACGGTTTGACCCACGGGCCACCGCTTTCACTCCATCCCGGCGAACTGTCTATGTTCAGCTCCATATTCAGAGAATCAGTTAGCTTCGTGGTGAGCCGAAAGGCATCTTTCCATGCAGGTGTCATGTATGCCAGGCGATGTTTCACTACCGTTGGGGTCTGTATAGCAGCATTAATCGAAGTGACCCCTGCAATCCCCACACTATGCATCCAATCCAGATCCTCCCTGATGCCCTTTTCAGTTATGTTACCGTTCATCCAGTGCCACCAGACACGCGGGCGGGCACTTTTCGGAGGAGTGACAAACCCATGATATAGTGCGCCAGACCGATTCCCCTGTGTGGTAGGCGTAGTCTCCTGTGCTACCGCTAATTGGCAAAATGCTAACAATACCAATGCTATCTTACCAAATGCAAAAATTACTTTTTTCATTTTGTTATAGTTTATTTCAAGATTAAAAAATCCTTTTATCAATTCGTGACCTGGTTATTTAAACCGACCCGATGAGCCCCGAAGACAACAGCGGGCAATCCACCCTTTAAAGCTGCCGGTAAGATGTCCTCAAGGTAATCTTCTGTTTCACCCCGATCGGGGCGATATCCATCGCATACGGAGTCCATAGCGTATAATTTGTTCCCGGAACTTTTAAATTCGACTTATAGCCGAATTGAGAAAAAACGATCACACCGACTGTAGACAGCGACATTCGGTTGATAAATTCCTTTCTACTGATCAATTTCATGATGTGGATTTCATTGGTTTGATTAATAAATGAGATACACCAAAAATTTGAACACTATTCTGGATGACCGGACAGAAGTGGCCGCCGAGTTCAGGTATGGAGTAGGTTCTGTCATCACGAGTCAATTCGCTACGCGGTTAATTGTATTGCTTCTCTTTTATCAGAGTGATACGTCCGCTTATGTTCAATTTTTCACAAGATATTTTTGCAAAAATTTCAAAAAGATATTCCAATCAGACGCAACGGTTCCATGCCCGCCATGATGCATGTAATATCCAAGTGTGTGAAGAATAGGTTTCCCTGCCGGAGGCCATTTATCTGTACCCAATCCTTGTTTTCCCAACAGCCTGTAAACCTTTCCGGCAGCTACAGCCGCCAAAAATTCACCTTTGGGATCCGACCACAAATCCTGATCCCCGGTTTGAAGCAAAACCGGACGCGGAGCAATTAGCGAAATGAGCATATTGCCGTCTACCGGTAGTTCATCTACAAAATGAGCGAACATCCCATAGTTGCGACAGAATTGATAAGGATATCTTGAAGGTGCCGTTAGATGGGCAATGGTTTCACCAAAGTCGCGTCGGCTCAGGGCTGCTCCCCCTTCGCCTGAACAACTGGCAATAACCATGGCGAAACGTTGGTCACGGGCTCCTGCCCACAATACCGTTTTCCCGAGCCTGGATATTCCAAATAAAGCAACACGTTTGGAATCCACCTGCTTATCCGTTTCCAGATAATCCATAGCGCGACTTAAGCCCCAGGCCCAGGCTGAAATGGCACCCCATTGATTCGCAGCTGGTTTCTGTTGACCGGGTTTCAGATACAGATCTTCCACTCCATATTTGCGTCCGCCGTTGAAATCAGGTTCGATATCATCATAATAAAATGTTGCTATTCCGAAACCGTTATTTATAAACAGCGGCACATTGAGCTTTCCGAACTTCGTTATCTTGGGTGCCGGGACTTTTTTATGATGCCGGTTCCACATTTCCCCGCGCCTTACACCCGGATCATCCACCCTGCTGTAATTCGGGAAAAAACTAGGGCTCAGAAGAATCGGCACCGGCTTTTTGGCGTTTGCAGGCACATATATAAGCAGATTTATTGGGGGTCCGTTTTTATCTTTTGTAAAATATATGGTCACCTGCCTGCGAATGGCTGTCCCGTGAAATGCTTTTGTCCCCTTATCAAATACGTCAAATTTCATATACCTCGGGGAACCGGGAGTATAACCGTATTGGAATTCCTTGTATAGATTTAGAATCTGTGGCCTGCGGATTTTGTACCAGGTCTGTGCATTAGTAACCTTCTGCCCGTCTTCAAGGGTCAACGGATCCGGTAACACATATCTGCCGACTTTTGCTTCATCATAATTAACAGGGATGCCCGCTACCGTGTCAGGTGGTGTATTATTCTGACCATAAAGCGGAGATGCGAGGATTAACAACATGACTAGACCTACCGCTGACTTACAACAGCAACCTAAAAGGGTACCTCTAAACTTTAGCGAATAACCCTTAATCATTTATTAACTCTTTTTTCTTAATAGCCGCTATAAATTGATCGTATGAATGGCCCCTGTTCGCAGCTTAACCGGGCCCAGCAATCCTGACTCAACCAAGGGATCATCTTTACTGAAGTGCTTCCAGGTTGCAAAGGTTATCCGTTTGCCAGGCTTAGGCTTACCTTCCATATACCAGTCCGGCAGCTTTTTGATAGCCCCGCCAAAAATACTGGCTCTCGGTCCTTCGCCTTTCGAATACTCATTTTCCGGAGGCAGATGTTCATCTCCGATCAGTCGATTCGGCCAGAGATTGGTCACCAGAACCTCCAGGTTGTTGCTTCCCGGTTTAGCCGCATCTGTTATGTCGACTCTGAAAGGCGGCTTCCAGAGTGTTTGGAGATCTTTACCGTTTAATCGCACCTGGGCAAAAACTTCTACCCGTCCCAGATCCAAATACAACCGTTTACCACTAGCGAGCAAGGCTGAAGGAATGTTTATCTGCCTGCTATAGACAGCCGTGCCGGAGAAATATCTCACCCCATCAATAGGATGATCTTTTAATGAGATCAGCTTGTCCAGCTTTATCCGATCGGGAGCACCAAGGTCAGGCGGGAAGGCCACCTGCCAGGAATCATTGATCTCTACCGGTTCTGTGATGCCGGAAACCTTTATCGAGGATTTTTTCCCATTACTTCCCTGCATCGAGTACGTGCCGTTTTCCCAGATCATCAAAGCGGGTCGTTTTCCACCGCCTAACTCTGCTGCCGGAGGATTTTCGGGATCAGGCCTACCGGTCGATGCCAGTTCCTGAATCTTCGATTCGCTCAAAACATCCTTTGACAACTCCAGCTTACTCAGTTCTCCATGGAAATAATTGGCACCGTCATCCTGATAAGCTTCATGAAGTCCCGGATGGACAATTTCACCGGACTTCTTCCCTTTTTTAAGCAGCTTCCCATTCAAATAAACAGAGGGGATACCGTTATTATAAACCAGGGTCACCTGCGACCATCCTGCTATTGGGACCTCTATTGGCAAAACATTATTAAACCCGGAGTTACTGCGTTCGTAGACTGCAATGCCGTTGCGACCTACAATTAGCCCGGCTGCAGCATGACCTTTTCCGTACAGTTTTGATCCGTCGGGTGGATAAAAGACAAAACCTGTAGGTTTAGCAAGTCCCCCAAGTCCTAAGTCTCCAATAATGATATCTGTGTCAGGCTTGATCCACATGCTAACAGAAAAATTATTACTCACATCCCTGTACCGACCCGCGGCAGGCTGTGGATATGGTGCCGTTGTGATAAGCATCTTACCATCTTTGCTGACAGACTGTAATCCGTTGCCGCCAGATCTAGACTGAAATACGACGAACACCGAACCTGCCGGTCCAAGTCTGACCGGAATCTTAGTCCGTCCGTTGCTCGTCTCATAGACTGAAACCGAAATTCTCTTACCCGTTGCAGCATCCCAAAACTCCGGCTGCATGCCCTTCACGCGAAATGTACAGACCAGGTCTTCCGTTTGACGACGGCGGTTGGCTATAAAGTAAACTTCCGCATTATCGATGGTTTTATGGATATAATTGACGGGGGCATCGCCCGAGCGTGAGGTAAACTCAAAATCGGGCTGAATATTCAGTTGTTTCATCACATCTGCCATCGACATGCCCCAGAAAACGTGCCCGCTCCCGTAACTGCGCATCGTATTGTTCTTCCCGTCCAGGTCGCCCCACATCTCGTCAGCTATCTTGCCGATCTCTGTATCATTCTCTTTAAAGTTTTCAAGGCCAGGGGTACGCTTTGGTTTCGGTCCCACGACCGCAGCCCCGCCATTAACCAGATCTCTGACTTTTTGGAGTACTTGCAGAGAAATTTTATCTGATTCGGGAAGTACGATCACTTTATAACTCATGCCATCGGGCAGCATGATGCGCCCGTTACCGGGTTTCATCCGATCAACAATGCCCTTTCCGTCCGACACATCATAAAAATAACCTTTGGGTGGTGTTGGATTCAGTTGTTCCGGTAAAACCGGGGCATTCGATGGTATTTCGACACCGGCATAATAAACGATATCTGCCACAGCGGTACCCTTCTGAAGCAGATACTGGCAGCGGTGAATATACGCCAGCCAGTTATGTTCGTGATTCGCCCAGGAATTGTTTCTGCTGTGCATCCAGCCCCAAGGGCCCATAGTCATTCCCGGCTTGACCGTAGGATGCGGTTGCATGGCATACACATGAAAGATGTATTTATTGAGTCCCTGGGTATACATCCAGTCCCCTTCACCTTTCAACGCGTATGGATATTGTTGCCATTTGGTCTCCCATGGCACGCCGGTGTACGATTCTGCAGCAACGACCGGTTTACCGTAAACATGACCGATCGAACTTGCCATTTTAATGCTGTAGTAAACACCATTCGTCTGCCCAAGGCCTGCCCAAAATTCACCCATGGGAACGTCCATCCTGGATCCAGCCTGTATTTCATCAAACGGTCCGCCGCTATAGGTCTCAGAGTACGCTTTCATGTTGTGCTTGTTACACAATTCGGCAAATCGACCATAGTATTTATCATCCATGAGATCGGCGTCGGTACGGCGTATATCCCACAAGAAACGGTCGGAAACATCGCCGCTCCCTACCACTCTGCCGGTCAGGGCGGGCAGGTAATTTTTAATATCATACCCGCGATAGGTTTTGAACTGCTGCGGATAATCTGCCGTCCAGGTCTGCATACCGACTTCATAGCTATCGATTACCGAGCCGGACTTCCCATTTTTACCCAACGATTCGAGGAATGGCAGCAGCTTCCCGAAAAATTTATTGAAATGAAAATCGTACGCCTTTTCGCTGTACTTGTCGCATTCCAATCCGCCTCCGCCGTCAGGTGATGGGTGATTTTGGATACCCACTGCGGTGTGCCCCATTCGCAGGATCGTCCAGTTGCCTTCCGGTGCCTGCCAGTTAAGTTGCCCCTCCTTGTCCATATGCTGGGTGATGTCAACAACTTTATCGGGATCAATGACTGATCCGGAGGTTACCGATCCCGTAGCCGGCAACTGTGCACCGGCGACGATGGCACCGCGGTCGATGAAGTTCGCTTTTAACGGCCAATCCACAATCCTGGAGGCACCCGAGAGCCTGAGCTGCATGAACCTGCAGGCCCCCGGGGCAGACAGACGGAAATACTTTGCCTTAACGGGTGAAAAATTAGCGGTCCCGGGGACCTCAATAGAATTATTCCGCCAATTTGGTATATCGATGTCACAGACATCGCGAAAATGCCGGCCATCATTCGATGACTCCAGCTTCATTTTGAATCTTGGTGAACGGCCAGATCCAGAACTCCTCAAGGCAGCTGCATATGTAGTTATGGATTGTGCCCGGTAGGGTTCTTTAAATTCTAACTGCAGGTATACCGGTTGATCAACGGCACTGCCTTTCACTTCAATTGCCTTAGTGAAATCATTATCCGTCAACAAGTTCGCGTTTACTTTTCCATTGCTCGAAGTGACATTCCTCAGCAGGTCATTCATCGAACTGGTTTCACCCTCAAGTGACGGAAATGCCAAAACAAAGGCGTCGCGATAAAACTTGAGTTTGGTGTAGGGTTGCGGCAATTTAACATTTACAGTCTTCCCGCCCTTGACGTGCATCTCGCTCCAGGTAAGCTGCTGCATTGAAAGTTCAGGAGTGATCCATGGGCCACCGCTTGAAGACCATCCACCGGCGTTCATCATATCATATTCCAGATCCAGCCTTTTGGCTTCTCTTGCCGCATGTTGTAAAAGCTGAGCCCATTCGGAGCCACCAAATGCAACAGGTCCTTTAGGTATGCCTGTGCCCACCTGGAATATCTGAAATCCCCCGATACCGGCTTTCTGAAGAAATTCAAGGTCGCGTGTGATGCCGTCAGACGTAATATTTCCATTCATCCAGTGCCACCAGGTATAGGGTTTGGCAGATTGAGGCGGATTTAAAAAATCAGAATCAAGCGCCGCGGATGCCATTTTACGTTGACAGGCTTGCAAAAATGACAGGGGTAAAAATAAGGTGGCAGTACCGGCAGCCCCGAGCTTTATAAATGTTCTTCTTTTCATTTCTGTAGTTCCTGTTTATTTCGAAAAGAATTTTCAGTTTGTTCTGTTGTGCATCATGAATGGAACCCCAAAAGCGGCAACCCTTGCTGTATCATATCCAGGTAAGCGGTGCAGGTCATTTCAATGTGAACGTTTATGCTTCGCGTTATGAGTCCTGTCTATTAAACCAGAGTCAGCCGATCACTATATCTACTATTGTCCCAACTGAGTTGAGCCCAATAAGAAGAGGACACCAGAATACCAGGATCCCCGGGTAGCATACAACAAATGCCAATCGAGACTTAGCTGATTGGCATTCGTTATTTTTCAACCAGGGAGCGTTATAAACAGCCGTTATATCAGGTGGCTTAATTGGTTATTCGAGCCAATTCCTGATTAATCTGCATTATCTTTGATTCGCTAACCCTGAACCGGTCAGGGAGCACACTGTTTGCTCTGTCAAGAGGAAAACCCATAACCTGACTCAACCAGGGTGAATCCATTAGTTTGGGCATCTCTTTATACAAGACGCTGCGCACGTTCTCGTTGGTCAGTAAGAGTCCGAGTTTATCTTTAATGCTGAAAGAAAGATTGGTGTTTGTCTCAATCTGTTTTAAACCTTCGTTGATGGATTTCAATTTGCCCTTTGTCAACTGATCGGTAGCAAATTGCGTGACTTGCTTCAGGGTACGATTTCCAGCCAATTGTAACTGACCACTTTTGACAAGCTGTGGGATGTATTTTTCAAGTACATTTCTGGCCTGATCGTTCTTAAGCAATTCCCCGACTGGAGACTGGATTGAAAATTTGGAGTTTGACGGGATTTCAAATCCACTTGAACCGTAACTAAAATCATAATTACCCGATCCAAGTTCTATCTCGACATTCTTCCCGGTCTGCGCACTGTGCATATCGGAGTTGCCGGTCAGAGCTTCTCCATTGATCTTTACACCGTTCATTTGGGCATTCGGCAACACTATTTTGGCTTGTGTATTGGCCGGAATCCGAACGTTCAGATCAAACGTCCTGGAATTTAAATTCCAGGAAGACTCAATCTTCCCATACATCGATTTAAATATGACCCGGGCGTGCGACATGTTACCGCCGGGCTGGGGATATATGGTAAATTTTTTGTAACCGGGCTCGGTTTTCTGCAACCCGGCAACTACGGTGTAAAGCCAATCTCCAATAGCACCATAGGAGTAATGGTTAAATGAATTCATGCTAGGTGTTTCGAAGGTACTATCCGGTTTTATTCCATCCCATCGCTCCCAAATGGTTGTCGCACCCATGGTTACCGGGTAAAGCCAGGAAGGATACTTCTTGTGAAGCAACAACCTGTACGCCACATCGGTACGACCATTATTGCTCAACACCGGATTGATCTGTGGTGTACCTAAAAAGCCGGTCGTTAAATGCCCCCTCTCGTCAATATCTTTGACCAATTGTTCTATGGCATCCTTCCGCAAACTGTCCGGCAGCAAGTCAAATTTCAAAGCCAGTACATAAGCGGTCTGTGTATCCGATATGACCCTGCCATTAGGAGTGACATATTCACGAACGAACGCTTTTTTAATGTGGGATAAAAGCCGGGTATATTCCTCTGCATCCTTCTTCTTCCCCAATATTTGAGCTGTTCGCTGCAACAGATCGGTCGATCTGGCAAAGTAGGCCGTAGCAATCATATCGGGTACAGTATACGATCCCTGGTAAGCGGTCGCATCCTCGGGACTGAAAGCCAGCCAGTCTCCAAATTGAAATCCGGTATCCCACAAATACGGGGTGTTGTTCTTCCTGGCCTGCTTCCGGACGTAGTCCACCCAGGCTTTCATGCTTTTATACTGGTCTTCAAGGATACGCTTGTCTCCATAGGCTTGATAAACGGTCCATGGCACTATCACACCGGAGTCCGACCAGCCGGCGGCTCCTCCCATACCCTGACCCAAAACATTTGGAATCACGACGGGAATCCCGCCATCAGGCAATTGGTCTGCTGCCAGATCCCCAAGCCACTTGGTATAGAATCCGGCCGTTCCCATATTTATGCTAGCCGTCGGTGAAAAAACCTCGGCGTCTCCGGTCCATCCCAATCGCTCATCCCTTTGAGGACAATCCGTGGGTACATCGAGGAAATTACTTTTTTGTCCCCACACGATATTGCTTTGCAATTGGTTAACCAGGGGATTGGAACTTTCAAAATGTCCGGTCGGCTCCATATCGGAATGAATCACAATACCCGTAAAATCGTCTGGATTTAATTTTCCGGGATATCCGCTGACTGCTACATATCTGAATCCGTGGAAGGTAAAATGAGGTTCAAACACCTCTTCTCCGCCTCCTTTTAGAATGTAAGTGTCGGTGGCTTTAGCGGTGCGCAAATTCGCCGTGTAAAAGTTGCCATGTTTATCAAGAACCTCAGCATGACGCAACGTTATTTTTGTCCCTTTCTTTCCCGTGACTTTAAATCGAATCCATCCGACCATATTTTGCCCCATGTCCAGCACAGTGTCCCCTTCCGGAGTATAAATCACACTAACAGGTTTCAATTCTTCTATCTTATGAACCGGGGGACCCTCCGGAGCTATGAGGTTATTTTTAGATAGGCTACCTATTTTAACATTATCCCATCCGTCATCATTATATCCTGTCTTAGTCCAGCCTGTTTTTACGAGGCGGGCATCAAAAGTTTCTCCATTATAGATATCGGACTTAAGTATAGGCCCGGTTGACGATTTCCAGCCGCCGTTGGTGCCGATGATCTGGGTACGCCCGTCCGCATACGTGATCTCAATCTGGGCCAGCAATGCTAATTTTGATCCGTACACATTTCGGTTATCATTCCAGGTTAAATAGCCCCTGTACCAGCCATCGCCAAGAATAGCGCCGATAGCGTTCTTACCATTTTTCAACAAATCAGTCACGTCATACGTCTGGTATTGGAGCCTCTTGTTATAGCTGGTCCATCCCGGTGTAAAAAACTGGTCCCCGACTCTTTTCCCGTTGATGTGGACTTCATAGAGACCATGACTGGTAACATAAAGTCGGGCCGACGCTACTTTCCCGTTTATTTTAAAATTTGATCTCAACATAGGACACGGTTCCGATTTGGTCGTATCCTCAGTAAATCCCGGTTCTATCCATCTTGCCTTCCAATCACTTGAATGAAGCAGTCCCATTTCCCAATAGGAAACATCGCTCCATCCAGATCTGTGACCATGATTGTCCCATATCCGGACTCTCCAGTAATAACGCTGGCCCGATTTAAGATTCGGCCCCTGGTATGGATGCTGAATAGATTCACCGGAATTAACCTTTCCCGTATTCCATATAAATTTGCCCCTTTGCAGGGCCTTCATTGTTGCAGCAACCTGTATCTGGTAAGCCGTCTGAAGGGTATTGTTACTGTTGCTCTCAATGATCCAGGAAAGTCTCGGATGTGTACTTCCCAGACCTATAGGGTTGGCAAAATACTCTACCTTGAGGTTCTCTGGCCTCATAACCTTTTTTTGCAACGGTATAGCATTTGTCTGTGAAACCAAACCAATCACTAGAATAAGAGTGAATAAATATTTATTCATGAAACATCATTTTTTTACGTTATATATAATGGAACCTGTCTGTCTCAGAAGAGACGATGGTTTTCTGGAGCTTAAATCATCTTTCCTTTGTAAACAGTACCCTCATTCAACATGATCTTTTGATTCTCCACCGTCATGTTCATCTTCCGGGCCTGTTATAGCCCACTTCGATATTTCATGAATAATATGACTGAGAATGTATAGTTCGGAACCACTGATATCCGGCTGAAATAACGACACGGGGGCTGACCTGTCATCTGTATGTAGCTTATATTTGCAAAATCATGAATACTCAATTCTGCCATAGCCTCATTGTTAGCTGCTATTAATTTTCGACTCAACAAGACTTGTTGGCTATGTGATAGTTAAGCTTACTCAAGGCCGCAGAAATACAGTTGTACACACTTTGTCTTTTAATGCCTAAAAAAGAGGCAATTTCACTGGCAGATAGTCCTTCAAAAAATTTCAACCTTATTATTTCTTTTTGCCTGCCGCTCAATATAGTGACGGCAAATCGAAAAAGCGTTTCCTTATCTGATTTTTCAAAATTGGGGTTACTATCATCGGGAAGACAGTCGTCAATATAGATCCTGTTTCTGTGATAAATGGCTTTTTGTGTCTTTACCTGGCGAAAGATCCTGTGCCGGAGAGCCGACAAAAGATATGATTCTATTGAAGCCACATTTTTTAAACACGCTTTGTGTTCCCATATATACAAGAACAATTCCTGGATAGAGTCTTCTACCATATCATGATCGGACAAGATCTTCAGACCGTATCTTAGTAAGCTATCATAGTACAAATTGTACATTGATGAAAGCGCTTTTCCATGATCGTTTGTAATTTCATTGTGAGAGCTTCCAAATTGTCTTTCCAAGTATTGATGTGATTTATCTGTAGATTTCATACACATAGGCTTTTTTATATTCCCTGGTTATCATCTTATTAAAGACACAAGAATCCTAAAATAATCAAGAATTATGTACACATATAAATAAGCACAACCATCCACTGATTCACTTATTTTTGATACAGCAAAACATCACCTGGTAAAATTATACTGACTTGCACACAACCATCAATTATAAAGTATCGCACACAAAATTGAACAAATGTTCACTTTCGAACAAAGTTTAATAACAAAGTAACAGATATTTTTAAATTGTCAATAGGCACAAAGGGTAATTTTTAAAATTTTCGGATCTTAACGGCATCCGTTGATCCTGTTCCCCCCTTTTCGAAATAATTTTTTTTAAATAAAAAAACGATTCTTGGGAACAAAGTGCAGATTTAATTAAAATTATTTTCAAAAATCTTAGTTTATTATTATTACATTTTTACAAATTTTAATTTTATAAAGACAAGAAAAATCCGGCTCCCTCTGATGCGATATTTAGTAAATTCAATAGTTTTTATCTGCTTAATAGTCTGTAGTTGCACCGCCCCTCACTCACAAAGTTCATCCCACCCCTACAAGATCGACCGCCATGCACTGGTGACCCGTCAAAATATTGTCGTCATCAAGTTCGACACACTATCCTCGCTCACGGTTGGCAATGGCGACTTTGCGTTTACAGTGGATGCGACCGGACTGCAGACATTTCCAAATTATTACAGCGGTGGGGTTCCGCTCGGCACCTTATCGCAGTGGGGTTGGCACAGCTTCCCGAACCCGCATCATTACACGCTGAAGGATATCTATAAGAAGTATGATTACTACGGTCGCAAGATCCCCTATGCCTATTCTTCGGACGCTACAGCCCGGCAAAAGGCGGCAACCAACTGGCTGAGAGCCAACCCGCATCGCATTGACCTGGGAAGAATTGGGTTTGAAATCACAAAAGCCGACGGAACCCCTGCGACGAGGGCGGATTTCACCCATATCCATCAGGAACTAAATCTGTGGACCGGCATCATTCACAGCCATTTTGAAGTGGACGGAGAGCCGGTGGATGTTCAGACCCTCGCGCATCAAAAACAGGATCTGCTGGCGGTAAAAGTCATCTCTCCCCTTGTGACGCAAGGTCGACTGAAGGTAAACATACGCTTTGCCTATGCCGCCGGCAAATGGGACCGCGCCACCGATTGGAATGATCCCGGTAAACACCAGACCATTCTGCGTCACAAAGGGAGTCACCAAGGTGTCATCGAGCATATCATGGACGCGACGCACTACTTTGCAACCCTGACCTGGAACGGGGCGGCCTCCATAAAACAACAAAAGGTCCATTCCTATGATCTGACACCCGCACAACATCCATCGGACGACACGCTATCCTTCACTTGTTTATTCAGCAAAACCAAACCACCCGAAGGTACCATCCCCGATTTTCAGCAGACGAAAGACAACAGCATCACCCAATGGAAGCAGTTCTGGACCACTGGCGGTGCCATCGATCTTTCCGGCAGCACTGATCCCCGGGCAAAAGAGCTGGAGCGCCGCATTGTGTTGTCACAATATCTCACCAAAATACAGTGTGATGGTCCCTGGCCTCCCCAGGAAACAGGCCTGACCTATGACAGCTGGTACGGCAAGTTCCACCTGGAGATGCACCTGTGGCATGCTGCACAGTTTGCTTTATGGAATCGTATCGGACTTGCTCGAAAAGAGCCTGGACTGGTACAAAAAGATTGAACCCCGCGCCCGCAAGACCGCGGAGATGCAGGGTTTCAAAGGAGTCCGCTGGCCCAAAATGACCGATCCCTCCGGACGTGAAAGTCCCTCGTCCGTCGGACCGTTTCTCATTTGGCAGGAACCACACATCATCTATTTCTCTGAATTATGTTTCCGGGCCCATCCCAACGTGGCTACCCTGGAAAAATACAAGGATCTGGTTTTCGACACGGCTGATTTTATGGCGTCCTATGCTCATCTGGACAAGAAAACAGGCAAATATGTACTGGGACCCGATCTCATCCCCGCACAGGAAAGCTTCAACCCAAAAACAACGATCAACCCGGCATTTGAACTGGCTTACTGGTATTGGGGACTCTCCACGGCGCAGAAATGGCGCGACCGTCTCGGCCTGCCCCGCGTTGCCAAATGGGACAGCGTACTGAATAACCTCTCACCCCTGGCCACAAAAGACGGCGTCTATCTTGCCGCTCAAAGTGCCCCCGATTCTTACACGAATCCACGATACATGAAAGATCATCCCGATGTCCTGATCGGTCTGAGCTTCCTTCCCAAAACGAAGATGATAGACCTTCCAACCATGCGCCGCACCTTTGCCAAAGTGATGAAGGTGTGGAACTGGCCGGAAACATGGGGATGGGATTACCCGATGATGGCTATGACCGCCACCCGGCTCGGAGAACCTGAGAAAGCTATGGATGCCCTTATGATGAAGGAACCCAAGAACACCTATCTGCCCGACGGCAACAACTACCAGCGTGCCAACCTGCGGATCTATCTGCCGGGCAACGGATCGCTGCTGATGGCAACCGCCATGATGTGTACGGGATGGGATGGCTACAAGGGTCCCCCTAACCCCGGATTCCCTAAAAACGGCAAGTGGATCGTCCACTGGGAGAATTTGAAAAGGATACCGTGACGCGTTAACCCGGATTATTCACCAAGAAATTTAGTGGTGGGCAAGGCGTCACGGAAATGGCGCCAGAATCGTACTTGTGTACGTTGATAAGCCATTTTTGGGACAACGCAGCCCACCGCTAAATTTCGAAGCTATGAATCATCATACCCAAAATTGAGTATTCCTATCAAATTTATAAACATAATAAAATCAATATTATGACTACTTATTATGCCTCTTTTCGTGAATAATTCGGGTTAAACAGATGCCATTTCACGGAATGACTCTGCAAGCTCTGTATCAGAAATTGGAAATTAGTTTTTGGAAATTGGTTAATAGAAAATAAGTTATTGAGTTAATGGAATTCCCTTAGTGTCCTTTGTGATATCCTCTGGGCTCGTTGTGGTTGCTCCCCCCTGGTAGAAAATCACAAAGCATGCCTAGTCTTCCCAATTATCCAATTTAGTCCATTAAAATCCACGGCAGCAGCAACATTCTTCCGCAGGAATCCCCTTCGGGGTGTTCTATACTTCTCCCTTTCACATTCACTCTATTGATTTATCAAAACCTAAGCGTTACCGTGTATCATCATTGAAAGAACAACACAACCAGGATCTGCTTAATGAACACTTATCCATTGACTGCCAAAAACTTCCGGTTTTATCTGGTGCTGCTCATTTTTTTATTCCTGATCAGTTACATCACCAAAGCCCAGGACAGTCCCGTTATCGCTGATGGCGCTAAGCTCACCCTGGTATCCGATCAGTTCTCGTTTACCGAGGGTCCGGCAGCAGATAAAGAGGGGAACGTGTTCTTTACGGATCAGCCCAATAACAAAATATGGGAATACAGCACAACCGGGAAGTTATCCATGTTTATGGATCAAACCGGACGTTCAAACGGGATGTACTTCGACAAGGATGGGAACCTGATCACCTGTGCCGACGAACATGATCAGCTCTGGTCTATCAGTCCTGCTAAAAAAGTTACCGTGCTTGTAAAAAACTTCGAGGGGCACCGGCTGAACGGCCCGAACGACTGCTGGATAGATCCCGAGGGCGGCATCTACTTTACCGACCCCTACTATCAGCGCAATTACTGGAAACGGACCCATCCGGATATTGAACAGCAACGGGTATATTATCTCACGCCCGACCGGAATCATGTTTCCATCGTCGTTAACGATTTGGAGAAACCCAATGGCCTCATCGGCACCCCGGATGGTCAGACGCTATACATAGCCGATATCAGTGCCGGAAAAACCTATTCCTACTTTATCGACAATAACGGTCACCTGTTCGGTAAGAGCCTATTTGCGAATATGGGTTCGGACGGCATGACTATCGATGATCAGGGTGATGTCTACCTATGCGGAAATGGCATCACTGTATTCGACCCGAACGGGAATGAAATTGAACACATCGATGTCCCGCAAAAATGGTCCGCCAATGTAACCTTTGGGGGACCCGATATGCAGACGCTTTTCATTACGGCCAGCAAGGCGGTGTATACGCTTAAGATGAAGGTGAAAGGCGCGAGGTAGGTGTTAGGCGTTTTTGTTATCTCTTGGCTTGATTTCTCTTGCAAGGGCTCTAACCCACCCCTGAACCCCTCCCAGGAGGGGAAAATTGAACTCCCCTCCTGGGAGGGGCTGGGGTGGGTCCAAAGCGGCTCATTATCTCCCCTCGCTACAACAGCCCCTCCGCCTTTATTTTTGCAATGCTTCGTGTATGGCTTTTACTGCCATAGGTTCCATCACCCGGTACCCGGCCAGGTTGGGATGAACACCGTCTTTCGAATATTTGGATAACATGCCTCCCTTGTCGTTGACCAAATCAGGATAGTAGTTCAGGTAGATTTCGTTATTCTCATGAGCGTATTTTTCAATCCACTGATTCAACTTCTCAATTTTCTGTGCGACATTCTTTACAGAGGTACGCCATGGATATTGAGATGCAGGCAGCACAGAACAAAGAACTACTTTTATATTATTCGCCTTAGCCAACTGGGCCATGGATGCAAGGTTATCCTCGATCATCTTAAGAGAAGATGGACCGGTATTGCCGGCTATGTCGTTGGTGCCTGCTAAAATAAGGACGACTTTGGGATCGAGCTGAATCACATCGGGTCTGAAACGAATCAGCATCTGGGGAGTCGTCTGTCCGGATATGCCGCGATCCAGGTAAGGATTTTGTTTGAAAAACTCAGGGTCCGTTTTTATCCACATATCCGTAATGGAGTTGCCCATGAAAACGACCCGGTTCTCATTTGGAGCCGGCGCCCCAACCTTCGCGTTAGCAGCCCGGTACCGACCTAAATCCGGCCAGTCCTGGGCAAACGAAACCTGGCACAGGCATAAAAGAAGAAGGACAGATCCGGAAAGAAAGCTCATAAATTTCATGATGTTATCCTTTAAATTACCATCGTTTCTGATCTTATTTTTTGCATCCCAAAAAAGGCAGTCCATTCATTTTTCTTAAGGAGGAGATCAATACATATCCACCCAGCCGTTTCGAACCGCTCCACGGTATTTTATACATCATTATGATAAACTTCAATCTGTGCCCCCTTTCAGGGACCCGGATTTTATACTCGACCTATTCTTTTTCCTTCCTGAACCCCCGCTGCTCAAAATAGCGATAGTAAGGTATGCTGTACCAGATGATCATGGTGTTATGCTGTTCGAACCCATCTACGAACATACCGGCTTTGTCCATGTTCGAAAACCGACCGGACCCTCCATGAATTTTAATCCACATTTGCGGCATACTTTCTCGACCTCGCCAATCAGCGGTCAGCGTGTCAGCGGTCAGCGGTCAGCGGTCAGCGGTCAGCGGTCAGCGGTCAGCGGTCAGCTAGTGAAATTAGTTATTGAGTTATTAGGATGTTGCCTGGCCTTTCTCCCCTGTCGCAAGTCTGCGACTTGTGACAGCAAACATAAGCTGCCCTCTTACCCCGGTCCTTGCTTTGTCATTCAGATCCAATAATCCATAAGGATACCAAAACGAATAACCCCCAAAGGAATCCGCACCTGACTACTGACTACCGACTACTGACCAATTCAAAATTTGAACTGGGTCGCTTATCTCCCATTTCAGATAGAACTTTGAAATTACTGAAGTATACGATTCTCCTGCAGATGGAGTGGTTTTTTTAGCTATAGTTAGCTCACACTAAAAAGAAGAAAATGTCAAAATTTGTTAAATTAGCTCGTGCTTGTGGGTCAGAATCAAAATAGCCGGACGATTTCAATAAATATTTTGGGATTGGTTAGATTCTTAGTGTGCAAGATGAACGTGTAAAAATCATTATTTACGGTGTAATACTTCATAATATCCTTCAAAGAGATGACAGCCTCCAATTTTAATTACGAACTTTACT
This sequence comes from uncultured bacterium, assembly GCA_963787205.1. Taxonomy (GTDB): domain Bacteria; phylum Bacteroidota; class Rhodothermia; order Balneolales; family DATFMH01; genus DATFNI01. Next base: position 159,464 of record CAWBCD010000012.1, read on the forward strand.
TCGATCTATCACCGGATTTGCTGTGTATTGCGGGGTACGACGGTTATTTCAAGAAGATAAATCCTGCCGTTTCAAAGCTTCTTGGGTATTCCATGGATGAACTGTATGCCAAACCTATTGATGATTTTGTGTACCCAAACGACAAGAATATCACATCGAAGGTCCGCAAGGAGCTTACGCATTCCAAACCGCTCTATAACTTTGAAAACCGGTATGTAACAAGGAGTGGCAAAATCGTATGGCTGACCTGGACCTCTTTTCCGATAGAAAGCGACCGGGTGATCTTTGCCATTGCAAAAAATATCACGCACAAGAAAAAACTGGAGGAAGATCGTAATGCCCTGCTTGCCAAACTCACAAAGGTTAACAAAGATCTTAAGCAGTTAAGCTATACGACCTCGCACGACTTGCGATCGCCAGTCAGCGGGTTGATCTCCATTTTCGACCTGATCGATACTTCCATGATCAGCGACCGGCAAACTATCGACCTGATGGATATTTTAAAACTTGCGGGAGAAAAGCTGCAGCAGACGCTCAATAACTATGTGGATGTGTTAAGTGAAGAGCACGACCAGGAAGTGTCTGTGACGGAACTGGATCTGGATGAGAGCCTGAATAATGTGCTCCAGTCTATTCATTTTTTGATTCAGACCTCGAAAGTTACCATCCACTCTGATTTTTCCCGTATGCAAAAGGTCCGCTTCAACAAAGCGTACCTGGAGAGTGTATTCCTGAACCTGGTTACCAATTCCATTAAATATGCCCGGCCCGATCATCTGCCCGTTATCTCCATTCGTTCTGAAATAGAGAACGGTAACAAGCGCATAATCTTTGAAGATAACGGTCTGGGCTTCGACATGGATAAGGTGAAAGACAAGATCTTTGGTCTCCATCAAAAATTCCACAGTCATACCGACAGCAAAGGTATCGGACTATACCTCGTATATAACCACATCACCAGCCTTGGCGGACACATCGAAGTGGAGAGCGAAGTGAATAAGGGAACGCGATTTATTATCACGTTTGGAGAGTGGAGCGGTCAGCGGTCAGCGGTCAGCGGTCAGCGGTCAGCGGTCAAAGAGTGAAATTAGAAATTGGGGAATTAGGTTATTGTGGAAACGAGGAATAAGGCTGTCATTGCGAGGAACGAAGCGAAGCGAGTGACGTGGCAATCCCGTTAGCATCTGGAATCGATTGCTGCAACTGATCCGATCGCTTCCGGTTGCGAAACGAGATCTCCCCACCATGTCGCAAGTCTGTGACTTGTGACACCCACCAAACGCAAACACAAACACTCCCCTCCTTCACTTGCCCATATCTCCGCATACCAGTACAACCCTCCAGTTCAAAATTCATCCTGAGGCCTCGGGAATAATTCATAATTCAAAATTTAAAATTCATAATTAATTAGGGCTCTGGATTTATTGGGGCCCATTATCTATACTGGGTTGGAAAGATTGGAGTTGGGATAATTGCGTTACTAAGCAAAATAATGGGTGAAAAAGTTGTTTTGACAAATGGGACATCATTGGATGGTGGACCATAATATCACACACCCCACAACACAGTTATGCCACTCACCATCTTGAAATTGGTATAGATCTAAGTATCACAAAGAAACTTCAGCATCATAATAGTAGCGAATTAAACCTTCACATATACATCGCATTTTAGGGTATAAACGAAGGTTCATAGCATATATAAACAAGTTGGCAGCAAGTAAAAAAACAAAATGAGTAAGAAGGATTTAAAGTCGGCTCAAGAAAAGATGAAAGAATGGATTGCTCTAAGAGACAATTTGATTCAAGCATCACCATATTTAGATAGCATCCAACGAAGACTTAATTGGTATGATGAAGCGATAGAAAAAATGCCTCACCAAGAGGATAAGTTCTTAAACTTAATTGAGCTGCCCGTATCCAGCTTTTTAGATTTGACCTTAAATGAATTAAGTGAGCCTACTATTCATGCTGCGACAGGTTCTTTTTATACTGCATCCGGTGAAACGCGACAGATACTTTACGATGAGCGAAGTAGTTATTATGAACTTTATCAAGGATTTGAGCAGTTAAACAAAACTGATGATACAATTGACTCTATTCTAAAACAGATGAGTTTATTCAATGACGATTTTACCAAAGTAAATCCAAGTGGAAACTCTAAAAATCTAGTTCAATTGTTTGAAGACGTTAAAGCCGCTTATAGTCAATGGAATTTAAAAGCGATTGATTCTTCTTCATTCGCTAAGGAAATAAGATCATTCCAGGACGCCTTCAACGGTTGTTTGAATCTTGCTCGATTAAGAAATGACGGTTTAACAAAAGCTGAATACAAGTGGAATAAAATGGCAAAATCATTGGCTCTAAACAGTAAAAGCAATCAAAATGCACTAATTCAATTAGGCTCTAAAGAAGATGACTTCCATGATAAATTTACTGTTGTGCTGAAAAAGACCGAAACCATTTCATATGATGATATGACAATATTATTTAAGAACTATGTTGACCATTTGTATTCCACAATAAGCCTAATAGATATCGAAAAAATGAAATAAAACCTGCTGCTAACAATGGGTATAAAACATAGGGCGGACAATGGTTTCCGCAAGTTTTCGTCACTTTCCAAGCTCGGTTTCGGGCGGACAGTTAAGTGCTTCGAATCGCCCTACGTTTCATACCCGAGAACGTTGGTAGCAAGCAAAACATCCTTCATATGGATACAGATGATTTATCAAGAGAAGCTCACTATGGAATTTTAATAGAGTCTGAGAAATTAACTCATGATTTGACTTTGCATTTTGGCCTATTATCTGGTGATTGTAGAAATGAGACTGAATACATTGATAAAGCAGGGAAACTTACCAGAGAAATAATGCAATTGGATGATTGGGAGTTAGATGATCTGTTTTGGGGGAATCCGCCGGACAAGGAAAAATTAAATTCCACACTTCAAAAAATTATCGGTAATATTGAGGAGATTAAGAAAATTCCGATAGAGAAACGGCATTATGACTAAACAAGAGATTAAGCAAAAAGAGGATAAACTTCTTGAAATGACAGGAGCCTTTTGTGCTCAAAAATTAGATGATGATTATTTTCAACTATGTGAAAAGTTAATTAAAAAACTCGGGAGAAAAAGGGATGTTCCTTTTCAGAGAGGTAAGATAGAGATTTGGGCAGCTGCTGTGGTTTATGCTATAGGGTCGATTAATTTTCTATTTGATAAGTCGTTTGAGCCATATATGACAGCGGAACAGATTAGTGAATATTTCGGAACAAAAAACTCAACTGTATCGAATAAAGCCAGACAGATTAAAGATATGTTTGACATGTGGCACTTCAGCCCTGAATTTTCGACACGGAAAATGACAGAAGATAATCCGTTTAATAATATGGTAATGGTTGACGGATTTATTGTACCTCTGGATACTCTACCAGCAGATTTGCAAGAGATGGTTAAGGATGCTAGGTCACGTGGAGAAGATATTGAATTTCAAACAGAACAGAGATAATGCCAGCTGCCAACAAGTGGTATAGTTAACAAGGGGTTCAGTGGTTTTCGAGGCACAGTAACTCGCTTCAGATCAAGGTGTACCTTGATAAGTAAAAAGCCCGCAATCCCTTACTAACCATACCGCCGACCGTTGGGGCGGTTCGTTCAAACATGAAGATCAGTTCCACGACGTTGCCAAAGTCCTCTTCATACTTTTCATCGAAGCAGTCCTTCCCGTTTATGCTTATGACGGCACGGCAGGAAGGATAGAACGCGGATGACACGGATGACACGGATTCTCACGGACAAAAAATGGGAATAGCTCAAGGTTACTAAAAAATTAAACATCTCTTTCATTTGAGATAAGGCCCATTTTCCCCCTTAAAAAAGGGGGCGAAGGGGGTTGTCACCCAGCGTATTTCATCCGGCAACAATCGCTGTCAATGAAGTGTTCGTTACCGGATAAACACCCTTAATCGTCGGGGCCATTTCGCTTGCATCGCAACATCTCTTGTCCCGTCAGGGACATAATATAGGTAGAACCCGATCGATACCTCCCCCACCTGTGCCTTTAGGTACAGAATATGTGCCGGACCTTTCATTTGGAATCAACGTGCATTTTCTTGCAGCAATGTGTTGGCATATCCCGTACCTCACGGCACGGCGTGTGGAAAGGGGTGTTGGTTTTCTACCGATATTTATCCCTAACGGGATGGGACCGTATTGGGCATGACATCCAGGGAAGAATAGAACACGGAGACACGGATCACGCGGATTTTCGCGGACAAGAAAGGGAAATCCATTCATTAAGGACGAAGCCGATTTTCCCCCTTATCCCGACCCCGATGCATCGGGGCGGGAGGGCGAAAGGGGTTGTCACCCAGCGTATTGCATCCGGCAACAATCGCTGTCAATGAAGTGATCGTTACCGGATAAACACCCTTAACTGTCGGGGTCATTTCGCTTGCATCGCAACATCTCTTGTCCCGTCAGGGACATAATATAGGTAGAACGCGATCGATACCTCCCCCGCCTGTGCCTTTGGGTACAGAATATGTGCCGGACCTTTCATTTGGAATCAACGTGCATTTTCTCGCAGCGATGTGTTGGCATATCCCGTACCTCACGGCACGGCGTGTGGAAAGGGGTGTTGGTTTTCTACCGATATTTCATCCCTAACGGGATGGGACGGTATTCGTGAATACGGGATTGCCACGTCGCTTGCTGCGCTGCGCTTCTCACAATGACATTCTTATGTTTTGCGGCTTTAGAATTAACCGCAGAGAGCGCAACGTTCGCAAAGAAGAGAATAAAGCAAGAATCAAATTTTCTCTAAAAATATCCCATTCGCCCCGAAAGGTCGGGTGGCATCTGAACATAAGAAACGGCTACAACAATCAGAGATCAGGCTACGCGGCGTAGCCCCGGAGTGCCGACCTTTATTCCATAAGATTTATCAACAGCAAATAAAGGAACACTCATGAAGATTGTAGTAACAGGTTCTTTAGGACACATCAGCAAGCCGCTCGCGGAAGAGCTGGTAGAAAAAGGTCACGATGTAACAGTCATCAGCAGTAAGACGGAAAGGAAAGATGCTATCGAAGCACTCGGCGCTAAGGCGGCCATCGGTACGGTCGAAGACGTCGATTTTCTTATAACCGCTTTTAACGGTGCAGATGCCGTCTATACCATGATCCCACCTGGAAATTTTACGGACCCGGATCTTGATATTACGGAGCAGGTACATCAATTAATCGGCAATTATGTGCAGGCGATCAAGCAATCAGGTGTAAAGCACGTGGTACAACTCAGCAGCATTGGCGCTCATATGGATAAAGGAAACGGGATCCTCGGTATTTATTACGTTTTGGAGGGTATGCTGAACGCATTGCCGTCTGATGTAGCGATTACATTCATGCGCCCTGTTGGCTTCTATTACAATTTATTGAGCTTCATAAGCACGATAAAAACACAGGGGTTCATCGCGACGAACTACGGAGGTGATCATAAAAAACCCTGGGTCTCCACCAAAGATATCGCGGCTGCGGTTGCCGAAGAAATTACGAACCCACGGCCCGAAAGCAGGAACGTATGTTATGTCGCCAGCGAAGAAATCAGCAGTGACGAGATCGCAAGCATTTTAGGAGCAGCTATCGGTAAGCCGGATTTGAAATGGATCGTGATTCCCGATGAGCAGCTCTTGAAAGGTATGATCGACGCAGGGGTGAACCCGCAAATTGCCAAAGGTCTGGTTGAGATGAATGCCAGTGGCCATAGCGGAGTATTATATGAGGATTATTACCGCAACCGGCCCACGCTGGGAAAGGTGAAGATGACCGATTTTGCGAAGGATTTTGCCGCGGTTTATAACCAATAACCTGTAGATCCATGAATATTGTAGTCACGGGTTCGCTGGGAAATATCAGCCGACCGTTAGCGGAAAAGCTGATCAAAAAAGGTCATGATGTAACAGTGATCAGCAGTAATCCCAAACGACAAAATGCCATTGAAAACATGGGGGCTGCTGCTGCCATCGGCAAAATGGAAGATGCGGATTTTCTCGCATCTTCCTTCACCGGCGCAGATATCGTGTATTGTATGATCCCACTGAATTTTTCCGTGGACGACCCACTCGCATACCAACAGAACATCGCTCAAAATTATGTGCAGGCGATCAAACGATCGGGAATAAAACGGACGATCCTTTTAAGCGGCTGGGCTGCAGGCGTTATCGATATGTATAAAGAACTTGAGAACAGGTTTAACGATCTGCCCGATGTTTCCGTTACGCATATTCGTCCGGGATATTTCTATTCCAACTTTTATGATTCCATCGGCATGATCAAGGGAAAAGGATTCATGGGAGCGCTCATGGCTTTGCGCTATATGGGATTGGGTGCCCTGCTGACCGGTAAACGAGGCATGCTCATGGGGAACTTTGGAGGAGATGATCCGCTTGTTTTATCAGCGCCATCCGATATTGCGGATGCGATTGTTGACGAAATACAGCATCCGAAACCAGGAAACTACATACGGTATGTAGCCAGCGATGAAATGACCTGCCGGGAGGCCGCAATCATCCTGGGCACTGCCGTTGGAAAACCATATTTGAAATGGGTACGGTTGACTGATAAAGCAATGCAACAAGGTCTGCAACGGTTTGGATTATCACCCAAAATGGCAGCCAGTCTTGTTGAAATGCAGGCACCCGTCCATCGGGGTTTAATGGCAAAGGAATTTGCCAAACATGACCCTTTTGCCGGAAAAGTGACGATGACCGATTTTGCCAAAGAGTTTGCTGCCGTCTATAAGCAGCGTTAATGCTACGAAAGTACCCATGGAACTCAAAAATAGTACCATCCTGATCACCGGGGGAACAAGCGGAATAGGCCTGGAGTTTGTAAAGCAGCTTATTCCCCTTGGTGCGGCAAAAATTATTGTCACCGGACGGGATATGGCCAAATTGGAACAAGTAAAAAAGCAATTTCCACAAGTAATTGCTATTGAGAGTGATGTCAGCGATCCGGAAGATATCGAACAGCTTTACAACCAGGTCGTGCAACAATACCCGGAGATGAATATTCTTATCAACAACGCGGGCATCATGCGCAATTTGGACTTGCAAGACACGAGCATGGATTTGACAAACATTACCCAAGAGATAGATACCAATCTGTCGGGTACTGTTCGCATGGTTCATCAATTTTTGCCGCACCTGAAAACGAAGGAGAAATCGGCTATCATCAATATTTCGTCAGGGCTGGCCTTTATCCCGTTTCCTGCAGCTCCCGTTTACAGTGCAACCAAGTTCGGAATCCATGCTTATACACAGGTCCTGCGGCTTCAACTCAAAAACACTAATGTGAAAGTGTTCGAACTGGCACCTCCCGGCACTGATACTCCCCTTCTGGATGATTTCAGCGGGATTATGGATAGCAGCCGGAATATGAAGGTGGATAAAATGGTGCGGATTGCTATTCAAGGAATTTTAAAAGACAAAAAAGAGATTAAACCCGGAGTGGCAAAGGTATTGTAATTTATGAGTCGTGTCGCGCCCCATTTATTTCTGAATCTTCTCGACAGAATCACTGCAAAAGAAAAATCACTTGCACAATAACCATCTTTGAACATGGCAAAAGACAACCCATACAGGATAAAAACCATAAGCGAGTTTCATCAATTCCGGGGTCTGCCTAAACCGGAACACCCGTTGATCAGTGTGGTAAATATTGAAAACAGTAAGCCTTTGCAGGATTTACACAATTACGAAAAGGTAAGTATGGTATTGGACTTTTATTTCATCGCGATGAAAAGAGGTTACAATGCAAAGATGAGATACGGTCAGCAGAAATATGATTTTGATGATGGAATCATGTCTTTTTTGGCTCCGGGCCAGGTTTTTGGAATTGAACCAGACTACGAAGAACCACAAAAACAATCTAATCCGTCGGGATGGATGCTGTTCATCCACCCGGACTTCCTCTGGAATACTCCACTGGCCAAAGATATTAAGCACTACGAATATTTCGATTACTCGGTAAATGAAGCCTTGTTTCTTTCGGAAAAAGAAGAAAAAATCATCACCGGTATAATGGAAAATATTCAGCAAGAATATCATACAAACATTGACAGGTTTAGTCAGGACATTATAATTGCTCAAATTGAAGTGCTATTCAGTTATGCCGAACGGTTTTACCACCGGCAGTTCATTACACGGAAAATCGCCAACCATCAGATCCTCGATCGCCTGGAAAAGATTCTCAATGAGTACTTTAATAGTGATGTGTTGGAAAAAGGATTACCCACCGTTCAACATGTCGCCGATGAATTGAACGTGTCTCCGAATTATTTAAGCTCCCTGCTCAAAGTATTGACCGGTCAGAGCACCCAGCAGCACATCCACGACAAGCTGATCGAAAAGGCGAAAGAAAAATTATCGACTACCGATTTATCCGTTAGTGAGATCGCCTATGAATTGGGGTTTGAACATTCGCAATCGTTCAGCAAACTGTTTAAGAGAAAGACCAGGCTTTCGCCGCTGGAATTCCGGCAGTCGTTTAATTGAGCAGTCGCAGACAAAGCGTAGATACGATTACAACAATCAGAGATTAGGCTACGCGACGAACGTCCGAAGTATGGATCTTTATGCCGTACCAACTATCTGCGGTGATAAAAGTATTATGAACAGTGTTGCAACAGGGAAAACGAAACTGACCGATTCTCCGAAGTAATTTTCAAGCGTTTCTAAAAGTTATTTAAATCGTAATCCAATTTTTAAAAAAAGATGAATACTGAAGTAAATACAAAACCCAATTTTCCCGGTGGTACTTCCAAACTGGCCGGACGTCAGGTAGCCCGCATCGGATTCGGCGCCATGCAGCTTCCCGGACCCGGTGTATGGGGACCACCACGAGACAGGGATACGGCCCTTGCCGTATTGCGGCGTGCTGTCGAGCTGGGTGTCAATCACATCGATACGGCCCAGTTCTACGGCGCCGGCATTTCCAACGAATTGATCCATACCGCCTTACACCCTTACCCGGATGATCTGGTGCTGGTAAGCAAGGTCGGCGCCAATCGCAACGAGAAGGGTGGCTGGATTCCCGCTCAGCATCCTGAGCAGCTCCGGGCCGGGGTGGAGGCCAACCTTCGCAGCCTGGGAGTTGAGCAGGTCGACGTGGTCAATCTTCGCGTGATGGATGCCCAGCGGGACGGTACACCTGTACCACCTGAACACCTCGCCGACCTCGACGATCAGTTAGCCGAGATGATAGCGCTGCGCGACGAAGGCAAGATTGGTGGCATTGGTCTCAGTAATGTCACTCTCGATCAGCTCCGTCAGGCGCTTCCCTCCGGCATCGTCTGTGTGCAGAATGCCTACAGCGTTCTCGACCGCTCCGCCGAGCCGCTTCTCAAAGTATGTGAGGCCCATGATGTTGCATGGGTGCCGTTCTTCCCGCTCGGCTCGGCATTTCCGGGCATAGCGAAAGTGACCGAACATCCGGTCGTAATCGATACGGCCTCTAAGTTAGGAGCAACACCTGCGCAGGTAGGATTGGCGTGGCTGCTAGCACACTCTCCAAATACCCTGCTGATCCCCGGCACATCCAGCCTGGACCATCTGGCTGAAAATATCGCTACTGCGGAAGTGGATCTCGACGCTGGCACCATCGACATCCTCGACAGTCTTGCAGACCAGGCCGGCTGATTTGGACCGCATTTTTTACTGACATCTAATGTTAAAATACCAATCTAAAGCAAAAAAACATGACGATGAAAACCGTATTAATAACCGGCGCCAACAAGGGAATTGGCTTTGAAACGGCAAAGCAAATGGCACAACTTGGTTATTTTGTTTATCTGGGCAGCAGAGATAAGACAAGAGGTTCAGATGCCGTCAACAAGCTGAAAGGTTCAGGAATCTCAAATGTAGAATTGATTGAAATCGATGTTACGAATATCGATTCTATTGAAAAGGCAAGACAAGAACTGGAAACCAAAATCGAAGCTTTGGATGTTTTGATAAATAATGCAGCGATCAGCGGCGGACCAAATCAAGGCTTTTCTTCCGGGGAAATAAAGAATTTGCGGAAAGTATTCGAGACTAATTTTTTCGGTGCGGTACAAACCACGCAGCAATTTCTTCCTCTTCTGAAAAAATCAGACGAACCGGTCATCGTAAACGTATCGAGTGAACTGGGATCTTTGACAACTCACAGCAGCACTTTAAATCCGAACTACAAGATTTACGATGCGTACAGTTCTTCCAAAACAGCGTTGAATGCTTTTACTGTGATGCTGGCAAATAAATTCAAAGACACAAACTTTAAAATAAACAGTGTTTCTCCGGGTTACACGGCGACCGATCTGAACCAATTCAAAGGAACACAAACGGTTGAGCAAGGTGCGAAATCAATTGTAAAATTTGCGACATTAGACCAAGACGGACCTACCGGGAAATTCTTCAGAGAAAAGGAAATACCCTGGTAATTATAATCCCGGTTCGATAACAGGGTTCTATCCAATAAAATACAACCCACCTGTCTTTCCTGCGAAAGCAAGGATCTCCGTTGTTCCCGGACGCAGACATCCTGTATGTGAAAATCAGGCAGATTTAAGGTATTTAGACCGCGTTTCTGTTGATTCCCCCCATAACATCAACCGAACGAAACGATAACCCCCCCTTCCCTATTTATAATAATGCAGCTTGCGGGATGATAACCATTCGTTACACGGTAGCGAATTATAAAACAGACAGGTATTACCATGAGACGCATTCACACTTTATTGTTTTCGATAACAGCCATCATGCTGGTCGGTATTCTTTCCGCTCCGGTCAGTTATGCTCAGGGACATTATGACCCGACTCAGGGTCTGAAAATTGGTCTGGACGGCAAAGTCATTAATAACAAAACGAGGAAGCCGGTGGGCAAAGCCACCATCCAGCTTGTCGGAACCAGTCAGAAAACCAAATCGGACAGCACCGGAACATTTCGCCTGGCCAACGTCGGCAAGGGGCACAAAAAGCTCAAAATAACAGCAAAGGGATACAAGACCGATATTGAAAAGATCAACCGTGGCAAGGATATGAACCTGTACATCACCATCCGGCTGATTCCCAAGAAGAGCGGATGATCTGCGATGGATCGATGGACCGAAAGATCGATTTACGATTTTGGAGGCCAGTTCCACGATGTCTTCCGATCTTTGCTCTAGAATCCCACAAGGAACGGGATGCGCCCATCTGTGGTATAAATGCATTTTAACAGTGAAGGCATCTCGCAATGACATTCCATTTTATCGGCCTCACTTCGGCAATTAGATGGGAATGTCAGGTCCCCGCCCCAATTGTCCCGCAGGGACCAAATATCGGTAGAAAGCCAACCGTTTCCCCCTTACCTCACACCGTGCCGTCAGGTACGGAATATGTCCGATACGTTTCAATATGTATAGACGAGCAGATGAATGAACGACCATTCAGAAATGATCCACCCGCCTTTCAGATATTATAAAAATTAAAGATATAACCCTTATGTGTAAGGACCAGCCCATAAATGAATCTTCACAAATAGAGGCCCTCGAGACGCTTACTATAATGTATGTCAACCCTGTAAACAACTATGGCAAACACCTACACACAAATTCACATCCAGGCGATCTTCGCCGTTCAAAACAGATATTCCCTTATCCATCAGGAATGGAAAAACGAATTGTATCAATACATTACCGGGATTATCCAAAACCAAGGACATAAGATGCTGCAAGTCAACGGAATGCAGGATCATGTGCATGTTTTGTTCGGTATGCGTCCGAGACAGTCCATTTCCGATTTAATGAAGCAGATAAAAAAGGATTCTTCTGCATGGATAAATCAAAGGGGATTTATTCATGCTCGTTTTTCATGGCAAGCCGGGTACGGCGCTTTTTCGTATTCAAAATCACAGGTGCCACGCGTAATCCGATACATCAAAAATCAGGAGGAACATCACAGAAAAAGAACCTTTCTGGAAGAATATGTTGAGCTTTTAAATACAGCACAGGTTGATTATGATGAACGGTACCTGTTCAAACCGGTTCTTTAACATATTCCGTACCTGACGGCACGGCATATGCGGCGATAGGACGATTTTCTACCAATATTGAGTCCCTATGGGACGAAACCAGGTTTTTGAGAGATTTGAAGGTATTTTGTTCATTTTCTATGCCAAAAACCGACTTGATGATCAGGCGGGTGCCCCTGAATCTATTCTGTGGGGCAAACAACGAACTTGTCCCGTCCGGGACCTAATATGGGTAGAATACGATGGATGCCTCACCCCACCTGTGCCTTTTGGTACAGAATAGGTTCCGGACATTTTAATTGGAATAAACGGGCATATCTTGCAGCGATGTCTTGGCATATTCCATACCTCACGACACGGCATGTATGCCAACTGGACGATTTTCTACCAATATTGAGTCCCTATGGGACGAAACCAGGTTTTTGAGAGTTTTGAAGGTATTTTGTTCATTTTCTATGCCAAAAACCGACTTGATGATCAGGCGGATACCCCTGAATCTATTCTGTAGGGCAAACAACGAACTTGTCCCGTCAGGGACCTAATATGGGTAGAATGCGATGGATGCTTCACCCCGCCTGTGCCTTTTGGTACAGAATAGGTTCCGGACATTTTAATTGGAATAAACGGGCATATCTTGCAGCGATGTCTTGGCATATTCCATACCTCACGACACGGCATGTATGCCAACTGGACGATTTTCTACCAATATTGGGTCCCTATGGGACGAAACCAGGTTTTTGAGAGATTTGAAGGTATTTTGTTCATTTTCTATGCCAAAAACCGACTTGATGATCAGGCGGATACCCCTGTATCTATTCTGTAGGGCAAACAACGAACTTGTCCCGTCAGGGACCTAATATGGGTAGAATGCGATGGATACCTCCCCCCACCTGTGCCTTTTGGTACAGAATAGGTACCGGACATTTTAATTGGAATAAACGGGCATATCTTGCAGCGATGTCTTGGCATGTCCCGTACCTGACGGCACGGCATGTATACCGACAGGACGGTTTTCTACCAATATTGAGTCCCTATGGGACGAAATTGGTTGCATCGGTTTCATTTGATTTGCGATGGATCAAAGATCGTTTTACGATTTGGGGTCGGGACAATGACAAGTTTTTGATAGACAATGTCTTTTATTTACGATTATCCGGCTATGTTTTTGCATAATCGGGTCATACGTGAAAAATAGTCATATCGAAAAAATCATACATTTTTCATTTTATTAGTTAATCAGACCATTTCATGAAATATATTTAGGGAAGAATATAAATATTGATCAAAGAATTAATTTATTATTAACACTCAATTTATTATATTTCAATTGATATAAAAATCAGGATCCAACACAAGTACATTCGCAAAAAAAATTTCATAAAACTCGCAAATATAACGAGTACAACGAAATAACAATGCCATTCTCAAACGATCCTACGATCGACCCCCCACAACCCGACCCCGATCTATCTTCACTAACAGTCATTAAATACGGCGGAAATGCCATGACGAACCCCGGTATCCAGGCAAAGCTGATCAGGCAGATCAAGGCTTTATACGAATCCGGGGTATCACTTATAATCGTCCATGGCGGCGGCCCTTTTATTAAGGATACTCTCGAACTTGCCGGCATCGAAAGCCGCTTCATCGACGGACTCCGGCAGACCACCAGCGAGGCCATGCCGTTTGTAGAAATGGCCCTGCGCGGCCGCGTCAACGGAGAACTGGTTCGTTTGCTCAATACAGAGGGAGTACCTGCCGTCGGGCTATCCGGCAAAGATGGAATGATGGCAAAGGTGAAGAAGCGGAAACTTGAAGATAAACCAGATGAAGATCTTGGGCAGGTTGGAGATGTTGACGAAATTGATCCGACACTCGTTCATTTGCTTCTCAAAAAAGGTTACATTCCGGTTATTGCACCAATAGGTCTTGGTACTGACGGGAAAGATTATAACGTAAACGCCGATATCTTCGCCGGTCACCTCGCAGCGGCTGTCCGGGCATCGCGTTTTGTAGTGCTCACGGATGTCGATGGGTTGCTGAAGGAGCCGGAAGATCCGCAAAGCCTTATTTCCCGTATGAACCTCAGAGATATTGATGCGCAGATGCACCAGTCAATCCGGGGCGGGATGATCCCGAAAATCGAATCATGCCGCATTGCCGTGGAATCGGGCGTGGATCAGGCTTTGATTCTGAACGGAAAAAAGCCGGAAAGACTTATGGATGCTTTGGTTCGAAACAAACCTACAGGAACGACCATCAGTCAATAAGGATTTTTTATTTACATGAACGACGTACAAACACTCGATCAGACTTATCATTTTCAACTATATAATCGTCAGCCGATCACCCTTGTTCGTGGTGAAGGTGCACACGTTTGGGATGAAAGCGGCCGCCAGTACCTGGATGCACTGGCCGGGATCGCCGTTAATAATGTGGGGCATTGCCATCCGCGCGTGGTCGAGGCCATACGCGACCAGGCCGGCAAGTTGATGCATGTATCGAACCTCTATACCACCCCGCCACAGGCACACCTTGCCAAACGGCTGGTGGAACTGACGCCACTCGACCGGGTCTTCTTCTGCAACAGCGGCACCGAGGCCGTTGAAGGGGCCATCAAGCTGGTACGCCGTTATCAGTATCAGAAAGGGAAGAGCGGCAAGATCCTGGCTATGGAAGGTTGTTTCCACGGCCGCTCGCTGGGTGCAATCGCCATGGGGAAAGCCAAATACCAGGAAGGCTACCAGCCACTGCCCGAAGGGTTTCAGCGCATTCCTTTTAATGATCTTGAAGCGCTCAAAGAGGCCTTCAACGATGACATCATCGGGGTATTCATGGAGCCGATCCAGGGCGAAGGCGGTATCAACATCGCTGACATGGAATACATCACGGCAGCCCGCGAGTTGTGTAATCAGCATGGGGCCCTGCTTGTTTTCGATGAGATTCAGTGTGGTTTTGGCCGTACAGGCAAGTTCCTGGCCAGTGAACATTTTGGCGTAAAACCCGACGTGGTGACACTCGCAAAGGGTCTCGGCGGAGGGTTCCCGATCGGTGCCGTTCTGGCAACCGAGGATGTTTCAAAAGCTTTTACCTACGGTTCACACGGAACCACGTTCGGAGGCAACGCGCTGGCCTGCCGAGCCGGACTTGCTGCCATCGATGCACTCTTTGAGGATCACCTGATGAGTAAAGCAACGGAAAACGGTGAATGGTTTATGGGTCGGCTGAAGGAAGCTGCCATGGCTGAAGGAGCCATCCGCGAAGTACGAGGCATCGGGCTCATGGTCGGGGTTGAACTGGCGTTTCCGGGTGCTTCCGTCGTCGACAATATGCGCGAGGCAGGGGTACTGGCAAACTGTACATCGGAGAATGTTATTCGCCTGGTCCCGCCTCTGGTCATTGAACACGATGATCTCGAAACGATTGTGGATGTGCTATTAAACGCTATTAAAAAGGAACAAGCCGTACAACATGCCAAGTAATTATAAAGTCGGAATCGCAGGGGCCTCAGGCTATACCGGATCCGAACTGTTACGACTACTCATTCACCATCCCAACGTCACTATCCAGAGAATCACATCAGAGCGACTGGCCGGTCAACATGTCACCGATGTTTTTCCTCAATTGAGCGGTACCATCGATCTTACTTTCCAGTCGATGGACAAGCTTGATGCCGGATCGCTCGATATCCTGTTCCTGGCCCTGCCGCATGGTGTTTCCATGAATTTCCTGAAGGAGACCCAGGCGCATGAGCAATGTACGGTGATCGATCTCTCCGGCGACTTCCGGCTGGAGACTGCCGACGAGTATCAGCGCTGGTACGGGAAAGAACATGTGATCCCCGAACTGCTAAAAAAGGCAGTCTACGGGCTGACCGAGCTCTTCCGCGACCAGGTTGCCGATGCCCGGCTCATTGCCAATCCGGGTTGTTATCCGACCTCGTCCATCCTTCCGCTTTACCCGTTGCTGGAGGCCGGAGCCGTCAAACCGGACAGTATTATCGTCGATTCCAAGTCGGGGGTTACTGGTGCGGGAGCCAAACCAAATGAACGGACCCATTTTCCAACCGTCAACGACAACTTCCTGGCATACGGACTCAAGAGCCATCGCCACACGCCCGAGATCGGGATGGCGCTCAACAGATCCGGGAGAGCAACGACAAACGTGCTGTTTACTCCGCATCTTCTGCCTATCAACCGTGGAATCCTTTCAACCACCTACTCACGGCCGGTTAAAGCGATGACAGCCGATGAACCCCTGGATATACTGAAAGACCGCTATGATGGGGAGACCTTCATTCGCGTGCGCACACGCCCGCCGGAAATCCGTGATGTCCGCGGCAGTAATTTTGTTGACGTCTATGCGACTTACGACGAACGGACCGATACTGTGATCACCGTCTCATGCATCGACAACCTTGTAAAAGGCGCTGCCGGGCAGGCCGTCCAAAACATGAACTGCCGGCTGGGTCTCAACGAATCAACCGGACTTCTTCACTTACCTCTCACCCCCTGATTATATTATGGCACACAATTCAGATAAGACTGATCTTGTGGAACCTGCTCCAGCTACGCAAAAGATTATGAAAAATATAGCCTCTGTGCGGGGTTTCCTTTTTTGGGGAGCTCACACCGGTGTCAAATCCAAGCGGCGTGATCTCGCCTTGATCTATTCCGAAAGGCCAGCCAGTGTGGCTGCCGTGTTCACCCAAAACAAAGTCGTTGCAGAACCGGTGAAGCTCAGCCGCAAGGTTGTGGAAAACGGACAAGCGCAGGCCATTGTAGTCAATTCGGGCAACGCCAATGCGTGCACCGGACCGCAGGGCTACAAGGATGCACACGCTATGGCTGAAACAGTGGCACAGGAACTGGACATAGATATCAATGATGTGATTGTATCGTCGACCGGCGTCATCGGACGAAAGCTGCCAGTCGATCTGATTATCCAGGGGATTAAGGATAATGTCCCCAAACTGAGTAATCGTCATATTGCCGGCTCGCTGGTCGCCAACGCGATCATGACCACCGACACGTTTCAGAAAGAAAATTATCTCGAATTCAAACTGGGTGGGAAGACGGTGCGCATGGGCGGCGTAGCAAAAGGTTCCGGAATGATCCATCCCAACATGGGAACCATGCTCTCATTCATCGCCTGCGATGCAGCCATCGATCCCAAGCTGCTTAAAATAGCACTCAAAGAAGTGGTGGACGATACCTTCAACATGATCACCGTCGACGGGGACACCTCAACCAACGATATGGTGACTGTGCTGTCAAACGGAATGGCAGGAAACAAGAAGATTACTGAAGAGAACGAGGACTACGAGATCTTCAAAGATCATCTCATGAAGATGTGTCTCCCGCTGGCCAAGATGATCGTTTCCGACGGAGAAGGGTCGACCAAGCTGGTGGAATACCAGGTAAAAAATGCCCCGTCCGTTGCCGATGCCCGCCAGGTGGTCAAGACGATTTCCACCTCTGCCCTGGTGAAGACGGCGATCTTTGGCCGCGATCCCAACTGGGGACGCATCCTCGCCGCCGCCGGACGTTCGGGCGTCGATTTTGATCCGGATAGGATCGATCTCTCTTTCCGGACCCATAAGACGGTTCAGCTCGTCAAAAAAGGTGTCCCGACCGATGTCGATCTGAGTCGCATCAAGCACATGATGAAAGCCACTCAGATCTTCATCACCCTCGACCTGCACAATGGCGACGCCGAAGCCACCGGCTGGGGAG
The DNA here is from genome assembly GCA_963787205.1 of uncultured bacterium. Taxonomy (GTDB): domain Bacteria; phylum Bacteroidota; class Rhodothermia; order Balneolales; family DATFMH01; genus DATFNI01. The sequence continues at coordinate 177,252 of CAWBCD010000012.1, forward strand.
CCGACTTCAGCTATGAATATGTGCGGATTAATGCCGAGTACACAACATAGACAATTGGTGATTAGAAATTAGCAGTTAGTTTTCCCGTCTCAACGCTGGTCAAGGTGTTTTACCTTACCCAATCTTGTCCGTGAAAATCCGCATCATCCGTGTTCCATTCTTCCTACGCCGAACGCAAGTCAGATCAAAATTCAACCTGATAGTTTGGCGGGACTAATAAATTTTCCGGTTAAACAATTCCTTCGACGGCTGCATTGTCGGCCAGCCGTTTTTATCCACATAAACCGGCTTGATATTTAATAAAGGGGCACCATGGGCTGAACGGGTATAAGCGTGATAGACAATAAATGTCGTATCATGTTCGGTGAAAAAACTGTTGCCGCCCCTTCCCGGTTCCTGGTAATCACCGGCCAGGAAAAGGCTGTATTTATTATTGAGCATACTTTCCCCCTTTTTATTCAAATAAGGACCGGTGACTTTCCTGGCTCGTCCCATCACAACCTGGTAGGTGCTCTTAAGTCCGGCGCAGCAACGGCCCCGGGAGACGAACAAGTAATAATATTCCGGTCCCCTGATGACAAAAGAGCCCTCTCCAAGACCGTTTGTGAGTTTGACGATCTTAGGGTCATGATGTAACAATTTCCCCGTTGCCGGATCTAACTGTGTCATGCGAACACCAGCTTTATAAGAACCGTATATCAACCATACCTTCCCATCATTATCAACAAACACATTCGGGTCTATGACATTCACACCCTTGCCGCCGTTCTTATAGCTTATGATTTGCCCCTCGTCCACCCATTTATAATCGGGATCATCCGGATTTAAAGTTGTGTTGGTTGCCAGTCCTATACTCGAATGAAAGTTCATCCACGCGGATACGGCATAGTACAGGTAATACTTACCCTTGTAGTAATGTATATCCGGCGCCCACACATCGCCTTTTTGTTTCGGGATATCTTTGGTAAACCAGGCTGGAATGTCATTGGCAGAAAATACACGTCCGGCGTTCTTCCAGTGAATTCGGTCCCTGGATGTTTTAAAAGGAATGCCCATCCCTGTGGAATAGACATAATACGTGTCTCCTTCTTTGATCATTGCAGGGTCATGTACCCGGATATCACCCTTTAAAGGATTGTGGTTATTTTGTGCATGAGCAGTCAGCAAGACCTACAATCAGCGTAAGGAGCAGTATTAATTGGCACTTTTTCATCATTTCGATTTTATTTTCCTTTTAAAATCATTTTACGTACTATTCGGCATCGGGCCAACCACGATAAACCGTGATCCATACGGTTTTAGGGTTAAAGACAGTTTAACAAATCCTTTCTCAATTTGGGCATTTTCAATACGATGAATATCGACCAGCTATTCGCATCCCAATCCTGTACATCGCCGTTTCCTCTTAATAGTGACGTTTCGGTCCTGTTCCTGATCGCTCCTGTTGAAAAAGAAATAGATCTCACCATTTTTCAAATGCCGGTGGGTGTATTCGATTGCGGTACATGGCTTGTTAAGTTTCACATCCGGATCGGGCAGTGCATCAAGAACCATTGCGGTCAACTGTCCGGATGGATCACGGAGCGCCCATTTCAGATCCGATGTTTTATCCGCATTCCGAAACGTCCGGATCTCAACTATCGGAGGTTTTTGCCCCGTAAAAATGACATGTCCACCTGCCTTTACGAACATTTTCAGGATATGGATATCCTTCTGCGGGAGAACGCTTACTGCCGGGATGATGACCGTTTTAAACTCCTGCCCGCCTTTGTTTTTCAGCATATTCCCATCAGGTGACAACATATCCGGGAGCATCTGGTCGTCCACGAAATCAAAATTCCGCTGATGTTCGATGAGCTGCTCTGCCATGTGCCACGTACTGGCATTGGCGGTCGTATCCCTGAGCCAAAGACTCGAAGTCGGAAACAGCAGCGCGATATTCGTGGCAGGACGTCCCTGCGCAAGAAGGTAACATGCCCGGTTGGCATACTTCATGACTCCCGGGAATGAATCGGACGCCATAAATCCATGTGGACCGCCATACTTACTGGCTGTCGACATATAAAACATGATCTCGAACAAGTTGATGCCATGGGCCATCTCATCATTCAACACCCATCGAACCTGACTGACATTTGGTCTCGGTTTATATGCGGCAAAGCTCTCACTGAAAGCGCGTGAACGTCCAAACTGGTGAGCTGCCGAAGAGGCCAGTTTCGGAAAGTTGGCAATCGTACCCGGCCACACCTGGTTCCAAATCGCATCGACACCGGGGATGGCCAGGTACTGCATATCACGGAAGTAATCGCCTTCGGTCCGGGCAAGATCGAGCATCATCTTGTTGGTTTCCGGTCCGTCGTGGTCAATGTGATCCACATATTCAAGGTGATTGTCAGCCTGCCAGTTTCCGATCAGCTTGAAAAAGTTATCCCGGTACATTCCCGACCAGACATCCCAATAATCCGCCTTTATCTTTTTGATCTCCTCGGACGGATGCCGGTCAAAAAATGAAGCCAGATAGGGTTGGACATCATACCCCTTTTCTTTTTTGAATTCGGCGAGAATTTTTGGAGTCCACGGGGTCATATAGTAAGCAGGTTCGTCGCTGCGAAAGCCCATCACCGTTTTGCCGAATTCATCCCCGATATATTTTTTGTACTGCTTGTGAGTCCAGTCCAGGAACTGCCGGGTAGCGACCGGATTCAGGTAGTCCATCAGCGAGTTCGTGGTGTCTTTTTCCCCGGTCGGATTATTAATGGACCGGGTGGGAGAGGTCCGGAATACATGTCTTACAAGCAAGATTGTCCAGTTGCCCTGGCCTTTTGGTGCGGTCCATTTGATCCCACCGGATTGGATGGGCACGACACGGCTGTCGTGGGTTCTACGGTTCACTGCCGCCGCGCTTACAATGTTGAAGGACAGTTTACGCTCAATCGACTGGCCGGCTCCTACATTAATGTGACCGACAATCCGCAACACTTGCATCCGCAGATCAGGCCGTTTCCTGCTGAATAACCCGCCGGCAAAGCCGGTCGGATATTTCCCTTCATCGATGATCCAGACCCGCATATTGCGTTTCTTTGCCTGCTCAACGGCATATTTCATCAGCTTGAAATAACCGGGTGTCAGGTAGTGATCCCGCATATGGTAACCGGCTTCAATGGTGACCGATTTGAAGCCAATTCTATGCAAGTTCTCCAGGTCTTTTACAATGGATTGTTTTGTGATTGGTCCCTGCCAGCCCCATGTTGCCGTTGGACCGTACTGCGATGGCGGATCTTGAAAATGAGACGCTACCTCATCGATCCCCGGCATGGTAACACCGACAGGCGCACTCTGCGGGAATCCCTCAACTGCAATGAGTAATACAGCAAACAAAGTCAGTAAAAATCGTCTCATGATATTGGATCTGATTTAGGTGGTGCCATGTTTTTTCGATCTGAAGTCTGGATAAGATCCGGTATTACGACATCTGTAATAACAGAATTCGGTGGGTGACGCTGTCCCAAAAACATAAATGATAAAATATAAGTCTCATTTATTTAGGGGTTCGAATATGTCACGCTGGGAAACAACCCCCTAGCCCCCTTTTTTAAGGAGGAAAAACGACATCTTCCATAATGAAGGTTGAAAATCCTACTATTTTTAGCCAGTTCAATAAATACAATGACTTTGGGGACAGCCTCCAGAGTTCAGTATTGTCATGTCGCCGAACTTTCGAGACATTTTGCGAACGAATAAAAATCGGCTGCATAAATCACAAGTTGGTGAATTGCTTCATGGTACATAGCATTTCATAATGTAATGAGTTGTTTCAGTCCGAAACGTTGCGGGACAACCCCCTTCGCCCCCTTTATTAAGGGGGTAATAAGAGCCCGTTATTGTCATATCGTCTCAATCCATCTGATTATCCCTTCAAAACGATCGTCCTTTCTGGGGTTCCCACCACTATGTCGCAAGTCTGTGACTTGTGACCAATATGGCTAACATTCATAATGTCACAAGTCACAGACTTGCGACATTACATGTGAGGCGTCTGACGGTATGGAACCGTCTGATGCCGGTTACCTAATTTCTAATTCTCAATTTCTTTTCTCTATTCAACTGCCGTACGGCTTAACACTCGTGTACATAGGTGTCATCGGGAGGAACCACTGGTTGATTGGATCCGGATGAGCGGGGTTGAAAACGGGAATTCCATCTTTCAAATCTTTAACAAGCCCGATATTGCTTTTTCGAATGCCTTTCACAATACACTTGGCTAATTCATACGCTCCAAAATCATTGAAGTGGGTATTGTCTTTCAGCTCTTTGGTCACTCCAGGGAAAGTACCCGCCGGGAACTGGACAAAAAGCTTGCCTGATGTTTTCGGTCCGTAAGCATCAAACATGGTCTTGCTCATGGCATTCAGGTCTATTAATGCAACATGATCTTTCCTGGCCAGCTGACGCATGGCAGTGGGATAATTTCCAAGTGTATTCCGAATTTTGCCGTCAGAGTTAAAGAAATGACGGTTAATCGGTGTAACAAGTACTGCCGTAGCACCATGACTTCGGGCTACGTTAATAAACCGTTTAAGATATTGTTCATAGCTGGTGAACGGATCGACATGATCGGGTCCCGGTTTTTGATCATTGTCTGCAAACTGGATGAAGAAATAATCACCCGGTTTGATCATATTTGCGATTTTCTCCAGTCGTTTTCTTGCCACAGATGCTTTTAAGGTCGATCCGGATGCCGCCATGTCGGCAATGGCAACCGTTCCAGGTTTGAAAAACCATGGCAGCATTTGTCCCCAGCACGACCATGGTTCGAGCTGCTGATCCGTAACCGTTGAATTCCCGGCTAAAAACACAGTCGGGACATTATCGGCCGGTGTAATTTCGATAGCATCCACGCAGGGATGGCTGTTGTTGAATTCTATGGTCAGTTTATGATCCCAATCGAGCTTGCTCAGTTCGCGATGCTTCAGGATCACTTCTCCCCCGCTCTTTATCTCACGATGCCAGACGCATACGGTAAATTCTTTCTTAATGAACTGGTCCGGTTTTGTCACCGCCTTCTTCACCATCAACCGCCTGGATTCCGCTTTGATGGTAGTCAATGTCGGACCTTTTTGATCTCCCAAAATGACTGTGACGTTATAGTTGCCCTGCGGCACATTCACTGAGAAGAAAAACGGAGCATTGCCTGTGCAGAAGTCGCTGCGAAGCGGATCAATACCTCCCCTGTTTATCGCCACAGGCATGGAACCATAATCAAATCCGTACCCCTGTTCCCGACTGTATTTTGTGGTCGCCACAACCCGCGTGTATCCCGGCGCCAGCTTGCCCGTGCCAAAATCAAATTTGAATGTGCGCTGGGCGGACTGGGCGTTAGAATGGGAAGGGATAGCCGCCAGGAGAATTGCTGCAAATAGTATCAAAACAAGCGGATATCGGGTTGTTTGGGTTTGGAATTCAGTCATTTATTGCTCCTTTACCTCACCCCAACCCCTTTCCGCATCCGTGGAGAGGGGCTAAGATCAAGATCCAAATTTATTCAGGACTTATTTGTGTTTCTTTATGTTCTGTATCCGGTCGTTGATACGTGGCGGTATTTCCTTCAAGGCACTTCTGACGTTTATATACTTTTGTAATTCCTGTACGGAAATCGCCGTGTAGTGATGATCATACATGTACTTCATGTAATCCTTGAACAGAGCGGGCGGCGTGGTCACCCACGGATGGGCGTAATCGGGTACACCGTGAATCGTCAGAACCACGATCTTTCCGTCTTTGGCCTGCTGTATAGCATTCATTACCCTCGCCGAATCCAGACCACCAACATTGTAACTCGGGATTAAATACGGATAATCTTTTTCGGGATCATAGGGCCTGTTTCCCCCTGCACGCGCGAAAATATACCCTTTCTTTTCTAACACCTTAAAACCGTATGCAGCCACCCTCCATCCGGGGTAGGCAAAAGTTACCGGTTTGGGAATTCCGTATTCCCTGCACTTATTTTCTATGTAGTCAAGCGACTTAACAAACTGTTCGGGTTTCATCCCCGGCAGATGATGATGGTGGGCGGTATGGTTCCCAATTTCAAATCCCATCTCATGCAACTTTTGAATCTGCTTCCATGACAGATAATCATGCTTATTTTTGAAATCCGGAAACTCTGTGACGAAAAATGTCCCATGGAATCCATATTTCTTCAAAATCGGGGCGATGACTGTATAATCCGTACTCACCCCGTCATCAAACGATAACACTACCAGGTGATCAGGGATTGGTTTCTTCAGGATTTGAGAGAAGGCGCTGGTGCAAGTGAGGGAACTCAGTAAGAGGATGAGAAATGTGGTTTTCAGATATAAATGTTTCATAGTCATTATTTTTGGATGTCATCCTGAAGTTGTTTTGCTTGCATAACTACGCAGGATCCCGTGCGCCATGGGTAGCGATTGTGTCAAGGGCATCAATCGCTACCGAATGTGAAACGAGATCCTACTTTTTCTCCGCCGCAGCGGAGAAAAAATCAGGATGACAGAGGTAGTGTAAATAATGAGGATCATAATCTTTCTGTTACTCCTTCCCATAGGTCGGTCCGTGCCAGTCATCTGTGCGAAACGGTCCAGCAGGCAGACCGGTCCCGTTGGTCAGGTTCGGATCTTTGGGGTTGTTGTTGAACGCATACCGGACAGCCACAGGATGGGGTACGGCATCCGACCACACCTCTACCCTGTTCTTACCGACGATCCTGGCCTTTGCCCAGTGCCACTGTTTGTCCTTGCCTGCAATGGCAAACTCGTGTAAAGGCTGGCCATCCTTGCTTTGCAATCCTTTGCCGGTCTCCGTAAACCAGACCATCACCTTTGATCCTTCGACTTTTGAACGTTTGTACATCGGTCCGGTTGCCGTCATATGATACCCGTACACATCGGCCAGTGCCCACCGGCACATGCGTTTGCCGACATCGAGCTTGTCATGCGGATGAATGTTATGCGCCATGCCGATATCAATGGTGACGATGAGTCCGGTGTTCGGTACCGTGTCGGCGGTTACACGCTGTGCATCACGCAGATGGCTCCATGCAGCATCTTCGGGCTGATCTTTCTGATCGCGGTAATTGGGCAATTGGATGATCCCCATCGGGAAATCACCCTGTTTCCAGCTATTCCGCCAGGCGTGAATCATGGTTGGTAGCAACAAGCCATACTGCCAGGCTCGCCCTTCATTCGACTCACCCTGGTACCAGAAGGCACCTTTGATGGCGTACGGGATGATGGGTTTCACCATATTGTTGAATATGGATCCTGCGATACGGTAATCACGCAGGGCATCGGGTGGGTGCGGCGCTCCATGAAACTTTTTCCCTTCAGCCTTTGCTTTTTTAGCTTCTTTGGCCCATTCGCGCAGTGTCGCATCGTACCGCTTGCGGACTTCGGCCCTTTCGTCACGCCATATCTTGGTGCGTGCTACTGTCGGGCGTAACTCGGGAGATGTCACCAGGTACTCCTGCGGTGTCCACGCCTCAACCTGCGATCCGCCATATGAATCGTTGATGATGCCGACCGGAACGCCCAATTTCTGCTGCAGTTCCTGTCCGAAGTAGTAGGCAGCGGCCGAAAACTCTTTCACCGATTGGGGCGTGCACGGCTGCCAGGTTCCCAGTTTCCCTTTCTTGTGACCGAAACCAACAGCCCGGCTCACATTGAACAGCTTGAGCATCGGGTAGTTGGCAGAAGCAATGACCGAGTCGCCCCTGGTCGTCCGGATGGACTTGGTTCTCGACCAAAGCACCAACTGCATATTGGATTGCCCGGAACAAAACCATACCTCACCGACCAGGACATCATTCAGTTCCACCGTATTCGATCCGGTAATGGTCATTGTACGCGGCGTGCTGCTGACCTTCATGGGGTCCAAAAGCACCCCCCATTGGCCCAACGCGTTAGCCTTCGTCTTTTTAACCTGTCCGGCGAACTCAACGGTGACAGCCTGCCCGGGATTGGCATTCCCCCAGATCGGAACGGGCTTTTTCTGTTGCAGCACCATCCCGCTACCGATCACAGCCGGCAATGATACTTGTGCCACAGCCTGAGTTGCATAAAAGCAGCATAAAAAAAGTAGCGGTAGAATTAATCGTCTTCTGAAATACATAGCAATTTTCGTTTATTTGTTAACTTGGGATATGGCGATAACAGGGTATGTGGATATAGCTGTATCAGCATTTGAAGAAGAAACCGCAGAGTACACGGGGATGACACAAAGTTCACAAAGATTTATAACCTCTGTGTGCTCCGTGAAGATACTCTGTGAACCCTGTGGTTTAATTTCCATCGTCACTTTTTCCTGCGGTCGTGAACCAGGTGATAAGTTTTATATGCCGGTATCTCGTGGTAGTGCGGCATCTTCAGGATCGCAGCACCGGCGCGAAGTACAGGGCCCTCGCCCATAGCAATGTCGGTCTTGCGGGGACGTGAATAATACGCCGGCAATGCAGGTGCTATACCGGTACCCGGACAAATATCCGTCACATCGCCATTCTTCGTGATTTTGCTAAGGATACCTCGCCAGCCGTAATCGGCTACCTGTGCAAAATCCTGCGGCAGCCATCCGCGATTCACCCCACGTGCGATGCTGAAAGTAAACATGGCGGAAGCGCTCGTTTCCAGGAACGAATCCGTCTTGTTCAAAAGCTGATGCCAGAGCCCTGACTCACTCTGGTATCTCGCGACCCCTTCCACCTGCTGTTGAAACAGTTTGATCAGCTCCGCCCTTTTTGGATAGTTTTTGGGTAGTGCCGAAAGCAGATCGGCCTGGGCCATCATCACCCAGCCGTTGCACCGGCCCCAATAAGCCACACCATTGGTCTTGATATCGGTGTAATAACAATGATAGTACAACTGCCTAACCGGATCCCACAGGTATTTATGGAAATGGATGACCTGTTTGGCCGCATAATCGAAATATTTGGTGTTGCCTGTCATCTTTCCCATACGTGCCAGAAGGGACACACTCATGTACAGATCATCCGCCCACACAGTCATTTCATGGGGGAAGTGCCGCGCAATAGTACTGTCCTTCAGTCTCGGTTCGAAATACATCAGGTGATCGGCAGCCTTGTCGATGTATGCCTTGTAAGCCGGGTCTTTGTGATATCGATAAAGGTCGATCAGGCTGGCGGCCATCGTACCGTAATCGTCGAGACGAATCATACGATAGTACATATACCAGGAGTGCCTGCTTACGTTACGGAGACCATCGGGCTTATTCAGCGTCTCGTTATACTGCTTCCGGAAATAGTCCAGGTTATCTTTGTTGAACACCAGTTGCATACACTTCTGTACGTAGTTCCGGTATTTATCATCGTTCAACCGGTCGGCCAGTTCCATCATCCCGATATACAACACCCCGTTGGTATAGTGCCAGTGATTGTACTGGCTCTTCACCCGCACATCTATCGAGAATGGCACTCCTTTCAGGTTGCTGTATTCCTGTTTCGTTTTGGTGTTGATGAACTTAAAAGAGGTGCTGTTGATGATGCGGTTCGCAATCTTTTGCAGTACCTCCCTGGTATGTTCCCGATTCTGCGCGTGCAGGGGAATCACACATGTTATGAGGATAAGCAGCGGTAGTAAAAGCTTCCTGTTTTTCATTTTGAACCTGTAGCGTTTGCATTCATTTCCCGGGACATCGCATCCAATGTATCGGGACCTGTCATTTCGATCGTGTATTGTTTGGATTTGTCGTAAATCTCTTTCATCAGGTGTACGGGATTACCCAACCCGATATGGCGAATCTTGTTTATCTGGCCAAGCGGCAAATCATAACAACTGAACTTTTGGTTATCTCTGTATTGAAAGAGGCTGTCGGAATACAAAACTACCGTCTTATAGGATTTGGCAATCTTCTGCAACTGTGCAGGATTGGCACTTCTGATCGAATACAGGTACCGCAGGTAACGGAAGCGCCAGTAACTGACCTCTGATTCCTTGTTTTCGATAGCCTCATACTTGAGCCAGTTGAACCGGGTGTACAATTCCTGGTACTTGCTGTCCTTCAGGTACGGTTTGGCCTGTTCGAGATAGGCAAACATCTTATTGATCTGCTTCAGCACTTCATCTTTTTCCTGGATCACACGCCCGACATTTTCAAGCGTTGGTTTCAGGTATTTCTGATACCTGGGCAGATATGTCCGGTTGGTGTACATCAATAAAACCTCACGTCGATAGATCGTACCGGGGAAGCCGCTGTTCGTATCATAGCCAAAGCCCAGGGTGGAAAAGACATTATCTACAACAGGCTCAGACAGTTGCAGCGCCTTAACTACATATGGTGCTGCTTTTGCGCCGTAAATCGGTATGGCCCAGTCTATCCAGACCTTCTGTGGATCGGCATTAAGATTCCAGGAAAACTGGCGCCACGCGTAGATATTAATTCCGTTGATAATATCCTTGAACAAGTCATAATGAGGCTGATGCGTGCCACCCCAGAAGACACTGACACCACTGTCTTCCCCCATGAGATCATGAGCCTTTTTCATGGTCCACTGGGTGTGGTGAACATTGGCCGCCGGCAGATAGTAATGGCCGGTCGTCTGACCTTCAATCTGATATTCGACAATCTGATGATGATCCTTCGTCTTTCCAATCAGGGTATTGAAGCGGGCTGCCGGAAAGCAATCCGACAGGTAGACTTTCGTTTGAAGGGTTACATCGGCCGGGACATCTTCTATCACCTTACCCCAAAGATGGTATCGGCTCCCGCTAAAACCGCCATAGCCCGGTGCATGCACAAACTGATGCTCCAGTTCCCCCTGGTTGTTATGAAGTGTTACCCAATGCGCCCTGCCCGATGACCATGTTCGTACGATGAGCGGCTTGTGTTCTTTGCTTAGTACTTTCTGATATTCACTGACATTTTTTGCAATCTCTTCATTGAAATGATTCAGACCATTAGCGCGGGAAAGGCTGTCCTGGCTGTAAATTCCATAGGCATCCCAGAAGGTCGCCACCATTCCATCGCCGTGAAGGGTATTTACGAACTCTTTAACATAGGCATCGATAATATCCCACGTCTCTGGGAGCGAGGGATTAAGAGAGGCTTTTTCCCATGAATGGGGTGCACGCTTGCCCCTGATATTCGGATACACCTTGTATATTGCCGCCATCAGTTCCGGCGACCACCGTGCCATATCGTTACCATACAAAAAGGGATAGAACGAAACGTCGGCATCATGACATGCCTTAACCATACGGACCGCTCTTTCCTCGGCTTCCTTTTTGCGTGCCAGCAATTTTTCCTGCTGCGACGGTGTCAATTTGTTGTACACTTGCGGGAAAGATTTTTTCAGTGTCACAAAGTCTGCAGAAAACCGGCCATAAAAGATATTGACGCCCAGTTTTGCCACTAATTCAGCAACTGATTCACCATTACCTCCAAGACTGGCATCCCGTGTCTTGAATTCAGGCTGCCTGACATATACCCCGGAAGTACGATTCTTCCACAAATTGACATCCCCTGCTGCGTATAACAGAGATCGTGGTCTTTTTCCAAAAATAAGAGCCTTGTTGCCGTTGAACTTGATCAGATATCCGTCATTCTTCACAGTGCGGGGATCACGACCAATAAAATCGATCTGCTTCTTTGATGGTTTCCCATAATCCAGCACGATCGTTTCCTTCGAAGGCAGAGAAACGCGTCGCTGGATGAGGATGTGGCTTCCCGGGATATCCAGTTCTTTGGCCAGAATTATGGCAGCCGAGTGCACAGCAGGATGCGCTCTTTTTGAGATGACGATATATTTGAAATTCTGTGCCTGTGCAGGGAATACCCACATCAATAATGCTGCGATCAGGTAGATTGTATTTTTCATGATAAGGGATTGCACAATGTCTTTCATTTTTTGATTTCGGGATTAATTTCCTGCGTCATGTCGCAAGTCTGAGACTTGTGACCAGTCTAACGTTATGATATGTCATCCTGAAAACTCGGGGCAAACTTGCGTCATAAGGACTCTTAATGTCTCTCAAAGACTCCCCCTTGGCGAAGGGGGACATAACGACGACTTCCTTGTGAGCATAGAATATAGGCTTGTCGCAAGTTATATAATTGCACCACAAAGGAATATGTTTTTTCAACTGCATTGGATTGTATTGATCACTACTCTTCATTTTATTTCTTACCTGATTTCGGGATTAACTCTTCGGGCCCATGCTTGCTGTGGAAGTACATCTTGTAGGTATCTCCTTTCCCCTTCTCAAAAAGCCGTTTCACTGTTTTGATAGAGACGGTACTTTTGGGATTAAACTGATCGGACTCCATGTAACGAGTCAGGCTATATAGCAACTGTCGCGCCGCTGGTCGATGCTCCAGATCGGTTGTTAGATCCGCACTGCACACCATGAGCTTTCCGCCGTCGACTTTAGCCTCGAAAATGAGCCCGAGACGCCTGTTCAGGAAGTAAGTGTCGATAGGCTGAACAAGAGGACGAAAATCGGGTGGAAAATCCTGCAGCCACATCACCTGGGCGTGATTGACGATGCTCCACCACTGGAAATTGCTATGGTATGATGTCGGAAAATACCGGAATGCCGGACTCTTATCCTTTACAAGAATACCAAGCGTATGCGGGGGACGCATCCGGAACCAGGATGTGTTCCAGAACACGGGTTGGAAGCTCATCACCACATCTCTACCCTTTTGCACCTCTCCGGCGGCTTCCAGAAATACTTTACCACCACTCTTCAGCACATCTTCGGCTTTCTGATCCAGCTTTCGCGTGAAATAGATCTTTGACTGTTCGGGATTAACCCGTTTGTCGGGATAGACCCAGAAGTTCCAGCTATTGGTAAAGGGTGTATCTTTCAGTCCCACTTCAAGCTTCAAATGGGTGGCACGGTCAAACTGCCGGAGCAGGAGCTGCACACTACCTAACGGGATATTGTTGCCGATCGGGATTGTTTTGGAACCGAGTTTTCCACTGGCTACCACTTTCCCTTTGGTGTCAGTGATTTTCCAGAAAGGATGTGCATTCAGAATCGGTGCCGGACCAAAATTGGCGATCTCGAGACCGGCTTTAAATGTCTCACTATTGTTGTACACGAATTTCTTAATACGTGCCAGTGGGACCGTTTCGTTACAGAAATGCCGGAACTGTTCGGCGGTTACATATCCCTTGTTCTGCCAAAATGCGTTTACAACTCCAACCAATGCTGTGCCCTGGCCGGAATAGTCATTCAACGACAGCATGAAGAAACCGGCAAATCCCGGTGTTCGCAGAGCCGCTTCGATCTCACCCTTGTAAAAGAGCGTTTGCAACTTGCCAGATGCCATCAAAAACTTGTGCGCTTCATTCCCCATGTGATGGGCATCGAGAATGTCCCTGAACAGCTTAAAATTTCGCGGCTGGTGAACCCCTGTGTATTCCGGAATCTCATTGAAATCGGGAAACACATCATATTGACCCATTTCGTGAGCCACGTAGGGTTTATGGAAAGCAGCTATTGCAGAATGATGATCAAACTCCGTGCCGGGCCGTCTCTTTCCCCAGGGCACTCCACGGGGACCCGATTTCACGAGGTATTGTTCCTCGGGAACGAGCGGCCAGTGCATACCCACCGATGCACCCGTATAGACATGACGTGAATCCTTTGCCTTCCAATAATCGACAAACTTGTCCAGGTATTGCACCTGGTGACCGCCGCGTGGTTCGTTTCCATAGGCCATCATGCAGAATGACGGATGGTTGCCGTAAAACCGGTCGATGCGGTTGGTTTCCTTATAAATATATTTATCCACAGGCCTGCCATCTCCGAGTGATGTCCCGTGGTTGGCCCAGCTGGGACCTTCGATTTGCAGGTAGAAGCCCTCCTTATCCGCGGCATCAAACGCAGCCTCAGGCGGACACCAGGAGTGGAACCTCATGGCATTCAGCCCATAGGCTTTGGCTACCCGGAAAACATGCAGCCATCCTGATTCGGTCATTGGGGGATAGCCGGTTATTGGAAACACACAATTGTTCACGGTACCCCTGATAAATATCGGATGCCCGTTCACGGCAAAACGGGTGCCGTCAATCGTGAAATTCCGCATCCCGAACTGCATCTGTTTCCGGTCTTTATCCCCGCCCGAAATGGACAATGTTGTTGTAAGTTTGTACAGGTACGGATGAAACTCATTCCACGTTTTTATATGGTTACCCATCGGGTATTTGATTATCAGCGTGGTATCATTTCCACTTAATGAAAAACCGGATGACAGCGGACTGACCATCTGTGAGTTTGCAATATTGATTGTACGAGCCGATATCGTGATGTTCCCGTTAACATGCCCAGGCAAAGACTTTTTGATCGAGATCTTAACCTCAGCCGTTTTATGGCTAACATCCGGGTACACCTGGATATTGGACAGCCAAACCTGCGGTCTGGATATGAGCTCTATCCTGCCGATGATCCCGTTCCAGTTGCCCTGGGTCTGATCGGTGACACTGTGGGAATCGGGTCCAACGTTGATACCAATATCTTTAATGCTGTTATCCACCCGTATCGTAATTCTGTGTCTGCCCGGCGTCAGAACTTTCGATAAATCGTAAACATGTGGTGTACTCAGACTGTTTTCTTTCCCGATCTCGGTGTCATCCACCCAAACCTGTGTCTCCCAGTGCACCCGCTCCAGGAATAGCTGAATATGCCGGCTCCTCCAGGATTGCGGTATCGTCACTTCTTTTTGATACCAGGCCGCTCCCACGTAATGTTTCTTCGGGGTCAGGAAAAAAGAAAACATGGGGTGATCCGGTTTCCTGTACTTAGCCAGACGCGGATCAAAATAGAATGAACTGTCGTAGATGCTGCCTGTCCAATTCGTGTTGATCGTGACAGGGTTGCCCTTCCCATTTTGGACCATCGATCCGGGAAGATGAATGGTATCGTCCAGGTTCTTCTCGTACCATTTATTTTGAATACCCCGGTTGCCCGGGTCCATCCTGAAATGCCACGTACCCGCCAGGTTTATGACATTCGTATCCTGACTGTAACCAGGTGTGGTTAACAGCAGACATAGCCAAACTGCCGATAAAAAGGTTATATGCCCAAACCTCCAAGGTTTTGAAAACCTTGGAGGTTTAAAGTCCGGATTCTTCATCATTCACATATTGATATAAGTTTCTCAAAGTTTAATTCCCGATGTACCTTTACAAAATTTTCCAGATTACCGAACCATTTGATACTCTCTGTTTTACTTATCTTGGTAGGTTTATCCGATAGATAAGCTATCCAACTACTATATGGCCAATCATCCAGGTCAGTAACAAAGTTATGATGAATTGGATTATTATGGATATATACAATCATTCCAGTGTAATATTCATCAGAATCGATGATCTTACGTTTGAAATTTGGCATGAATAGACTGCCTTTACGGTCATATTTCTTGTTATACGCCTTCGTGTACCCATTCAATAGGTTGCTGAATTGTTGACTTATGACATTGCTGAAACCGCCATATTTTTGAAAATCATTGAAACTTGTTTTCAACTTCAATCTCAAGTACTCCATCACGACTTTTTTACCTCTTATTCTCACCATAAGATGGAAATGATTAGGCATCAGGCAGTACGCAAAAGTTTCTGCAAATGGGTGAATGTGATGGTCATACTTTTTCAAAAAATACCTGTAATTTTCATCTGAGCGGAAAAGGTTTTCTTCCCCATTCGCATGTGTCCAAATGTGATACATTTTTTGTGGTTCAAAAGAGATGTAATATTTAGACATGATACAACTGTTTTATTTGCCTTTTCTAAAACCACCAAGGTTCTAAAAACCTTGGTGGTTTATGCTTCATCATTCCATATGAAAAACTTCCGTCAGCGGAACAGCCACCGGTGAGTTATCTTCATTCGTTTCCATCAGGTCTGCCATGTAATCCCACCATTTTTTCATAATGGGAAGATCCGGCAGTTTGTCTGACGTATGATCATCGTCCAGTTTCTGGACGGCAAACAGCGTGAGGGTCTCTTCATCCAGAAAGATCGAATAATCATGGATTCCGGCCTCAGTCAATGCCTTTGACAATTCAGGCCAGATCTCATCATGCCGTTTTTGGTACTCTGCCTCAAAGCCGGGTTTGAGCTTCATTTTAAATGCATTCCTGATCATATCGATACTTAACTTAATATAGACCTCCAGGGTTTTGAAAACCTTTCTGGTCTGCTTACGCCAATAGCTGTAAGCGAACAGCTTTCGGCTATCAGCTCCTTTGTTCAAGGCATCTGACGGTTTGAGACCGTCTGAAGCCGGGTTTCTTTCTCCCCCCTGGCGAAGGGGGTTCGGGGGATTGAATCCACGAATTAATGACTTCCAAATCCGTCGATTGTTCCCTTTCAAAGACCTCCAAGGTTTTAAAAACCTTGGAGGTCTCACTAATTACTGTTTCTGTACTTCCACATTAATTTCGCTGTTGCTGTTACCGCCGGGACGCACGTACAGCACTTTCTGATCTTTGTTGTAATACCATACCTGCGTGTGAACCGAATTCTCGTATTCACGCAGACTTGACACCTTTCTGAGTCGCGATCCATTGGCAGAAACCGAAATCGGTGAGTGATCTGTATGAACGGTTAGTTTGTAAGATCTTGTCGGAACATTGTATTTACCAACAGGAGTGTTTATTGCCACCTCAATCCGGCTCTCGTCATCCCGGCATTGTATCTTTGTCATAGCGAAATCGTCCTGTTCATATTTCAGACTCCTGCCATCGTCATCATAGATTGAATAGGAAGAACTTTTAAAAGGATAGATATCGAGTCTCAGGGTATCGACCGGTTCCTGGCCAACATACTTCATCGGTTTCTGCATAGGAATGATTGCACCGGCCTTGATGAAGATCGGCATCTGGTCGATCGGCGTTGGCACCGTAATGTCCTGCTTACCATCAAGTTTCTCGCCGGTCCAGTAATCATACCAGGTTCCTTTTGGAAGATAGACAACGCGCGAGTTAGCTCCTTTGGTTGTTACCGGGCAGACCAGCATATCATCCCCGAACATGTATTCATCGGCAATATCATACGTGTTCACATCATTCTGATACTCAAGCACCAACGCACGCATCAGCGGAATACCGGTTATGTGATTCTCGTAGGCAGTTGTGTAGATATAGGGAATCAGGCTATAACGCAGCTTGTCATATTTCCTGAAAATTTTCAGCGCTTCTTTCCCGTAATTCCATGGCTCTTTGTATCCCGGATGATCCATACCAAAAATCATGGCAACGGGACTCAGCATTCCGAATTGGGTCCAGCGTATGTAGAGCTCCGGATCGGCCTTCTGCTCGAACCCGCCGTTACAGTTTGCCCAATAACCGACTCCGGATAATCCGATGTTCAACCCGGCCTTGATAACCGGACCAAAATACTGCCAGCGGCTCGGCCAGTCGCCTGCAAAAATGTAAGGATAGCGTTGAATGCCTGCATATCCTTCACGGGTTTGGTTCATACCCCTCATCTTGTTGTACTTCATGAACTTTTCGTAAGGGGCCCTGGCATAAGCAATCGGGAACAGGTTATGAAGACTGTCGACGGTTTGGGCCAGGGAGGAGTTGGCATGATTGCCTTGTGAATGATATACAAAGGAATTGCCCGCGTCCGTTTTGATGAATTTCACACCAACAGAGGCAACTTTCATTACAGCATGATTCCACCACCAGTCGACGGCCGACGAATCAAAGAAGTTTACGATATTCCCAAGCCGTCCATTGGCCGGGTATAAAACTCCGCCATGTTTCCTGGCATCGGTGAGTAAGTGAAATTTAGTACCGTTATCCAGGAAAGGCCGGATGTGTAACCCGACCATGTGATAATGCATGGCGTAAAGGCTATCAAGCATTGCTTCCGGATGCTTAAACACCCCCCTCCATTGAAATGTCGTTCCATCGTGACCTATTTTGCCAAAAAATCTCCAGGTTGAGTCCAGAAAAAGGATATCAGCCGGCACATCTTCGTTTCTGAACTTATGTCCCAGGTTTATCACGTATCGGGGCGAGGCATCCTGTTCGTGGCCCCAGGTTCCACCGCTATAGGTCCCAACATGCAGGCCATAGGCAAAACGCGACATCATCGGGGATTTTCCGGTAAGGCCAGTGTACTGATTCAGAATTGCAGGAAAACCAGGACCATAAATGAAGTAATAATCCAATTCCCCGCCATCCGCTTTAAAGGTATAGCTGTCCGGGTTGGAATGGCCCATGTCCCAGTCGGTGGCGTAGGAGTTGTGCAGGAAGATACCATATCCCCGGGTGCTCATAAAGAAAGGTACCGGACTGTAGTTGGCTTTCATTACATTATAGGCGCCCATGATGTGAGAGTGGGCAATTCCCCGTCCCACATTAAGATGCACATCTTTGCCAAGCTGATCGATGAAGCCCATCCGTTCACCAAATCCGAAGAAATGTTCGCCGGGTATCAATTTCTTACTGCAAACGACATCTCCACTATCCTTTGAAGCCCCAAAACCTGAGCCGGACTCTGAGGAAATGGTTGTTCCATCCGGTGTCTCGACGCTGATCCTGACAGGATTTTTTGTAACGATTACCCTGAGTTTCTCAGTTTGCAACAGGAAGTGGTCTCCCTCGTCAGAGGCCTGATACGTGACCTCGGGCCAGTGATACTTGGTTACCATCAGATCTTCATTGTTCTGGAACGACCGTTTCCAGCTTACCTGCACCCGGAACATAGTGGGCGTGCAAAAATCAATGCGAAGATCGGCATTCGTCGCTGAAAACGAGATCTCATTCCCTTGTTTCCGGAAACCGGACTGATAGCTGCCGATTGGGGTCTGTGCAAATGTTGTTGATGCAAATAGAAAAATGACAATCAGTAGTGATCCAAAAAACTGATTTAACTTAATTTTCATGATGTATGCTATTAATAGTGATCATGCCTGGCATAAATAGTAATGGGACAAAGTAGTATTAATGATTAAGGAAAGTGAAAAGTTATAAGTACAAAGTTCATTGAATGCTCTTTTTTTCATCTTTTAACTTTCTACCTGCAACTTCCGTCTGACCTGTCATGAATTCTTAGAATCATGTAAACAAATAAAACAGTACTGTGAACATCCATGTCAGGTAAGGTTGGATGCCCACAGTACTTTTGGGTGGTGGCAAAAAGCCTCGTTAATAAAGGAGATCTGTAGCTTCCAACAGATCTCCCTTCGCTTCTACTATAGGTTATTTAACCACAGATAGGTGATCAATAACCAGGGTTTTGTGTATACAAACCAGGATAAATGTCTATTTCCGATTGAGGAATTGCATAAATCAGCTTTTGGTCGTTAATATTGACCTTCAGACCGCCTTGTCCACCAGTTGAAGAGGACCAGGTATTAATGGTGTTTAC
This sequence comes from uncultured bacterium, assembly GCA_963787205.1. Classification (GTDB taxonomy): domain Bacteria; phylum Bacteroidota; class Rhodothermia; order Balneolales; family DATFMH01; genus DATFNI01. The sequence goes on from CAWBCD010000012.1 coordinate 196,630, forward strand.
GGCCTGATTGGTCCGGACCAGGTACCACCACCACTGTCCTTCGTCAGCAAACTCATGACGTTCCTCAAGGTTGAGGGCGCTTTGGAAAGCGGCTTTCGTGACAGGGTGTATGTCGCTCAGTCCAGCACGTTCACGTATGCGGTTCAGGATACTCACCGCTTCAGCCGGTGGAGCCCCATTCTGATCGTTCAGGATCTGGGCATACATCATCAGCACGTCGGCGTAGCGGAGCAGAGGGAAGTTATCCGGCCAGTCATAATGACTAACGACAGAGGAAGCCGCATTTGGGTCAATAAATTTGTGGTAGAATGGCGTATGCCCTACGGTGGTATCACCTACTTGAACGTATGAAGTATCGATCGTGGCATTAAAACGCACATCAGTACTATCATAGCTGTTCATCAGATCCGGTGAGATAGCCAACCGGGTGGCAGAAGTAAATCCGCCATATGGAATAGAATCCTGTGATATATCACTGGGAAGAATGTAAACAGGATAATTAGTACCATTCCCGTTACCACCCGGCGTAAATTCAACCTCAAACAAGAAATACTTGTTTTGGTTGGCCAGCTTAAACAGGTCCGCATAATTCTGTGCAAAGTTGACGTAGGTACCTTCCTGGTTCATGATGTCTTTGAGCAGCGCTTTGGCATCATTCTCATGACTGTTGTCCTTGAGCGGATATCCGGCCATCGTCAGGTATACTTTGGCGAGGATACCTTCAGCCGCCCATTTCGTAACACGTCCCTGGTCGGCACCGTTATATGAAGGTGGCAGTACCTTTATTGCCTCCTTCATTTCAGAGATGATAAAACTGTAGACATCAGCCGGTTTCGACTGTCCAATTTTTATCCCCTCAGCCGGAGTGATCGTTTTCTTTATCAATGGTACGTTACCGTAAATACGCACCAACTGGAAATAAGCGTAGGCACGTAAGAACCTGGTCTCGGCTGTATATTGTGCCTTAAGCGAAGGATCCGTGAATTTAACATTATTGATGTTTTCCAATACAGTGTTGGCCCGGTTTATCATCTGATACAAATTTTGCCATACTGTATGCACAAGATCGGTACCATCCGGTGATACTGTAAACGTAGTGACATCCCACCAGTCACGGTGTGCATCATGGGTAACCCCGTAGAGGTTATTGGAACGGACTTCAGACATCAACAAATAGATGTTAACCGGCCAGCTATTCATTCCCGCATACACACCACTCACTGCCTCTTTGATTTGAGACTGTGTTTGGTAAAAATTACCGACAGTCGCCGTATCGATTGGTTTCAAATTCAGCAGGTTTTTGCTGCATGAGACCAATGAAAATGCTAAAACTGCTATGAATATTATTCTAGTTTTCATGATCGTCCAATTTTTTCGATTATAATCCAAGACTTATTCCCGCGGTATAGGTTCTCGCCAGCCCGTATGAACCGTAATCCTCACCGTAGCTATTCGTGGCATCGGGATTATATCCACCGTAATAATGATCGTGAGTAAAGAGGTTCTGAGCTTCTATATAAATACGGGCCGAACGTAACTCAGGGATAATGTTATGAGGCAGCGTATACCCTAAGGTTATGTTCTTGATTCGCCAGTAGGTAGCATCATACAGCCAACGGGAATCATACAAGTGGCCCGTAGTCCCGAAAATACTGGGGGTATGGCCATCTCCCGGGTTCGATGGCGAGAGCCAGCGGTTCCGCCAGCGGCCCAGGGCTTCGGTAGTTCTGCCCATTCCCGGACGGTCGATAGCACGGCCAAGAATGGAATAGATCTTGTTGCCGCCCTGTCCCTGGATCAGGAAGGAGAAATCGAAATGTTTCCAGGTAAAACTGTTGTTAAAGCCCCAATTGAAGGTTGGATAACGATGGCCCATAAATGTGCGGTCGGCAGTAGTGATCTTCCCATCGCCGTTGACATCCTTATACTTGACGTCACCAGGAATATTAGTGCTCATGTGGGGACTATTATTCAGATCCTGCTGGTTCATGTAAACGCCGATGGCATCATACATGTAGAAATCGTAGAGCGGATGTCCAACCTGGATAATTTCCGTATGACCTCCGAAGCCGGTATAAATCGGTGCATTCCCCGGTCCCAGCTGCAATACTTTGTTATGATTGAAAGAAATGTTGAATGAAGAGGTCCAGATAAGCTGCCGTACAATCGGCTTCGTATCCAGGGCAAATTCAAGTCCTGTATTTTGAATCTTTCCGATATTCTCCCAACCGCTTGAGTACCCGGTCGACAATGCTGTAGGTACTTGCAGCAACAGATTCGATGTGATTTTGTGATAGTAGTCGGCGGTAAGCTGAATCCTGTCATTAAACATACCCAGATCCAATCCGTAGTCGCTCTCACGCGTCTTTTCCCATCCAAGATCCGGGTTCGAAAGAGAAGAGGGTCCGTATCCTACGGCCAAATTTCCGCCGTAACTGTAATTATAAACTCCAAGAGCACCGTAAGGAGCATAGTTTGGAATACTATTATTACCATCCTCACCCCAACTGAAACGAAGCTTCAGGGTGTTCAGCCAGTCGAGTGATTTCAGGAATGACTCCTGATCGATACGCCAGCCAAGTGAGAATGCCGGGAAATACCCCCATTTGTTAGCTGAACCAAACCGGGAAGAACCGTCCCTGCGGATACTCACAGAGGCCAGGTATTTTTCATTATAATTGTAGTTGACCCGTCCGAATATTGATTCGAGTGATTCTTCCGATTCACTCGTTGAAGAATAACGTACATTCGACGTACTATTATTGATGGTCGTCAGCAGGTCGTTTGCAAATTGATTGTCGTTCTGATAGGAACCGTTATCCTTAAGATATTCAAGCGAATAACCTGCCACGGCATTGATATTGTTCTTTCCGAACGTAGGATCCCATGTCAGCAGGGTCTGAAACAGGTAGTGATCTGAGTTCCCTGTACTGTATGAACCGCTGCTTAAAGATCCGGGAGGATGAGTTCCGGCCCAGTTGCCGTGCGCTATCTTCGTCGGAAAATATTCTTTATGCTGGGTACCATCATTATGCCACGAACCGGTCACTTCCAGATTCAAAGTCCGGTATAACGCGGCATTCAAATCCATTTTTGAGTACAGTTCCTGTCTTTCCTGCATATTAGTGGAATACATTTGGTAGGCTACCGGGCTTGTTGGCGAACCTGCCCATGCATACCTGCTGTTACCGCAACAAGCAGTATAGATACCTACACCCTTATCGGTTACCGGAGCAAGCGCCAGGACGTGATGCGATTGCTGGTCTTTTCCGTCAACGTTCCCTCCACCTTGCCAGGAAAGGGATGGAGCCAATTCTAAATTGAGTCTTACCGCCTTGCTTAACTGTGCCGTTAAATTGGCTCTTGTTGAAAAGCGTTTGAAATTGGTGCCAATGGCTATCCCATCTTGATTGAAGTAGTTACCTGAAACCATGTATCTCAGGTTATCGGTACCACCAGACGCTGACATCTGATAATTTTGAATGGGAGCAATACGGTAGAAGGCATTCTGCCAGTTGACATAGGTCAGACTATCTGTCCCATATTTCCATCGGGAATCCGGCATGTAACCGGGATTTATACCCCCCAACTGCTGTTCACGATAGGATATCGGGTCACTGGCTTTGTAGTCCAGTCCGAGTGTACGTCCACGTTGAACCCAGGCCGAATCTTCCAATTGTGTTTGCATATTCTCCCACTCAGTAGGTGAGAGCAAATCAATTTTCTTGTTAAGCTGCTGCATCCCATAGTATGCATTAAAACTAAAACGAGTCTGCCCTTTCCTTCCCTGTTTAGTTGTGATGATCACAACCCCATTGGATCCGCGTGAACCATAAATGGCTGTTGAAGCCGCATCTTTCAACACTTCCAGGGATGCGATATCACTCGGGTTGAGATTTGTGATATTATCTACCGGCACCCCGTCTACGACATACAGAGGCTGATTACTAGCATTGATGGAAGCCTCACCACGCACCTGGATTTGCAATGCTGCTCCAGGTTGACCGCTTGTTTGACGGACCTGAACACCCGCCATCTGACCGACCAGGGCTTCATCGATGCGCGCTACAGGCTTGTCCTGTAAATTTTGAGAACTCACCTGGCTTATACTGCCCGTAAGATTTTGTTTCTTCTGGCTACCATATCCGATGACTACGAGTTGCTTACCTGATACAACCTTAGCGGTAAGCTTAATGTTGATCTTATGGCGACCCATAATTGGAACCGCTTTTTGCTGATAGCCAATATATGAGACCATCAGAGTATCAGATAATGACGGTACATCGAGGCTATAACGACCATTTGCATCCGTGGAAACCCCGATCGTCGTGCCTTTTAAGTAAACATTAGCACCAGGCAGAGGATCACCCGTCTGTTCATCAATGACCGTACCATGTACCGAATTCTGCGCTGCTACCGTTGTACCAGTGATGTGCAACGAAGCGGCATTTCCACTCCGCGCCATTGCAGGAAACACACCAATGGCGAATAATACCATAAACAAGCACGTGACTTTACCGAGTCCATTAATCGCAACCCGGTTGCCTGTAACTTCTTTCCGCATGTCTTGTTACCTTGTTGTTAAAGTGAACTTTGTATCCTAATGTGTTCTATGAGAGAGACCGGATGGTTATATCTACTTGGATTATTGAAATTTTTCTTTGATATGAACATTTGCTCAAAAAAAACTCATGTATCTTTTATGACTATCCGGAATCAGACCAACAGGTTCCTGGAAATTGTACACGGGTAATAGAAACCACCGGGGACACAGAGAATTACGCAGAGAACACGGTGATTTCAGACTTTTTTTCTGTTAACATCGTGCCTGCTTTTCCCGATGAACCGGGATGTGGTTTCCAGAGAACTCCGAATGTAAAACCTCAGGTATGCAGTGGCTTTACTATTTACGGATAGTCATTTAGCTTTTTTAAGCGCACCCGTCAACAATCCGGGACACGTCATCAACTTTTCCTTAAAAGCTGGAAGTCTATTTTCCTTACAATCCACGTACAGAAACCGCAGGCCTCAATTACAATAATCGATTTTCTTTTGAAGCTTGGTTATTGCTTCGGAGAGGCAGTTATACACGCTTTGCCGTTTTAAGCCCAGTAAATCACATATCTCTTCGGTTGAAAAGCCCTCAAAATATTTCATATGAACGACCTCCTTCTGACGTTTAGTCAGGCTTGAATAGGCATTTTTGATCAGGTTCGTTCGTCTGTTATTGTCATCCATACTGATGAGATAATCTTCTATATTTTTTCGGTCATCCACCAGATCCTCCACGTATTGCTTGTTTCTGAGGTATCTGGATTTATCCCGCTGAATGTTCACCAGAACGACCCTTCTGAGAGAAAGCAATAGATAGGATTTGACGGAATGAACAGGATTTAATGATGTGCGATGCTCCCACATATACAAAAATAATTCCTGTATACTGTCTTTGATCAATTCCTCATTATGTATTAAGCGCAACCCGTAGCTGTACAAACTGGGGTAGTACGCGTGATAAAGACCGGAAAGTGCTTTTTTATTGCCGTCTAAGAAACTCGACCATAGACTAATGGAAGCGATTTTCTTTTCGCTTCTTATCGGGGGGTACTGTAACGTTTCAAACATGAACTACCTGTATAATTTAATGGTTGAATTCGCTTGCACGCAGACATCTGTAGAAGACACAGCGAGTTGTATATTTCATGGACCGTTATTGATTGCAAACAAATACGCCTGTCAATCAGGGCGACACACCCGATTGTTTTCATGCTTCACTTTTTCACACACAAATTCGTGAACTCACGCATATGTTACCGGTATCACAATAATACCGTTCAAATCGTTTTCACAACCAACAATTCCATTTACCGCATCTAATCACTAATCCAACATTAATGAACATACGTTCATTAATGAACTTATGATTACAAGTTAAAACTTTTTCCCTATATGTCAATGCCATCCCAAAAAAGATTTATAACTCTTGATGATCACTTTAAGCCTCAACAGGCCAATAAGTTAAAATGAGAAAAACAACACCATCCGATAATCAGGACATAAATTTTTCCCTGATTTGCTGAATATCACTATTACTGATAGGTACCATTTCCCCGATTGACCCGGCATCGATCAGCGATTGTGCACCGAACTCTGCTACCTCGAGTCGATCAAATGCCTGCAGAATAGTCCCACCTGTCGTGAGAATGGAGTCATTACGAATAAGCAGCACCGGGGTCTCTTTTGTCAGGGTCTTAGCTATTACATCAGATTCTCCAAACTGACTGCCATAGGGTACCATTTTTATATCATTCAACAGAAAATAACTCTCCGGAATAGTGTGTGTATCCATGGTTTTACCGCTGACACAGAAGGCAGTGGCGTTTGGAGCCTGGGTAGATATGATGCAATTGATATGAGGGTGCCTCTTATATATCTGTTGGTGAATGCCAACCGAACGACTTGGTCTCTTTTCCGCTTCTTTCAAACCGTGATCTATCAAAACGAGATCTTCAGGTTTCAGACTATACCTGTTTGTGCCATTTGGTGTTATGATAAATTTATCACTATTAAGTCTTACAGAGACCGTCCCATAGCTGCTGATCATCAGCTTTTGTTTGCAGGCCCTCTTCACATATGCGCATATTTCCATCCGTACGTGATCCTCATCTGGAATCCGGTCTCTTGAGTGCAACACTTCCATCTCATCCGTTGCATTCTCATATCTGGCCAGTTGATCTTCACTTAATCGATTTACGCTGCCAATCTGATGCGCCCTGATCAGCGTTCTGGCACAGAATTCCAGGGTTTCAAAACGCTGAAAAGCCTGGTCGGAATCATTGCCTCCGACGACTGTTCCATGGTTTTCCATAACCAGACAATTAAAACCACTGCCAAACTCTCTGGCAATGCTTTCCCCCAATTCGCTTGTACCCGGAAGTCTGTAATTCGCATAACCAACCTGACCGCACACAGAAAGGACCTGTGGAATGACGCTGGTATCCGGTTTCTTTCTTACTATACTGTAGGAAACAAGAGCCGGTGGATGTGCATGGATAACCGTCCGGATATCGGGTCTGCTTTCATAAATGGCACGGTGAAATGGTAATTCTGATGACGCGGCATAATCCCCCGAAACCGTCCCATCCGGATGGACACATACCACCTGTTCCGGTTTCAAATTTCCTTTGTCTAAGGCAGCCGGTGTAATCCATATATCACCGTTCGACTCCCGTATGGATATGTTCCCCCCCGATGTGGTAGTTAATCCACCTTCATAGATAAGAGTCATTATCCGGGCAATTTGATCACTAGCTGACAGGTCGTTATATAACATGTGCCCTGAAAATTATTTGGATATCCGATTCAAACACGATCTTTCGCTCGTGTCCCCTCTGATGAGAGTTGCTATATAATATAACCTGAGTTCGGGTTAAAAGATATTTCCCTACTGTAAACGTTTCACCTTAAGTAAGCATGCCTGGAATAATAGAACACGGATGAGACCGATAACGCGGACTCTCACGGACAAAAAAAGGTATCCATTTCTCATCCATATCAGACTTTATTATCCATTTCGACAGATATTTCTTTAAAAAAAGCCCTCATCTCAGATAAGGGCTTTTACACTGATAACTGTTTCCTGTTAATTGTTCACTGTTTAATACCCCTTCGCACCCACACATTATTTGAGGGGTTGATATCCGGCAGTTGCTTGTCAGGATCGACGATTACAGAATCCAGGCGACTCGAGGAATCGTATTTGAAGGTCCATGTCCCTCCTCTTTGCCAAATCTCTACCGGCAGCTTTATCGTACCGGATTTCCCATTCGATTCAACCACTTTCACCTTCACCGGCATCGGCAACTTCTGCAGGTTCTTGATCGTGATCAGTGAACCATCAGACGGATTATCATGCACGTACGTGACGCCCGTCACAGCCTGATCAACCAGCCATTTTTTGTAAAACCACCCTTTCCAGAAATAGTTAAGATTCTCGCCCGCTGCGTTGTTCATCGTCCGGAAGAAATCTTTCGGTGCGGGATGTTTGTAGGCCCAGCGCCGGATATACTGGCGGAAGGCGTAATCGAACCGTTTATGCCCAAGGATATATTCGCGGAGCAGAACGAGCCCGAGAGCCGGTTTGTAATACTGCAGCGGATGCCGCCATTTCGGATTGAGGACATCGGCACGCGTCATGATCGATTCGATATCCGGATTGGTAAGGATAGGCACAATCTCCCGGGCAGGGTCTCCGCCCTTCGGAGCATACTCGCCATCCCGCTTGGGAGCGAACTCGCCATTATTGAACCACTTGCTGGCATAGACGTCGATAAAGGTGTTAAAACCTTCGTCCATCCAGGCATAACGTCGCTCGTTCGAACCGACAATCATCGGGAACCACTGATGTCCCAGTTCGTGGTTGGTCACCATCCACAGTCCCTTACCCTTGGCTGTCTGGTAGCAAAAAACGATACCGGGATACTCCATCCCGCCAACGGGTCCGGCTACATTAATGGCATTAGGCCAGGGATACGGATACCAGTGTTTCGAAAAGATCTCGATCGATCCCTTAACCATCTGCGTTGAACGGCTGTAGGCATTGGGTCCGGCCGAACTCTCCGGGTAAAACGACATGGCCATCGCATGTTTGTTATCCGGGAGATTGATCCTGGCGGCGTCCCAGATAAAGTTGCGGGATGCGGCCCATGACACATCACGGGTGTTGTGCATCTTAAAATGCCAGGTGACCATGCCCTTGTGTACAGGACGCGTCTCCGGTTTCCCGATCTCATCCGCACCTACAATGGTCACGGTTTTGTCACTTCTGGAGGCTTTCTGCAGCCGATCCTGTTCCTTTTTGGTCAGCACTTCCTTCGGGTTCACCAGCTCACCCGATCCGGCAACCAGCATATTGGCGGGGACGGTCAGCTTGTAGTCGTAATTCCCATACTCCAGGTAAAACTCACCCATACCGAGATACGGAAGTGTATCCCAACCCCGGATATCATCATAGACGCACATTCGGGGATACCATTGTGCCATATCATAAATAGCACCGCGCTTGGTCTCTTCATAACCCGTCCGGATTATCTTCAACGGGACCTCGTAGTGATAGTTCAGCGTGAAATCAGCAGTCCCGCCATGCGGCTTTAGTGGCCTGGATAAACGGATCTGCATCCGAGTATCACTGACAACCGTATCCGGATGCCAGGTGTGACCATCCAAAGAAACCTCAATTGAGGAGAACTGATATCCTTTGGTCGCTCCCGATGTCGGATTCAACGGCGACGTAGTTTCTTCTCCCCTCGAATCAGGTTTCAGGATGTTTTGATCTAGCTGCAGCCACACAAAATGAAGGGTATCCGGACTATTATTCGTGTAGTGAATACGAACCGTACCTTCCAGTGTGTGGGCTACTGTATCCAGCGTCGCTTCAATCGTGTAATCGGCACGATTCTGCCAGTATAGTGGTCCGGGGCGCCCCGCTCCCTCCCGAAATGCCGTCCCGGGATTATTTAAAAACGTCGGGTCAAATGCCTGATGCTGGTCATAAACCGACTGTTGGGCAAACAAAATACCCGGCAATAAACAAAGAAATGAAAAGATTACGCCTGCTAATCTGGTACCTCTAACGCTCATACCACACCTGTAACTAGAGAATGAATGTTTGGGATTGAATGTCAATTCTTCCGCCAATCGATTCGTTGAATATAATCAAACCGGACGGGAGCGCGGGAGTAATACTTCCTCTTTTGTGTTAAATGATGTTACGAGGGCTTTTCTGACACGTTGGTCCAGGCGTCCTCACCTGGACAAAATGCGTGACATAGGGTTCCGGCTCCAGTTGGAAAATAATTTCCCGATCAGAATTTAGATTTCGCGATGAGACTCAATGTTTACTTTTTCCTCTTGGTCTAGTGCCTGAATGCGGGAAAAAAAGTCATTTGGAAGCACACCAAAATTATGAATGCCAAACAGGTTTCCGCCGGTGGCAAACATCCGATTGACTACACCACCTCTTCCCTGGACCTCAAATCCGCCGGTTTGTTACCCATTGGATCCCGGCATACGGGCTGCCTGAGTACGAAGAATCCGGAGAAACGGATCCCGCCAACGTTGCTCCGATTTCAAAAACATTCGGGGTGGATACATCCACAACATGCGCTTCGATCAGGATCTGGCTGCTATCCACCAGGGAGCGCAGATGGTTTAGTTCCATTGATTCTACGGCAGCAAGTGAATCCTTTTTAGTAACCGATCCGTTGTCTTCTTCGGCTCACACACCCGGAACCTATCCGTATCCCTGACGGATAAAGCATACCAATATCAATGACAGTATGATCAATTACTGTCTGGAAAAATCCGGAATATGTTTAAAACCAATCTTCACGAAAATCCTTGTTTATGCGCCCGTTTGTAGCCGTCTGACGGTTTAGAACCGTCTGACGGCTAGCGGATTACCTCACCCCAACCTCCCGAATGAGTTTGGGACAAGCTATCTCCACATCCGTGGAGAGGGGCTAAGAATGGATTTGTTTTCCTTTATCTCCTCGTTGCGGTGCTCTCCCGAAAGCTTTCGGGAATGAACGCGAGGCCGCTGCCTGGAGAAAGCCGGGCACATTGAGGATGAGGATCCGGGTATTGCCCACTTGTTGTGAACTCCGGAGTATTTGCCAACCGTTTTCACAGTGATCAATAGTTCCACATTTTTGTATCCGCTCCTTGTGGTGCCGTTTCCGTGATACGTTTGGCCATCATCCTGAGCAGTTCGGCCTGGTCGACCGATTCCCATCCGTGACCTTTCATGGGCCGCCCAAACTTGAAAGTACCTGCATAATGCGGGTCTTTCGTATGCTCAAGAAAATCCTGGAATTTGTATACCGCCAGGTTCAGGTAATAATTGTCTCCATCACCCACATACACATGGATTTTGCCTTTTAACTTGGGACCCAGCTCGTGCCAGTGTTTTGCCGTATAGTACCGAAGATCAAAACCGTGGTCGCGGGCATAATCAACAGCATCATGATTTATTTTACCGGTGAGCTTATTCCAGAGCGGTACCGGGTACCCGTCCTTGCCAACCGGACCAAACACAGCATCGAAAATATCAAACTGCTGACCGGAACGTTCATGGGAGCCTAACACAGCTTCCATCCTGCTCATATCCTTCACCGTGCGAATCGGCTGACCTTCATTATCCCGGCTCATATATCGGAGCGTGGGCAGCCAGTTTGAATTCCGGTTGAATTTCTGGCGGCCATATCCCCAATCAAGTTTTTTCGTATAAAAAGCGTTGTTGTCCTGGTACAGGTTGATCATCTGAAAACGCCTGAAATCCAATGGATCCGGGTACAATGTCCATGTTCCATTGAAAAAGTCGGGGTGATAGATCTGCAGTGCCAGGGACTCCCACCCTCCTGTAGAACCACCGGTCAAAACACGTGCATATCGTTTCCGTATGATCCGGTAATGTGTTTCGATATACGGAATCAACTCCTTCATGATCGCATCGCCATAAGGACCATTATTAGCCGAATTGACCGCGTATGAATCATCGTAGAACGGCGTAGGATGCTGGAACGTCACGAGGATCATGCGGGGAAAGTGGGCAGAATCATAGTCTTTATAAAACTGGTACCCGTTTTCCAGGTTATAATCTTTCAGCAGTGCAACCTCCTCGGGTGGTTCTTTCGATTGTTTTTTCGTGAATCCGAATGGAGGTCTGAGATTGAAATGCCCCTGGATATAGACGACCGGGTAGTGCGCATCAGGATGATTTTCATAGCCTTTGGGCAGCAAGATGGTCGCTCCCAGGTACATGGCATGTCCCCAGAATTTGGTCAGGATCTGGCTCTGGATCTTGATATGCTTCACTTGCTCTGTGTTGGCAGGCATATTCACGGGAGGGAGCACGCTGTCGAGCTTGACAGTAAACGATTGATCCTGAGCCGGATCGTAGTGGATTTTTTCAACCTTGCTGATCAAATTGCCCGGTGAACTGGCAAACTGCTGGCCTTCCCAATGATCCATGTGGGCCCAAATCACATGCCCGTCACTCCTGTGAAACTGCGTATAGACGTTCATCACCGCCTGTACATAATAGTCTCCGGCAGGCAGATCCCGCAGATTATCCACCGGGTAACCCAACACAGTGGTATCAATGACTGCTTTATCATCCGGTTTAAGTTGATGCACATCCTTTCCCCAGAAAGGGGCGCTCAGGAAATACGATCCGGCCTGATAACGGGGTTCCGGTCTGCTGGATTTGCTGAGAATCAGGATAATCCGGCCCGTTATGGGAGTCTGATGAGCCGCGGGCGTAAAATAGACATCGAACTTATGATTCACCCTGTTTTGTGCCAGTGCGGATCCGGGAACACAAAGAGCAATCAATAATGCGGAATAAATGAAACAGTAAATTTTAGTCGATACAATTTTTTTCATAATCGATAACTATTAAAACTAAAGAGAAAACCCTGGCCGGAAAGATCCTACGATTGCCTTTTTAAAAAACGAATCCAGAAATATACCTAAACCAATACCTATTACAACACACAACGTACACAAATGTAGGGGTAAGCCCCCGTGCTTACCCCTACCCGTCATTATTTCACCGCCGTCTGCTGTGCCTGATATCGCGTCTCACCCATTTGTTATTTGAGAGATCGATATCGGGCAGTTGATGATCCGGGTCCACGATCACCGAATCCAGGCGGGAGGTGGAGCTGTATTCAAACTGCCACTTGCCACCACGCTGCCATATTTCAACCGGCAAATCTTTTTCGCCTGATTTACCGTTGGATTCATAGACCTTCACTTTCACCGGCATGGGCAGTTTCTGCAGGTTTTCGATCGTAATGAGGGATCCATCCGCCGGGTTGTCATGTACATAATGGACGTCTGTGACTGCCTGATCGATCAGCCAGTTTTTATAAAACCAGCCCTTCCAGAAGTAGTTGAGATTCTCCCCGGCTGCGTTGTTCATCGCACGGAAGAAATCTTTGGGAGTGGGATGCTTGAATGCCCATTCATGGGTATACTTGCTGAAAGCATAGTCGAAGCGCTTGGGACCCAATACATATTGTCGAAGGATATACAATCCGAGTCCGGGCTTGTTATACGCAATGAGACCGGTCTCTGTACTGGCATCAGGCCGGGTCATGATCGGGTCTTTCTCTTTTTTGAGTGCCGGGACCAGCAACTGTGGATCACCGACCCATGGCTCGTAATAGCCGAACTCATCATGGTTGAAATTAAAGGTGGACAGGATATCGATGAATGTGTTAAATCCTTCATCCATAAACGGATATCGGCGCTCCTGCGAACCGACAGTCATCGGGTACCAGTTGTGACCGTATTCATGCGTTATAACCAGCCAAAGCCTGTGCCCGGTCGCTTTCCAGCTGCAAAAGACCATGCCCGGGTATTCCATGCCGCCACCTGGCTCTATAGTACACACGGCAACCGGCCATGGATATTCGTACCACATTTTGGAGTTGTATTCGATGGTACTTTTGACATACTGCGTTGATCTGAGGAACCCCTCTTTTGTGGCACTTTCTTCGGGATAGGCCGACATAGCGAGGGACTTTTTACCATCAGGCAGATTGATCCTCGCCGCATCCCAGATAAAGGCTTTGGAAGCCGCCCAGGCAACGTCACGTGAATTATGCATCTTGAAATGCCAGGTCAGATCCCCGCTGTGAGACGGACGGGTATCTTTATTTCCGACCTCATTCTGTTTGATGATGAAGACCGTCTTATCGCTGTTTCGCGCCTTGTCTAGGCGTAGCAATACGGTACTGTTCCAGCGGCAAAAAGA
>CAWBCD010000013.1:0-6773 GCA_963787205.1 uncultured bacterium
CTTCTTACAGCCTTTTGAAGGCTGCCAGGGAGTCATTTCGCAACAAGGATTGGTGGAAAACACAAGCAATCCAGCAGAAATATCTCCACATTCAGCCACGAAAAATAAATCAAAGAACAACAAAGGGTTTTTCAAAGCCTTCTATATATGGATGTATCCGGTATTAAAACATTACTAGGATTTATTCTTTGGCATAAAGAATATGCAAAAATGGTTGATTTTTCCTGACAATGACTTATTACTAGACTGGATATCCGTAAAAAGCAGACCAAAAAACGAAGAATTCGATATAGCATATATTGCGTAAAAAAAGTAATGGGAAAAGATATTAGTATATTAAATGATTTATTTGGACCTGCTTTTGTTATCAATTTAAAGCGTTCTGATGACAGAAGAAGATATGTCAATAACTTATTTAAAGACTCTTCTTTTCAATATTCATTCTTTGAAGCAATTGACGCTCAACATCTCGATCCAAATGAACTGGCCAGAAACGGACTATTTGATGTTAATAAATCTCGAAAATACTATCGTGGATGGCCTCATGATGAACTACTCATTGCCCCTCTCGCATGTTCACTTTCCCATATGAAGTTATGGGAGTACATCATTGATCACGACCTGCCGGCCGGCATTATCTTAGAAGATGACATTGAGATAAACGACCCCGTTTTGAACAATCTTAACTCTTTCCTAAAAGATTTACCTGAAAATTGGTACTTTTTTACCTTGGACACTTGGCCAATAACAAAAAATTTGCCTCAACATCACAATTCATAAAATACCGAATTTTTTACCAACTGGTATTCAAATTGGGTCTTCTCGGACTTAGTGGTAAATATATGTATAATCGATTGCCACGCAAGTTGCGGGATTACGAACATATAATATATCCCGGATATCAGTGGGGCACCCATGCATACGCTATTACGAACAAGGGTGCGCGAAAAGCCTTATCATTTCACAAACCCGTGTATCTTGCGGCTGACCACGCTCTTGGTGAAATGATTAAGAATGGATTACTGAATGCTTATAGTATTACACCTATACTTTTCGGCCAAAATGGAGAATTTGCAACTCTTATTGAGGATCACCACTGAATAAATGAAAATAGTACCTTTAAAAATCCATCATTTTAAAGCACTAAAAAAAAATCATTCGCATTGTACAATGTAAAACGAAAATCATCAATAATTTTTCCATAATATAATGACGGGGAAAAATTGGTTACACTTCTGTATTAAAATGTATCGTAAATTAGTTTCAACTTCTTTGAAACATTTTCAGGATTATGATATTTTTTAATACGATTTATCGATTTATTTCCTTTTTCAACAATAGATTTGGGGCTTTCCAGTACATTTAACAGGATATCTTCCAGTTTAGAAATTATTTGTTCTGAAATTAACTTTTGAGCTTCATTTTCTTTGATCCCTAAATATTTAACTGGAATAATCCATCCAGTTTCTTCCGAATTAATTTCAGATAAAGCCCGTAAGTCTGTGCTAATGACTGGGCATCCACAAGCTTGAGATTCTAAAACAGAATAACCGTATGTATCCTGAAGCGTTGGAAGAAGTGAGACATCAACCTGTTTGAATAAAGCTATTACTCCATCATTTTTTAATTTGGTATAATGTGTTATACTCTCTGGATGATTATGGATTATGGATAGAGCTGATTGTTTGTCCGCGTCGGTTGTTTTAGTAATGTAATCGCAAATTCTATATTAGATACAATCGTTAAGTGTATCGGATATCCTTTTTCGATCAACCTATCAAACACAATCAACATTTCCATTCCCCCTTTCCGAAAGAATTGGCGCCCAACAAAGAGAAAATGTACCTTCTCGGCATTGTTTCTATTTTTTTGATGGATATATACTTTTTGGGGGGGTGAATAATTGTCATTTTTGCTTTAACCGCATCCATTAAATCAGGGTAATGATGGCTGAGCATAGAACACATAGTATCGTTTGCGGATTGAGAAATTGGTATTATCCTACGACAATATGCACTTACAATTTGTTTTACGGCTAACCGATGATAAAATGAACCCATCCTGCCCAACCGAGGGACCAATGTTTCAAAAGTTGCAACCCATGGCCTATGATCGAAAGAAATGGAATTAAAAAAATGATTCCCTGCTATTCTGTTTGGAATCCCTAGAAAATAGGTATTATGGAGTTCATGTTTTGTTTTATTTCGAATTTTAAAGTACAAATGATCAGCAACACGAAACAGATCATAAGATTGTACAAATTTATAGCTCGATATAGATAGGCTCCCAAAGTTACGTTTCTCGGCGTAGCCCCAGTGATTTACTCCAATTCTCTTCTCTCGCTTCATGTTTTTTTAATTCCAATTGCATATTTGTCGAATTCTCGCAAGATGTAAATTTCAACACAAATTAAACATCCGTAATTTTTATTTAATCAGCATCATTTTTTTGTCCAGCACTGCTGATTGGGTTTTCAGACGATAGATGTACACCCCGCTGGCCAGGTTATCTCCGTCGAACTGGATATGATGCTCCCCTGCCGACAATACCTGGTTATGGATGGGACTGGAGATCAGCCTTCCCAGTATGTCGAAGATCTGAAGTGTCACCGGTGACGAGGAAGCAAGCTCAAAGGTGATGTTCGTTGTCGGGTTAAACGGGTTTGGATAATTTTGCTTCAGTTCAATTTTGGTTGGCCGGTTGCTTCCTGAACTTTGATCTATTGGGGTAATGTTACTTTTTTGAAGGGTTGGGGCAATCGTATAGGTCACGGAAGCCTGTTTCGGAAAGGACACCGTTGCGCCCCCACTATGCAGCAAGTCAATCATAATATTTTGAACCGTAACATTAACCTGGTAGCCTATAGACCGAATTGCTGATAATTTTACCGCCTGCGGGCTGTCAAATTTGATGGTTACTGCGCCATTAAACCGCTGTAGTTGTATCGCTGTTACATTCTGGGTCAAGCTCGTCGTGGCCGTCACCCATTTTCCATTATTATTGATCTGAAGTCCAATCGCCGTAGGGGTATCGTCACGCCTTTCTTTTAAAAATACCGGGATCATCTCCCATAGCTCCTTGACCTTGTCCGTTCCGTCGGAGGTTATCGTGCTGGTTACAGTGAGCCCCGATGGGTTGATGTCAAATTTACGGGTATAATTTACCTGTCCCTGGATGGCCCCATTCGGTGCCGTGCGGCCACCATCGATGGAAGAGCCGATCTGTCCGGTGGCAACAACGGTAGCCGATGTCGAGTCGCTGTTCACCGTCGATTTGGCCAGGGGAAAACGATACCTTGCCGCACTAAATGGTTTTCCATCACTATTCAAACCACTGATTGTATTAACTGACCATTGTTGCCAATTTTTCCAAGTATCAGGATCATTTGGATTTTGGAACCCGCCCGCAACACCATTAATCACGGTACCCGCTTGAGGGGTCCAAAAAGTTGATAACGCACCTCCACTTAAACCCGATAAAGCACCATTAGAGCCGTCTCCCCACCAAGACAATCTGCCGGTATGAATGATCATGCCATATCCACCCAATTTCGCGGTAACAAACGTGCAACTGTCCGGGTAAGTCACGTTATTCGAAAACACTTTTATGAAGTTTTTCTTGCGCGAAAAGGGCTCCTGCAACAAGTCACTGTTGCTGTTTTGAAGCGAGACCAATCTATTGTAGAAGCTATTTTGATATGTATCATACATATAAATGGTAGCCATACCGGAATTGATCCAGTGGTTTTCTCCCCATATCAAATTGGGAGCGTACCCTGCAACACTCGATTGCGTTTGATTCTTGTAAGTAAGATTATCTATGATGCTAATCCGTCTCGGTTGTCCCTGTTGCATGTAGCTTCTGTCCGGGATCACTTTTAACTCATTTATTAAATTGCTGGTATGATTGGATCCATTGCCCACGACGAGCGGAAGGGCATGATCGGATATCATCGCATCGGCAAGATCCCGTGAATACTCCCCCCATTGATCACTCGATACCGGCCCGTTTGTAGCCGTGGACCAATGAGACGGTCCGTTCCAATACCCATCCGGGTCCGGCACCGTCAGGTACTCTTTCAGGTAAAGAATCTTGTTCAGGACCTGTTTTAACGGCTGGTATCCCGAAATTCTCTCTGCCCAGCTATAAAAATACAGATCGATACCGTCATAGGTGGCATCAAAACCATCCCCATGCCCCATGTAACCGGCATTGTAGAACCAGCGTTTGATCAGCCGGTCAATGTAGGCATGCGCCTCCTGGGTAACCGTTGGGTCATTCAGTGTTTTTGCTATGTATGACATAGCTACAGAAGCATAACCATCCATGTCTCCGAAAATACCCGTTGGTCCCCATTTGATGATATCCTGCATCATAGACAGCATCCCGGTTTCGTAGGCCTTCTGCACACTGTCCGGCAGGGCATTCTTGCCCACATAATAGGCATAAGCATACATAAGCAGGCTCCCGCCTGCAAAGTCAGACCTGGTATATTTCCCCTGCTCGTGGGCCTGGGTCAGCATCATCATATCCACCATGGCCGGGATTAAGGCACGGAGTTTGATCGCCTTGTTACCATGGTATGGGTTTCCCGGATAATTGAAATCGGCCCACCAGGCTGCCGAAAGCACCGAATAGGCCCCGCGGCCGATCTTCATATGGATTTGTCCACCGGATTCAATGGAAGAAAGCAATAAGTATTTAGGATTCATTAAAATTTCTTTCTCACTCGGCAACGCGTTCATTACCGAAAACCAATGATATACCGTATCACTGCTGGATGTCCACGACGGATTGTAGCTGAAGGGTTTCATCGTCACGTGGAAATTATTTGTATCCAACTTTGCCATGTAATTACGCAGAGTAACCTCCCAGGGGTGGTTTTGGGGTAACTGCGCATAGGCCGACATGACGCCAAATAAAATCCAGATGAACGAAATAGTAATCTTTCTCATGGTAATTAAGTTAAATCATGCTGATAAATGCCCTATGATAATGGCTCATGCCAATTATACCACAAGCGATGTGGCACACTGCTTATTAAGTGAGCCAACACTCTATATATGTGGTAAGAGACGCTTTTGATTAGATATTCCTAATACTACTCTTTATTATCGGATCCAGGCATTTTGATTAAAGACTTTTGAATACGAAAATTGATCCCTTCTATGATTGATTGCTGTTTTTAAGGGATCCTTGCTGACCAAAAGGAGATGGGAAGGTAACAATTATATGTTAAATGTTTATTATTTCTTAGTTAAAATCGGGAGGGACCTACTGAGTGGAAATTCCGGAGAAAGTGACCCGGTAATCCGGGAATTATTGACCCATCAGGTGGGGAAAGGTTTGGCCGGAGATGGCCTGTCAAAATTACATTGTTTTTCAGTAGTGTCCGGTAAAAGATAACAAAGAAGAGAGAAACCCTTTCGGATTTCCCTCTTTTGGTTAAGTTGTGTTCAGCTATAAACCCAACTAACCAAGATGAATAAAAGTACACATTTTTCCGGTCACCCCATTATTAAACAGCTGCTACAATTTATAGATCCCGGTCTGATTAACCGGACAGCACAAGCCTGGCAGGCTGATCGCTACTATAAACGCTTTAAGACCTATGATCATCTGGTTACGATGCTCTTTGTCGCCCTTAGCGGGGTAAGCTCTCTGCGGGAGCTCTCGAGCGTGATGCTGGCCTGTGAGGGCAAAATCAATCATTTGAACATGAGGCACTTCCCCCGTCGTAGTACCATCAGTGATGCGAATGCCAAGCGTGAGAGCGGGGTGTTCGCCGAGATTTATCACCGGTTGTTGAACAGGTACCGCAGGTTTTTATCGGACAGCAGCCCCCGTAAGCCCGCCGTAAAGGAGTTACGGATTATTGATTCGACCACCATCAGCCTGTTCACCGATATTCTAAAGGGGCCGGGCCGCCCGCCGCTGACCGGCAAGAAAAAGGGGGGATTAAAATGCATACCATGATTAATGTGCTCGAGGATGTTCCCCAACTGGTTCGCTTTAGCTCAGCGGCCCGCCATGATCACACGTTTCTGGAAGAGTTAGACTTGCCGGAAGGTTCTTTTGTGGTTTTTGACAAGGGCTACACCGACTACAGCCAGTATGAGCGGTGGAGCAAAGGGGCCGTGTTTTTCGTGACTCGCCAAAAAGACAATGCCGCCTGGCAGTCAGCCGGAGAATACGAGATTGCTGATTCTGTGGATCCCGGAGTCATCAAAGACGAACGAATTACCATTACAAAAGATGACCGGCAAATACGCCTGCGACGCATTGCCTATTATCACGCCACCCAGGACCGGACCTACATTTTCCTGACCAACAACCACCGGCTGGGGCCGGACAAAATCGCCCAGATCTACAAAAACCGCTGGCAGATCGAATCTATGTTTAAGCGGCTCAAACAAAACTTTCCCTTAAAATATTTCCTTGGCGACTCCCAAAATGCCATTGAGATTCAAATATGGGTAAGCCTAATTGCCCAGCTTTTGATGTTGGTGGTGCAGCGTAAAGCACAGCGCAGGTGGGCCTTTTCCAATATGGTCGGGGTTATCCGGTATCACCTGACCAGTTACATTGACTTGTTTCGCTTCCTGAAAGACCCCGATCAATCCTGGAGGCAGCTAACCACCAAACCTCCTGATCAACTTACCCTGTTTGGCTAACCCCAGGGGTTCTCTCTGGCTTACCGCTAAAAAGCATCCCTTAAATAGCTGCTGGCATCGATAGACAGGTATCGCTAAATTTTAACCGGACACTACTGA
>CAWBCD010000014.1:0-294948 GCA_963787205.1 uncultured bacterium
CTTTGAAGGAGAGATTTCAGATGTTACCTTAAAAGAGCTCAAACACCGGGCCGGGAAAATCATGAAAGATGAGGATAGCTTGATTTTTTTCATGAGCCGCGATCAGAGGTGGCTGGAAAAGGATGTGCTGGCGCAAGGATTAGAAGTTAGCTTGATACGGTTCTATGACCGGTTTTGTCGTCGTGGTTTTGATTTTAGTCGATAGGGCTCGGGCGCTGAGTGCTAATCTCTATAAATACGGCGAATGCGCTTCATTGGAGCGGTTGTCAAACTCCGGGGATTTTCCGGTTATTACCGTTCGACGACGCTCCCAAAATAAAAATCCGATATATTGACTAAAACAACAGGGTTTTATAGCTTGATTTGAGCGGTCTTAATCGAACCTTAGAGGAATTGAAATATACATGCTGGACAACGAACCCCTTGTATTTCACTCCTCTTAATCGAACCTTAGAGGAATTGAAATGCGATGGCCTGATCGCATCAACTTGACTGGTAGCGTCTTAATCGAACCTTAGAGGAATTGAAATGAGTACAATAGGCAGTTGAAATGCCTTTCTGGTTTTAATCGAACCTTAGAGGAATTGAAATATCGATATTGTCACTAATTGATCATAAGCATATACTTTTAATCGAACCTTAGAGGAATTGAAATCTATCTAAGATGTAACTTATTAGTAAAGATATATGTCTTTTAATCGAACCTTAGAGGAATTGAAATACGAGATCGCGATCTAAACTCGATTCGATGCATTCTTTTAATCGAACCTTAGAGGAATTGAAATTAGTGGACCGCTAATTTATGATGATTCCAATCTATCTTTTAATCGAACCTTAGAGGAATTGAAACTAACTTGAACCTTTTATCGATAGCGTAACATTTTTTAATCGAACCTTAGAGGAATTGAAATCGTAATCAATGCATTCCTTACAAATCCTGATATCGATACTTATTAATCGAACCTTAGAGGAATTGAAATCTGGCTGTAACGATCATGAACTGCACACTCTGAACTGGCTTTTAATCGAACCTTAGAGGAATTGAAATTACATCCTAATGACTTCAAGTGTTAACATAGATCTTTTAATCGAACCTTAGAGGAATTGAAATTTGATCGTATGCTCCTATCGATACATGCCATTATACTTTTAATCGAACCTTAGAGGAATTGAAATACTGAATGATATTGCTATCCATAATAGAACTATATCTTACTTTTAATCGAACCTTAGAGGAATTGAAATTTACTGAAGATATCATGCTCCGTATAAGCTGTCTAACAACTTTTAATCGAACCTTAGAGGAATTGAAATCAATTGAACATGATGACTAGTTGATAAGTCGGACATCATCTTTTAATCGAACCTTAGAGGAATTGAAATAAGATCGTTACAAGTCTCGTGATGCAATGTCTGCAGCTTTTAATCGAACCTTAGAGGAATTGAAATACAGATAATGCTATGAATAGTTACGATTAATAATTGACTTTTAATCGAACCTTAGAGGAATTGAAATAATATAAAGAACGCTCTGATTCGCATGATAAGAAGCCTTTTAATCGAACCTTAGAGGAATTGAAATTCCGGTATATATCATTGCTAATTCAGATAAGCTACTCTTTTAATCGAACCTTAGAGGAATTGAAATAGATCAAACTAATGACGTTAGAATCTTTACATGTATACTTTTAATCGAACCTTAGAGGAATTGAAATCATACTGAATAACTGTCAACTCGTATACGGCTGCTTTTAATCGAACCTTAGAGGAATTGAAATCACGAACAGACTACGTGATTACAGAAATGCAATTAGAACTTTTAATCGAACCTTAGAGGAATTGAAATTCATGAACTCCCTATAAAGTATGGCTTGATCTGTGTCTTTTAATCGAACCTTAGAGGAATTGAAATCAGACTAATTCGATCAATGATCGTTTCATAATCTATCTTTTAATCGAACCTTAGAGGAATTGAAATATGAGCCTGCATGCGATGACTTAATGCTCGTGATGATCATTGAACTTTTAATCGAACCTTAGAGGAATTGAAATGTAGTATTATGATAACGTTCATGTCAATTGACATAATCTTTTAATCGAACCTTAGAGGAATTGAAATACTGATTAATGATTACAGTATTGTACTGAAATAGCTACTTTTAATCGAACCTTAGAGGAATTGAAATCGATGATAACAATCGATTGCTAACAGTACCTGATCACTTTTAATCGAACCTTAGAGGAATTGAAACTGAGACAATGACCATGCTCATGTCAGACCATGATCACTGTCTTAATCGAACCTTAGAGGAATTGAAACAGATAACTGGTCTCAAAGCATATACGAATGGAACTGTCTTAATCGAACCTTAGAGGAATTGAAACTATGATAACGGTGATTAAAGTGCTCTGCAAGACTAATGTCTTAATCGAACCTTAGAGGAATTGAAACACAGTCAGATGATGCTATGCACTGATATAACTGAAGTCTTAATCGAACCTTAGAGGAATTGAAACTGCATAGAATTGCATACGATCTCGTTCATAGCATTCGTCTTAATCGAACCTTAGAGGAATTGAAACCTAAACACTGGATAGGATAACAAGATCTACAACAGTCTTAATCGAACCTTAGAGGAATTGAAACAAACGATGATAATCATTCTGTAATTCATGATATCATGTCTTAATCGAACCTTAGAGGAATTGAAACCTATTGTCTTCGCTCCAAACGCTGGATTACGATCATACGTCTTAATCGAACCTTAGAGGAATTGAAACCATTCAAACTTAGTGATAGTAAATTGCAGAACAGTCTTAATCGAACCTTAGAGGAATTGAAACGTGATGACAAAAAACATTATATAATAACACTCTATATTAGTCTTAATCGAACCTTAGAGGAATTGAAACATAACCAGGTAGCGCTGACGGCATTGAATGACTACCGTCTTAATCGAACCTTAGAGGAATTGAAACTAGTGACACCCCTTCAAAGTTGTGAATTATACGAAAGTGTCTTAATCGAACCTTAGAGGAATTGAAACCTAATACCCAGTTCCCTGTGAATAAATAAGGAAAATCAGTCTTAATCGAACCTTAGAGGAATTGAAACTGGTACGTAAGTTAGATAAGACTCCTTAGTGTCCGTGTCTTAATCGAACCTTAGAGGAATTGAAACACGATAGAAGTAAAGGAATAGAACGCTGAAACTTGCAGTCTTAATCGAACCTTAGAGGAATTGAAACTCCAATACTGCGAATGATTAGAGTGTCATAACTATAGTCTTAATCGAACCTTAGAGGAATTGAAACATAAGATAAGACGAACAGACTGAACTGAAGAAGAACTCGTCTTAATCGAACCTTAGAGGAATTGAAACAGGAGTATGAAGTTAAAGCCGATATACAGTTAACGTGTCTTAATCGAACCTTAGAGGAATTGAAACTACGATACTTCAGATCTGACTATTATGGAAACGATGGTCTTAATCGAACCTTAGAGGAATTGAAACTACCAAGCAAAATTACAACTCATTTCCAGATGAGATTGTCTTAATCGAACCTAGAGGAATTGAAACATGTTAGAACGATAAGATTATGAAGATACTAAAATCGTCTTAATCGAACCTTAGAGGAATTGAAACAACATCAGAAATTCCCCGATTCACGCGCAATACCCGAGTCTTAATCGAACCTAAGAGGAATTGAAACACGACTGTAAATGATGCTTATAATAGATATCATTAGCGGTCTTAATCGAACCTTAGAGGAATTGAAACCTCTGTGATTTCTGTAACTTGAGTTAAATTTGATTTGGTCTTAATCGAACCTTAGAGGAATTGAAACATTACCCCCTCAATCCCTTCAAAGTAAAAATAAGCAGTCTTAATCGAACCTTAGAGGAATTGAAACCAGTCAACAGGGGCGTGGCTGGCAAGTGCACCCCTTGTCTTAATCGAACCTTAGAGGAATTGAAACGTCTCTGTACTCGTAACGTCTCCGGATGGGACAAGGTCTTAATCGAACCTTAGAGGAATTGAAACTCCCTAACTGTTGCCGTCATGACATCCGTAGCTCTTGGTCTTAATCGAACCTTAGAGGAATTGAAACACATTAGACGAGTTGAAGGAGGCCATCTATGGCGAGGTCTTAATCGAACCTTAGAGGAATTGAAACGCGATTCGTACCTAATAGCCTCCCTATTGACTCAATCGTCTTAATCGAACCTTAGAGGAATTGAAACTATTTATAGTTACCTGCAACATTATTTGGTCAATAGGTCTTAATCGAACCTTAGAGGAATTGAAACATAAGGAGATTGAAAATGAAACAAGTAACTATAGTTAGTCTTAATCGAACCTTAGAGGAATTGAAACATTCTAGTAATCTAGTAGGATCTGATCGAAGTCTTAATCGAACCTTAGAGGAATTGAAACTTGAAAGAGATATCTAAATCCATGAGATCAAATTGTCTTAATCGAACCTTAGAGGAATTGAAACGTAAGTTTGATCTTTATAGAACATACGTCTATTGACGTCTTAATCGAACCTTAGAGGAATTGAAACCTGCCAGCCCGGTCGGGTCTTCCTGATACTGCATCGTCTTAATCGAACCTTAGAGGAATTGAAACAGGTGGACGCCTGCGACAACAACTTTCCAAAAATCCCCCCCCTGAGAAGTCGGGGTGGAAAGGACGACACAGTTTATTGTGCCACCACAGTCGGCTTCTCAACAATATGCAGTTCGTTCATCACCCGTTCCACATGAAAGATATTATCCGTCAGAAACAGTACATACCTGATATCTACGCTGATAGTACGGTTCAGATTCGGATCGAAGAAGTAATCTCCCACCACTCCTTCAATATTCCCATCGAATGCCACACCAATGATGTTGCCGTTTGCATTCATTACCGGGCTACCGGAGTTACCGCCGGTTATATCGTTGGTCGACAGGAAACAGACGATGATGCTGTCTGTTTTTGTCATGTATCGGTCATGGGGTTCAAACGTACCCTGAGGAGTCACGTGTTGCTTGTACCAATCCATTAGCACCTGCGGAACATTGAACGGTTTTTTTCCGGTATTTTTGGCAATCACGCCATTCAGCGTCGTACGCGGCAGATAATAAACACCGTCCTCCGGATAATATCCCATGATCCGTCCACCCGTCATACGCAAAGTAAAGTTGGCATCAGGATATTCTGTCGAATCATTTCGGAAATCCATCATTCCCTTCACGTAATTCATGCGGGCCGGTCCAACCAAACTAAAGTGTTCCACATATTTTTGCCGCGCACTAATATAGGCATCACGCAATGCATCGTAGAGTTGCAGCATATCATCTTTAGGCAACGATTTTGCGGTCTTTTTATCGAGATTCAGAAATCCGCGTGCCTGGCCGGCGTTAAACACAATAGAGGTTTGCAACTGTTTGTTAAGATATGACTGAACGGCCTTATCAAGTTTTTCACCACTCAGGGCTCCAAACTGTTGTTGAACATAGGGGATCTGTTTATCCGCCGGAAGATTGGCCAGCATCTCCAGCATTTCTTTTAAGGTGAGCAGTTCGGCATCCATATTCTCGCTGTTCACCAAACGGGCACGCTGTGCAAGCAAACTATCCTGTTGAGCATCATCAAAAGTAGCCGTATCGCTATCCAGGTAGTGATAGTAGCGATTGAAGAGCGCAGCAGCCTGCAACGGCTTAGAATAATTGAGCGTGAAATAGGTGCTGTATAATTGGTCTCCGGCCTGATCCGCCAGCTGAAACCCTTTTTTCAGGGAATCCAGCACGCCACCATACTGAGTTTCCCGTGACGGCTTTTGTTGTATCCACTTTTCTAATGCGGTTTCCTGATCTCTGCGACGCTGCACAATGTGATATTTCCTGAATCCCATTTGTACGCCCTGGAAATATTTCAGTTCGTTGGCAAAATCCGCACGATCCGATGCATTGGCCACGGCTGTTTCAGGATTGTGATTGGCAGCATATTCCAATCCATCCAGGATAGCCTGAAAAGAGTCGATCAGATATGGATTCCGGTGTTGCTCGTAAAAATCAAATGCATAACTGCTTTGGTGCCGATACGTACTGCCGGGAAATCCCATAATCATCGTAAAGCTTCCCGGGTGATAGCCGTTCAGACTGATTTTTAAAAACCGCTGAGGATGGTAAGGCACATTGTTCTTGTTATACGGCCGGTCGGATCCGTCAGGTGCAACATATGCCCTTAAGAAGGAGAAATCACCGGTATGGCGTGGCCACATCCAGTTATCGATGTCGCCGCCATATTTACCGATCGACAATGGCGGTGCAAAAACGATGCGAACGTCGCGGATTACACGATAAACAATCATGTACTGTTTATTCCCGGCCCATAGATCATCAATCTCCACTTCCAGGTCGTTATCGCTTCCTTTTCGTTTATTGATCAGTTCCTGGCGAATCTCCTGCTCTCTTTGAGCATGTTGGGCAGGTGAAAGCCCCGTTGGTATACGCGACTGAATCTCATCGGTCACATCCTTCTCTTCGATCGGGATATAGAGCGTGTATCCTTTGGCCGGAATCTCTTCAGCCTGTGTGTGGGCTATATATCCGTTTTTAAGATAATTTTGTTTTACCGTGCTGGCTGACGCGATGGCATCAAAGGCAACGTGATGATTAGTCAGTATCAGACCGTTCGAGGATACAAATGAACCGGTGGCACCACCAGTTTGCCCGATATTAACGCGCACTATTGCTTTGTTTAATGTGGCTGAATCGGCGCTATAAAACTGACTGGCCGGGACTTTTAATCCTTTGGCCTTCATTTCGGCATAGACGGGACCTTTCAACTGCGGAAGCAGCCACATTCCGGCATCATCAGGGGTTTGGTGGGACTGACCAAACAGATTACTGGCCGTCAGGAAGCCAATTAATGCAAAAAACGCAATAGTCTTGGGAAAAATTCGTCTCATAATCATTATGAATTTTGCCGGAAAACATGATAGGATGGAATATTCCGACGATTTAATCTCAATTTTCAGTCTTAGGGGATCATTCGTACTAAGGGCAAATAATACTACAAAATCTGTTATATTGCCTACCGGAAATACGGGAAGCGGTATCGTATTTTGACGAACCGGTATCCGACAGTTATCTCCTGATAAGCTAACCAAACGACGATATTTATTATGTACCAGGAAAAATTTTTCTTCCTCTGTCATATTCCTCTGAGTGCCACCGGACCGCAGGATGTGAATATCCTGCAAAAGGCGGAAACGACCAATGAATTTCCCGAACTTTTTGAGAAATACGAAGATCTTCGATCCCATGCTTTTAATGATGATGGCCTTTTTAGCATCATTCGTGCCGACGATCTTCACTTGATCGTGAGAACACGTTCAGAGGAAACGGCAAAGGAAACAGCCTTTGAAGAAGGCCGGGCCAACCTGATCACTAATCTCCAACATAAGGTGATGCAGGGAAAAGACAAAAATGCGGTTTCCATTCTCAAGGAAGTCCACGGCATTGAAATGGAAGTGTAGTCTGTCGTTCTTTGTCAGTTGTTTATTGTCATTAGTGTCTGACTCTTGCAGTCACGGCTCACTAACGCCTTGGCAACTACAGACAACTGACTACCAACAACTATCAATCATCTAATCCATGGGATCTGATAAAAAGATCAAAGCTGAGCTCGTCCAGAAGTCTGAGGAATTGGTAGATTTGATTGAGGGATTCGAAGAAGGCATCCGGGAAAATGATGAGGAGGCCTGTCGCAAGATATCCCATCAGCTCGATCAGGTTGGATTTTATCTGGTTGATCTCATTCCTAAAGTTACGGGCGATGATTTTGCCTATGCACAATTCATGATGGGTTCTCTTTGCAGTGTCCTTCGAATGTGGCCCCAGGCTGAGGAAGCCTACAGCGAGGCACTCGGGCACTGGCCGGATCATGTAGGCTTGCTCAACGAGTATTTTATCTGCCTGATGGAACTGGAGCGTTACGAGGATGCTCTCTCTGTGATAAACAGAAGCATCGAACAGGGCGGGGAAACCCCGGACGTCCTTCAGAATAAGGCGGCTGTTCTGGCTCATCTTGGAAAGACCAGTCAAGCAAAGATGGTTCTCATCAACAGCTCAGCCAAATTTCCCGACGACAACGAAACACGCGAAATGCTTGCCGAACTGGATCGCATGACGATCTGATACACACACATCTTTTTTTATGCCCAAACGAGATCCCAAGAGAACCATACCATCCGAACCGTATAAGATTATATATGAGGACCAGGACCTTGTCGCTGTCAGCAAACCCCCGGGGCTGCTAACGGTTCCAATCCCAAAATCGTCGGCTCCGAATCTACTGGATATGCTTCGCCGGGACCTTGCTTCCCGGTCGGCAGCTATTCTTGTTGTGCACAGAATTGACCGTTATACATCCGGCATCGTTGTATTCGCCAAAAACAAGACGGCACGTCATGAGCTGGTCCGGCAGTTTCGAGCTCATGAGCCTTTCCGGGAATATCTTGCTCTTGTGCGGGGTACAGTGGAAAAGAAGGAAGGAATCCTGGTCCATCATATGAAACTGGTAAAAAAAGGATTCCGTAATGTTGTTACTGCACCGGAAGACCCGGACAGTGCACAGGCAAAATTACGATATACTGTTCATGAACAATATCCTAAAGCGGCGTTGGTCGGGGTGCAGCTCATCACAGGGCTGAAGAACCAGATACGTGTTCAGTTCGCCGAGATCGGTAACCCAATTATTGGTGATCGGCATTACAAAGAGAAAGAGATACGTGAGCCGCTTATCAACCGCCAGGCTTTACATGCCTGGAGGCTAAGTGTTGTTCATCCAACACAGAAGGAACAAGTTACATTTGAAGCTCCTCTCCCTTCAGACATGATGAAGCTCATAAATGGTTACAAAAAATGATATAGATAATCCCCATTTTTTGTAACAAAACGGATTTTTCTTTATTTAGAAATGTAAAATAATTTCTGCCTGTGATCGAAATGGAATTATATTTTTTATTCACAGAGTTCAGATAAATACTGACCATCCGGGGAAGTCCCAGAAAAACACTTCTTAAAATGCTCATGGAGATATCAAAGGCATATGATCTGGTTGTTGGAAAGCTCGAGTCGTGGTTGAATACGGCCATCAGCATGCTGCCCAATCTGGTTATCGCATTATTGGTACTAATCGTCTTCTATGTGGTCTCTAAGGCCCTGCGACAGTTCGTTGAAAAACTTCTGGGAAAGGTCACTGAGAACCTTACGATCATCCACCTGATTGGCAGCGTTGTCTCCATTACGATCGCCGGTATCGGCCTGTTCATAAGCCTGAGTGTCCTGCAACTTGACGACACTGTTAAAACCCTGCTGGCTGGCGCCGGAATCATTGGTTTGGCACTTGGTTTTGCCTTTCAGGACATAGCGTCCAATTTTATTGCCGGTGTCATCCTATCACTGCGTCATCCGTTTGGAGTGAACGACTGGATAAAAGCCGGAGACTATTACGGCAAAGTAGACCGGTTAAATCTGCGAAATACCATCCTGGAAACCCCGCAGGGACAAGTAGTATATCTCCCTAACAAAAACGTCTTTGAATCAGCGCTTGTAAATTTTAGCAAAAAGAAGTCACGCAGAATCGATCTATCCGTTGGGGTTTCTTATGGCGATGATCTGGAAAAGGTCAAGAAGATCACGATTGATGCGATTGGGAAGATCAAAAATTTGACTCCCGGCAAAGACATCAAGCTCTATTATCAGGAATTTGGTGATAGCTCCATCAATTTCTCTGTTCAGTTTTGGGTGCCCTTCAAAAATCAAACCGATTTCTTGGAACCGCAGAGCCAGGCAATAATGCTCATCAAAAAAGCATACAATGAGAACGATATTACTATTCCATTCCCAATACGAACGCTCGATTTTGGTATCAAAGGAGGGGAGAAGTTAAGTACCATGATCGGCAACACCACCCTGAACAACCAAGATGGAGAATCGTAATTACAACCCTTTGGCACGGAACGCTTTCGTTATAAACGATACTTCCTTTATTGTAACAGATATTAGTAACCTAAACATGAGGATTTAGATGAATACCGATATACAATCAATCTGGAACTCCATTATTCCCCTATTGACGCAATATGGGCTCAAAATCATCGGGGCGATCGTCATATTGATTGTCGGTTGGATAATCTCCGGCTGGTTTGGAAAGAAGACCCGGAAGCTGCTGGAGAAATCCAGGAAAATAGATATCACGCTTATTTCCATTCTGGCTAACTTGGTACGATATCTGGGAATAACCTTTACAGTGTTGATGGTTCTGAACAACTTTGGTGTTCAGACAGCGAGCATCATCGCTGTTCTTGGCGTCGCTGGTCTGGCTGTTGGTCTTGCCCTGCAGGGCTCACTCAGCAACGTGGCTTCCGGCGTGATGCTGTTGGTTTTCCACCCGTTCAAAGTCGGCGATGTTGTTGAAGCCGGGGGCGTGCTGGCTGTCATTGATGAAATCGGATTCTTCGTGACCAAGCTGCACACGTTTGATAATATCAATGTATATCAACCGAATTCGAAAATATGGGGTACGGAGATCCGTAATTATTCACAGAACGAAACCCGAAGAGTAGATATTCCTATCGGAATTGGTTATGGTGATGACATCGACCATGCACTGAAGGTTGCTAAAGAAGTTATTGAAGCTGATGCCCGCACCCTATCGGATCCGGCGCCAATGTTTGCTGTTTCCGACCTTGGGGACAGTTCGGTTAACTTGATGGTTCGTTTCTGGACCAAAAGCGGCGACTTCTTCAATGCAAAACTGGACTTAACAAAAGAGCTTAAGCAACGTTTTGATAAAGAAGGGATCAACATTCCCTTTCCACAGCGGGATGTTCATCTCTATCAGGTTTCCAAAAGCTGACACCGTTACATATTCATCATTACAATTTTGAAACAATGTCTGTTACCAGCCGCATTCGAATTGCGAAGGGGGACATCACAAAGCTAAAGGTTGATGCCATCGTTAACGCCGCCAACACGAGCCTTCTGGGCGGTGGCGGTGTGGATGGCGCCATCCACAGGATTGCCGGACCCAAATTGCTGGCTGAATGCAGGACATTAAATGGATGCCCTACAGGAGAAGCGAAAATAACCGGTGGGTACCGCCTTCCTGCAAAATACGTTATACATACCGTCGGTCCTGTTTGGCATGGTGGCTATCGAAAAGAGCGGGAATTGCTTGCCAATTGCTATGACAATAGTCTCAAACTTGCAGAAGAAAATAATATTGAAACCATAGCCTTCCCCTCAATAAGCACCGGTGCCTATCATTTTCCCATCGATCAGGCTACTACAATCGCCCTGAGTAAAACGGTATATTTCTTAAAAAAACACGATCTTCCGAAGCAAGTCACCTTCGTATGTTTTTCTGATGCGGATTATCAAACATACAAGACGATATTTAGTAATTTAACTGAAGGCTAGGTTCAACATTTTTTTCTTAGATTGCTTAGCTACCAATAGTTCCTTAAAATTGATAGTTATAGGAAGAACACGAATTTGCTGTTACGGCACGTGCTGAAACCGTTATGAGATCGCAGGCTTGGATATGAATACCGAACCAAACGCTACTAATATTCTTCACGAAAACAACAATTTTCTTGTCACAGAGGAAGGTGAACTGTTCCAAAAAGGGACCTCTTTGTTCAAGGGCCGAAAGCTTGGCACAGTTGATACCGAAAATCTTGATGAAGCATTGGAACCATTTGTAAATGCTTTTGATGAGCTGGAAAAGAAGGTTGCGGAAAAAATCGACGAAATCGCAGCGTTGGAAGATTCCACTGAAATTTCCCAACAGTTCGAGGATCTGTTAGAACAGGTTAAAAAAACGGATGCTATTGGAGATTTCTCTGATTTGATCCAAAAAATCCAGACAAAACAAGTGGAGTTTTTAAAAACAGACGACGTTGAGTCAGCCTCCGTACCGGATACTGACATTCAGTCTGAAGCCCCGGAAGTGGACACCGAGCCAGAGGAAGGCCAATCATTGGGTGATGCAGATCGTCTACAGGAGATCGATCTTGAAGAGAACGACGAATCGACCCAAGAATCTGTCACTGAAGATGCCGGTGAGTCGGTAGAAGACACTGTTGAAGAAGATGTTGGCGAGGCGGATAAAAAGAAATCACCTGTATCTGAAAAGGTAGAAACGGTGGTTGAAGAGACTGAGGTCAGCGACGGGGACACTGATCAAACGACCGAAGAGAAATCTGCAGAGATTGAAGGTCAGGAAATAGCACCATCCGAAAACGAAGAGAAACCTGCGGTTGCAAAAGAAGCCGCTGACTCGGAAGATGAACCAGAATCAGAAGAAGAAGCGAAAGAAAGTCCTGCTAAACATGGACCGGAGCTCGATTTTGATGTTCCGGAAGAACTGTCGGCCTATTATGACATTATAGAAAAGAGTCACCCGCTGCTCCATGGGTCGGATATTCAGTATGCAAATATGGAGTTCGACAATCTTCGAAGAAAGTGGAGCGAAGGCCCCGAAGTTCAAGAAGAGCAACAGGAGATTTACAACAAGCTCAGCGAAATATTCAACGGACAGCAAAAAGAATTTCAGAACCGGAAGTCAGCTCACTATGATGAGATCCATAAAAAAAAGATCAAAAATCTGGAGCGTAAGAATGACCTCTTATCCAGGCTTAAGTCCATCATAGAGCAGAAGAAGTGGCATGCGTTAAATGAAGTTCAGGGCATAGAGAAGCGATGGGATAACATACGTCTGGTCGATTCTCAGGAGGCGGAACCAATAAACCGGCAATACAATGCGCTAATCGAAGAGTTCGAGAAGAATCGCGTAGAGTATCTTGTTGCCCGAAAGGAAAAAGAGGAGCAGAACCACACTCTTAAGCTGACAATCCTTGATAAAATCAGCAACTTGTTAAATCGGGTTGATGAAAACTTCAACGACTGGAAACCTCTCGACAGTGAATATAACGAGTTGCTGCGCGAATGGAAAAAAGTCGGACGTGTACCGCGCGAAAAGGCTTCTGAAATATGGCAGCGATATAAGGATCTTCGTAGCACTTATTACGAAAAGAAGCTCACTTACGACACCTCATATCGTAATGAAGTTGAAAAAAGATATGCCAAAAAGCAGGAACTGGTAAAAGAAGCTCAGGCTCTGGCCGAAGCGGAAGATCTGGCACATGCCGCTCGTTCCATTAACAAGCTGCATAAACGATGGAAGGATGTCGGTGCGCTGCCGAAAGAACAATCCGAGGAGCTCTGGACCCAGTTTAAGGCTGCAACAGATGCATTTAACGAACGTAAGGCCGAAAATATAGATCTCCTGAGAGACCAGGAAAACGATAATTACGAAACGAAAGTAAAACTCTGCGAAGAAGCCGAATCTATCAAGGATACCGACAACTGGAAAGAGGGTACCAACCGAATGCAGGAACTCATGGATCAGTGGAAAGCTGTTGGACCTGTACCCCGCCGTAAAACCAGAAAGATCTGGCGTCGTTTCAAGAAAGCGATGGATGAGTTTTACGATCACAAACGTGATTTCTTTAAGGAAGAACGCCAGAAACAAAAAGAAAATCTAAAACAGAAAAGGGAGATCATCGAAAAGATTTTCGCATTGGGTGATCACGAAGATCCTATCGAGGCCCGTGAATTGATCAAACCACTGCAAAAGGCATTTTCTGAAATTGGATTTGTCCCAATCAAGCAGAAAAACAAAATTTACAAGCAGTATCGGGAAGCTTGTGATGTTGTTTATCAGCGGGCGCGTGCTGCTGACAGGGGCGGACCGATACTCAGCAAACAAGCTGTACTCTCCCAGGATGACCGCAGAGAACTCCGGGATAAACAGAACCTGTTTAACAAGCTTAGAAAAGAGTGCGAAAAGCTGAATGAGTTAATTCTCAGTTACAGCGACAGCCAGACTTTTATCCGGCCTAACAAGCAGGGATTAAAACTGCGCCAGGAGATCCAGGAAAAAATAGATAACGCGAAAGAAGAGCTTGAATCAAAACAGGAAAAAGTGGAAGAACTGCGCCAGGAGATCGAAGAGATCCGTAGTGGCGAGTCTTCCTAAGGTACATTTCCTGCCTCTTAGTAACATTATTTAGTTCCGAAGTAGTATCGGATACCGACATCGGCGTTCAGATCGAAGTTCGTGCTTGGAGCCAAATCCAAAATAGGGGCAACTTCAAAGAACAGTCCTAACGGGTCATGGGCAAAAAGGTAGTTGACACCTACCGGCACACGAATCCCTACATTCCCTTCATTACCAACCATAACGCGGCCACCTACGCCGTAATAAACAGGCAACGTTCCTTCGTCTACTTTAATAATATCATAATTATGCCACAGGTAATCGGCCTGCATTGTCATGGAATTTGTATGTTCGAAGGACCAGGCAAGGCCAAAATCAAAGGCATTTCGCTGTCCCTGCCATAGTTTTGCTGTAATGCCGGAAGGTTCACCAAACATGACTCCGGCTCCAAAATTGCCTCTCTTCATCTGGGCTTTCAGCGTTAAGGGTAAGATTAAAAGTACCAGCAGCATCAAATATTTCGCATGTGAATTAGTCATTCGTACCTCGAATATTTTGTTTGAATTTTAATGAAATCCCTTGCAATACATACAGTTTTATAAAATAAGAAAACATTTGTGTACCCCTATAACTCTTGTGGCGAATACACAGTTCACATAAGTAAGTTACAAATACGAGGCCCACGCATAAACATGTTATAGCGCTTCACGTGATGAATCATTATCCTTCATAAGCTGTTATTTGTGTGTAATAAATTAACCGTATGATTTTATAGAACGGATATAAACCCTGTTAGTATGGATACCTCAGCTGAAGCACTCATCATTTTTGTGAAAAACAATGAACCAGGTAAAGTGAAGACACGATTGGCGAAAACCCTGGGGGAAAGTCGCGCCCTGGAGGTTCATCGCGAATTGCAAAAACAGACAGAGCAGGCGGTCCGGTTTCTTACCTCGGATAAAATGGTCTATTACTCTGATTATGTTCCTGAAGAAAATCCGTTGTGGACAAAAGAACGATATCATCACTTCGTGCAGGAAGGATCGGATCTGGGAGAACGTATGAGTAATGCCTTCGAAGAACTCTTCGATAAAGGATATGAAAGGGTTTGCATCATCGGCTCAGACTGTCCGTACATCACTCGGGATATTCTGGAAAATGCATTTAACCTACTCTCGGAAACCGATGTGGTGATAGGTCCTTCCCGGGATGGTGGCTATTATCTGCTCGGGCTTATCGAACCCCATGAAGAACTGTTTGAAGATATCAATTGGGGTGGATCTCAGGTCTTTGATAAAACAATTCAGAAGTTGATCGCACAGGACATGATTTGGTACGAGTTGCCAATCCTTGAAGACATAGACACTGAGGATGATCTGGATCGCTATCGACTGTATACGCGGCAACGAGAACTGCGGAGTGTCTCTGAATGATCAAAAAAACTGATCCTATCCCGTTGAATTCAATATCTGTAATCATCCCTACTTATAACGAAGCGGATGTCATTAATTCATTGATAAGGTATCTTGTAAAAAATGATACTGAAAGATGCGTGCAGGAGATAATCGTCGTCGATGGCGGTAGTGTTGATGCGACACGCTCTTTAGCACACTCGGCGGGAGCTGACGTTGTAGAATCGAATAAGCCAGGTCGTGCCATCCAGATGAATGTCGGGGCAGAACATGCGAGTGGCGATGTCCTTTATTTTCTGCATGCGGATTCTATTCCCCCCGAAAATTATCTGAACCATATCCATTCAGCCTGGCAAAACGGTTTAAATGCAGGTTGTTTCCGTTTACGTTTTGACACGAATCACTGGTTGTTGAACATGTATAGCTGGTTTACCCGATTACCCTATCGTCCTTTTCGTTATGGGGATCAAAGTTTGTATATCGATCGCCGATTGTTCCGGAACATCGGCGGTTTCCGTGAAGATCTTACAGTTATGGAAGACAATGAGATCATAGGTCGTATTAGCAGAAATGCCAGATTTTGTGTGTTGTCTGGTTATGTAACCACATCTGCACGTAAATATCTTGACAATGGCATTCTTCGCCTACAGTTCATCTTTACATGTATTTATTTTATGTACCATCTGGGGTTCTCCCAAACGACCATTGTCCGGTTTTACAAAAGATTTGTCAGAAATGGCAAGAAACCTGCTGCCGGAGCGGCAGAAGAAATCCGAACACCATATACGCGTGTAATACGTTAGACTCAAACGCAATAAATAATTCTTAATGCTTTATTTTTTTATGAAAAAGCAAGCTTTTACACTTTTTACCGTGCTCTTTTTGTTGGGCAGCACTGCGGTTTTTGCCCAACAGGTTCAGCTAACACCCAGTCAAATTAAGGATGTAGAAAATGCCTCTTTCACCGATCTGCAGGGAAACACGTTCAATCTCTCCGACTATCGGGGAAAGGTAGTGATGATCGACTTCTGGGAGACGTGGTGTGAACCATGCATCCACAGTATGCCCACTGTAAATCAACTTGCAAAAGCCTATTCCAAAAGCTTTGCCGTTATTGCATTGACTCCCGGGATCAGCGACTCCAAACAGGATGTGAAGAATTTCGTCGGTAAGCATAATTACAAATTTCGCTATGCTTACGGAGGAAATCTGGCACAAAAGCTGGAAATCACAGGAATACCCTATAAGGTTTTCATAGATCCTAATGGTAAATTCATATCCGCGGTGATGAGCAGTGCCGGTCCATCGCAGGATTTTAAAGAAATCCAGGAAATCATCGAGAATCACAAAAAAACAAACTGACAGCCTGTACTAAAAGAATTTCTGTTAAAAAATCATGATCCGGTGAACGGTGAGCTTGATTGAGGGGTTAGTCAGACCAATTCACTTTGAAGTACAGGTTGAATAGACTTATTTTTAGTTGATTTGGAAGATAATTTTAACACAAGAAAAATTTTATGATCACGGAAAAACTACCTTATAAGGTTAAGGATATTAAACTAGCCGACTGGGGACGCAAAGAGATTACGTTGGCAGAAGCCGAAATGCCGGGTCTGATGTCACTTCGTGAAGAATACGGTGCATCAAAACCTCTTAAAGGTGCTCGGATCGCCGGATGTCTGCATATGACAATTCAGACGGCCGTTCTGATAGAAACCCTGGTTGAACTAGGTGCGGAAGTACAATGGTCTTCATGCAACATTTTCTCAACACAAGATCATGCTGCAGCGGCTATTGCCGAGACTGGTGTACCCGTTTACGCATGGAAAGGTGAAAGCGAGGAAGAATACGAATGGTGCATCGAGCAAACTCTGTACTTCCCGGATGGAAAACCCCTGAATATGATTTTGGATGACGGCGGCGACCTGACGGCCATTGTGCACCAAAAACATCCTGAACTTCTGAAAGACATTCATGGAATTTCAGAAGAAACGACCACCGGTGTACACCGCCTATATCGCATGGCGAAAGAAAAAAACTCGGCGCGCCTGCAATCAATGTTAATGACTCTGTTACTAAGTCGAAGTTCGACAACCTCTACGGTTGCCGTGAATCACTGGTCGACGGCATTAAACGTGCCACAGACGTCATGCTGGCTGGAAAAGTAGCCGTTGTCGCAGGATATGGCGATGTTGGCAAGGGATGTGCCCAGAGTCTTCGTTCGTATGGCGCACGTGTCATTATAACAGAGATCGATCCTATCTGCGCCCTGCAGGCTGCCATGGAAGGTTTCGAAGTTAAAAAGATGGAAGATGCCTGCAAGGAAGGGAACGTCTTTGTCACCGCTACGGGCTGTAGTGATGTAATCCGTGCCGAACACATCGAACAAATGCCGGATCAGGCCATTTTATCCAACATCGGGCACTTCGATTCTGAAATACAGGTGGCCTGGCTTAAAAAGAATGCCACACATGATGAGATCAAACCGCAGGTTGACAAATACACGCTCAAGGATGGCAGAGAAGTAATCCTGCTGGCCGAAGGTCGCCTTGTAAACCTCGGATGCGCTACCGGCCACCCGTCTTTCGTAATGTCCAACAGCTTTACCAACCAGGTTCTTGCACAAATTGCGCTGTTCACTCGTGATTTTGAACTGGGTGTTCACGTCCTTCCCAAGGACCTGGATGAAAAAGTAGCCCGACTTCATCTGAAAAAGATCGGCGTTGAACTTGATACTCTCACTGAAGAGCAAGCAGATTACCTGGGTATTAAACCCGAGGGGCCATTCAAGCCGAATCATTACCGCTACTAAGAGTAGCCGGATCACATTTTTAAAGCCCCTCCATTATGGTGGGGCTTTTTTTATGCCAACTGCAAAATTATTATGCTCATTTTAAAGTAAGCGCTTTCATCTATCGCTTAAAAAATGTACTGTATCTTAAACGTGTGTTTTTACAGCTTTGCGTTATAGACTTATACCTTTATTCGTAACGACTATTTTAACCAGGGTTCTGCACTTTTAAAGATATCTTATTCCATGACCATGATACACTTGAGGCGGATCACGGCTTTGCTGTTTATAGCCATTTTTGCTCCCTGTCTTACAAAAGCACAAACAAAAGATCATATCCCAAAGCAATATGATCAGCAATATCGTCCTCAGTTTCACTTCACACCGGCACAAAACTGGACAAATGATCCAAATGGACTAGTCTATTTCAACGGGGAATACCATCTTTTCTTCCAGTATAATCCGTTCGGACAGGTTTGGGGTCACATGAGCTGGGGGCATGCCGTGAGCAGAGATCTGATTCATTGGAAACAGCTACCCGTTGCACTTAAAGAAGCAAATGGGGTAATGATCTTCTCCGGCAGCGCAGTCGTGGATTGGAATAATACCAGTGGTTTCGGCAAGAACGGGAAGACGCCACTTGTTGCCATTTACACAGGATATCATCCCAAAAGTCATCTCCAGGATGAACGAATCGCTTATAGTCTGGATAACGGCCGGACCTGGACGAAGTATTCCAGTAACCCGGTACTTAACATAAATTCCGATAATTTCCGGGATCCGAAAGTTTTTTGGTACCAGCCCGATCATCACTGGATCATGATCCTCGCGTTATCAGATCAGCATAAGGTTAGCTTCTACAGTTCAAATAACCTGAAAAACTGGACACATCTGAGCGATTTTGGCCCAAAAGCAGCTACTGGCGGTGTCTGGGAATGTCCGATGCTCCAGCCCATGGCTGTTGATGGCAATTCCCATAATATCAAATGGGTCCTGGAGGTAGGTTTGAATCCGGGGTCGATTGCCGGCGGTTCGGGGGGACAATATTTCATCGGCAATTTTGATGGAAAGAAGTTTACCGCAACCCAACCAACTGGTGCCCCCGGAGATAGCGTTCTCTGGGTCGACTACGGGAAAGATTTTTACGCAGCAACATCCTGGTCTGATATTCCTAAAAGTGATGGCCGAACACTGTGGCTGGGCTGGCTCGATAACTGGCAATACGGACAAAAAGCTCCAACCAGCCCTTGGCGTGGAGGTATGTCAGTACCCCGAAGTGTTGGGTTGAAGACTTTTCCGGATGGAATCAAACTCGTACAAAATCCGGCCAGAGAGCTGCAAAAGCTGCGCTACGACCATCATCACCTTTCCAACATTACTGTTTCAGGAAAGAATGATGAGCTCTCGCAACGCGGCATAAGAGGGGATGTCCTGGAAATCGATGCCGTGTTCACTTTGGGTTCCGCATCTGAGTTCGGCTTTCTGGTTCGAAAGGGTGCATCGCAGCAAACCGTTGTCGGGTATAATGTTAATCATCATCAGATGTATGTGGACAGGACCCAATCGGGTGCAGATTCCTTCAGCAAGGATTTTCCAGGTGTACAGCACGGTCCTCTGGAACCTGATGAAAACACTATTCGGCTACACATACTCCTCGATCGCTCGAGTGTCGAAGTTTTCGGCAATGACGGCCAGACTGTCATCACGGATAAGATCTTTCCTAACCTGACATCTGACGGCTTGCAGCTTTTCGCAAAGGGAGGTGACATCCATCTAAAGTCCCTGGATATTTGGAAACTGAAATCAATATGGAGTCAAAAACCATGAAAAAAAGGAATTATGTTTACCTGATCACCATCGTCGCGGCTATTGGTGGTTTCCTTTTCGGTTTCGATACCGCCGTAATATCCGGGGCCAATCCGTTTATAAAAACATATTTTTCGCTTAGTGAGATCGGACTCGGCTGGGCTGTTGGCTCTCTCGTACTTGGTTGTATGGTCGGAGCTGCCATCTCCGGGAAGTTGAGCGATCGTTATGGACGAAAACGCATGCTTATCACCACCTCTATCATATTTGCCATATCGGCCATCGGATCAGCACTGGCCACCGCTTTCTGGTTTTTTGTTCTCTCCCGTATCATTTGCGGTACCGCTGTCGGCGCTGCCTCACTGCTTTCTCCGACCTATATCGCTGAAATTTCACCCTCTCATATACGAGGACGGCTGGTTTCGTTGAATCAACTGGCCATCACTATCGGGATACTTGTTGTTTATTTCACCAACTATCTTCTCGTTAGCGCCGGCGAACATAACTGGCGGTATATGCTTGGGAGCGAAGTTATTCCGGCGTTTATCTTTTTTGCATTACTATTCCTGGTTCCCGAAAGCCCCAGATGGCTGGTTAAAAACAATCAGCGGGATAAAGCCCTGAAGACACTGACGGATATCGGTGGAGATGATCATGCGATGGACCAACTTAAAGAAATCGACAAGACGCTTAAGGAGAAAGTGAAAGTCAGCCTCGGTGTCCTTTTCAAGGGACCCATGGCCAAGATCATGGTTTTGGGTATTCTTTTAGCTGCCTTTCAACAAATAACCGGCATCAATGCTATTATCTATTTTGCGCCGACTATCTTCGCCAAGACAGGCATCGCAACGAGTTCGGCTTTTCTTCAGTCGGTCATCGTTGGTGTGGTGAATGTAGCCTTTACATTTGTAGCCATTGGACTCA
The DNA here is from genome assembly GCA_963787205.1 of uncultured bacterium. GTDB lineage: Bacteria > Bacteroidota > Rhodothermia > Balneolales > DATFMH01 > DATFNI01. Next base: position 20,999 of record CAWBCD010000014.1, read on the forward strand.
TCGATAAAGCCGGACGAAAACCGCTCATGTTATTTGGATCAGCCGGCATGGCCATTTCACTGACAGTTCTGGTAGGTGCTTTCGCTCTCAATCGTCTGCACGGTTTCATCGTATTGCTTTCCGTGCTGGGATACATCGCCTCGTTTGCTGCATCATTGGCACCGGTCATGTGGGTAGTCACCTCCGAAATTTATCCCAACAAATACCGCGGCACAGCCATGTCTATATCAACAGCCGTCAGCTGGATGTGTACCTACCTGGTTGTGCAAACCTTCCCGTGGATGCTCAACCAGATGGGTGGTGCTATTGCGTTCGGAGTGTTTGCCGTTCTTAGTGTGATCACCTTTATCTTCATTTTGATCTACATCCCGGAAACCAAGGGTAAGTCTCTCGAAGAAATAGAAAAGGAACTGGGATTGTCTACCGAAGAAGCGCAGAAGATTATGGCATGAACCTTTTCTCGTCTCTTCTCTCTATCCACGGCATGAATAGGGTGGAAGAGTTGTTTTCAGATCAAAAAGCCTGATATATCCACTCGCTTGAGGCTATTATTTTCCTTAAACGCTCATCAAACTACTGTCACGGTATCGTACAGTTGACATCGCCGGAAAACGGCATCAACGAATCTGAGAATGGCTTTTCAAACATCTGGCAACTATCTTTAATCGCTCACATTATCCGTTTCCCGGATAAATTGTGACACATTATCATGTAGCTTTTTGAGCGATTCGGGATGCACATATACCATATGACCTGAATCATAGAATTTGTATTCGATGTTCTTCTGCAGCTTTTCGGGGATCGGCAAATGCTTCATGGTGTATACGGCTGCATAAAAGGGAGTCGCAAGATCAAAATAACCGGAATTAAGCATCACTTTCAGGTGTGGATTGTACTTCATTGCCATGGCGAGATCAGGCATCACATTGGTTGCTTCCGGGAGTTTCATCCGACTGTCGGGTTGCGCGTGAAGGTAGTTCCAGGTTCTCCAGAGTGAGATCTCCGGCTTGTAGGTCATTCCTTTGCCGTAGTTCAGATCTTTCCTGATATAATGATTAAACAGCGAGACATATGCAGAGCTTATCGCCGAAGCCTGCGGATCATAATCGGCTTCTTTGCCCAATGGATCCATGCTTGGACCATCAAACCGCGTATCAAGTCTGCCTGTCGATTGATCATTTCCGTTTAACAGCTCATGAGTGAATTCGCCCCCACTGACGCGCAGATTCGCCTTCAGAATGTAATCAACAGGTAAACCGGTGTATTGATGCAACTTTTCGGCCGTCTGTTGTTTCTCTGACTGGCTGAGATCACTTCCCTGCATCAGCGCCTGCACATAATCGGTCGTTGCAAAATGTTCCACTTCCTTCAACAAAGGTTGCAGATCGGCCGGTTGATTGGGCAGTTTATGATGATACCATGCCGTAGCGGTGTATGTGGGCAACGCCAGTTCATAGGTAAGATCCATGCCTGGATTGTGATAGGGATCGTCATCGTTGCTGATATCATAACTCAAGATCTGAGAGAGCAATATGACTCCATTTAGATCTACATTATCCTCTGTTTCAAGATATCGCGACAGGACAGCAGAGCGCGTTGTTCCATAACTTTCGCCAAACAGATACTTGGGAGAATTCCAACGATCATACTTCGAAAGAAACCGGGTAATGAACTGCGCAAAGGCATGTCCGTCCTCGTCAACGCCATAGAAATCCTTTGCTTTGCTATCTCCATCAAGCCGGCTGAACCCGGTACCCGGAGCGTCAATGAACACGAGGTCACTGACATCAAGCAGGCTGTACTCGTTATTCACCAGTTTGTATGGGGCCGGTTTGACATGCGCGGTATCAGAAGTCTCCGCCCGTCGCGGACCAAACGATCCCATATGGAGCCAAAGCGTAGATGAACCCGGTCCACCATTATAAAGGAAGGTGACTGGGCGGGTTGATTCATTTTTCACATCGTTCTTAACATAGGCGACATAAAACATCGTGGTGGTTGTATCATTATTACTTTTTTTAAGATAGATACTCCCGGCAATGGCTTTGTAGTCGATGTGCTGTCCGCCAACCGTAACCGAACCCTCTGTTACTGCGTCTTTATGGGTAACGACAAATTTTGTTTTTTGCGTTTTACTTTTTCCTTGCTGAGCAACTGCACTGACACCATAAAAGATTCCAAAACTGAATACCACAAAAACTAAAAAAGACTTGCCATACATTCTGTCTGCTCCTATTGCTTGAGATCAATCGAAAGTGAAGTAGCTGATAAAACTCCTGATCACTTAAATATATAATGATAAGCGAGAGTATCGCAAAATATTTTTAGCCACAATTAAAAACACATCTTTTTACAACCAATTTCTCGCAACGATGGGTCTGTTGTCCATAAAAAAATGAAAGTCATAAAACAAAAAAAGCCCTCCATTTTCATGAAAGGCTTTTTTTCCGGAACATCTGTAAGCCGAATTCTGTATCCCAGGTCTCGATTAAACGGGACAGGGGCGGTAATCATTTATCTGGTCCCGGCGTCACCACCGGGCTCGAGCGATCTACCCGATAGCGTCATGACAGGCGGCACATACTATCTGCTTGATCTTGCACCCCGTGAGGTTTGCCCTGCCCCTGATGTCACCACCAGGGCGGTGGGCTCTTACCCCACCTTTTCACCCTTACCCCGACTAGTCGGGGCGGTTTGTTTTCTGTGGCACTGGCTGTTCCCATATTTTTCAACACGGGACCTTCCTGTTAGGAAGCACGGTGCCTGTTGGTGTTCGGACTTTCCTCCCCGATATAATCGGAGCGATTACCCGATGTTCCGGAAAATTAAAACGTTAAACAGATTCTCTTATTTCGTGAACTGTTTTTTGGCCTCATCAAAAAAGCTTTTGTCAACGACTATACGACCACTGTTTTCGTCGATAATGATCTTGTTTTTGCGACGGACCTCCATCTGAGTCTGTGGGGGAAGCATCATACCAAAGCTGGACCCGTGCTCCATTGGGACAACCGCCATGCCGTTATTGAGTCCCTTCCGCAGGCGTTCATAACTTCTCAGATAACGCTCATTTAATTTTTGGGTGGCATCATTCCGTTTCTTAAGCAACTCATTTTGTTCCTCTTCCGTCTTTTTTTCCACTTCTTCCAGTTCTTTTCTTTTCACCTTCAGAATTTCACGGGTTTCTTCGAGTCTCTTATCACTTTCGACAAGCACACGTTCATTATCCTCTTTAAGAATAACAATCTCTTCGAGACGAGCCTTCGAATTTTCTACCTTCTGCTTTTGTGCTTCTATCTCTTTCGTCAGTGCGTCGTATTCACGATTGTTTCGCACCGTCATTTGCTGCTTGTCGTATTTTTCAACCAGTTCTTCTGACTCCTTGATGTCGAGTACAAGTTTATTGGTCTCAACATCGAGTTCAGTCTGACTTTTCTTTACGCTTTCTATCCGGGCTTCAAGCCGGCTGATATCGGTTTCGATATCCATTATTTCCTCAGGCAAATCCCCTCGTAGTCGATCAATTTCATCGATACGGGAATCTATATATTGTAAATTTGCCAGGTTTTGCAGGATGTCTTTCATAAATCAACTGTCGTTAGTTACCGGGTGTTAGGTTTAGTTATTGGGTGCAGATGAACATGCATGGGATTGGTACGTACCGATGTAGGTATGACCTCTACCTCCGGAAATGCTTCTTGCAAACGCCGTTGCAATACCGGAACAATGGGTATTTCACTTTCGTAGTGGCCGACATCGATCAACAAAAATGAAGAATCATCAAGGAAAAAATCATGATATTTAACATCGGCCGTGACGAGGGCCTGGGCTCCTTTCTTCCGGGCTTCTGGAACCATGGAAACGCCGGCGCCGCCGCAGACTGCTACTTTCTGTATAAGATCCGGACGACCGGTATATCGAAAAGCTTTTAAATTCAGCTTTGAGGCAATGTGATCGAGGAAGGCATCGGGTTCCATTCCGCTTCCCGATAAGCTACCCAGAACTCCCATACCGATATTCGGTGTTGGACGTTCTGTTTTAAGTACCTGAATATCGTAGGACCTATTTCCCGTAAACCGGGATATCGTTGTCAGGACCTCCGAGATTTGCCAATAGTCGGCCGTAACTTCGATCAGAGCTTTTTTCCCTGAATCATTACCAGAGAGCACGAGAGGTGCAAGACCAAATTTACGTTGTAATTCATTTCTCAACTGAGTCGCCTGAATTTTCTCAATTCTCGCCAGAATCTGACGGCGCAAGTAATAATCTTCAGACAAAAAAGCCAGCTCTCTCAGACCCAACATCTCTGCCAAAGCATAGGAAACCCCGCCTTTTGCTGCATCGAGATTGGTATGCGCCGCAATCAGTGCAATATCATTCTGAATTGCCAGATATAACGATTTGCCCTGGAGCGTTTCAGGATTGATACTTTTGATTCCCCGAAAAATGATAGGATGATGAGTGAGTATCAGATCACAGCCTTTTTGGACTGCTTCGTCTACTACTTCGGGGGTTAAGTCGAGTGAAAGGAGTATTTTATTGACCGTGTGATCAGGGGACCCAAAAAGAACCCCTACGTTATCGTAATCCAGCTTGGTTAAGGAAGGTGCCCATGCTTCAATGTAGTTATTGATATGACTGACCTTCACCGTCATTCTATGGGTCGCCGACTCCTTTGTTTTTTGTTAAAACCAAGTGCCGAAGACTGTCGCACCAATCGAATTTGTATGTAAATCAGGTCTGTTCGCGTACTCACAGGTCTTATTTTAAATCGAACTCTTAAAGTAAGCTTTATTCCTGTCAATTTAAAGCCCCTTTCGAATAAATTCTGTATGGATAAACGATCCCAAAGGGGGATATCTGATATCTTTTCGAATTGATTAACTAATCTCAAACCTCATTTTCTGCGGCTTGCCAAACCGCCACGGATTCTGACGGACTCTTTGTATCTTTAAACGATTGACAACGAGAACCTAACAGACCGATACAATGGTCAAAGAAAACCTACTCAAAATCCGATCGATAATTGATGAAACCTGTATAAAGGCAGGACGTGATCCCTCAGAGGTCTTGTTGGTCGCGGTATCGAAAACCAAACCTGTTGAGGCCATCAAAGAAGCGTTGGAAGCCGGACAGATCCATTTCGGTGAAAATCGCGTTCAGGAACTGGTTGAAAAAATGGGACACCTCAACAATTCCATAAAGTGGCATATGATAGGGACCCTCCAGACCAACAAGATTAAATATATGGTTGATCGGGTAGATTGGATTGAGTCCGTTCATAAGACAAAGGCTCTCAGGGAGATCGAGAAAAGAGCGGGCAGCGTTCAAAGGGTAATCCAGACCCTCATACAGGTAAATATTAGTGGAGAGAACCAGAAAAGCGGATGTGAACCCGGGGAGTTGAGAGCCATGCTGAAATATGCGCAAGGTTTGAAATGGGTCAGGGTCAGAGGATTGATGGGAATAGCCGAACTCACTGATGATCCGGAAGATGTCCGTCCACAGTTCCGTCTACTAAGGACACTCAGGGATCAACACAGGGATATGGAGAATGAAAACATGACACTCGATCACCTGTCGATGGGCATGACCCATGATTTCCACGTTGCTGTTGAAGAAGGTTCTACCATGGTGCGCATCGGTACCGCTATCTTCGGTGAACGCGATTATACGTAAAGAAAAATAATTTTATTAAGTTATAACATATTTTTCCCGCCTACGTATGGTATATTGTTTATAATTGGATTCATTAATTAAGATGGCGAAATTATGTTCGGCGCATTACTTAATCCAGCAGTCATCTGGGTTCTTATTCCCATCGCTGCCATAGTCACAGGATTTCTGATCAAGTGGAAGAAATTGGATCTGGAGCATGATAGACACGATATATCAAATGAACAATTTCGTGTGCTTCAATCCGAAATAGCCGCATTGAGACAACGCGTTGAGTCCCTGGAAGGTCAATCCGATTCAGAAAGAACAACCGTTAACTCCGGACCGCGTGTCGACATTTCACAACAGCGACATAACACGGAGTCTGAACCACATTTGAAAAATATGTTGCGTTCTTCATAACGAAGGCTTGGTTCATCTCAGGTGAGATTTCCTTGAATCAGAGTAAAACATAATTCCAAACCAATGCCAGTTGATCTTATCCCTATATTTGGAATCGTATTTGGAACGACACTCGTCGCCTTTATCACGGCTAAGTTTTTTGGTGTATGGAAATACTGGATCGATAGAAAGCACGGCGGGACCAGCCTTTCAGCAAGAGAACGGCAGCAGCTGGAAGAGTTGGAAGCATTCAGACAGCGGGCTGAAAAACGTCTTCAGATATTGGAATCCATCATTGTCGAAAAAGACGAACTAGAAGGGAAGCCGCTGCTCGATGATCGGGAAGACCAAAAGAGACATTCCCTTGAAGATCAACCTCGCTTAAAAAACATGCTGCGTTCATAATTCTATCTTAGCGTGGTAGAGGAATCATATACCCTATATCTACGATAACCAAATAAAGTTTTAAAGCTGTATGAATGATCAACAATTTGTATTGACTATTATAGGCATTCTTGCCATAACCGGATTTAGTTTTTTTTTTCTAGGCAAGTTTTTCAGCGTCGCTCGCCTGAAAATTGAGAGAAAATATGGGGGAAAAAATGATTCGGAACTGCATGAAGAATTTGAAAGGTTCAAGCAACATGCAGAGAAACGATTACAAGTCCTCGAATCTATCATAGTTGAAAAAGATGAACTGAACGATAAGCCGTTGCTCGAGGATCAGGAGGTGAAAAAAGGACATTCCCTTGAAGATCAACCACGTTTGAAAAACATGTTACGTTCATAGTTGGTCTGTGGTGATACCACGAGATTATGCGGTTTTCCACACTACTATTGCACTTCTTACAGGTCTTAGTTTTTTTGTATCATTACTTGAATTACAGGTAAATGGCGTCTAATTTGCCATTGCTTGGGCATGTCTGCGCTGAACATCGATAGATTTCTGTTTATTATGAAATTAACTGCTCTCGAAATAAAACAACAAAAATTTGAACGTGCGATCAGAGGATATGATACGGCTGAAGTGCACGCTTTTCTCAGTGTCGTTTCCAGCGAGTGGGAACATATGGTGGCCCGCAATCGTGAGTTGGAGGGGCAAATTCAGGAATTACGGGATAAACTTGACCATTACAGGAAAGTCGAAGAGGCATTGCACGAAACCTTACAAACTGCTAAGGAGTCAGCCGAGCAACGGATCAACGGAGCCAAGGCTGAAGCTCGTAACCGAATCCAAAAAGCTGAGCTGGAAGCCAATACTATTGTGAATGAGGCGCAACAGCAAAGGCAAACTATTCGTCAGTCTATTCTGCGCCTGCTTGACAGGCGTGACGAAATCATCCGCGGCGTACGTTCCTATCTCGGTCTTGCACAGGAATCGCTGGAAGCATTCGAAAACGATAATGCTCATGTTTTCAATCTTCCAAAGGAGGAGACCGAGGACCAACCTGAAAAAAAATCACCCAAAAAAGCTATTCAACGAAACAATCCCACCGAAGAAACCGCTGAAAAACATCAGACGGTGACCCCGGGAGTCGATGATCTCGACGATATTATAGATGATATTGAGTAACCTTTCCTTTAAAACGAATGAATTTTGATACTGTAGCCGTTTTTCGGCAAAAACGACAGGAAGCTCTTTCCTATATACAAAAACATACAGATTTACGTCCCGAGAATGTGATTATACTGGGCACCGGTCTTGGCCGGCTTGCGGATCAGATTGACGTAAAGGACGCAATTTCCTATTCAGATATCCCTCATTTTCCAACGTCCACTGTGGAAAGTCATGCCGGGAGACTCCTTTTCGGCACGTTGCAGGGTAAAAAGGTAGTAGCCATGCAAGGCCGGTTCCACTACTACGAGGGATATTCGATGCAACAGATCGTTTTTCCCCTGCGTGTTCTTCAGGCTAATGGCGCTAAGACACTTTTTGTATCAAATGCTGCGGGAGGCATGAATCCTCAATACCGCCGGGGAGATATCATGTGCATCATAGATCATATTAACCTTCTGGGCGACAATCCATTGATTGGTCCTAACGACGATCAGCTGGGTGTACGTTTCCCCGATATGAGCGAACCTTATACTCCGGAATTGATCGCTATAGCCGAACAGGTGGCTCTGGATGAAAAAATAAAAATGCACCAGGGAGTGTACGCCGCCGTATCCGGACCAAACCTGGAAACACGTGCAGAATACCGGTATTTGCGAATGATCGGTGGCGACGTCGTTGGAATGAGCACCGTACCCGAAGTCATTGCTGCGGCTCATATGGGAATGAAAATCCTGGGTATTTCCGTTATAACAGACGAATGTTTTCCGGAATCACTGGAGAAAGTCCGGATGGAGGATATCCTTGCGGCGGCTGATGTTGCAGAACCCAAAATGACTCGTATCATAAGCGGTGTTCTTGCACGTTTATGATGTGAAAAAAAACAGATTTATTAAAAGAAGGTTTGCACTACTATCGAACTTTGATCATCTTAGGATAAGAAACGCGATAACACTGCATACCCTTCCAAAACGCACAATCCCGATACTATGAGTTGGGACTCTTTTGACGACGAACTTTGGGACGAATACCAGTGGGAAAGCCACATTAATGAGATCGAACAAAAAAGCGATCGTCTCAAGGAAATCATTAATGCCACGCTTGGTGAGAACGGACCAGGGTGGACTCGATTTATGAAGGAATTCAGCTCCGAGCAGGAAGCTCTCGATGCCTATATCGAGGAAGAACTTCTCTTTGAAGAAGCTTATTATCCCGATGACGACGAATTCGACTCCGAAGACGATGAGGAATGGGATGACCTGTTCTTCAACAGCGACGAGAATCCTTTTCTGGAAGATGACGACGATGAGGATGACAGCGACGTGTTTGATGAAGAAGAGGGTGACGAGGCTGAAGATTTTCTGGACGGCGAGGAGTGGAAGGCCGAAAGCGATGATTATGTGATGAGTGATTACGGTTCATTGGAGAACCTGAAGATCTATTCGGAATCGCGTGAAATCGGCATTGAGTTGCTCCATATCAGCAGAAACCATTCTGAAACCCTGAAGAACAGGTACTATCTGGAATTTGTCTCAAGCACGCTCGATATATGTATCAAGCTGGCGGCAGGGTATGGCTTCGGATTTGAGCTGGATGTCCTGGGGGCCAATATTGCCTACGCCAAGAAAGCTCTGACAAGTGCAAATCGTGCTCTGGCTATGTTGCAGCACCTGAAGAAGAAGGCCAGCGTCTTTACAAAAGAAGAATACTTCAAACTGCACGAACGCATCTTTGAATTGCGCAATGACATCGGTATCTACATACAGGAACTGAGAGATCAATTCCGCTCGTCTATCTGACTTTAGACTTTAGACTTTAGACTTTAGACTTTAGAAAAGATTCTGTTTTGTTTTGTTAAAACAAAGCCCGATGTCTATTACCAGATTTTCACTTCTTTATGTCCCCTGGAGTTGGCCGCAGCCCGAAACATACCCTGCGTGTTGAATTCCATAACAACAGAACCGTCATGGCTTACGCCGATCACACCCCCATCGCCTGGTTGCAACTTATGATGCATCTCTTCGCTGGCAGCCTGTTGCAGGGTCATTCCTTTGTACTCCATCAGGGCTGATATATCGTAAGAAACAACATGCCGCATGAACAGCTCGCCTATGCCAGTCGCGGAAATGGCGCACGTTTCATTATTGGCATAGGTCCCGGCTCCGATTATCGGTGAATCGCCAATCCGCCCATGCTTTTTATCGGTGAGGCCTCCCGTTGAAGTACCTGCCGACAGGTTTCCATACGCATCCAGCACAACACATCCAACCGTACCAAACTTGTGTTCATCGAAATAGGTTGCCGGGTCTTTTTTAATATCCTGGTTTTGGGATTCCTTGTCTTTAAGCTGTTGCCACTGCTTTTTCCGACGCTCGGTATCAAAATAGGATTGCGGCTCCGTGTGCAACCCTTGTTCCCTGGCAAACTGATCAGCCCCATCGCCGGAAAGAAGAACATGCGGTGTCTTCTCCATAACCAGGCGAGCCGCCGATATAGGATGTTTAACATATTTTACCCCTGCAACAGCGCCTGCCTGCAAGGTGCTTCCATCCATGATAGCAGCATCCATTTCGTGCGTTCCGGTATGAGTATAAACGGATCCCCTGCCCGCGTTAAAGTGAGGATCGTCTTCCAGAGAATTGATCACTTTTTCAACCACATCAAGACCGTGTGCACCATTCTTTAACATGAGGGTCCCAATGTCGAGGGCCCGGTTAAGCGCATCTACGTATACCTGCCTGACGCTGTCGGGAATCGACTTATCGATAACGCCGGCTCCGCCATGAATCGCGATGGCCCATTTCACAGAATCCGAAGATGCTTTGTCGTTATTCATCTGTTCAGAATGACTTTTGGTACATGACACACTCAACACCACTAGAAAAACGAGTATTTCGATTATACGTATCACAACTCCTCCACTATTAGAAGTTGAACCTATTATTATCACCAATAATGAAACTATCTGTATGAATATGCAAGCTTAGATTACTGTGTTTATATCTTTTAGCAAGATCTCCATTTGTAAGGATAGCCGGATTTCCGGGTCTTGTAATTATGAGGAGCCCCTTTTTGACATATCACTTCCCGTATGCACGCTATCCGGCTGTCCGGCTTCTGTTATGTTTTGTTATTGGAATCCTCGTTTATCATCCAGCCGGTATACCTGTTATTGAGTTGGCTTCCCTGCTGCTGGCAGCTGCATTTCTATATCTGATAACCAATCACATATACCTGAAATCGTTCAATCGGTCCCTTCAGCTTGTATCTCTTATCCTCTATTTCGTGCTGATAGCGGGTTTTGGTTATTTCCGAACGTCACTGCAAAAACCAGGACAAATTCTGCCCTCGCAAAAACTATATGCGCTCAAAGACGATACCCTGCTCTGTTCCGGCAAAATAAAAAATGTCAATCCAGGGCGATATGGTGTTCGTTATAATGTGATACTTGATTCGGTAAAGACTGAAATCCATCCTGCTGCAAAAGGTCCATTTCATATTTTGCTTAACCAGGAGAATACAAACGATACGATGAGTGCCGGCAGTCGTATCTTTTTTTCAGGTCAGCTAACATCTGTCAGAGGCCGCCGTAATCCACACGATTTCGATTATCGATCCTATCTCCGAAAGACCGGCATTGGGGCCGAGATCAATTTGATCCATGTGATCTCAACAAAACCGAACAAGGCGTGGTGGCAGTGGGTAACGCTAAGGCGTCGACTGGATCAGGCCATAAACCGGGTCTTCTCTCCTGAAAACCGACCGGTTGCAAAAGCATTGTTGCTGGGGCAAAAAGCGGAACTTACCAGGGTTGCCCGTCAATCTTTTATACGGGCTGGATTGGCACATCTCATGGCTGTGTCCGGGTTACATGTCGGTTTCCTGATTGCCCCACTCTGGTTTCTGATTCCGCTGGTTTGGACCCGCAAAACGGGGCGGATTTTGGCCATCACTATACTTGGCATCCTTCTGTTCATTTATTCCGGCCTCACTGGTTTCCCGGCTTCCGTCATGCGCGCTTCCCTGATGGCCATGTTATTTGCTTATGGTCGAATCTTTCGCAGAGTCAGGGAACCGCTGAACCTACTGGCATGTGCCGCCTTTATTATTCTTATAATTAACCCCAACCGATTATACGACATTGGATTCCAGCTCTCTTTCTCAGCCGTAACTATTATTCTGTTGGTGATGCCCACGGCCAGGCGATTGTGGAATAATCTCTATAAGCATCCCTGGATTCATAAGCTAATAGAAGGAGCACTCATCAGTCTCATTGTTCAGCTGGGCCTGTTTCCGTTACTTGCATGGTACTTCCATGAATATTCACTTATTGCTCCGGTGAGTAACATCATAGCTATTCCCCTCGCCGAAATAATCGTTCTCGGAGGATTTTTCACTTCTTTACTTACTCTGATCTGGCCATTGGGGGGCGCATTTCTCGGGATACCAATCAATATGGTAACGGGTTGGTTGAATCACTGGGCAACAGTGATGTCCGGTTTACCGGGAAGCTGGATTCCCATTCCCGATATATCACCGTTGGTATTTCTTGTCTGGGTTGGGGCTATCGGCTGCCTGGCCACATGGACGATACCACGTCTTCGTTGGAAATGGGTCGGGATCTTTATTTTGATACTCACTTTATTACCCTTAAAAGACCTTATACAGCGGACCAGCCCACCCACACTAAGCATTACTTTTTTTGATGTCGGCCAGGGTGATGCTCTCCTTGTCAGTACTCCCGAAAATCATCATTTCCTGATCGATACCGGACGCTGGATGTGGCATACGGACAGTGGTAAACGGGTGATAGTGCCGGAACTAAGGGCATTGGGTATCGATCAACTTGATGCCGTTCTCCTGACGCATCCTCAGGCGGATCATATCGGTGGCATTCTTTCGGTGATGAATGCCGTTTCAATTGATACCATCTACAATATTGGTCAGCCTTATAACTCAAAGCTTTTTAAACATTACCATGAACTGGCAAACAAGAAGAAGGACCCCTTACAGCGTCTGTTCACAGGGCGTGCTTTGTCCATCGAGCCGGATATCCGGCTTTATGTGCTGGCCCCGGAGCCTTATGCTCATAATCCGAATGTGAATGATCTCTCCCTCATTATAAAGCTTGTTTATGGAAAAACATCCTTCCTTTTCACCGGCGATGCCGAACAGCCTGAGGAGCAAGCCTTGATCCATGATTTTGGTTCATTCCTAAATTCCGATGTTTTAAAAGTGGGACACCATGGGAGCTCAACCAGCTCGACAAAATCTTTTCTTGACCTGGTAAAACCTGAAATAGCGGTTGTCTCCGTTGGCCGTCATAACCGTTACGGACACCCGGATCTCCCAGCTGTACAGCGTCTGATCCGGCATCATGCCGATATTCACTATACAGCTCTGGAAGGGGCCGTTACGGTAATCAGTGATGGCAGGAAGGTTCGTGTAACACATTGAAAGTAATGTTTGTCATTATGTTTGTTTGCTTGTAAACTGTACCTTTTTAATCATCATCCTCCGAGAACGATTCTTATCCGATTACATGTCGAATCCTTCGAGTTCGTGGTTCAACGAAAGAGGACAGTTAATACTGTTGCTGGCCGGTGCTGCCGGGCTGCTGTTCATCATGTACCTGCTTCAGGATCTTATCAATCCACTGGGATACGGATTGATCGTTGCCATCATTCTTTATCCGATACGCCAGCAACCTGTTGCCCGGGCCCTGCTGTATGCCACCGTATTTTCATCCGGCCTTTGGCTGCTTTACGACTCAGGTCATCTGCTCATCCCGTTCATATTGGCCTACATTTTGGCCTTCATATTTGATCCGTTGGTTGAAAGGCTCATGAAGCGTAATATCCCTCGCTGGCTGGTTGCCGCTGCATTCACACTGATTGGGCTGACAGGATTAACTCTAATCGGCATCTATGGATTGCCGGCACTGGCGGGACAGCTTATTCGCCTTGGCCGCCTTTCTCTGGATGCGACTCAAAATACTTATCAATGGCTAGATCAAACCGGACTGTTCCGGCTTATGGACCGCATGGGGCTGGCTGATCCGGCACTAAAGACGGGGATCTCGGACCATATACATCTATTCCTGAATCATTTTTACAATCAGATTGCCAATCTCTCTTCGACTTTTGTAACCGGCTTCGGGAGTGTCTTGACAATCCTGTTTTTCGTGATTCTCACCCCATTCCTGTTATTTTTTATGATCCGGGACTATGACAATATTGGCCGCTTTGTCCGTACCCTTATTACCCCGAAAGGTGTTAAAGATACGTATACCCGTGATATCAGCCGCATCGTTGGGGCCTACATCCGGGGGCAATTTATCGTTGTTGTCATCAGTTCCATTGATCTGAGCATTGGTTTTACCATCTTCGGAGTCCCGTATGCAGTAGTCTTGGGGTTGTTCGCCGGAATCACAAATTTCATCCCAACTTTCGGCCTTTGGCTCAGTGTTACTGTATGCACGATAGTGGCTAGCACCGTTGGGCATCCCTGGTATACATACCTTCCGGGCATCTATATCGTGTTTGCAATAGAACAGGTTCTCGAGACAGGTATAATCGTACCCAGGGTTGTTGGTAAGCATGTCGGTCTTCATCCCCTGCTCGTTATGCTATCTTTGCTTATCTTTGGGTTTATGTTTGGATTTCTCGGACTTATTATCGCCGTACCCACTGTTGCGCTGTTATCCGTTTTTTACGAACAATACCGCAAGACCAACAAGATCTCTTTCATGGGCGGTGCCGAACTGGATCATTTTTTTGAAAGCTTCGGTAATGAAGAAAAAAATGACGATAAAAAAGAAACTTCTGGAGTACCGTAATGGTTCTTCCATCAATAATGATACAAATCATCTCTTTCCAGCGTTACAATTTATATGAGTAAAGAAGAACAACCATCTTTCGAGGAAGCTCTCAAAAAACTGGAGACGGTGGTCAGAAAACTTGAAGATGATCAGGTATCCCTAGAGGAGTCTGTGAATTTATTTGAAGAAGGCACGCGCCTTTCGGCCTATTGTTCGTCGATCCTGGAAAAGGCCGAATTACGCATTGAAAAGGTCAATGCACAAAATGAAGAATAGGAATTAAACATGGCGGAACCCATTAAAGCAAAACCCGGACCGCTACTGGCAACTGTCAAAAACCCGGACGATCTGAAAAAACTCAGTCCGGATCAGTTGCCTGATTTATGTCAGGAGGTTCGGGATTTTATCATCGACAACGTGTCGGTCTATGGCGGGCACTTTGGCGCCAGCCTGGGCGCGGTTGAGCTCACCGTTGCGATGCATTATGTCTTTAATACACCAAACGACCTGATTGTATGGGATGTCGGTCACCAGGCATATGGTCATAAAATCCTCACAGCGCGTCAGGAGCAGTTCCATACGAACCGAAAATATAACGGCATCTCAGGGTTCCCAAAGCGGGATGAGAGTCCATATGATACTTTTGGAGTGGGCCATTCCAGCACATCCATTTCGGCCGCACTCGGTATGGCTGCCGCGCGCGATTTATTGGATTTGAGAAAGAAGGTGATTGCTCTTATTGGGGATGGAGCGATGACGGCAGGTCTTGCTTTCGAAGGCATGAACAATGCCGGGGCTTCTAATCGTGACATGATCGTTATCCTCAATGACAATAACATGTCCATTGACCCGAACGTCGGCGCGCTTAATGAATATCTGGCCGACATTACCAGCAGTCAGACCTTCAATAAGATCCGCGATGAGATTTACGACATGCTCGGTTACTTCAAGAGTGCCGGCGAAAAAATGCGTAAAGTGGCGTCCCGGCTCGAAAAAGCGATGACCACGGCGCTTACACCCGGCGCCTTATTCCGGGCACTCGGGTTCAAATATTACGGTCCCACTGATGGCCATAACGTGAAAAATCTGGTCAGCATGCTGCAGGATTTGCAAACTATTCCGGGACCAAAACTCCTGCATGCCGTCACCATTAAGGGCAAGGGATTTGCTCCCGCGGAGCTAGATCAGGTCAAATGGCACGCACAAGGCAGCCCTTTTGATAAAATCACCGGTAAGCCATTGGCCAAGCCAAGTACTGTGCCAAAACCACTCAAGTTTCAGGATATCTTCGGTGGGACAATCGTTGACCTTGCAAAAAAGGATAAACGAATAGTCGGCATAACCGCCGCAATGCCAAGCGGCACTGGTCTCATTGATATGATGCAACTGATTTCAGATCGTGCTTTTGATGTGGGTATCGCCGAGCAGCATGCTGTTACGTACGCGGCCGGAATGGCTACACAAGGAATTAAACCGTTTGTGGCTATATACTCGACCTTCATGCAACGTGCTTATGACCAGGTAATTCACGATGTCACCATACAAAAGCTGCCGGTTGTATTTTGTATGGACCGGGCCGGGCTTGTTGGGGCTGACGGGGCAACGCATCACGGGCTTTACGACATCGCCTATCTCCGCCCGCTTCCGGGCTTTGTTGTTGCCGCGCCAATGACGGGACAGGAATTGCGTGATATGATGTATACCGCATCGAAATATAATGAGGGTCCGTTTGCCATTCGCTATCCCCGTGGCGCCTCCGACCAGTTCGATTGGGATGGAAGCTACAGCGAAATGCCTATCGGCAAAGGAGAATGCCTCAGGGAGGGAGAAGACATCGCCATCTTGTCATATGGTGCCATCGGAATGGAAGCCCAAAAAGCGATTAGTAGACTTGGCGAACAGGGTATTTCCGTCGGTCACTATAACATGCGTTTCGTCAAACCGCTCGATACGGATATAATCGATGAGATTATGTTGAACTATAAACATATCATCACCATTGAGGATGGTGCGGTACAGGGAGGTTTTGGCAGCGCAATTGCAGAATATATTGTTGCCCAAACTCAGCCCATTCCTGTGACCATCATGGGGGTCCCGGATCGGATCATAGAACACGGTTCCCAGGAAGAACTTCGCGCCGAGGCCGGTATTGATGCCAACGCAATCGTGCAAAAGGTAAAAGCAATGCTTCCGGCAATTGCCTGAGTTTAGCCGCTTCTTGTGGCTCTTTACCCGTTATTTCTTCCTTCATTGTCATTTTTATTTCAATGGAACACGACGTTTCTGTATCGTCCGGGATTGATCTATCATCATATCTTGACCGTATCGACTATTCCGGGGTTCTTGAGCCAACATACGAGGTCCTCGAATCACTGCATCTTGCTCATGCCACTCATATTCCTTTTGAGAATCTGGATGTCTTGTTAAAACGACCAATCCGCCTTGATATCGAAAACCTGCAGAATAAAATGGTTAAGAATCACCGCGGCGGATACTGTTTTGAGCACAACCTGCTCTTTTCTGCGGTTTTGAAAGAAATTGGGTTTTCAGTCACTCAACTGGCGGCTCGGGTACGATACCGGGCAAAAGGGTTACCGCCCAGAACTCATATGTTGCTTCTTGTGGATATCAATGGCAGTCGATTTATTGCAGATGTTGGGTTTGGCGCCGAGGGATTGCTTTTACCGATTCCATTCATAAACAAACAGCCAGCAAAGCAATATGCCTGGACCTACCGTATAACGAAAGAAAATAATAGCTGGGTTCTGCAATCTTACCATGATGGCACCTGGTCGGATCTGTACATTTTCACACTGGAACCACACTATCAGATCGATTACGAAGTAGCCAGTCACTATGTGTCGACCCACCCGGATTCGCGCTTCGTCCGGACTCTGACGGTTCAACAAACATTGCCCGCCGTCAGAAAGACTCTGCGGAATAATGGACTGATCATTGATGACAGCTCATCTGTAACAACCAGTCAGATACAGTCTGATGAGGAGTTAATGCAAACTCTGGATGAGACATTCGGTTTACGTTTTCCGGCCGGAACTGTATTCCATTATCGGGACAAGAGTTTTTAGATTTTTTATTAGCATGCCATGCTGCTCGATGCCCATGTTCATATCGATGAATACAAGAAAGATCTGAATACAGCCCTTGATCAGATTCGATCACACCAAATAGTGACGCTTGCTGTATCGATGGATATCGACTCGTACATGACAGCAAGGGTCGTAGCTGATTCGTGTGACTATGTTATCCCATCATTTGGTATTCATCCCTGGAAGGCACTGGCGTTTCATGACAGGCTTGATACGCTCGGTGCTCTTGTAAAAGATACTCCTATGATCGGTGAAATCGGGCTTGACCATCGTTTTGTTGATGATCCATCTTTTTTTCCATATCAAAACATGGTATTTGAATATTTCCTGGATGCCGCGATGCATCACAGAAAAATTGTCAACCTGCACACATCGGGTGCGGAACACGAAGTCGTTGAAAAGCTGGAGGAATATCACATCACACAGTCTATTGTACATTGGTACAACGGCCCGCTTGAACTTATTGATCGTTATCTTTCGAGCGGATCTTATTTTACGATCGGCGTAGAGCTGCTTTTTTCTCCCCGGCGGTTTCAGACAATTCTTGATGCCATCCCAAATGATCGCCTGCTTACCGAAACGGACAATCCCGGTGGATATAAATGGCTCAGCGGGGATATTGGTATGCCGGAGATTTTGAACGAAGTGATCAGCCAAATTGCCCGGTATAAGAAGATGGACAAAGTTGAACTAAACTCGATGGTAACTAAAAACATGAAGACCATGATCGGTAATCATCCTGATCTTGTTGAGAAAATGAGATACTTGGATTTGACTGCAAAAAAATTGTCATAAAATCATTCCATTTTACCGATCGACCTACATCTCTCATCTTTTTTTCCGATCATGATAGATATGATACAACGTCCCGAAGGCTTTCGGGATTCTAGAAACTGGTTTTAATGGCATACTGGTTTAAAAAATGTTCGAACAGTACTCCGGTCAGGTTAAAGATATTTTTGGATCCGTTAAGGACCGGTTTGGAAAAAAGAAAAGAGTTTTAGTAGTTGTCGGACTCAAAAGTGAGGCTGTGTTTAAGTCTCTGTTCCGAAATTACGAGAACTGCTATGGTTTTGAAGCTGATCCGGTTGTTTTTGAAAAACTCGAAAAAAAGTATCAGAAATACCCGAATGTCCATTTGTATAATGTGGCAGTAGATACATACGAGGGAGAGGTCAACTACGATTTGAGTGAAAATGAGGAATTACCAGGGCCTTCTCATGCCTGGGACGGACAAGATCAGAGAGATACATTTGCTGATGTCAGTGCCGATCAGATGACTCAGATTCTTTGCGTCCATATTTATCGTTTCCTGGATCGGCATGGGATCGAATATATCGATGATTACATCAGCCACAATGAGGGGAAGGATTTCGAGGTCCTGAATACACTCAAACCGCTCATCTATTCAAAACGAATAGGTACCATTACTTGTGCGGTAACAAAAAATGGTAAGCATAATGATTACCGGGACCTGTCCAATAACAGCGAGATTCGTTATTACAAGCTGCTCAGTGATAATTATGAGCTCGTTGCCCGTGGATGGGGACAGTTAAAAGACGGCGTCATCAAAGAAGTGCCGGACGACTGGTGGGAAATGGACTGCAAATGGCGTGTGAAGGATTAAACCTTACGGGGTCTTGTAGTTCACATCATTTCTTATAATTTTCTTCTGCCTGTTGGTAGTTTGTTTTTGCCAACCCTAAAGCTAAACAGGTAAGAACTTTTTTATATTGCATAATTTCAAATATCAGTAGTTGAGGAACATTTTATGAGCTATTTGGCCGCCGGGAATCGATATGATGAGATGAAATACAAACGCTGTGGCAGGAGTGGGGTAAAATTACCCATCGTCGCCCTGGGACTATGGCACAACTTCGGCGATGTCGACACTTTCGAGAACAGCCGAAAGATGGTACACCGGGCCTTTGATCTGGGAATCACCCATTTCGATTTGGCAAATAACTATGGTCCACCTCCAGGCTCAGCGGAAGAAAACTTCGGACGCATTTTTGCCAAAGATCTGCATCCATACCGCGATGAACTGATCATTTCAAGTAAGGCCGGCTATCTTATGTGGCCTGGTCCCTATGGCGAATGGGGATCGCGAAAATACGTGATTGCCAGCTGCGATCAGAGCCTAAAACGCATGGGTCTGGATTATGTCGATATTTTCTATAGCCATCGCCCGGACCCCGATACACCTCTCGAAGAAACGATGGGCGCCCTCGACCATATCGTTAAAAGTGGACGTGCGTTATATGCAGGGATATCCAATTATCCCCCCGATATGACAAAAAATGCGGCCCACATTCTTCGCGAAATGGGGACCCCTTGTCTGATACACCAGCCCCGATACAGCATGTTTGATCGGTGGATTGAAGATGGATTGCTTGGTGTCCTTGATGAAGAGGGAATGGGTTGCATCGTCTTTTCACCGCTCGCTCAGGGTCTTCTTACAGACAAATATCTCGGCGGCATTCCGGAAGATTCACGTGCGGCCAAGCCACATGGTTTCCTGCAGCGCGACAGCATCAACGAACAAAACGTCGGCAAAGTCAGACGGCTGAATGAGATCGCTCAGAGACGAGGCCAGACAATGGCTCAACTGGCTATCGCATGGGTCTTGCGACACCCGCAAGTAACAACTGCACTGATTGGTGCCAGTCGTGTCGACCATATCGAGGACATCGTAAAAGTTCAGCACAACCCAACGCTCAGCAAAGAAGAACTGGAAGAGATCGAACAGATTCTCATATAATAATAAAGGCCTGATCTTGCTTTAATTTAGGGATTATATGGCTCGTTAGCCTTCTCATTTGCCATCATGCTCATCCATACGAAGGCTTCCGCTGTCCCGTCAAGTGTGGGTTCATTTGATGTGAAATCATTCCAGTCGTCATGATAGACTACAACACTCGACTGAAATGCGGCATAACGGTCTGGGTGACTTAGCGCCATGCCGAATTTTTTGAAGATAGAGCCATATACCGGACCATCAGTCATGCCCCCAATAATGGGCCGGCCTGTTAGATATTCAATAGAACTGTGAGGATAATGTGGCGTGTTTGCTCCGTTTCGTGGAATTCCAATAAACTGACTTGCTCCCCAAGGGTTACGCCCGAGAAGCCAATCGCGTGTCTCAATGGCCATTGTATAGTATTTCGAATCGCCTGTCATTTTCTGATATAACAGCGCCTGGTTTATAAGGGCCGAGGCAAGATTATTGGAACACCAGATAAAAGGATAGCCGTTTCTGTATGGATTTTTCATTGCCTTGTCGTAACACGCTTCCAATCCTGTTCGGTAATATCCGGCCAACGTATCACGAAATGCTCCGCTGATCTCATTAAATAACTCATAATGTCCCAGGTTCATGAATGGATAATAGGCGTAATGATAGGCCGTATCTTTCCCCATCCACGAGATATGATTTGCCAGTCGGGCATACTTTATGGCCTGTGCCAAAAACTCCCTATTTCGTGTAACCCCATAGAGTTCAGCGGCTCCCCATTCCATATCGTCGGTCCACGTCTTTTCATAATAACGGTAGGGAGCTCCAAACGAGGCCCCTTCCTGGTGACCCGGTTTCTCCAGGCCCAGCTTATATACTTGCAAAGCTGCGCGAAGATAGCGATCTGCATCAACGGTGTCGTGAAGGTCCTGCTTCCAGATACGTGCAGCCATGGCCATCACAGCGGCATAGCGTCCAGCCAGGTTAGCCACACCATCCGACGTATTTTTGTACTTGCCTAATCCCTGTGGTTTGCCATTGGCGTAATAGACAACGCGATAGGACCCTTTTCCCCAGCCATAGTCCGACGAGTCGGCATGAGGCAGCTTAAACCCGATATGATCCCGGTCATCTGCTACCTGATAGAACAGTTCATCTGGTGCCGGGTGCATCTTCAACATCCAGGTCAGTCCCCAGTGAGCCTCGTCCAGTACATCAGGGATTCCATTTGATATGAGATGCCCCCACTTGTCATAATCATCGCGAAAAACCTGCGGATTTTCCTGGTAAGCAAACAACAAGCGGCCAACCGTGTTGCTCGAAGTCATCAGGTACTTCAGATCATCACCCGCATCATGCCAGCCTCCGGATACATCGATGTAGGTGCTGTCTGGCATGGGTCCGTACATGGTTCGCCCGTCTTTCTGGTGGCAGACCTGATCCAGAAACGGGTTATAACCGCACTGTTGCTCACGCAGATAAGCCAGTAATCGGCCTTCCAACCCGTCATATACTTGATCACTTATCCGAAAAGATAACGACTCGGTTCCACTTCCTCTCACCCGGATTTTATAAGTGCCCGGTTTTTTGAATGAGGTGAAATCCAACCTGAAATGTCTTTCATACCGCCCGTATGAACCGTTGTTTTGTTTGATCGTAACAGGCCCCCAGACAACATTTCCATCGGCTTCTATCAGTTCACACTGTACCTTGCGAACCTTACGGTTTGTGAAAACGATGGCGATCTTTGGATCTCCCGTTCGATAGCCGACTTCATTTATCCTGATAAAAAAACCGTGTCCCTGTGCCTGCAACCCTGAAATACAAAGCAGGAGCAGGAAGACTGACAAAAAACTTCTTTTCCCCATATCCCAAAAATTAAAATTCTGAAAAGACCTATTCATGAAACAGCTTTAAGGCCTGCCATGACTCACCCTCTCAATATGCACTTTTTATTTCTTTTTTTAGCTACATCTAGTCTCTTATCCGAATATGAACTAATACTAATTTTATGTACGCAACTAATATTCAATCGCTTATTCTTATTATGCTGCGATGAAATCATAACATTTTCGTATAAAAGATGTTATAAACATGTGATGTTTTGCATAACTCACTTGGATAGTTTTCGAACGAGGCATCCGGTTTAACAGTTTAGTTCATATTTACTTCTGTACCGGACAGGCGTTTTACCAAAATCAGACATTACAGTACAACATCATACGACCATAATCATGTCTTTTCGATTTTCCATCCCATTGATCCTGCTTTTAGCACTGACCAGTGTTTCCTGCCAAAGCAAACCGGGGACAAACTTGTCGCAGTCAGCGTCTCAGGACTCAAGCAAATATCGTGGAACTATTGCAGCACCTGAATTTCCTAAAGGTCTGCAATGGATAAATACCGACCGGGCACTCAGTCTTAAGGAACTGCGGGGCAAGGTAGTACTGCTCGATTTCTGGACTTACGGGTGCATCAACTGCTACCATGTGTTTCCGGATTTGGAGCGGCTTGAAAAAGATTTCCCGAACACACTCGTCGTGATTGGGGTACACTCGGCTAAATTTCATGCATCCGGAGAGACAAAAAATATTAAGGAGGCTGTTCTTCGGTTCGGGTTAACTCATCCGGTTGTCAATGACAAGGATTTTAAAATCTGGAAGGAGTATAACATCAACGCCTGGCCGAGTTTTGCCCTCATTGACCCAACAGGTAAGATTGTCGGAGAGATGTCCGGCGAAGGCATTTATGACACGATGCATCAATATATCCAGGGAATCATCAACACCTTCTCAAAGGAAGGGGAGATCGACCGCAAGCCTCTCAACCTGACGCCCGAGTCTGACAAAGTCGCTCAGTCGTTGCTTTATTTCCCCGGCAAGATACTGGCGGATGGAAAACATGACCGTTTGTTTATCTCTGATACTGATCATCACCGCATCGTCGTAACCAACCTGAATGGCAAAGTTGAAGAAGTAATCGGGAACGGCAAAGCAGCTCTCAAGGACGGCTCTTTCTCAGAGGCATCCTTCAACCAACCGCAGGGGTTAACGCTGATCGGCGATAAATTATATGTTGCAGACACTGAGAATAACGCCATAAGAGTAGTTGATCTGGATAAAAAAACAGTTGCCACAGTGGCCGGCAACGGGAAACAGGCCATCCGGTTCAATGTTCCAGGATTTGGGAAAAAGGTTGAATTGAATTCTCCGTGGGGTATAACTCATGTCGGGGACGAGTTGTATGTGGCTATGGCGGGGCCTCACCAGGTATGGAAAATCGATCCACAAACCGGATTCTCAGAACCGTTTGCCGGTTCAGGCGGCGAGGGACTCCAGGAAGGCAGCCGTCGTCAGGTTCCCATGGCCCAACCGAGCGGGATTACAACCGATGGAAAATATCTGTATGTTGCAGAACCGGAAGCCAGTGCCGTACAAAGCATCGGCCTGGGAAACGACAAGAATGTGAAAACGATCGTTGGGAAGGGACTGTTTGTCTTTGGTGATAAAGACGGCCCGCGGAGCAGCGCCTTACTCCAGCATGATCTCGGCATTGCTCTGTGGAAAGGAAAGCTGTTCATAGCTGATACTTACAACAACAAAATCCGGGAAATTAATCCCAGGTCGGGTTATACAAGAACCTTTGCCGGAAATGGGAAGAGCGGCTACAAAGATGGAGTTGGTGCTCAGGCCGAATTCAATGAACCGGGAGGGCTGTCTGTTAACGGAGACTGGCTGTATGTTGCAGATACAAATAACCATTTGATCCGCAAGGTAAACCTGAAAACACGCAAGGTTGAGACACTCCAGCTTACCAATCTTGATATGCTGAAAATGCCTAAACCGGCCAAACATCCTGAAAAGATCGTTGAACTGACGCCCCAGACAATTTCTTCCGAAAAAAATAATCTTTCGTTAACTCTCAGTCTGCCGGATAACTACCATTTTAATGATCTGGCTTCCAGTCAGTTTATTGTGAATTTTGGCAATTCGCCGGTCGCCGCTTTCAATGGTAAAGACAGCAAAACCATCACAAAGACTGAATTTCCGGTAACCGTTCCCGTTTCGCTTGGCGGCCAAAAACCACCGAATCTTTATATCGATGTCTACGCTTACTTCTGCAAAGACGGACAGGACGCACTGTGCAGATACACTTCCTTCCGGTACAAAATTCCCCTGAAGTATAATTCCGGGGGAAGCAAGAAGATAGATGTTAATCAGAAACTTCAGGTTCCCGGGCTTCTATCCGTTGACCGTTGACACCGTTGACCGTTGACCGTTGACCGTTGACCGTTGACCGTTGACCGTTGACCGTTGACCGTTGACCAATATGCGTGTTTTGCCGATTATTGCAAGCGGATGCTGTAAACTGTTTATTGATAAATATGTTAATGGAAGTTTGAGATAAAAAAGATGGCAATATCTTGCGAAACCAGGTACCCATAAATCATAAGAAACCCTACGTCATTCCCGTCCCGACTTTCGGGAGGAATCTCAGAAAAGACGATCATTACTGAACCTTGATATAAGTGTACCGGTCCCTCTCCTATGGGTAGGAGCTACAATTGAAAATCCATCTTTATCAACAACTCTTATTTCGAACTCACGCTATATCACTGAGATTCGTTTTGCTGGATGTTGGCAATGGATTCTCGGACGGCCTGACGCAAACGGCCGTCAGGCTCTTCTTTTAATCGCTTTCTCAGTGTTGGGATATCATCTGTTGTTCCAACCTGGCCAAGTTCCAGGATAGCGGCATTTCTGACCCAGATGTATGGATCATTAAGATGGGAGATCAACAGGGAGTGAGTTTGTTTTTGATTGACCTTAGAATCGACCAACAGATGTACTGCTTCAACCCGAATACCCGGTGGCCGGCCATAGGTCAGCCATTGTCTGGCGGCTTCCCATCCCTTTGACGGGTTAACCTTTACCAGGGACCGGAGAGCCGCTCGTTTTATGACGTTGTTATACGATTTGGCTTTCATTGCCTCATTAATGACTGACATGGCTCTTCTCCCGTCGACCTGGGTGATCGAATTAACTACCGCCGCCCTCACAAAATAATTTTTATTTCTTCGATAGGTATCCACGAGCAGACGTGATATATCATGTCCTTTGAAAAAGCCCAGCGCCTGTACCGCGGCCTGCTGAACCCGGGCATCCTTATCTTCACGAACGGCTTTCTCAAGCGCCTTTTTTATATCATTGTCCTGAAAATTACCCAGTGCTTCTGCGGCCTTGGATCTGACCGCCCAATATTTGTCATTTTCCAGGGCATTTACCAGCGCACTGGTTGCGGAATCGCCATGAAAAATGAGCGCGTTTATGGCATGTATCCGGCCAGTTACATTCGGATCATTTTTTAACTGCCACTTCAATTCATCTAAAGATTTGTGCGGGTACACTTCCGCCAGAAGCCAGTGATTTTCATCAAAGTTAACCATCATTGGCTTGCCCGGTACGGAAAATGTAAATGTGTTTTTTAAGGAATCGACCCATACTTTCTTCCACAAGGTATCATGACCGGTTTGAATGTAGATATCCACAGGCATGCGATAGACGGGGGTCAGGCTGTCAACTTTTTGAAACTGCCGGACTTTTACGGTGAGAAGATGCCTCGTTGAATCATATTGATGGCTGACTTCAAACTTCGGGTGACCGGCTTTATACAGCCACTCGTTGAAGAACCAATACAGATTATACCCCGTTGCCTCGCGTACAGCATCGGCAAAATCGTGCGTATCCACATTCTGATATTTGTTTTTGGCGACGTAGTGCCGTATCGCTTTAAAGAAGAGTGAATCTCCAAGGATTCCCCGTAACATATGAAGGATGGAGGCACCACGGGGATAGATATAGGTTCCAAACATATCTATGGGATCATGATACCAGTCACGTACCGTTGGAATGCGCTCCCTGTTATCGGCAACAATCGTTCTGCGGTGATTGAGATACATCTCATAGGAGAATTCATCCTCACCGAAGGCGTGTTCCTGATACATTGCTTCAAAATACGTCGCAAACCCTTCATTCAACCATGCATCCGCCCATGAACGGCAAGTAAGCAAGTCACCAAACCACTGGTGGGCGGATTCGTGTGCAATCAGACTCGTGCTCGACACCTGGGGTTCCGCATATTGATCGTGTATCGTGTTATCCGTCAGGGTGATCGCCGATACATTCTCCTCACCTCCCCAGATGAAATCTGTTGTTGTTGTCAGTGCCAGTTTCTCCCACACATAAGGCTGTCCGGTCACTTTAGAATAAAACCTGAGGACATCGGGCTCCCGGGAAAAATTCTTTCTTATCAGATCACCATACTTAGGATCCGAATAGTAGTAAATCGGGATGTTACCGTAATGATCTTCGTACCTGTTGAAGATACCTGCAATCACCGAATTCAGGTAAATCACGTGGGGATGCGCTTCGACCCAATCGAACGTCTTTTCACCGGTGCTCTTATCAACAGATACATTCTTAAGCGCCCCATTGGAAATAACGGTCCAGTTATTCGGGACGGTCACAATCATTTCACTGGTAGCAAAATCATCGGGATAGTCGTGGCATGGGTACCAGTAACGGGCATCCTCCATTTCACTCTGGCTCCAGATCTCCGGATGCCGGTCCGGATAGGCGGAATCAGGTTCGATAAACGTCAGCCCTTTGACGGGTTGTGTGTAATAGTCGATGACCAGACTTAAGGTATCATCCAGATTATAGGGATGTCCCAGCCCGATAGTCAGAGTCGTGTCGTCATAAGTGTAACCGAGTTTTTTATCATTGAGAGAAACACTGTTGATTTTCATGCCGACGGCATTCATACTCACCGAATCCATACGCACCCGAAGTGGGAAAAGGGTTTCTGTAGCCTCTCCGGAAACGGCTTTCTTTGACATATCGAAATGTAGTTTCAGCTTTAGATTGAGCAAATCGAACGTCCGGTTTGGGGCGTGATGAACCGGTGGACGAGTCTGAGCCAGAAGCGGACAGGAGAGAATCAGAAAACAGAGTGAAACAAAAAATGATTTCATAAAAGGCCACTTTTGTCAGTAAACAGTGATTGATAATAGAAAATAGAAAGTTTCAGGTTATAAGATTAGCATTTCTGATTACCGGAAATCCAGAACTTTAGTCGTTTATTCTTCCGTGTGATTTTGTACATTTGATGAATGTAACCGCTTACAATCTGTGAGGATATCTGCCTAGTCATTTTTTGAGCTAAAATAACCATGAAAAAGCCACGCCTGAGTATCTGGCAAATCTGGAATATGAGTTTTGGATTTCTGGGAATCCAGTTTGGATTTGCACTTCAAAACGCCAACGTCAGCCGGATTTTCGAGACATTGGGAGCCAACATCGACCAGATACCGGTCCTCTGGATTGCAGCTCCTGTGACGGGTCTCATTATTCAACCGATCATAGGCTACATGAGCGACCGGACCTGGGGTAAGCTGGGCCGAAGACGGCCGTACTTTCTGACAGGAGCCATCCTTGCATCACTCGCGCTGATTTTCATGCCTAACTCGCCGTTTTTATGGGTTGCAGCCGGACTACTCTGGATTATGGATGCCTCTATCAATATCTCTATGGAGCCGTTCCGGGCCCTGGTTGCCGACATGTTACCCAGCGAACAACGTACAACCGGTTTTGCTTTTCAGAGTTTTTTCATTGGGATCGGAGCCGTGGTCGCATCACTATTGCCGTACATCATGACCAATTATTTCAACATCGCTAACACCGCGCCGAAAGGGGAGATACCTGATTCGGTAATTTGGTCATTTTATATCGGTGCTGCCGTATTTATCACGGCTGTGGCGTGGACCGTATTCAGAACTAAAGAGTATACGCCGGAACAGATGGAACAGTTTGAGGAAGATCGTCCGTCTGAAGTCGCTGAAGAGAGTAAGGAAGCCGATATTGATGCTCACGCACCTGTTTATGGTAAATATATCACGAAATTCAGCCGTAACGGCTGGTTGTGGCTCCTGGCCGGTCTGATAGCGGCCGCTTTGGTCTATTACACTTCATGGGAAAAAGAGCTCTATATCCTTAGCGGGCTCCTTGTTACATTCGGTCTGGTTCAACTTGTTTCCTCTTTTCTTATTCGGAAAAAACACGGGGATACCGGACTTGTACATGTCATCGTCGACCTTTATGAGATGCCATATACCATGCGCCAGCTCGCATTTATCCAGTTTTTTTCATGGTTTGCCCTCTTCGCCATGTGGATATACACGACAGCGGCAGTAACACATCATGTTTACGGAACCGATAATACTACTTCGGCGCTCTACAACACGGGAGCAAACTGGGTTGGTGTTTTGTTTGGTGTTTACAATGGTTTTGCTGCCGTGGTCGCATTTTTTCTCTCTCCATTCGCCAAAAAGACCAGTCGTAAAACAGTGCACAGCATTTCTCTGGTCTTGGGGGGGATTGGCCTGATTTCCTTTTACTTCATCAAAAGTCCAAATCTTCTGATCGTTTCAGAACTGGGGATCGGTATTGCATGGGCAAGTATCCTGGCTATGCCATACGCCATTCTTGCCGGTGCGCTTCCTGCTAAAAAAATGGGTGTCTATATGGGAATTTTCAACTTTTTCATTGTATTGCCGCAAATAACCGCTGCAGGCATCCTGGGCCCATTTATACGGCATTTGTTCCACAATGAAGCCATTTATGCTTTAACCCTTGGCGGAATATCCATGATTGTTGCTGCCATCCTAACGCTGTTCGTTCACGATGTTGACGAAGTGGTATCGACGCCGACGTCTTAAAGTGCCACTGCAGAGTAACCTATAACCGGGGCTGGCTGAAGATAAAACTAAACCCGAGACACAAAATCCAAATTCTGTATCCCGGGCTCAAGCAACAAATTATCCGATTTTCCTCCTGAAAGATACTTCAGATTAGTACAACCCCTTATCCTTGTTTCCCTTATCTGCGCCTTTAAACCAAAACACACGGTTTATGTTAAACCCGAAACGGAATCCTTTGAATACATCATTATTTGTACGGCGCAGAATATCCTGGGGATCAAACGACTGGCTGTTAGAGAAAAAGAGTTGAAACACATGCCCGCCGGTTTCAATATTCAGTGCAATCGACAGCGCATTACGCATGCTGCTTGTTTTATTAAATACCGGCATGTATTCGATGGCCAGAGCTGTATGCCCTGTTAATTTATACCTGCCTGAAAGTCCAACCCCGAAATAGCTGTTTTTTTCACCCGGGAAGACTTTGTTGAAGTGTGCATATACAGGGGACAGTTGAAGGGAAAGGTTATCATTAAATTTTCTGGCTGCCATGAACATCAAGCTGTAGCCAAGCTTATCACCAAAAGTATAGGGTCCCTGGAATGCCTGTGGTTCTGTCATGATACCCAGGTCACCGGTAACTGCAAGGTCAACAGGCGATCCTTTTTCTGTCATTTGATGGAGAATACTGTATTTGAAACGCCCGTCCACAATCTTGTGCTGGCTCGTTCTGCCAAGTCCGACGGATAAATTATCGGTTATTCCATAGTCTAACCCCAGACGGATATTGGTCCCGCCGTCGAGTCCATAAAACTGTTGCACACCTGTTTTCAGGAGCCCAAAGGTGTGGTAAATGGACATGTTCAGTGTTTTGGCATACAAATTCTTAACCGATGGAAGGAGAACCACGGTCGGCGCTTTGAAAGTTGCAATAACCGGTTTATTCACATCAGCACGATGTGGAACCAGCTGTTGTGCCTGCGCTGTATAC
The DNA here is from genome assembly GCA_963787205.1 of uncultured bacterium. Lineage (GTDB taxonomy): Bacteria > Bacteroidota > Rhodothermia > Balneolales > DATFMH01 > DATFNI01. The sequence goes on from CAWBCD010000014.1 coordinate 51,015, forward strand.
GAACCCAAAATGGAAAAAAACAGGGCTAGAATTAGTAAACTTATTGATTTCTTCATGCCGGATTTCATTCTGAATTTTTGTTTTATTGCTTGAGAAGGATCATCCCAGATTATAATGACTAGGGTCTTGCAGATTTATCATTCTTCGTCCTGTCCAGCGTTGTACTGATGGAGACTGCTTGTGTCGGACTTACTTTCATGAATAGCACCTGTGGTATACGAATGTTATAATCTCCCAGTTTAACCGGCCAGGCTGCATAGACATACAATTTGTTGGGACTGATTTTAATTTTTCCCGATACGGTAATCACGTGCGAAACATTGTGAACCTTAAAGGTTCCCTTTACCATAACCTGTTGGGTATCCGTTGAGGCAGGATTAAATGAGCTAGCGAACTTGCCGGAAAACTGTGCGAAGGGATATTTGTCCGTCTGTAGGTATTCTTCCTGCATATGCTCGTCACGAAGTTTTACTCCGGTACTCACAGTAGTCAGATCAATATAAAACTGTACTGTTGAATCAGCCAGGTTGATTCTTCCGACCAGATAATCCGACCTGCCCGTAAAGTCTTCCAGCGTTGAATGAGATACAAACTGTACATGTCCGTGTTTGGTCATGTATACCTGAGCGTGAGCCGCCACAGAAAGGGTAAAAAGGGATGAAATGGTAAGCGCTGCAACTACAAAAATGCCCCCGGGGTAATTGATGCGTTTCATTTGTTAGTTGCTCCATTTTTGATCCACTGGATAAGTGTGTCAATCTGAGCCGTGCTTAGTGGCGACCGGCCATAAGGCATCCGATAGCCATATCTTGGATTTGAAGTAACCTTATTAATTAATGGACTGCTTGTCGGATTTCCCGGGATAACAACCTTAGTGCCATATTCGGAACTGAAACTGGCCATTACATTCTGGTAGTTTGCCAAATTAACCCCGTACATACTTCCAACTATATGGCAATTACCATAGCCGCTACCACAGGAATTATTAAATATTCGTTGAATATTTTTCCCATAGTACGTGTTTGGTAAAGGATTAGAATTTGTATTGCTTCCCGTCACATTGTTACTACTACAACCGGAAATGGTTGTAATGGTTAGTAACGACGCCAATGTACATAAAAGGGCCACTAATCGGCGAGTTGGTCTTTCCATGTTGTTCATCGTTAAATGGTTTAATGTTAAATGTTATAGGTACGGACGGTAGCTCTTATCCCACAGACTACGTGCTAATTTGTTTTTAAAGGCATCAGGTTTATAGCTTGGACACACACTTATATTTGTGCGCTAACTGATCAACACTCCGGAGAAACGGAAGGTCTTTTGATTTTAGTACGATATATCAGATACGCCATAATTAAGGGCAGGGTTGCTTTTTAAAACATTATCAATATCTTATGTACTATTAAGACGGGATATAAATTGTTATTTCTAATCATCATGTAGAGAATATGTAGTTAATTAGCATCTTTTGTTCACCGGCTAAAAACCTCTTCTATTCACTCTTTTTGATATATTTGAACCTGACGGCTAGCGGACGGACATGATCATCACTATCTTTACCCGCCTAACTATTTTAGTGACCAAACCTCATTTCACTGGTATAATCCCCAATATGGATTTCCCATTTACGCTATCCGATTTCGATTATGAGTTGCCCGAACATTTAATCGCGCAGGAACCCGCACATCCCAGGAATCACGCGCGACTTCTGGTTTATAATCGGGAAGACGGAAGTATTACCGATGATCATTTCTATAATTTGAACCACCATCTGAATCCGGAAACAACTCTCGTTCTCAATAATAGTAAAGTCGAAAAGGCCCGGCTTTTATTTGGTAATACGGAAGTATTCATTGTTGACTCTGTAAACAACAAAACCGTTGACGCGATGGTCCGCCCGGGGCGTAAGTTTAAGAGAGGAAAAACAATAACACTGGCTGAAGGCATTGAAGCGGAGGTGGTTCGTATTGCTGACGATGGACTCCGGACGTTAATTTTCAACCGTCCCCTGGATGATCCCATGTTCGATAACTTCCGGTATACCCCTTTCCCACCTTATATCAGGCAAAACGAGTCTCTTTCTGATGAATACCAAACGGTGTATGCACGGGATCCGGGCAGTAAAGCCGCTCCTACAGCCGGACTCCACTTTACAGAGGAGCAATTGACTGAACTTGAACGGACCGGAATTAAAAGAGCTGAGGTCACATTGCATGTCGGGTTGGGTACTTTCGCACCGGTAAAAACGGAAAGCATCGAAAATCATCGACTGCACAGCGAGTGGTATCGAATAAATTCCGCAACTGCAAAATTGCTTAACGACGCAACACACATTACAGCCGTTGGGACTACGAGTGTCCGGGTCCTTGAAAGTGCTGTCGCTCACAACAGAAAATTTTCTGCCTGCTCGGAAGAAACGGATATCTTCATCAAACCCGGCTATCGGTTTAAAGCGGTTGACAGCCTGATTACAAACTTTCATTTACCGAAAAGTACCCTTTTAATGCTTGTCTCCGCCGTCATGGGTTATGGCGAAATGCGCCAGGTCTATGAACACGCCATCCGCGAGGAGTATCGTTTCTATTCGTTCGGTGACGCGATGTTGATAAAGTAGGATCCTGTTTGACAATCAGAATCCCGGAACAATCACTATTATCGATACTATCTGGTATTCCAGGTGAGACTAAACGATCCTGAATGATTGAACCCGATCACTTCATACTATTATCTGTGGTTTGAATACCGCCCATTATGATTTTGTATTTACCACCAATTGAACAACCGCAAAATAACAAAAATGTCATGATAACGGCTGCATTCCACAGATTTATTCCCAGGAACCTGTTAACCCATTTACACATATTCGCCTCACTATCATAGAGTTAGGAGTATAAGGATCGAGATAATGTAAAATCAAAAAATAAGACACTCCACTCTTAAATAGAGCCCCAACAATGAGTTTTAATCTTTTAAAAAACTTATCTAGCGTCATAACCATAAAATAAGTTTAGTCCATTGGGGCAGTTAAAGTTGATAGTCGTTACCGTTTTAACCACAGACTGGCACAGATAAACTTAGATTTAATCTGTTTGAATCCGCGTAAATTCGCGGCTAATTACTTTACAAATTAACTGGTATTAGCACTAGCTGTTTTATTTCAGGTTTTGATTCAGAAACCTCATCGTTCTTTGCCAGGCATCCTCAGCAGCTTCTGGATTGTAGCGGGTGCCGGATGGATTAGCAAACGCATGGTTGGCATCCGGATAGATTTTAACCTGGACCGATTTTCCCAGCGAGTCGAGCGTTGATTCAAATTTATGAATAGTTTCCTCAGAGATACTCTTATCCTGTCCACCGAAAAATGCAGCAATAGGCATTTGCAACGTTTTCAATTGATCCGGATTGGTTACCAGTTGTCCGTAATAGATCACCGTAGCGTCAATCTTATCGGGCATTGCCAAAGCTGTTCGTAGCGACCATCCGCCTCCGAAGCACCAGCCGATCACACCGATTTTGGTTGCCTTAACAGAATCAGCCAGATAGCTATATGCCTGTTTCAGATTCTCAATATTAGCATTGGAATGATCCATGGAGGCTTTCATCAGGGCATAGGCACTATCGGGATTTGATGCCACTTTTCCATCATACAAATCAACAGCCAGGGAAGCATATCCCTCGCCGGCAAATCTGCGGGCCATTGCACGAATGTTGTCGTTGAGACCCCACCACTCATGAATAACAATAATACCCGGTGTGGATCCCTTTTCCATTTCCGGAACAGCCAGGTAACCCTTGACCTCCTGACCATCGACCGTAGCATAATTAACATTCTTCGTTTTTACCGGTTTACTTGGAGGGATTTCCGATTCAGCATTGGCTACAGGTCTATCCGTGTCATGTTCCTGCATCATTTTGTCTGCATAACTGTCAGACTGCTTGCGTGAGCCACAACCTGCAGTCAGAACGACTCCCACTATCAGAATAAGTAAATAAGCACCCTTCATACTTCCTCCTGTAGTTTGGTGATATTCATTGTTGTAATATTGAAATGCCAGTAAATAATTCCCTCGTACATAAAAAAAGGGGAAAGACATTCACGTCTTCCCCCTTAGTCTGAACTTGCATGTTGCCGCTTGGATTAGCGATTCATTACAACTTTATCATCTGGTTTTGGTGCTGTTGGCGGTGTTGCCGGCAATATTGGCAATGTTCGCCACTCACTTTTCACTTCGCCGGTCAGACTATTCAGAAAAGCCACAATGTCGTTTACTTGTTGATCGGTAATATCTTTACCAAGCTGGGTTTTACCCATAATGCGAACTGCCTCACGCAGATCCCAGACACTTCCATCGTGGAAGTAGGGATAGGTGTTCGCAATATTTCGTAGCATCGGCACCTTAAATACATACCTATCATTTTGATCGTGGGTTACATTAAATCTGCCTTCATTACGGTTATCACTATTTGTGAATTTCCAGTACGGACCATTCACCAAACCGAATTTCTGATACATACGTCCACCTGCAGCCGGACCATTATGGCAGCTTACACACCCCACATTAATGAAGTCGTTGAGGCCCTGCTTTTCCTGCGATGTTAATGCCGTTGGATCTCCATTCATAAACTTGTCAAAATTGGATGGCGTCATCAGAGTTCGTTCAAAAGCACCGATCGCCCTTCCTATGTTTTCCAGGGACACACCATTACTGTCTGGGGGGAATGCCTTTTTAAACCGTTCAACGTATTCTGGAATAGCGGCTATTCTCTCGACACCAATTTTATGGGCATTGGAACCGGTTCCACCCATCTCAATCGGGTTCATCACTGGTCCCATGGCCTGTTCTTCCACATCTCGCGCACGTCCATCCCAGAATTGTGCGGTTTCAGTGGCAGCATTTAGAACTGTAGGCGAGTTAACCGGTCCGCGTTTCCAGCCATGACCCATTGCAGTCACATTGTTATCCACTCCGAACCTGGCCATGTTATGGCAGTTATTGCAACTTATGGTATTACTACGGGATAAGCGTGTATCGTAGAAAAGCATTTTCCCAAGAGCAATTTTTTCCATATTTAGTGGATTTTCCGGATTATCCACAGAATTGGGCAACGCGCCAAACAGGGATGATGCTTTTTGCATCAATTGTTGATCTTGAGTCGAAACCTCCGTTGCCGGTTGCTTTTCTGCCTTTCCTTCTGTTTCATTTTTTTGTGAACAGGATAGGATCAGCCCCGATATGAAAAATCCTCCGATTATCATTACTATCAGGAGCCGTGCGTAATTATTTTTAACAAATTGTCTCATAATGAATTTTTATTTGATGTTCGAAATCCCTCAATCATTATCCCCATCGGCGTCTTTATGTATCGCATCGGCCTTTTGTAAACCGGTAGTATTGTGCAGCTCGGTGTGTCGGATATTGCCGCCAAGATATCCCGTGTAGGTTAGGAAACCGGCTGTTACCAGGCTAACCATTAAGAGCGCCGCTATATAGACGTGAAAAAACCCGGGACGATAACGCTCGATGATTAGTCCCCCAAGACCAAATGCACCAAGCAAAACCGTCAACCAAAGTGATACTTCCGCTGCATCTTCATGCTCTTCCATATAGCGCTCAGAAACAGTCTGAATATCTTCTACTCTCTCATGTGCGGTCTCTCCGGTCAGAAAAACAGGTATAACCGTCAGACCAGCGATTAAAAATCCCAGCAATCCAAGTTTGAGTATCGACTTGTTGCTTCTATAGTATCCCCAGATAACAATCGGGATACTTATGATTGTCAGAAGGATCGGAACGTGATTTAGAATCAGATGAATATGAATTGAATCCATGAATACCTCCGGATTTCATTGCATTCAGTTATTATGTGAGGCTTTCGGTCATGCGTCAGGCCGGCAACGGATGCATCAACTTCGTCTGTCTCACATCATATACTATGAGGAGTAAAGTAGGATAGAACAATGGAGAAAAAATGGATTCAGGGCATAAATAATCGGTGTATCCCTAACTGAAGCAACAATTTATAAATAGTTTAAATAAGGATATTTAATTTTTAATGAGCCTGCTGCATATGCTGACAACGTAATCGGAAAAAGAGCCCTCCTTGAAGCGTGAATCAATTACCTGTAACCCATATTGGTAAATGACCAAGCTGTACCCCAAAAACAATTTTCATCAATCCAAATACGGTGGCTGTCAGCAATACAACAAAGAGAATATTGAGCCACAAACCGGCTTTGGCCATCTGTTGAATTGACACTTTTCCGCTGCTGTAAACAATTGCATTTGGAGGGGTGGATACCGGGAGCATAAATGCACAACTTGCTGCCAATGCAGCCGGAACAGACAGCAACAACGGATTTTGGTGTATGCCAACGGCTACAGATGCAAAGACCGGAAGAAATGCTGCTGCTGTTCCTGTATTACTTGCAAGCTGAGTCAATACAATAGTGACAACAATAACGGTCAAAATGAGTAAAAGTATGGGCCATTGATTCAGCCCACCGACTACCGAGCCGATCCATTTTGCCAGTCCTGACGTTTCTATGCCCTCGGCCAGACTCAGGCCTCCCCCAAAAAGCAGCAAAATGCCCCAGGGAATCTGCCGTGCATGATCCCAGTCGAGCAGAAATGCATGATCACTAAAGTTTATCGGGATGACGAATAATGATAATCCCGCCAATATTGCAACGCCAGCGTCGGAGAGCCCCGGAATGATTTTTACAATCAGCGGTCGAAAAATCCAAAGTAGGGCGGCACCGATAAAGATAACGGCTACTTTCTTCTCGGCCGAACTCATTTTACCGAGCTTTTGCAGTTCGCCGGTCAAAAAGTCACGGCCACCCGGCAGCTCTTTCATCTGAATCGGGAAAATCCATTTCGTAAGAATCACATACATCAACGGAAGAGATACTATAACCAGGGGGACACCCACTTCCATCCACTCAAAAAAGCCTATCTCGTAATGATAGGTCTGGTTGATCAGGCCGACGAGCAACGCATTAGGAGGGGTTCCAATAATTGTTCCCATTCCACCGATATTGCAGGCAAAGGCAATGCTCAGTACTAACACCACTTCAAAATTTCGAACGGCAGATTGCATCCCCGAAGTCGCATTCTCACTGATGAGAATAATTATGGATGTGCCTATAGGCAACATCATTAATGCCGTTGCCGTGTTGCTAACCCACATGCTTAAAAATGCCGATGAAATGATAATCCCCCACAATATCCCGGATGGACGAACCCCCATCAGGTTTATGATATTGAGGGCAATGCGTCGGTGAAGATTCCAGCGCTGCATTGCGGTTGCAATCAGGAACCCACCCATGAAGAGGAAGATCAATGGATTGGCATACGGCTTGGTGGCTTCACCTACCTTCATAATACCAAGTAAAGGGAAAAGCACAATTGGCAAAAGTGCTGTCGCTGACATGGGAATGGCTTCCGACAGCCACCAGATTGCCATCCAGATGCCGGAAGCCGCTGTGTACCATCCGGCAAGAGGTAATCCTGCCGGAGGAGGCAACAGCATCAGGATAACAAACACTAACGGTCCAAGAATGAAGGTAATTTTCTTGAGTTGCATTTATATCCCCTCTCTTTTACATGGAATTCTTAAAAAATCCTCGGCTTTTCAATCCAATTATTCATCTGTTAAATCACCGCCTGATTTGATTCTGATTTAAAAAAATCATGCATAAATCGTTTTTCTTATTAAGTCATTTTTACGATTTACACAAGAGCATATTTGCTGAATTTTTAAGTCATTTTACAATCCAAATTATTACCATTAGCATTAGACAGTCCAATACTTACCTAAGCTTACTACTAAAAATCATACTAATCTTTTTGAAAAAGGGACTAAAATGAAGACAAGAAACTGGCTGATGCCTGTATTTGCAATTCCGATATTGATGATGCTTTTTTTCTCAGGTTGCAATAAGCCTGGAACCGCTTCTGAAAACCTAACGGTCGATCAAATAATCTCAAAAATGACCATGGAACAAAAGGTCGACCTGTTGGGTGGTGTTGTTATGAGTACCAAACCCATACCAAAACTGGGCATTCCTTCTCTTCGCATGGACGATGGGCCGCTGGGTGCCCGGTGGGGACGTTCGACTTCCTTCCCGGCAGGAATCGCGATGGCATCAACCTGGGATACCTCTCTTGTCCGCCGGCTGGGACAAGGCATCGGCAGGGAAGTCCGTGGAAAAGGTAGAAATATCATTTTAGGTCCAAATGTCAACATTGCCCGAAATCCATTAAACGGGCGTACATTCGAGGGCTTTGGGGAAGATCCTTTCCTGACCTCCGAGATGGGCGTCAGCTACATCGATGGTGTTCAGGAAGAGGGTATTGGAGCAACGGTCAAGCATTTTGATGCCAACAATCAGGAATTTCACCGGCACACTATTGATGAAAAAATCGATGAACGTACCCTGCGTGAGATCTATTTCCCGGCATTCAAAGCGGCTGTCCAACGAGCTCACTCCGTGGCTCTTATGGCATCATACAACCAGGTTAACGGCCAGTTTGCCGCAGCCAATCACTTCCTGCTGAATACCGTCCTGCGTAAGGAATGGGGTTATAAGGGGTTGATCATGTCGGACTGGGGTGCTGTGCACGCTACGTTCCCTACCGTAAATAATGCCGAGGACCTGGAAATGCCTACCGGCAAGTATCTTAACCAGAAAACACTTATGCCGGCCATAAAATCCGGTAAGGTGAGCAAATCAACCATTGACACGAAAGTCAGAAATATCTTAGCTGCAGAATTCCGTCTTGGGGTTCTCCCGACAATGAAGCATCCGCAAATTTTGATAGATAGTCTCATCAATGCACCGGAGACCCGCAGGGATGTCTTGCAAGCGGCAAAAGAGGCAATTGTTTTGCTGAAAAATGATCATCATGCATTGCCCATAAATGTTCCCGCCAAGCGATCCAGACCATTGAGCATTGCCGTGATCGGTCCCAATGCAGCTTATGCACGTACTGTCGGCGGTGGCAGCGCCGAAGTGCATCCTATATACTCGATTACGCCTCTTGAAGCATTGAAGGCACGCCTGAAAGGCAAAGCCGAAATTCACTATGCTCCCGGTATCCTATTCAACTATATGCAACCAATCGATTCGGCAGCCTTTTATCAACCGGATGGAAAGACTCAGGGTTTAAAGGTTGAATACTTCAGCAACGACAATTTTTCAGGAACACCGATCGTGCGCACAACCGGCCAGCTTGATTATCGCCAGGGTGCGGCTTTAAACACTCCTGTTGGACAAGACAAGGCATTCCATGGCGATTTCACTGTTCGCTGGACAGGTAAGGTTTTGGCTCCGGTTACCGGCGACTATGAGCTTGGAGTCAGGGCTGCCGGACCAACAACGGTTTATCTTGATGGGAAAAAAGCAATTGACATCAAAGGCCGGGATGGTACTTACAAAGTCCATTTGGACAAAGGCCACAAATATGATCTGAAAGTGGAATATCACGGACACGGGTACAGTCCGGATATGGGTTATAGCCTGAGCATCCAGCTGGGATGGCAGCATCCGGAAGATGCTTCGATCAATAATGCTGTTCGTGTGGCTTCGCATTCGGATATTGCCATCGTATTTGCCGGCACGTCCAACCATTTCGAGTCGGAAGGATTCGACCGCAAGTCACTGGCATTACCTGATAATCAGGATGAACTGATTCAACGTGTGGCACGCGCCAACAAACATACGATCGTTGTTTTGACAAGTGGGGCACCGGTATTGGTAAACAAATGGATCAACCGGGTTCCGGCTGTGCTTGAGTCGTGGTTCGACGGATCAGAGATTGGCAATGCCATTGCCGATGTCCTTCTTGGCAACTACAACCCATCGGGCAAATTGCCGATCACGTTTGTAAAAACCTGGAGCCAGGAACCCGAAGCTATACAGCACTACAATGACAGCGACACGTTGATAACGTATTCTGATGGTCTCTATGTAGGTTACCGCTACTTCGATTCGAAGCATATCAAACCGGAATTCCCATTTGGATACGGGCTCTCGTACACTTCGTTTAAATACAGCGATTTGAATGTCCAAAACAATTCAACAGCCGGAAATCCCAATGTGGATGTATCATTCAAGATTACGAATACCGGTCATCGGTCCGGTGCTGAAATCGCACAGGTTTATGTGCATGAGGACCATCCGGAACTGGATCGTCCGGAAAAAGCGCTGAAAGGTTTTGCCCGCGTGGAATTGAATCCGGGCCAGTCCCAGGTGGTTCATCTGAAACTGACCGGTGATGCATTCCATTACTTCAATCCGGATAAAGAAGCCTGGGTTATTGATCCAAATAAATTTGATATCATGGTCGGCAGTTCATCGGCCGATATTCATCTTCAGAAACAAATAGCACTGAAGTAATAAAATAGCTCCATAATTGCCGACATAAACCGCTAAGAACGCTGGGTCCGCAGAGTAATCCAGCTTCTTTTTCTGCGTTTCTTTGCGTTCCTGGCGGTTTTTTTATGAGACTATTATTTATTGAATGGCTTCCGTATCGGCGGTTGAACCATAGAGTTCGGGCAATGGGATATCAAGCAACCGAAGATACACCGTCAATTGCCCGCGGTGATGGATACTGTGGTTCATCACAAAGGAACGCAGTGCCGTTGTTCGTGGAAAAGAGAACAGGATTTGGTCCCCATTCCTGAACGTCCACTGGACCAGCATCTCTCTGTCGGATCTTCCCGAAATAGCTTCCCTGGCATTTGCCACATTCCCATCAAAAAACGACAACAGGGCATCACCCGATACAAATTCCGGCCGTTTGAAACCCCCGTCGTTTGGTGAACCGAGATCAAATTCAGCTTTCTCCATAATGCTGTTTATCCACACCGGTAGAAAAGCCAGGTGTATGGCAAGCTGACCAAGTGTCCTGGATTTCGGATGCGGCTTCCAGGCTACCTTTTCCTCCGGAATACGTTCCAGCAGCTTGCGTGTGTTGCCCATTTCGTGATCGAATTCCGGTAAAAATGATTCCGCGATTGACATAATATTCTCCCTCATAAATAGGTTGTTTTTTGTCGCCGGATAAAAAACGAGGCTTTCTATTTTGATATCCTTTCCCTCCTTATTCCTCGTGGTGGAAGACTCTCATCTCCCGATTTTGTTCATTTTTCAGTCACCAAAACTACTGATGCGTTCCTGCACCCGAAATCGTTTTCTTCTTGTCCGGCAACAAGCGATCCAGGAAAAGGCCAGCTATTATTCCTAAAATGAAAAGTGCTGCAAGATCAATATAGGTGATGCTGTCGGAGAACTGTTCCATTAGCGTAACAGCTAATAGATATCGCAACAAAGTAGATGATTGCAGAGCGGCTTTTATTGTTCATCATTCAACCTCCCCGGATAATTTATTTCACCATGGATTACAAATAAATCACTTCCACTGATTATTGTACCATTATTTAAAACAATAGTAATCCACGCGGCGATTCCACGATTATCCATAGACATCCACTCTGTACTTCCGCGTTTTGTCATTAAATCACTTTCAGCACCTTAGGTCGTATCTCTTTGTCCATCTCTTCGCCAGTTCGGGCGACTATCCCGGGTATAGCTTTGATATCACTGAGCGAGGTCCGGAAGTTGACAATACAGGATCGCAAGGCATATTTGCCATCCACCATGGCGTTAGAAACGAAGACTTCACCCCCCGTTTGCAGCCGGTCCAGCAATTCCTCATTCAGTTCATTCAAATAGGACTCGATGCGGTCAAATCCTTTCGGCAAATCATCGGGTACGTATCGAAACGTGGTAACGCTCAGGTTACAGGTTAATGCTTCCAACCGGGGGTGATTATCAACAGCCTTATACAGTGCCTGTGCGAGAGCAATATCGTCACGAATCATATTAATATAGCCATTACGGCCAACCTGCCGCAGCGCCAGCCATACCTTCAATGCCCGGAAACCACGGGAGTTCTGCAGGCCGTATTCGTAATAATTGGTTGGCATTTCCTGACCTTTCCCGCCAAAATGGTAATATTCCGGATGATAACTGAAGGCATCCCTTAATAGTTTCGCATCCCTGACTAACGTGCAACCGGCTTCGAGCGGGCTGTACAACCACTTGTGCGGATCGAGTGCCACAGAATCGGCTTCTGAGAGACCTTTCAGATCATCCGATGCCTCCGGCAGTACAGCCGCCGCTGCCCCGTAAGCGCCATCAACATGAAACCAAAGATCGTATTTGCGGCATATGGCTGCCATCTCAGGCAATGGGTCTACCGCACCGGTGCTCACGGTTCCTGCCGCGCCCACAACCATGATAGGAAGATATCCAGCTTCCCGGTCTTCCAGAATTCGTTGTTCAAGGATGCGGACATCTATTTTTTGATCTGCCTTTGCCGGAATCCAGCATACCGCATCGGTACCAAGACCAAACAGATCCGCTGCTTTTTCTATCCAGGTATGCGTTTCTTTGGAAGCATATACTCGCAGTTTGTCACATCCGTCCGGATATCCCTTGCTTCGGATATCCCACGATGCTTTGGCTTTACGCCCGGCAAGAAATCCCAAAAAGTTGGCCATGTTCCCGCCACTGACAAGCACTCCTCCACAATTATCCGGATAACCAATCATTTCAGCCAGCCATCGGATCGTCTGGGTCTCAATCTCACTTGCCATCGGTGACAATATCCAGGCGCCGACATTCGGATTGACGGCAGAAGCCAACAGGTCGCCGAGTACCCCAATGGGAGCCGGTGAAGAGGTGATATAACCTAAAAACCGGGGATGTCCGTTAAACAGAGAGTGATTAAACAATAATCCGGCTGCTTGGTCAAGCAGCAGCCGTGACTCGATTCCATCATCAGACAGGGATGCATCTCCCAGTATATTTCGTATCGTTGATGGTTTCTCTCCTGGTGTGACTTTCTTATGGGGTAGCTCAGCCAGAAAATCGGCAATTTGATCTACCAGCTGATGTCCGAGTTTCCTGAATTCTTTCGGACTCATTTCAAGAGGAGCGGTTCTCTTGTATTGATCCTTTTCAATATTGGAGCTCATTTGGGGTATGATAATCTGTTAAATATTGGATCCGAATATCAAAGATAATACTTTCAGTATTAAGCAGAGGTCATTTTTCCTGATTCCCAAAAAACTGATGTGATATTCTGATTTCTGGCGGTTTCAAGAGTGTTTGATAGACCACACAATAGCGTTCAGTTAGTTTATACAACGCTTCCAGTTGGTCATCTGAGGCGTCAGTGTCAAGATCAAAAGATAGCCTGACTTCCCGAAATCCAACGGGAGCTTCTTTAGATACACCCAATGTCCCGCGAAAATCGAGGTCGCCCTCTGCTGTTACAACCCCGTCTCCAAGGTGAATCCCGATCGCCGTCGCCACAGCACTTAATGTGACACCGGCACATGCTGCCAGCGCTTCAAGCAGCATGTCTCCTGAACATGCTGCAAAACCGTTTCCCCCGGTCGCTGGGTGAAGTCCGGCTTCAACCATTGCCTTTCCTGTTTCAACTTTACAGGTTATCCCTTCCCCAATCCTGCCTTGTGCTTTTAGTGTGACAACCGCTGAATTTGGATCATCCCGGTATTTCTCTTTAAGAGGCGCTTGGAGCGTCTTGAGTTCATTTCTATCCATAATGATTTTTAGATATTATGTTTCCTGAAATCGCTGTGTTCTCTGCGTAGTGCACTGTGTACCCGGTGGTTTCTATTACCCGTGTGTAATTCCCAGGCACCTATTGGTCTGATTACGGATAGTCATTTAAAATTATTTAAAGACCCATTATCAAATTTTCCCAAAATCGGTTGAACAAATTGAGCAGCAATACATTAAATAACTATTGTCAGACATCGGCATCTTTAAATATGCAGCCATATTCGGCACATTAAACCCTTGCTTCCCTTTTTAAAAACTTTTCGGCAATCCGGGAAGTAAACCAAAATTAATTGACTGACCCTCTGTAGCGGTTTTAATCTGTTCAACGAGTTGAGAAAACCAACACGATAGGTTTCACCAACCGATCAAAATCACTATAGGATAACTGGATCAGTTCGGTATGTGACCCGGCATTAAATGAAATATGCTCATCCTCAGCCAGGCTTGGAGCTACATATACGTCTAAGCCGTATAAGTTGCCAAACGGCGGCATGGCCCCAACTTCACATTCCGGAAAAAGATCCTTGAATTCATCCTCTGAGGCTATCTCTATTGTTTTGGCACCCGTCACCTTTTTCAACAGCTTCAGATTAACATCATATGATGCCGGCAATACAGCCATAGATATTTTTCCATCTACTTTAACGATGACCGTTTTTGCCAGTTCCTTCCCTTTAATGTGGGCTGATGATGCAACCTCCTGAGCCGTAAAGGCGCGGGAATGTTTTAGTACACTGTATTTGACTCCGTTCTTATCAAGGTAGTCTTTTAGTTTTTGGACAGGCATAAGATCTCCTCCAGCTTAGTTTAGTGCCCTTTTAATGATCGGATGTACTAAATAAACCAAGAGATGGCACGACGGGTTCACTCATTGTCAATATTCTACTTCGATTGGACAAGGAAAGTATATACTGACCTTTTTTAAAAATGAGACCGGCGTCTTTGAAGATTATGCTGATTCCCAAATAGTCGATTGTCTGTCTTTCCTGATCAGCGTTAAGCTGTCTGCTTCTCTTGTTCCCATTTAAGATAAGAATAGGGATCGTGGGTGACTGCACCCTCAGGCAGCCAGTCCCATAATGGGCCCATCGCATTTTTGATTTGATCGACCAGAAATTGCGGGATTTCCGTGCTTTCCTGTTTATAAAATTTTCTGAACGAAGCATCGTCATTCAACCGCTGACGTACCTCCTTAAAATATTTGATTTTCCCCCAGCCTTCTGAGCTTGTTGCCCGCACGATATTCATGGCCTTGGGAATCCAGCCTTTGTTAACATTAAATCTACGGTAAATAGCTTTATTGGAAAATGAATGTTCATGCAGGCTGATCATTTTATCAAAGAAATCTTCCCAATCATAGTTCTTTGGTATTACATTCATGGCACCTGAATTATTCAGAAACTGGAAGGGAAAATGTAACACCCGGTCATGTTTTTGGTATTCCAGATTCAGGGGCGCACTCCGTCCAAAGGCGGTAAGCATGGAATAGGCCGGGAATGTGCCGGGCGACATATCCAGAAACTTCTTTGTCAGCTCAAACGGTTCATCTCCCTCGTCCGTGTCCAGACCGAGTACGAAATTACCTTGCAGGTAGGGAAGATAGCTCAGGATCATATTCACCTGTTCGGACACCCGTTTCACTTTTTCCATCCCATAGGTATGGCCTGTTTTCGACTTATTCCCGAGGTCAAACCACGACTCAATTCCCGGAAGAATTGCCTTGAAACCGTTCTTTTTGAGTCTGATTACATTTTTTTCAGACAACAGAGAGAGAGAACTTTCAGCTATGAAATCTATACTGTCAGGTGGAACTGCTTCCTCAATCGCTGTGAGATAGTCGTCGAAGCGGATCCCAAAGTTTGGATCGTGCCACGCCACGCGAGGTCTTTTCATTTTCTTTAGTAGAAAGCGAAGATCCTCCTTCATCTCCTCGAAGTCCAGCGGCTGGTAGTCGACGATCGAGTCCACACAGAAACTGCAGGAATAGGGGCATCCCAGGCTGCCAAGCATGGGCACGATCTTAACGACCGGTGCCTCCTGAAGAAGCCGTTCAATATATTTCCACCGCTGACGTACACCAGGCAGTGACTCAGGTTGCTGCATCGCCGTAAGATAGACACCTGTCGGGCGGTGCTGAGAATGGTCGGCCAGGATATCCCGAACCACCTGCTTATCAGTGAATCCAACAACATAGTCGAAATACTTTTGGGCATCCTGGGGATACGCACGTGCATGTGGGCCACCAAGAACGGTTACGGTTCCTGTCGACCGAAATTTATTACTGAGTGCATATGCAACATGAGCAGACGTCGTGAAGGCCCCTATAAAAACAACATCCAGTTTATCCGGTAGCTCATCTACCATATTTTCGTAGCCGGAAAAATAGGCCAGGCTCACATCATGACCTTCTTCTTCACACCAGACAGCCACAACCTGTCCCATGATGCTTGCAAGATTTGCCCTCATAAAACGAGCATACGAAGAACGGCTGGGTCTGTTTGCGACAACATCAATGACGCCTATTCGAAGTTTACGCATATAATGAATAATTAAGATTAAAAAAGACCCGTAGAAATGTGATTATAGGCTTCTCCACACACTAGTTATAAAAAAAACTCGCAACTAACGGTATTGTCAATTATACAAGTCAACTTAATATAATATTTTAAACGTTAAACGCTACATACATGAGCAAATTAAAAAAGTACTTGCAACTCTCCTTTTAGCAATTTTTGAGATTCAAAATTTTAATTTTTCTTCCATTCTTTTCCGCTGTGAATAGTTGCCTGACTTATCCATTATTATCAATAAACTGAATCTTAATGGCTTTTTATGATAGATTGGCATCGTAGATATCTTAATCTTTGTGATATTCACACTTTTATCAGATAATTATAATGATACAGACTTGTGGTTATACTCCCATTTTTTGAACCTCATTTTCAAGACTTTCCCGTTTCTTTACAACCTTCCAATCACAGTGATTAATGCTTCGATTTCGCCGCCTACAGACCGCTATTATACTTTTTTTTGTGGCAACCCCACTCAGCGCATTCGCTCAAATTTACAGGCCTCCGCTGAAATGGTACCAATTGCACACCCTTCACTTTCATGTGATTTATTATCAGGGAGAGGAGGCATCCGCAAAAGCTGCGGCAAGCATACTTGAGGACCAATACAACAACGCTAAGTCATTGACCGGTGGTTCTCTTCACAACTTTCCTGTTATCCTTAACGGGTATAACGATCTTGCAAACGGGTTTGTCTCCCCGTACCTGTTTCGAATGGAGGTGGAGATTCCGGAAATGAAGGGTAAAATGATGAATCCGAGAACGGGGGGATGGTTTGAGAATGTGTTTCCACATGAACTGGTTCATGCTATGCAGTTCTCTGTTCTCCCCTGGCCGGGAATCAGCGGATTTGTGCGTCTCTTCTCACCGGATGCCGCCCGAAGCCTCCAGGGAAATATCGTGGCCGGGTTTGATGAGGGACTTGCGGTATACAATGAATCAAATGTTCGCCCTGGTGTGGGAGGACGCGGTAATTATTCCATGTTTACGAACTACTTCGGGGCAAACCTGGATGGGAATCACACCTGGAGCATGGGTCAGCTACTCCAGATATCCGGGCAGACGCGGCCGTACGATCGACATTATATGGGCGGCTATCAATATGTTCATTGGCTGGAATCTCACTTTGGTAAGAAGAAGGTCCGGGATATTATTGCATTCGACAGCCGATGGCCTTTCATGGGACTTGGCGGTTCCATTTGGGCTGAGACCGGTACGTGGCCTGGAAAACTGTATCACAGGTTTGAAACAGACAAAAAAAAGCAGGAACACCAGCGGATTGATTCATTAAAGGCAGTTGGAATAAGGCAAAATTCTCCTCTCCCCATTCATTACAACGGATCTTATATCCGACGCCCGCTTTGGCTAAACAATCACACACTGATATTTCATGCCTCATTCTATAATGCACCATCCGGGTTTTATACCTACAACCTCAAAAATAACAAGCTTCGCAGGATAGCAATTACCAATTCCGTCAGCGATTACCAGTATGATCTGAATCAAGACAGAAATAAGCTGCTATTCGCAAATTACAGGGGCAGTGGCATCTACTATAATGATTATAAAACGGATCTTTATGAACTGAATTTGTCTACGGGTCATACTACCCGGTTAACCACCAACAAGAGAGTCTTTTCTCCGGTCTTTAAAGGCTCATCTATATGGGCCTTACAGACGGATCAGCAGAGCGCCCGGTGGGTAGATATTACCGGACATGGTAAAACCAATTCTCTCCTGGATGTTAAACCAAACACGCTTGTAGCTATTGCCCCGAATCCTGTGGATACCAGTCTTACAGCAGTCGTGGCAAACAGAAACGGGGTTCAAGGAATCTGGTTTATTTCCCTCGGCGACAGAAATTATATTGAACAGTATCCGCCTGATATTGCCTTTCACGACGCATCCATATTTGATCCCTCCTGGAGTCCAGACGGCACAAAACTCCTTTTCAGTTGCGATCGTGGAGGAACGATGAACGTCTATTCGTACAACCGGAAAACCAAAAAGATCTGGCAACTTACAAACAGTCATTATAACGCTTTTGAAGGATCTTTTTCGCCCGACGGCAGCAAGATCGCCTATATTCGGCAATTAGGGGAAGACAGGGTCCCTGTTGTAATAAAAACAGATTCCCTGAATAGGATAGCTGTTGGTCACAATCAGGATCAGAAAAAAATAGATCAGCGCTTGAATTCTGAACGGCTTGCCGATCACTGGAAACCGAAAGGTGATCAATGGCATACCAGGCGATATCATAGCGGTATATCATGGATTAAACCGCGCATTATTGCCCCATATCTCTCGGATAATTCGGTTCTTGGTTACCGGTTGGGTGCCTATCTGAGCAGCCAGGATTTTTTGCAACGTAATTACTACCTGACAGAATTTTCGACGTCAAACGGTCAATTGTGGTACAATGCAGAATACTACTATACTGGTTTTTATCCTGGCTTTATACTCAAAGCCTATCACGAACCGAGCAACAATGTATACCTGTCATCCCCCGGTGTGAATGGTTTCCTATACACCTTTGAAACGCAGGGATATTCCCTGGGTATTCCATTACCCATTGTGCTGGAGCGGAATGTGAGATACAGCAGCCTGTCTTTTAAACCGGAGATCGATTATGAGCGTCTGCGTCCGATTACAGCTAATAGTGCTGTGGGACCATGGAAAAATGCAACTGCTATCGATCTTAATGAAACATTAAACTGGCGGCTGCAGCAAAATATACGGGATGCCCAGCCTAATTCCGGATCCATCCTTTTTTCCGAAACAAAATTCGATATCCATTCCACTTTCCCGGACTTACGGTCTGCTTTCCGTGCAGGACTGTATCAATATCTATCGCCGCTGAGTCGTTTTAATCAATCATTGAGGCTTGGCCTTATCTATCAAACCCAATCAAAAATAGCCGTTTTTTCTAACAGCACTTTGGTATCCGATGGTTTCAGGGGATACCCATTGATAAGTGTTAACAATGCCCTGAGCTTTCAAACCCGGTATACGATCCCCATAATAACTCCGGATAACGGCGGTCTTCTAATCCCGGTGTATATGCAACAGATTTACGGAACACTTTTCACGGATACCATCACAGATCTTGATCAAAACAATCTTCTAAAAGCCTCTCGTACGATTTATGGGATTGGTATTCATTTCGTAACCGGCTTGTCAAATCTGCGGATTGATATCGGATTCGGACTTGCTTACGAAGTTACGAGAAACAACTTAAAAGGATTTGCCGGAACTTTTTAGTTAACAAGATCAACGGGATCAGGATTTACCGGCTTTTTCTATCAATTCGTCGGGAACATCCATTTCCATGCGAAGCAGAAGAGCGGCATGTGTTTTACCCTGTGCGTCCAGTTTCAGAGAGACGGTTCCCCCGCCTCCAAGACTCTCATGAAGTATAAAATTCAGCGCATGGAGATTCTCCATCTCATACCTTTCAACCTTGCCTTTACAAATGTGCTTCATGTGTTTCTTTACGGCCTCGGATGTCAGCTTCTCTTTCAAAAAAGGATAGAGCTCCGGATGTCTGGCAATTACCCCAACATTACTGCCATTCCCCTTATCACCGCTACGGGCATGAGCAATACGTAAGAGTGGAACACGTGCCATAAAATTTATTTTTAAGGTTCAGGATGAATATTTTCTTATATCTTACTCGACCATTCCAATAATCATGGACTCTTCTCCCTGATCTTTCAACAATGAACGGATCTTGTGGATATTAGCCGTATCAACGATTACTACCAATCCGATTCCAAGGTTAAAGGTAGACTGCATATCCGTCTCATCAACCTCACCCAGCTTTTGTATCAGTTTAAATATAGCGGGACGATCCCATGCCTTCCAGTCTACTTTTAGCTTGTAGCCATCCGGAATCACACGCTTTGTATTACCAAGGATCCCACCACCCGTGATATGAGAAAATGCATGTACTCCATCCACTGCGCTGAGGTATTGGATGGTTGTCAGATACGACCTGTGCACAGCAAGAAGTGCTTCACCAATAGTACAGCCAAGCTCATCAACATGGGTATCGACATCATAATGATCAAACAGAACTTTGCGGGCCAGTGAGTAACCGTTTGTATGCAGACCTGTACTTGGTAATCCCAGCAGAACATCTCCTCTCTGGACCCGGCTGCCATCAAAAATACGGTCTCTGTCAACAATCCCTACGATTGTACCTGCCAAATCAAATTCTCCATCAGCATATATATCTGGCATTTCTGCGGTTTCTCCTCCAATAAGGGCACATTTATTCTCTCTGCAAGCTTTTGTGAACCCTTTGATAACCTCCAGGGCGATTTGGTTATCCAGTTTTCCTGTGGAGAAGTAATCAAGAAAATACAATGGTTCTGCACCGCATACGGCTATATCATTGACACAGTGGTTGACCAGATCCTGCCCGACGGTATCATAAACTTCAGCCCGGAAGGCAACTTTTAACTTGGTTCCTACCCCGTCTACGCTGCTCACAAGAACCGGTTCACGGTATCCTGACAGATCGGGAAGGTAGAGTGCTCCGAATCCACCTATATTCTGAAGAACAGAGGGATTGTGAGTTGACTTAACCAGGTCTTTAATGGAGTTAACAAGCTGTTCACCGGACTGAATATCAACACCGGATGATTTATAGGAATATTTTTTTGAGTCTTTCATAAAAAATAAAGATTCGAAACATATACGACCGAAGATAACGATTTTTACGGGTACTGAAAGATCGGATATTCAGAAGAATGGAAAAGAATGGCTCATCAAGGATAAGCTTTCTCAACAGTTTTCCACAGGTATATTCGATAATAGTTTAATTAATAAATAATAGTAATAGATAGTAATAGGGTGTGGATATGTTAATAACCCTTTTTTCCAGACTAATATATTATTTGTGTAACGGTTGTTAATAACTTTGTGGATAATTAAATAAATAAAAACAGGTAGTAAGCCATCTCCCTTTATACTTTTCCACAGCCATATATACATTTCACACAAAAAAGTTAAGAAATTGTTAACAGGAGGGAAAAAAATATAGGAACGGTGGAATACTTTGATTTTATGTTAATGGGGATTGAAAACTTTTTTTGTTATTCTCGATTCACCGGTTTTCCACACTAATTAATCACATTTTCCACATAGTTTTAAACAGATATGAGAGTTGTTTTACAGCGTGTTTCAAAAGCATCGGTGACCGTTGAAAATAAGGTAACAGGTAAAATAGAAGAAGGCCTGTTGCTGCTTGTCGGAATTCATCCGGATGATACCGAAGAAACCATTAATTGGATGGGATCAAAGATATTGCGGCTTCGCGTTTTCGAAGATGAAGAAAAGAAGATGAACCTGTCGGTGAGTGATGTGAAAGGTGGAATATTGGTTATTTCCCAATTTACATTATATGCGGATACCCGAAAAGGAACCCGGCCCGGATTTTCCGAGGCTGCAAAACCGGAATTTGCGGAAATGATGTACGAAAAGTTTATTACATGGTTAAAGGTTCACTCTGATCTCAGTATACAAACCGGTGTATTCGGTGCAATGATGGATGTGGATCTAGTGAACAAAGGACCCGTTACAATTATACTGGATAAATAGTGTCTTTAATTTTTGTTTTTATAGATGGCATCGGCCTTGGCAATAACAGTGCTGATAATCCCTTTTACAAAGCTGATCGATATCCGGCTTTCTTAGAGCTGACCGGTGGTACCGCGATGACACGGGATGGTAAACCCTATTATCATAGAAGAGAACTCTTCTTACATATAGATGCTTGTTTGGGTGTAGAGGGATTACCGCAGAGCGGAACGGGGCAGGCAACATTGCTTTCAGGAATCAACGCATCCAGGATCTTGGGGCGCCATTTCGGACCCTATCCTCACTCGAGGATTCGCTATTTGCTGGAGAAACATAGTCTTTTCAGGCAGGTTTCGGATAGCGGGAGAAGCTTCTATTTTATGAATGCCTTCCCGGAAATATTTTTTGAACGGGCAAAGGCCCGTAACAGATGGAGTTGCTGTACTCTCATGACGAGAAGTGCAGGACAACAACTGAATAGTGTAGCGGAGATCAGGCAGGGCAGGGCAATTACGGCTGGCCTCAGGCAGGATTACTGGAGAGCTAATCTGAATCTGGATGTTCCGGAGATCTCTGAAGAGGAAGCTGCTGAAAGAACCCTGCGGATAGCAGGGGAAAAAGACCTTGTTTTTGCAGAGTACTATTTAACTGACAAAGCCGGACATAATCAGGACCCGGAATACGCACGTGAGATGCTTAGCCGAATAGACCGTTTTTTAAAGACGATTCTTAAGCATAAAACAGATTCAATGACACTTTTGGTGACAAGTGATCATGGAAATCTGGAAGATTTGAGCACCAAAACACATACTCTCAATGACGTTCCTTTATTTGTGAACGGGCCGATGGCTTCATTCTTCACAAAAGCGAAGAGTATCATTGATATTACGCCGGCAATCGTTAAAGCCTTTTCCGGTAAATAAGGTCAGGCAAATTGATTCAGAACATCCTGGATCCGTTCGTAAATATCTTCAATGGACCCCGTTCCATTAATTTCATAAAACAGTCCCTTTTCGGCGTAATAGTGCATTACGGGTGCGGTTTCCTGGTGATAAACCTGCAAGCGAACCTTAATTTTTTCCGGATCATCATCTGACCTGCCTTCTCCGCGTGCTGCAAGCCTGTTAATAAGCTCTTCTTTTGGTACTTCGAGTCCAATGAAGGCAGCGATTGATTCTCCGCGTTTTTTGAGCATCGCGTCAAATTCTTCGGCCTGGGTGACCGTGCGCGGGAAGCCGTCAAGAATATACCCGTTCCGGTATTTTTCTTCCTTGATAGTTTCTTCTACCAATCCAAGTACGATGTCATCAGGAACCAATTTCCCCTGATTGATATACGACCTGGCTTTAATTCCCAGGGGTGTATTATTTCTGATATGATGCCGAAATATCTCACCAGTTGATAACTGGGGTATATTGTAAGCCGCTTGTATTCGTTTGGCCTGAGTTCCTTTACCAGCTCCGGGAGGCCCAAATAAGATGATTCTCATGGTGAATATACCCTGAAAGATTTATCCGATAAATCGAAATTACAGATTAAAATAGACGATAGCCCCAGCTCAATCAAATGAGCGAGGTGTCTGTTAAGGATTTATATTTTTTTACAAAGATTACTCATTCAAATATTCAAACCGTCCAACTTTGATCAGTTGATGTAAAGAACAAATTTACTACAAAAGAGTACCTAAGAAACGGAATATACTTACTTTTTTTTGCGATCTTTTATCTGAAGATAGTGGAGTTAGACAAATTTAAACCCTGTGAAAACCTTTTTTTTGTCATATCACAATAATTGTACATAGAGTCGCAAAAGAGGGTAGGAAACAAGTTTTTACAAATCAGATCTTAAACTCAAGAGAAAGAAGAGAGGTGCTACTAGTGAAAGTACCTGTAGTGTTCATTGCCGTAATGGTAAAATTGGGTTCCTCGAGTTAGCCCACCTTTTAGAAAACCTGGTCAACTAATCCCGCAACTATCACACACTCTGAGGAACCCTTTTTTTATTTGAAGGATCAGGAAAAACCACAAAAAGAGTTTAGTTATTGACAATATCCGTCGCGATAGGCTCCTCATTTACCTACATATTGGAAATAGAGAGAGTGAAGAGCGTGTACATAAGTACCTGTAGTGTTCATTGCCGTAATGATTAAAAGAGTCCTCCCTTGTCAAGAGCCTTCCATTCTACAGCAAGATAAACCTGGTCAACTAATCCCGCAGATCTGGAAGGGGGGGGCTCTTTATTTTACTACAGATAAATAAAGAGCCGGCATATCTTATCAAAAAATGATTTCTTCTAAAATCGTATAAGTGTCAAAAACAGCAATTCTGTTACACAACCGCTATATTTTCTCAAAAAAACTATGAAAGCGGTTATCTACGACAACCCTGGTGATCCGGACGTATTACATATTGGCGAATGGGAGAAACCGGTCGCTGGGGAACACGAAATATTAGTTAAAGTTGTTGCGACAGCGCTTAATCGTGCGGACATACTTCAAAGAAGGGGGAAGTATCCGCCACCAAAAGGGGCAAGTCCTATACTAGGGCTTGAGATTTCAGGTACGGTGGCCGGGTGTGGAGAGAAAGTAAGCAAGTGGTCCGATGGAGATCGCGTCTTTGGGTTAATTCCGGGTGGGGGCTATGCTGAGTATGCGGTGATCCACGAAGATATGGCATTGCCTGTTCCGGATAATCTTTCCATGGAAGCGGCTGCTGCGATACCCGAAGTTTTTCTGACAGCTTTCCAGTCAATAAAATGGCTTTCGGACCTGAAAAAAGAAGAGACGATACTGATTCACGCAGGTGCAAGTGGTGTAGGTACCGCAGCCATTCAACTTGCAAGAGAAACGGGAGCAAAGGTTATTGTGACAGCATCGGCCCATAAACATGAAGTATGCCTGGAACTGGGTGCTTTTAAGGCCATCGACTATCATGAAGGTCCATTTGAGAAGCCCGTTATGAAGATAACAGAGGGGAAAGGCGTCGATGTGATTATTGATTTCATTGCCGCTCCATATCTCAATCAGAATATCAGTTGTTTGAATACGGATGGACGCCTCGTATTACTGGCAAATCTTGGTGGAGTTACGGTTGATCAGTTCAATATGGGACCGGTTTTGTTTAAAAGACTGACCATTATGGGTTCTACGCTTCGTTCGAGAAGCCGTGACTATCAAATCCGCCTGACTAAAGCATTTGGCGACTTCTGCCTTGATTTATTTGGCAGAGGCCGGATAAAACCGGTTATAGATCAGATCTATGACTGGACCCGGGTTTCAGAAGCTCATCAAAGGATGGAGAATAATGAGAATCAAGGGAAAATAGTGTTGAAGATAGGATGATCAGTAGTCAGGAATAAAGGAAATAAGGCCGTAAGGTTGTCTTCCATATTAACGTATTTCCTCATTCCCAAAGACACTACTTTCGTGGCTTTATAACAAGCAGATCATCCAGTTCATCCTGGGCAATGAGCGTACCACGGATGCCATGGGCATTGATAAGTTCAAACTGTTTGCGGGTGACTTTCTCATAGCAGGTATCCAGTTTCTGCAGATCATTTCTTGCCATGTGTTCCAAAAATGATTCCGGCGGATGATTCTTGTCTGTTATCAGCACAGAAAGTTGTTCGACAAGCATGTGGGCTGTGCCTTTTAAATACCGCTTGATAAGATACTCCCAGCGTTTCACTTTCTGATCATCCCACCGCTCTGGATATGGAAACTCATAACGATCAGGTGGCTGCTTACTCATAAGAGTCATAGGGACCCTTGTCCGGTCTTCGGCATAATGAGTGGCAAACCAAAGTGTCCTAAGTAAAGAGCTGTACAGTTGGCGAACAGAACGAACACTCTTAAAAGCGCCATATGTATTTTCAAGATCAAGACTTTTCAAATTACACGACAATGCAAAGCGAAACCCAGAATCTGCAGCCTCAAAACCGGCGAAGATATAATTCTCCGGACGAGTGTTTGCACGATTATATGGCGGTTTGTATGCCCGTAATAATTGATTTTCAAGAAGCCGGGCAGCTTCGGCAGATTCGCAAATTTCCCACTCAATCTTTGCGGTATGATATACAAGTCTCATCACTTTCGGGGATACCCGTTTGCCATTGGCTTTGGCGTAAGAAAGGAGCCGCTTCTGGATATTTTTTGATTGCCCGATGTAAAGAATGTTACCCACCAGGTCCAGCATCCAATAGACCCCTGGAAGTGTGGGAAGCTGGCTAAAGAAATCATCTCCCAAACGTTCGAGAAGAAGATTGGGATAAAAAGCCGTTTTATCATAAAAATGTCCTGAATTCTGGATAGGCATGATGTATGATGCTGTTATTCAAATCCAATAGCAAGAAAAATGGGGTAAAATAAGGGTGGGTGATATGGAACAGTCTCCGGTGATTAAATGGGATGTTTTCACTGATACCGACTATTTACAATAGGATGTAGCCAAAAGGTTGAATAAAGATCACTATCTGTCTGTTAGATAATTATTTTTATTTAGTTTATTGTTTTCAATTGTTATAAATTTCCGTCGAATCAGTGGAAAGATGTTTCTACGGAGGCACAAAAACATATCAGCCTGCATGAGGATCATAAACAGCAGTATTCTGCTGGTAGTGGCGCTGTTGCTTACCGATCCGGTTGCGATCCTGTCCATCCAACAGGCATGCTATTCTGCAGGCACACATATGATGTGTACCTGCAGCGTCTGCATGAGCGGACCGGGAAAAAGTCACTACTGCACGTGTAATATGATGACTGGCAGAACTAAAAAAGGAAAGCAGGAACATCAGATATGTCATTGTGGACCAAACGGTTCTGCTGCAATGGCAGGTTACTACTTTCCCTATTACTATCCACAAAAGTGCGTTGCCCTCAAGAGCCCTCGGTCCGACGAATCGAGTCGTCATCTTTCTGGTTCTCTAATATTTGATGACGCTCACATCTCCAGCGTATTTCACCCGCCTAAAATATGATGTGATAATGTCCGGGCATATCAGGACATCAACCATTTTCGAATCACTAACAGCTTAATACCCTGAAGAGAGGTATTGACCTGTTGTATCCCAAATACTTAAAAGAAATTGAAAGAAATGCGCAAAATTTTATTTGTGTCAGGCTGTATGTGCTTTATCACAATGTGCATACTCTCGCCTGCCATTGCTCAGAATCGGATGGTCAGCGGACGGGTTCGTGATGCATCTACACACGATCCTATTCCGGGTGTCAACGTAATTATAAAAAGTACTACAAATGGTACTGCAACGTCTTCGGACGGAACATTCGAACTGAAAAATCTTAGTCCCAAAAACTATACGCTCGTTTTTTCATACATAGGCTACAAAACCAAAACCGTTTCAGTCGATCTGTCTCGAACAAAGAATGCGCAGCTGAATGTAGATCTGTCATCATCAAATGTTGTGCTTAACGGAATCAGGGTGTCCGCTTTGCGGCCGGATATGCAGGGAACGGCAAAAATGAGGCAGGAGCAGGTTCAGGAGGCAAATCCTACGGATGTCGGAGGGCTACTGCGTAACTTTTCAGGGCTTAATGCCGTGCGCCGTGGTCCTCTCGGGCTGGACCCTGTCGTCCGCGGACTTCGGGAAACCGAGGTAGGTGTTTATACGGACGGTACCCGTTCGTTTGCCAGTTGTCCTGCTCGTATGGATACCCCAATCAGTCATCTTGATCCATCCAATATCTCGGAAATTAAAGTCGTGAAAGGGCCTTACGCACTGACGTGGGGTGCCGGCAATATGAGTGCGATCTGGATCAAGACAAAACCATTGACCGATCAGGTAAACAATACGGTCCACACAAACCTGACCAGCGGGTTCCAAAGTAACAGCAATCAGATTAGTGAGATAGCTTCAATAACAGGCCGGCAAAGCGGGATTGGATACGAAATTCATGGAGCTCTTCGACGAGGTAGTGCTTATCGAGCCGGAGGTGCGGGAGAATCGATCCCGGCCCATTTCCTTTCACGGGGAATCAGGGGAAAAATCGGTATTCCCGTACAATCAAATGCGACTCTGACTGCTTCGGGAGGCTTCCAGAACCAGGAACATGTCGATTATCCGGGGAGGCTTCTGAATGCCGATCATTTTAACCAGTATAATGCCGGGTTAAAATATGATTATGAGCCTATTGGAAATACGTTGCAGTCGGTAACGGCACAGGTATACATGAATCATATCGACCATGTGATGAATAACAACGGCAAACCAACGGCTCAGCCAAATCCCAATCGTATGCCGCCCTTCGCGATAACGGTTGTTGCACCAACACATTCGACTGTCATTGGAGGAAGGGCCAATGCTCATCTCGATCTTGGTGATTCCTGGAATATGGAGATCGGTGGCGACAGTTATACAGCGTTTAAAAAAGCACGAAGAAGCGTCAGCAGGAAGGACAACGGCATGCTGATGTTTTATGATCTGATGTGGCCGAATGCCGTTCTTACCGATGCTGGTTTTTTTGTCCGTATGAAAAAGGATTTCAGTGATCAGCTCCAGGCAACAGGAACCGTGAGATACGATTTCACTCATGCCAATGCCGACACTGCCAGTGCCTTCTTCCTGGATAATGTTTCCACCAAGCTGAAGTCGACGGATGGAATGTTAAGCGCTGCGGGAACAGTGAATTATTCGATAAACGACGCATGGTCGATTGGGTTGGGCCTGGGATCGGTCTCGAGAACTCCAAGCATTACAGAGCGGTATTCTGATCGTATCCCCGCATCCAAAGCACAAACGAGTGCCGAATTTGTAGGAAACCCATTGCTGAAACCGGAGCGTAATAACCAGGCTGATTTATATCTGCAGGCCGGGTATAGCAATATTTCCTGGTCGTTTGATGGTTTTATTCGGTCCATGACCAATTACATTACCATCAACCCGACCAACCTGCCTAAGCGGCTGCCGCTGAGTCCACCGACGGTGTATCAATATGTTAACGGAAAGGCCGTGTTTCACGGTTTTGAAAGTTCATTGACAGTAGAGCCTGTTGAACAACTCCAGTTACACGGTAATGTGGGATATTTGTGGGGAGCGAATCATAGCCTGGACGAACCTGCCATTGGGGTGTCACCGCTGGAGTTTGACACCGGAGCAAGGTATAGCTTCCAAAATATCCCGTTGTACATAGACGGGTTAGTTCATTTTGTCGGGAAACAGAATCGAGTTGCTGCTTTGCTCGGGGAGACGTCGACAAAGGGTTATACTACTGCTGATCTGCGTGCCGGATTCCGGGTCTGGCATCTGATGGTCGAAACAGGGGTGACCAACCTCGGGAACAAATACTACGTAAACCATCTGAATGCGAAAGATCCATTTACCGGGGATCAGATTCCTGAACCCGGAAGGACTTTTTATATCAACGTCTCTCTTTCTTTATGAGAAGCGGGAACGGTTGAAGACTAACCACGGAGATCACGAAGAATACGCAAAGGGCACAAAGATATGTTATGTTTGTGCCCTTTGTTATTCAAATCACCATTTATGGTTAATCACCTTTTTTTAGATATACCGCAGGTACACCCAGGCTCTTCACGGCATCATTGAATGCGGGCACCTCATTATCAAAAACAGGCTGCAGTCGTTTTAGTTGTGCATCCACGTTATCGGAGAGCATGTGGAATACATCATACTCCTGTTTGGTCGGCCGGTTGTAGGATGAACCGATGGTCGATGCCAGTGCTGCCAGCTTATTGTTCAACTTGATCGGATAGTTCAGGGGATCCTCGCTGGCGTGCGATTTCACCTGGATCAGGTTGTCTTCAACCGTCTTGAGTGTATCCAGGATTGGCTGTGCCTGCTTCTTTATCTGTTCGATCTGAGGATAGTCTTTTAGCTGATCCAGGTAGGTATTGATCTGGTCCCGAACGCTTCGTATCCGGTTAATCGCCTTATCCGTCTGATCCAGCTTTTTATGCACCTGTTTGAGCAGGGCAAGTTGCGCTTCCAAATCCTGTTGCGTTGCCTTGATCCGGGGATCTTTCTCCACTTTGAATGTTTGTGACTGGGAATGGTTGCCGACAGTCAAAGTGACCTTGTACACGCCTGGCACAACTTTGGGTCCACGCATCGATCCATCCCATATGATCGCTCCCTTCACATGTTCAGCATCCGGATACCGGAGATTCCAGACGAAACGGTTCATGCCGGTCGTATCCGATAGAGCTGATCTCACAACCCGTTTATTCTGGTAAAATTCTTTGTTTTCATGAACCGGCTGCCCGGACATCGTCTTGTGATTATCAAAGGATATGATGCTATCACCTGAAGCCGTGTAGAACGTGAGCCGGACCATAGTGCTGTCGGCAGGTTTATGCTTCAGATAATAAAAGATGACGGCCCCGTTTGGTGGATTCTGACCGATGGTCATTCCAGGACGCGAATAACTGTATCCCCCCGTCAGGTAAGCATGTTCCGGCTGGTACAGGTACATATCATTCTTCACATCATCGGAGGCGATCTGGCGAAGCGGCCTCAGGTTATCGAGAATCCAGAAGGAGAGCCCGTGGGTAGCGAGTACGAGGTCGTTTTCACGATCCTGAATAGCCATATCGCGGATAGGAACATGCGGCAGGTTCAGTTGAAGCGGTTGCCATTCGTTGCCTTTATCGAAGGATACATAAACTCCTCTATTGGTCCCCGCGAAGAGAAGGTTCGGATTCTTGGTATCCTGTCTTATGACAAAGGTCGTTTCATTGTCCGGGATCCCATTGGTGATCTTCGTCCAATGCTTCCCAAAGTCGGTGGTCATATACAGATAGGGGTGAAAATCATCCTGCCGGTAGCGGCGTGCAGCGACAAAAGCCGTTCCTTCATGAAAATGAGAGGGATCAATAATGCTTATCGTGGATTCGACCGGCAGCTTCCTTGGCGTTACATTCTCCCAGTTTTGGCCATCGTCGCGGGTAAGATGAATGAGACCATCGTCCGATCCGGCCCAGATCAGGCCCTGACGCAGTGGAGATTCTGCAAGTGCAAAGACCGTATTGTAATATTCGACAGAGGTATTGTCCTTGGTGATAGGCCCGCCGGAGGACTGTTGTTTGCTCTTTTCATTTCGTGTCAGATCAGGACTTATACGCGACCAGCTCATCCCCTGGTCCGTGCTTTTGTATATATACTGTGATGCAACGTATATCGGATGATCCCCAAATTTGGAGACCATGATTGGATAAGTCCACTGAAACCGGTCGCGAATCTTTTTGGCAGCGTAACCCATCGGATTATCCGGCCAGACATCCACCATTTGATCCTGACCGGTGTGTGTATTGTAGATATCGAGGGCTCCGTCATAGCCGCCGCCATATGTGATCCAGGGTTCGCCGGGTTTGGGAACCACAAAACCACTCTCCCCGCCGGCCACCGCTTGCCAGTCTTTATTTGTGATGCCTGCACCGGTTGTCTGGCTGGCGATATCGACAGTGGAGTTGTCTTGTTGTGCCCCGTAAATATGGTATGGGAACTGGTTGTCCACGCTGACATGATAAAACTGCGCCGTCGGCTGATCCTGATCCGTCCACGATTTCCCTCCATTTGTTGAGACGCTGGCTCCGCCGTCATTGCCGCCAATCATGATTTCTGGATTATCAGGGTTAATCCAGAGCACATGGTTATCGCCATGAGGTGTGTGAAGCGGATGGAAGGTCTTACCGCCATCGATCGATTTAAAAAGACCCTCAACCTGTGGCGCGTAAACGACATCCTCGTTTTTAGGATCGGCGTAGATACGCGAGAAATACCATGCCCGTTGTGTGAGTTCAGACTCATGATACAGACGCTGCCACGTTTGACCTCCATCATCCGACCGGAAGACGCCCCCGTTTTTTGCCTCAACTATCGCGTAAACACGGTTTGAATTGGCGCCGGATACCGAGAGGCAAATCTTACCGAGCGTCCCCTTCGGCAAGCCGGGATTGTGAGAAATATTCGTCCACGTGTCGCCCCCATCGGTCGATTTATAGAGAGCCGATCCGAGCCCACCACTCGACATGATCCATGGTTTCCGATAGGCCTGCCAAAAGGAAGCAAAAAGCACGCGCGAATTATTTGGATCCATGACGATATCAACGGCGCCGGCCTTTTCGTTTTCATACAGGATTTTCTTCCAGGTTTTCCCACCATCCGTGCTTCGGTATACGCCCCGTTCCGGGTTATCACCAAAGACATGGCCCAACGCCGCCACATAAACCAGGTCTGGATTATTCGGATCCACAACAATGTTGCTGATGACATGAGTCTTTTCCAGTCCGATGTGATGCCACGTTTTTCCGCCATCAGTCGACTTATACAATCCATCGCCTGTTTCCATGTTCCCACGGATAAAGGACTCGCCCATACCGACGTATACCACTTTGGGATCGGATGGGGCAACGGAGATCGCACCAACGGCACCGGTTTTCAACTGCTGGCCAGATACATTTATCCAGGTTAATCCGCCATCAATGGTTTTCCAGACACCTCCGCCGGTAGCACCAAAGTAGAAGGTTTTTGGTTGCCTGGCATTCCCGGCGACAGCTATCGAACGGCCACCCCGAAAGGGACCTATTTCCCGCCACTTCAAAGCGTTAAACAGGGACGGATTGACAGTGTAATCATTGCTTTTCTGGGCCGAAGCCGGATTAAGAAAAGATGAGATTAGAAGGAAGCTTAAGATAGCTAATGAAACAGTGATTTTGGATATCTGCCTGTTTTTCATGATCAGCATTATTTGGAGTTAGATTGGCGGTGATGAGCTAGTGATAAGGAAAAATTTCGATAAATACAGGTTGTGAT
This sequence comes from uncultured bacterium, assembly GCA_963787205.1. Taxonomy (GTDB): domain Bacteria; phylum Bacteroidota; class Rhodothermia; order Balneolales; family DATFMH01; genus DATFNI01. The sequence continues at coordinate 83,616 of CAWBCD010000014.1, forward strand.
GATAAAAATGCAGGGGGGGTATCCCCCGTGATGCCCCACGAAACGAAGAATTTCCATTCAACCTGCCGTTCCGGCCTCATTCAGATCCTTCAAACGGCTATTTTTGATGCCATAGCTGAAGTAAATAACCAACCCGATGATCAGCCACACGACAAATCGTATCCAGTTGGTAGCTCCAAGTTCGGTGAGGAGGTACGCGCTCGAAAGCAGACCCATCACAGGGATAACAGACCAGCTCCGCAGGTAACTGTAAATACCAACAAAGACCATAAGAATGATGAAAGCGTAATAAGGGATTTTTTCAATGAAAACCTCGAACGAGGAAAAATCCGGGTAATTCGGATCATGGAGTGTCAGCAGTCTGTCAATCCAACCTGGATTGAAGTACGTAAGAAGTACCGCCGTCAGAATCATTAAACCCGGGATAAGATATTTCCCGTTAATGTAGGGTATGCTGAAGCTGCCGGGTTTCTTTTTGGCACGGGGTAATAGCAGGATACCCCCACTGACCAGCACGAATGCAAAGAGGGTCCCGATACTGGTGAGATCCGTTACAAAGTCGGAATCCAGAAAGAGTGCGGGAATGCCGACCAGAAGCCCGGTTATGATAGTGGAGAATGAGGGAGTATGATATTTGGGATGGATCTGTCCGAACTTGGGGGGAGCAACCCATCGCGACTCATACTCATCCAGATGCGAGGCTGGCCAAGCTGAAATACCAGGAGAACGCTAGTCGTTGCCACCAGGGCGCTGAGAGCAATAGCGCCACCGAGCCAGGTAAGTCCGCGATCGTTAAAGGCGTGAGCCAGGAAGTCGCCGACATCGAGTTTGGTATAGCTGACCATGCCGGTGAGCACAAGCGCGATCAGAATGTATAAGACCGTTGTAATGACCAGCGAGTAGATCATCCCGCGCGGCAGATCCCGCTGCGGATTTTTGCACTCCTCGGCCGTTGTGGATATGGCGTCAAAGCCGATATACGCAAAGAAGACGGCTGAGACACCTTTCAAAACACCTCCCATTCCATTCGGCATGAATGGGATCCAGTTGGATGGCTTCACATAGAAGAAACCAATGATGATAATCAGGATAATTACCAGCAACTTGAATGCCACCATCAGGTTGCTTGAGGTACGCGATTCGCGGATACCAACATAAACGACCCATGTAATTAAAACGGTAATCAGCAGCGCTGGAATGTCCATGATGATTGGTAGTGAACCAATATGTGGCGCCGAAAGCCAAAGGCTGTGCATTGCATTTACCGTTTCCGTCGGGATCTGGTGATGTGCAATCGCATTCAGGTAGTCGGTATTACCCTTGTATGCCGCCATAAGTCCATGGGTCAGATATTGAGGCAGTTGGATACCGACATTGTGAAGCAGGCTGTTCAGGTTGGCCGACCATGAGATCGCCACAACGATGTTACCGATGGCGTATTCCATGATCAGATCCCATCCAATAATCCAGGCAAATAGTTCGCCAAAAGAAGCATAAGAATAGGTGTAGGCGCTGCCGGAGACAGGAATACGGGAAGCGAATTCGGCATAACACAACGCTGAGAAACCGCACGTTACTGCAGTAATGATAAACAGAAAAATGACAGCGGGTCCGCCTTCGTACGTTGCTTTTCCAACCGTACTGAAGATGCCGGCCCCGACAATAGCTGCAATGCCAAGAGCAGTCAGGTCCTTAACCGACAATACCCTGTTCAGGGCATGATAGGGATTATCAATTTCCTGATTTTCCAGCTCCTGATTGATCAGCTCGATAGACTTTTTTCGGAAAAGGGATCCTCGCTTCATTATTCCTCATTAATCTACATAATAGATACTGATATCTAGATCGGGCATAATAAGAACTTTTTCGGGTTCTCTACGGGTAGGTCTGTCATTTTAAAGAAGTTTTTACAAAAAGACGACCATTGATGAAATGATCAAAAAAATCGTAACAGAAGGAGATAAAAAAACCTGGCAGGTTTTAAATCCTGCCAGGTATGTTAGAGCTAATCAAAAAGATATCACTGACCATTTGGTGGGTAAGCCGGGAGCTCAGATGGCGGTTTAGGCAGTGGCATCGGATGTTCCTTAATCTTCTGCATAATATTTTCAATTGCCGTATCAAGTTGAGCATCCTTGCCAGCCATCACGTCGCCCGGCAGATCATCGACTTTGATATTCGGTTCAACGCCGTGGTTTTCGAGGATCCACTTTGAGCTCAGCCCGTACAGACTATTCTGTGATACCACGAGATTTCCGCCGTCAATCAACTGCCAAACATTATTGTATCCGCGTACTCCTCCCCAGGTGCGGGTCCCGATCAGCGGACCTAATTTGTACTGCTTAAAGTAATACGGGAAGATATCGCCATCGGAGGCAGAATAATGGTTGATCAGTGCGGCCTTGTAACCATGCAGAACGGCACTTGGATCAGGGATACTGGGATGTGCCCGGTCCGTTTCCATACTTACGAGTACGCGACGCAAGCGTTCAAGTGCTATCGGAGCGATGAAGCCGCCACCATTGAAACGATCATCGACAATAAGACCCTGTTTATCGAGCTGCGTATAGAACTGCCGGATGAACTGATCCATACCCAGGGCTTCCATATCCGACATATAGATATAACCGATCTTGCCATCGGATTTCTTATTTACGATTTCCCGGTTATGATCAATCCATGCTTTCAGCCGGAGTTTCATTTCGTTGCGGATCGGTTTTACCGTCACTTCGTGCTGGTCTTTTCCATCCGGGGAATCGGCTAATGTCAGCGTCACCTGATGATCGACCGTATTTACAAAGAGACTGTATGGATTGGTCGGTGCCTTTAATGGTTTACCGTTCACCGCAAGCAGGTAGTCCCCTTCTTTTGCTTTCACACCGGGTTCGGCGAGAGGGGATCGATAATTTACGCGTGAATTATCACCCTGGTAGATTTTCTTGAAGTAGTATCTGTCTGATCTGCTGTCGAGAGCAAAATCGACGCCGAGCAGGCCGGTGGTGTTATATTTTTCCTGGTAAGCCAAATCACCGCCCCAAACATAAGTATGTGAGTTGCACAACTCGCCGATCATTTCGCCAATCAGATAGTTAAGATCTTCCCGGCAGCCCATAAGAGGAAGCAGGCGGGCATAGGATTTTCCGACGGCATTCCAATCCACCCCGTTCATCTTTGTATTATAAAAGAAATCCTGGAATAGCCGCCATGACTGATGATACATCTCGGTCCACTCCACTTTGGGATCAACCTGGATTTTCATACCGGAAAGATCCAGAGACTCGGCACCTTTCGTATCTTCGGCGGTTGCAGGAATCATGCTGAAGGAATCGCCGCCTTTTGCGTACAGGATAGTGCTGCCATCGGCACTCAACGCAAAGCCGCGGGCATCACCCACCACAACAGCATCTTTTTTGTTATTCATATCAAAGGCGTGGATACTGAATGAACCGCTATTCGGCAAGGGACCGTCGATCATCTGCAATGGTGATGTCTGATAATAGACGCGATTGTTTGCAACCTGCAGATTGCTATAGTCCCCAGATTCGATAGGTATTGGAACCACGCGGTTCATCAATCCATCCAGGTCTATCGTTATAGGTGCAGCAGCTCCGGGTTTCCAGGGGCCAGCTTCAGCATCTTTCGTTTTAGAAGCGGTATCCTGTAATGATCCTTCATCCGATTGAGGTGCAAAGGGTGAAGGTTCGTTTTTCTGAAGTGTAGCCAGGTAGATCCCGTCCATCTTCTGAGTGGCGATGTTGAACTCCGTTTCGCTGAATGTCGGATTCTCGTGTCTTTCGGATATGAAGTAGAGATATTTACCCTTGGGACCAAAGACGGGCTCCCTGTCCGAGTTCATCCCGTTGCTGACCTTTATCGTTTTATTTTCAGCAAGATTATAGAAGTAGATTTGAGAGATCCTGCTGTCGTTTGTCTTGCTGTAGGCTATCCACCGTCCATCTGGCGACCATGTATAATCGCTGATATTGGATTGTGGGTCCTGATCGATCTTTACCGGTTTCTTGTCTTTAATGTTCACATACCATAGCACGTGATTGTTATCCGAAAAAGCAAGTTTGTCGCTGTCGGGTGACCAGCGGGGATTGAAGAAGTACCCGGTTTTGAAATGTGTGACGAGTTCTTCTTTTCCGGATCCATCAGACGGACGTATTGCCAGCTCATTAGTTCCATGGCTGTCGGTCAGGTAAGCAACCCATTTCCCATCCGGCGACCACGAAGGATACTGTTCCTGGGCATCGGAAGTATAGGTCAGGTCTCGGGTCGGGCCATGTTTAGCCGGAACGGTAAAGATATCGCCGCGAGCTCCAAATAAGGCACGTTTTCCGTTTGGTGCTATGTCGAAGCTGCGAATCATCTTTTGCGCCTCAACCCAGTGCGGCATAGTGCGTGCTCCATCGTCGGGCACTTTTACATCGATTTTGTGCAGTTGTTCCGAAGGCAGATCCAGAACATATAAAGAGCCGCCATCCTGGAAAACGATTCCATTGTTGCCGAGGCTGGGCCAGTCGACATCATAATCTTTAAAGTGGGTAATCTGGCGGAACGACTTATCGGTCGTATTGTAGGCCCAGATATTGAGGCGGTGATTCGGGCCACGGTCTGATGCAAAATAAATGGTGTTTTTATACCACATTGGATAGGTGTCGGTTCCCTTCCAGGTTGTCACACGCTGTGTCTCATGGGTCTTAAAATCATAGATCCAGATATCCTGTGCCAGACCGCCATAGTATCGTTTCCAGGTGCGGAAGTTTCGGAAAATTCGGTTGAACGCAATTTTGCTTCCATCGGGACTATACGTGAGTGTGCCTCCTTTGGGAAGGGGCATCTGTTGTGGCAACCCGCCGTCCTCACCAACAGTGAAAAGTTGACCGAACCAGGAATTGAAGGTAGTCCGACGGGAAAGGAACACAATATGTTTTCCGTCAGGCGTCCAGGTTACCACCATATTGTCCGGTCCCCATCGTGTTGGTGGGCGTTGGACGACATCAGAATGATAGGTTAGCCGGGTAGCCTTCCCTCCAGCGGCCGGGATCGTGTAAACGTCGGTGTTACCTTCGTACTGACCGGTAAAAGCGATCGTTTTGCCATCCGGGGAAAAGCGTGGCATGAGATCGTATCCATTATCCGTAGTTAATCGCTCTGCGATACCCCCCGAGCGACTGACTTTCCAAAGGTTGCCTGCCGATTCAAAAACAATAGTATTGTTATGCAGCGTCGGAAAACGGCAAAGCAATGTTTCGCCGGAGTCTGACTGAGCAAAAACCGATTGCCATGAAGCAATACACAGTAGAAGAATGAGATATGAGATGTGAGTTAGCCAATAATTTTTTTTCATAACACTCCTTTTAGTTGGAAAGGACTATGCTGAATAGAAAGATGATCAAACGGTTAAAAATAGAGACATCTGTCGATAGTGATTTTGATGAAACCGTTTTAAGACGTGGCTAATTTAGCTAAAAAACCGGATGGTCACATAGAAATATGATATGCAGCTGAATTCGAAAGCTATTTGCGAACCGTTGGCTGATATTGAACGGAGAGAGAGGCTATTATCCTAAGTGAAGGTAAGAAATTGAAATCCCTGAGAATATGAAATGCACATGCTGGGAAGGAGAGGTAAAAAAATGGAACCGAAAACCTTTCAAAAACTGCCAGATGCTGGATATTACGTGTTAACCAAGAAAGGTATTCAGTTCCATCAGTAAGTAGTAGTTCATCCTAGTAGATTGCCCTGTCGTTATAATAAAACAATCTGAAAGGATGATATCTCATTATCCCTTGATAGAAAATGTGATAGGGGTAAACGAATAATATTTGTGGTAAGGAAAAACCGGTGGATATAAAAAAACGGGATATCAGTTGGCGCTGATATCCCGTTTGAGGTCGATCTGATAAGATGTATAAATAGGTCAAGGGGGGTTGGCAATCTAGTGTCAACTGGAGTCGTTGAGGCAGATTGACACAAGGGGGGTTGGGATTGAGGTGAGGTGTTTGCCTAAAAGACCCACTTTCAACATCCATCAGTAATCGAAAGAACAAGAGCTATGAATCATGTACAACCTAACAATGATTAATTGAGAAGAATGTCTTCATCATTTAATCTGCAAGTAAACTAAGCCTGAGATGCGTATCGACACACCTAAGTGTGGTGAACCGACAAATAAAGTGGCGAATTAAGAGATGACAGTGTAACCTGTATTAATTAGCTGAACTCGCTGAATCTCTTCTTGGCTTTTTCACGATATGTACGGCTCATGTTCAGTTCGGTACCGTTTTTTAATGTAACCATGTATTCATTGTTGAACCATTGCTGGATCTGTGAGATACGGTCCATATTGACAATGACCGAGCGATGGATACGAAGAAATAGCGACGGATCAAGGGATTTTTCCATTGCTTTCATGGTCTGGCGCAGGTAATGCGTTTTCTCACCTACGTGTAGTTTTACATAGTTGTCGTCGGCTTCTATCCAGTCTATGTCTTCTGCTTTTACGATGTACATCTTCCCCGTGGACTTGATGATAATCCGCTGAAGGTAATCGGCTGAAGGCTTACTTTCCTGGCCGTTCTTGATTTCGTTGAGCAGGTTCATCAGCTTTTCGTTCAAAACACCACTTTTCCGTGAGTTTAACAACTCGATGGCCCGATTAGACGCCTCCTCGAATGAGGTTCGGGACACAGGCTTCAGCACGTAATCGAGCGCGTTAACCTTGAAAGCGTTGATTGCATATTGATCGTAAGCGGTAACAAAAATAGTTGGGGGCATATCTTTGATTCCCACCGTTTCAATAACTCCAAAGCCGTCAAGATCGGGCATTTGGATGTCCAGGAAAACGACATCAGGCTTATGATTTAAAATGAACTCGGCAGCATCTGTACCGTTTTCACATTCTCCGTGAATAGCCAGGCGGGAATCATTTTTAATGAATTTGGCAAGTCGTTCACGTGCGTGCGATTCATCATCAACAATAAGTACGTTGTATGGCATAATGTATTAGACTACAATGAATATTAATCGGGATTTTCCCAGCGATAGGGTATGGTCAGACGAGCGACGGCTCCGCCTGTTTTTCCGTTTTTAAGTTCGAAGGAATATTGATCTCCGTAAAGATTGCGTAAGCGCTCATGAGTATTTCTTACCCCAATACCTGATCCATTGGTTCGACTCATATGATTGGGTTTGAGACCGGTTCCATTATCCCTGACTTCAAAACAGAGTTGGTTCTCGACAAGCCGGCACTCAATATCAATCTTCCCCTTTTGCTTGGAATCAGTCATACCGTGCTTAATAGAGTTTTCGACAATCGGTTGCAGCAGGAGACTTGGAACCATGGCATTCCAGGTTGAAGGATCGATGTCAATCTGTACATCGAGTTTGTTGTCAAAACGCTTGTTCTGGATAGAAATATAACGTTTTAAGAAGTCCACTTCCTCTCGAAGGGTAACCTCTTGCCGGTGAATATTATCCATGATGAATCGCAGCAATTCGGACAAATCGGTGATCATTTCGTCGGCCGCTTCCAGGTCATGGTCCTTTACAATCGAGATTGCATTTAATGTATTGAAGAGAAAATGTGGATTCAACTGTGCTTTCAACAAATCGAGACGAAGTTTAGCCAGTTGAGCCTCCAGTTTCGTGGATTGAAGCATCCTGTTTCGGTATCGCTGATAATATTCGTAGACATGATACGCTCCAACCAGTATAATGTAAGTGAGAATATTGTCAAAACTGGTAGCAAAAACCTGAGGATTCAATGACGCTATAACAAAAGAAGGATTGTCCGGGAGGTTTCCTCCGATCCACTTTAGGAGAAGGCTTATAAGAAAAGAGAGTATTACCAGAAAAGGAGCCAGCAATACCGCTGTTGTTATATGAATTAACCCGTTTCGCCACCAATTATGACTATCTATTTTATACAATGAGGCAAACCAAAGTACGAGTGGGGTCATTATACCCCAGATGATAGCTTTGGGCATAGTGAATCCCACAGCCCTCCACCAGTCAATTGGCTGGTCGATGATCAGGTTGTATACGTATGTTTTGCTGGCGAAAAACACACCCAATAGTACCCAGAAGGCGATACTTATCAGCCACTTGGTGCCGAGGCGTCGTCCAAGATATCGTCGACTGGCCGGGCTTTTGATGCGCGACAAAGGATGCTCGAGAGTTTTATGTGCGGATGTAGTTAAAAACACATGCTGTACGGTTAGTGTACAGCATCTGGCAGATTTGATTGAGGGATGATCCCTACTTACGTAACATAGCAATTTAATGAAGATTTGGGTAATTCAGAAAATGATCTTTAACCCTGTAGAGGAAGTGCATTTATAAGTTTTTCAGAGTAAATGCATTTCCAGTTGTCAACCGGACCATTTGTGTTCCACAGTTCTATACATGCGACATTGACTTTTCTGGCGGGAAAATCAGTCAGCAAATTAATGCATTTGCTGACAAGATTTGATCGTGGATCAGAATACATCAGACTGATGTGGGGCTGAAAGGTCCGGGTGGAAGAAAAGTTGAAAGTATTTTCGGCCTTCTCTCTAAGCCGTTTTAATGTGTCAGAGATGATTACCGGCATAAAGAGGCAGTGAAAGTAATCATTGCCTCTTTCCGGTTCACGGCAACGTAATGTAAAAGCGGATGTCAGGCGACACATTGATTGTAAACGATCAGGCAAATCCGGCCCCGGTTCAATGCCGTTCAGCAATGTGATATGGGGTATAAACGCTGGTTCCTTTGCCAGCCGTTGATTATTGTAAATCAGCTTTTCGAGCTTACGAAATTCCGGGATATCCGGAATCAGCCAGAGAGTACAGGTTGTAATATCCTCCGGGCAGGAAGACATTATGCATGATCTTTGGATTTGGGCTCGTATTTACGAATAATGCGTACCTTGTCGTCAACCGTCTTATCCATACCGTGCAAGTTCCAAAGATTGAACATCACAAGAGCAGTCAATGCAAAGAGAAATGCAGTAAGCAAAGGTGTCCCAAGTCCTAAAATTGCACCTGTCAGGCCGCCCAGTATCGAAGCAATCGTACCGGTCAACAAATTTGCAATAATTGTAACTCCATGACTTTCAAAAAGTAAAAAGCCAACTAGTCCCATACTCAGGCCAACCATCACGAACCATACATAATCCGTTGCTGCAAGTGTATACATTGCTCTATTCTCCAGTGCTAAAGGGTTTAATAGTTTTTCAAATCAGTCCAAATATCTGCAATTTCGTAAAAGACAACAAAACTGAACTGTTTTAACGTTCTAAAAATGCGAATGTTCTATCTTTAGAACAGAAGATCTGTACAAACCACAGCCATGCAGACTCGCAAAATTATACATATTGATATGGATGCCTTTTATGCATCTGTTGAACAGCGCGACCACCCGGAATGGCAGGGTAAAGCTGTGATTGTTGGCGGATCTCCCGACAGCCGGGGTGTGGTTGCGACTGCCAGTTATGAGGCCCGGAAATTCGGTGTACATTCGGCGATGCCCTCTGCGCATGCCAGGAGATTGTGTCCGCATGGTATTTTTGTGAAGCCACATTTTGAGATTTATCGTACTGTTTCAAAACAGATTAGGGAGATTTTTAAAGAGTATACGGATCTGATCGAACCGTTGTCGCTTGATGAGGCATACCTGGATGTGACGGAGAATAAAAAAAATAATCCGTCTGCCACACTGCTGGCAAAGGAGATTAAAGACGCAATCAGGATGCGTACCCGATTAACGGCATCGGCCGGTGTCGCTCCCAATAAGTTTTTAGCGAAAATTGCATCGGATCTGGATAAGCCGGATGGTCTTGCGGTGATCACGCCTGACATGGCGGAGGAGTTTATCTCAAAGCTTCCAATTGGGAAATTTCATGGTATCGGGCGGGTGACTGAAGAAAAAATGAAATCCCTGGGTATTTACAATGGAGCTGATCTGAAGACCTGGAGTGAGGCGGATCTGGTAACACATTTTGGAAAAACAGGCTCATTCTATTATCAGATAGCCAGGGGGATTGACTTGCGTGAGGTGAAGGCGGACCGTATTCGAAAATCCATCGGGGCTGAAGAGACATTTTCTGAGGATCTGGGCAATCTGAAAGATATGGAGCTCCGTCTGGATGCCATTGCCCAGGATGTTGCAGGAAGGCTTGAGAAGTACAATACGGGTGGTCGCACAGTCACCCTTAAAGTCAGGTATGCTGATTTTCAGCGCGTAACCAGAAGTACAACACCCGGCGGGTTTATGCGAAATGCAGAGACCCTGGCAACATTATCCAAGAATATGCTTCCGCAAACAGACGCTGAGAAGCGGAAAGTGCGTCTTCTTGGAATCACGGTTTCCGGTCTCGAAATAGCGGAGATCGTTGAAGGGAAACAACTGGAATTGTTTGAAAGAGAGCAGGTCAGGAGCTATGATCCCCGTCTGGATGAATGAAGTACGCTTTCACTTTAAGGGCGCTGTGGAGCCTTTTTTTGTATTCATCCGATGAAATTTCCACGCAGCCAAACTGGCTGAGATGATCGGTGTAGAACTGCGTGTCCCAAAGGATGAATCCTCCTTCAACCAATTGCTTGTGGCAAAAATAAAGAGCGATCTTATCCATATCCGTTTCGTTATGAAACATTGATTCGCCGAAGTATGCCCCGCCAATAGCCACACCATACAATCCCCCGACCAGGTTATTATGTTTCCAGATTTCGACGGAGTGGGCAAAATTCAGTTCGTGTAAACGCACATACGACTCGATAATAACATCAGAAATCCACGTACTTGAGCGGTCGGCACAGGCCTCCATCACCTTTTGGAAATGGGAATTATAACGCACCTCAAACCGCCCCTGACGGATCAGGCGGTTCACATTTTTTGAAATGTGAAACTGATCAATAGGTATTATGCCTCTTCTTTTGGCCGTATACCAGTCGTAATCGTTGCTGTAACGGGATCTCGACATTGGAAAAATACCAGTCATGTATCCTTCCAACAACCGGTCGACAGGTATTATTTTCGACCTCCCTTGCTGCTCTTCATCCATTGTCATTGTTTACCCAAACACAATATTTACCCCAATGTAAAGGAAGATAAGGATAAGCCTTGCCTAATGACAAGGATACAAGGATTAGAATGGAGTTATGCACAGATGCCGGTTATCAGGCAAGAATAACAAAGAGCAATATCAGATTAAACAGAATTCTCAATAACAATTCATTGTTTGCTGCCGAACCAATGATCCCGGAATTCACGCATTGATTTTGACAACTTTAAGCCGGCATCCTCATAGGAAACGAGTTCCAGTGTTGGATCACCGGTTAGTGTTATCGTTGTCTGGTAACGTTTTACCCGGGATAACCACGCGATTCCGATACCATCGCCTGGTTGGTGTTCATCCAAAAGGGCATCCAGATAGTCTTTACTCTCCAGCGGACGACCGTCCAGTTCTGTAATAACATCTCCACGGTCGATACCTGCCTGATAAAGCGGGCTCCCGCTGATGGTATTATCCGTTACCACAGCCGTTCCATTGTCAAACCGGAGCTTATCTTTCCCAAACTGAAGTACGGCGTGGTCGGGATTGGCATTTCGCAGTAGGAATCCGGCATGGGACAACAGATCCTTAAAATCAGGAAGATCATTGCCAAGGATATAAGCATTGAAAAAGTGGTGGGCAAAGGCAGTATCTTTAGTGATTTCTCCAAGAGTCTGCTCCAGATCGTTCATTGTGTACGGCTGTTCCGACTTGCCAAACTTCTGCCACATGGCCTTCATATAGTCGTCAAGCGTCAGGTTATATTTTGTTCGAAGCGTCAGGTCCAAACCCATACCAACGACAGCCCCCCAGGTATAGTAGGAGATATAGGTATTCGAATTGTTTTGAGCATCAAAGGATGTTGCAGGATCTTCAAAGGGGGCCTGCTGACTCATCTCTACCAGACTGTTGAACTGCCTTCCGGGAGCATTTATGACGGTATTCAAATAATTGCCCATGGCATGAGCCCAGGCGGTATTATTGAGATACCCGGATCTTCTGAGTATCAGTTTGTCGTAATAACTGGTGAATCCTTCGCCAAACCAGAGTTCTTTTGACATGTTGGCCCTGGTAAAATCGAACGGCTCAATAGATTGAGCCCGCAGTCTCTCCATATTCCAGGAATGAAAAAACTCGTGAGCCGCTGCACCAAGATCAGTTATCATGTTGGTGTTAAGCGGCAAGGGAGAAGTTAACACGGTTGAATTTCTGTGCTCCATGCCATCCCGGTGGGCCCATGGCAAATAGTCGGCTATGAAGGTGTACGTTCCGTAATCGTAAGAGGGCAGCTCCCCGAAGACCCCCTTTTCTTCGTTAACTACCCGTTTTACCATGTTTGCAAATTCGGTGGCTTGGTTCTCATTCCCCAGAAAGTGCAGGTCCAGGCGCATTGTATAGGTTATGTTGTCTGATTTTTCCTGCCAGGTCCGTGTTGTGAAGTTGCTGAGTTCGGTTGGACTATCCATGAAATACTGCCGGTCGGGAGCAGTAAAAATCGTCGGATTGGAAGTCGGTTTAAGCTGAGTCGCTATTTTCCATCCGGAAGCCTGTGGTATCTGAAACCGGATGCGAATCGGGGCATCATCGAAACCAACAGCCCACATGAAGGCTGCGGGCATATTGAGATGAGCATGCGTTTGATCAATCCCGACATAGGTGCCGTCGGTTCGATCACCATAAAGAGTGTATGTGAAATGCACGGTTCCCCCGGTCCCATGGACAGCCCAGGTGGAAGGGTTTGGCCGCGTAATTTTTAGTGTGTGTCCCTGGTTATCTACTGCTGAGACGTCATAAACATTCTTTGCAAATTCATGTAAGGCGTATCGCCCCGGAGATGACCGACTCATCCAGAAAATGACGGGATTATTGGTTATTCCGGTGAGATTAATCGATATCCGGGCCTCATGATGCACCGCATTCGGGAAAGAAACATCATAGGAAACCTGGCGCTCCGACTGAGCCGAAACCCTGACGGTCAGCAGTGAAAAGAACATCAGGAAAACAAGAGCGAGGGGTACGTGTCGATGAATGGTGTTCGACATTGTTAAAAATGGTTTGTGAATGGGGATGCAAATAATGTTATGACAATATAATTAATACCGGCAGTAAGAAATGTGTCAAAATGGACAAAAAAGGGGATAAAAAATCTTCTATTATACATTTTGTATAGTACATTATACCTGATGTCCATACTTTAGTATTAAAGGAAATAGTACTGCGGCTACCATCATAGCACTATAATTAGTAGCCGTTAGGTAAATAAGAGGATTTAACAGTATACGGTGCCAGACTTAAGGCGCTGTTATTTTTGGGCTTTGAGAGAACGCCCTCAACTATTATTTCACATAATGAAAGAAAAAGCAACTAATAAAAAATATTAGTTTTATAGTTAACTGAGGAAGAAGTCTGTTTAAGATCGCGTATTATGAATAGGAGGATACAAACTATTACTCTGATCCTGATTCTTTTATGGGGATTCACCGGTTGTTCATCATCCACAAAAGATCAGGGTGTTTCCTTAGCAAAGGAAAACTCGGGAGAAGTTCCGATTCCTGCCGTAGAAGCCGTTCAGGCACGTTTTGGACGTTTACCCCTTATTGAGCGGCTCAGCGGTACAGTCAGAGCAGAAAATCAGATTGCCATTCATCCGGAAATAAGTGCACCCATAACCAGTGTCGAGGTGCAAAATGGGGATCGTGTCTCAAAAGGACAGGTTTTATTTAGATTGAGGGAAGATGATTATCGAAAACAGTATGACGCAGCGATGGCGCAACTGCGGCTGGCGGAGGCACGCGTCGATCAGGCCAGGGCAGCGATGGAACAGGTTCGTTCTCAGTATTCGCGTACGCTGAAGCTGAGTGAAAAACAAATGACAAGTAACCTGGAAGTTGAAACGCAAAAAGCACAACTCGATGGAGCAGAAGCGAATTATAAAGTGGCTCAGGCACAGACTGATCAGGCCAGGGCTAATTTGCAGCAGGTGCGCATAAATCTATCAAGAACGGTGATTCGGGCACCCATAACCGGATATGCAGGAAGCAGAAATGCAGAAGTCGGCATGCAGATTACCCCGTCATCGCAGTTGATGCTGCTTGGAGAGCTCGATAAGGTTAAGGTACGCGTGGAACTGACTGAGATTATGTCCGGGAAAATAGAAGTCGGGCAGAGGGTAACCATTCAGCCTGAAGATACCACGTCCTTTAAACCGATGAGGGCGGCGATATCCAGAATATCACCATTTCTGGATCCTGTCACACATTCAACCATGGCCGAGATCGACCTTAAGAATCCGGGACTCAAACTCAAACCGGGCATGTTTGTATCCGTTGACATTTTTTACGGGGAGAGTCAACAGGCAACTCTGGTTCCCAACAGTGCGCTCTTCCAAAATCCCGTTACGGGTGAGACAGGCATTTATGTGGCAGCTTCGCTTGGGAAAGAAGTTAAGGCCGTTAAAACTGTCGATCCTAACAAAGATGCCACCCTGACCGATCCCACACCAATGACATTCCGGCAAATACAGGTCATAGCAAGGGGCAAAATGCTGACCGCTGTTTCGGGAATCAGAAGCGGCGATTGGGTGATAACCGTGGGGCAAGACCTGCTTATTTCCTCACCATCTGCTCGTGTCAGGCCCATTACAATGGAACGGATAATCAGTCTTCAAAACCTGCAGCAGGAAGATTTGCTGGAAGACATTATCCAGGAGGCGAGTTCAGGGAACAAGCAGAAAAACGACACATCTCAAACATCTCAATTATAGAACCATGCCACTGACTCCGACTTCGATTCGCAGGCCGGTCGCTACAGCGATGGTCTATTTGATCGTTATTACATTGGGTGTGATCGGCTTTTACTACTTACCGGTTGACTTGCTTCCCCCAATCGAATATCCCCGTCTTACCGTTTATGTCCGGTATCCGAATGTGGGACCCGAAGAGATGGAAAAGATCATTACCGAGCCCATTGAAAATGCGCTCGCCGGGGTCCCTAATGTGGAGAAGATGACATCCCGGTCTGATGAGGGACGTAGTTACGTTACATTGAATTTCAGCCAGGGAACAAACCTGGATGAAGCTGCCAACGATGTGCGTGGCGCACTCGACCGTGTCCGCGATGATCTGCCCAAAGAGGCGGAATCGCCTGGTATCTGGAAGTTCGATCCAAATAACAGTCCTATTGTTATCCTGGGAGTGTCGTCAAACACACACAACCTACAGGAGCTAACCAGAATTCTGGACCGTGAGATCCGGAACCGGTTTGAACAAATTCCGGGTGTCGGAACCATTGACATATGGGGCGGGGTAGACCGGCAGATCGTCATTAATCTGAAACGGGACCGTTTGCTTGCGAGCCATCTCACGTCAGAAGATGTAATACGAGCACTTTCCAGGGAGAACACAACTTTACCCGGTGGAAATGTGAAACATGGTGTTTCCGATCTTTATGTAAGAAGCATTGGTGAATATCAATCACTGAATCAAATCCGGAACACGGTTGTGTCGTCTACGGCAAATGGGGTTGTACGTGTCCGCGATGTTGCGAATGTTGTTGACGGGTATGCCGACTTGGGGCGATACGTCCGGGTTGACGGTCAGCCTATGATTCGTTTGGCTATTCGTAAGCAATCCGGGGCCAATACATTGCAGGTTGCAGACGCTGTGAAGCGCGAAGCAGACCGGATCAACGGGATACGAGGTGACCTGAAGATGATCGTGGCGACGGATCAAAGCAACTTCATCAACAGTTCGGTTAACAACGTGTTGAATTCTGCTATTTGGGGCGGACTGCTGGCTATCCTGATCCTTTATATCTTTCTTCGCAATGGCTCAACCACAGCAATTATTGCCCTGGCCATTCCGATCTCCATTATTGCTACATTTTCTCTTTTATACCTAAATGGGATGACGCTGAACCTGATGAGCCTCGGGGGATTGGCCCTGGGGGTGGGTATGATGGTGGATAACGGTATTGTTGTCCTGGAAAATATTGTGCGGATCCGGCATAACGGAAAAAGCCTGAAGGAAAGCTCTCTGATTGGCACTAAGCAGGTCGCAGGAGCTATCATAGCCTCGACACTGACTACGATTGTCATTTTCCTTCCGGTTGTATTTATGCAGAGTGTTACCGGCATGCTGTTCAAGGAACTGGCTCTAGTAATTGTGTTTTCTCTTCTTTGTTCTTTGTTAGTGGCTCTGACACTGGTCCCGATGCTGAGTAGCCGTTTTATGACAATCAAAGAAGGACATGAGGATAAACTCGCCCAGAGTTCACAAAGGCACAATTTATTTGCAAGAACTGAAGAATGGTACGCTGGTCTCATAGAAAAATCGATTAAGCACAAATACATTGTTTTTGGAACAGCGGCGGCATTAGTTGGAGTCACCTTGCTTTTGTTTCCACTCATTCCGGTCGAACTTGCGCCACAATCAGATGCCGATGAGATCAGTATTGATATGAATATGGCGGAGGGCACTAATATCGCCGTCATCAATGAGTTTACCCGGGAACTGGATCATTACGTGCGGAACTTCGTGCCGCCGGATCAGATCAAACATCTTTCGCGGGATGTGCGTAATGGACATGCCGAAGTGGAAATCACCCTGGTGGACCCGTCTAAGCGCACGGTGGAACCCTCAGTTCTTGCCGACAGGATACGTAAGCATGTCGAGGGATTGATTCCGGGAGCTGAGATCAATGTTCAGGCGCAGCCCGGACTTTGGATCCTTCGTCGCATCTTCAGCTCCGGCAGCAGCGGAGATGCCGTTGAAGTCGAATTGCGCGGCAACGATCTTCGGCAGGCCCAGGCAATTGCCATGCAACTAAAAAACAGGATGGAACAGATAAAGGGAATCAGTGATGTCCAGATTAGCACCCAGGAAGGCCGCCCGGAAGAAAACGTCACCTTTGATCGTGAAAAGATTGCTCAACTGGGACTCTCCGTAGAGCAGGTGGCGCAGGTCCTGGAGACCAATATCGGGGGATCCGAAGCCAGCCGTTACCGAGAAGGAGGGGATCAGTTCCCGATTATGGTCCGTTTGCAACCCAAAGACCGTCTCACGACGCAAGACCTTGACAACATATCCATACGCTCTGCAGATGGCCGTATTCTGCCGATATCTGCCGTCATAAAGAAACGTAATGCCCGCGGACCTACGAGTATCACCAGAATTGATGGGCAGCGTGTTACCTATATCACGGCAAATCTTGAAAAAGGAACAGCTTTGGGTGAAGCTGTGCAAAAAATGCGGACCTCGTTTACAAAAGTCACTCTGCCGCAGGGATTTTCGCTTGCTTTTGGGGGTGAGTACGAGGAACAGCAAAAAGCGGCATCTGATTTTATTCTTTCAATAGTTATGGCCCTGATTCTCGTGTATATGGTAATGGCCGGGCAATTTGAGCGTTTCATTGACCCGCTGATTGTCATGTTTTCGGTTCCGTTGGCGATAGTTGGAGTTGTGCCGGTGATGCTGCTGACGGGTACAACGCTGAATATGCAGAGCATGATGGGTATGGTGATGCTGGCCGGTATTGTTGTAAATAACGCGATTGTTTTGGTAGACTACATTAATCTGCTGATACGCGAAAACAATATGAACACTTACGATGCGGTGGTACTTGCTGGCCGTTACCGTCTGCGGCCTATTTTGATGACAGCCCTGACGACTATTCTGGGCCTGTTGCCCATGTCATTGGGATGGGGTTCAGGCGGAGAGATTCAGGCCTCGTTAGCACGTGTTGTTATTGGTGGACTCACCGCATCCACTCTTATCACACTCGTGCTTATTCCTGTTATTTACATAAATGTTGCATGGCTGAAAGAACGGGTAGGTGCGATAGAATGGGCTCCCCTCAACTGGGTAATGAGTCATCTTAGACCGACAGATTCGTGAAATTTTCGGGTAATCGTGTATCTCAGCGATCAGAAAGTCCTAAGAGCCTGGGTATAATGATCTGGTTTAGAAAGATTCGGGCTCTTCGCCTCGATGGGGCATAAACAGGTAGATAAAACGTATCACCTGTTTAATCCAACCATCTTCCGGCCAGCAGCATAGCCGGTTAATTCAACATATCCACTTCCGTCAACTGGTCTTCCGTTCATAGTACCCTTGATTTGAACGCAACCTTCCCAATACCGTACACTGGTAGTCAACTCCTGGTTTGGAATGTAGGGGGTGATGACAAGATCGATTTTTTTCTTAGGAATAGTCAGTTTCCAGCCTGATGGGTAAGTGGCACCATCTGTTGGACTCTTCCATGTGCTGGTTGTCATAAGCTGAACCATGCCAAATGGGAGGTTTGTTTTCCCCCCCTGTGGGCCGATCAACGATCCATCGGAGGTAAAAGCGGGTTGTCCGTCTGTCTTACGCAACTGGTAATACATGAGGTCCCAGCCGTTATCAAGTTGCAGCGAAAACCAGTCCCATCCGGCAAGATCTTTCTCCAGCATGCTGGTACTCCACTCCCTGTCCATCCAGCTGTTGCCGAATACAGAATATTTATGTCCGTGTATTTCAACCGTACCTTGCGTATGGAATCTTGGTACAGAAAAATAGTAGGATGCATTGCCGGTGCTCGTTCCTTTTTGGCTCAATCCGTGATCTCCTTCCAGAACGGGTGGTTTGGAAGTCAAAAGCTTAAGATTTATAGCAATGCCACTGTCCGCTGCCTGGACATATACGGTGTCGGCATGTTTATCTCCACCCATCACCCGCCAGTCGTATAACCAGACATTGTACGGATTGGCCTGCGCTCCGGCCATTTGCAAGGCGGCCCGGCTGAACCGCTGATAATCGTAAAATTTTCTATTCCGGACGTCTGTAACCGTGAAATGAGCCATATAAAACTGGTTGGTGGCCCAGTCTGAATGAGATCGTACACTATCGGGTGAAACGGCTATCCGGAAAAAGGTGAGTTCATAGCCAAAATGTCGGCCATCCTGTGCATTCAGGTTGCCTGTGTAGTACCACCATTCTGTTTTAAAATCAGGATGTGGACCATAATCAGCCGGGAAGGAGAAGTCTCTTGGTTCGACAGCCCTTTTGAAACCGGTTGTGTCGGTATTGCCAAGTATATCGCTTAAAGAAACCCCGGCAGGCTGATTGGGTTGGTTGCCGGTTCCTGCCGAGTGAAAGAATATCCAGAAACCCGTAACCACAAAAACTAACGCCAATAATATCCAGGTATACTTGCTTCTCATAGTCTGTTTGTTTTTTCAGACATCTCGAAAGATTCTGGAAAGTGATATGCGCGACATTCGCTTGCCCGGGTACCAGCTTGCCAGTAATGCTGCTAAAATAGCGACCAATAGTGAACGAATAATGATGACGGCAGGAACCACAAATTGAAAAGTCCAGCCGAACGAGCGCTGGTTGATGATATAGATTAGAGCCCAGGCAAGCACCAGGCCAACCGGAATAGCCAGGATGCCGGCAATGAGACCCATTAAGCCGGTTTCGGTAGTAATGAGTGTGCGAACCTGTGATGGTGTAAATCCCAGAGCCCGCAAAATGCTCAGTTCAAGGGCTTTTTCAAGCTGAAGTGCCATCAGTGCACTGAATACACCAACAAAGGCTACAAGTGCAATCAAAATCTGAAGCACTGTTGTAATGGTAAAGGTACGGTCGAATATTTTGAGTGATTGTTCCCGAAGCTCCCTGTTGGATCGGATATTCAACAATACACCAGAACCGATAGATTTTCTGACTTTTGGAATGACATCCTGTGGTTTAAATCCCTTCTTTAGATAAAGGGATATACCGGTTATCCCCTTGAAGTGCCAGTTTTTTTGATATACGGATCGATCCATCAAAACAACACCTTCATCAGAGGCATAATCGTAGTAAACACCAGCGATGCGGAATGTTTTCGTGCCTCTGTCTGTGGGCAGTTGTAGCGTATCACTAGTCGAGAGGTGGTGTTTAAAGGCGAAAGGCTCAGAGATGATGATCTGACCGTTTTCAAAATCTTTCCAGATGGTTGAGGCGTTACCCGATTTAAACCGAAATCCCTGGTGCCCGGTTGTGGGTATGCTGGCAGCGGCTATTTGAAGTCTGCCGTTGTGAAAGGGTATATGGTAACGTCCAATCGTGCCTATCGAGCGCACTCCGGGGATATCCCGGAACCGATCCTTAAACGAGGGATCCAGGTAGGTCATAGGTTGATTGGCGACAGGTGAGGGAGGAGATATGTAAATGTCAGCGCGCAGCGTGGTGGTGAGCCACTGTGACAGAGTGTCTCGGAAGCTTGTAACCATCACTCCTAATCCTATGATTGCAGATACGGCGATCATGAGGGCGGCGATTGCGACGGAGGTTCTGCTGAGTTGATTCCTGATACTGCGTGCGGCCATAGCCCCGGCAATACCTGAAAATTGCTTCAGAACCGGCCGGATGACATTTGCTACAAAGCTGACTGTTCCGGGCGTTAAAAATGAGAAACCGAGGATGATGAGCAAAAGGGCAAAATAACTTAAGTTGATGCCTTCCCCAGGTATCCAGAGGGAAAAAAATCCGACAGCAAGTAATCCGAAACCCCAGTAGTTATAGACCGATAGTCGGCGATGTATTTTTTCATTGCTCTGATCAAATCTCAGCATTATGCCTGGTTCGGTATTGGTCGCTTCGAGAGCTGGAAAAACGGCGGCAGCAATGGTGGCTCCCACTCCGAGTAATATTCCTTTTACGAGAGTAAACAGGGGGATATGAAGCTCTCGCACCGAAACCACATAGTACAGGTCGTTGATAGTGCGTGTGATCAGATGGATCAGTTCGCGGGCCAGCAGAATTCCACCCCCGATACCGATTAACGTACCGAAAACTCCGATGATGAGCGCTTCTCCGGTTATTTGCTGAAATATCTGCGAACGAGTATAGCCGATGGCACGCAAACGACCAATCAGTCCGCGGCGCTGTACCACAGAAAAGGTCATGATGTTATATATCAGAAACATGCTGACGATCAGTCCAAGTTTACTAAGAGCTGAGAGGTTCAGGCGGAACGCTTCCGACATTTTTTCTACGGTCTGACGACTGTCACTGGCCGGTTGCAGGGTTACATCCGAAGGAAGCATCTTTCGGATTGCAGCACGTATCTGATCGCCACGTTTATTTTCAGGAATAATCAGATCAATGTGAGAGATGGTGTGATATCGACCCGTCAGATCCTGAACCGTTGAGATATCGGCAATCAACAGATTGCTGATCGCCGATTTATTGAAGTTGTTGCTGGGTTTGATGATGCCGGATACAACAACGGGAATGGTTTTGGCATTGATTCGAAGCTTCAGTGTGTCTCCGGGTGCAAGTTTCAAAGCGATCGCATCGGTGGAAGGAATAAGAATTCTGCGCTTTCCTGTGAGAAAATTTCGTAATGATACCTTGCTTCCGGCCCGAAACTCAGACAGGTACGGCCGGAACGGAGGTTCGGAAAAAGGATCGACGCCGAGCAGATGGAACGTATAGCCGGGATGTTCCGGCGCCTGGACATAGGTCTCCACAACGGGTGCCATCTTAGCCTGGAAGGTAAGCCGAAGCCTGCGGTAAAGGGAGTCGGGGATACCATCCGATCCCGCCGTGATCTGATCCGTTGCCCTTCCGGTAACCATTTGGGAGGAGAGTGAGAATGCCCGCTCCGCGCTTTGATTGGAGATATCGATGGACAGGATCAGAGCAACACCAATAGCAACACCCAGGAGGGAAAGCCCAAATTGCCAGGGATGGCGGATGAGATATCGCAAACTGGCTCGGTATCGAACGGGAAACATGTGGTATAGGCTGATTAAACTTTGATCGCATGTCGATTGAAGTGCCTATAACTATTGAATTAAATCTGAGGTTCCTTAAAACCAGGATTTTATTTAAGAAAACTTCCTGATTGGTTATTCCTGTCAGGTATTCGATTATAGCATTGAAAAGGTGGTCCGGGACAAATCAAAAAGGTTGGGATTTTTTATTTAAGATTAATTAGACTGATTTCAAATTATACTTGAATGTTAAACTATCACTTGCAAATAACCCACGGATGCTTATATTTGAAAGGTTTTGTGTGTATTTAAGCCTGATTTCTCAGGTTGTGTGTTTCTAGTCGTCTCTAATTAAAAAGTTAGTTCAATCCATATAAAGATATAAGAGTCTTTATAATTTAATATTATCGGGGTTTGTTATGGAAGAGCAGAATCAAAAATGGCATAGCCGTTTAACCATTTGGGTTGTCGGTATCCTGATATTCGAGCTTATTTCGGGTCTGTTGATTTATTTTCTCTCCTTCAGCTTGACAACCCAATCACTGGTAGTAATCCATACCGCTGTTGGCCTGGTTTTAATTATCCCATATATCATCTACCAAATCAGGCACTGGCTGTTCTATCGGAAACGGTTGTTAACCCATCACAAACTCACCGGTTATCTCTCCATGACCTCGGCCGTGGTGGCTGTTGTAACAGGACTTGTACTATGTTCGCAAGCGCTTTTTTCAACCAAAATTGGTTACACATGGGATACGATCCATATCATCTCCACTTTTGCCTTTCTGTTGTCGGTGGTTCCTCACATACTGTTGTTGATTATTCGTGATCTCAGATCGGCTAAAAATGAGAAGATCAAACAACTTTTGGATGCCGAAAAAAGATTCGGTCTGCAGACACTACTCGTTTTGGGTTTTCAGGTGGCTATCCTTGTTCTTTTTATCTATGCATATAATCCCATAAGATTTAATAACAAATTTCCGTCCGACTACCAGTTTATTTATGGTAAAAGCAAGCCGTTTCAACCCAGTCTGGCTACAACAAACAGTGGGGGTGCCATTGATGCGCGGCTTTTAGGCGGTTCTAAATCATGTATGAGCAGCGGCTGCCATGCTAATATTGGTAAAGAGTGGGAGGCCAGTGCCCATCGCTACTCGGCCATGGATCCCGCTTTCCGTAAAGTTCAGCACGCAATGGCCGTGGAAAAAGGTCCAGAGTCGACACGCTACTGCGGAGGCTGCCATGATCCTATATCATTGTTCTCAGGATCAAAAAATCTTGATAATAAGAAACTCACCAATCCAATCGGACTAGATGAAGGAATTTCCTGCGTAACATGCCATTCTATCACAAAAGTGGATGTGAAAGGAAATGCGGCATATAAAGTCTCACGTCCCGAACCCTACATGTTCGAACTTAAAAAAGGAACCGCTGCCAGAATAATTAGTGATTTTCTGATTCGCGCCTATCCGAAACATCATGTAGACAGTTATGAACGTACATTGCTCAAGACCCCTGAATTTTGCGGATCGTGCCATAAACAGTTTATCAATAAGCAGGTAAACGGTGTCGGTTGGGTACAGCTTCAGAATCAGTATGATAACTGGCGCAAAAGCCACTGGAATGTGCCTCATAATCCTATGAAAACCATTGAGTGCAGAGAATGCCACATGCCGCTCGTTGCAACCTACGATCCGGGCAATGGTGATTCCCTGGACTACAATAGAACACCAAACGACCACAAACACCGCAGCCATCGTTTTCTTGGTGGTAACCAGCTGATGCCGGTGCTCCTCCATTTGCCAGGCGGGAAAGAACAGGTGAAACTGGTCAATGAATGGCTGAAGGGTGAAATTCAAATTCCGGAGATCGCAACCAAGTGGCATAATGGACCGGCTATACCTATTGAGCTTCATGTGCCCGCGTCGATTCATTCCGGACAGACGGTGGCGATGGATGTGACAGTAACTAACAATAAGCCGGGTCACAACTTCCCAACGGGACCGCTCGATCTGATTCAGGCCTGGATCCAGTTGACTGTTAAAGATGGACAGGGAAACGTTATTTATTCTTCCGGCAAACTGGACAAACATCATTTCATTCCTCCCGGAACTTTTGTCTACAGGGCCGAACCGGTCGATCAATTCAACAGCGTGATTAATAAACATAATTTGTGGGAACTGGTCGGTGTAAAATTCAGCCGCTCGTTATATCCCGGATTCAGTGATCAGGCAAACTATAAATTTAAATACGATAAGTCTGGGAAAGCTCATTTGTTGCATGCTGTGACAAGTACACCTGCGCGCGGGGACACGCTGTACGTATCTGCAAGACTTTGCTACAGAAAGTTCAATCAGTATATCGTCAATCTCCTGTTCAATAAGGGCAAGTCGGATATAACGGCTCCGGTTACGGTGATATCCGAAGATCAGAAAAAAATAGTTATTGCCCCGTCTACCCACGTTCAACCCTGACGCATATGGCCTTCTCAAAAAGAAAACGTTATATACTGATAACCAGCGTGTTGACAGTATTGTTCATGTCGGTTATCTATTCTATGTTTTTCCGAACGAAAGCCAGGGAGATTTACATCCCTGGTGATAAAGTTCAGGGGGTCACGTCGGTCTTGCAACGGGCGATTCCCAAAGATCATCCGAAAGTCGTTTTTACAGATGTTACAAAACTTGCCGGCATCCACTTCCGGCATTTTTGGGGGAGTCGTACCACACAGCTTCCCGAAGATATGGGATCAGGTGCTGCCTGGATAGATTATGACAGGGATGGTTACCCGGATCTTTTTATCGTAAATGAGGCCGGACCATTAGGTATGAGTGCCGATTCCCTGCGTGAATCTCCTGCCAGATGTGCGTTATATCATAACAACGGTGATGGGACATTTACCGACGTCACAAAGAAGGCGGGCATTAATTTCAAAGGTTGGGGAATGGGAGTTGCCATTGGCGATGTAGATAACGACGGATGGCCCGATATCTTCATAACAGCTTACGGAACAAACGTTTTTTATCATAACAATGGCAATGGGACATTTACTAATGAAACCAAGAAATCCGGATTGGGTGGAATCAAAGGATTCTGGACCGGAGCAACCTGGGGTGATTTCGATCGGGATGGGAATCTCGATTTATATGTCACAGGCTATGTAAAGTATAGTAAAATGTCTCCGAATTCGGTTTTACAGCGTGCGAATGATGAGGAGCCTGCCGGCATCAATCCCCTCTCTTTTCCGCCGCAACGCAATCTTTTATATCACAACAATGGAAACGGTACATTCCGGGAAATGGCAGTCCAGGCCGGTGTAGCCGATCCGGATGGCAAAAGTTTGTCGGCAACATGGTGTGATTTTGACAATGACGGATGGCCGGATCTCTATGTGGCAAATGATGTTTCAGATAATGTGCTGTATCACAACATGGGAAACATGACATTTGTGGAAATAAGCCATCCGGCTCATGTGTCGGACTATCGTGGGGCTATGGGACTTGCCGTAGGCGACTGGGATAATGATGGTGATATGGACCTGTTTGTAACCCACTGGCTTGCAGAAGAGAATGCCTTGTATGTAAACCAGTTAAACACCATGAGCGCACATTCAGGTGCCCGTTTACCTCTCATATTTCAGGATGAAGCCGAACGGTATGGCCTTGGCCAGGTTTCACTGGATTTCGTGGGATGGGGTACCTCCTTTTTTGATTATGATAATGATACCCGCCAGGATCTGCTGGTTGTAAACGGTAGTACGGATCAACGGAAAGAAGATCCGAAGTTGCTGGAGCCAATGACCAATACCCTCTTTTGGAACCGTGGACCAAAGAAAGGATTTTACGATGTGACCCAGGTAAGTGGAGAAGCTTTGTCCTATAGTAACGTAAGCAGGGGAGCTGCCTTTGCTGATTATGATAATGATGGAGATATGGATGTCTTCATTGTAAATAACGGCGGACCAGGTGTTCTGCTCCGAAACGATGGGGGCAACAAAAAGAACTGGCTGGAAATTAAGCTTGAAGGTACAAAGAGCAACCGTTCGGCCATCGGAGCAAAGCTCAGAGCCGTTACAGATACGGTGGCACAAATCCGGCAAGTTGATGATCAGAGTTCATATCTTTCGCAAAACAGCCTGGTTCAGCATTTCGGACTGGATAACTTTACCGAAGTCGATACGCTTGATATCGTTTGGCCCAGCGGTCTGCATCAGCATTTTTATCATATTCCGGCAAACGAAAAAATATACATCAAAGAAAGTTCGGCCCGGTATACTCGGTTTATCCCTAAAAAGAAGTAAACAGGCGTGAAGCGAAAGGAAATTATAGCGATTCTGATCCTTCTTGTGATCGTATTCGTCGGGATTAGTGTCATGAAGCATCATTCATCGACAGATCAGAAGGATTCGTCGGATGTTGAAAAGACGGGAGCTGCATCTAATAGCAGCAGCACTTTCTGGGATTACTATAATAAGGCTACCAATTTTCGGCATGAGGGGGTAACCGATTCAGCGATTGTTGAATATGTTGAGGCACTGAAGTTCAAACCGGATCATCATGATGCACTGTATTATTTGGGCAGCATGTATATGAAGGCGGAAGAATATGATAAGGCAGTACAGATCTGGAAGCGGTTGATCAGCGTCAATTCCGAGAGCGAACGTACCTTTAAGCAACTGGGTGATCTTTATTTTTGCCGAAGTGCGGGAAAATATTTCAATCCGGAAAAAGCACGAATGTATTTTTTGCGCGCGACAAATCTGAATCGCGAGGCAATGGAACCACTGATTAAACTGGGTGAGGTGGCGTTGTATCAAAATCGTGAGGATGAAGCGTCCGGTATCTTCTCCCAGCTGTCGCAGACCAATCCCAAAAACGCAGAAGCTCATTTCATGCTGGGCTATTTATACTGGAAGAAGCACCAGACCGTAGAGGCAGGCAATGAGCTATCTTTGACTATTGAATATGCTGATCAACTGCATGTTATGACGGATGAAAACGGTGGGACTGCCATTTCTAATAATAACAAGGATGCGGTGGGGAGTACCGGTTGTTCCATGTTTGTTCCCTGGATAAAAAGGCAGATTGCGAAGATTAATGAGGACGATATCCAGAGTGATACAAATCACACCTTTGAGCTTTTTAATATGTATCTGGTACAGTTGCGGGGCGCTAAACCCTGACAGGGTCTCGATCCTGTCAGGGTTTCGTAACCCTTTCTTTAAGATATATCCCAATTCTATTTCTATATTTTGTCCGGTAGTACATAACTGAATTTCATAAATCATACCGGTATGAAAAAGCGTTGCGACTGGGTGTCTGATGATCCGCTTTATCTTGATTATCATGATAATGAATGGGGTACACCGGTTCACGACGACCGAAAACTCTTCGAGATGTTGATACTTGAGGGGGTGCAGGCTGGATTGAGCTGGATCACCGTTCTTCGTAAAAGAGAGAACTACCTGAAGGTTTTTGATGATTTTGACCCTGAAAAGGTGGCCTCCTACAGGCAGGATAAAATAGATGAGCTGTTGTCCGATCCCGGGATCATCAGAAACAGAAGCAAGGTTAATGCCGCGGTACAAAATGCCAGGGCTTTTTTAAGGATCCGGGAAGAATTCGGTAGTTTTGACCACTATATCTGGTCACATTTTGCTGGGATCAACGGTAAGCCGGTGCATAATCACTGGAAAAGCATCAGGGAAGTGCCCGCTCAAACAGCCGAGTCAAAGGAGATGAGCAAGGCACTTAAAAAGAAGGGATTTAACTTTGTGGGACCGACCATTTGTTACTCATTTATGCAAGCGGTTGGGCTGGTAAACGATCACACCATCGATTGTTTCCGGTATAAAGAGCTTATTTTTTGAGAGTCTTCGGATCATTTTTCGGGCATCTCTTCTTGCAGCTTGCCTTCATGAAGAGTTAGAATCCGGTCGCCCATCGATGCAATTTCACGGCTGTGTGTAGCCATAAGGAGGGTCCGGTTTTCTGTACGTGTCAGATGATTCAGCAGTTCCAGAACCTGTTGTTCCGTATGTTCATCCAGATTGCCGGTGGGTTCATCCGCGATAATGAGATCAGGTTTGTGGATGAGTGCCCGTGCAATGGCAACGCGTTGTTGTTCCCCTCCTGAAAGACGATCGGGGTAGGTCTTTGCACGATCTGCCAGCCCAACTTCATCCAGCAAATTGTTGATGCGCGTTTTTTCTTTGCCATCGAGCATTTCATTGAGTTCCAGCGGTAGCATCAGGTTTTCTAGCACGGTGAGTGTCGGGACGAGATTAAAAAACTGGAATATAAAGCCGAGTCGGCGCCTGCGAAAAAGAGTCCGTTCTGTTTCGGATTTACGGGTTATGTCGTCCCCGTTGATGAAAATATGACCATCATCCGGCAGATCCATACCTCCAACTAAATTTAAAAAGGTCGATTTGCCCGAGCCGCTTTTTCCAAGAAGGATTACTTTCTGACCTTGTCTCACTTCCAGATTTATCCCGGTCAAAACCTTATGACTACGTCCACCTTCCTCATAGGACTTACTCAGATTGATAATACGGATATAGAAATCACTATTGTTTTTGTCGTTGTTCATTCAAATCAGATCGCAATTTTCAGGTTGGTATCCCAACACAATCTTTTCCCAAGTCGTTCTGCCGGGTGAATTTCTTTAAATCTATTCATACAGATCATGTCGCAACGAAACCGCGACAATTACAAGAGCGTATAGCATGAACGGATAGAAGCCCGGTAAAAAAAGTGGAGGAGTGTAACCTTTTCAAAAAATCGGAGTGTACTCTTTTGGATACGGAAATTAAACAAGGTAAACCATTGGATCCCTTTTCGGATACTGCTCTGATGCTAAAAGTGAAGGATGGAGATACAGATAAGCTGGGCCTGCTTTTCGAGCGGCATAGCAAACCGTTATTCGGTTTCTTTTTCCGGATGACCCGAAGATCCGACATCAGCGAAGATCTGACTCAAAATGTGTTTATGCGAATGCTTACCTACAAACATACCTATACCGGCGAAGGCCATTTCAAAACCTGGCTGTACAGGATCGCGCGCAACGTGTTATCAGATCATCACCGGAATGACATGAAGATGGGTGAGCGAGATGAGTTGGTCAATATCGATGAAATGACCATTGCCGACTCCGGGCACACTTCCGGTGTGGAACAGAATCCAGAAGAAAAGGATCAGGTTCAGTTGCTCTGGCAGGCTATGGATAAATTGGATGAAACAAAACGTGAAATCATCATCCTGAACCGGTATCAGGGTTTAACCTATTGTGAAATTGCTGAGATAATGAAGAGCTCGGAGAATGCGATCAAGGTGAAAGCCTTTCGGGCTATGAACGACTTACGGGCGTTGATTTGTCCTGACACATCAGGGGAAAAGGAGCAGAGTTATGATCGATGAAAAATATATAGACCTTGTGCTCGCGTACGTCGACGGCAATCTGTCGGAGGAACAGCGAAATCAAATCGAAATGCTCACCGCTAAAGGTGAGGTCGACAGGAAAGAACTCGATACCCTGGTTAGCATGGTGCATAAGGTGGATCAGCTGGAAGCTCCTGACCCATCGGAAACAATGAGAGAACGGTTTTATGCTGAACTCACAGAATCGGAATCAGTTACACAGCGTAGTGAATCCCGGTTGAAGGAATTTTTCACCTCTTTAGGTTCATTATTTGGGTCTATTCGATTCGCTTATGCGGTGGTTGCACTGGTAGTTGGCGTCGGACTCGGTCTGTTTCTTTCCCCCGATCTTCCGCAAAACCAGCAGCTGAATGGATTGCGTAAGGAGCTCAAGAATATGAAGGAGACCATGGTTCTGATGCTGTTGAATGAACCATCGACGACTCAACGATTAAAAGGTGTCAATATCAGCATGGATATGACGCAATCCGATGACCGCGTAGTTGATGCTCTCTTGCAGACACTCAACTACGATCCAAATGTGAATGTGAGACTTGCTGCCGTAGAAGCACTTACGCATCATGCCAACAATCCAGTAGCTCGTAAGGGGTTGGTTGAGGCCATTGACCAGCAAAAATCTCCAATTATTCAGGCGGCCCTGGCTGATGCTATGGTCTCAATCCAGGAGAAACAATCCATTCCCGAATTCAAGCGATTACTGGAACGAGATGACCTCAATAAGACAGTCCGAAATCGGATTGAAAACACCCTGGCAATGCTACAACAATAAATCTCTGATAGATAATACGATGATGAGAAATAAAAACAGATACCTCACTTTATCCATATTCATGCTTTTAGTGCCACTGTTTGTGTTGCCGTCCAGGCCGATTGTACATAAGGATGAGCAAACCAGAGAAATTGCATTTGCCAACGCGAATCAAACCGGTACCCTTGGACTATACAACATAAATGGGGATGTGACGATCGAAGGTTACAACGGTAAGTCCATTAAAATGAGCGTAACCCGGACCATCAAGGCGGAAAGTAAGGCAATGTTGCAGAAGGCATTAAGAGAACTCTCCCTCCGGGTTGATTCGTCAGGACAGCAGATTTGGGTGTATCTCGATGCGCCGTTTATCCAGGTTTGTCGTGATGGGAACCACATCTCATACCGGAACATACGTCATAACGATGACTATAATTTTAATTATACATTCAAAGTCATGGTGCCGCGGAATACGAGGGTATACACTTCGACCATCAATGGTGGAATCCAGGTTAGCGGAACAGGTGATACGCTGAATATTCATGGGATTAACGGATCGATTGATCTGAACAAGGTGTCTGGAATAACAGAAGCGAACACGATTAATGGATCCATTGAAGCCCATTATGTTAAGGCACCGGATCATGATTGCCGGTATTCCACAATTAATGGGGACATCCGTGTTTTCTATCCCCCGAACCTGTCAGCTGTTGCTCGTCTTCAGACCATGCATGGGAATTTGTACACAGATATGGATAACTGGCGTGTCCAGCCGGTAAAGGAGGTCGTCCAGAATAGTAATCACAGAAGTGAAATTCAGTATCGGATTTCCAGCAATAACAGTGTGAAATTTGGCAACGGCGGACCTGTGTACCATTTCAAGACTTTGAACGGTGATATTATCATAAAAAAGAATCAATAAATACGAGATACTATGAAAACGTTACGCACTTTTTTTGCCACTGTTCTTACCTCACTTTTAGTGACGGGCATTGCACTGGCACAGAACAGGACCGGCAACCAGGTTGCTGTACCGCTGAGTAACCCCGGAAAGCCGGGTAAACTGGTTGCGAGTTTAATTAGCGGTTCGATTAGTGTAACCGGTTATGATGGCAAAAATGTCATCATCCGGTATGATTTTAAGGATAAGAAGGATGATGAGGATCAGCCTAAACCACCACCTCCGGGACTGAAAAGGATACCGAACGTTGGTGGCGGACTTGAGGCGACCGAGAAGGATAATGTTGTGACAGTTAACACTGGTTTTCGGATGCACAATGCCGATCTTCAAATCATGACCCCGCGAAATTTCTCGTTGCACCTGTCAACCGTTAACAATGGTGATATTGTGGTTAAAGATGTCCGTGGTGAAATGGAGATCAGCAACGTCAACGGCGACATTACCATGAAAGATATTTCCGGATCAGTAGTGGCCAATACGGTGAATGGGGATATGAAAGTGAGTTTTGAGAATATAACCCCTGATGTCCCGATGTCTTTCACTACTTTGAATGGAGATGTTGATGTGAGTTTACCGTCTAATGCAAAGTTTACCGCACGTATGAAAACCGATCAGGGTGATATATACACTGATTTTGATATGGATTTGAGTGGTTCTCCTGCTCCAAAGGTAGTTACATCAAATAAAGGCGGAGTCTACAAAGTATCAGTTGGTGACTGGCGTTATGCAAAAGTGAATGGCGGCGGTCCGGAATTGACCTTCAAGAGTTTTAATGGAGATATATCGATAAGGAAGGAGAAGTGATAGTCTATTGATCCAAATACTGAGAAAATAGAATTCGAATAGAGAAATGAAATATGGAAAATGTACGGTTGGGTTCCAATCGTACATTTTTTATATGAAGTTGAGAACCATAATCGAAAAGACGGATTATTGAATTTCCTTTTCATTAAAACCAAATTTTGATATCACGGTTAAATATATCGATCCAAAAATTTCATCATTTCCATTTCTATTGAATCTACCTGATTTATAGCTTTATAATGGAAATAAAAGATATAGATAGGTATTATTGAATAAAGGGTTGGGCTTTAAGATGGATGGTATTATTCGATAAACAGGTGGTTGGTAATTCTTAATCTAAGCTTCCTTTATATAAATTATCTCAGAGATGTTTCGTTAACCGGCGGAACCTCTGATATTATCAGACGAAATGAATAGGAAAGATTTTTTAACCTATATTTGTGCTCCTGTTTTTGGGGCCGTTGGCATAACCCTTCTTTCAAAAGCTGGTTACGCACGTGAAATAAATGGGAGTTCACTTCTTTGCAGGTCTTTCAATCTAGATTCGGCGGTAAGGGTGGGGGAAGCTTATATTAATCAGGGAGGCCCGGAGATAAACGAGGTGCAAAAATTAGCGAATCAACTTCAAAAAAAATTTGATCTTACGAATAGCAATAATTCTCAAAAAGAATTGCAAATGCTAAATTCATCTATTAGAAGTGATTTTAAAAACGGAAAAACGGTTCTCTTCCATAACTGGGTGTTATCACAGACAGAAGTTGCATTCTGTGTGTTTGCCTATCAGAACAGATACAATTTCAGATAGCTTATGAACAGAAGTAATGCAGTCAAATTATCATTAGGAGGTTATTTAAATGTATAAGTTCTTAGCAGTAATAATGAAAGCGACAGGATTGCTTCTATTGGTGTCCTCGTTTGGGCTTTTCGCTTATTCTTTATTTTCCGTCGAAGTGAGTAAAGTTTTTGGTCTGGTCATTTTCGGAGGATGTTTAATCATTTTTCTCATGCTTTACTCTTTGGCGGTTATTATGGTTGAATCTGTTAAGGGAAATAATCATAATATGCCTGTATCCTCGGGGGTAAAGAGTGAGGTTTCCCACCATGATGAAATCCTCAATTGAGGTAGGAAGGTAAGTTTTTATTCATCAAAGCTATTTTTATTTCTCCAAAACCATCTTTTTCACCTGTACAAAATCGCCTGGTTTTATCGAAGTTTAAAGTCGGCAGGGGATAAATTTATCAAACTAAAAAAATAAGAGTAACAAACGCATTTTCTCCCGTTAAAGCGCCTCTCGTAATGAATAGTGCCTAAACTCAGGCTAGTTCAATTTTGGTCTTGATTTCACTCAGTATGTCTTTGTGGCTTTTCATAAAAGTAGTATTTTTACGCGCCAGATGGTCCAGTAAGGTGAGGATGCGTTTCTTTTCAGCCCCAGGCTTTTTTGCGATGTAATCGATTCCGCGTGCAACTTCTTCTTTAATTTGCTTCGTCGTCAGACCATTCAAATAATTTAAGGTATGCTGGAAATTATGAGGGTCGTAACTAAACTGCTCCAGGATACTGTTGATTTCTTCTGTTTCGTCATAATTAATATCCCCATTGGAACCAACAACCTTAAAAAGTAGCAGATCTATTGCTCTTTCATCAGTTAATGCGATGTTCTTGCTCATAATTTTTTTAATTAAATGTTATAAACAGTACCTGTTATGTAATTTATTAAAACAAAGAAGTTAAATCTTTACAAATTTCTTCAAGAACCCTTCGATCCTCAGATCCGATTCCTCCCAGATTATCCGAATCAATATCCAATTCAGCCATGAATTTACCGGCTTTGAGAATAGGAACTACAATTTCAGACTGAACGGTAGGACTACAAGCAAGATAATTGGCTTCCTTACTCACATCTTCAACAAGAAAGGTTTTCAGGGTTTCTGCTGACTGACCGCAAATCCCGCTTCCAAAAGGAATGCGAACATGCTCTGTTGGGTTACCCACATAAGGCCCTAAAACCAATTCACGTTCTTTCTCAGTATCTGCCAGGTAAAACCCTACCCAGTCGTATGCAGGCACTTCGTCATGCAAAAGCTGGCTCACAAGGAATAAAATTCGATCCCTGTCAGACTCATTTTCAATAATGGATCTGACCTTAGTTTGAAGTTGTTCTGACTGTTTCAACCTATTACCTGATTACCCGTATCGTTTCATATCTGGTAAAAATATAGAAACGTAGATGAAAGGATGCTACTGTTGTGTGAGATAAGAATTTTGGGGGCATCTGTGATATTGATTCTTTTGTTTATATTTATTTTTTTAACCGCTATTTTTGGCATTTTCAGAGTAAAGGTTCAGTGGCATTAACTTCAGTTACCAGTATCCATACGTGTCATTTTTCACATTTTTGATTGCAAGCTATACTTCCATTGTGTCGGTTGCCAACCCCTTTGGAGCTATGCCTGTTTTTCTGGCATTAACACAAAGTGATCCGAAAAAGCAACGGAATTCGCAGGTTTTGAAGGCAAGCCTGTATATGGTTGTCATCCTGACAGTTTTTTTTGTTGCCGGCAATTATATCATGAGATTTTTTGGTATAAGTCTGAATGGAATCCGAATTGCAGGAGGCTTGCTGATCATGCAGGTATCTTTTTATATGCTCCATCCCAAAAAGGAACGGGGCGGAAATAAGCTGTCTGATGAAGATGTCGATGAAGCCATAGACAAGGAGGACATCTCATTTAGTCCACTGGCGATGCCCATGCTTTCTGGTCCTGGCAGCATCGCCGTCGTGCTTGGTCTCTCCTCATCGGCCAACGATTTTATGGATTACCTGGTGATATTTATCGCGATCCTCCTGACAGCAGGTACCGCATACATTGTGCTTCGGATTTCACCATGGGCCGTAAAATTCCTCGGAAAGAGCGGCATGACCGCCCTGACACGAATGATGGGTTTCATCGGACTTTGTATTGGTGTGCAGTTTATTATAAACGGTATAAGTGCACTGATTAGATAACATTATTTGTGTTCGGTTTTATCCATATCCGTATTGCTGATAAAGGCAATTCTTTTGCTGTCAGGTGACCAGGATGGAACATTGATAGTTCCCTGTCCGCCATACAGATATGCGATAACGTGAGGTTTCCCGCCGTTTATTGGCATAACCTGCAGATATACATGTTTATAAAACGGATGATCGCCCGGGGGCACTTCTTGTGTAAATGAAATAAACTGGATCCATTTCCCATCCGGTGAGATATGTGGAAACCAGTCGTTGAGTTCATCATTGGTGACTCTTTGCTGATCGCTCCCGTCGGGCCTCATTCGCCAAATTTGCATAGTCCCGGTTCTCACCGAATTAAAGTAGATCCATTTCCCGTCAGGGGTATATTCAGAACCGTCATCAAGTCCCTTGGCAGTTGTCAGGCGTACTTCTTTTCCGCCGTTGGCCGAAATCTTGTAGATGTCAAAGTTGCCGTTTCTCTGTCCGGGGAAGACCAGATATTTATTATCAGGTGACCATCCGTGGAGATAGGATGGACCTCGAGCTGTGATTCTGCGCGGTGTGCCACCGGTTACCGGTAAAATGTAAATATTTGATCTCCCGCTATCGTCTTTAGCCCCATTGCTGATCCCCAGCATCTTGCCGCCCCAGGACAAAACGTGATCGTTATTTATGTTGTCGGCAAAACCAGTGTTCAGCAGAGTCGGTTTATCGGTTGCTAGATTAAAGCGATACAGCCGCCCGTTTTTATTGTAAATGAGTGTTTTCCCGTCAGGAGTCCAGTTCGGGGCCTGTAGAGATGCATTTTCGCGATAGATGATTTTCCGGTGACCGGTTTTTACGTCCATTATTTCAAGATTACTGCCGAGAAAATCGTGATAGGGTACAAGTCCTTGCCAGGCGGGTCTGACCAACCTTACGTTCCAAAATCGGCCTCTCTCCTTCACGTTCCTGTTGTGAGAGCAGACAAACAGGCCGACGTATACTTCATCACCGAGATCAAGATTAGATAACTGAACCGATTTAAATGGCTCACCGAAATGAGCAACGGACATGATGAAGGTGTTTCCACTGCGTTCCAGCTGAATGACATCAGGAGCAGTTTCTTTTGATTGTATCTCATACGTGGAATCTCCATCAGCCCGGCGATATTGAAGGGATGTCAAGCCACTGCCATGAAGGGCGGCATCAACATAAGCAGAAGCAGAGTCGAGAGATGAACGGATCATCCAACCAATCTTCCGGTGCGCTTCGACTCCTTTCCCAACAAATGCTGCGCGTGTCCTCAGGATGAAATCCCCTTTCATGCGCTTCCAAACAAAATGGAATTCGTCATGATCAAACCACATGTTGTAACCAGAACCCATTATGGTGTAGGTCTGAGTCTCAGGATTGTATGAAGTGGATCCTTTAAATTTCACATTACCGATATCCGTTTGACTTTCGAACTGACCAAGAGAGCTGTTTTGTGAAAATGATGGTGGGGCTATGGAAAAAAGAAGAAGAAAAAGTGTGAAAATTGTACTAATGGAAATAACAGCATGGCTTTTCATTGTAACTCCTGATTAACAATGGTGATTTGCGAAGTTTATTGGCGATACTTATAAAACATCCTCTATAAGCCAATTGAACACACGTGATTACACCAGAATATGCTTAATGTTCAGGATAACGGCAAAACTTGTTTTAAAAAAAGAGCCATCTGTTTCAAAAGAAACAGATGGCTCGGATGACTGTGTTCAATTCCAATTAAGAGAAATATGAAACCGGTTTTGTCAGAATCAATCGCTGGATGACAATCCGGATGCCTTCAGGTTTTCAATAGCTCTGTTTCTTACAAGAGCAAGATCGAGGCTATTCACATTCCAGGTGCTGATCTTTTTAAATAGCTCCGCGCTTTTTGACTTGTTGCCGTTATTCTGATGAGCCACTGCAGTGTAGTACCAGGTTAATGGTGATTCGTTATCAGCGTCGGCAAAGTAAGAGAGGGCTTTTTCATTATTGTTTTTTTTGAGTTCAATAATGCCATGTATGAAGTTAACTCTCTTTATTTGTGACAGATCCTGGCGTTTCCTGACGATTGCTTCAGTTTTGTCAGTTTCATTTAAAGCTTCACTTAATTTACCCTCCTGGGCGAGAGCGTAACATTTACCCAACATCAAATTCGCTGTGAGATTTTCTTTCATAGATTCTGATACAGGCATCTCATTAATCAATAAAGTCGCCTTAGATATCTCACTCATGCCTTCACCTGCATTGCCTGTTTCACTTAAGATGATGGCAGCCGTGTTATGGGTGCCAAATACACTGGTCTGGAGATCATTGCTATCTGCAAGCTCCCGTTCTTTTTGCATGACCTCAAGGGCATCCGGTATCTTATTCTCATGGACATATGAAACAGCCTTCCAAAAAAGGGCACTGAGTTTGTTGTTAATGGCGGACGTTGTCTGAAATTCCTGGTCATAATATTCCCGTGCCTTGGAATAATCGCCCTTGAAAAGATAGTTGTCACCGATACCCTTAAGCGAACTTATGAACTCAGGGTCAATTGCAAGAGCTTTTTCATATTGTGCTGTTGACTCATCATACTTACCCATTTTTTGCAAGAGTTCAGCATAAGAGTCATAAGGGTTGGGGTCTTTGGGAATAAGGGCTATGTACTTTTTAAAAGCATTTTCTGCGGCACTGTAATCACCGAGCTGTGAGTTTGCATATCCAATCATGTTGT
Organism: uncultured bacterium; assembly: GCA_963787205.1. GTDB lineage: Bacteria > Bacteroidota > Rhodothermia > Balneolales > DATFMH01 > DATFNI01. Next base: position 121,078 of record CAWBCD010000014.1, read on the forward strand.
AGGGCGGTGCAAACTCGTTGTCAATTGTGAGAGCCTGATTGAAATGTTTTAAAGCAGTCTTATAATCAGCATTTCCAAAATAAAATTCACCGATTTGAGTCTGGGCCCACTTGTCGCTGGGATAAGCCTCTTCAAGCTGTTGGAAATATGTTTTTTCCGTAATCCGGTTCCCCTCAAAACCGGCTTCGTTGGCAAGGATTAGTAATTTTTCACCAGGTGAGACTTTGTCGACCAGAGCGACGGCTTTTTTGATATTGCTCATGGCCAGGTTGTAACCCCCACCAGACTGAGCACGGTAGAGATAAGCCATTGCAAATTCAGGATCTTTCTGTATGGCTTGGTCGAAGTATTCTGCAGCCTTCCGGAACTGAACATTTGCCAGATTATCTCTTCCCTGAATAAATAACTGCAAGGCTTCTTTAGATGAGGTCGTTACTGGAATTTCCTGTGCAAATGTAACGGTAAGTGGTAGAACCAAGAATACTGCACTTAGCAAAATAACACCCACAGCTAGACATGACTTTTTCGGATTATACATAAATGCCTCCATGGTAAAGGTAAGTTTTATGGCAGAGTAGTAACATTGTGTTACTGATCATTCATAACAATATCAATAGTTAATGTATAATATTGTTAAGAATTAATAATTTACATTATTTTTTGTTTGATGTGAGGCCTATCTATTTAGGCATCAAGGGGTTGGTTAGGTCTGATATCCAGGGATTAGGGAAACAGGATAAAGGAAACAGATACCAGGTTATTAAAAGATTCAAGGACATTAAACGGATAGAGGCAGCAAATATAATCTCAGCGACGTATTCAATTATCACATTATCAATACGGAAAGAAAAGTAGGTCTGTAAGAGTTTAATAAGTATCACATAGAGGGGTGGGAGAGGTAATATAGCCTCAAGCTTTGGTTAATATTCAGAGCAAAATGAAACAAATATGATGTGGTTTACTGTTTTGGGTCATTTTTCTTCTCCCTAAGCCTTTTTAAGACAATGACACCAAGACCAACAAAAGTCGCTATAAACCAATGTCTTGGATCTAGGAAAAGGGTACCAAAGTTAATATGACCTTTGTCTGAATATTGGATCAACCCATAATAGATCATGCTTCCAAACAGAAAGCCTAAAAAATAATGTAAAGCTCGCTTCATTTTTATGTATGATTGATTGTGTAGAGTAGACACAAAATACAAGCGCATAAAAATTTGGGATAATCATATAGAGGACAAAATTGGCGAAATTCTCAATTTTGTCCTCTATATGTACTGCTTATGAGCTATGTAACAATACTTCTGTCCGTGCACCCAGTCTTGATGCTTGAGCATGGGCTACCTGGTATTCTAGCCAACCAACAGCATAACCAATTTCATCAGCTAGGGTCCCAGCTGCACCTCCTCCAATAATAGAAATCTTTTCATTGTTAGTTAGCTCGATAAGTTCCGGATAATTGTTCAACATTTTAGACTCCTCAATATTTGGGTTATTTCCTATTTAGATGGAATGGTTGAAATGTCATCTATTTTTATAAAGTGTACTGATATGGCATGACGGGTTTTCAAAGAGATTAAATAATAATCATGTCAGTATAATGCTGTATTCTTAATTTATGACTCATGAAGTTGCGTCTTTGTATCCCTGTACAAATCCTTTTGTAAACTCTTCATGATTAGCAATACAATCATAGATAGCAGCACCTAATAGTCCAAGTAACAGTTCTGACAGTCCACCACCGTTGATGGTGCTAAGTTCAAAACTGTTGAGCTCTTTTAATCCGTTTTCCTTTAGAGTAACCATAGTATTAGGTTGATTAGTTAGTGGTCGATTTCAATTAAAGCCCATCTAATTGATGGCTGAACTATTAAGATGTTACGCTAACTCACTGCACAAATAAATACAGTGAGCCGTATGGTTAAGAAATCCCCCGCTTATGCTTTCTTTCTCCTTGTCTGAAAGAGCCGACTGGAAGCCAAAAATCATTTTGCCTTTTTTCTCATAGACATAACTTTGCTGTCGGTGATCGTAGCTTATGGGACAGTCAAGTTCATCTTTAAGCTCTCCGAGCAGCTTATATAACCATCGCTCGGAAATGTCTAATTTATGTGCCAGTTCTTTTGGTGGTCCGGTACTCTTTCTCCTGATGAGTGCATCCAGCCGTTCAATTCTATTCAGATACTTGTAAAGCGACATAAATAAATCTCCCCTATGAATGTCCATTGTCGGATAAGAACAAGGGATGCTTGTTTAAACCATCTGTCCGATCAGATGAGTCTTGTTCCCTCTTATCTTAATGTATCTATTTGCTTAATAGATAATAAATGAATAAACAATATCTTCCGCTCCTATCTTTAGGGCAGAATACAAAGTATTTATGAAAATGTCATCTGATGTTTCAGTCGGGAACCATCAGAACCGGAATGAATGAACATAATCTTCAGAGTTCGGCATTTCTTACTATCTTATCTGAATAAGTTCAGGGTTGAACAAAAAGAATGTCATTTCAGAAACTAAACATCGTGCTGGTTGGCGGCGGTCATGCCATGCTTCCCGTCGTCGAATACTCAGGCAAGTGGAGGGGGAACGGACATAAGATCACCTTGGTGAGCGATCATCAGTGGCTGTATTACTCTGGGATGATTCCCGAATACCTTGGCGGAGTCTATAAAGAGGATCAAATACGAATAGATCTTGCGCGTTTGGCAGAAAAAAATGGCGTTACCTTTTTGGAAGCAAGAGCATCTAACGTTGCTCCAAAGGCTAAGGTTTTAAAACTTGAAAATGGTACAACCCTCACCTACGACCTATTAGTATTTGATATCGGTACAATTCCAGCCAGGGAATCGGGTTTTTCCGGAGAGGGGATTATACCCTCAAAGCCATTACACAAGATCAGAAGGCTTGCTGATTTTATAACAAACTCTACAAAAAGTCGCGGAGAACTGCTTATCGTGGGAGGCGGAGCCGCTGGTGTGGAAGTCGCGTTGAATGTTAGCGGGCGTTTGAACGACCGGATAAGAACGGGTAATTTTTCCCTGCATATTTACGAACGTGCAGAAAGGTTGCTTCCCGATTTCCCGTCCCCAATGTCCAAATATGTATACCGGCTTTTATCAAAACGCGGGGTTCGGATACACTTTGAATCGACTTTTGAGCCTGAAAACCAATCTCAGGAATCGTCGAGGATGATTTTTTGGGCAACGGGCACCAGAGGGAATCCGATTTTTTCGGAAAGCGGATTATCGGTTGACGACTCCGGTTTTATGAAGGTAAATAGAACATTGCAGAGTATCGATGATCCGTTTATTCTGGGAGCAGGTGACTGTATTTCGATGGACGGGATACATTCACTGCGGAAAATTGGTGTTCATGCTGTAAAGCAGGGGCCCCTTCTGGCCGGAAATCTGGATATGCTGATTTCTATTCTGGAAGCTGAGAACGATCTGCGTGAGGCGGAGCTTCAGGCATACAGACCGTATCCAATCAACCCTCTCATTCTTTCAACCGGAAAACCCGAAGGTGTCTGGGTGGCTGGTCCAGTATGGATTCATAGTAAAATGATGTTGAAGCTTAAGCATTATATCGACAGAAAATGGATCCGACGCTATCTGTCTAAGTCGAACGAATGGAACAGGTTTGCTGCAATGACCGACGCAGACAGTGCATAAATATTACGTATGTAAACCTCCTTCTTTTGCCTTCCTTCCACCGAATCGTTATAATCTTTCTCCGATTTTGACCGGCATTATAACGAACAACGGGACCACTGAATACTATAGAGCATATAATTATTGAGTTCAGCAACTATGCATGGGGGTTACCCCTGCTGGTGTTACTATTGGGTGGCGGACTTTATTTTTCGATCTATTCAAGGTTTGTCCCATTACGTCATTTTCCTCACGCCATTCGTGTGTTGATGGGACGATACGACGATCCGGATGATCCCGGTGATATCAATCACCTGCAGGCATTGATGAGCGCCTTGTCTGCAACTATCGGCATGGGGAATATTTCCGGAGTCGCGGTGGCTATTGTCATGGGTGGGCCGGGCGCACTCTTCTGGATGTGGGTGAGTGCTATTGTAGGGATGTCTACCAAATTTTTTACATGTACCCTGGCGATCATGTACCGCGGAGCCGATTCCCAGGGACGCAATCAGGGTGGACCGATGTACTGGATACGGGAAGGACTTGGGAGATGGTGGAGACCGCTTGCGTGGTTTTTTTGCGTTGCCGCTGTGTTCGGAGCTTTGCCGTTATTTCAAGCCAATCAGCTCACCCAGGTATTCCGCGATGTCATGCTGGTACCTCATGGTATCGTGACAGAAACCCACCATTTTTGGAGCGATTTCATTAGTGGAGTGATCATTGCCGGTATCGTATCGCTGGTTATTTTCGGCGGGATTAAGCGAATAGGCCAGGTAGCCGAGCGCCTGGTGCCCTTTATGATTGTGGCCTATATTCTCTCCGTAGTTTACATCTTATTCGTACACATAACTGAAATTCCATACTACATTCATTTAGTCATCACAGATGCCTTCAGCGGCAAAGCGGTTGCGGGTGGAACACTTGGTTCGGTTATTATTACGGGTGTCCGGCGAGCCGCTTTCTCCAATGAAGCCGGTATCGGCACGGCTCCGATGGTTCATGGAGCGGCAAAGACGAAAGAACCGGTCAGGGAGGGTTTGGTGGCCATGCTTGGTCCCATGATCGATACCATCATTGTCTGTACAATGACTGCTATGGCAATTTTGATAACGGGTGTCTGGAAAACGACAAATGCTGATGGGGTGACTCTGACACTTCGCGCCTTTCAGAATGCGATGCCCACTATAGGAAACTATGTACTGGTACTCAGCGTGGCGACTTTCTCACTGAGTACCCTCTTTACCTACTCTTATTACGGAACAAAATCCCTCGGTTTTCTGATTGGTGCAGAGCATAAGCACTGGTACAACTACTTTTACGTCGCTTCCATCGTTTTCGGATCGGTGGCATCCCTGACTGCGGCCATAAGCTTCATTGACGGAATGTTCGCCATGATGGCCATCCCCACGGTAATCACTTCTGTGAGGTTATCCCCAAAAGTTCGCGCGGCTATGAAGGATTACTTCGCCCGGATGCGCGAGATGGATCTGATCAGTTCCAGAATCCGGTAAAGAGTCGGCGAGGCTGTCCGAAAAGTCATTGTACTTATTGAACTGCCTAAAAATAGTAGGATTTCCAGCCTTCGTTATGGAACAAATCGTTCTTTCCCCCTTAAAAAAGGGGGTGAAGGGGGTTGTTTTCCAGTATGACATATTAGAATCCCTAAATAAATTAGGTTTCAGCTTTATCATTTATGCTTTTTGGACAGCCTCGCCTGAATTGCTACAATTACAGCCTTTCGACGACGGTGCGCAGTTTATCTCTCACTTCACCGGCGATCTTTCCGAGATCCTTATTGCCAATCGCCTGCATCGAAGCCACAGGATCGACAGCCGAGACCTCAACGCTTCCATCCTCATTCTCTTCGACGATGACATTGCATGGGAGCATCACTCCGATCTTGTCTTCATTCTGTAATGCCTTGTAGGCAAAACCAGGATTGCAGGCACCCAGAATTTTGTATTTCTTGAAGTCGACATCCAGTTTCTTTTTCAATGTTCCCTTCACATCAATCTCGGTAAGTACCCCGAACCCATCCTTCTTCAGTTCCTCCGTCACCTTTTGAACGGCATCATCAAAAGAGAGGGTAACCTTTTTATTGAAAAAATAGCTCATAATACTATATAGTTATCTAGTTAATAATATACTTTTCTATAGTAAGAAATTATTCCTACAGATATTGTAACCATGTTATGATCGATCCAGTTCAACAATTGATCAATGATCGATACCTAAATCGGCAGGGGAGAATGGTCCCTGCCGTGAAGCCGTTTCTTCTGCCAATCGTTTGACTTCTCCTGCGGTGATTGATATATCTGATGCACCGGCCATATTGCGCACATATCTGAGCAGAACTGCAAGTTGTTCGTCGCTCAGTGAAGCTCGGAAAGAAGGCATAGCTCCGTCATAACGTCTTCCACCAACGACTACCGATCCCTCCAGACCCTGAAGTACCAGCTTGATTAAGGCGTTTTTATCTCTCGATGCCACGCTGGTATGATCCAGGGGCGGATACACATCAGAGGATCCCTCACCGTGCGTTCCATGACAGTCTGCGCAGTTATCCCGATACAAGCCGACTATTTCAGCCGGACTGATTAATTTGGATAAATCGGCGGCTGAGGAAGTATCGCTGCTAATTTGGCGTATCAGGCGACGCTGTGTTCTGATGGTTTGTTGAACGGTTGTGTCGATCTCAGCGCGGCCCGGCATGCCTTTCATCAGGTAGGCAAGACTCTCGTAAGACCCCAGTAATTCCTGAATTTTTCCCCGGAATTCTGACAAGGGGGAATCAACAGCAGATACGGTGTGTGCAGCCGGATTATTTTGCATCTTCGCCGTTTTCATTCCCGTTGCATTCGTCTCATTTACATTTTTGTATTCAGATTGCGGGCCTTTCATCATATCGGATCGGACCATCAGAAGCTTATCCCATCTCTTTTGCATTTCATGGTATAACCGGCGTTCATTTTCGTTGAATCGGGTGCTGTCTGTTTGGAATTCACTGGTAAGTTGTTGATGGAGTTTGCCAACATCATCATAGGTCAACAGCCAGTCGGGTGCACCGGGATTTAGCTGTGTTTTCTTTTGACATGCCGCCGATAAAAATGCAATAAATACACAGGTAAATGCCGTTTGTAATGAGACTTTCATACGTGAATTATTTGGGATCTGAAGCCTGAGCAAACCAAGGTTTTACGATCAAAATCAACAAAACAAAAAATCATCGCTACACATAAATGAGTAATGTTTTTACGATATCTGTATTTTCAGACCTGTTATTCAAAACCTCAGTGACAGGTATCTGATATGGGCATTCTCTGGATTACAGGTATTTTTGCGGCGGCCATCCTTTTGTTTCTGCTAAACAAGTGGTATCACAACCAAAAACTGGTTAAAAAAATTGATGTCGAGTGGAGCAGCCGGGATCAGATGTCTGAGGTCGACATGGTTGAAGCCGGTCACTATTTCGATCTCTGGAAAGAATCGAACTCCGCGTCGATAACCTTGGATAATGCGACCTGGAATGATCTGGAAATGGGTGCCATCTACCGGCGAATGGATCACTGCCAGTCGATGCCCGGACGTCAGGTTCTTTACCGCATGCTGCACACCCCGGAGGGGAAATCTGAAGATTTATCGCATTACAATGAAATCATGGATTTTATCCTTGAAAAAAAGTATATCCGTAACAAGCTGCAGCTCTTACTTAATCGGTTGAACTCCGATCATATGTGGTATGTGAGCCAGATCTTTATGAAGGATCTGCCCGGAAAAGTCAGTATGCCATTCCTGTTCAGGATCACACCTTTTTTGGCTATTTGTTGTATTCTTGCCGCACCGTTTTATTGGCAATCATTGCTGGGATTGGTAGCCATCGGCTTCGTCAATACCGTCATTCACCAGATGTATAAGAAAGAGCTGTTTGTCTATAGCGGTTCACTTTCAGACCTGAGAAGCATACTCTTCACGGCGGATAAGATCCAAAGCTGGATGAACGACGTACCGGTACTGGCTCACGAGCAAAAGCAACTCGCCGATGACATGAAGCAACTGCGGCCCCTGAAGAAACTGCTCAGGCCGCTGATTCTGTCAACCGGATCCGCAAATGAAATGATGGATCTGTTTAATGAATATGTCAATCGCGTTTTTTTGATTGATGTCAATATTTACGTCCGCGCACATGATGATCTGCGAGTCTATCGAAAGGAGATACAGCGTGTATATGAGGCCATAGGCATGCTTGATGCGTTAACAGCCGTTGCTTCGTTTCGGGAAAGTTTGCCCATATGGTCGTGTGTGGCATTCACTGATAACCACAAACTCGAATACAAACAGGCGTACAATCCTCTGCTGGAAGAGCCGGTAGCCAATGATATCAGTCTGAGCCGCGACAGTGTTCTCTTAACCGGATCTAATATGTCGGGTAAATCGACCTTTATCCGAACCCTCGGTATAAACCAGGTCTTGGCACAGAGCTTTGGATTTGCCTGTTCCGAAGAGGCCGAACTTACTGTGCTTGGTATCGCCGCCTCGATCCGGAATGAAGACGATCTGCTTTCCGGGAAGAGTTTCTACCAGACAGAGGTTGAGAGAGTAAGGCAACTTCTGGATCAGGTTCAGGGGAATCAGCCCTTTTTAATCCTTCTTGATGAAATCTTCAGGGGAACCAATACTATCGAACGGATTGCAGCCAGCCGGGAAGTTCTGGCTTATCTTTCGCGATATAATGGATGGGTGATTGCAGCTACTCACGATCTGGAGTTGATCGACCTCCTGGATCATTTCCGCATGTTTCACTTCCGGGAGTTTGTCGAAGAAGGTGAGATGCGCTTCGACTATAAACTGCGCACCGGACCCGCATCCACCCGGAACGCCATTGCCGTTCTTGAACTGTCGGGATATCCCGATTCAATCGTTAAAAACGCTCTTTCACTGGCTGAGGTTTTGGAGGACCGGTATCAGCCGATCAATGGAAATGGTGTAAAATCATCAGAGTTATAATAAGAAGTTGCGGCGCACCCCAAAGACTTCGAAATGCGTCGCAACAGGAATAATATTCCTACCTATATCCGCGTAAATCCGCGGCAATTTCATTCCGATCAGAAAGCATATTTGAGCGTGAAGTTCCCGTAAACCATTGCCTTGTACGGACCGGGAATAATATAACCATCACCCCGTCCGCCATCCTGCGATTGGGCAAGCCCAGCAATATTGGGACCAACAAAGAGGAAGGTGTAATACGTGCTTCCTAATAGGTTATTCCCGCCCGCGGAAACATCCAGCGTGAAATGACTACTCAGATTCCGTCTGTATCCCAGTTTCATACTCAGAAGATCATAGGACTTCACGTAGGTCGAATTATCAAAGGTGACCGGAACTTTGTCCACAAAACGATACGTGCCATTTAGATAGAATCCGATGTTCGTCTCCAGGTCCAGACCGGCATTGAACGTGTTCCGGGGAACCCTGGCCACGGCATTGCCGGAATAATCAACCGTGTTCGCATTGTTGTTGTTGTCGCTCTTGAAATCGGCATATTTGAAATCAGAATAGGTGTAGGATATCCAGGGACGAAGCCTTGAGATAACCTGATCCTTATTGTTGATGGCCAGATAGCTGAGAGATACCTCGACTCCTTTGTTATGTTGCTTACCTGCGTTGGTTGTGTAGGTGATTGAGTTGGAGGTCTCGCTTACAAGTTTGTCATAATTCTGAAGATCAAACAATGCGAGCTGATACGACAACCGTTGATTCAGAATATTTCCTTTGGTTCCGATCTCATACTGCACTGCACGTTCGGGTCTAAGCCCCAGATCCACGCTCCCGTCTGTTGCAATGGCGCTGTTGAGCAGAGGCGGTGTATAACCGGAGCTGACACTCGCATAGACGGATAGATTATTCCCAAAAACTTTGGAAACCGAGATGCGGGGAGCAAAAACCGGCTTGAAAGATTTCTTTATCAACTGAGTTGTGTCGTTCACCTGTCCGTTTTTTAACATGTTCCTGATACCGAAGACATTTTTACTCAGACTGGCACCTACCGTTACGTTGAACTGGTTTGGCAGTGAAAAGCTCCATTCAGTAAAGGCGTAGTAATTTGTCGCGAAGTTTTTGTTGTCATTGGGTATTTGCGGGCGCGATGGAATCGGTACGATAAATACGCCGTCACTGGAAATATCGGATCGTTGAAACATGCCGCCGAGGGTCCCATTAATACCGACATTGTTTATTCGGGTCATATAATCAAACGTCGTTCGTGCGCCGAAGTTGAGCTGGGTCGCATTTGACACGCCATGCGCGAAAGGCTGATTGGACGTGTGACCGCTGCCGAATACCGTCGTCTGATTGTCGAAGTGTTCATTTATATGGTAACGATCGGTGGCCCCCAGGATGAAACTGTTGATTTTGACATGAGAATTGTTAGCCAGATACGCAGCATTACTGACCGGTTTACGAGCGTAAAAATCCGGACTGTCGATCTCTCCGGCAAGTTCTTCAAATGAATGACTGTAAGCGAAATAGGACGACAGTGTTTGATTGCTTCCAACATGGAAATTTCCGTTAACGCGGATATAATCTTTCTTCGATGCGCTGTGGGGACGGAATGAGTTATAGAACTGATTTCCATAATTAACCATGATGCTGGAAGTTTCGCTGGCACTTTCGACCGTCGTATTACTACGAAACAGACCATAACTGCCGCCTACAACTTGCTGCTCGATGCTGCTTTGATCAGGCGTTGGTCGAACAGTCTCCAGGTTTAGTGTTCCGCCAATGAAGCTGCCATACCGGCTGGAAGTCGGTCCTTTTATCACTTCGACCTTTCCTAACGAAGAAAAGTCAATGTTATCCATGATAGTCGTTCCCGTTGCATCGGTAATCGGGATATTGTTTAGAAAAACCTGGTATCCCAGTCCGTTGAAATTCGGACTATTCCCGCTGGTGCTTGGGTAGTACCCGCGTATTGTTACACGCTGGCCCCCCCAGGGTGTTCTCGACTGCATGAAAACACCCGGTATTGTGTTGATCGAACTCTCCAGGCGTAGCCCGCTCGATCGTTCAAGATCATGCGTGGTTAAAATACCGACTGACTGCGACCGAAGAAGCTGATTGCTTCCAACCACCTGTATACCGGGCAGCTCCGTCTGAGAGGATACAAGCTCAATAAACAGTGGTTTTTCAGGATTGGTGACCGAAATCTTTTTCGGTTCATAACCAATGCATGTTACGGTTATGCTGGTGATCTGCCGACTGTATAAAAGAGTGAACTTTCCCGATTTGTCAGTTGCGGTATTAATCGTTGTACCGGATACAGTTACGGATACATCGGTCAACGGTTTTTGGGTTTGCTGGTTGACGACCGTTCCGCTTATGGTCGTCTGCGCATGTAAAATTATTGGAACCACCAGAAATAAAACGGTAGCAAAAAGTATGATTTGTTTCCTCATAAAATGATGACTATAAAAATGAAAAAGGGTTGTCCGATTTATCCAGACCCGATCCACTAAATATGATCTGCCACTATGTTCATGTTTGGGATGCGATCACAGAAGATGTGATAGAACCCGATTCGGGATTGTGTCATGAGACATCATGACGAGTGGAAGGCCCGGAGAAAAGACTATGAGATTGGGCTTTATATAGTCAGACGACTTTGGGGGGAGGGACCGGAACCTGCAGATATGGAATTTCGGGAAGATTTGATTGAGAGAAAGTTATAACAAAACCAGTAGCCCGTTTTTCCTTATTACTGCTGGAAGATGTGAAATAAAGAGGCGCAAAAAGACTCTTGACCATTGTGTCAGGGATGGCTGGTTTTTGTGCCTTACCCCACTGATGCGACTGATCCTGCAGATTTGAGTCTGTGGCGAGCCGATCGAAATTCAGTTCATCTTTTTGGTCATGGATGACCGTATAGTGGATGGTAGTGCCAATCTGCTTTTGAGACACAACATCATACATTTTCCCTTTGTAGCGAAACTCATGATTATTGATCCGTACGAATTGGCCGCTTGCAGGATTCATCTGACTTTCCGAAAGAACGAGTTTTGAATAGTCCGCTGAATCGTGTCCGTCGCGGCGGATCAGTTCGGATATCTCATGCACGATCTGCCAGCGCATCAATGCATAAAGTCCAACGTAACCGATGGCATTCATCAGAAAAGTTGAAAGAAGTAATATGGCTACCCTTTTTTGCAGAATATTAATACCCTTTTTCCTCTAAAAATATAAAAGTCTAAACCCGACGGTTTAGTTGCTGTTAAATGTCGTAAAAAAGATAATATCCGGAAGTTGCCAAATGAATCTTATGACCCGACCGGATAACAGCAAAGGCAGATCATCATTCAAAGAAGAGCGCTTTGATCTGTACCTGCTTCAACTAAAACCGTTGTTTAAACAAAAGGACAAATACCGAATAACAGGGCTAATAATATTGACTTTGCCATCGGAACACAAGTGAAATGTGCATTATTTATCCCGTGCTTAGTCGACCGCTTATCGGTACAATTGAGTATCACTGTGTGTAGTAATCCTGGGAATTGATGTTGACCAGTAGTGCGGACAATTAGTGACTTTCATCCATTCCGAACGGGTCAATTCTTTCTTGCGATGTATGTCAGGGAACTGCTTCTCTCCGGTTGTTGCTGACTTTTCAACCATGATTTAAATCCAACCAGACCACCACGCAGATGAGGCAGGCTGTGATTCATATACTTTTCACTCAGCATACTGATATAGAAAGCATCGAAAGGCAGGAGTTTCAGGTTTTCGAGCCGGAATCCGTTATCTGCCAGGAGACGTCGTACCGTATCCGGAGAAAAATGCCAGAGATGTCGTGGCACATCATATGCTGCCCAATTTTCTTTATAATAGCCGGCGTCAAGAGATGTGTAATTTGGAAGTGCGAGGACTAAATTACCGTCTTTTTTCAGAATACGATGAAACTGAGAGAGCGTTTCCTGGAAATTGTGGATATGTTCGAGAACATGCCAGAGCGTTATCACATCGAAATGATCTTGCGGCAGCGACGACAATGTTTCGGGACTCTCCACGGTTAAACCGGTCCATTCTTTTGCATAGTTACGGGCGCCCTCGTCGATCTCGATACCCTGTGCCTCCCATCCATGATTAGCCATATGCCGGATGAAATATCCGGTGCCGCTTCCAAAATCCAACAGCCGGCCGTTGGTCTTTCCCGTGAATTGCTGAACGGTTTTTCTTTTTGCCGGAAGCATGATCTGCCTGGCGAGATGATACAGCCGTGCCGTCAGGCCTTTTTTGGTATCGGAGTGGGAAATGTAGTACTGAGATTGATAGTAACGGCCGATCTCATCCGGTCCCGGTGCGTCTTGGGTGAAAACCAATCCACAATTGTTGCAATGCAAAAGGTTGAACTCTTCATCGCTGACAAGGTGATCCGTACAGCTAAGATGATAACGGGTTTCGGATGAGTGACAAAGAGGACAATTGACAGATGTTGATGACATGAGATCTTAAATCTATGAATAAAAATTTCTGAAAGATAGAAAAAATCGGATTTGATAAATGATAGTGGGATGTTGTACTTGAAAATGTAAATTACACGCTATATCCCAATCACTTATTACAACAGTTACATCGTCATATGGATACAGGAAATCAAAAACCCAGACCGGGCCAGATACGACAATTGCTTGCCAAAGGATACCGTAATCTCAGCATCCAGGAACGAAAACTCGTCCGAAGCGTTTCTCAGACATTTCAATTATCCAGTCGAAATACGAATGAGTCATTCCATGAGCAAATGACGCTTGGTCAGCGTGTAGCTGATAAAGTGGCAACATTCGGCGGATCCTGGCCTTTTATCTTCATTTTTGGGGGATTTCTTATTGTGTGGGTGATCCTGAATTCTGTAATTCTAATCCGCTATCATGACAGCTTCGATCCCTATCCTTACATCCTTCTGAATCTCTTTCTCTCGATGCTTGCTGCCATACAGGCCCCGGTGATTATGATGTCCCAGAACCGGCAGGTAGCCAAAGATCGCATGCAGGCAGACAACGATTATGCCGTCAATCTCAAAGCAGAGCTGGAGATTCTGCAGCTTCACGAAAAGATTGACGACCTGAGGGAACAGAAGTGGATGGAGCTGGTCAAAATGCAACAGGAACAGATTGAGATTCTCCAAAAGCTTTTACAGGAAAAGGATAAACAATCCTAATTCCAGATCTTCTATCTGGAATCTAATGTCTAAACCCTAAGGTCTCAAAACTCCTCTGAGGTACTGCCCTGTGTAGCTATGCTCCAAGGCGGTCAGCTCTTCGGGGGTGCCTGTTGCGATCACCTTGCCGCCGGCAAAACCACCCTCGGGTCCAAGGTCGATCACCCAGTCTGCCGATTTGATAATATCCAGGTTGTGCTCGATGACGACTACCGTATGTCCGAGATCGACAAGCCGGTTGAATGAGTCGAGAAGTTTGCTGATATCCTCAAAATGAAGGCCGGTGGACGGCTCATCAAAGATGTACAGGGTTTTGCCTTGTGTTGGCTGGGATAGGTATTTGGCCAGTTTTACCCGTTGGGCTTCACCACCGGACAGCGTTGTGGCACTCTGCCCCAGCTTCAGATAGCCCAGCCCCACATCTTCTAGCACTTTTAATCGATTGATGATTGATTCTTCATCCACAAAAAACTCGATGGCATCACTGACAGACATCTCCAGAACATCATAAATATTCTTGCCACGATACTTGACGGATAAGATATCGTGCTTATATCGTTTCCCATGACATACCTCGCAGGGCAGTTCAATATCGGCCAGGAACTGCATCTCGATCTTCTGGACGCCCTCTCCCTGACAGGCTTCGCAACGACCACCAGGGACATTGAATGAAAAATGCCCTGCCGTAAATCCCATGATCCTGGCCTGGCGTGTATTGGCAAAAACGTCGCGGATGCCATCGAAAGCCTTGATATAGGTGGCTGGATTAGAGCGGGATGATCTCCCGATGGGGGATTGATCGACCATCTCGACCGATTCGATATGTTGCAAACCTGAAAGTCTCTTGAATCGTCCAACCGGACCACTGTATGATCCCATCTCTTTCATAATGCCGCCATACAGCGTATCGTGAACTAGCGTGGATTTTCCCGAACCGCTAACTCCGGTAACGCAAGTGAACACTCCCAGCGGAAACGTGGCGCTTATATTTTTGAGGTTGTGCTCGGTTGCTCCTTCGATCTCAATCCGTTGTCCATTGCCTTTCCGGCGTTTTTCAGGAACAGCGATGGAAACCCGGCCACTCAGGTATTTTCCGGTCAGGTTGTTTGTCTTAAGCAGTTGATCATAATTGCCTTCAAATGTGACCTCGCCACCGTAACTTCCGGCAAAGGGACCGATATCGATTATATGATCGGCGGCCCGCATCATCTCCGGGTCGTGTTCGACAACTAACAGGGTGTTGCCGATGTCCCTTAAAGACTGAAGGATATTGATCAACCGGTCGTTGTCGCGTGGATGCAGTCCGATCGTGGGTTCATCCAGCACATACAGACTGCCAATCAAAGAGCTTCCCAGGGCATTGGCCAGGTTTATGCGCTGCGCTTCTCCGCCGCTCAGAGTGTTGGTCAGGCGGTTGAGCGTCAGGTATTCCAATCCGACCTCATCCAGGTACTTCAGGCGTTTTCGTATCTCATAGACAATCTGATCGGCGACTTTCTGGTGGAAGGTCGAAAGTTCGAGATTGTCGAAGAAGTTCCTAGCATGGCCGATGGTCATCTCTGTGATTTGCCCGATATGCATGTCGTTGATCTTTACATACAAGGCGTCTTTACGTATCCGGTAGCCATCACATTCCGGGCAGCGTGCATATCCGCGGTAGCGCGCATAAAAAACGCGCATGTGCACTTTATAAAACTCTTTTTTAATCTCCTCGAAGAACCCATTGATTCCGATGTATTCATCCTGCCCATTCCACAGCTTTTTTCTGATGTCGGGTGTCAAGTTCCGGTATGGAGTGTCAATCGACCAGCTATTACGGGCGGCAACCTTGATGAGGTCCTTAAGATGAGCGCTGAAACGAGGCGAAATGAATGGAGCGATACATCCATCACGAATGGTCATATCAGGATCGGGAATGACCTTATCCTCATCGATACCGGCAACGCGACCAAATCCTTCGCACTTCGGGCAGGCTCCGAAAGGATTGTTGAAGGAAAACATCTGTGGGGTCGGCTCCTCGAACTCCATGCCGTCCAGTTCAAAACGCTCACTGTAATTCAGCGCTTCCCCGGCACGAATCCTGACAACGCATCGGCCGTTGCCTTCCTTGAACGCCGTCTCCAGGGAATCGGTCAGGCGGCTGCGCGAATCGGCATCGTCTTTTTTGATGCTCAGCCGATCGACAAGTACATACGGTGGTTGTTTCTGCAATTTTTTGAAATCCGGCTCGTCCAGCGTCAGATCGGTCATTGTTTCATCTTCCGAAAGGAGCCGGGTGAAACCTTTCTCCTTGAGTACCTGAAGTTCTTCCTCGAGTTTCTTCTTCGTATGATGAGGCAAAGGAAAGAGGACATAAAATTTTGTACCCTCTTCGAGCTCGCCGATCAGTTCATCTGCAGTACTTTGCGGAGTGTCTTTTTTTACAGCGCGACCGGATACAGGAGAATAGGTGGTGCCAACACGGGCATATAAAAGTCGCAGGTAATCGTAAATCTCTGTCGTTGTACCGACGGTGGACCTTGGGTTGGTTGTCGTGTTTTTTTGCTGAATCGCCATAGCTGGTGAGATTCCCTGCATGAAATCTACATCCGGCTTATCCATACGCTGCAGGAACTGACGCGCATAGCTGGAGAGACTCTCAACGTAGCGACGCTGACCTTCAGCATAGACGGTATCGAAGACGAGACTGGATTTGCCGGATCCGGACACACCGGTAACGACCGTAAGTTTATTACGAGGAATCGTTACATCGATATTTTTGAGATTGTGAACACGCGCCCCTTTAACAACAATAGGACGGTCACTGCCGGCTTTGGTCAGGGCCGGTGTTTCGGTCGATTTGGGCATAAAACGGGATCATGTCAGATGCTGAGTCAAATAAGTAAAGATACGAAAATACCTGTGTTGGTGCTTACTCATAATGTTACTTTTGTTATGCAACGTGGGAATAACGAGGATAAACGATAAAGGATTCCATTTGGTTTATTGGGTAGTTTGTTTGATTATACGCCTCAAATGGACTGCATATTCAGCATATCACATTGTTTTTATTGCAATAAAATGAGGAGTTATGGAGTGATTATTTGGCGTTTACTTTTCGCCAGTACTTTTGTAACCTTAGGTCACTATACGGGTATGAAGAGTCTGATATCTTTTTTTCACCCTAAATCGTAAAGATTATGGTTTATATACTGTACGATCGTTTGCAGTTCGCCTTTACGATCAGCTTTCATTATCTCTTTCCCCAGCTGACCATGGGGTTGGCCCTGCTCATCGTAATTCTCAAGTCGTTGGCTATAAAAAAGGGGGATGAACGATTCAATATCGCCGCCCGGTTCTGGGCAAAGATTTTTGCTGTCAATTTTGTCATTGGTGTTGTAACCGGAATCCCAATGGAGTTTCAGTTCGGAACAAACTGGGCCCGGTTTTCCGAACTTACCGGAGGCGTTATTGGACAGACACTGGCGATGGAAGGAATGTTTTCCTTCTTTCTCGAATCAAGCTTTTTGGGATTATTCCTGTTCGGCGAAAAAAAACTGGGTCCGAAGTTGCACTGGATGAGTGCATTCCTGGTTTGGCTGGGCTCATGGTTGAGTGGGTACCTGATTGTGGCCACCAACGCCTGGATGCAAAACCCTGTGGGTTATGAGATAATGGCCAACGGCAAGTTTGCGCTGAACAATTACTGGGCTTTGATCCTGAATCCATGGGCTCTCTGGCAGTATACCCACACAATGATCGGGGCTGTGGTGACCGCATCATTTGTTATGGCTGGCGTTGGAGCCTTTTACATCCTGAGCGAGCGGGAGGATACCGAGTGGGGTAAACTCTTCGTTCGATTCGGGGTAATTTCAGGAGTGATTGCCAGTTGCCTGATGGCATTTCCGACCGGCGATCAACAGGCACAGATGGTCGACAGGCATCAACCGGCGACCATGGCCGCTATGGAGGGTATTTTTCACACCCAGAGGGAAGCGCCTATCATCTTCGTCGGTCAGCCGAACATGGAGAAAAAACGACTCGACAACCCGCTCTATATGCCGGGCATCCTGAGCTTCCTGACTTACCGGCGTTTTACTGCTGAAGTGAAAGGAATGGACGCATTTAAACCGGACCAATTACCCGATAATGTGCCGCTCCTCTACTACGCCTATCATATCATGGTGGGTTTGGGCACCCTGTTCATTACCCTTCTGCTGATAGCCGTCTACATGCTCTGGCGGGGCTCGTTATTCCGAAGCCGGTGGATGCTATGGTTGTTAATCATCGCGGTGCCGTTTCCATATCTTGCCAATACAGCCGGATGGATGACCGCCGAACTTGGCCGGCAACCTTGGCTTGTGCACGGATTGCTACGGACAACTGCCGGGGCCTCGCCGACGGTATCAGCCGGTAATACATTATTTACGCTGATCGGATTTATGGGGATGTATTTCCTCATAGGTGTTCTGTTCCTCGTTCTGGTCGGGGCAATCATCCGTAAAGGACCACAACCCGAAACCACAAATGCCGGATGACTATGGAAGCTCTTTGGATGATTCTTGTTTCATTTATGATAACTATGTTCGTTGTTCTGGACGGCTTTGATCTGGGAGCCGGAATGGTTTATTGGTTTTTTGCTAAAGACGAACATGAACGGCAGCTCATCAAAAACAGCATCGGTCCTTTTTGGGATGGGAACGAGGTGTGGCTGCTGGCTGGCGGCGGAACTCTCTTTTTCGCATTTCCGCTGGTTTACTCGAGTTCTTTCAGTGGCTTTTACCTTCCCCTGATCATTCTGCTGTGGCTGCTCATGTTGCGCGGTATCAGTCTAGAGCTTCGAAATCATGTAGAACATGTCATCTGGAAAGGATTTCTGGATTTCTGGTTTGGCATCTCAGCTCTTCTGATTGCTCTATTTCTGGGTGCTGCTCTTGGCAATGTAGTGCGTGGAGTGAACCTGGGGGGTGTTGTAAATGGCGTCGCTCAATACGACCCGGCATATTTCTTCGCACCTCTATGGAGTAACTTTTCACCTTATGGAGATGTTGGGGTATTGGATTGGTTTACGGTTACAATGGGCCTGACCGCAGTGATCGTAATCTTCTTTCATGGATCAGCCTGGATTATCAAGAAAACAGAAAGCCCTCTAAACGACAGGTTGAGAAGCTTCGGATCAAAGTGGTCGTGGCTTATCCCGATTCTGGTGGTGATTACCTCCTGGATGATGTTCTTTGTCAGACCCGTTTTCTTTGCCAATTACTATCATCATATCTACTGGTACATTTTCCCGGCGATTGGGATTGGAGCCAGTTTTCTGTTGCCCAATGCGTTTAAAAAAGGCTCAGATGGGAAGCCGTTTGTCTACTCATCAGTCTTCATTTTCTTCATGCTCATCTCAACTCTTATTGGGATGTATCCGATACTGTTGCCTTCAACAAACAAGGTAAATCCTCCGCTTGATATTTATAACAGTGCCGCCGGACATTATGGACTCGTGGTTGGGTTGGTATGGTGGATTATCGCCATCATTCTCGTCGCCATCTACTTTACCTATATTCACAAGATATTTGCCGGGAAAATGACTGAGGATACAGTCCACTACTAATGCTGGACCTGATATAATATAAAATGACTATCTGTAAATAGTACAGCAACTGCATACCTGAGGTTTACATTCGGGATTCTCTGGAAACCACATCCCGATTCATCGGGAAAAGCAGGCACGATGTACACAGAGAAATATGACGGAAATCCCTGTGTTCTCTGCGTAATTCTCCGTGTCTCCAGTGGTTTCTATTACCCGTGTGCGATTTCCAGGCACTTATAGGTCTCGGATAGTCATTATTTGTCAAATTAGTAACTGCATAATTTGGCTGCCGCGGAACGTTTGTATTATTTTCTGCCTCTCTATCAGTGTTCAGGGATTTACAATAAATCAAACTCATTACATGCCAGCGAATTCCGATTCTTCATCGCCTTTGTCCAAAGGACCCATCATTGCGTTTGGTCTTCTCGCCATAATGTGGGGGTACAATTGGGTGATCATGAAGATTGCCATGCAATATTGCTCTCCAATGTATTTTGCATTATTCCGGGTTGGTGGGGGTGCGGTAGTCTTGTTGTCGGTGGTTGTGGCCATTCGCGGGCCGCTGAAATTACGCTATCCCGGTCGGGTTCTGTTGCTCGGGCTATTGCAAACGACGAGTTACATCGGGTTGATATCGTGGGCTGTGGCTCACGGAGAAGCCAGTAAAAGTGCCATTTTTGCCTATACCATGCCGTTCTGGGTCATTTTACTGTCGTGGCCATTCCTGGGAGAGCGGGTAAAGGGATTACAGTGGCTGGCTGTCATCATGGCTTTTGCGGGACTGATCCTGATTGTGAAACCGTGGGTGATAGGAGGCGGATTAAAGGACAATATTCTTGGGATTACAGCTGGTCTGGCATGGGGCGCGAGTGTCATCGTCTTCAAAAAAATACCAACTAAGGGGATGAAGGAGCTGCTTTCCATTACCGGTTGGCAGATGGTTTTTGGCTTGCCTTTGCTGATACTGGCGGCTTATGCCTTACCGGAACCTCCAATTCAGTGGAATGGCGTGTTGGTGTTGGCTGTCGTTTATAATATCATCGCTGCCACTGCCATTGCATGGGTTCTCTGGTATTACCTTTTGCAGCGGTTGCCTGCAAACGTCAGCAGTTTTTCCGTGTTGATTGTTCCGGTTGTCGGTGTGGTGGCTGCGTGGATTCAATTGGGTGAACAACCTGGTCCCATCTCCGGAACAGGTATGATCCTGATGGTGGTCGCGCTGGCATTGACCGCGATTCTCGGGAATCGATAGCCAATAAAAAAAGGCCGTTATCACTAACGGCCCATCTCAAAATATTCTCCAGTAAGTAAAGATCGAGCATTTATCGGTTGATACTGTCTATTATCTCGATACTCGATACTCAATACTACTTACTCTTCTATCTGATTCTGATAACGCCACCTGAAGTACGCAGAGTCACTTGCGGGCCGCCACCTTTTACTTTCCCCTCAACACGGTCACGATGAAATGATCCTGAAAATCCATTTAGATTAGTATCAACAAGAGATCCGTGAGCATCCAGATTAAAACCCTGATCGCTTGGCAGGGATGCGGTGATGTTTCCGCCGCTTGTCCTGAGATCCAGTTGATCGACCAGTTTGATGATATCGGCACTGATGCTGCCTCCACTCGTATGAGCCCTGACACTGCCACTGAGATGTCTCAAATTTATAGGACCGCCGGATGTTTCAAGATCGAATGTTCCACTTCCGTTCGCAGCTGAAATGGGTCCTCCACTCGTTTTTCCGTCGATATTCCCTTCTACATCACTGATATTGATCGGACCTCCGGACGTACGCAGCGTGATTTTTCCTTTTAAGTGGTCGACGTCGATACCACCGCCACTGGTATGAACTTCCTGTGTGCCGTTGACACTACTGACGGAAATCGGACCACCACTTGTGTTAAGATCACAGCTGGTTTCCATCGGCACGTAAACCACAAAGCTGATAGACGGATTGTTTCCCCAACTAGCACCTTTGTGACGGGCAATCGCATTTATCTGCGAACCGTCCTTGTCAATTTCGATCCGGTAGTCACTCAGATCGATGTCGCCTTCGCGGTAGTATTTGCCGTGTTTATGGACATACATCTCCACTTTCACCTTGCTGACGCTCTGACTCTCAACCTTGATGGCACCACCGGATGTCTCAACTTTTAGCCTGGCAGGAGTACTGACGTTGAACTCTTTTACCGTGTACGGAATTTTGTCCCGTGATGAAAAGATGCGATGGAATAGCGCCTCCGGTGTTACGAGGAGGGCAAAGACAAGAAACGATGCACCAGCGAAATAACGAATTGTTGTTTTCATGACGTAGGAATGTTTGTTCAGGTAATTGCTATGCTTATTTCATACGACTCACGAAGGGAAAAGTTCAGTTTTTATGGGCGGGATGATTCGTAGTTGCGTGATATTGAATAATAAAAAAGCCCTTCTTCCTGTATATGATCGAAGAAGGGCCCCAAAAAGAAGCGTAATTTAAAAATTATCAGCGCATGGCTGTTTCCGTGCTTTTCTTAATGCGAACCGGATAGCCGTCGATGAGGATGCTGGTTCCGGACACGGCTACCGTATCCCCAACTTTTACGCCGCTGTCAATCATAACCCACTTACCATCGGTAATACCTTCTGTTACCTGTTGTTGATGGGCTTTGCCATTTTTAATCAACCAAACGATGGATTGGCCTTCATGTTGATTTAGGGCGTCCTTGGGGACGGCAGGTTTGTTTTTGAGCGTTGGAAGATTAAAGTTACCTACGCAAAACATGCCATCCGGCAATGTGAATTTGGGATTTTTGACCTGAACCTTGATTGTAAAAGTCCGCGTATCGGTATTGATACTTGGATTCACATTGGTCACGACACCGGTTATGGGATCGAAATTCGACAGAAAGCTGATATTTACTTTCAGCCCCGTGGGAACGGTTCCGGCATACTCTTCCGGCAGATCCATTTCTGCTTCCATTACGGAGAGATTAGTGATATCAAATGCAGCCTGACCAACATTTGCATATTCGCCTTCCATCAGGTATCGCTTGGTGATGAAGCCGGAATATGGTGCCTTGATCGTGGAGTCATCCAGTTTCTGCTTTGCGTTGTCGACAGCCGCCTTGGCTTGTTTAAGCTGGGCATCTGCCTGTTCGTAGGCAGACTGTGATTGGTCGCGTTGCTGAGCTGTGGCCGATCCGGCTTTGTAAAGGTTCTGGATGCGATCATAATCCTGCCTGGCATTGTCATACTGAGCCTTTGCACGGCTCATATTTGCATTAGCCTGTTCCAGTGCAAGCTTATAATCCACCTGACGGATTTGGGCAAGCACAGCACCTTTTTTGACATAGTCACCGATATCAACATTTACGGCCATAAGTTTTCCAGCAACCAAAGCACGAAGCTGAGCACGATGTTTTGCAACTAAGGTTCCGGTCGATTGTATGCTTTCATTAAAATCGTGAGGCTGTACCTCAGCTGTTTCTACTGTAGCGGTATCTGGTCGAAACGAGGATCGACTTGCTTCGGTTGAGGCGTTTTCCGATTTCTTTGAGCTACATCCACCCAAAACAAGAGTGGCGGTAAGTGCCATCGGGATAAATCCTCTTTTGATCCACTTTGAAATAATTATTGGCTTGTTCATTGGATTAATGATTAATGATTAAGCGCGTTCTTTTTTATCTTTTTTAAACAGACCTCTGAACCACTCGGAGACATCGTCGAGCATCAAATAGATGACCGGGATGACCAAAAGCGTCAGAAATGTTGAGGTTATCATCCCTCCCACAACAGCAACTCCCAATGGTTGTCGTGATTCACCACCTTCACTCAGCGCCAGGGCTACCGGGATAAGGGCAAAGATTACGGCAAATGCTGTCATAAGAATCGGACGCAGACGCAGACGGCCTGCAATGATCATCGCCTCCACCTTGTCTTTTCCCTGCGTTCGCTGGTGATTAGCCACGTCGACAAGCAGGATAGCATTCTTGACGACGAGTCCTACTAACATGATAACACCGATGAATGAGAAAATGTTAAGCGTTGTACCCGAAATGAAAAGGCCGCCGAACACCCCGATCATCGTCAATGGCAGGGAGATCATGATTGTAAATGGGTGGATGAACGATTCAAACTGGATGGCAAGCACCATGTAAATTACCAGGATAGATATCTCAAGAGCCTGTAACATGTAGCCGAACGACTCCTGTTGATTTTGGCTCGATCCACCCAGAGAAGTCGTATACTCCCCGTTTTTAGGCAAATACTTATGTACTTCCTCTCCTACTATTTGTAGACCCTCACCAGATGTAAGGCCATTGGTCACATTAGCATAGAGGTTTACAGCGTGAATCCGGTCATATCTGTTCACAGAACTCGGTCCTTCACCGACTTTATAAGTGACGAGATTGGCCGCTTTAATCAATTTTCCGCTGCTGCTCCGGGCTTCGATGTCGTCGATATTTTGGGGATTATCCCGGAAGTCACCCTGAGCCTTTACCCGTATCTTATAACGGTACCCGTTATGGGTATATTTGGCGACATCATTACCGCCAAAAAGGGCGTAGATCTCACTTGAGATGCTCTGAACATTTACACCCAGGTTGTATGCCAGATCGCGATCGATATCCACGTTGATATCCGGTTTGTTCAACCTCAGGTCGGTATCCAGGTCGACAAATCTATTGTCTTTTTTCAAATCACTGATGACATGCTGACTGATTTCATTCAGTTTCTGGAGGCTGGGACCCTGAATAATATATTGAACATCAGCTCTGCGCCCGCCGCCGCCGACGTTTGATACCGGTTCAACGGCAACGATCATGTTGGGATATTGCTTGGTAAGCTCATTTCTCACCTTATCCATAACATCCTGCTGGCCCAGGCTCCGGTCGCCTTTTGGAACAAGATTAACGACAAGGCTTCCCTTGTTTACTTCCTGGCTTGCGCCACTCCCCACAGAAGAAAACACACTTTCAACTTGCCGGTATTTGAATAAGTCACTCTCGAGACTGTAGAGCCTTTTATTCATGGCGTCAATTGCAGTACCGGTTGGCATCTCAAAACTCACCTGAAATTGCGACTGATCCGACTTTGGAATAAACTCGGTTCCAATGAAGGGAAGAAGCAACATACCCCCGATAAAAGCGACTAATGCAATGCCGAGAACACTCCAGCGGTGATTGGTCCCCCACCTAAGCGTTTTGATATAGGTATTTTCGAGCCATTTGAAAAAACGCTCGGTTGTCGTATAAAACTTGCTGTGCTTTTTCTCGTGTTTTAGCAACCGCGAGCACAGGAATGGTGTAAGGGTGAAGGAAACGAACAATGAAATTGTGACCGTAACCGCCACGGCCATACCGAACTGGAAGAAGAAGCGGCCAATAATTCCCTTCATGAACGCAACGGGAAGGAATACTGCAACAACGGTTGATGTCGCCGCAAGTACGGCAAATCCCACCTCACTGGTTCCGATATGAGCTGCCTCCATACTATCAACACCTTCCTCAACGTGCCTGAATATATTTTCCAACACCACAATGGTATCGTCGATTACCAATCCGACAGCAAGCGAGAGGGCAAGCATCGTCAGCGTGTTGATGGTAAAGTCCAGAGCATTCATTATGATGAACCCACCGATCAATGAAACCGGGATAGAAACGACGCTGATAAGTGTGATCCGCAGGTTGCGAAGGAAGAAGAACATGATCAGGGCAGTCAGAATGACACCGAGTATGATATCAAACTCGGCACCATCGATAGAACCAAGTATAAACTTGGAGTTATCACTGGCAATCTTGACATTTATTCCTTTTGGTGCATTTCCGGCCAACAGCTTCAGCTTTGCCTTGACAGCTTCTGCAACGGCAACGGTATTAGAACCAGTCTGCTTGCGAACCCCTAAACCGATGGTTGGTACCCCGTCGAAGTGTGCGATCGTTCGATAATCTTCGGTGCCCGATTCTACCTTGGCTACATCTTTAAGATATACCGTTTTTCCGTTTACACTTTTGACTACGAGGTTCTCCAGTCCCTGAGGAGTCAGGTATTCTCCCTGGACCTTGATGGAATATTCTTTATTGGGTTGCTCGATACGTCCGCCAGGCAACTGCAAGTGATTGGTTCTAATGGCATTGATGACGTCTGCGGTTGTGAGGCCGCGTGCGTAAAGCTTTTTGGGTTTAACCCAAACACGGATCTCACGTTCCCGTAATCCTGCCACCTCTATATTCCCAACGCCGCTAACGGTTTGCAGCTGCTGCTTTAGCGTCTTGTCGGCATATTGGGATAACTGCAAATACGGTACATTACCGGAGACAGAGATCCAGACGATCGGACTGGAGTTGACATCCAGTTTTTGAACGATTGGAGGCTGAATATCTATAGGCAGATTTTGTTTCGCCAGGTCTACTTTGGCACGGACTTCTTCCGATGCAACATTGGCATCCTTTGAAAGGACAAACTGGACAGCTATAATTGAAAGGCCATCATAACTTTGTGATGAGATGTCCTTAATACCACTGATGGTATTTATCTGTTCTTCCAGATTGTTGGTGACATCCTGGTCCATAACTTCCGGGCTGGCTCCAGGATAGGAGGTCGTGACGGTAATTACCGGGAAGTCAACTTCCGGGAACTGATCGATTCCCATACGTGAGAACGCCAGGTAACCGAATATCAAGAGAGCACCCATCAGGATGATGGTGGTTACTGGTCGTTTTATAGCGGTGTCTGATATCCACATAACTAATTATAATCTTTAGAGATCTTCAAAATCTTTGTTACGGTTCCTTACTATCGGAATCCTTGGATGATCCTTTTTGGACCTTCATCTGGCCTGTTGCTTTCATCAGTTGCAAACGTGCAACCTTATGGTTGTAAATACTTGAGTAGTAGGACAGTTCTGCCTGGCGAAGAGCCTGGCGGGAATCCAGAACAGAGACCTGATCAAGTGTTCCGTTTTGTAAACCAGCCTGGGCAAGTCTCAAACCCTCCTGAGCCTGTTGGACGGTGAGTTTTTGTGCATCAACAGCTCTTTCAGCGTTTTTCAGAGCAAGGATGGCACTGCGGACGTTATACAGGATCTGCTCCCTGGTATCGAGGTAGCTGATTTTTTGTTGTCTTAATTCCGACTTATCCTGTACGACTGTTCCTTCACGGGAAAGGTCAAAAATACTCCATTTCAGCGTTATCCCGGCATTCCAGGCATACCCATACTTCAGATAGTTGCCGGGATTGAAGAAGGAGCCGTGTGGATTAGGATATTGGTAGTTTTGATTCAGAAAAGCACTCACGGTCGGGAAATATCTTGAGTAGCTCGCCAGTACATTTTGTTCGTTCAATCGTACCGTAAGCAGGCTGCTTGCCAATTGTGGATTGTCGTGCAGTGCAGTGTTCATCTCTTCGTTTTCGTTGACGTTCATTGGTTTATAATTCAACGAATCCTCGAGGGTGATCTCACTATTTTGGGAGACCCCAAGCAACTTGAAGAAGGCGGCTTGGGCCTGCTCCAGATCGTTTTGGGATGTAATCATCTGGGTCTGTGAATTGGCAACGTCAACTTTGGCACGAAGTACGTTGAAATGCGTTGCCGTGCCATACTTGGCTTTGTTCTGTACATCTTCCAGGCTAGCCTGGCTGACCTGTAGATATTGTTTATTGACTTCGTATGTCTTTTGCAGAAGCAGGAGTTGGTAATAACTTTGTTCGACACCATATACAACACTCTGTGTCGTGTTATCTACCTGTTTATCTGTCAGTGCATTATACAGCTTTGCAGCGCGAAGTCCGGCAGCAGCAGAGCCATTGAATATCGGTTGCTCGATATGCAGATTGAACGTATAGTTATTCAGACTGCCGGCTGTCAGGGTATTGCCACCGATATCAATTTGGGCAACCTTGTCAATGCGGTTGTAGGTTCCGTTGAGCGTTGCTGTTGGAACAACACCACCATATGCCTGAAGTATTCGACCGTGGGCATACGAAGTATTTTCTACGGCTGTTTGTATGTCTCTGTTATACTGTAATGCCAGCTTGATTGCATCCATTAGTGCCAGTTTGCCCTTTACTACCGGTTGCTGATCCTGTTTTACATGGTAACTGTCTGGATTTACCTGTTGACCAGTGGGTAAAGTGTCGGCAACAGCCTGCTGTCTTTTCCAGTCGTGATATGCCTGCGTCTCCGTATCATTAATGTCATTTGAAATGGACTTGGATGTGATACAACCACTCAAGCCCACCGATACGAACAATAATAGTGATATTAGTGATTTACGATGCATAAGATAGTTAATGATTTTTAATCCCATTCAAAAAAACATCGATAAGCAATTCCGCATCAGCATCAATATCTGAGGCCTTTCCCTCATCAATACATAGGTACCTCTTAACGATGGCAATATTCGAGATGATGTACATATGTGCGAATGTTCGACTGTTGATCTTGCGGAATTTATTTTCTGAAATTCCGCGATCGATAACCTCAGCCACTTTCTGGACGGATAATTGAAAGTGTTCCTTTCCCCTGTTATTAAAATGCGGATTGACCCTGTCCTGCTGGTTCAAACGATACTGCATGACCCGAAACCGGGACAGGTTCTTCTTTAAAAAGTCGATAATAAACAGGGTATATTCCTTGAGGATGACTTCCGGATCTTTATGGCTATCCAAAATCTTGATAACTCCATCCTTTAAAGGAGAAAGACTGTAATCCATGGCTGATTGAATCAGCTCCTTCTTATCCTTGAAGTACAGATAAATAGTACCTTTGGCGATGCCGGCCTGTTCGGCCAGGTGGTTCATGGTAAGTCCTTCAATCCCATCTTCGGCTATAATTTTTTCCACGGCCTTATAAATCCCCTCACGGGTGATCGTTTCAAGTAATTTCCTTTTCTTTTCCCGAATGTCTTCCATCTATGATGTATGGTAATGTACCGTGACGATAAAAATTTTAGTTATGACCCTTGGGTCATAAAAATGACCATTTGGTTATAATGGATGACCGAAGGGTCATAATATAATAACAATAGTTCATTCCAGTCAAGATGGGGTTTGTTGCTTCAATATTAAGTTTTGTTAGTCGATAGTGAACAAAGCCTGGGTATGTCACGTTCGAATTCAGGCGACCCGAATTGTCAAAATTTTTAAAGTTCAGACGTAATCCACTGAGCGGTTACGTGTTTTACAGGTAAATGTTACAAGCAAAAAATGCGTAAGTGTCATGTAGTTGTGAAAAAGGAAATCAATTGACAATTCGCTATTTTTACCACCTAAAATTTTAGATTTCAAAAGGTATGATTGAAATGAAACTACCCTTTGCTTTTGCCCGGCGTTTCGTTGCCGGAGAGAATTTTAAGGAAGCGGTTCCAAAGGTCTCTGAACTCAATAATCTCAACATAAAAGTGACGCTGGATTTGCTCGGTGAAAATGTCCACGACCGGAAAACCGCCGATCAGACATTAAATGATTACATTGATTTACTGGGAAAAATTCACGAAATAGGTCTCGATGCGAGTATCTCCGTTAAGCTCACAATGATGGGACTTGATATCGATCCTTTGTATACACGTGACAATCTCTTTAAGCTTCTGGAAGCCGCAAGACACCAGGATCAGTTCGTCAGAATCGATATGGAGGGATCCGATCATGTCGCACGAACGATAGACATATTTAAGGAGGCGTTTGCAGAATTTGGAAAACATGTGGGAATCGTACTCCAGGCGTATTTGCATCGCACGAGAGATGATGTGGCCGAGCTGGCCGGGATAGGTGCAGATGTACGCATGGTGAAAGGTGCCTACAAAGAACCGGAACGCATCGCCCTGCAAAATATGCCGGCTATTCGTGATGCTTTTAAGGAATACACTGCTGTTCTGCTGGAAAAAACACCCTATCCCCGCATCGCCACTCACGATGACGAGCTGGTCAACTGGACAAAAGAATATGCGCAGCAGAACCATATCGGGCAAGCCCGCTATGAGTTCCAAATGCTGTACGGATTGCGCCAGACAACCTGTGAGGAACTGGTCAAAAATGGGTACAATGTTCGCATATATGTTCCCTACGGGACGATGTGGTTTCCCTACTTTTCCAGGCGGCTGAAGGAAAGGAAGGAAAATATATGGTTCGTTCTTTATAACCTGTTCCGCAAATGACCTGATTTCGGGTTATATTTTGTCGCAATAACAGCGGCAGTATCTATGCGAAACCGGAAAGAACTTTTTAAACTCTACGGCCCCTTCATCCTTGCCGGATTCATCCTCATGTGGATTCCACTCATTGGTGATCTTCATGTGGAGTCAGCCGTATTGTCTTCATTGTTCGGTGCCTTCTATGCCGGAGTGCTTGCTGCCAGAAAGAAAGAATCCCCTGGCGATTTCTCCCGTCTACTTCGAGTTGAGACGCAGGTTTATACTATAGCGATCCCGCTTGCAATAAAATGCGCGTTGTCAGGATGTCTCAGTGTCGATGGAATAGGGTTCTGGGTCTTTTTTCCGTCGATGAGCGTCTTTTTCGGATATAGCATTGGTCGGCTGTTTCGAATAAATGGTTTTCGGCGTGCTGTCTTATGGACGGTTCTGGTTTTGCTGTTGATAGGACTTGGGGAGTTTCTGGTCGAACTCTTTACCCTGCCACAGGTCTATTTCTTTAATCATGTTTGGGGTGGATGGCCCGGACCGCTATATGATTCGGCCGTGCGATTTACAGCACGGGATTTGTTTTTCCGGTTTGTCACTTTCTGTTGGGCTGAATTGCTCTGGCTGCTGCCCTCATTCTGGCATCAGCGATTTGCAAAGTGGGGAGTTTTGGTCCTGACTGTCAGTCTTGGATTGAGCTATGCCCAAATGCCTTTCGTTCACATTATCACGCCGCGCTGGTATCTCAAACAGGTGCTTAGCGGCCGCATCGAAGGCCAGAATGTGGCCATTTATTATGATACAAGCCGATATTCAAAGTATGATATTCACAAGTACCTGGATAAGGCTGAGTTCGATGTCAGTGAAATATGTCATGATCTGAAAATTCAGCCTCCGACCGGTAAAAACAGGGTTGAATGCTTTTTTTATGGAGATGTATGGCAAAAAAAGGAACTCGTGGGAGCGAAGTATACGAGTTATGTTCCTGTCTGGAATCCGGTCAACCAGGTGCACATAGCAAAGTCTGCCATCGATCAGGTCCTGCGACACGAACTGGTGCATGTGCTCGCGAAACAGTTCGGTGGTCCAATACTGAAGGCCAGTTGGAGTATCGGTCTTACCGAGGGGCTGGCTGTATCATTAGCACCTGATGAATCCGAATATGCAACCATCGACCAGATCGTAGCAGCTTCAAAACCCTGGCCCAACGCACAAGACATTGAAAACGCGTTATCCTTTTCGGGCTTCTATGAAGGACGTGCAAATGTGAGCTATATAACGGCAGGCTCCTTTGTACATTATTTGCTGAACAACTGGCCGGTAGCGGATTTCAAGAAGGCATACAGAAACTCAGACCTTGCCGAGGGCTATCCGGTCAGTGTGGATTCTCTTGTTGCCGGATGGCACGCTGCTCTGAAAGAGATTCCTGTTGACTCAACGGATATGGCGGTCTCCGCCCATTTGTTCTCTGTTCCTTCCATCTTCGAAAAACAATGTCCTCACAAGCTGACCAGAGCTTATTATTATTACGATTCTTATAACCACGCAATGGCTCTCTACGACACTTCTAAGGCCGTTCAAACACTTAATACCGCATTGAGGAAACTGACCTGGAGGCCTTCATTCTGGATCCCATGGTCGACGTTGCAACTGATTACCGGTCATCCGGACACCGTACTAAAGTCGTATATACCACCAAAACTAACAGACCCACTCGTTGCGATAAGAATGGCTGACAGTTATATGATGGCAAACGACAGTGTCAGTGCGGACCATGACCTTGATTCCGCACTTGTGTTGAGCACCGGGAAGATGAAGGATCCGAGGCTTCTTGGTCGTATCATGTTTCGAAAAGATTCAAGGAAAAACTGGGGGGATTATCTAAAGATCCTCAATGGTAGTTATGCGGTTACCGACAGTTCTGATTTTGAGTCGCTTTCACCGGCCAACAAGCTTTTCGCATTGAGTTTTATGATCACAAAAGAAAAAACAAAAGCAGTATTGAAACTTGGCGCTGGCGTCATCAGATATCCATTTCAGAAATATTATTTTGAAACATATCTGGATCTTATAGATTATTTGGCGGTTCATGGTAATATTAGTCAGGCTCAGAATGTTCTTTCATTCTTAAGAGAGCAACCTTCGCTTCGCTTACGCTGGAAACAAATGATCGGTCGTAAAGTGCGCTTCCTTGCCTTTATGGACAAGCACCGGAACCCCGATATGTTAAAATATTCGCGGAATCGGCGCTAAATACGTATCATACCATATGCTTAGTAAAGAAGGGGAAACGGCTATACGCAATGATAAAAAAAGGCTGGCTGCAGTAAAGTCGGTGCAGCTGCGGGATGCTGCGCCGCTGATGAATCTTGAAAAACTGGTGACTACGTTAGCCGAAGCCCTCAAATCTGAGCAGGTATTACTGGTTTTGTCCCTGGAGGAGGATGTTACAATTGCCAGCTCCAGTGATAATCGTCAGCCGATCACACTTTCTAATGAAGAAGAAGATCTGATTCTTTCCGGTGAACCGATTTATGTGGGTGATCATTATTGCGTCCCTTACCGGCACCGGGATTCATATGTGGGGTATCTGGCAGTGCTCGTCAATCAGTCAGAGCTTGATGATAAAGCGATAAGCCTTATTCATACCTTCGCCAGCATGGTTGGCAAGGATCTGGAGATGGCAGATATGAATGCAAAACTGCAGATCCAGAATGAAAAAATCAGCCAAAAGCAGAAGCGACTGGAGGAGGTCA
Source organism: uncultured bacterium (assembly GCA_963787205.1). Classification (GTDB taxonomy): domain Bacteria; phylum Bacteroidota; class Rhodothermia; order Balneolales; family DATFMH01; genus DATFNI01. The sequence goes on from CAWBCD010000014.1 coordinate 153,382, forward strand.
TCGCTTTTAAGAATAATGTGTTGAGCATCACGACCCACGATTTGCGAAGCCCGTTGACAGCCGTGCTTGGTTATCTCGATATGATGGATAAGGAACTTTTGCAATCGGGAAATGCCGACTTGCGACAGTATCACGCCATGGTACAGATGGGAGTGAATAACATGGCAGACCTGGTCAACCAGTTGAATGACATTGTATTGATAGATCTCAACAAGATCGAGTTAAACCTGATCAAAGTTGATTTGAATTGGGTCGCTGAAGAAGTATTCGAATTGATGCAGGGAGCCGCTCATGCAAAAGAACAGGAGCTGCTGTTTTGCCGGCATGGCAGTCCGTTGTATGCGGAAGTGGATATCCCGAAAGCCAAAAGGATTTTATTTAATTTGATCAGCAATGCACTGAAGTATACTCCGAGAGGCGGAAAGATCGAAATCAGCCTGGATTATGAAGGAGACACTGCGCTGATCCATGTCCGTGACAATGGGATGGGCATCGAAAAGGAGAAGCAGAAATCAATCTTCGAACCCTTTTACAAAGTCAGCGAATCCGGAACAGAGGGTGAGCCATCAACGGGAATCGGTTTATTTACCTGTTATTACCTGAGCCGGTTATTCGATGGTTCCGTATTCGTGAGCAGTGACAAAGGGAAAGGGGCAACGTTTACACTCAGACTTCCTGCTGAGGAAGGACTACTCTGATCGATCGAAACGGTCCCGCTCATGTTAATGTTAATTCCTTAAAAAGTTTTGGGAGGAAAATCTATGAAAAAAAGTGTTGTTGAAGCTGTAAACAATCAAATACAGGTGGAGTTTTCATCGGCTTATTTGTACCTGTCAATGTCGGCATACTTTGCTGAGCAAAACCTCAATGGCTTTGCCAGCTGGATGCGTGTCCAATGGCAGGAGGAACTGCAGCATGGCCTCAAATTCTATGATATGCTGATCGATCGTGATGTGAAAGTAGCACTCAAAGAGCTCCCACAGCCTGAAACTGAGTTTGGAACACCACAGGAGGCATTTAAGGCTGTTTTAGATCATGAGAAGAAAGTCACGAAGCTGATTAATGAACTCTATCAGCTGGCATCAAAAGAGAGTGATTATCCGCTACAAAATCTGCTTCAGTGGTTTATTGATGAGCAGGTGGAGGAGGAAAACAATGCCCGTGATATTATTAACCAATTGAAACTTATCGGAGATAACGGGACGGGTCTGTTTATGCTCGACAGAGAACTGGGGCAACGATCCCCGGCCGGTTCCGAAAACGCGCCCTGAAACGTAACTTATTGGAAAGCATTTACTGGAGATGAGGAGGGAAATAAAAGATATTAAAGTCTTAATATGTTTTTGTTTTTTTTCTGTCGGTCGCAAAAACGGGTCTAATTCAATTAAAAGTGTAATAATGTAGAGGTAATTATGAATCGAGTCAAAGACAAAGTAGCTATTGTTACAGGAGGAGCACTCGGACTAGGTCGGGCGAGTGCGGTTTTGTTGGCCCGGGAAGGGGCAAGTGTTGTGATTACGGATGTCAAAGATGAAGAGGGTAAAGAAGCAGCCCTGGAAATAAATAAGGATGGCGGAAAAGCTGTTTACATCCATCAGGATGTAGCCCTCGAATCGGAATGGAAGTCTTTGGTAGAGAAAACGGTTCAGCAATTCGGCAAATTGGATATTCTGGTCAATAATGCCGGTGTAGGAGTCGGCGGACCACTGGAAGAGCTAACTCTGAAAGAATGGAGATGGCTCATGTCAATCAATCTGGATGCTGTTTTCCTGGGAACGAGGGAAACCATAAAAGTGATGAAGAAGCAGGGGGGTTCCATAATCAATCTTTCATCCATCGAGGGACTCGTCGGTGATCCTAATCTTGCTGCTTATAATACAAGCAAAGGTGGAGTTCGATTATTCACCAAATCGGCAGCACTATACTGTGCAAAAATGGGATACAATATCCGCGTCAATTCCATCCATCCCGGTTATATATGGACCCCGATGGTGGAAAACTACCTGAAGGCTCAGGGCGGTGTTGCGGAAGGACGAAAGGCGCTCGACAGCATGCATCCTATTGGTCATGTTGGTGAACCATATGACATTGCTTATGGAGTTTTGTACCTGGCGTCTGAGGAGTCGAAATTCGTGACAGGATCGGAACTTGTCATTGACGGAGGTTATACAGCACAGTAGAGCAAGACTTTACTGAATCATGGCTGGTTTAGACTGTGCGGCTAACACCGGGACCATTGGAATGGATGGACCATATAGAACGTTTTGAGTGGCGTTTGGGTGGTAATACAAACGTAACTTTATGATTTACTCCATTTTGAGTTTGATTATATCCTTGCTTTTAGCTTTCGCAGCGGCTTATGCCGGCGCCGTTGTGTCACCCGGAATAGCTTCTTCGGATTGGTACAATGAACTGAGGAAACCTGAATGGAATCCACCAACATGGTTGTTTGGTCCGGTGTGGACAGCTCTTTACACGATGATGGCAATTGCTGCATGGATTGTATGGAACCAACATGGATTTTACACAGCTCAAAAAGCTCTTGTCATCTATCTGATCCAACTGGTGATTAATGCCGGGTGGTCGTGGATCTTTTTCGGATGGCATCGTCTCGGTTGGGCACTGGTCGAGATTATGTTGTTATGGCTGTTCGTCTTTTGGACTATCCTGGCCTTCTCTAATCACAGCCTGGTTGCTGCATGGTTGATGGTCCCATACTTGCTATGGGTCAGTTTTGCCATGATATTGAATGCGTCTATCTGGAGGCGAAACCGTGATTAACAATTCAATCTGAGAGCATAAAAAACCTGTCAGTCTTTCACGAGCCGACAGGTTGTTGATTTAGGGAATAATGGTTGCTATGCACAACCGGATAATGTCAGAAAATGAATTAACTTGATTTTTCCAGTTCCAATGCCATTGGAAACAGGATGTTGTTTTCCAGGTGGATATGTTTGTGCAAATCTTCCTGAAAAGCCTTCAGGTTTTTGTAGAGAATCCGGAAGGTGGGACACGCATCTTCAGGTGGGTTGTAGCCGTTGCTCAAAGATTCGATCTTTGCCATCTCCTTTCCGGCTTCATCGTGATCCTTCTCCATCATGGTTACAGGATTTTTGACTGAACTAAAGAATGGTTTTTCAGGGGTTATGCCATCTTTTTGGGTTTTCACCAAATACTTGATGTAGGGGAACAAAAAGTTTTCTTCCTTGTCGACATGTGCATTCAACTCGGTTGACAGCAGAGCGAAAATAAATGAGATCTTTAAGGTCTCTGCATGTTGTTGGCCATGAACTCTGGCTACTTTCCGTGAGTAGGTGCTGATTTCAGGTATCTTGTTTCGTACGTAGGTGTGATGAGTGTCGACAATGTAGTCCACAAGTTTATCCGCTTCCCATTCACTGAAATTTTCATCAGACACGTCAGGTTGATTATCCAATTTCTCAAGGGCTTGGATCACAAGCTCGCCGTCGAGATTTTTTTTGCTGCATGCTTCACCTATCGATCGTTTTCCTCCACAGCAAAAATCAATTCCAAATTCACGGAATATCCCTGCTTTACGATAGTCTTCTGCTACCAGTTCGCCGACAGTTCGATCAGAATAAGTTGATTGTACGCTCATGGAGTAATTATAAAAATAATTAAGAGTCTTTTATCTTAAAATAAATCAATAAATTCTTTTTGTCAATAATGTTCATAAAAATAGTTTTGAATAGTTCCTGTGGTTCTTGGGATGAGCTATTATGAAACCGTATTAAAATGATCCAGAGGCCCAAAATTTAAAAAATACCAGCTTCTTTCCGGCCCTAAAACTTATCACTATAAAATCAAGAAACGTCAAGACGCTAATCCTTAAAGGAGCGACTATGGTCTGAAATATAAAGTCTAAGGTCTTTTCTAAGCGAAACGGTCTGACAGGCGGTTGATGAGATAACTACTTTCTTTAAGCGCCTGATCGGCAAAATCTCCGAAGAACTCGTGCACAGCTTCAAATTCTTTGACAAATGATTCCTTATCATCTTTCTGTACAAGGTCAGAGAGTCTTTGATGATGTTTGAAAAAGTTGAGCAGCAATTCACGGCGTTCTTCATTGGAAAAGACAATATCTGCATACAGACTCGGATCCTGTGCGAAAATACGTCCCGTCATCATCAGTTCTGCTCGGTAAATTGGGCTGGAGAAATCGATGATGTCTTCCGGGCGAAGGTCGTAGTAACGCATGAATGATCCGTGTAGCAGGGCTACAAAGTGGCGAAGCCCCTGAATCATATGCATCGCATGATCATGTTTTTGCGGATCAACTTCTTTGACCCGCATTCCCCAAAGAGAAAATTGTCGAAGAAACCAATCCATCTTTTCGTCATCGCGACCGTGGCAAACGAGGAGTAGCTGTTTGGACAGGTTGGGAACATCCGGGCCATGCATCGGGTGGAGGCTGACTACCGGGCCGGGATGCACATCCATCATCAATTCCAACAATCCATTTTTGTTGGATGTAAAATCAGCCAGGATTGTATCAGGATTCAGATGTGGAGCAAGATCTCGAATGACCTGATGAGTGACATGAATGGGAACCGAGACAATTGCCACATCCACGTCTTTTGCTAATTGGTCCACTTTATTCCAGCCATCCCGGTCCAGGATGCGTACATTATGTCCGGTTTTTTCAAAAATTCTGTGATATAGAGAACCCATTTCTCCGGCACCGCCGACGATGAGTATCTCTTTAGCTTCGTGAGTCGCCTGCGGAAACCGGCCGCTTGACTGGCTGGCCCGTGAGCTGCTCATGATCATGCGGAGAAAATCTTCCGCCCAGTCGGCGTCGATGCCGTGTTGCTCAGCTTGTTCGCGAAATCGTTGTACTTTGTCCTCTTCACGATTGGCTACAAAAATGGGCAGTTTATTCTGTATTTTGGTTTCGATCACGTCTCGAACTGTTTCATTACGTTGCTGCAAAAGCTCGAGAATTTTTCGATCTATCTCGTCGATTCGTTTACGCGATCCCGATAAATGGTGTTCTGATGTGGTCATGACACATTGAGTGAAATCCTGTGGATGAAATTATATCATCTTTTTGCCAAGTGAGCGTTAAAGTACGGAAACATAAAGCAAAAAATCCTTCTTTTGGATAAAATCTACCCAAAACAAATATGTTCGATTACAAATTAACATCCCCCTTCCCGCCTGCCGGCGACCAGCCCAAGGCGATCGAGGAATTAGTGGAAGGATTAGAGAGGGGAGACAAATATCAGACCTTGCTTGGGATAACCGGATCAGGGAAAACCCGCACGGTGGCTTCGGTTATTGAGCAGCGAAAGACACCAACCCTGGTGATGAGTCACAATAAGACACTGGCTGCCCAGCTCTATCGTGAACTCAGCGATTTTTTCCCGGAAAACCGCGTCGAATTTTTTATCTCCTATTACGATTACTATCAGCCGGAAGCCTATATCGCCTCGCAGGATAAGTATATCGAAAAGGATCTATCGATTAACGATGAGATTCAACGGCTTCGACTTCGGGCTACGAGTGCGCTTTTATCCGGCCGAAAGGATGTGATTATTGTATCGTCGGTGAGTTGTATTTACGGCATCGGCGCCCCGGAAGAATATGCCCAGATGATTATTCCACTTCAGACCGGCATGGATATGCCACGCAGACGTCTTCTGTATGACTTGGTTGATCTGCATTATAACCGGAATGACATCGAATTTATGCCGGGTGTGTTCCGGGTGAGAGGAGATATTGTCGATCTGTATCCGGCCTATGAAGATCGAGGCTTGCGCATCACATTTTGGGGGGATGAAATTGAAGGATTAGCTTTTTTTGACCCGATGACCGGAGAAGTCCTGGAAAACCTGGAAGAATATACGATCTATCCGGCCTCACACTTTGTGACGACAAAGGATCGTCTGAAGGCAACAATCGATCAGGTACGGGACGAGTTGAAGTGGCGGATGGAAGTGCTTGAAAAAGAAGATAAGCTTCTGGAAGCCCGCCGGCTCGAACAGCGTACTCTATTCGATATCGAGATGATGCAGGAAGTAGGCTACTGCTCGGGTATCGAGAATTACTCGCTCTACTTAGCCGGACGTAAACCGGGCTCCAGACCGTACTGCCTGCTGGATTATTTTCCGGATGATTACCTGATGGTAGTGGATGAGAGCCACCAGACCGTTCCACAGATTCATGCAATGTACGGGGGTGACCGTTCCCGAAAACTTTCTCTGGTTGAGCACGGATTCAGGCTTCCATCTGCGCTTGACAATCGGCCGCTGACCTTTGAAGAATGGGAATCGATGGTCAACCAGTGCATCTTTGTGAGCGCAACACCCAGTGATTATGAACTTGAGAAAAGCGAAGGGGTTATCGTTGAGCAGATCATTCGACCTACCGGGCTCATGGAGCCGGAGATCGAGGTTCGCCCGTTGGCCAACCAGATTGATGATCTTCTCGATGAGATACAGAGTCGGGTAAATCGGAAAGAACGCACGCTGGTCCTGGCACTGACCAAGCGGATGAGTGAAGAATTATCGGAATACCTGAGGAATCTGGGTGTTAAGGCAGCTTACATGCACTCGGAATTGGATGCCCTTGAGCGGGTGGAGGTTCTCTACAGATTCAGGAAAGGCGATTTCGATGTGCTGGTCGGAATCAACCTGTTGCGTGAGGGGATAGATATCCCGGAACTTGGGCTCGTGGCTATTCTGGATGCGGATAAGGAAGGTTTTCTTCGTTCGGAAACGTCGCTATTCCAGATTGCAGGTCGTGCTGCGCGGAACGTAGAGGGAAGGGTTATCCTGTATGCAGATAAGATAACGGACAGCATCAAAAAGTTGATGGAAGAAACCGATCGTCGTCGTGTCATCCAGGCTGAATATAACCGGTTAAATAACATCACACCGTATACCGTGCAAAAAGAGTTGAAGCCACTGGTTGATCCGTCACTGATCTCGGCGAAGGGATTTAATTTTATGGATGAAGTCGATTCCGGTGATATAGAGAAAATCCAGGTGGCAGAAGAAGGTATCCGTTATAAGCCCGGACCGAAGATGAAAGAAGTTGTTTTTGAAGATAAACAGCAATTCGTTGAATATCTTCGCGCTGAAATGAGACAGGCTGCCCAGAATATGGAGTTTGAGGAAGCGGCGAGAATTCGGGATCAGATTGAGGAACTGACAAAAGAATTGTGAGCAACCCGATAGCAAGCGTCTAAGTTGTTATGCTCGTTAAAAAATCATGCAATCCTATCTTATTGATCAGTCAATTAATCTGTTGCGCCGAAAGCAATTAAATGGTTATATACATTGTGATCTTTGTGAGTTCATCGTGTGCTCTGTGGTTATTTATTCAAATATCGCATCATTTAGATAGTAAAGATCATCTCGATTTATGGATATGTTGTAATTGCGCCTACGTAAATCCTTATAACTAATCGTCAGATTGTTATTCGCATAAGCCATGCTGTCGTGGACGGTATAGAGGAATAATTTCATAGTCTTTTGCGGTCCAAAATGGCCGTTGATATTTTTAATCGAAATCAGGACCGACTGGCCGGGCTGTATTAAGGGGTTTGTTGATTTTGCCACAGAAAAGCGCTGGCTGATATTTACCCGGTTCGTAGCATCAGTCTCCCAGGCAGAAAATGCCAGGGTCCGATTGGTTTTGTTGGTTATCCTGATGTATCGGTGGTTTGCTGAGTTGAAACGGGAACAATTTGACAAAATGAAAGGAATGACTATTCCAATGGCCAGTAAAGGATAATGACGACGATTAAACATCTCTATGCCTCCCGGACAGATTAGTAAAATCGATTATTGGAGCGAAGGTTTTTAGATCAACAAATAAATACCTTGCGGTACTATATGCAGTAATTTACTGTTTCTCTTCACTTTTTCAAGGATAAATCAGGATTTGAATTTTTCTTGTCGAGTTAATAGGGAAGATTGTAGACGATGAGGGGTTAGTTTAAGTCAAGCTTTTGAAGCGATGGTCCCCTTTAGCACGTGCCAGCCAATAAATAGTAACAATGTCAACATGATTAATGCCCCGAACTGATGGGCGGCGGCGAAGAAGACAGGAATGTGAACGGAACTGTTGATTACGGTCAGTGCGCCGAGTGTAATCTGGAGTACGACGGCGGCAGCCAACAACCCGGTAGCAACCCTGACTGATTTGTTGGTAAAAGTCTTGAATCCCATGATGGCTAATGCAAAGATTAAGATTGCAATGAACCAAGGCAGCGTGCGGTGGACAGCATTGACCAGGTTTCCATTCTCAAAGAAATTTTTCCAGAATGGCGAAATGATAAAGAGATCACCAGGAATAAGGCGACCATGCATCAAAGGGAATGTCGGGAAGAACAGGGCGCCATGCAGACCCGACATTAATCCGCCGTATATAATTTGAATCCCAAACAGAATCAGTAACGTACCCATTATCCTTTTTAAGGATACCGGGATGGTATTTTCGGGAATTGAGTCATCTGTGCGCCATAGCGTTAGCGCATTCCAGAAGACATAACTGAATAAAGATAGTGCGAGGATAAGATGAACGGTGAGCCGGTAGGGGCTTACCCACGGCTGATTGATCAGCCCGCTTTTTACCATATACCAACCCCAAGCCCCGACAACACCCACCAACAGGATAATGGCTATGTATTTTTTGATGAGAGACCGGTCGAGCCAGCCTTTCCAGTAAAAAAAGATCAACTGGAAAATGAAGAACATGCCAATTGTCCGGCCAAGTAGGCGGTGTATAAATTCCCACCAAAAGATGGATTTAAACCCGGATAAGGTCATGCCTTCATTCACAAGTTTATACTGCGGGGATTGCTGATAAGCCTTGAAGGCCTGCTCCCATTGATGATGAGTCAATGGTGGAATAATGCCCGTTACCACATCCCAGTGTACAATGGAGAGACCTGAGCCGGTTAGCCTGGTGATCGCACCGATGTTCACCATAATGGCAATCATTCCACATCCGACCCAAAGCCAAACTGCAATTTTTTTCTTCTGTGTCATTCTTTCAATTCAAATCAGCAAAAAAATATCGGGCAGAAAATTAAGACTATTTACACTGAAATGTTGATCGAATTTATTTCCCTTGGCTGTTGAAATTAGCCACGGATTTTCGCGGATGATCACGGATTAGGGAAATGGTAAATTCCATCTATAGGTTTTGCATACCTATTTTTGTGCAAACAATAATTTCGCTTCCGACGGAGCGATTTGGCATTACCTGAGAAATCCATTTCATACCGTTGCATGTAGGGAGAAGCATATACAGATTAACCAAACGTGCCTAAATCTGTATTTTCGGCATTTCTAACCCAACCGGCAGCTTTCTGCACCGCTTGTTGAATAGCCGGATCATCGGGTTCCAAACCTGCATAGACATAGCCATTCTGAAAAGCTCCCGTGGTTCGCGCCAGGATTTCAGCAGCGGCATGAAGAACGGCCTGTTTTTTGATTTCAGGAGTGAATAAGGAGGGATTAATATTTTCAATTCTCTCCTGATAGGCTTTTATGAATACATTTCTTATCACAGTAAATCGTTTTGCCTGTTCCGGGTCGGCAGACCGTTGTTTAAGCATCCAGAGATGGGCAAGTAAATGTCCTGTGTCCTGTGCTGGCGACCCAAAATGGGAAAATTCCCAATCAATCAGGTACCAGGATTTTTCATTCCAAAGGAGAGAACGTGGCCATAAGTCACCCATAGTCAGACATATACCAGGTTTCATGAAATCCCGGCCGAGTAATTCAAGTTCCCGACCCAGGGATTCATAATCAAGAATACCGGCTTTCAGTAAATAACGAGCCGAGGGTTGGTACTGGACCATATAGCGCGTCTTCTGAATGGATACATTATTCATGCTTTGAGCGAGCCAGGAATTTTCCGATGTTTTTGCATGTAATTCTGCGATAAAGTTACCAAGCTCCGTGCCTAGTTTTATATCGTCGGATTCAGGATGTAGCAAATGATCTAGCGATCTCGTTCCAGGGTCGGCATCTTCCATAAAAATAATATGATGCTTTGCATCGTGAGCTATCAGTTGCGGTACTTTGAGGTAATTAGTGAGCAATGAGAAGAGCAGATTTTTCTTTCTGAAGAGTTCCAGCGCTCCCGCTTCAAAGTTTTGCCGTCCCGGATCGAGTGGTATTTCGTGATTTGAGGCCACATAGGGTGGGGCATATTTCGCAATTATAGAATTCGGTTCTCCTGAAAGGCGAAATACATGATTGAGCAGCCCCCCTTCGACTGATTCTATAGATCCGTTGAATTGGAATCCAGGTATTTTCGTTTGGGCAAATTTTGATATGTAGGCAATCTCAGATTCGGTCATCATACCGGTAAATGTGGTTGGCAAAGGGGACCGGCTGACCTTCCATTAGAAACCGGGTGATGATTGTTTCAAAAGCTTCCCTGGCTTTTTGCAACTGTAAATCAATGTCCTCGGAGTCTTTTGGATTGGAGATGCCGGGTATCGAATATTTATGAGCAACGACAAGTCCGGCACAGGGAATCCCTAATTCGTTGGCAAGCACAATTTCCGGGGCCAGTGTCATTGAGTTCACATGTGCTCCGAGCATGGCCCACATCCGGTTTTCAGCTGGTGTTTTGGAGCGTGGACCACCAGCATATGCAAAAACGATATTTCGTTGTTTTTGATCCAGAATATTTTTACTGATGGCTTGCATTTGTGTATTCAGCGATCGTGATATTAGTCCCTCGCTTAAAATCAAATGTCCTTGTCCATCAGCAGGTTCCGGAAACATTGTACAAGTTGATCCATCTGGGAGCCTGTTTTCCGGCATCATAATATCAGTAAGCAGTAGCGGTGTAAACAACGAAATATAGTTTTTTAAGGCAGCTACGGAACTCGTTGAAATTAAGGCTCCACAGTTAACTTCCTTGAGTGCTGCGACCATTCTACGGTATGGTATTTGGTTAGGCAGGAGGTGCTCATTTTTGTTATGACGGTAAATGAGATAGGCCGGTGTGATGGTATCAAAAACACGATATATCGTTTGTTCTCCCCACCTTGTATTCACCGATATTTCGTTATATCTAACATTAGATAAGTCGCTGTTTTGATAGGCGCTGCCGAGAATCACTGCGATGGATTTACTATCTGCTGATTGCTGACTCATTTGAAAAATTCAGAACTGTTCTCGTTGTCCAGCGTACTCCTTTCGGAAAACTGATTCCAGAAAGCCATCTCATCAGAGGCGCCTGATGCCGGATCGTTGATAAAAGAATGTACGTCTTCGTACGTATGTAGTTGCCCGTTTCTCAAAGTGGAAATACGATCACCCATCACGATGGCTTCTTTCAAATTATGTGTCACAAAAACAGACGTGATGTGATAATCCACAGACAGCTTTCGGTATAGTTTTTGCATATCTGTTCTCGTCTCCGGATCGAGGTTCTCAAACGGTTCATCCAGTAAAAGGACAGCAGGTTGGGTAATCAGCGACCGGCCAAATGAAACCCGTCTCCGTTCACCACCGGATAGTTCATGCGGGCGACTGTGTATTTTATCAGACAATCCGATCTGGTTGAGCATCTTACGTACCTCATCTGTAATGACACGATTCGGCTTCTTCCTCACCCGCAGACCAAAAGCTATATTCTCACAGACATCGAGATGTGGAAATAATAAAGCCTCCTGCGGTAAATACACCATGTGCCTGAGGTGAGCTGGTGTGTCGGTAATATCTTCTCCATCGATCAAAACCTTTCCGGCATCAGGGGCAATGAGTCCAGCCAGTATTTTCAAAAGCGTGGTTTTGCCACACCCGGAACGCCCCAGAACGCTCATAGACTGACCCGTCTCAGTATAAAACGAGCAGTTCCCGATAACGAGCGTATCAGCAAACGACTTCGATAATGACTGTACCTCAAGCATTAGAATCGCCTTCTAAAAAGGGATGGTTTGTAAATCAACAATAGTAAAACCGGCGGGATGAACAAAAAAAGACTGCTCAGAGCTGCCAGTGTCGGATTGCCTTGTTGAATATAACCAAATACGCGGAGGGTTAACGTTTGGATCTGTCCAAGTCCAAGCAGGGTTGTCAGACCGTATTCAAACCAGGAGATTAAAAACGTCTGGAAGAAGGTAATGAAGAGAAGTTCCCTGGCCATTGGCAGCAATACACGGAAAAAAACCTGTTGGGGAGACGCACCGAGTGTTTTAGCCGATTCTTCGTTAGTCACAACAGTACGGCTCCAAAATCCACGAAGCAAAAGAATGGCAAAGGGATAGGCAATCAAAACCTGTCCGATGATCACACCGATTATCGTGCCACTGATGTGGGCTAAGATAAAAAAATGTGATAACATCGAAGCATAAATGACAGGTGGAAACAGGAACGGCAGGTACGTCATCTTTATGAGGCGCGGTTTGTTACTGTTTTTTGCAAAAGCACGCGAGGTAATGAAACCAAATCCTGTTGAGATGGCGGCGACAGTAAGTGAAATGATTACCGAGACAGATAAGCTATGTGTTAGTTGGCTTTCCCCTGTGAAAACAGAGATCCAGTGCGAGAAATCTAGGTGTTTAGGTATGATTTCCGGGAAAGGATAACGGCTGATGAGTGAAAGCATGATGAGATAGAGAAACGGGAAAAGATACACGATCACCATGCCGGACTTTAATACCCAGTTGCTGTTATTACGCATAATCATCCTCCATTGATGTTGTACGTAACAGCAGGGCAAGACCCACAATACACAGATAAAGCAGGTTAATCACATAGGCAAGCGGCACTTGGTTCAGGTCAAACATCTGCAGTTTCTGTATGGCCAGGACAGACAGCATGCGAGGATTACTCGGGCCAACCAACAATGGAATTTCATAGGATCCAAAAGCAAACAATAAGTAAAGTAGCAGTGTCGGCTGTGAACGACGCAACAAAACAGGGGCAATGACACGCCGAAACACTTGGCGTGGCGGGGTTCCCAGAGTTGTGGCTAATGCACTGTATTCGCCAATACGTTCCTGGTGGTAGAGATTTGCAAAAAGCAGGTAAAAGAATGGCGTCGCCATCCCAATGTGAGTCAAGAGGATACCGATTCCTAGTTGGTCGTTCACCAGACCTGGGAATTGGTGTAATGCATGAATTATTCCCAAGTGATACAGAAGACGCGATATAAATCCGGACTCCGAAAAGAGCTGAAAAATCAGGAAGGCAGCCATTACAGCGGGGACAACAAGCGGGAGATAAAGGATTAAGGACATTGTCGGTCCACTCGGAAAATCGGGGGCTATCTGAACAAGAATGAGCGCCATGACAACGGACGGAACGATGGACGCAATAGCAATATAAAGGCTAAAACCCAGCGAACTCCATAATTCCGAACTTGTTAGCCCTTCCAGCCAGTAGTGAAATGTGAAACCATGGCTCAGTAATCCGGTCAGCCCAAGACTGTAAGACAGAGCATAAGCGACTCCGAGGATCATCGGCAGTACAACCAACAGGCAGAAGACAATCAGACCTGTTTGGGGCCTACTCAATAATTTTTTTACGGAAGTCGTCATAAAGACGGATCATGTATTCGGGTGCAAGCTCTGGCAGAGCATATTTTCGTAATGTGTCACGCGGGATCGCATGTTTTCGTGGTGGCAAATTTTTGAATTTCATTTGCCACCTCATGGGGAGCTTAGATAGTTCAAGTACCGTTCCATCACCCCAATTCTTCGGAATCTTCTTTTGATACTGCGCCTCCGGTGATATCAGGAAATTACAGACCACTAGCGCTGCTTCCTTATCTGGCGCATTGATTGGAATACCGATATAGTGAGAATTACGAATGGTACCGGTCGTTAAAATGAACGCTTTCGAAGATTTTGGAAAAAAGCCCTGGTCCACTTTGTTTTCGACTTCAGCATCGTTGTCGCTCATCGTGAAATTGACTTCTCCATTTTCGAAAAGCTGATGTAGGGCACCCAACGTCGAAGGGAATGATGTTCCGTGCTTCCAAAGATAGGGTTTGATCTGTTTGATATAATTCCAAAGTTTGGCAGAATACTTTGCATATACCGAATCGTGAAATGGACCATACAGTGCACCTTTTGGAGCCATGCCGGTCATCAAACTTTTCAGAAAGGTCATCCCTGTGAAATCGTTGCTAAACGTGAATGATCCGCGGTGATGTTTCACGTAATTCGCCAGGGCCGATGGTGTTTCAGGCGGATTGGGTACACGTGCCGTATCGGTAATCATGCAGAACTGAACGGTACCCCATGGACATTCGTAGCCATCGATAGGCTGCTGGAAGTCTTTGTTTACAAAAGGATCAGTAAGATCCAGATACTTGCTGTTCGGCAATTTCGAGACAAAGGGACCAAACAATGCTTTCAGTTGCCGAAGCTGGTAAAATGTAGCCCCATTGATCCAGACAAGGTCGATACTTCCGGTCGACCGGCCCGCTTCCAGCTCGGATCTCAGGATAGAAACAATCTGTGCTCCCTGCCCCGCGGATATTTCCAGATTGATGTCGAAATCTTTTTTAAGAGCTGGCTTCACAAAATTATTCATGTATTTGTTGATCGCCGGATCACCCTTCCACATCATCATGCGTACCGTTTGACCGTGTGCGTCTCTGAGAATCGTATTCCAGTAAAGCTGAAGAGGATTTTTATTTTTCCCAGAATTGCCACAACCGGCTGTAGCAAGTAGCAGAAATGCCAGTAAGGGAATAAGGAAATAGTGAGATGATACGGGCTGCGGGTTACGAGTAGTTGACTTCGTTTCCATGCTATGCCTGGGAATGTACGGTGGGGCAGATCTTCGTACCAGAAAAAGGATGCAGAGCTTAGTAATGTGGAGGTTGATGGTTATTCGTTTCACTTTCATCCTGTACATCGCTACTGAGTGACCATTGAATGACAATCGAATGACCAATGACTGACAAGCCTCAATATAATGTCGCAAGTCTGCCCTGATAAATCGAGGCCAAAACACCCAATTTGCTACTTTCCTAAAATTCATACTTTAAACTAAACTGAAATTGCCGTGGTGGCCCGGCATTTTTTTTGACGATTCCGCGTGATGGCGGTCCGACCTGTATTTGATTGCTTTGAGTGGTGTTATTCGCATACCCACTCAGGTTCGTCGTGTTTAGCAAATTAAACACATCGGCCTGAAATACCAGTTTCTGAGCATTGCGTATGGGAAAATCGTACTGAATGGAAAGATCGATGACTTTAGACCATGGAAGTCGACCGCTGTTCCTGGATTGCCCGGGATACCGGTCATTATTGCCAACATACGAATCGCTGTACGAACGTCCGTCTCCATTTAAGTCGGTGGTCCCATACACATTCGCATTTGGAATCCAGTTGATGGGCTGACCGCTTTGAAACAAACCGGTTGTTGTAACGCAAAGCCGTTTTTGCGGATACCACGTAAGGCTGGCATCAATCACATGGCGACGATCGTTGATGGAGGGTCCCCACTCAGCCGCAAAGTTATTGGCATCCATCGCCCGGAAGTTTATGTCTTCGGTATTGTTATATGACCACGAAAGCGTGTAACTCAAGGAATAAGAAAATGGGGAATTTGACGGGGTTTTAGAAAAACTGAGTGTTGCACCAAAGTAGGTGGCTTTCCCCTTATCCTGGGTCATGACGACATCACGCGAAATGCCACGGAGTGTATCACCTTTGATAAGAGCGTAGGGACCTTTAGAGTCCGTATAAATAGGTACGGGACGGGTTGAGTCAGCCTGGGATTGTGTCCGAACCACCACATTGTTCGGATTATTCAGGGGATAGGGCGCTGGCGAATTTACATCCCAGAGGCGGAAAAGATCATAGGAACGACTGTAAATCAGGTTCAGTGACAATAGCTTGTTAGTCCCGAATTGATGTTGGAAGCCCAGTACAAACTGATGGGTATAAGGGTTTTGATATCCGTTGGGGTTGAGAATTCGGCGCTCATTCGAGAATTGGGCGTTACGTACATTTTGTAACGATGCAGATGACGGTCCCTGCAGGTAGGGAACCGACCCAAAGCTGGCATTCAGGTTTCCATTAAAAGTAACACTTGCCAGGTTTGTATTAGAAGGGAGCTGGTCTGCGTTGATGAGAGCCTGAAGCTCAGCGAGGTAGTCAGGTCCGGTTGTATTTTGCTGGAGCGCATCACTGTAGACCGAATAGATAATCTTATTATAGACAAGGCTGTAGCCGCCGCGAAGCACACTGTGATCTGAAAGCTTGTAATTGAAACTGAAGCGTGGAGCCAGGTTGTTGTAATCTCCATGTTTCGATCCCCCTTTGGATAGATTGTCGTAGTCATATCTCAGACCAAAAGTCAGGTTGAGACTGTTGCTTGCTGAAATCTGATCCTCGATGTATGCGCTGTATAAGTTCTGCCATCTACCGAAAGAACTTGGTCTCAGTTCGACATTGTAATTCAGAACATCTGCATTTTGTGGAAGATCGTGAATCCCCAATGATGCACTGACACCGTTCTGCTTGAGTTGGTCTAGCTGCTGCTGCGTTAGTTTCACGGTGTAGTTACCAGCCGGATTGCCGCCTCCTTTCAACTCGTGATCCGAAAAGATCATATCGATGCCTGCCCGGATAGTTTGATTCTTATGATACAAAACACCCTTTTGTTGCAGTTCAATGGTGTTTTCAAGCGAGTTAAATACATATCCGGGATTACCGAGGATGGCAACAGGTTGTTCATCCGGCCCAAGTACGGTAACCTGGGGATTATCCGGGTTGTTTGGGCGGGCGTAATCCCAACGAAAGCGGGAATACTGCGCGTTTGATTCCATAGACCATGGACCCAGATGGTAGCTGTTTTTCAAAGCTGCAATAAATGAATTTCTGATTTGACGATTTCCGGCTGAAGGAAAAGTTACTCCGCCCTCAAGTCCACCACCCTGTCGGTCTATGGAAACAAGTCCGGTGTTAATTCTCAGAGAGCTATGCGCATCGTTTTTCCAGTTTTGGTCGATTTTCCCGGACAAAAGCGTGTATTTATTGTACCCACGCACTGTTTGATTGACGCCGAGGGCAGGCACATTCAGTAGGTTATCCTTGATTGCAATTGTCTGTTCTGCATTGAGATAATAGAATGTCTTGTCGTGGATAATGGGTCCACCGATGTCGATACCGAATTGATGGCGCTGAAACCCATTTTTAACGGCATTACCTGAGAGATCCCGTTGGGCAAATGGGGAAGAGGCATCGATTACGGGACCAGGCCGTACTTCGTAGTAAGCTTCACCGGAGGTAGTGTTGCTTCCAGACCTGCTTGTGATATTGATCACGCCGCTGCCCGACCAGCCATATTGGCTTGAATAAGCACCGGTCAGTGCTTCCACGTGTTGCGCAAAACCAATTGGTATTGGAAATTTCATTCCACCGAGAAAATTTTCATTGTTCCCTAATCCATCGATGCTGTAGTATGTGTATAATGAATTTGTACCGTTGATACTTACAACGGGTGCCTCCGGAAAAAAGCCGGTGGCGGGTGTAATATCGGGCAGACGGTAAAGCATTTGTGAAATATCACGTCCCTGAACAGGGATCGTGGTTATTTGTTTACGGTCCAGATCTGCAGACAGCTCAGCATTGACAGTATTAAGTCGTGTAGCAGGGGCTGAAATTGTAATTTCCGGTAATTTTTGGGTACGCCTGGTAAGAACGATGATTACAGAAGAAGTATGGTTCGATTCCAGGTGGATATTATCAACGGAAATATTTCGATATATAGGCGTTTCCGGTATTGAAACACCATAACTGCCGGATGTGGACAAGCCTGAAAACCGCACATTGCCATGTGTATCCGAAATTTTTGATTTTGAATAACCTATGGCTTTGTTACTCAGTTGGACGGGAATGCCTGGGATGCTTTGTTTGCCAGATTTCCCGAGAATAGTGATCTCAATAGCGCTTTGTGCCATTAAAGGTGTAGAGGTACATAAAATAAGCAGGAGCAGACTGATGTTTTTTAATCTGGATCTTCTGCTACATAAGTAGTAAAAAAGTGGCACGGACGTCGCACTGGTTGGTTAAACAGACTAGTGAATCACACCGTTGATGGTTATAACCATTTAAGGTTAAGAGATAACATTTTTTATGAGGAAATGCACTTTTGAAGAAAACCTGTGTAGTCGGGAGATGTTTCTGCAAGAGATAATCTTACGAATCGCATATATTCCAGTGATTGACACAATGTTATACTTCAAAGTCGAAATTGGCATTCATAATCGATGCGAATTGATGGATCTGGATTATAAGCTATAATGAGTACCCTATCATATATAAAGAATTTCCTGACAGATAAGAATGTCGCCTCAATCACACCTTCTTCGGCAGCCTGCGTGAAACACGTTTGCAAGAAAATAGATTTCAATAAAAAATTTGTAATTTTCGAGTATGGTCCCGGTGTGGGGGTGTTCAGCCAACATCTTTTAGATCATATGACCAAAGATTCAAGGCTTATTTTGATCGAGCTGAACAACAATTTTGTTGAAAAGCTCAGGGAGGAGTTTATTGACGAGAGGGTTCGTATTTTTGACGATTCTGCAGAGGAGGTAGGATCGATTGCTGAAAATCTCGGTATTGAAAATGCTGACTATGTGTTATCCGGTATTCCTTTTTCGTTTCTTGAAGAGGCTCAGAAGCTTAATGTGCTGCAGCAGACGCACGATCTGCTGCGAGTTGGCGGGAAATTTTTGGCCTATCAAACTTCAGGGCATCTTAAAGAGCCGATACGAAAAATATTTGGACATGTTCATACAGAACTGGAACTGCTGAATATACCACCCATGCTTATTTATGAGGCGGAGAAGTCAGGGGACAGTAAATAGTAAACAGTTATCAGTGCCTATTTGATTTTACACTTCAACGCCGGTTTCACTTTTGCGTGCCAGCCACCTGTCGACGCTGAATGGTCCGGCGCCATAATGGGCCAGGTATAACAAGCCGCCCATAATGGCCATATTCTTCAGAAAATTTAAAAACTCGTGGGTAAACTGTAATCCGGAAAAAGCCCAAAAGTTATGCATGATCAAACTTACTGGTAATAAGTAAAGGAAAAGCATCATTGAGGTATATCGTATTTTATAGCCCATTAAAATGGACAACCCCCCTAGAATCTCCACTAGCAGTGAAATAAGAAGAACAATAGGATCCAGGGGAATCATTTTTGTACTTAGTATTACCATGTACGTGTGCCATAGGACTACTTTTGATAACCCGGTTATTAAAAAAATAAAGCTTATGAAAATTCTACCTGAAACAGGGAGAAAGGAGGGATTACTCATTTGGTCCATAGGTACAATTTGGAGTTATTTGCAAACTTTGCGTCCGAGTTTTTTGCATAACCTGGACAGCTCTTCCAGCTCGCCAGGATCGAGTGCATTCATTTCGTTAACGATATTAGTAACGTGTTCAGGGAAGATTGATTCTATTAAATTTTTTCCTTCATACGTTAATTCAACTTTCACGTAACGACGATCGGTTTTACTTCGTTTCCTGACAAGTAACCCCCTTTTTTCGAGGTTGTCAGCTACCATAGTGATATTCCCACCACTCTTCAACAGCTTCTGGCTCAATTCACTCAGGTTCATGGATCCCAAATGATAGAGTGCCTCAAGTGCTCCGAACTGGCTGACGGTCAGATTCCATTCATTAAGTTGTGCGGATAGGCGGCTGTTTAGTGATTCTGAAGCACGGTTGAGCTTGATGAATGCATCAAGGGCGCGTATCTCCTTTTTATTACCCTTATAATGTGTCCCCATTGGTATTAGTCATATATTTTAATATTAAACAACTGCAATTGCAGGTATACTATGATACTAAATTTTGATCTTCGTGCAAGTTCCCTTTATCAAAAAGGTTGATGAATGAGCAAAAATCAGTTAGACAAAAGACGGCCGAACTTGCGTTTCACCACTTTTATTAATGCTATTTGTTATCTGAGCGTGATAGGTGCGGCAGTTGCGGTTAGATTACGAGTTACATTAAAATCACTCTTTATTGATTTTAACTTTAAAAAAATTTCTTTTGCCAGCCTTCACAGTAAAAACATCACGATTTATATCAAGTACTCTAAAGCTAGGATCGTTGTATTTTTCCCCATCAATGGATATGCCACCTTGCTTAATTACATTTTTGGCTATACTTCCACTCTCGAATGATCCGGTCGTTTGGGAGAGAAACGTCTTCAAGTTGACCTCATCCAATTCTCTGGCTTCAAAAGTAAACTCAGGAATTTCGTCCGGAATCTCTTTATTTATTACTGTCTTCTCAAAATGTTCTTTTGCCTCTCTGGCTGCTTCCTCCCCGTGATACATTCTTGTGATGGTGAAGGCCAACTCGTGCTTTGTATTCCTCGGGTCATCAACAGCCTTCATCTTGAATTTCGGCAGTTCTTCAAGTGGTATATCCGTCAGTAGTTCGAAATAAGGGTAGATCAGATCATCGGGTATTGATAGTGCTTTGCCATACATATCGTTAGATGCTTCGGTAATGCCGATATAATTGTCGTACGATTTGGACATTTTCATGGTTCCATCCGTACCAACAAGCAGAGGCATCATAAGGCAAACCTGTGGCTCCTGACCTTCTTCGCGTTGCAGATGACGCCCGACGAGCAGGTTAAACTTTTGGTCAGATCCTCCCAGTTCAATATCCGATTTAAGATGAACAGAGTCCTGCGCCTGGGCCAGTGGATACAGAAACTCATGTAGTGATATCGGTTCCTCATTTTGATACCGCTTGGAAAAATCATCGCGCTCGAGCATTCGGGCAACAGTATACTTGGAAGCCAGACGAATGACATCGGCAAAACTCATTGGCCCAAGCCAGTCGGCGTTATAAACGATTTTGGTCTTATCGGCATCGAGAATACGGGATGCCTGATCGAAATAAGTGACGGCATTCTCGCGGATTTCATCGGCGGTGATGGACGGACGTGTCTTGTTTTGACCGGTCGGATCGCCGATAAGAGCGGTAAAGTCGCCGATAATCAGGATTGCTTCATGGCCCAGATCCTGAAACTGGCGCAACTTGCGCAGAATGACCGAATGGCCGAGATGCAAGTCGGGTCGTGTGGGGTCGCATCCGAGCTTTACGCGTAACGGCCGATTCTCTTTTTTTGATTTCCCGAGTTTCTGAATCAGCTCCTCTTCGGGAATTATTTCCGTCGCTCCTCTTTTAATAATCGCTAGTTGCTCTTCGACAGGCGCAAATGCCATGGTTCACTTCTGTTTTTGTATGTTAAATGTGGGCTTACTATTTGATATGGTATCCTTGATCGTTTTCTCGTAATCTTTTATGCCCGGTAATAACCATGCGATGACATCATAGGCAACTGGCGCTATCATGATAACGTATGGATACATTAATGATTCTTTCTGATACTGCTTTGAGGGTTCATCAAAACCGGCAAGCAGGATCAGGATGACACTTATAATAACACCGGCTTTAAGCACACTCAATACCAGTCCAAGTATTCTGTTTGGAAGACCCAGGGCGATAGCTTGCAGTAGCTTAGTAAGAAAAAAAATAACCAGCTCCACAACGATGAGTGTACCCAAAAAAAGAACAATCGCCGAGAAATATGGAATATATTTGTGATTTGTGGAGACATGGCTGGATATAAATCCGGTCAGCGGAGCCATATAGTGAAAGGCAATAAAGCAGGCTGCAATAATACCGACAAATCCAAGTGCCTCCTTTATAAATCCGTTTTTGAAACCCCGGAATGCAAATAAGGCAATTACGAGTAATACAACCGCATCAAGGGCGTTCATAAGGCATTAAGTCGTTCTTTTACAATGCGGCTGACAAGCGCTCCGTCGGCTTTGCCTTTTACTTTGGGCATGATTGCTCCCATTACCTTACCCATATCCTGTGGAGAAGTGGCCCCGACTGTTTTAATAGTTTCGTTGGCGACACTGGCTATTTCCTCCTCACTCATCATCTTAGGAAGATACGATTCGATCACTTCCAGTTCCTCTTTCTCTGCATTCGCCAGATCTAATCTGCCATGTTCCTCGAATTGTTCAATGGAGTCCCGCCGCTGTTTGGCTGATTTCATGAGGACCTGGATAACTTGTTCTTCGCTAAGCTTAGCCTGTCCTCCGACTCGTTCGCTGATCTCTTTCTCAAGAAGAGCGGCTTTTATGGATCGCAATACGCGAACCCGGTCATTATCCCTGGCCAGCATGGCCTTTTTAAGATCACTAAGCAGATTATCGTAAATACCCATGGTATGATGGAATTTGTAAGAATATTCTCCGGTAATATAAAATTCAGATCGATTAAACAACTCGTTACTGAGAGAGAAGTCCACAGTCGAGCAATAGTCTATCTCATTTGCTGAATGCTAAACAAAAAAAAGGTTTCACACCACCTGTGAAACCTTTTTTTGAATAAACTAACGAAGACTATTTATGATTCTTGATAAATTCCTGCACGTTATCTACATCGAGTGTCGACTCATGATAGCTGTAGGTGCCTTTATCAGTCTTCTTGGAGATGATCACCTTGGCCATCTTGCGACGAGCCATTTTTTGTTCCAGAGCCTGATCACCAAATTTTTGTTTCTTAGCCATGGTATGACCTCTTACTTAATTTCTTTGTGAAGCGTATGTTTACGGAGAACCGGGTTGTACTTGTGTAATTCTACACGTTGCGTAGTTGTACGCCGGTTTTTTGTGGTAACATAACGTGAGGTTCCCGGTGCTTCAGTACACTCGAGAATAACTTGAATACGGTTTCCTTTGGACTTTGCCATCGTCTTTAAATCTTATTTGTCAGTGTCCCGCGTTTTTTTGCTTCTTGCAAAACAGCATGAATACCCTTTTTATTAATCGTTCGCAGGGTCTTGGCCGTTACCTTCAGTGTAACCCAGCGATCTTCCTCAGGGATATAAAATCTTCTCTTCTGGAGATTTAACTTGAAGACGTGCTTCGTCTTGTTGTTCGATTTTGAGGAACGGTATCCGTTGAGGGACTTTTTAGCCGTGATATCGTCTTTATATGCCATGATTGTTTAATTCATTTCATCTGAAATCCACAGAATCATAAATATACTATCAAAAGCTCTAAATAACAAAGCAAGAATGCTTGTTAAAATTAATATGTTAAACCCGGCAGTTAAAACCGCTCATCATGAGCTATAAAAACAGACGCTATGATGCCTTTAATTTCGCTTGTGCGACCTGATCTTTTCTTTAGGCATAAAATTTATCGACCGACTTTGAAATTGTGAGTTTAAAAGGTATTTTTTAGCGCCCTTTAATTTTAATAGCCAACCTTTAAGGACGGACAATTATATATGGCCAATAGCGATCAAGTATCAAATTACAGAGCTTCAAATATTCAAATTCTGGAGGGACTGGAGGCTGTGCGTAAACGGCCTGCTATGTATATAGGTGATACCGGGTCCCGTGGACTTCACCACCTTATCAATGAAGTTGTTGATAACTCTATAGACGAAGCGCTTGCCGGTTATTGTGATTCTATTGAGGTAAGAATCTACAAAGATGGCTCCATCTCTATAAATGATAATGGACGCGGAATTCCGGTTGATGAGCATCCAAAGTTGAAATTACCAGCCCTGGAAGTTGTTTTGACGAGATTACACGCGGGAGGTAAATTTGACAAAAACTCATATAAAGTTTCCGGAGGACTTCATGGTGTGGGTGTAAGTTGTGTTAATGCACTGGCGAAATATTTTTATGCCGAGATTCATCGTGATGGAATCATCTACACGATGGAGTTTGAAAAAGGGAAGACGATAAGCCCTCTTAAAGAAAAAGGTAAAACGGATAAAACCGGGACCTTTATTAAATTTTACCCAGACCCTGAAATTTTCACGCAGACCGTCGAGTTCAAGTTTGATATCATCATTGAACGGATGCGTGAACTGGCTTTTCTGAATCCAAATATTACCATACACATTATTGATGAACGGGATGAGGATGAAGAAGGCAATATGCTCAAACAGGATTTTCATTATGATGGCGGAGTAATGGACTTTGTGAAGTACCTGGATGAAAATCGAGAAGCCCTCATGCAGAACCCTATTTATATAACGGGAGAAATGGAAAATGTCCCTGTCGAGGTTGCGATTCAGTACAACAGGACGTATTCCGAAAATGTGCATTCATATGTCAATAACATTAACACGCACGAAGGAGGCACCCACGTTTCTGGTTTCCGGCGAGCGCTTACCCGATCTCTTAAGAGTTATGCCGAACGGAATAACCTGTTAAAGGGCAAAACGTCCGTTAGCGGAGAGGATTTCCGGGAAGGTTTGACAGCGGTCATAAGTATCAAAGTACCTGAGCCTCAGTTTGAAGGGCAAACCAAAACAAAACTCGGGAATTCGGAAGTTCAGAGTGTTGTCGAGATTGTATTGTATGATAAACTAAATGAATATCTGGAGCAGAATCCTAAAATAGCAAAAGGAATTCTTGAAAAAGTTATTCTGGCGGCTGAAGCACGAGAAGCTGCAAGAAAGGCTAAGCAATTGGTGCAAAGAAAGAGTGCACTGGCGGGCGAAGGACTTCCCGGCAAGCTTGCCGACTGCTCGATAAACGATCCGGAACATTGCGAAATTTATCTTGTCGAGGGTGATTCTGCCGGCGGATCGGCAAAGATGGGCCGTAACCGTAGTTTTCAGGCTATTCTGCCGTTGCGTGGTAAAATTTTGAACGTGGAGAAATCCCGTGTAAGCAAAATCCTTGAAAATAAAGAAATTAGAGCGATTATTACTGCACTTGGTGTCGGCTTTGCCTATGAGGGTGAGTTTGACATTACAAAACTGAGGTATCATAAGATTATCATTATGACCGATGCTGATGTAGACGGATCTCATATTCGTACTCTTCTGCTTACATTTTTCTACCGGTATATGATGCCCATTATTGAAGAAGGGCATGTGTTTATTGCAACGCCACCTCTTTACCGCATATCATATGGTAAAAATGTTGAATATGCGTGGGATGACGACACACGCGACCGCATCCTTTTCCGTCTGAAACGGGATACAAACAACAAGATTGATGTTTCACGATATAAAGGTCTTGGCGAGATGAATCCCAACCAGTTATGGGAAACAACGATGGATCCCGAGACACGGACCCTTCAGCAGGTATCGATTGAGAGTGCGGCATCCGCAGACAGATTGTTCTCTGTTCTCATGGGAGACGCGGTCGAACCCAGGCGGGAATTCATCGAACGCAATGCTAAATATGCCAACCTTGACGTATAACAACTGACCTCCTTTTATGGCTACTGAAAAGATTATCCAGGTTTCTATTGAAGATGAAATGCAGTCGTCGTACATCGATTATTCGATGTCCGTTATTGTGGCTCGTGCTCTTCCTGATGTTAGAGATGGTTTAAAACCGGTTCACCGCCGTGCATTGTACGGGATGAATGAACTTGGGATGTTGCATAATCGTCCCTATAAAAAGAGTGCGCGTATTGTTGGTGAGGTGCTTGGAAAGTACCACCCGCATGGCGATAGTGCTGTGTATGACACCATTGTCCGTATGGTGCAGGATTTCTCACTAAGATATCCTCTTGTCGATGGACAGGGCAACTTCGGCTCGGTTGACGGTGATTCTGCTGCGGCTATGCGATATACCGAGGTTCGAATGAACCGTATTGCCGAGGAGATGATGTCCGACATCAACAAGAATACTGTTGACTTTCAACCTAATTTCGATGATTCGCTGACCGAACCGACGGTATTACCGGGAAAACTTCCAAATCTTCTGTTAAATGGATCATCCGGTATCGCAGTAGGTATGGCTACCAACATGGCGCCGCATAATCTGCGAGAAGTTGTCGATGGTATCATTGCCTATATTGAAAATCCTGAAATTGAGACAAAAGAGTTAATGAAGCTCATAACGGCGCCTGATTTTCCTACGGGCGGTATCATATATGGCTACGAAGGTGTAAAGGATGCCTATGAAACCGGTAGGGGTAAAATTACACTTCGTGCCCGGGCAAATACCGAAGAACTTAGAGGAAACAGAGAACAGATTGTCGTTACGGAACTTCCGTATCAGGTCAATAAGGCGTTACTCATACAAAAGATCGCTGAACTCGTTCAAAACGACAAACTGAATGATGTAGCGGATGTGCGTGATGAATCTGACCGTGACGGCATGCGAATGGTCATTATTCTGAAACGTGGTGCCGTTGCCAGTGTAGTGCTTAATCAGCTCTACAAGTACACCCAAATGCAACAAACTTTCGGTGTAATCAATCTAGCTCTGGTAAAGGGCCGCCCGAAAGTAATGGGAATCAAAGAGTTAATACGGCATTATGTTAATCACCGGATTGAAGTGATCATCCGGAGAACGCTTTATGATTTAGATCAAGCTGAGGCAAGGGCCCATATACTGGAAGGACTTAAAATCGCTCTTGATAATCTTGATGAAGTAATAAGGACAATTCGGGCATCGAGCAATGTTCCTGAGGCTAATGAGCAACTGCGGCGCAAGTTTAAACTTACCGATATTCAGGCTAAGGCTATTCTTGATATGCGTCTCCAGAAACTCACAGCACTTGAACGTGATAAGATTGATCTTGAATACCGTGATATTATCGATCAGATTAAAGAATACAGACGAATCCTTTCCAATCGCAGCGCACAAACTGATATCATTAAAGAAGAATTACTTGATCTGAAGAAGAGGTATGGCGATGCACGCCGAACGCAAATCATTTATTCCGCCGAAGATTTTGATATCGAAGATATGATAGCTGATGAAGATGTGGTTGTTACCATATCTAATACGGGCTATATAAAACGTACACCGGTCAGTGGATATCGTCGACAACGGAGAGGTGGTGTTGGCATGAAGGGTGCGAGTACCCGGGATGATGAATATGTCGAACATCTATTTGTGGCCACGAATCACAATTATATTCTATTCTTTACTGAAAAGGGTAAGTGCTATTGGTTGAAGGTGTATGAAATTCCGGAGGGATCCAGAACAAGCAGGGGACGAGCTATCGTTAACCTTATTCAGATGGATAAAGATGATAGTATAAAAACCTTTGTTCCCGTCAAGTCGCTGGATGATGAAGAATACATCAAGACTCACTATATCATTATGGCAACCCGCAAGGGAACGGTAAAGAAAACATTACTGGATGCATATAGTCGGCCACGTCGGGATGGTATCATTGCTATCAATATAAATGACGACGATACCTTGCTCGGTGCCAGTCTTACAGATGGTAACAGTACTGTTTTACTTGGAGTTAAGACAGGACGTGCCATTCGATTTAATGAAAGTGATGTTCGTGATATGGGCCGAAATACGACCGGAGTCAGAGGGATTCAGATTAATCCCAAGAAGGATGAAGTTGTTGGCATGGTCGTTGTTAGGAACACGCATGAGGCAACCGTACTGGCTATCTCCGAAAAAGGTTACGGAAAGAGGAGTCAGGTAGATGATTACCGCGAGCAATCAAGAGGTGGTAAGGGTGTGATAACATTGAAGATAACGCCTAAAACCGGTAACCTTATTGCTCTGAAAGAGGTGTCGGATAAGGATGATTTAATGATCATCACTGAAAATGGTAAAATCATCAGGATGCATTGTAAGGATATCCGTTCGATGGGTCGTAATACCCAAGGGGTTCGAATCATGCGTCTCAATGCAGATGATCATATTGCTGCTGTTACCCGTGTGGTTAAAGACGATGAAGACGATGATGAAGAAGTTTCAAAAGCACCTGATGATATAAATGCTGATAAGGATGTTGATACGCCTGAAGAAAGCAATAATACAGGTGAATTGCCATTTGAGGAATAAGGCAAATAAGATAAATATTCAAAAACCCGGTGTTCTTAATATTAGGTACCGGGTTTTTTTATATCTGGGATAATTTGACCAGTAGTTCCTTTCTCTTAGCTTTTAAAATCTCGGGACGAATGATTCTGATTTTATCGGTATACCTGATAAGCCATTCATTGATGAAATCCAGGTTATCAAAGCTGAAGTATACCTTTTTTCCTCCCATAGCATCTGTTATGCTTTGAACCTTGGCCGGCAGATTTTGTATGAATTCTTCGACGGATAAATCAGAAACAAAGACCTCTATCGTTTGCGCGTGCCCATCCAGATGATATAAGAGTTGCTCGTTTGAATAACTATCTTCTGACTTGAATGCCTCATTTATCACGGCGACATTACTCATTCGGTTTAGACGGAAGTTTCGCGGTGCATTTCGTAGATGACAATATCCAATTACATTCCAGTGATCTGTATAGTGTACCATCAGGTAAGGGTCCATTTTTCTTTCCGATGACTCACCCACACTTCCGGAATGATATTTGAATTGAATAGGTCGCCTTTCTGCTATGGCATTGTAAATGGCAAACCAGTTACCACCTTTTTTCTTATCGATCTTATTCACATAGTTGGGATCAATAATAGTTTTATCTGAGACGCCCTGCATGAATTCTTTTAATTCTGCCGGCAGCATGTTATTGATTTTCAGTTCTACATCTTTTGCATCGGCGACAAGTGTTTTATCAATCTGAGATTTAACAAAGGAGAGTCCGACAATGACAGTTCCCAATTCTCTTGGTGTAAACATCAGAGGTGGAATTGTGTATCCTCTCATGATGCCATAGCCTTGATCCCGGTCCCAGGTGATCGGCACATTTATTTCATTTAAAATCCGCATATCGCGGAAAACAGTCCGGCGGCTTACACTGAAATACTCTGCTATTTTATCTACACTCATTTTTTTGTTCGATTGAAGCAGCAACATAAGCTTCATCCGGCGCTCATTACTTTTCATAAAAATCTTTATATACGGTGTATATTGAGCATTACTTTTCCTTGATAGAAGGGGTGGTCTGTTCCTGCTCCAAGTTCGAAACATTCCACAGAAACAGGATAGGGAATATTCTTTAATTCCTTCCTAAAATCGTCCCCTTTAAGCAAAATCAAGCTTTTCCAATTCCCGCTATGTATATCCATGAGAAGGTCAGGTAGCTTAAATGCGTGTTTGCTTACAATACAATCTACCCCTGGATTCCTGATAGGATATTCAGAGATCGGATAGTTAACTATATAACTGTTGGTAATACCTAATTCTCTCTTCAAGTGAGATAGAACGGTTGTTTTTTTGCTTGATATATCATTTAAAAATATTTTTTTGTCGTCAAAGCAGAGGGTTAATGGAATTCCCGGAAGGCCGCCGCCGCTACCGGCATCTAATATTATCTGTGATTGCGTAAATTCTGTCAGAAGTGATGGAAATAACGAGTGGCGGACGTGTTCACGAAGAATTTGGAGGGTTACGTTTCTGGAAACGAGATTTACGGATCTGTTCCACCACATCAGTCGTAATATATAAGCCTCTAGAACGGGATGGAATTGATCGATGAGTACATCAATTTTTTGAAATGTTTCACGTGAAACATTGTGATAACTTAGAATCGGATTCGGCATAATGTTTCACGTGAAACATTAATTCTTAAGATAAACCATTAATACGGCAACATCGCTGGGACTGACCCCGCTGATTCTTCCTGCCTGGCCAATTGTTTCAGGCTGTATTAACTCTAATTTTTGCTTTCCCTCTGCAGAAAGGCTCTTAATTGAATCGTAATTGATGGAATTAGGAATTTTCATCATCTCTTGCTTCTCCATTTCTCTGGCCATTTCAAATTCCTTTTTAATATATCCGGAATACTTGACCTGGATTTCAGCTTGCTCCAGTACGAGTGGATCTTTAGTTATTTCGTTTAGCTTTAACTTGAGTTCCTCGTCTCCTTTCAAGGTGTCGACTAGTTTTACCTGGGGACGAGTTAGGATGTTTGGTAGTTTGATGCCATGCTTAAGTGGAGATGTACCAAGATTTTCCAGGATGGGATCATAAATTTTCGGCTGTGCCGTGTATTGTTCGACAAAATTCAACACTTCATTGAGCTGTGCTTGTTTGTTTTTGACCTTGTTGTAGCGTTCATCGGAAGCGAGACCAATTTTGTATCCCAGTTCGGTTAGTCTCAGATCTGCATTGTCCTGGCGCAAAAGAATGCGATGTTCTGCCCTTGAAGTAAACATGCGATATGGCTCTTTGGTGCCTTTGCTTACAAGGTCATCGATGAGAACCCCGATATACGCTTCAGATCGCTTAAGGACGAAAGGTTCATCCCCCTGGATTTTACGAGCAGCATTAATCCCAGCCATAAGCCCTTGGCATGCAGCCTCTTCGTATCCAGTTGTCCCGTTTATTTGTCCTGCAAAGAACAGCCCGGAAGTCAGTTTAGTTTCGAGGTTGCGCTTGATTTGATGTGGCGGGAAAAAATCATATTCAATAGCATATCCGGGTCTGATCATAACCGCATCTTCAAATCCGGGAATAGTCCGGAGTGCTTTGTACTGCACGTCTTCCGGCAAACTCGTGGAGAACCCGTTGAGATACATTTCATAAGTATTCCATCCTTCGGGTTCCAGAAAAAGTTGATGACGATCCCTTTGTGCAAATCGATTGATTTTATCTTCAATACTGGGACAGTATCTTGGACCCACCGATTTGATTCTGCCGTTGAACATGGGGCTGCGATCAAAACCGGAACGCAGAACATCGTGGACTTTAGTTGCCGTGTAACCAATCCAGCAATTCAGTTGTCTTTTGGCAGTCGGCAGGGATTCAGTAATGAAAGAAAAGGGTTGGGGATTTTTATCTCCGTATTGAACGTCCAGCTTATCATAATTAACAGATCTTCCATCAATACGTGGAGGTGTGCCGGTCTTCAGGCGTCCGGATTCAAACCCGATATCTTCCAGGCATGCGGTAATACCTGTCGAGGCTCTCTCTCCGGATCGGCCGCCACCGAAGTTGGTATCACCAATGTGAATAAGACCATTCAGGAAAGTGCCGGAGGTCAGGATTACCGTATCCGAATAGATGACCTGTCCTGTTTGCGTTTTCACACCTATGACTTCTTTACTGTCATTGATCAGGATCGATACAACACTATCCTGGCGGAAAGTAAGGTTCTCAATCCGCTCCAGTTCTTTCCGCATTGTCAGGCTATACAGTACACGGTCACATTGAGCACGCGGGCTCCACATAGCAGGTCCCTTACTCAGGTTAAGCATTCTGAATTGAACACTGGCCTGATCGGTAACAAGTCCGCTGACACCGCCAAGTGCATCAATCTCCCGAACGATCTGACCTTTGGCGACACCACCCATAGCCGGGTTACACGACATCTGTGCGATGGCATGCAGGTTCATGGTGATTAGCAGAGTCTTGTTGCCCATATGCGCCGCGGCTGCGGCCGCCTCACTGCCAGCATGGCCCGCTCCCACGACAATTGTATCATATTTTGGATAAATACTATCCATTAATATATTGTTTTTATTAGGTTTATATAGTCTATAATCGCCTTGAATTACCTGGATATAGAAAAGGTAACCTCAAATATAAGAAAAACGCCGCACTAGAAACGATAACGGGCTAAGTGTATTAAGATTGGACTATGTAACCTGTTTTATCAGGCTATAGTATAGGGCATTATTCGCCAAAATTATTACAGAGACATATCAGGAATAAGATGAGAGGTAAGTCATCGTTCCAGAAAACAGGTGTAAACAATAAAATGGATTTCTGAAAATTTTCCGCCTTTAAACAAGAGAGTATATACAGTAATCAACAGGCAGACATGAAAAAAGCCTTGATTAAATAACAATCAAGGCTTTTAACCAGCGATCCGGATGGGACTCGAACCCACGACCTCCTGCGTGACAGGCAGGCGTTCTAACCAACTGAACTACCGGACCAGCGAGATTCCAAATATACGATACATCCATTCGCATTGTCAATTCCTATATTTAAAAACGATGCTTTGTCACAGTTTCGTTTCCATGATGCTGTTACATTAGAAATGTTATAAGAAAGACCTTTAGCTGTGAAATTCTTCTAATGCAATAGGTTGGAAAGTTCTGAGGGTTATATATTCGCATATAGATATAGAGAACGCATCACGTAGGGGTATTTGATGTCATATATCTAAAGGGGCAGTAACCTAAAAGGGGTAATAAAAATATGGTATTTGTAAAAACGACAAATGAACTTTCGGTTAGGGTTGAACCACACTACCTTGAAGAAAAATCCAATCCGGCAGAAAGACGGCATATATTTTCGTACTATATAACGATAGAAAATCACAGTAATGAGCCTGTGAGATTAATTCGTCGTCACTGGACTATTCAAGAAAATGGGATCTTTCCAAGATCTTATGAGGGTGAGGGTAATGTTGGACAACAACCGATTATTCCGGTTGGTGAAGAATACCGGTATAAGTGCTACTGTGTGCTCAGCAGTTACAGTGGTTTTATGGATGGGTACTACGAAATTCATTCTATGAACGGTGATGATTTTAACGTTCTAATCCCTCGATTCTCACTTATGTCATCATTGTTAAACTAAGGTTTTGCAGAAGCTCATAGTATCTCCTCCGATGGATAGTTTTAGTTTTATACTCTTCTAAAACCAAATGACCAGCCGGGTAGAAAAAAAAGAAAAGCTACTCTCAACTATACAGTGAAATATCATCTCACAGTTTTTTAGTTAAATACAGCTGATATTCATGGAATGTATATCACCCTGAATACATGCCTTCCGTGATTTAAAGTGCCTTACCGGACAAACAAACTCATAAGCCACGGATCCGGTACGGCATAAACCCTTTCTATTCTATAGCCAAAAAATTCATGCAAAATTACGGTGACAGGGTGAGGAATATAACGCGCCTTTTCCCGATGCAGATTGTGAGGGAAGTTCACACTATTCGATGTATTTTATGTAAATCATGAATATTTTGGTTAACCGGCAACCGCTGGTAGATAAAATGAACATTTCTTTCATTAAGCCTTGCGAAATCGAGGGAATTAGTGAATTGAATTTTGGGTTAAAAAGCTCGGATATAATTATCCATACTATTTAATAAGCTCCCATTATGCGAAAATCAGGTTACAGAAACTATAATAAATGGAAGGCGATTCCGGCCGCGTTTTTAATCTTGTTTATTGGCGGCTTCACAAGTGTTAAGGCACAGATGTTTTCTGTCAAGTCGTTGCCCCAGCAATATGGACCGCCGATGACGTCAGCCTATATCAGCGTAATTCCAACAAATTTTCAGTATAAACCCAGGGGATCCGGATCGAATACACAAACAAATGCTTTCGATTTTAATGATCCTTTATATCGATTGGGATTAGATCTATCCGGTCTGGAAATTAATGCAACGGCCGGCTGGAGTCTTGGCCCACTTAACAACCTGAATTACTTTGGACTGGAAATCGGTTTTAATTCAAAATATCCGGTTTTGCGAACCCATCCCTTCGTCTTAAGCTTGCCTTTGGCAATTAAGATTGGTTATACGAGGGTTAATGATAAAAGATCAAGCAACATATCAAATGATTTCAGACAGAATAATGCAACGATCGGTTCCGGATTGCATGCCGATTTCATGCTGCCGCATCGAATAAGAATAAGCCTTGAAGGGACCGTTAATTATGGTTTTAGTACCAGGTCATTGGGGCAGTCTAGCGGTTCCGCATGGATCATCGATAGCCGGAACCGCATCTACTTTGATCGCGTGTTAGGGCAAATTGGTTTTGTTGCGGGCCTGGATTATCGTTATACCCGGTTCAATGGAAGTGGAATAGAATTTGATTACGGAGAGAAAAATATAGGATTCATACTGGGAATAACTTTTTAATGAAGCCTGAAAAACTATTACTTGAGCTTGAAGAGCTCATAGATGACATCGGATATACTATTCGCCGCGAGAAAGGTGCTTTTAGAAGTGATTCATGTGTGATGGAAGGACAAAAATTAATTGTCCTGAATAAACGGCAACCAGCGGAATCCCAAATATCGGTCCTTACCAGGGTTCTTGAAAATAATCTTACAGATGATATTTATGTTAAACCTGCGGTCCGTAAGGACATAGCTGAGTATCTTGCACGTCGGCCTCGTTCAAATGAGGATGATGACGTTGACAGTCAACCGGATTAAATATGCGTATTACTTTTCTGGGAACCGGTACTTCGATGGGAGTTCCGGTAGCAGGTGGTTTTGGTAGTGAAGAGATGACAGGGGATCCCCGCGACAACCGTTACCGTTGTTCTGCATGGATACAGACAAAAGAAGCTTCGGTACTGATTGATATTGGTCCCGAATTTCGGCTGCAGACGTTAAGAGCAGGTATCCGACATATCGATCTGCTGCTTCTTACCCATGAACACACTGATCATATAGGAGGCCTTGACGACCTCAGACCCTTTAATTATGTACAGGGTAGTAAAATACCCGTGTATACAACACAGAGCTGCGCCGCTTCCCTGAAACGCCGATTTGAATACATGTTTGAACCGAATAAGACTCCGGGTTCCGTTAACCTGGATA
The DNA here is from genome assembly GCA_963787205.1 of uncultured bacterium. Classification (GTDB taxonomy): domain Bacteria; phylum Bacteroidota; class Rhodothermia; order Balneolales; family DATFMH01; genus DATFNI01. Next base: position 187,822 of record CAWBCD010000014.1, read on the forward strand.
TTCAGACTCATTCCAGAAGTATTACTTTTCGGGACTGTAGGATCACTCCCTTACCTGTTTACCACGGTGATCTCTTAATTCACGGTTTTAGAATTAATGATCTGAGCTACATCACAGATACAAATTATATTCCGGAGCAGACCCTGGAACTGGTGAAGGGTTCGAAGCTACTCGTTTTAAATGGATTGCGATGGTCACCTGAACATCCGACACATTTCACAATCCCCCAGGCTGTGGAAGTGGCGCAAAAGCTAAATATTCCGATGACCTATTTGATTCACATGTCTTCTCATGTTAACCATGCAATGACCAATAAAAAATTGCCGGATAATATTCGCCTGGCCTACGATCAGCTTACCATTGATCTATAACAAAGACCCTTACCGATAAGGCTTGGTTTGCTTGTCATTGAGCGATTCAACCACTTTTTTTACGTCCTGCGCGGCATCGAGCCTTGCAACAAGAAGAGCGTCGTCCGTATCAACAACGGCAACTCCCTGCAGTCCAACAACGGCAACAAATCGATTAGTGCTTGAGGAGACGTAACAATTACTCGAGTTGATCAACCGCGAGCACGGCACTTTGATAACATTACCGAGTTTGTCTTTTCCCTCAAGTTCATAAACAGCAAGCCAGCTACCTACATCATTCCATCCGAAATCACCAGGTACAACATATACGGTATTTGCCTTTTCCATTACCCCATAGTCGATGCTGATGTCGTTAGCATTTCGGTAGAAATTGTTCAGCGCCTCATGCATCCCGTTCTTCCTGGTAGAGTCGGGAAAAGCATTTGTAAGATTATGCAGATGGGGTAGATCAACTTTAATTTCATCGAGTATAGTGGAAGCCTTCCAAACAAACATGCCACTGTTCCAGAGAAAATCACCGGATTTCAGAAAGCTTACAGCTGTTTCTATATCAGGTTTTTCTGCGAATGTCACAACTTCGTGTACGTTAATTCCATCAAACTCCTCATTGCCACTCGTATTGAATTGGATGTACCCATAGCCTGTTTCCGGTCTGTGTGGTTCTATGCCGATGGTTACCAGATTGGCTCCCTCGTTGGCTTTGGCAACAGCAGCCTGTAACACAGAAAGAAATTTATCCGGTTTGGTTATAAAATGATCAGATGGCAATACGATCATCGTGCCTTCCGGATCTCGTTCTTTGACAATTGTCGCAGCCAGAGCAATGCAAGGTGCCGTATTTTTGCCGATTGGCTCACCTATTATGTTTTCGGCTGGCAAATCAGGGATCTGTTGTTGAACAAGATCTACGTATTGTTCATTGGTGATAACCAGGATCCGATCATGTGATATGATTTTAGAGATACGATCAACAGTGTTTTGAAATAAAGTTCGTTCATCAAAAAAATTTAAGAATTGTTTGGGTCTTGATTCCCGGCTTTTTGGCCAGAAACGGGTTCCTATCCCACCAGCCATAATGATAGCATACGTCATAATAATAGTTTGATGATTAATTGATACTGCGCGTTGGTCTCTAAAGTACCAAGAAATTTCAATTCACTGAAACGTTGTTAATTTTTGGCATAGTGAAACTGAAGGTACTTCCCGTTTGTGGTTTGCTACGCATAAAAAATTGTTCGCCGTGAGCTTCGATAATGTGTTTTACAATAGATAATCCAAGACCTGTTCCGCCCTTCTCTCTTGAACGGGATTTATCGACGCGATAGAAGCGTTCGGTGATGCGATGCAGATCCTTCTCTTCGATTCCAAGTCCTGTGTCTTCAACAGTAATTTCTATCTTATCCGGGTTTGCAGGGAACTCTCTGGCGTTGATTTTAACGGTACCTCCGGCTCTATTATACTTGATTGCGTTATCGATAAGATTATTTAACACCTGTCGCAATTGATTCCGATCAGCACGTACTTTAAGAGATGAATCAAAGGGTTCAACGAATACGGTTACCTGTTCCCGGTCTGCCTTGTATTGAAGCGTATCCACAATTTCTGTAATGACCGGCTTTAAAGGAATTTCCTGGTTGAATATTTTCAGTTCTCCTGTTTCGAGTTTAGAGATTTCTATAAGATCATTGGTCAGGTAGATAAGTCGATTGACGTTTCTCATCGCTTTCTTCAAAAATTTCCGGTTCACCTCCTGGTCCTCGAGCGCACCATTTAGCAGGGTCTCGATGAATCCCTGAACAGCGAAGGTGGGGGTTTTTAACTCGTGGGAAACATCTCCAATAAATTCCTTCCGGTAATTTTCCATCCTTTTCAGACGCTCAATCTCACCTTCAACGGTGTAGCCTGCTTTGGCATTGATGGAAAGAACCTGATCCAGTTCATCATGAATAACAGGAGGGGATACAAACTCAGTATCAAACTTCTTTTCGGCAATGGCCCGGGTCGTTCGATACAGAATACCAAGACGTGGCATCAGGATATGCCTCAGTATCATGTACAAAATACTGCCTATCAGTAGTGATACAAAGATGCTAATGAGGAACGTAACTCCAGGTGGCAGAAACCAGATAAGTATAATGAACAGGACCACAACACTGGTAAAAGTGATATAAAAGCTGACGTGAAGACCCAGTGTAAATGGAGCTTTTGTCGGATGTTTACTGGTCATTCCTTAAAGCGGTATCCAACTCCTTTTACCGTTTCGATATAATCGTCACCTATTTTCTCACGGATTTTTCGTACGTGTACATCGATAGTTCGGTCAATGACGTAAATATTGCTGCCCCATACTTTGTTTAGTAGTGTCTGGCGGTCAAGTACCTTCCCGATACGGCTGGCCAGAAAATAGAGTAATTCAAACTCTTTTTTTGGGAGCTGCAGTTCCTGTCCTTGCTTAGAAACGATGTACCGGTCACGATCTATGGTAAGATCATGAGCCTCAATGATATTCTGATCGTTTTGCTCTGATTCTTCCGTACGTCTCAAAACCGCATTAATCCGTGAAATCAGTTTTGTGGTACTTATAGGTTTTGTGAGATAATCATCTCCTCCGGAATCCAGTCCCAGGATCTCTGTTTTCTCATCGCTGCGAGCTGTCAAAAAAACAATAGGCGCTTTTTTAAGCTTGTCGTCTTCACGAATGACCTCACAGACCTGGAGCCCTGTCATTTGCGGCATCATAATATCAAGAATGATGAGATCTGGCAGTTCTTTTTTTGCAACGCGTATACCATCGAGTCCATTATCCGCCTTCAGGACTCTATATCCTTCTTTTCGCAGGTTGTATTCGATTAAATCAAGAAGGTCTTTTTCATCGTCTACAACTAGAATTGTTTTTTGATTCACAATCGAATTATTTGTTTCAGAAATACACCAGCACGGTAGACTCTCAAATAGAATAAGGCTGGCCTTAATTAACCACCCAAAATTAACCATTTTAAGATTAAGAAATTATTACCTGTTAAGAGTCTTGAGTGCCTCTCTGATTAAAGCAGCAGTATCACGTAGCTGGTCGTTAGTACGCATTAATTTTCTGATCGTTTCCTCGGCATCCTGTTTTTTGTATCCGAGCGATTGTAAGGCAACCGCCGCTTCATGTGCACTATCGCGTGAGAGGCCTGAATGCAGCTGACCACCGTTACCCGCTGTAATTGAGACCGAATCAATCTTGTCTCGCAATTCCAGGAGAAGCCGTTCGGCCGTTTTTTTCCCGATGCCAGGTATTTGGGACAGGCGGTGGGCATCCTGAGATGCGATGATTGAGACCAGTTGTGAGGCATCAATTCCTGATAAGATATTTAGGGCAAGACGCGGGCCGATATTTTTTACGGTAATAAGCAGCTCGAACAATTCCTTTTCCTCAGGAGTGAGGAAGCCGAAGAGCCGTTGGTCAGACTCCGTGAAATGATGATAGATACGAAGTTGAACAGGCTGGCCCTCAACCGGAAGTTTCTCATAAGTAATAGTAGATATGCCCACCTGATAACCTACACCGTTTACGTCGACAATGACTTCATTTGCCTGTTTATCAAACAAGATGCCGTTGAGATATGCGATCATGGATTATCTATCGGATACGTTCTGGATTTTCACGAATGAATTCAGCCCAGTCGGAGCTTTTCCGGTTTTGATGTTTCTTTCGGCTGGAAACCGGCATCCCATGAGACTGCTGTGATTCTTTCATAGAATGACACCACGCAACAGCAAGCGCATCGGTGGCATCCGGTGGGAGTTTTTCGTCAGGAAGTGAAACAACTTTCCGCAACATAAAAGCAACCTGATCCTTTCCTGCATTTCCACGTCCGGTTACCGCCTTCTTTACCGTTTTGGGATAATACTCAATAACGGGAACATGATTTGAAGTGGCAGCCAGTATGGCAGCAGCCTGTGCTCGTCCAAGTTTGAGCATAGCCAGTGGATCTTTTCCATAGACCGGAGTCTCGATGGCACAGGCAGCCGGTTCAAATGACTGAATAATATTGGTCAGATATTCAAAAATGTATTGAAGTCTCTCCGAATGATCCTCGAGATGTGCCAATCGCAGAACATCACACCGCAACGCTGAGTAGCGATTACCATTTATATGCAGAATAGAATAACCCAGATTTCTTGACCCGGGATCGATGCCGAGTATTACGGTGGACATGGTATAACATTCGGTTTTTCAGGAAGAATTAATAAAAGGTAGCTAAAAGACAAGACGAAAAAAATCGATGGATTGAAACTACGCTATTTCACAAAAAACAGACATGAACGGACAGGGATCATTTCATGTCTGTTTAACACTGAATTAATGATCTAAGATAAAATAAGGAGGTTCTGGTGGCTTCTTATTTCTTCTGGCCCGGATATTGTATTCTATTATTTTCATCATGCACAATTTCTGGTCTGTCGAGGATCCGATGGCTCGGCAAAATGATCTGATTCATTTCCTGAAGGATCTGGCGCTTGCTGGTGGAGTTTTTATGATTAGGTATGTGTATATCATGATACCCAATCTACCCATTAGTATTACTGAGGGATTCTTTAAAATCATTCTGTTGTCAATCAGTAGCCACTTGGGTGAAAAATTCTTCCAATGGAATGACTGCGAAGCGAATGACAATATGCGTTCACTACCGGGAACCTGTCATTTTCCCAGTCCTAATCATTTCCCCTTTTGTTCGTATGCTTTTGCCAGGTTTGCGATCAATTCCTCCGTAATACCGCTGGTGGAAAAGCCGCCATCGTGATATAAATTCTGCATTGTTACCTTGCGCGTCAAATCCGAGAACAGCGTCACACAGTAATCGGCGCAGTCATCTGCAGAGGGGTTTCCGAGCGGAGCCATTTGTTCAGCGAATGCATACATCCCATCAAATCCTTTTATGCCAGATCCTGCAGATGTAATGGTTGGAGCCTGTGAAATCGTATTTACACGAATTCCACGGTGGCCAAGACGACTTCCATAGTTGCGGGCTATGCTTTCGAGGAGTGCCTTGGCGTCATTCATATCATTGTATTTCGAAAAAATTCTTTGAGCTCCGATGTAGCTCAGTGCCAGCACACTTCCACCGTCATTGAGCAGATCAACTTCCTGGGTTGCAAAATGAAGGATCTTATGTAACGAAATAGCAGAAATTTCCATCGTTTGATGGTAGAAGGTGTAGTTTAGACTATCATATGGTTTGCTCTTACGAATATTAGGAGACATACCGATAGCGTGAAGAATAAAATCAATCTTCCCTATTTTCCCCCTTATCTCTTCCATAAGTTGCTGTACCTCATCATCCTTGGTGACATCGCAAGGGATGATCGGGGAATTGGTCAACTCGCCTAACTCATCAAGGGTCCCGAGTCGAAGGGCAACCGGTGCGTTGGATAAGGCGAACTGAGCCCCTTCCCGATGGCAAGCCAGTGCTACCCGCCAGGCAATGCTCCGGTCATCCAGCGCCCCAAAAATGATTCCTTTTTTCCCTTTGAGCAGGCCGTAACCTTTTTGTGTACTCATAAATAATTGCTCCTCAATTTCTTCATATTGATCCAGATGTCCGAAAATAACATCTATTTGGGAAAAGAGGGAACAAAATTCAATTTTACTGTTTTGTACGGAGTAAAAGGGGATAAATCGTTTGTTTGAAAATCGTTTATAAAAGGAGGAATTAGGTCATTTACATATTTTTCAGTCCATTATAAATCATAATCCAGAGGTAATGAATGGAATGATGAATCGTGATGAGAGGTTTTAAAAAAACTGATAATGGGACTAATTCCGGTGATCACCCCGTTAATCATCTTATTATTTAGCAGTTCAGATGACATCAATTGTCTCAATTATGGTGGTCTGGGCAAGCGTTTTGCTGTAACCAAAGTAGACTATTACCACTGTTTGAAATGTCAGAAGCTAAAGTAACAGGTGCGATTTAGTACGTCTCATACCATGTAAAAAACCACAGGCTTACAAAAATGCATCTCAAATGTTGATAAGAGAAGAAAATGTCCTTAACTTCAAAAGCTTTGCGAAGCTCTTAAAAAAATAACCACACAACACGATGTTCGAAGACCTATCCGATAAACTCGGCTCGGCATTTCAGTCGCTGAGTGGGCACGGCAAAATTAGTGATGTGAATATCGCGGAAACAGTCCGTGAAATCCGCCGTGTACTGCTTGATGCTGATGTGAATTACGAGGTTGCCCGGTCATTCACCAATAAGGTGAAGGACGAGGCTATGGAATCGGGTGTTCTGCAAGGTGTGTCACCTGGTCAGCAGTTTACCAAGATCGTCTATGATGAATTGGTCACAATCCTGGGAGAGGAACATGAAGGTGTTCGTTTTGCCAATGTTCCGCCGACTATCATTCTGATTGCAGGATTGCAGGGTTCTGGTAAAACTACATTCACGGCAAAGCTGGCAAAATATCTCAAAGAGCAAAATCATACTCCGCTGTTGGCTGCAGCAGATGTTTATCGTCCGGCAGCTATCGATCAGCTTAAGACACTGGCTCAGCAGATTGATGTCCCTGTATACTCTATTGACGAAAAGGATGCTGTTCGGGTTGCCCGGGAAGCCGTTCAGGAAGCAAAGAAAACTGCCTGTGATGTTGTCATCATTGATACGGCAGGGCGTTTGCATGTCGACGAGACCATGATGAATGAGGTCGCCGAGATCAAGCAAACGATCAAACCAAACGAAATTTTATTTGTAGTTGATTCGATGACCGGACAAGATGCCGTTAATACGGCCCGGGAATTTAATCAACGTATTGACTTTGATGGAGTGGTCCTGACCAAACTGGACGGGGACACCCGCGGTGGAGCTGCTCTTTCGATTACTTCTGTTGTTGAGAAACCGATCAAATTTGCGAGCACCGGTGAAAAACTGGATGCTCTCTCGGAATTCTACCCCGACCGGATGGCACAGCGTATTCTGGGCATGGGTGATGTGGTTTCGCTAGTTGAAAAAGCACAGAAGCAATACGACGAGAAACAGGCAGCCAAACTTCAAAAGAAAATCAGATCCAACGATTTTAATCTTGAAGATTTCCTGGAGCAGCTGCAACAAATTAAAAAGATGGGCTCGATCAGCGACCTGGTCGGCATGTTGCCAGGCGTTAATCAGGCACTTAAAGATGTGGAAGTTGATGACGATGCATTCAAGCCGATTGAAGCTATCATCAGCTCTATGACAGTTGAAGAACGACAAAACCCGGATGTATTAAACGGGAGCCGTCGTCGTCGTATCGCACAGGGCTCCGGCACCACGGTGCGTGAAGTTAACGAGCTGCTCAAACAGTTCGAGCAGATGAAGAAAATGATGAAAACAGTGTCAAAAATGGGCCGCATGGGCAGAACTATGCAGGGCCTGAAAAATTTGACTTCTTTAGGAAATTAAACTGGTAACAAAACTAAGTATTACAGGAGTAAACATTGGTTAAACTTCGATTGCAACGCCACGGACGTAAGAAGAAACCGTATTACCATATTGTTGCAGCAGATTCACGGGCACCGCGCGATGGTCGTATAATCGAGGATCTTGGTCGATACAACCCGCTTAAACCAACCGACAGAGTTGTTCTGAATGAAGAACGCGCTATGTACTGGCTGGGGACAGGCGCCATTCCATCTGATACCGTGCATAACATCTTAAAGAAAGAAGGTGTCCTTTATCGTATGCACCTGAAACGCTGGGGTAAGTCGGATGAAGAAATCGAGCAGACGATCAGCGAATGGAAAACCCAGAAAGCAGGCGCAAACGGAGAAGCCAAATCAGCAGCCGATAAACGCAAGGCAGAGATAGAAGCTGAGGAAGCTCGCGTCCGTAAGGAGGAAGAAGAAAAGGCTAAAGAAGCCGCTGCGAAGGCCAAAGCCGAAGCTGAAGCCAAAAAGAAAGCAGACGAAGAAGCTGCCGCCGCTGAACAGGCCGCTGCAGAGAAGAAAAAAGAAGAGGCTAAGGCGGAAAAAGAATCAGCAGAGAAGGCAGCTGAAACTGAATCCAGGGAAGAGGTAGCGGAAGAAGCAGCCGAGGCAAAAGCTGAACCGGAAGCAGAAGAAAAAGAAGAAGCTGTTGCTGAAGGTAAAGCCGAAGAAGAAAAGGCCGCAGAACCCGAAGCTGAACAGAAAGAAGAAAAAACAGCTGAGGCGACTGCTGAAGAAGAAACAAAATCTGACGCTTCGGAATCAAAAGAAGCTGAAGAAAAGGAAAAGTAATTTGTTCCGCTAGTGCGATAAATTGCAGCAGAGCGATCTGAGCAATTTTTATAAATTAGAATTGATCATGGATCGTGACTTCGCATCGACATTTCAAAAAGTCGGTATCATTGTTAAGGCACATGGATTGAAAGGAGAAGTGCTCATCAATGTGGAAGTGGATCTGCCGGAGTTGCTCGAAAAGCAAGGTCTTTTTTATATAAATAACCTACGGGGCGATTTAGAGCCGAGAAGGGTTGAAAGATCCTACCTCGCGAATAAGAAAGGTCGACCTTCGTTCTTTGTAAAGTTTGAATCGGTGGATGATCGTGCGCAGGCTGAACGTCTGGTCCGGCGAGGTATTCATGTGGCGGACAATCTGTACGATCAGATGATGTTTCCAGATAATGATACGACGACGGGCGATGAACTCATCGGGTATGTGATTCTCGATGAAAATGATCGCAATTGCGGCGAAGTTGTAGATATGTTGGAAAGCCCGGCGCATCCAATTCTGCATGTTGCGTCGGATAGCGGACCGTACATGATTCCCTATGTTGATGAATATATCGTATCGGTTGATGACGTTCGGGTCGTGATACACTGCCGTAATCTGCAACCTCTAATGGAAGTCTAGCTTATGAGAATTGATCTCATATCGGCGGTTCCCGATCTGATGAGAAGTCCAATCGAGAACAGCATTATTAAGCGTGCACGTGAATCGGGTTACGTTGAGATAGTGCTTCATGATTTGCATGATTACACAACCGATAAGCATGGCCGGATCGACGATTATGCCTATGGCGGAGGCGCCGGCATGGTTATGACACCTCAACCGATATTCGATTGTGTGGAATCTCTTAAAACGGAGCGGGATTACGGTGAAATTATTTTCACAGCTCCTGACGGGGATGCCTTCACACAGAAAGAAGCCAACAGGCTTTCATTGGTTGAGAACATAATCATCTTGTGTGGGCATTATAAAGGAGTGGATCAACGAGTCCGGGACACATTAATCACCAGGGAATATCGTATCGGTGATGTGGTATTATCCGGTGGTGAACTGCCTGCACTGATGATGGTTGATGCCGTTGTCCGGTTGATACCTGGAGCTCTCGGTGATTCGGAAAGTGCTCTGGATGATGCATTTATGGACGGACTGCTGGCAGCACCCGAATATACGCGACCGGCAGTATACCGTGAGATGAAGGTTCCCGAAGTATTGCAGTCGGGGGATCACAGTAAAATAACAAGATGGAAAGAAGAGCAGGCGATAGAAAAAACCCGCCGGTTGCGACCCGATTTAATGGAAAAATTTGAAAATTAACAGTTAATGGCCCCGATTAACCGGGGAAAACAGGTTAGAACAATGGACAAGCTAAAATTAGTAGAACAAACTCAGGTACGCGATGACATTCCTTCGTTTGTATCCGGAGATACGGTAAATGTGCACTACCGGGTTAAAGAGGGTGATAAGGAACGTATCCAGCAGTTCGAGGGAGTGGTTATTTCCATTCGTGGACGTGGTGCCAATCGCTCTTTTGTCGTTCGAAAAATTTCAAACTCAGTCGGTGTGGAACGTATTTTCCCGTTTACCTCTCCCTATATCGCTTCAATCGATGTTAAGAAAAGGGGGAATGTTCGCCGCGCCAAACTGTACTATCTGCGTGGATTGCGCGGTAAAGCTGCCCGTATCAAAGAGAAGAATCGGTTTTTATAATCGACACAGCTCGATTGAAAGGATAATGTAAGCGGGGTCTTGAAAAAGGCTCCGCTTTTTGTGTTTATATCCCGGTGCAGAACCCTCGCACCTCACGGAGATTCCCGATCAGGCTCGGAAATGACGGGTAAGAGGAGGGAGTGTGGCACTGATTGAACCGTTTTGTCATTGTTTCAATCCCTATTCCTCATCTTCTTATCCCGAACTCGCGCTAATATTAGTGAGATTACTCACTCTGCCGCAGTCATCCCCACAGGAAAGTGAGGAGACCGCTCACGGTTTCATCGTGATTTCAATCTTGGATGTCGGCGGCAATTGCGCGTTTCTGATAGATATCTGCTGTGCTGTGCTGTTTGCAATCTGACTGAAAGCAATGGAGCTTGGGGCATTTTCATCTTTAATGACAATCGGTTGCCCATTATCGGAACCTTCCCTCACATTCTGTTCCAGAGGTATCTCGCCTAGAAATGGGACTTCAAGCCTTTCTGCAAGCCTTCTGGCCCCACCTTCACCAAAGATATGGTATTTCTTATCAGGCATGTCCGGCGGCACGAAATAGGCCATATTCTCTACAATACCCAGAACAGGTACTTTCACTTTACGGAACATGGCAACAGCTTTCCGTGCATCATCCAAAGCAACATCCTGCGGCGTGGAAACGACGATGGCACCAGTAAGTGGTACGGTCTGAACGATGGTTAGCTGGATATCGCCGGTACCAGGAGGCATATCAAGCACCATGTAATCGAGTTCACCCCATTCGGCCTCGCTCAAAAACTGTTTGACAGCACTGGATACCATGGGTCCCCTCCAGACGACAGCTTCGTCGGTATCAACAAGGAAACCCATAGAAAGAAGCTGAACACCATATTTTACAAGTGGTATGATCTTGCGCTGTGTTGTAATACTGGGTTTTTCATGCAAGTTGAACATCGTTGGGATACTGGGGCCATAAATGTCAGTATCAACCAGGCCCACAGATGCTCCGGTCTTTGCAAGCGCTACTGCAAGGTTAACGGCAACCGTTGACTTGCCAACACCACCTTTACCTGAGGCAACAGCGATGATATTTTTAACACCTTTGAGAATCTCCTGGTCACCCTGATCCTGGACGCGATTTTTACTGACGTTAGAACCCATTGTGACCATCACGTTGGCCTCCTTGTCAACCAGATGTTTTACAGCGTTGATGCATGCACGTTCAATCTCAGCTTTCAAAGGACAGGCCGGTGTGGTCAGATTTACAGTAAAACTAACATCTTTCCCATCAATAAAAAGTTCTTCGACCATTCCGAGCGTAACAATGTCCTTTCCCAGATCGGGATCAATCACATTCGAGAGCGCATCTAATATCTGTTTATTTGTAATAGCCATAGAAAAATCAGTTTTAGCATTCGCCATTTAACAAGTAAATATAAGAATGCTGTGTAAAAAGTTTATGAAGGATTTTTTTGTTCCTTCAGGTATAACGAAGGGGGTTTCCTCCTGTTGCAGTTGCGCAGAACTGTTCTGCATGATGATCAAGAAATTGTATATTTGATCTCCTCCAGACCCGAAGATTGCTGTTTTTGGGGAAGAGGAAATTATATTTCAATACAGAATATGCAGAGGTGGCACTTCTAAATAATGAAGCATGGAAAGGTATCGAAAACAATCAAACCCGGTTCGAATTCCCGTTCCGGGAAATAAACTAATTGAAGAACATTTCGGGAAAGTATCGACAATGACGGATGATTTTTCCCTGGCACATATGAAAGCCCCTTCGGGTTGGGGGGAGCCTGCACAGATTCCCGATTTCGATGAAATAACATTGATGATCAGAGGGCGCATGCGTATCATTGTAGATCAGAATAATATCATAGAATTGAAGACAGGAGAGAGCTTTGTGAGTAATCGTGGTACCCGAATTCAGTACTCCAATCCGTATCCGGAAGATAATGAGTACTGGTCGGTCTGTATTCCCGCATTTACTCCCGAAAAAGCCCACCGTGAAGATGAGTAATGAGACAATATATCTGAAAAATATTGGGGCATAGTTATGGCTGAGAAAACACCTTTTTATAATATCCACAAGAACTTAAATGCCAAAATTATTGATTTTGGCGGATTCGAGATGCCGGTACAATACTCGGGCATCCGCGATGAGCACAACGCGGTACGTGAGCATGCCGGTATATTTGATGTCTCACACATGGGCGAGTTTATTGTAGATGGAGAAGGAGCAGAAGCTTTTCTGCAAAAAATGACAGTCAATGATGTATCGAAACTTGTGCCGGGAAGAGCACAATATACCGTGATGTGCTACGACAACGGCGGAATCGTGGATGATTTGATTATCTACATGATCCATGAACATCGTTATATGCTGGTTGTCAATGCATCCAATCGACAGAAAGATTATGACTGGCTGCAATCGCATTGCCCCACGGGTGTGATTCTCACAAATAAATCGGATGATTACTGTCTCCTGGCCGTGCAGGGTCCCCAATCAGTAGAACTGTTACAGACATTGACGCCGGTCAATCTGTCCGAAATAAAATTTTATCACTTTGCCATCAGTGAATTTGCCGGTTATCACGATATCATCCTTTCCGCCACTGGTTATACCGGAGAAAAAGGGTTTGAAATTTATTTTGACAAAAATAAAGTGGATCCCACGACTGTTTGGAAGAGGATAACGGATGCCGGTCAGGCTTATAACTTAAAGCCGGCGGGACTCGGAGCCCGGGATACCTTGCGGTTGGAAATGGGATACGCTTTGTATGGTAATGATATAAGCAAAGATACGAATCCCCTGGAAGCGGGTTTAGGCTGGATCACAAAGTTGGATAAAGATGATTTTATAGGAAAAGATCGGTTGCTGAAGGTTAAAGAAAACGGTCCGGACAGAAAACTGGTTGGTTTGATAACAGATGACGAGCGGGCTATTCCGCGCAGTCACTATGACATTACTGATGAAGGCGGTGCTACGATAGGGGAAGTGACAAGCGGCGGACTATCTATCACAACCGGAAAAGGTATTGCCATGGGCTATGTAGTGATTGATTTCAGTAAACCAGACTCACAAGTGTTTATCACAATTCGCGGGAAATCGCATTCCACAACTGTTGTGAAACCACCATTTATCCATAAAAAATAACGGATTCTGTTACTATGTTTCCATCAGTTGACGTTTTTGCCACTTCACTGGGACTGCAGGAAGAAGACGTTCGTAAAAAGACAGTTGTAGTGATCGATGTGCTGCGTGCCAGTTCCACGATAGTTACGGCACTGCACAACGGAGTAAAAGCCGTCATCCCGGTGGAAGATATGGAAGCGGCCAGCAAGATAGCCCAGAATCTGGATTCAACGCGATACCTGCTATGCGGAGAAAAGGATGGGGTTAAGATTCAGGGTTATCAACTGGGTAATTCCCCGTTTGAGTATGATGAAAAGAAAGTTAAAGGAAAAATTATCATCTTTAATACAACGAATGGAACCAAAGCCATTACCCGGTCATCCGGCGCAGATCGGTTACTCATTGGTTCATTTCTGAATCTGGGAACAGTTGTAGAATCGCTAAAAACCGATCCCAATGAGATTCTCCTCGTGTGTGCAGGATGGAAGAACCGGTTTTCATTGGAAGACACGTTATGTGCCGGTAATATTATCTTCGAATTAACAGATGGAAAGCTGCCGGAAGGTGCCTCTGACGGATCGCTTGCCGCATTTTCATTGTATGCAAGCTATCGGAATCGACTGGAGGAAATGATTCAATCGTCGAATCACGCCACGCGGCTGCGAAACTTAAATGGAGATGAAGATCTGGCTTATTGCAGCCAGGTAAGTATTCTTGATGTGTTGCCTGTCTATTCACAAGGCATGATCACAAATTCAAAATAAATAATCACGATTATAGGTTGTGTAACCACTCTGTCAGGTTTTTTGTATCATACCTACTTGATTAAAGCTTGCAAAAGTGTAGTATATTACCCTGTAATTATAATGGAGACGATCATACCCGGCGTCCATGTCTAAATCTGCCTCCAAAAAGAAAACCCCGACGAGCCGCGGCCATACCCCGGCTATTTCGACCGAAAAAAAACTTGAGATCCTTGGCGTGTTGCTAATCGCCGTGGGATTGCTGCTTGGAGTAAGTATCGTTACTTACGTGCCCGGAGACTATGGTGTGATCCATAGCCTGTCGCTGAGCAACGTAGTGAATCCCAATAGTGGTCCTGCATTGAGGATACATAACGGACTGGGTATCGTAGGTGCGTATATATCCTATTTCTTCGTAATCATGTTCGGCTATCCGAGCATCATCCTTCCAATCATTCTGATAGCATATGGATGGGTTGTCTTCAGGCAAAAACCGTTAAATGTATTAAATCGGTTTACCGTCCTGTGTGTTGCCTGGTTGCTTTTGATTATCACCTGCCTCGGATGGGTTTTCATGGGGAAAGATGTGTTCATGAGCTGGTATGGCGCCTCAGGAGCCGCTTTTGCGGAGATACTGCGTAAAGTGACGGGATATTACGGATCAATCATCCTCTTGGTCGCCTTTCTGTTCATTGCCATCTTATTCACCCTTGATTGGAATATCCAGCAGACACTGGATCGGTTTAAACATGGATACATGAATTTTAAAGAGCGGTCTGACGAGAAAAAAAGGCTGCGTCAACTTAAGAAAGAGGCAAAAGAGAAACAGAAGGCAGCCATTGCGGCAAACCGGGAACGTATTGTTGCTGAAGAAAAACTGGCTGCAAGAAACAAGAAAACGCCAGTAACCGTTGACAAGTCCCGGATTGAAGATGATCCAAAGAAGATCATTGAAGAATCCACGGCTCGTGATCGTGAGCGGCTAGAAAGGGAACTAGAGGAGCAAAGGGAGGATCATGTCGGCCATCGTGCCCTTCTGGAGAAGGATGAAGAAGTGGAAGTCGACGAAAACGATCCGGCCTTTAACGTTCGTGTTGGCGAGGAAGAGGAGGAGGCCGGCGCACGTGATCTGGAAAAGCAACAGAAGGATAAAGAAAAAGGGAGTCCGGTTATCCGCTACAAATTTCCGACGATCGATCTGCTGGACAGTCCGCCCAACGAAGGAAAGGAAGTCGATCTCGAGGAAATAAACGAGAAAAAATACATTATCCTTGATAAGCTGAGGCGGCACGGCATCGAAATTCTCTCGATTGATGCCGTAGTGGGACCAACCGTAACCCTTTATGAGCTGACGCCGGCGCCCGATGTTAAGATCAGCAAGATTGAGAGTTACGCAAACGACCTGAAGATGGCCATGGCGACTCACGGCCTGCGAATCATCGCTCCTATTCCGGGTAAACCGGCCGTAGGAATTGAGGTGCCGAACAATAAACGCGAGACGGTTTACATCAAATCGATCATCAATACAAAGAAGTTTGTCGATACCAGCATGGATCTGCCGGTGGCCTTCGGCAAGACGATCGAAAATGAAGTATTCATGGTGGATCTGGGCAAGCTGCCTCACCTGCTTATTGCTGGTGCAACCGGATCAGGTAAGTCAGTTGGTATTAACACGATTATCACATGCCTGCTGTATAAGTGCCATCCGGAGGATTTGAAGTTTGTTCTTATCGATCCGAAGAAGATCGAGTTGTCACTGTATCGCAATATCCAAAATTATTTTCTTGCATATCTGCCGGATGCTGAAGAACCCATCATAACAGATACTACAAAAGTGCTTGAAACACTGACCAGTGTCTGTAAAGAGATGGATGACCGGTACGAGCTTCTGAAGCTGGCGATGGTCCGCGATATCAACTCATATAATGAGAAGTACAAAAAAGATCAGCTTGATGAAGAGGAAGGACATCGTCATTTGCCCTACATAGTGGTGGTAATTGATGAGTTGGCGGATTTGATGATCACCGCCGGGAAAAAGATTGAAGAGCCGATTGCCAGAATTGCCCAGCTGGCACGTGCCGTCGGCATCCATATGGTCATTGCGACGCAGCGTCCGTCGGTTAATGTGATCACCGGTACCATCAAGGCTAACTTCCCGGCACGGATCGCCTACCAGGTGGCTTCAAAAGTCGATTCACGGACGATTCTCGATACCATGGGAGCGGATCAGCTGATAGGCCGCGGCGACATGCTTTTCTCCGGTGGCGGTCCCATGGTGCGTATTCAAAACGCGTTTGTATCCACCGAGGAGGTGGAACGAATAACAGAATTCATCGGAACGCAAATCGGGTATAAGGATCCGTACCTTTTGCCCGTTGTAGATGAGTCGGATGGCTCCGATGGTCGGAGTGATCCTCTCAGTAAAGCAGAACGCGATGAATTATTTGAAAAAGCGGCGGAAGTTGTTGTTCTACACCAACAGGGATCGGTATCCTTGCTGCAGAGAAAATTACGTCTTGGGTACAACCGCGCCGGTCGAATCATCGATCAGCTTTATCAGGCTGGTATCGTGGGCCCCTATCAGGGAAGCACAGCCCGTGAGGTACTGGTTGAAACTGAGGAAGAACTCGATGATATATTGAGGAACCTGGATGATTAAAATCGGTACGGTAGTCTTCTTGATTGGCTTAATGAGTATGCTGACTGTGGCGGCACGTGCGCAAAACGATAGCCCGGCGCTCGATGCAATTAAATCTAATCTGTTGGCAGGTAAAGTCTTTAAAGCTAAACTGGATAATAAATTTATTGATCCAACAACAAAGGATACGGTACATACGAGCGGAGAGATCTGGATTGGGAAAAGTGAATATAAAATCCATATGAATGATCGGTATATCGTTGTTGATGGCAAAGTTTCAAGGGTGTATAGTGCCCAGAAGAATCAGCTGATTATTTCGAATTATGATCCAAGCGAAGACGATTATGCGCCGTCTCATTTTTTAGCAGGCACACAAAAGGAGTATATGGTACGGCAACAGAAAAGCCCGAATGGGAATTATCATGTTGTTCTGTTCTCGAGGGATCCTTTCAGTTTATTTAAACAGGTCGATATTATGGTAGATAAGAAGAACGATACTCCGTTATGGGTGAAATCGGTCGACCAAACAGGTAATATCACGATATCACGGTTTGATGATGGAGAGTATGTGATGGGTACTTCAGAAATGTTTGACCTGAAATACCCGTCCAATGCGCATATCGTGGATCTGAGGAAAGAATAGCCGGGTATGAAGCGAATTATTCAGGTTGTTATCGGTTTAAGTATCGGTTGTGTATTTCTCTGGCTGGCATTCCGGAATGTGAAGTGGTCGTCACTGGTAGTTTATCTGGATCAGATGCATTACGGCTGGATTTTGCCATTCCTGGTGGTATCCGTTTTCTCCCATTATCTGCGCACCGAACGCTGGAAGATGCTGGTTGATAAGAAAGACCGTTCCCTGAGGCGACCTATCCTTTTTGCCGGTGTCATGATTGGATACGTGGTGAATTATGCCATTCCCCGGGCCGGAGAAGTGTCCCGTTGCGTGTATGTAGGCAGGAAAGAGGAAGAATCAGTCAGCTCGATTTTAGGATCAGTTGTTTTGGAACGAATCGTTGATCTAGTATGCCTTATTTTACTCTTCATTTTTGTAGCCATATATCTGATCACTGATCCAAGACTGCTCAGACAACTCTTTGGCAATGAGATCGTCGACTGGTTTACCAATGCTTTTACCTGGAGAAACATGGGTGAGAAGGCCGCCTGGTTGATTGTTATCATTGCTGCCATCTGGGCTATGTACCAGGGGCTGATATGGTTAGGGAAACATGTATCGTTTGTTGCCAGAATCGAAAATCGTATCACCGGATTTTTAAAACTATTTTTGGAAGGACTTACCAGCATCAGAAGGATTCGTAACTGGCCTCTCTTTCTATTCCTCACAATAGTGATGTGGGTATGCTACGTGTTGATGAGTTACATTCCCTTTTATATGTTCAATATGGTAGCTACTTACCATCTCACACTGGTTGATGCTCTCACGCTGACGACTATCGCCTCAATAGGTATCGCTTTACCATCCCCGGGAGGCATGGGAACGTACCACTGGTTAGTTAAACAGACGTTGTGGGTTTTGTTCGGCGTTCCCCAGGTAACAGGACTGGCGTATGCGTTTGTGGTTTATTTCATGACGCTTATTATGTTCCTGACTGTTGCTCCGCTGGCCATGTATTGGGTCCGTTTTCTTCATCTTGGCAAAGCGAATGTCGGTATTGGCCAGCTTATTGGACGTAATACGGATACACGGTAGTAAGATTTCCCATTTTTTTGTATCGTATCGTGATCCTCGTCCAGAATATTGCGGCGGGTATGAACCTTGGTTCTTGCCCATTTCACCAAATTGTTAAAGTCATCCATGATCCCGATTTGCGTTCCCTTTGATAATAAGACAAACGATCGTTGGATATGATTACCGAATACGGATTATGAAATCGTACACTCGATTAGCTTTCATCTTACTCATTTTAATGGTTCCCCTTCTTGCCCATGCCCAGGAAGGCGGTGAAAAGAAGAAGATTTCAAATTCTCTCCTTCCGGATATCAATCCTCAGGATATTGAGATCAAAGGTAATTTTCAGGCAACATTCCCCGGACTCCGCCGCCAGCCAATACTTGGATTCAACCCGACCCCGCCGGTATTCCAGATCAATCCCAACCGGGTGCCATTCATGGAATCTCCCGACCAGGCGGTTGCAAATATCCCGATCAGTAAGCTTGAGAGTCCGATTGGCCCGCAACAGCCCAGGTTTACATATCCCAAGGAGGGGAATATTTATGCACGACTCGGGCTCGGTTCGTACTTCAGTCCGGAGGGTGTGGCTTATCTGGAAACACCGGCTGGAGCAAACAGCCGCTTTGTTGCCGGTGTGAATTACGCGTCTACCGATGGCCACCTCAAAGGATTACCAGATTCGGACAGAAATCTGCATTTCCATGTCGGATGGGATGGTCAGATCGGCACAAATGATCGTCTGGGTGTTGATCTTTCCGGAACCAGTGCATTTAATTACCTGCCGGACCTGGCGCGAAAGACGAATTATGGCGGGACAGGTATCAAGCTTGGATATGAGCATGTAAAGAACGCATACCATGAGTTTGATGCGCATGTCAAGTATGATTACTTCACTTATTTTCAGTCAAAACAGCCAAAGGATAACTACGAGCATGTTTTTGATATTGGTCTGAAACAGAGTCTTGAAGGACCGGCCATGAATTCAGGTTTTGTAGGTTCTGTTGGGCTTACAGCCTCGCAGTATAATACTCAGAATGTGTCCGGCCGACAGTGGTATATTGTCCATCCGGAGGTCACCTATGAACAGCGGTTTGGGTATGCGCAACATCTGAAGATTGGTGCCAGTTTTTATGCTTCGAGCGATAGCATGGGCAGCAAGCTCAACATTTACCCGGAGGTTGAGTATTCATTCTTTGGGATCAAACGAATTAAAATCAAAGGCTGGTTGACAGGTTCCGTCGAGAATGGTGGGATGAGGGGATACTTCGAAAATCGCCGGATGATAGTTTCTAACACGGTCCCTCTGAATAATCGGTATTGGGAAGTTGGCGGATCCGCATCGTTCCAACTGATCAAGAGCCTGAAACTGACGGGCAACCTGCAGTACCGGCGTTATAGTTCGTTCGAGTACATGTATGCAGAAAATTCCGGTTCGTTACTTCAACCTTACAGTTACAACATGGGTTGGGACAAAGGGGCCAATATTTTGCGACTGGAAGCGGGGCTCGTCTGGGATGCGGTTCCTCAGAAATTTGCCTTTAAATTTTCAGCTTATGCACAACGTCCCAAGCTGGCTCATCTAAAAGATATTCCCTTCTATGAACATGTCGGATTGCATACCGAATTTTCGGTCAAACCGATTGATCGTCTTTACATTAAAGGTTGGGTCAACTACCTTGGCAAACGGGCCTATGATCTCACAGAACACAAACTTGGTACAGCATGGCTTGGAGGTGCGCGAGTGGAGTTTGAACTAACCCATCAACTTGGAGTTTATGTGAAGACGACCAATGCTTTCGATGCAAGTTACCGGCTGTTGCCAACCTACCAGGAGATGCCGGTCCGTTTTTACGGGGGAATTATCTTGAAACCATAAAGATATGAACAAAGAACTTACCCGAGCGATGGCTGAAATCATCAGGGAACAGGCCATCAAAAAACAATCTGTGAAGATAGATGGACTTGGTACATTCAAGCCCATCCATCGCAAACAGTATCAGACACAATATCGTAATGGGCGTGTGGTAATGATGCCGCCGACCGACTACATCCTGTTTACACCTGATAAACAATAAAAATGGCTATCACACACGAGCAATTTATTCAGTTATTGGCTGAGAAGCTTGGTCTGAATGCAGAGGAGGTTTCAGACGAGCTAAATCAATTAATCGATCAGATACAGCAAGAGACTGCAAAGGGTGACGAGTTTACCATTGACAAGTTTGGGACGTTTAAGGTGAAGAACGGTCGGTTATCCTTCGAGGTCGATCCTACCTTTGCACTGGAGATAAACTTCAAGTACGCAGGCATGACACCTGTCGAGCTGAAGGGTGGAAAAACAGCAACTGTTTCCGACGAGGAAATGGGTCCCCTTGAAAAACCGGAACCGGAAGAGGAGGTGTCTGCGAGGGAATCCAAAGAGAAAGAAGAAGCCTCAAAAGATGAATCCGTAAAATCGGAATCAACAGATGAAAAGGGAACCAAAGGATCGGATGACGAAGCCCAAACTGAGCAGGAACCAGATTGGGTTCCAGGCGATGTATCTTCCGAAGCGGAAGTCTCAGGCACTAAGGAAGAAAAGAAAAACGATCGGAAATCAGATCAGGAAAGAGCGCACATCTACAGATCGCCAAACCGGCTTCTCAATGAGGATGAATTGCCCAAACGCAGGACTGGCCTGTTTGTCGTTATTATTATGATCCTAGCTGTAGTGTTCGCTGGGTACTATTTTATTGTTCAGGGAGGGGGAGCTCCAGTTGCTGAAAATACAGTTGGAGAATCTCAGGGTGATTCTGTTTATATACGGGATGATAATGTCAAACCCGAAGTGCACAACAGACAGAGAGCCAACGAAAAAGATACAACCGCTGGCACAACAGGGGTAACTGGTACGGCACCTGATTCAACAAAAATGGCTTCTGACATGGCGAATTCCGGTGGTAGTCAGTCAACTTCTCTGCCAAAAACAAAAAAAACCGGGGCTTCAAATACTGCTGATGTAAGTGCATCCGTTGCAGCAAAAGACTCAGCAGCAGCAAAGAACATAATGAATGATCTGACAGAGACCTCTCTCTATGGTCTGCACGGGAAGGCCAGCAACGATATCGGCGATTATTATACTATCGTGATTGCTTCACTCCAGGATCAGAGTAAGGCTCAGTCAGTAGGCAAAAGGTGGGGAACCCGTAACTATCGAGTAGTCGTTGCACCGGGACAAGTGCATAGTCAGACTTGGTATCGTGTCGGGCTTGGCCAGTTCTCTTCTATTTCAGATGCTGAACATGCTGTTAAGGAGCTGCCGAATCGACTGCAAGACAACAAACATCACTTCATTCGTAGAATTCACCAATAAAATCCAGGACAATCGATGGCTTTACCGATGATTCAAATGCTACTTTTTCTGCAGGATACTCTCGCTGCTGCGGATTCTCTGAATCAGGCGACTTCACCTCAACACATGTCGTTGCTGCAAATGATGGT
Source organism: uncultured bacterium (assembly GCA_963787205.1). Lineage (GTDB taxonomy): Bacteria > Bacteroidota > Rhodothermia > Balneolales > DATFMH01 > DATFNI01. The sequence continues at coordinate 209,809 of CAWBCD010000014.1, forward strand.
CAGTGGCGGGGTAATTATGATCCCGATCGCTTTGTGTTCTATTATTGCAATTTATGTGATAGCCGAACGCTGGCGATTCCTGAGTAATTCAAACCTGGATTCCGATCAGTTCCTGCGCACAATCCAGGATATGCTGGAAAACGGAGAGGTTCGTGGCGCAGAACGTTATTGTGAAGATGTGGGCAAACCACTGGCTCGAATCCTTGAAAGCGGTATACGACGCCTTGGACGCCCGTTAATGGATATCGAAGATGCTATCAAGAACACGGGTAAGAAGGAAACCTACAAACTTGAAGAACGTATGGATTGGCTGGCGACGGTTGCCGGGGTAGCTCCGATGTTGGGCTTTCTCGGAACAGTGACCGGTATGATCCAGGCTTTCCAGCAGATTCAAACCTTCCAGGGCAACGTGAATCCGAGTGTTCTTGCTGGTGGCATCTGGGAAGCGTTATTGACGACAGCCTTTGGATTGCTGGTAGGTATCGTAGCTTATGGGTTTTATAACTACCTGTTGAAAAAGATCAATCGAATGGTGTTTGATCTGGAAAATGCCAGTACAGAGTTCCTGGAATTGCTCCAGACCCCATCCTCCAAAAAACAAGTCGTATCACGATGAAATTTCGAGAAGATAACGACCGGTTACAGCCTCTTTCGATGTTTTCCCATTCGTCGCTGACGGATATCGTGATGTTGTTGCTGATCTTTTTCCTGTTGACATCCTCTTTCGTTACACATTTCGGGATCAAAGTGAATATTCCTAAAGCCGAAAGTGGAACGCCGGAAAACAGTCAGTATATCACGGTAACATTAACCAAGACTAACCGTTATTATGTTGGTGGGAAACCGGTAAGCCGGGGCCTGCTTGCATCGGCTATACGTCAGGAATATCAGAAGAATCCCAGACATGTTCTTGTTCTTCGGGCTGATAAAGATGCGCGTATTGATGAGGCTGTACAGGTAATGAATGTGGCCCAGGCTTTGAATCTCCGCGTGGTAATGGCAACAGAACGAACGTCGCGCTGACACAAACATGCAATTAAAAGACGAGGAAAAATTTGGATTCTGGGTAACCGGCGGGGTACACGTGCTGCTCGTGATACTTGCCCTTCTCATTTATGTTGGGAACAGCAGTCCGCGTCGGGCCGCATTTCTTGAGGTCACGCTGGGTAACTTCAGCGAGGGAAAACCGGCCCAGTTTGCAAAAAAGAAAGAGCCAAAAGTGGCGACTCGTCCGAATCCTTCAAAACAAGAACCGGATAAGCCGGAACAAAAGAAAATAGATAAACAGCCCAAGAAACCTTCACCGGATAAAAAAGTATCGAAAGCCGTAAAACTTCCAGATCAAAAACAGCCAGTCAAGGAACCACCCATCAAGACGCCCGAAACGGATAAGATAAATCCCGAGAAGAGCGAGGAAAAGAAACAGAAGGAAGTGAATGTAGCTCCGAAGACGGAAAAAGGAGAGACGATCCAAAAAGGAGCCAAGACCAGCGGTGATATCAAGGGTGCACAAGGTGATGTTAAAGCCGACCAGGGAACGGGTACTTCGGAAAAGAAATCGGCTCCGTATAAATTGGAATGGGAAGGAGATATACAGCGCACACCGGTTATTCAGCCCCTTCCTGATTATACTGTCGATGTGGAAGCTGTCATTACCGTACGTTTCCAGGTGATGCCGGATGGCTCGGTTGGACGTATGATCCCGCTAAAGAAAATGAACCCCGAACTCGAAAAAGAAGTATTTAAGACGCTCCGAAGCTGGCGGTTCAATCCGCTTCCTCCCGGAGTCCCGCAAGTACCGCAGTGGGGAACCATAACGTTCCGGTTTGTGCTACAGTAATAAGTGTATTGCCGGATACATACAATTGTCGTCGCCGGTTTGATAATGATATTGCGTTTTTAAGATATAGAATCATGGTATTTGTCATAATGGGTGTCTCAGGTTGCGGGAAGACTCTGATCGGTAAAAAACTTTCTGGTAAAATAAACCTTCCTTTTTACGACGCGGATGATTTCCATCCCAAAGCGAACATCGAAAAGATGAAGAATGGAATCCCGCTGAATGATGAGGACCGCTGGCCATGGCTGGAGTCGCTTGCCGATCATATGAAAGAATGGGATGCAAAAGGCGGGGCGATACTTGCTTGTTCGGCTCTGAAGGAGTCGTACAGAGTGCTCCTGACCAATCATTCCGGAGTACCCGTCCAATACATTTATCTGAAGGGTACGAAATCGCTAATTGCCAGTCGCTTAAAGAAGCGACATGGTCATTTCTTCGATGAATCACTGTTGGATTCACAGTTTCAGACGCTGGAGGAGCCGGAACAGGCGCTGGTCGCAGAGATAGACCAGACACCTGATGAAATCGTAAGCGAAATTACTTCATCCATTTCAACAACCGGCTGAGCACCATTGCACCCTTCGGGTTGAGTAGCCATACATAGAGATTGCCAAATCAATGCTTCATGTCTTTGTGTCGGCTGGATTAAGCTTCCTGATTCAATGATTGCGTAACAGAAAAATAATTTAACATTGAAGTATACTATTTGTATACTTCCTCCGTTTAATGTATCAACAATAGTTTAACATTGAATTAAAATTATAAGAGGTATTACTAATGAGTACCGCAGTAAGCACAGTATGGAAAATTGATCCAGTACATTCGGAGATCGAGTTTAAAGTAAAACATTTAGTCATTTCCACCGTCAAGGGCGAGTTTATGAGATTTGATGCAACCGCTGACGTGGAAGGCGACGATTTCGAAGGCGCTGATATCACTTTTGAAGCAGATGTTACGAGTGTGACCACACGTAATGAACAGCGTGATCAACATCTTCTTTCAGATGATTTCTTTGCAGCTGACAAGTATCCAAAACTCACTTTTAAATCGACTGAGTTTAAAAAGACCGGTGAGAAGACCTATAAACTGAAAGGTGATTTGACCATTCGTGAGGTTACAAAATCCATTGAATTGGATGTGGAATATGGTGGAACCGTTCTGGATGCTTATGGAATTACGAAAGCAGGTTTTGAAGTTACCGGCGCGATTAACCGGAAAGAATTCAGGTTGAAGTGGAACGGGGTTACTGAGGCCGGAAACATCGTGGTTTCCGATATGGTTACACTGCAGCTAAGCGTGCAGTTTGCTAAACAGTCATAATCCACTATTGACCAGGTAAAGGCGGTAACGACAGACGTTTCCGCCTTTTTTTGCTATCGAGGAAAGCTTTAAAATGAGAGTACTCACATTTCCTGCCATAGTCATTTCAGTGAATGAATAATGCTTCGATCGAGCGGAGCGGTAATACTGGTATCCATCTTAATGATCTTACGGTCGTAAGTCATCAGGCCATTGACTTCGATTTCACAATCCGTAAGCTGAGTGTAGACTGCGGCAGAAAGGCCTTTGTTTTTGATCAGTTCCTTTAATTTCAGGAGCAAATCCTTGTAAGCCAGTGTCAGGCTGTCACGCGAAGTGAACGCCCGGTATCCCCAATTCTTTTTTCCCTGCCAGGTGTGGCCCTTCAACGGCAGGCCAAGTCCCCCAAACTCACCGAGTACGCCAGCTCTGACAGATTCAATTTTTGGGGCACCCGGACCGGGGTACACATGAATGTCGTGCACATTGCCGACTCCAAAATCATTCCAGCCGCTCGCATCATCCACAAGACGTGAGGCATCGAGTCTCTGTATCAATTTGACCACTCGTTTTGTATCGAACTGACCCCAACTCTCATTGAATGGTACCCACATTACAATGCATGGGTGATCATAGAGGTTGTGTATGAGATTAGTGAGCTCATAATCATATTCGTATGAGGACTGGGCAACGCGCTTAATTTCTTTTTTCCCTTTTGGGATCGGTTTCAGATCACCGCTGGGCATATCCTGCCAGACTAACAGACCGAGTTTATCACACCAGTAATACCAACGAGCGGGCTCGACTTTTACGTGCTTACGGGCCATGTTAAAGCCAAGATCTTTCATGATTTCGATATCGTGCTTCATCGCCTCATCTGTAGGAGCGGTGTAGATTCCACCGGGCCAGAATCCCTGATCGAGTGGACCAAATTCAAACAAGGCTTTATGATTAAGGAACAGTCGCGGAACCCCTTGTTGATCTTTTTCCACTGAAATTGATCGCATCCCGAAATAACTGGCAATCTGGTCAACCTTTTTTCCATTATGGATAAGCTCTACTTTCAAATCATAAAGGAATGGTGATGACGGAGACCACAGTTTTGGATTTTGGATATGCAGGATGACGGGTTGATCAGCAGATCCGGAAACCGTTGTAGTTTCGTGTCCGTTTTCATAAGCAATAGCGCGAATGGTAAATCCGCTGACAGATTCACCACGTGTGTTCACAACAAGTTTCAGTGTTCCATGATCGATGTCCGGCACCATTAGGAGCTTTTTTATGGATACTATTGGGACAGGTTCCAGCCAGACTGTTTGCCAGATGCCTGTTGTTGATGTATACCATATTCCGCTGGGATGCTGAACCTGTTTCCCACGAGGCTGGTAGCCGGCATCACTAGGGTTCCAAACAGAGATAACCAGCTTTTGTGGCCCATCAGACGTTAGTTGGCTCGTTATATCGAACGTAAACGGATCATATCCACCCTGATGGACACCAACCTTTTGACCATTAACCCAAACCGTAGTGCGCCAGTCAACGGCACCAAAGTGTAATAAGATGCGTTTCCTGATCCAGGACTTTTTTATAGTAAAAGTCCGGTGATACCAGAGCTTTTGCATAGGTCCAACGCTATCCTTAACCCCGGACAAAGCCGACTCGACAGGGTATGGTACGAGAATCCTGCCAGTCCAATGCGTTGGAGCTGATTGACTTCGTGGTTGAATAGAATAGTTCCAAAGTCCATTGAGATTATCCCACTGATCCCTCCTCATTTGCGGCCGTGGATATTCTGGGAGAGCGTTTGTCGGAGATACATCCTTAGCCCAGGGAGTCATAATTGGGTTTGGGGCCGATTTCCATTTGGTTGACTGTGCAAAGGTGAATGCTGGAATTTGAATAACAATGGTTAAAACGAGCAGGAGAGTGGAATATAGCTTTTCCATATCAATACCCTAATGATCTGTACGGGAATACATTATCATTACGTTAGCACAAAAAAGAACAAGTATCCACTACTTCATTCGGATATAAAAATGGTCACCACTTTGTGTGATGACCATTTTAAATAACTCAATAACAGAATAACCAGTAACTACTTAAATATACCGGTTAATCAGGTTTTCCAGGTATTCCTGACGACCACTGATCTGTTTTGGTTCACCATTCTTGACGGCGTACTCGCGCAGGCCTTCGAAACTGAGCTTTCCTGCTTCATAGTCGGCTCCGGTTCCTGAATCGTATGATGCATAGCGATCTTCAAGCATCTTCGGATATTCGGACTCGTTCAGAATAGCTTCAGCAGCAATCAACGACCGTGCAAAGGCGTCCATACCACCAATATGCGCATAGAAAAGATCGACTAAGTCTGTGGAGTTGCGTCGAATTTTTGCATCGAAGTTGACGCCTCCGGTTCCGAAGCCGCCATTTCCAAGAATGACCATCAAAGCCTGAGTCAGTTCAAACAGGTCTACAGGAAACTGGTCGGTATCCCATCCGTTTTGGTAATCGCCCCGGTTGGCATCGATGCTTCCGAGTAAGCCGGCATCAACCGCTGTCTGCAGTTCATGTTCGAATGTATGACCGGCCAGGATTGCGTGATTGACCTCTATGTTAATCTTGAAGTCCTTATCCAGCCCATATTCACGGAGAAAGCCAATGACCGTTGCAACGTCGTAATCGTACTGGTGTTTAGTCGGCTCCATTGGTTTTGGTTCGATCAGGAACGTTCCTTTAAACCCATTCTTGCGGGCGTAATCTCTGGCCATCCCAAGGAATCTTCCGATATGATCGCGTTCACGTTTCATCTGTGTATTGAGCAGGCTCATATAGCCTTCGCGGCCACCCCAGAACACATAGTTGGCACCACCAAGCTCAATGGTGGCATCCAGGGCATGTTTAACCTGGGCAGCTGCATGGGTGAGCACGTGGAAGTCGGGATTGGTAGCAGCACCGTTCATATACCGTGGATGACCGAACAGGTTGGCCGTTCCCCAAAGCAGCTTAACACCGGACGCGCTCTGTTTCTGTTTGGCGTAGTCAACCATCGTTTGAATGCGTTTATCCGACTCTTCGATCGTGCCGGCTTCATCTACAAGATCATAGTCGTGGAAGCAATAATACGGAACACCAAGTTTGGTGATAAATTCAAAAGCCGCATCCATCTTATCCTTTGCCCGGTCAATTGGATCAGATTTTGCATTCCAGGGCAGTCGGCGCGTCCCTACTCCGAATGGATCGCCGTTTACATTGACGAACGAGTGCCAATACGCGACGGCGAAACGAAAAAATTCCTTCATGGTGGTGCCGGCCACTTTACGGTTCTCATCGTAAAAGCGGAAAGCCAGAGGATTATCCGAGTCTTTACCCTCAAACGGAATCTTGCCGATTCCTTTGAAGTATTCAGTATTACCTTTTACAATAGTCATGGTTGATAGATCCTTAGTCTAATTTTTAGTGATAAGTGTTTTAAGTGACTCTTCCCAGTATTCATATGCATCCGCATATTGTCGGACAAGGTTTTGATCAGGTTCTATCGTCTGGACTTTCTCCAGACCGGAAAAAGCCTGGTTCCTGTTTTTATAGATGCCTGCGCCAAGACCTGCGCCAATGGCAGCTCCCTGGGACCCCAGTGTATGATACAATTCAACGACAGCCTGAGTAGTATTGGTAAAAGCATCCTGAAAGATGGGACTCAGAAACATATTAGTTTTACCAACCCGTATTGTTTCGATGGTGAGTCCCATTTCCTTCATAACCTTCAATCCATAGTTCAGAGCAAAGGCGATGCCCTCCTGCGCTGCCCGCAGCAGATGCGCCGTATGATGTCGGTTGAAGTTTAGTCCCCTGATGTGACCACCAATATCTTCATTTTGAAGACTGCGCTCCGGCCCGTTGCCGAACGGCAAAACCACAAGTTTGTCCGATCCGACAGGTGCCTGCGAGGCAAGTTTGTTCATATCATCATAACTGATACCGGATTTATCCAGAAGCTGATTCTTTATCCAGCTGTTCTGGATACCGGTACCATTTACACAAAGCAATACACCATAACGCGGATGTTCATCGCTATGGTTCACATGAATAAAGGTGTTAACCCTCGATTTAGTGTCGAAAAGTGGCTTGTCGATGATCCCATAAATAACGCCTGAAGTCCCCGCTGTTGCCGCCGCTTCTCCCGGTTCCAGCACATTCAGGGATAGGGCATTATTGGGTTGATCTCCTGCTCGATAGGCAATTTTTGTTTTGGTTGATAATCCGAGTTCTTCAGCCGCAGAACCACAAACTTGTCCCTGTATGGAGAAGTTGGGCACCGCTTCCGGAAGGAGCTCTTCTGAAATTCCATAATGACTTAGAAGCGAGCCAGCCAGACCTTTTTTTGTATAATCCCACATGATTCCTTCCGAAAGGCCCGATTCTGACGTTTTGACTTCACCGGTCAATTTCATAGCGATGTAATCGCCGGGAAGCATAATTTTGTAAATCTTGTCGTATACATGAGGCTCATTCTCCTTCACCCACTTCAGCTTCGATGCGGTAAAGTTGCCGGGGGAATTCAGAAAATGCTGTAAGCAATAATCTTCACCAAGTTCTGAAAGCGCTTGTTCACCTATTGAAACGGCTCTCCCATCACACCAAATGATAGACGGTCGGAGAACTTTCTGATTCTTGTCTACGACAACCAACCCGTGCATTTGGTAAGAAATACCGATAGCCGCAATTAATTCGGGATCAACGCCCGTTTTCTTGAGGATTCGCCGGGTAACAATAACAACATGTTCCCACCACGTTTCCGGATCCTGTTCTGCCCACCCGGCATGTGGGGACTGAATAGCCATTTCTTTATCGGGCGACTGGGTAGTTGCCTCAACGTTACCGCTGTCAGCGTCTATAAGAGTAGCCTTGATACTGGAGCTACCAATATCATAACCAAGAAGGTACATCGCAGAAAAATCTTTGTTTAGGACAGCAAGGATAATCCCGGCTACCCTAAGAATTTATAACCCATTGAACTGGTCTGAATATTGGCATCGATTTACTTAGTTGCAAGGATAATATGGCCCTGAATACGGCAAATCTGACTGAAAGTACTAAAGTTAGTTTCGTAATTTGAATGTCTCGTATTTCTAAATATAAAAGGGTGTTTTTCCAGTCCATGAAGAAGAAATTTATCCTGATCATAACCCGGGTATGTGAACCTCACAGACACAACGTAAACAGCGATTCCATGCTTTTGTCCCAAGACCTCCGGGGGATACGGTATTGTAGAATTAACGGTATTCCGTTTGCTTATTCAGACCTTGGCAAAGAAGAAAAAAAGATAGTAGGTTATTAAGAAATTGAAGCAATATGAATCGTAGCAAAAGAATTGTTTTAAGAAGAAGCATGATCAGAAATAAAAAATGACCTGTCTTTTAAAAACTAACTAACTGGCATGGACAAAGTTATTTGATTTATGCAGATAATTATTGGTTTACCAGAAAAAATTCGGTTAATTCCTGTTGTGGGGTGACGAAAATTTTAGTCAGTTACGATTCGTTAAATGTGGGTGTCTTGGTTTACCCTGAACATTTCGAAGCCGAATTCGTGGTGCAATGTTATTGTGGAGTCTTTAAAAGATTATGTATACAATAGATTTCCGCAGGGATAAGTTATAACTTGAATAAATGGACAACCCATTAATTAAAAAGGACTACATTACGACAACTCAGAAGATTACCTTTAATAATAAACAGTCGCGCGAATTTGCTAAAGAGGTCAAGCAGCGCGTTAACGAGTACTTTGAAAGTCAAGGTATCTCTGAAAACGCAAATGCTGCAATGGTTTGGAAGACCATCATCATACTGGCACTTTACCTGATACCCTACGGTTTAATCATCTCGGGTCTATTCAATATCTGGATGATGTTCGGATTATGCGTGGTAATGGGAATTGGGATGGCAGGTATTGGCTTTTCCATTGCTCACGATGCATTGCACGGTGCTTATTCTTCGAAGAGTTGGGTAAACAAGATTCTCGGGTTTTCATTTGATTTCCTGGGCGCCAACGGATACATCTGGAAAATTACACACAATGTCATCCATCACACTTACACTAATATTTACGGTAAGGATGAGGATCTGGATGTGGCAGGATTCATCAGGTTGTGCCCCCACGCTCCGTATAAAAAGATTCATCGGATTCAGCCGTACCTTGCTTTTTTTGCCTACAGCCTTGCAACCATTTCATGGGTGCTTTTTAAAGATTACTATCAATTTTCCCGGACGAAGCTCGGACCATACATTGGTAAAAAACACCCTGTTTCCGAGTGGGCGATTCTCATTATAGGTAAAATAGTATACTACGGGTATTTCTTTGTTCTGCCTGCGCTCTTGCTGAATATTGCCTGGTGGCAGTTGCTGATTGGCTATTTGGTCGTGCACCTCACAGCCGGGCTCATTCTAGGCATTGTGTTCCAGTTGGCACATACCGTCGAGCAGACATCCTTTCCCGTTGTAAATGAGGAGAACGTCATTGAACAAAGCTGGATGATTCATGAAATGGAGACAACCGCCGACTTTGCCCGTAATAATCGTTTCCTGTCGTGGTATATCGGCGGACTTAATTTCCAGATCGAACATCACTTGTTTCCGCGCGTTTGCAGCATCCATTACCCTCAAATCAGTCCCATTGTGGAAGAGGTAGCAAATAAATATGGAGTACCCTTTCATTCTCATGAGACTTTCGGAGCTGCGATAAAATCTCACTACCGGACGCTTAAGAAATTTTCTGTTCCTCCGGCGGAAACAGCATCGTTGAATCTGGTTAGAACCTGATATGAACAACTGATTCGTCTGTATCACAGGATAAATCTTTGCGGAGTTGATAATTTCTAGTTTAGTTCATCTCTTTACCAGAGGTTGCCTGAAGGCTATTTAGAGACGTACGTTATGTCTATGAGAGGGAGTGGGTATTATCATATCCCAATGATCGTACTTATAAGTGTGATTTCATTTCTGATGATTACAGGATGTTCGACACCTCTGCCGTTGAGTGAATCATTAATGTTTCGCCATGCAAAGAACCCACCATCGAATATCCCGAGGAATGCCGTTGCTATAACCGGGGCCATGAATGCTGAAGGGCCGCTTATACGGCAGTACATTCACAACCACCATGCAGATATAAGAGACAGAGATATTTTGGATCCGGCCCGCAAAGCAGGCGGACTCTCTGTTTTTCTTCTTAGATCAAAGGATCTGCGTATCAATTTTGCCACCGGATACAAGATACTTGGCTTGAATACGACATTTCCCCTGGTGGGCAGAAATTATGTCACTCTGAATGCAGGTGCTCTTTCCGGGGTCGAGGGAATTTTCCAGAGGCCTTTTTTAGATAAGCGATTAAAGCGGTTCGGGCTTGGGATTGCCGGCGGCATCTATGCTCGTTATGATATGTTTTATCATTGGTCGGGTGGGATAGCCGGACTCCTGGTTCCGGACAGCTTCTCTTCCTATGGATTCAGGACAGTGATACAACTTGCCGGCGTACCTGATGGACTACTTCACGGCTTCTACAGTATCGGATATGCACCACACCTTAAACACACACTCATGTTTATGGGTCTGGCTGTTAGATTGCCTTGATCTCTAAACTTAGTTTTTATGGATTAATCCATACGCGGACAATAGCTAAGTTCAGATATTATTATCAGACGGCACAAAATCTATCAAAAAAGTTCTGAAAGTCTGGACATTTCCGAATTAATCATTTGTGGCCGGATATCGACCCTTCGTGCAGGATCGATATCGCAATTAGTCCACGGAATGAAAATCAGGTCGCCGATTCCACTTCGAGTGGCTGGACATCCCAAATCTCTTCGGCATAATCGAGTATGGTGCGGTCTGATGAAAATTTACCCATTCGTGCTGTGTTGTGTATAGCCCGTTTCCACCATTCATCAGGCTTCCTGTAAACCTTTTCAACCTCGGCCTGCATATCCAGATATTTCTGATAATCAGCCAGCACCATAAAATAGTCGTTCTCATTGAGCAAGGCATGGACAACCGGCTGGAACAGGTCAGGTTCGTTGGGACTGAAAAAGCCGCTTTGCAGTTGATCAATAGCTTTCTTCAGTTCTTCATTTTCTTCGTAGTAGATGTGTGAGTTGTAGCCTTCCCGCCTCATTCGCTCGATATCTTCGACAGTCAGACCAAAGATGAAGATGTTTTCATCACCCACCTCTTCCTTGATCTCGATATTGGCACCATCAAGGGTTCCGATTGTAAGTGCACCGTTGAGAGCGAATTTCATATTGCCGGTGCCGGATGCTTCCATCCCGGCTGTTGAGATTTGCTCGGAAAGATCCGCCGCAGGAATCATCAGTTCGGCAAGGGTGACACAGTAGTTGGGCAGAAACAGCACCTTCAGTTTTTTATTGACATCCGTGTCATGGTTAATCTTGTTGGCGATACTGTTGATCAGTTTGATATGAAGTTTTGCCATCGCGTAGCCTGGTGCTGCCTTGCCTGCAAACAAAATAGTTCGCGGCTGTACGTCGGCTTTTGGATTTTCCTTGATGCGGTTATACAGTGTGACAGCGTGAAGAGCAGCGAGAAGCTGGCGTTTGTATTCGTGAATCCGCTTGATCTGGATATCAAAGAGAGAATCGGGATCTACCGTTTCATTTACACGTCCCTTGATGTAGCGAGCCAGCCTTACCTTGTTTTCATGCTTTATATTAGCAAAATCCTTACGGAAACCAGCATCATCTGCCAGCTTGTCTATTTTCTTGAGTTCGTCAAGATCCGTGACCCAGTTCTCCCCGATACATTTTGTGATCGCATCGGCTAGCAGGGGATTACACTGTTTCAACCAGCGACGGGGAGTAATACCATTCGTTTTGTTCGTGAACCGGTCCGGCCACAGGTCGTTGTAGTCGCTGAAGAGTGTTTTTTTCAGCAGCTTGGAATGCAGAGCCGAAACCCCGTTGATTTTATGAGACCCCACAATCCCCAAAGTTGCCATCTGAACGCTGGGTTGTTCTCCTTCGCTGATGATGGACATACGCCGGATGCGGTTAATATCCTCACCTAGTTCTGTCCTGACCTTGTTTAGAAACCGGTTGTTAATCTCATAGACGATTTGAAGGTGTCTTGGCAGAATATTGCGAAGCAGGTGAACAGGCCATTTCTCCAGCGCCTCCGGCATAAGGGTATGGTTCGTGTAGGCCATCGTTTTGACCGTAATCTCCCAGCTAACATCCCACCCAAGCTGTTCCTCATCCATGAGGATCCTCATGAGTTCGGGTATGGCGAGGTTAGGGTGTGTATCATTACACTGAATAGCCACTTTCCCCGGAAACTTACGCCAGTCGTCATGCATCTTTTTGAAACGACGAATGATATCACGCAGCGTGGCGGCCACCAGGAAGTATTCCTGTTTTAACCGGAGTTCCTGGCCCACGAATACTTTGTCGTTGGGATAGAGCACACGGGAGATATTCTCCTGAAGTTCTGCATCACGAATGGCGTTAATATAGTCTCCTTGGTTGAAGACGTGCAGATCGATATGTTTCGAAGACTCGGCTTTCCAGAGACGCAGGTTGTTCACAACTGCATTTTTAAAACCGGGTACCGGGAAATCGTAAGCCTGGGCAATGACCGTATCCGTATTGATCCACCGGTATCGCAAATTGCCGTCTTCATCGGTGTAGGCATTTGATTCTCCATAAAAATGGACAGGGTAGTTTATTCGTGGTCGGACAATATCCCACGGAGTGCCATATTCCTGCCAAAGATCAGGCGACTCAATCTGGTATCCATCGATGATCTTTTGATAGAAGATGCCGAAGTCGTACCGGATCCCATAACCGTATCCGGGGATACCAAGACTAGCCATTGAATCGAGGAAACATGCGGCCAGACGCCCTAACCCGCCGTTGCCAAGCCCGGCGTCCCATTCGCTTTCCTTGAGCTTGTCGTAATCGATGCCCATGTTGCCCAGTGCCTCGTGTGCTACGTCTTTCAATCCCAGATTGATGAGTGCATTGTCGAGCATGCGACCCAGTAGATATTCCATGGACAAATAGTATACCCGTTTTGCATCAGCCTGATAGTATCGCTGCTGTGTATTGATCCAGCGGTGATTCAGCCGGTCCATAACAGCAAAGACGAGACTGCGATACTGGTCCCAGTCCGTCGCCGAGTATTGGTCTTTAGCAAGTGTGTAGTGAAGGTGGTTTTCTATATCGTGTTGAAAGGCATTGACATCCATTCCAATGCGATCGCTTCCGTTTTGTGCCTGTTCCATATAAAAATTTTTGCTTACTTAAACGTTATCAGCAAAATAAGTACAATATTGTTTTTACAGTAAAAGATAATGATTTAGAATCTGGTAGAAAGTTATGATTTCCCGTGAATAATCATGCAAAATAGTAAGGGGTCAGACCAATTCATAGATATTAGAGTCAGGATCAAAATCCGGTGCAGTCATTTTTACCTGTATCCCGGCATCCAGAAATCCACGTAGTGATTGATTGGCAACGAATTCCTGTTCGAAAAGGCCATACACAGCCGAGCCGCTTCCGCTCATCAGAGCGAACGAGGCGCCATCTTCATACAACTGATCCTTCACGTTGCCGACCATTGGATGTAAAGCAACGACTGGCGGTTCCAGATCATTCGTCAGCAGATAATGCCATTCATCAATCGGTTCATTTTGCAGAACGTTGACCAGATCAAAATCATGCATGCTATTTGGTTCACAATAGCGATATGCTTCTGCTGTAGAGCTGTGAATGCCGGGATATACGATGATGATCCAGTAATTCGGCTGGATGTCAATGGGATACAGATCAGTACCGGTGCCTGTTCCAATTGCAGTCTTATTGTAAATGAATAACGGTATGTCGGAACCGAGTGTCGCTCCTAATTCAGCAAGTTCCGAATCAGAAAGGTGATGACCTTCTAACCGGTTTAGCAGCCGTAAGGTCAATGCGGCGTCACTGCTGCCGCCTCCAAGTCCGGCACCCGCGGGAATCTGTTTTTCAACTGTGATGTGCCAGCGCGACTTCAACCCCACCTCCAGATCAAACAATTCGACAGCCCGGTTCACCAGGTTACCGGGACCCGGTTCGATATCGGTGTTTTTCATTTCTATGCGATGTCGATCCGCCTCTTGCACTTCGAAACGATCACTCCAGTCGATGAATGCAAAACCTGTCGTGATATCGTGATAGCCGTTATCAAGCCGGGCATTAACATGTAACCCGAGGTTGATTTTAGCATACGCCCGCGCTGTCCATTTAGTATTCTGTAACATTCAGACTGGAATTTACCTTACCCATTTGTTGATGAACACCCTGACAGGGTGAAAGAATCAGAAAATAGGCAGTAATGCTGAAAATTGCCCGAGTTGAAAAGTTTCGAATATTCAGTGTCTATGAAGTCGGAAGGACTCAATTCCTTAGTATGACTCCATAAGAGTGTATCGAAAGGTCTGCGCAAGCAGAAATGCAGGCGTGCATAATAAAATGATGAGTAACAGTATCTTTATTCATAATCGCCCCTTATTGGCAAGAAAAAACAGTAGACAGTTATCAGTAAGCAGTACCAATTGTAGGTCGGACAGCCTGTCCGACCTACATCATCCATTCGTTCTTATGCTCCAGCATGTAGGTGTAGGCGGCATCGTGGTCGTTGGGCACATCACCATTCAGAATGGCTTCTTCAATCTCTTTTTTGATTTTGCCGACTGCGGGACCGGGCTTTAAGCCAAAGGCTTTCATGATCTCGTCTCCGTTGATCGGGGGCTGCCAGTTGCGGAGGCGATCCTTTTCCTCTACCTCATGAATCTTTCTCTCGACATCATCAAAGTTTTTCAGGTAACGGCGGACTTTCCGGTCGTTTTTACTGGTGATGTCAGCACGGCAGAGTTGCATGAGATCGTTTAGATACTTGCCCGCTTCCACGATCAACCGGCGAATGGCACTGTCGGTAACTTCTTCATTGGCAAGTGCTATCGGACGCAAATGAAGTCGAACCAGTTTAGAGACATACCGCATGCGTTCATCAAGTGGGAGTCCGAGACGCCGGAAGATGCGTTTTGTCCATTTGGCACCCAGGGCATCATGACCGTGAAATGTCCATCCCTGCTGTTCGTCAAATCGTTTAGTGGCCGGTTTGGCGATATCGTGCATGATGGCGGCCCATCTCAGCCACAGATCATTCGATTTCTCCGAGATATTATCGAGCACCTGAAGTGTGTGCCAGAAATTATCCTTGTGACCAATCCCATTGATCTCCTCGGCCCCCTGCAGGTTATTCAATTCCGGAAAGATATGGGGGAGCAAGCCCGTCTTATAAAGCAAACCGAAACCAATTGATGGCTTGTCAGCCATAATAATCTTGTTGATCTCATCGATAATCCGCTCTTTGGAGACGATCGTAATGCGCTCCGCCATTTCAGCGATAGCATCCAGAGTGGCTTGCTCAATCCTGAAATCAAGCTGGGCAGCAAAACGGATGGCACGGAGCATCCGCAGCGGATCATCGTCAAAGGTCCTTCGCGGATCGACGGGTGTTCGGATGAGGCGATCTTTTAAATCTTCGACACCACCAAATGGATCCAGTAACAAACCAAAATCTTCCTTATTAAGTGACCAATAAAGCGCGTTAATCGTAAAATCACGCCGCCTCTGATCATCTTCAAGCGTGCCATCCTCTACAATTGGCTTTCTGGAATCGCGTCGATAGCTTTCTTTACGGGCACCGACGAATTCAAGGATCAGATCCGGTATTCTGATCTGTGCGGTACCAAACTGTTTGAAAACGGAGAGGCTGCAATTTTCTAGTTTCTTACTCAGTTTCTGTGCAAAACGTACACCAGGCCCGACAGTGACAAGATCGATCTCAGGGGTTTCTTTGACATCGAGACGGTCCAGGTAGTAATCACGCACATAGCCACCAACAACGTAAACAGGTTGATTCAGCTCGGCGGCCGTTTCCGATATGAGATGGAAGAGGGTGATATGTTGCTGGTCGATATCCAAGCCTGAAAGTCTGGGAACAGAGCCCGGTTGCTTAGTCTCGATTGCGTTTCGAGTCATCGGTCAATGTGACGTTAGTTCACGCACCTCACTGGAAGGTACGTTATCCTGTTATTCGATTTGCTGCAGATTTATTTTACGATGGAATGATCACCTATGTGAAGCGTTCCTACATACCTGAAAACAGAGGTATGGTTGCCAACGGTCGCTTCGTCGAGCTTCGATTGTACGATCTGGCTATGGTCAAGAATCACACTTTTGGTCACCGTGCTGTCTGTAATGGAAGTGTTCGGTCCCACGCTTGTATACGGACCAATCGTTGAGTTCCTGATGGATACATCCTTGCCGATATAAACGGGAGCGATTATCTTCGAATTAGGATATTTGCTAGCATCAAAAGGCGGGTTTTCCTTTTCAAGGATAATCCGCGTGGTCTCCGACCAGGCTTCGATAGTGCCGCAGTCGAGCCATTCGTCAACAGTAGCTACTTTAAAGTGTTTGCCGTCTTTCAGAAGGCGATCCAGTGCATCGGTTAGCTGATACTCATTTCCATGGCCTGTGACATTATGTTGGAGCAGATACTCGATTTCCTTCTTCAGATATTTACCCTCCTTAAAATAATAGACTCCGATAATCGCCAAATCAGAAATAGGTTCGCTTGGTTTCTCGACAAAATCGGTGATGGTTTCACCCTGGTGTACCGCCACGCCGAAACGGGAGGGATCATCTACCTTTTTCAGCCAGATGACACTGTCGGCATCCTCGAGCGATACGCTGCCTTTGGTATCAAAAAGAGTATCTGCAAAAACGATAATGACTTCGCCCTCAAGGGAATCGGCAGCGCAATAAACGGCATGTGCCGTTCCAAGCGCTTCATCCTGCGTGTAAAAGGTTGCTTTGGCACCGTGGCGTTCACTCAATTTGGTCAGATCATGCTTGACCTCATCCCCAAAATCTCCTAAAACAAATACATACTCATCAATAGTACGCTCGAGTGTGCGGTCAAAAGTCTGGATGATGCGCTCAACAATGGAAGTACCGGCAACAGGAAGCAGGGGCTTCGGTGTTGTATGGGTATGTGGTCGAAGACGGGTTCCCTTGCCTGCCATTGGAATAATTAATTTCATGCGTCACGTCTTTTTTTCAAGGTTGATATTTCGGCTGTAAAGATACTATAACTTGTTATATTAAGCGACTACCGGCGCAACCGCCAACGCAGGAAGAACGTATATTCGTTCAGCATCACAGGTGACATCTCACCACCATAAGTCAAAATAACGGAATCTACATGCTCTCGAGCTGGTACATCACATTTATAGATATTCTCGATATTCTTTTCATTCTGGTCATGACGCGCCGCATGATCTACCGCGGCCGAATGCTCCTGCATACGTTTCAGTTATCGGGATATAAAATTCGCGAATTCTGGCACTGGCTGAAAAATCACTGGATGGACCATGTTATCTCGCTCGAACAGGGACTGATGGACCTGGTAGTTATGGTTGCCTTTACGTTTTTTCGCTCGAAAATAACCGAGTCCGCGATAACTGTTATTTTGCTGATATTCACGTTGGTTTGGATGGGACCGGTAAGTGAGTTCCGGAGGAAACAAAAAAAGCCCCTTGTGTTTACCTCCCGGATGTCCCGCCTTGCCATTCTATTCGCCATCCTGGCTGCCATCCTTCCGGTCTATGGTACGATTCTGACATTGACTAACAGCAGCTTGTACCTTGACATCTATACCCTGGGACTTACCTGGATTCAAGCTGATATCCTGCTGCCATTCTGGCTCCTTTTGGCCGGTTTTATCATGATGCCGTTCGAGCATTACGTGCATAACCAGTTCAAGCAGATGGCCCGTAAAAAACTGGCGTCAATGCCGAATCTGATGATTATTGCTATCACTGGGAGCTACGGGAAGACGTCAACCAAGTTCATGATTCGTGATCTTCTGAAGGAGCGATATAATGTGCTGGCCACGCCCGGCAGTTATAACACGCCGATGGGTATTTGTAAAGTGATTAACCAGGATCTGCAGGCATCGCACCAGATTCTGGTGCTTGAGATGGGTGCCCGGTACAGGGGGAATATCCGGGAATTATGCGAAATCGCCCGTCCCAATATTTCCGTGGTCACAAACATCGGACTGGCGCATCTGGAGACGTTTGGTTCACAGGAAGGTATCCGGGAGACCAAATCGGAGATCGTGCAGTATATGAAACAGAAGGGCACCGTGGTTCTCAATGCCGATGACCCGCTGGTGATGACGATGGCCGATATCCGGGATGATGCAACGATCCTGACTGCCGGTTTCGAAAACGGGGATTTTAAGGCGGATCAGATCAGGTATGATCAAAACGGGTGCACGTTCCGGGTGACAGATCCTGAACAACAAAGTGTGGAAGTAAGACTTCAGTTACTCGGCAAACACAATGTGCACGACCTGCTGCTGGCCATGACAGTTGGTCATCACCTTGGACTGAGGCTCCGGACGATGGTAGTGGCAGCTTCGAACATTCAGCCCGTAGAGCACCGTCTGCAACTTAAACAACAGGACGGCATCACAATCCTCGATGATGCTTTTAACT
Source organism: uncultured bacterium (assembly GCA_963787205.1). Lineage (GTDB taxonomy): Bacteria > Bacteroidota > Rhodothermia > Balneolales > DATFMH01 > DATFNI01. The sequence goes on from CAWBCD010000014.1 coordinate 228,563, forward strand.
CAAACCCCGTTGGCGCCAGAAATGCCGTTGATATCCTGGCACAGTTTAACGGTGGCCGCCGCATCCTGATAACGCCCGGAATGGTGGAACTGGGAGAAGCAGAATACGAGGAAAACAAAAACTGGGGCAGTTTTATTGGTACGAAAAACCTGGATCTGGTCGTGCTGGTTGGTCCGGAACGAACCAAGCCTATTCATGACGGATTGAAACAGGAGGGTTTTGATGGCGAACGCGTACGGGTGGTGAAATCACTTTTTGCAGCCAACGAGATCATCAGTGAGTTTGCCCAGAAGGGCGATACGATCCTGTATGAGAACGATTTGCCGGATACGTATAACGAGTAAAGGGAGAATGGAAATTAGAGAATTAGAAATTGGATGAACTCACGCGAGCAACACGGCGAGCCGAAACGCCATTACGAAACTGGTTCAGGCGTCATCGCCTGAACCAAAGCATAAACACACCTAATTTCTCCTACTCATACCTCACTGCTTCAGCCGGTTCCACCCATGAGGCACGAAGTGCTGGATACCAGCTTGCCAGCATGCAGAGGATGAGGCTGCCGCCGAGGACCATGGCAATATCCGTCCACTGGACGGCTACCGGGTAGTACTGGATGATAAACGAGCCCGATCCTGCCAGTTTCACCAAACCGTAATGTTTTTGCAGCCAGCAGATTACCAGGCCCAGGATACCACCGAGTCCGCAACCCATGATTCCGATGTAAAATGCCTGGCGGACAAAGATGCGCTTGATCATTTTTCGCGTGTAACCAATAGACAACAACACTCCGATATCCCGCCGCTTTTGTATAACCAGCATGGTAAGCGAGCCAATAATGTTCAGGACGGCTACCAAAACTATGATCATGAGAATACCATAACCTGCCCATTTCTCGAGACTCATTACATCATATAGAGGTTTCTGGAGATCATACCATGTTTCGATCTGGTATTTGCTGCCTAGCGTCTTTTCCAACGATTGCTTGACCAGTGCGGCCTGATCGTGGTTTTTTAATTCGATATCGATTCCCGATATCTTATTTCGATAGTGAAAAAGCCGTTGCGCAGCATAGAGATCGATATACACTTGAGGTTCATTAACAATTTCATTCAAACTGTAAACACCACGAACCTGAAAATGATATCCGTGCGGTCCGGCGAATTCGGTCAGAGCCTTTTCCATGCCTGCAGAACTCATCAGGGCCACGTCATCGTTAAGAGAGAGACTGAGCTGACCAAACAATCGTTGCGGGATCAGGAGACCGGGCCGGCCGTTTTGGACACTCAGGTTAAAAACTCCCGATGTTACGCTGCCGGGATGGTTTCTGATTGGAAAGAACAGGTTGGGATGTATCCCTTTAACCGTAACGACCTGTTCCTGGTTGTTACCATTAGACCCTATGATCAGGCATTTGCCTTGAACATAGGGCGAAATAGAAACGACATCTGCGCTGTTGGCAATCTCGTTATGAAGGCTGTCGGAATAAGTAAAAGCAGGGGCTGTAGCCGACTCGATTCGTATATCCGGATCATTTGTGAGGAGGAGCCCTTTGACAAGATCATAAAAACCGTTAAATACAGATAAGACGATGATCAATAAGGCAGTGCCTATGGTGATGCCACCGACACTGATCAGGGTCAGGGTGGAGACGAGTGAAACGTGTTGCCTGGAAAACAGATAACGGCGTGCAATGAAACCAATACCTTGCATAATCGGTGTTATATTATAGCACTGGCAAATTTGCCATCTTAAAAATAGCGTGTATTATTATTATTTTGAACAATTTGAAAACGGGGTAACAGAATGGCACGGCAAAAAACAGCTACAAAGAAAACGGTTTATGACGCCATTAACAACGGCAGTTTTGGAGATCCGTTTTCCATATTAGGTCAACATAAGGTACAAAAGAATGGCAATGATGCCATATGCATCAGGGCCTTCCTGCCGTGGGCCACTAAAATTTGGGTCTCCGAACGGAGTGCTGCTTTTCGTGGGAAAATGACAAAAATACACGAATCGGGTATCTTTGAGGCTTTTTTTGAGAATCGTGATCGTTTCGACTATTTCTTTGAAGCGATCAATGCCCATGAAGAAGTTGTCAAAATTGAAGACCCCTACGGCTTTGGTCCTCTGTTAACGGATTTTGATCTTCATTTGTGGGGAGAGGGTAATCATACCCATGCTTATAAGTTTATGGGCGCCCATAAACGGGAAGTGAATGGAATAAAGGGCACACATTTCGTCGTATCCGCTCCGAGTGCCGCCAGGGTGAGTGTTATTGGTAATTTTAACAATTGGGATGGACGCATCCACGTAATGCGGAAATACTATGATCAGGGATTGTGGGAAATATTTATTCCAGGGGTGGATGAAGGGACTCTTTATAAGTATGAGATAAAGAGTCCCTATGCCGATCTTCCTCTGATGAAAAGTGATCCCTTTGGATTTTATTCTGAGAAACGACCGCAAACCGCCTCAATCGTTTACGAGATGGATGGGTACAAATGGGGTGATGAGGTCTGGATGTCACAACGCAAGGAACACCAGGGGATGAGCGCACCTATCTCGGTTTACGAGATTCATATAGGTTCCTGGCGCCGGCATGAAGATGGCTCCTTTCTGACATACCGGGAGTTGGCCAATGAACTCGTTCCGTACGTTAAGTCTCTGGGATATACACATATCGAATTAATGCCTGTGGCGGAACACCCGTATGATCCCTCCTGGGGTTACCAGCAGACCGGCTATTATGCGGCGACCAGCAGGTTCGGTGAACCGAAAGACTTCATGCACTTTGTGGATACCTGCCACGAGAACGGTATTGGAGTACTCATAGACTGGGTGCCGGGCCACTTCACTAAAGATGCCCATGGGTTGTACCAGTTTGATGGCACGCATCTTTATGAGCATGCTGATCCCAGGCAAGGGGAGCACCGCGATTGGGGAACGAGTATTTTTAACTATGGAAGGAGTGAGGTTCGCAACTTCCTGCTGGCCAACGCCATCTTTTGGCTTGATAAATTTCATATCGATGGCTTGCGTGTAGACGCTGTTGCATCAATGCTGTATCTGGACTACTCGCGTGAGGATGGAGAATGGATACCCAATAAGTACGGTGGCCGGGAGAATCTGGAGGCAATCGAATTCATCAAGCGCTTCAACGAGATTGCACACGAACAGTATCCAGGAATCATGACTCTTGCAGAGGAATCTACAGCCTGGCCGATGGTCTCACATCCGACCTACACGGGTGGTCTTGGGTTTGACTACAAGTGGAATATGGGGTGGATGAACGATACGCTTAAATACATGGAAGTAGATTCTATCTTTCGGCGATATCATCAAAATCAAATCACCTTTTCGCTGATTTACGCGTTCACCGAACACTTTATTCTGCCTTTCTCTCATGATGAGGTCGTGCATATGAAACGGTCTATGCTCAATAAGATGCCCGGTGACGATTGGCAGAAATTTGCCAACCTTCGGTTGTTGTATACGTATATGTACATGCATCCCGGCAAAAAGCTGCTCTTCATGGGTGGTGAATTTGGTCAGTGGTCGGAATGGAATTGTATGTGGCAACTGGAATGGAACCTGTTGCAGTATGAACGTCACATTGGGTTGCAGGCCCTGGTTAGGGAGTTAAACGAATTGTATAAGAGTGAACCGAGCTTGCATGAAGTCGATTATGACTGGAACGGGTTCCAGTGGATTGATTTTTCCGATGCTGACCACAGTATTATCTCATTTATCCGATATGGAAAGAATAAAAATGATTTCCTGATTGGAATTTTTAATTTTACACCTGTTGTGTATGAAAATTATAATATCGGTGTACCATTAGAGGGACGTTATCGCGAAGTTTTCAACAGCGATGTTACCAAATATGGAGGCAGTAACATGTTTAATTCTGAAATTGTGGGACAAAATGGTGCCTGGCATAACCAACCGTGCCATATTTCTGTTACATTACCCCCTCTTGCAGGTATCATCCTGAAACATGATGGTCAATAGCGCTTGGAGTTTAATCATATTTTATCACGTCACTAGTTCAATTTAAAATGCAGTTTCACAGATCTACGGGTACGCTCGTACATCCAACATCATTTCCTTCCCCTTACGGAATGGGTGACCTCGGGCCGGCAGCTTACCGGTTCATCGATTTTCTTGTAGATACCGATCAGTCCATTTGGCAAATACTTCCTTTGGGACCAACGGGCTATGGCAATTCACCATATGCAAGTTATTCGGCATTTGCCGGAAATCACTACCTCATCAGCCCTGAGCTTCTTGTAAAAAAAGGATTGCTCACCGATCAGGAAGTACGTATAGATACAATTCCGACTACGCACAAAGCTGATTATAATACCGCATTTCGGATCAAAGACCGGCTGCTTGGTATTGCTGCTGAGCGATTTAAAGAGAAGAATGATTCGCTCATGGCCGAACAATTTACCCACTTTCGGCAGGACAATCAGTGGTGGCTGCCCGACTACACGCTGTTCATGGCCTGTTCGGAACACTATGACTATCGTCCCTGGAATCAATGGGAGGAAGGCCTGAGAAAACGGAAGAAAAAGACTCTGGAAGACTACCGAAACAGGTTAACAGACCGTATAGCCTATCATGAATGGTGTCAGTTTGAATTTTTTCAGCAATGGCACGCGATTCGGGAATATGCCAACGACCGGGATATTATTGTCATAGGTGATATCCCGATTTTTGTGGATCACAACAGTGCTGATGTCTGGTCACATTCAGAACTTTTTGAAGTGGATAAGGACGGGAACCGCATACTTGTTTCAGGGGTACCCCCCGACTATTTCAGTGAGACAGGTCAGCTCTGGGGAAATCCGCTCTACCGCTGGAAGGTCATGGAAAAAAATGGTTTTGAGTGGTGGGTTAAGCGATTTGAACAGATGTTTTCGTTGTTCGATGCCATCAGAGTGGATCATTTTCGTGGTTTTGAGGCCTATTGGGAGGTTAAGGCTACGGAAAAGACAGCCATAAAAGGCCGTTGGGTAAAGGGTCCGCGAAACAAGCTTTTTGATACCATTCGTGAACGGCTTGGTGAGTTGCCAATTATTGCTGAGGATCTTGGGGTTCTTACCAAAGAGGTCATTGAGCTTCGTGATTCGTACAATTTCCCTGGTATGAAAATTCTCCAGTTTGCCTTTTCGGATAATGCGGCAAATAGTTTCCTTCCGCACAACTACAAAACAAGCAATTGTGTAGTTTATACCGGAACCCACGACAATGATACAACCATCGGCTGGTACAACAAGGGTACCGATCTTGAAAAGCACCGTGTCAGGGAATACATGCAGGTAGATGGAACTAATATTGTGTGGGATATGATCCGATTAGGTATGCTATCTGTTGCCGATATGGCTATCTTCCCTCTGCAAGACTATATGAATCTGGATTCCGGGCATCGGATGAATTTTCCCGGCACGGCCAGCGGTAACTGGGAGTGGAGATATACTGAAGATATGTTGGCCGGTTTGGATCGAGAACGTATACGTTATTTAATTAAATTATCAAATCGTGACGCCCAAAATGGCGATCAGGATGCAAATTTGGTGTCAATTCAGGCGGAAGGTGTGGATAATCTTTAAGTATTGGCTGTAAATTGTTACCTTTTTGCGATCATTTTCCAGCAAACTGTGTCTCATGGACTATAATTTGAAAAATCTGCCTCATCGCTCGGTTAAGCCGAGAAACAATGGCGTTGTTATCGTGCTTGATAAAGGCAGCAGCGTCCGGCAAGTAGAAGACTTTGTCGATACCTGTGCTTCATACACAGATATTGTAAAACTTGGTTGGGGAACTTCCCAGGTTACCCCCCGGCTCAAAGAAAAAATTGCGGTTTATCACGAAGCAAACATACCCGTATACTTCGGCGGTACTCTTTTTGAAGCGTATGTGCTTCGGGATCAACTTGAAGATTATTTGCGCCTGCTTGATAGTTACAATATCGGCCATGTTGAAGTCTCTAACGGAACAATCTGGCTGTCGGAAGAGAAAAAGCGCAAAATTATTTCAGAACTCAGTAAAAATTTTACGGTTTTATCTGAAGTGGGCAGCAAAAACCCAAACGCCATAATCCCGCCTTACAAGTGGGTCAAGATGATCAAGGCAGAGCTTGAAGCCGGTGCCTGGAAAATTATTTGCGAAGCCCGTGAGAGTGGAACAGTGGGGGTTTTTCGTCCCAACGGTGAAGTTCGCTCAGGACTCGTGGACGAGATCGTAGATCAGATTCCAATTGACAGTCTTATTTTTGAGGCACCTCAGAAAGAGCAGCAGGTTTGGTTCATCAAAAAGTTTGGCGCCAACGTTAATTTGGGAAATATCTTACCTGCAGAAGTTATACCCTTGGAAACGCTACGACTCGGGTTGCGTAGTGATACGCTATTTGAGTTCTTCTCGCTGGATGAGGAGAATTCCGATTTCCGGCTCAATGCAGATGGAAATTCACCCGGGGAACAACATTGAATTTTTTTGAACAAAACGGATGGAAAGACGCATGAAAGTTCTCTATGCCGCCGCGGAGATTTCTCCGTTTGCAAGATTGACCAACACGGCCGATCTATTACGTTTTTTACCGGCATCGCTTCAGGATAAGGGATTTGAAATTCGTATCATGTTGCCAAAGTATGGTTCAATCAACGATCGAAGGAACAGACTTCACGAGGTCATAAGACTCTCGGGCATTGAAGTTCAGGTCGGGGATAAGACGGAAAGCATGCGTATTAAGGTAGCAAGTATACCCAATGCAAAATTACAGGTCTATTTTCTTGATAACGATACCTATTTCAAGCGCAAAGGACTGTTTACAGAGCCCAAATCAGGAAAATTTTTCGAAGATAATGATGAACGTCTTGTCTTCTACAATAAAGGGGTGCTTGAAACCGTAAAGAAACTTGGCTGGCAACCCGACATTATTCACTGTCATGATTGGGCCGCTGGTTTTATTCCTGTGTTTCTGAAGCATGCATTTAGTAGCTACGATATTTTCAAAAATACAAAGGTGATTTACAACCTTCATTCGCCGCAACATCATGGTTTTTTTGATCCGAAAATCCTGGATTTAACAGGACTGGCGGGTTCAATCGATGTCGATAAGTTCATAACAGATGGCAAAGTTGACTTTGTGAAGGCAGGGTTACAGTATGCAGATTACGTCGTTACCGGGAATGAGATCAGGGATGAGTTTGATCATTATTTTAAAGAACTCAATATAACTCCGGTGAAGATCCAAGGTTCGCCCCAGGATATTTCTTCAAAATTTGCGGACTTTTACCGTAAAATTGGTGAGGAATCATAGTTTTTAATATCGCAATTCTGACAAAATACATTTGGATTTTCTTGTGAACGTACACAAAGCGGCTCGACTGCCCCTGGTGGTTGCAGTTCTGACTATCGGTGCCTTATGGATAAGCGGTTGTAAAGATAATAACCTCGTAGGTGGAAATTTGGTACAGCCAAATGCGGCGGTTCAGATCGATACAATTCCACTGAAAAACCTGGCTACGACAAAAATACCTGCCTATACCGGTAACCTTTCTTCATTTTCGATGGGTATGTATAAAGATCAGTTGTATGGTACAGTTACGGCGACCGGTCTTATCCAACCTGCTTTGGCTTCAGCAGGGGGATTGGATACACTGACGGACGATAGTAAAATATCGTTGGTTCTATACATAAATGGCGTTTATGGTGATACCACCGCATCGGAGTCGTATGATGTGGTTGAAGCATCGAGTCCATGGCGTGGCCGCGAGTGGATGTATAACGACCCCCCCCCGATTAGTAGTACCGTTGTCGGAAGTTTTACGGTTGGCAATATCAATTCACTGGTAGCTGATTCATTAGGTGATCTTGATTCGGTGAGTGTTGCTCTGAGTCAAAACTGGGTCAAAAAGTATCGTGCGGCCTACTATAATGTGACAAGTCGCGATTCTTCCTATACATACACAATGCCTGGATTTGTAATTGTGCCTAAATCCGAGGGTAAGATACTTGCGGTGAATCCAAGTAACAGCCATTTGTTTGTAGAAACGCCAAAGGATACGGCCAGATTCGTGATCAATGACTGGGCATACAGCGTCACAAGGACTAATGTTCCCGCTGATACTGTGAATTATTTGCCAATGTATTCCACGTTTGAGTCTGTCCCAAAATTTGATATCACGCTGAACACGAATGGTTCGCTCAGTATTAATGGGGTATCTCTCGGAACCAAAGCGATAGCCCGGGTTCAGATGATGTTGTATGCTGACTCCACGAAAATGCAGAGTACACTTCCTGTAAATAACATTCGTCCTGCAGTAAGTAGTCTGTTGTTATACTATCTGCATAGCGATAATATTCAGTTTGGGATATTGAATGGTCCCTTATCTGGAGGAACAGCCTACGAATCAGCTCCGGGAGTCTATACTGTGGATTTGACCAATCGTATCAATAGTATTCTGAGCGGTTCGGAAAATACGGGAAGTTATTATCTTCTCCCACAATCTCATTCAGGTATAATTTACTCTTTGCTGCTTAATAGCTCATCCGATTCATCAAGAACACCCAAACTTATCATCACATCTGTAAAACCAACAAATCAGTGAAGTATTTTTCTATCATAGTGCTGGTGTTGCTAATGGCTTTTAGTGAGTCAATGGCGCAAAGTCTGTATAGCACAGGTTCTATTTATTCCTATTACGGTGTGGGAACCATCACTGATTTTCGTGATCCGAATGCTGCAGCAATGGGAATGGATGGGGTCGGTTTGTCGATTAATGGTGCCAATCTGTCTAATCCTGCATTATGGGGTTCATCAGTGCTCGTAACCGGAACCGGTGGTTTTGAAGTCAATACCATTACAAGTAGCAATAAGACCACCCATAGCTCCCGCTCGGTGATTGATGCAACCCACTTTCAACTGGTTTTGCCTGTCGTCAAACAGAAATTTGGAATTTCTGTTGCCCTGTACCCGATAACCCAAAGTAATTACGCTTATCAAAATACAGGGACCATTGATTCTGCGATCACGAATATTGGCAGTAGTGTGACTTATCAAAATTTTTACACGGGAAGTGGCGGGTTGAACGCTCTTGAGGTCGGGTTCGGATGGAACATAGCCGGAGATCTGTCGATTGGATATGCTCCGTCAATCGTCTTTGGGAAATTGACAAACGATGTAGCAACAGCTTTTAGTAGTTCTTATTACTCTCCGACTCACTACAATATAAACACCACCAATATTGGAATGGGTAACAGGTTCGGGATATACTACCAAAAAAATAGAGTGTTTGATTCAAGCGACCTGTTATCAATTGGTGCTACTGCGTCCATCCCGGTCGTCTTAACATCAGAAAAAACGGTAGGGGACTATATAAATTTGAATGGTACTGAGGTTAACCAAAACCGGAGTCTTTCAAAAGGGCATATACGACTGCCATTGCGAGCAGGAGTTGGTCTTGGTTACTGGATAAACGGTCACTGGATGGTGGGAGCTGAAGCATTATATCAAAAGTGGAGTGATTATCACGATATAAATTCCAAGCCGGTAAATTATTATACAAATCGCCTGAAATTTGGCCTGGGTGGCCAATTTATCCCCCAAAGATCGATTAATCCTACATTTTTTCAGTCGTTGGTATATCGTGCCGGATTTTCATACGATACCGGTTATTTGAAACTTCAGGGACAAAACATATCTTCTATGCTGTTGTCTGCTGGTTTCGGGATACCGACTCACACAGCATCCTCGATAGACATCGATCTCTCGTATGGTTGGCGGGGGACGACATCGCATGATTTGGTTAGAGAAAGAATATTCTCGATAAAAGTGTCGTTTAATTTATCAGAACTAATGTTCTTCAAACGTAAGATTCAGTAACACTAAACAAAGTAATCAACACCAAATAAGCTACGGTCATGAAGCGTATTCTCAGCGTAATCGCCGGTTTACTATTTTTAGTATCCACCGGGGTTAAAGCCCAAAAGGCCGATTCCATACCTCCCGCTCCATATGGAATGAGTCCTATAGAGGTATATTCAGTATTCAGTGAATCATACAAAAACAAAGACTATCCAACGGCATTGATGTATGGGCGGTGGTTAGTCGTAGCTCATCCAAAGAAAATCAAAGGTTTTCCTCAATATGACGGGTCCCTTACGTTCAGCAAGATGATAGACATGTATACCCAAAAAGGTGAGAATTCACAGGATCCGACACTCAAAACCGCTTATTTTGACACTGCCGGTAACTATTATCAGAATGTTCTTAATACATTTTCTGATAGTACTATAGATCGGTACCAATGGATATTTGATGAAGGACGTTTCTATCAGCAACATGCCGATTTTATACAGAACGGTATGGATAAAGCTGTTGCCGACTACGAAAAGTTGTTCAAGATGGATCCCAAGCAAACGACCCAGGCTGGAAATGGCTACTATGTTCAGGCCGTGGTTAATTACTATGTGAACAATGGCGACAAGGACAAGGCACTATCATTAATGAAGCAGGCGGATCCTTTTGCAAATGACAGTACTGAACAGTATTTCAATAAGGTCAGAAATCAGCTCTTTACTAATCCCAAAGATCGTATTGCTTATTTGCAGTCGAGGATCAAGGATAACCCAAAGGATAAAGATGCACTGAATGAGTTGTACACCCTCTATAGCCAGCAGAATGATTACGACAATGCAAAAAAAATAGCGAAGCAGCTGTTTGCTATCGAACCAACTTATAAAAATGCAAACCGACTGGCATCAATGGCTTCTGAGAACGGGAAGTATGCTGAAGCAATCGATTATCTGAAAGATGCCTTGAATAAGGTGAAGACAGACGGTGAGAAAAAACAGGTCTACCTTGATATCGCTGATAACTATATAAACCTGGATAAACTACAAACAGCCCGTGAGTATACCCGCGATGCCATTCATCTGGACCCTAAATGGGGCAGACCTTACTTGGAAATGGCACATATCTATGCACAGGCTGTTCAGGATTGTAGTAACGGTCCGTTGACCCGTAAAGACAAAGCTGTATACTGGTTGGTCCTTGATTATCTCGACAGGGCAAAGGAAGTAGACCCATCTGTTACCAGTAGTGCCAATCAACAGATTAACTCATACAAGCAGGCGGCACCGTCAGTTGAAGAAAAATTTTACCAAAACTGGAAAAAGGGTGAAAAAATTAAGATCGATAAGTCACTCAAGCCGTGCTATGGTTGGATTGATGAAACGACGACTGTACGCTAAGATTTTTCTTCCTTTTACCATTTCTATTTGATTTTTAGTACTTTAATAAAGTGAAAAGAGTCAGGTGGCCGGAGAACTGCCTGACTCTTTATTGGTAGGTTCGATATATCGGACGGTAATGGGCGATTACAACCCTCGTTATTTCTCCAGGGCTCATCTGTATTATTTAATGACTGAACGTTTATTTATTCATGGGAAAAAATTCAAGACGGAACAAAAAGAAGAAAAATTATAACCGGCAGAAGGGTAAACAACAGAAAAGTTCTGCACCTGCATTTATCGACAACCAGAATGTGGAGGTTGGAGGTAAATACTCAGGCGTACTCGAACTGGCCCTGAATAATTACGGTTTCATCCGTAAGTTGGATTTTGAGTTTTCAAAGACAGATAAAGATCCGTTTCTGACACCTCAGGAGATGATTCAATACAGCCTTCGGCCGGGATTGGAACTGGAAGGAACCTATGAGCAGGATCAGCAGGGGAATAAGCACGTTCACTCGATCGAGCGGATAAATGGCAAACCAGCTGATGCCTGGAAGATGGTTCCGCGTTTCGAGTTTCAAACACCCATCATGCCCGATGAATCCCTGAAGTTGTCAACAAGCCCCGAGAACATTGACATGCGGGTTGTTGATCTCATTGCTCCAATAGGAAAAGGGCAGCGAGCTCTTATCGTCGCTCCACCACGTACCGGTAAAACCGTTCTCTTGAAGGAGATTGCCAACAGCATTGATGAACTGCATAAAGATGTCCATCTTGCTATCCTTCTTGTAGATGAACGACCGGAAGAGGTAACTGACTTTATGCGATCAACGAAAGGACGTGTCTTTGCATCCTCCAACGACAAACCAACGGAAAGCCACATCAGGATTTCGGAAATGGCTCTTGGCTATGTGAAACGTAAGGCTGAAGAGGGTGAAGATGCCGTGCTTCTTATCGATTCGTTGACCCGTCTGGGACGCGCCTACAACGCAGCGCAGAGCAATAGCGGACGTACGCTCTCGGGCGGACTTGATATCAGAGCACTCGAAATCCCTAAAAAAATATTCGGATCTGCCCGTAATATTGAGGGCGGTGGGTCATTAACCATCATTTCCACCTGCCTCGTTGAAACGAACTCACGCATGGATGATCTGATCTTCGAGGAGTTTAAAGGTACCGGTAATATGGAACTGGTGCTAGATCGCGAATTAGCAAACGATCGCGTCTTTCCTGCGATTAACATAGCCGCTTCCGGCACACGCTATGAAGAGCGTATCATCGAAGGATCAATTGACGAGAGGAATATGGTGCGACGATACCTTCTCCGGAAGTCACCAAAAGAATCGATGCAGAGCTTGCTTCAGGTCTTACGCAGGACCAAAAGCAACCAGGAACTGCTAAATCAGATTGCTGCTTTCAGTTGATCCCTAGTAGGTCGGTAGTGACGTATCTATTTCCCGTGCCCATTCGTTGATGCCCCCGCGCAGATTTTTCACGTTCTCAAATCCTTTGTTTTGCAGGTAAAAACAAGCCTGAGCGCTCCTGCTACCACTCCGACAGATGATGACAATTTCGTCATTTTTGTAGTCGAATAACTCTTCATAGCGGGTTACCAATTCAGCAAGCGGAATTGATATGGCGGGGATGCTGCTTATCTTCAGTTCATGAGGTTCCCGCACATCGAGAATGACCGGTTTTGAACCATTCTCCATCTTACTGTGGAGCTGTTGCACAGTTATCTCTTCTATTTGCATGCCTGTAGTGTTGTTAAAGACTCTTAAAACCTGATTGATCAGAGCCCTAAAATATGATGTTTTACTCATTTCTGAAACGGTAACGTTCCAGACTAAATTGGCTGCCGAGATAAAGTTTCCTGGCCTCCTCATCATTTGCCAGAAAATCAGCTGTGCCTTCCTTGAGAATCTTCCCTTCAAACATTAAATACGCCCGGTCTGTAATAGCAAGGGTCTCATGCACATTATGATCGGTGATCAGTATACCTATATTTTTTTGCTTCAAAGATGCCACCATTTCCTGGAGGTCTTCGACCGCGATGGGATCAATACCGGCGAATGGTTCATCAAGCAGCATGAAATGGGGATTGGTCGCCAACGAACGTGCTACTTCAACCCTGCGTCGTTCTCCGCCCGATAGATTAAATCCTTTATTCTTTACAAATCTTTGCAGGTTGAATTCTTCAATAAGCTGATCTGTACGTTGTCGGATCTCATTTCTGTGCAGGCCTTTGAATTGCAATATAGATTCCAGGTTCTCGCGAACAGTAAGATTTCGGAAGATACTTGCCTCCTGGGATAAATAACCAATGCCCATCCGTGCCCTTTTATACATCGGCTGGTCGGTGATATTATTATCATTGTAGAAGATGGAACCCTTATTAGGCTGGATAAGACCAACGAACATATAGAAAGTAGTTGTCTTTCCTGCTCCATTTGGACCCAAAAGACCAACAATCTCACCCTGTTTTACACGCAGACTTACTTCGGAAACAACGACGCGTCTCCGGTAACGTTTAATCAGGTTCTGACAGTGAAGCAGATCGGGTTCGCTATCAGGAATGTGTGGTGAGTTGGTACTCATTAAGATGCTGGACCATATTTGTCAATAGCTCAATACCATTGTCGATGTCGCTCACGGCAACCGTCTCGACGGTGCTATGCATGTAACGCAGGGGTATACTGAGCCCGGTTACATGGGCTCCCTGTCCTGTCAGATACTGAATGGCAGAGGTATCAGTTCCACCAGCCGTGAGCAGCTCCTTCTGATACATAACCTTGTTCTTCTGTGCCACCTGTTCTGCAAAAGAAACCAGCCCCGGTGTACAGATTGCACTACCGTCCATAATCTTGATGCCGATACCTTCGCCGATTTTTGTGCATTGATCGCGGGTCTCGACACCGGGTATGTCGTTGGAGAGGGTGACATCCAGAGTTATACCGATGTCAGGCTGTAATTTATTGGTGGCTACACGGGCACCCCTAATGCCTACTTCCTCCTGAACGGTAAAGACAGCGTAGAAATCGCAGTTTACATCCTTAAGATTTCGTATGGTTTCGACCAGCATGTAGACGGAAACGCGATTATCAAGAGATTTGCCTGTCACGTAATTACCCATTCTCTTCAGGGTTCTCTCACGTGTTATAGGTGATCCAACAGGGACCAACTCTTTGACCTTTTCAACCGGCAAGCCAACATCGATAAAAAACAGTTCAGTCTTTGGTGCCTTTTTCCGTTCCTCGGGCGACTGTGCATGAATCGGTTTGGTTCCTATGACACCGATAAGATCCTCCTTTCCGTGTACGACGACACGCTGGGTAGAAAGCGTTGTCGGATCAAACCCGCCCAGTGTATGGAACCGTATAAATCCCTGATCGTCAATAAATTTTGCAATAAGGGATATTTCATCCATGTGCGCCGCCGCCATGACACGGGGACCATTTCCTTTACGGTGTACGATCAAATTTCCAATACCATCGATATAAAACTCATCGCAGTGATCTTTGATTTGATCGATGATAAGAGAACGTATCTTTTCTTCGAAACCCGGCGCCCCCGGTGTTTCTGAGATTAAAGCAAGTAAGTCGAAATTCATATAGATTATGCGGTTTGAAGTGCAGAGAGAAGCGATTCAAATATAAACCGACCATCCGTAGACCCGGAGAAGGGTTCCACAACCCGTTCGGGGTGAGGCATCAGGCCAAGCACATTTTTCCCTTTGTTGCAGATTCCTGCAATATTATTCATTGATCCGTTGGGATTGGATTTGTCGGTAATCGAACCATCAGGCTCGCAGTAGCGAAATATAATCTGCTGATTATCCTCGAGTCGTTTTAGGGTCTCGGGATCTGTAAAATAATTACCTTCTCCGTGAGCAATTGGTACCTTAATGACTTGTCCTTTTTCAAGTTGATTGGTGAAGAGTGTATCGTTGTTCTCAGTACGCAGCCAAATATGTTTACAAACAAAACGTAAATCATGGTTACGAAGCATGGCTCCTTCCAGTAATCCCGATTCAAGTAATATTTGGAAGCCATTGCAAATACCCATTACAACGCCACCTTTGTTTGCAAAATCGACAATTGCATTCAAAACAGGGGAGAATCTCGCAATAGCTCCGGATCGTAAGTAGTCACCGTATGAGAAACCACCGGGAATGATGATGATATCAGAACCTTGCAGATCCGTTTCTTTATGCCAGATGAAACGGGTTTCTGCATTCATCACATGTGCGGCAGCGTGATAAGCATCATGATCACAATTTGAACCCGGGAAAACAATAACACCAAACTTTGTAGCCACGATTATCCTTTTATTTCGGTAATAAGTTGAATTTCCTGTAAAATAGCGTTTCGCTTGAAACACTCTTCAAACGGCCCCTTATAAACGACTGCTTTGCCTTCTGTATGGACAGTTACGGTAATTTTCTCTGCCTCCTCGATGCTACAGCTTAATGCCTTTTGCAACTGATGGATCACTTCATCGAACGTATGAATATCGTCGTTATAGAGTATAAGTCGCCAAGGTATGTCGATATCTTCTTCGACAGCTACCTCTGGAGTCGTTTTTGTCCGTGGATCTTCCGTTGCTGTCGCAATCGTTCGAACCATAATCAAGCCGTTTGTAATTCTGTTACTTCGATATCGTAATCTTCCATTACGGGATTGGCGAGCAGTTTATCTGCAGCCTGGTTTGCCATTTCCATGGCTTGTTCACGATCATCTGTCTGGATCATCAGTTCGATATGTTTCCCGATCCGAACCTGTGTGATGTTCTTGAGTCCCAGATTTTGGAGGGCGTGATGTGCTGCCTTACCCTGCGGATCGAGGATGGATGGACGTAGTGTTACGGTCAACTTGGCTTTGTACATGCGTGTTGTATGTTTATTGAAATTGTCAATGGCCAAATTTAATGGATTTTCTGGTCAGCTACTACCTTATTGATTTGCTGAATCATAAGGTCGGTAATCACTTCTTCGCTGAGTTCATCGAGATCGATCCATATAACGTTTTGCCAGCGCTTGAACCACGTGAGCTGACGTTTTGCATAACGACGGGTATTGCGCTTTATTAGTCCTATTGCTTCCTGTAAATCATATTTGCCATACAGGTAGTTGTAAAGCTCGGTATATCCCACCGTTTTGAGTGCAGATCCACGGAAGTCGTATCCTTTTCGCAAGAGGAACTTTGCTTCTTCAACCAATCCCTGTTCAATCATGTGATCCACACGTCGTTCGATACGTTTATACAGGTGTTCCCTCGAACGTTTTAGAACAAATACCAGAGTATCTTTGTTTGGTTCCGGATGTTCATCCTGTTCATGGAAGGAACTGAAGGGTTTGCCTGTTTTGCGATAGACTGCCAAGGCACGTAATATTCGCTGAGTATTCCGGCCATCCATCTTACCCGCATAAACGGGATCGATTTTCTCAAGCTGGTGGTATAGGTGGTCAATTCCCTTATTACTTAATTCATCCTGCAATTCCCGGAGAATGTCAGGATCAGATTCCGGAACATCATCCAATGGCCTGATCAATCCTTCAAGGTAAAGGGTGCTTCCTCCGACAAACAACATAAAGGGATAATCGGTGCCAAATTCTTTTTCCCATTTTTTTACCCTCTCAAGAAAAAGCTGCACGTTATCGTCCACATCGGGTTCCAGGATAGAAATATTGTAATGAGTGATACCGGCTCGTTCATCCTGGGTGATTTTTCCAGTGCCGATGTCCATATACTTGTAACATTGCCGGGCATCGGCAGAAACCACGGGTACATCCCAGTACTGAGCGATTCTGAGTGAGAGCTCTGTTTTCCCCACGGCTGTGGGACCCGCTATAATTACGCGTTTAGACAATGTAGTTTTTACTGAAAAAGTACTAAATATGATACGGTAATGATACTGTGAGGGATATTCGGTGAGTGAAGCCAAGGTCACTGGCCGCACCACTGAAATTGGTGAAACAGTAATCAATCGAGACATGACCGATGTGAATACCGGCTCCTAATGTCGGAGAAGTATAGATGTGTGCTGACCGGTCAGTGGTAAAATCAGTAAATCCAAATCGGATAGAAGCGATGTCCCTGAAGGATACTTCTCCCCCCAAATGTGGTTCGATGCTCATCCTTCCCAGGTTGATGTAATATGTCCTTCGGTTCTCGAAGCGTAAATCGACATCTGCAGTTGCAAGGAACTGAAAATTTTTGATCACTTTAAAAGTATGGCTGACACCTGTTTTTAGGGTAGGATACACGATCTCATTCTGGCCGGTTGGCATGATGTTGCCCAGCTCCGGGAGATTTTTGAGGGAAGACTTATTAACCTCCCAGAATTTTATTAGTGATGGGATATTCATGAGATTGACACCCCATCTGAAATATTTGTTCTCATATAACAATCCGGCATCGAGGCTGTAACCCCATGCCTTTGCAAACGGTCCTATTTTACTGTGCAGAACCTTTGCGCTCACGCCCCATGAAAGCCCACGACTAGCTTTGTTTGCCAGTGACAAGACAAAAGCGTAGTCATTGTCTCCAAAAGTAGGAAACGTTGTGTTTGGATCGGGAAGGTTGTTGGGATTGTCGGGGTTGAGTGCACTGAGTGTATTTTTGATGCCATCGACTCCTTGTCTGTAAAAGCTGAACGCCAATGTTCCTTTTGAATGCTGCAAGGGAAGGGCTACAGCACCATAATCGTAGCCTACGATGCCGCTGAATCGCTCTGAATGCATAAAAACCATCTGCAATTTATCGACATGAGCAAGACCAGCCGGGTTCCAGTATCCCGAAGTTACGTCGCCTGGCATTGAAACATAGCTGCTTCCCATACCCAATGCGCGCGCACCTCCCCCAACGGAAAGGAAGTCGTCACCATATTTCCCGTATTTAAAACTCTGCGCCATTGAGAGAGTTGATGTCACCATGACCAGCAGAAATGTGCAAAGCAGAGGTTTTTTCACAAAGAGAAGCCGGAGTTTATTGGGAAAAGGAAAATTGAATGGTAAAATCGAGAAAGCGACTGAAAATATCCATATAAATGCGTTGTATTATCATAAAAGATTCGTTTCCAGATAAAATGTGGCCGGAGGCGAAGTCAGGAAATACGAGGGCAATCACCTTTAACAAAAAGAATCCTCAGAGAATGAAGATACCTTTATACAGTTTTATATATTAATTGAGCCTAAGTGGTTCTTTTTTCTAAAGTGTTAATCTTGATGAAACTGCAATGACGTTATGGATCGCATTAAATCAAACAATTAATTGTGTTGTTTGGACTGGTACTATTTCGTAGTATAATGTACCTTTTTAGCCCTTAAAAAATCGCGCGAATTTATTGCGATTCTGATATTTTATGGTAAATAGTATTACAAAAACCGATCATCACGATGAAATTTAGTATCTCAAGCTCGGATCTTGTCAAAGGGTTATCCTCCGTTAACGGAGCTGTTCCTACAAAGGCGACCCTTCCAATCCTTGAAATGGTGTTATTTGAGGCAGAGGGTCAATCACTAAAGCTGACTGCTACCGATCTGGACACATCCATCGTCGAGCAATTGGAAGCCGATGTAGAAGAGGCCGGTTCAGTAGCCATTCCAGCTAAACGACTGCTGGACACATTACGCCAACTTCCCGATATCCCTGTCTTTTTCACAGTCAACGAACAATACCAGATTGAGTTCAAAACCGATCGGGGTAAGTATAAACTGGCTGGTGTAAAGGGAGAGGAATTCCCTGCGGTGCCTGCACTTGAAGACAGTGTCGAGCTGGAAATATCAGCTGATGTCCTTAAGGAGGCGATTCAGAATACGACATTTGCCGTATCAACAGATGATCTCCGTCCGGCAATGATGGGAGTGTATTTCCAGGTAAGTCCACAAGAGAGTCGTATCGTTTCAACCGACGGCCACCGGCTGGTCCGTCTCGTTGATCATGATATTACCTCTGAGAAGGAACTCAAATTTATCGTACCAGAGAAAGCACTGACCCAGGTTCATAAAACATTTGACGGTGGGCAGACTTCTGTGACGGTCAGCAAGGATCATGTGAGGTTTAAAAATGATGATACCGTCATCGTATCACGGCTGATTGACGCTCAATATCCAAACTATGAGTCGGTAATACCCCGTGAAAATGACCGTATGTTACGTATCAATAAGGATGAAATGCTGGCTACAGTCCGGCGTGTCTCTATCTTCTCAAGTACAACCACCAAGCAGATTCGTCTGGAATTATCGAAAGATAAGGTAGAGATATGTGCAGAAGATATTGATATGAGCAGCGAGGCCAAGGAGAGCGTGAAATGTGAGTACGACAATGAAGAAATGGTTATCGGTTTCAATGCCAAGTATCTGGCAGACGTGTTAACCCATATCGAGGATGATGAGGTAGAATTTGCTTTCTCGACGCCTAACAGAGCAGGGATTGTTCGTCCTTTAGCTCGTGAGGATAACCGGGAAATGTTGATGCTGGTGATGCCGGTGATGCTCAATACTTATGCATAAGAATGGCTGATGGCCCTAAAACTATTACTCTAACCACCGATTTCGGCAACTCAGATCAATATGTAAGTGCCATGAAAGCCGTTATACTCGGGATAAATCCGGATGTTCGGCTGATCGATGTGTCTCATGAGATTCCCCCTCAGGATGTCATGGCAGCAGCCTGGGTTTTGAAGAATTCGGCATTTCTGTATCCGCCCGATACCGTGCACCTTGTTGTGGTAGATCCGGGAGTGGGTACGGAACGAAAACCGGTGGCTGTACAAATTGGAGAGCATTTTTTTGTAGGGCCGGATAACGGGCTATTTTCGCTGGTGGGTGACCGCAGACCGTATGAGGCTTACGAACTCAATAAATCCGAATACTGGAGAATCCACCAATCCAATACGTTTCACGGAAGAGATATCTTCGCACCGGTTGCAGCACATCTGAGTAAAGGGGTTTCCATCAGTAAAGTGGGATCCCCGTTGCGGGAACTGGTGACCTACCACTGGGCCTTGCCGATAGCCGATGAAGAAGGTATCCAGGGATGGGTCGTACATATCGATCATTACGGAAATCTGATCACTAACATATCCGAAGAGCTGATGCACAGAGTTGCTGGGGGACAAAAACTGAAGATCTATGCCGGCAGCACAATCATCAAGAAAATGTCCAATACTTTTGGGAGCGTGGCCGAAGGGGAAGCATCAGCCGTAATAGGTAGTTCAGGAATGCTGGAAGTGATCGTCAATAAAGGAAATGCCGCAAAGCTGCTGAGTGTCGAAAAAGGTGCACCGGTCACGGTTTTGGTGCAAAAGTAAAAACGTTATCCTGCATGGTTTCTACCAGTTCAGATTCGCCTCGTATTCCGGATTGATCAATTTAAGAGAGATCAACGCAACTCACCCCCAATCCGAACGTATTGATAGTTATAACCGGTTGTAATATCAACCAGACAGTGTTTTAAATACAGATGCAAAAATGAGTAACCCTAGCGAATCGCCACTCATCCTCCGATCTCTTAAACATGATGGTGCAAAAATTGTGGTGCCGGCAAATACGGCCGATTTGTCCCATTCGTTCAATGGTTCTGTCTGTTCAAACAAAGGTGATGAGTACACAATCTGTGAAAACATCATCGATCTTTTGGGTGAGGATGAATATGAGGCCAAATCTCTGGCTGAGTATTCAAATAAATGGGATGCAACGGCCGCTTTGTACGAAGATGTATGGCGTAAGAATGCTGTCAGTTTCCTGTCTGGGAAAAAGTTTCCATGGGAAAAAGAACGCACACTGATGGAGCAATGTCTCCGGCCAAGGGACAATGAGTTATATCTGGATATCGGCTGCTCGACTGCGCTCTATTCAAGACTATTGCTAAAGCAGGCACCCAAAGCCAGGGTTGTTGCGATGGACTATTCGCTTCCGATGCTGAAAAAAGCCAGGGAAAAGTGCAAGGAAGAGGGGTATCATGTTTTCCTGTTGAGAGGGGATGCCCATGAAATGCCATTCTTCCGCGGTGCACTGGATGGAGCTGTTTGCGGAGGAACCTTAAATGAATTGCGTGATCCTCTTAAAGTACTGTTTGAAACGCGCCGGATTCTCAAAGATAATGCACGCCTTTTCGTAATGTACTTGTTGAAATCCGATGCCTGGTATCTACGCCTTGCTCAGTCAGCGGTTCAAACAGGCGGGTTAAACTTTTGGTCCATCGACGAGAGTAAAGACTTGTTTAAGAGAAGTGGATTCAAAATCAATAATATCGAACGTGAGGGCCTTGTTTGCTTTGCCTGCCTGGCCGCAGCTTGATTTTTGATACGGGGAATAAGGAAATAAGGATAACCCCCAGCTGGTTCTGGCGTCCTCGCCAGAACCAGCTGGCTTTCGCGTCGAGGCGAGGACGCCCGGACAAGCTTTAGAAATTACATCCGGTCAGGGGCATTGATCCCCAGAACTTCCAAACCGTTGCGCAAAACAGCCGCTGTGGCATGGGCAAGAGTCTTTCTGGCATAAGCCAAATCTTCGGGTTCACCGAGAATGTGGCAATGATGATAAAACTGCGTAAAGTCGGACGCGAGTCCGTTCAGATATGTGATCATATGGTGGGGCTCGCGTCGTTGTGCGCAGAGCTGAACTATTTCCGGGAGCCTTAGCAAGGTTTTTACGAGTGCAATTTCGGTCTCATGTGTAAGGAGATTGAGATCAGGTTCACCTGTAAATGCAAACTCGTCCCCGATCTTTCTCATGATGCTCTGAATCCTTGCATGTGCGTACTGAAGATAGAATACAGGGTTCTTCTCACCAGCCTCACGCGCCTGCCCGATATCGAACTCGAGGTGGGTGCCCGGCGAGCGCATCAGGAAGAAGAAACGGGTTACGTCACTCCCAACCATATCCATCAGTTCATCAAGTGTGACGAAATTGGCCTTGCGTGTGCTCATCTTAAACGGTTTGCCATCTTTGACCAGCGTTACAAACTGGTATACAAGCACTTCGATTTTGTCGGTATCGAAGCCAAGGGCATTGACAGCAGAAACAACATCCGGATATGTGGCAATGTGATCGGCACCAAACACATCAATACATAAATCATAGCCACGCTGGATCTTATTACGGTGATACGCGATGTCGGGTAACCGGTAGGTTGGTTCGCCCGTACTTTTGATCAGGACCGTGTCTTTATCCTTGCCAAATTCAGTGGTTTTGAACCAGGTAGCATCTTCTTTTTCATAAACCAGTCCCTTGTCCCGCAGTTTTTGCACGACGTCCTCGATAGCGCCGTTGACATATAGATCGTGTTCGTTGAAAAAATTATTCATCCGGATATTCATACGTTCAAGGGTTTGCTGGATGTCCCTGAAGATGAGTTCCTGGGCATATTCTTTGAATGTATCCAGATCATCGCTGTCTTTGAGGCTGTCGCCTTTTTCGTCTACGATTGTCTGGGCAATATCACGGATGTATTCTCCCTGATAACCATCTTCTGGAAATTCAGGATCTGGAACACCAAGCAACTCCAGGTAACGAGCCTGCACACTCTGCGCGAGAACGCGCATCTGTCTGCCAGCATCGTTAAAGTAATATTCGCGTTCGACGTCGGCACCGGTCCATTCGAAAAGCCGGGCAATAGTGTCACCCAGAACGGCATTTCTACCATGACCAACCGTCAAAGGTCCAGTCGGATTTGCGCTTACAAATTCAACAAGAACAGTTTTATCCTTGTTAATGTCCGAGCGACCAAACGTTGATTCCTTACTTGAAATCGATTGGAGCTGATCATAAAGCCACTGATCCGAAAAACGGAAGTTGATGAAACCCGGGCCGGCAATTTCAATGGATTTAATCTTTTTGGGATCGTAATCAATATTGTTAATTATTTCCTGAGCGATCGCACGTGGGTTCTTACGAAGAATTTTCGTCAGAGTCATAGCCACATTGGTTGATAGGTCACCATGCTCAGGTATTCGGGGTTGTTCGATAATGATTACGGGTTCTTCCTCCAGTGAGCCAAACTGTTCAAGACTATTTTTGATAATTGATTCCAGGTATGATTTCATGATCCCTTAAAAATTCCAGAAAAAAAGTGTTAATACGTGTTTATGGCAACGAGTAAATCGAGCGGATAATGTTAAGAAGGTTTCAGAGAAGATGAAAACGGATATTTTTAGTTAACAATGATCAATGATCAATGATCACTGAAATCATCTCATTTTTCCGTCGGTGCGGAGGCTGGTAAAGGTGTGACCGGCAATGATTACGTGATCTTCGACCTGTATTCCCAATAGCTTTCCTGATTCAACCAGGCGATTGGTTAACTGCAAGTCAGCTCTGGATGGTTTGGTATTGCCTGATGGATGATTGTGAAGAACAATTACCGAATGGGCATCGTTGAGGATAGCCTGCCTCATCACCTCGGCCGGATCAACAATTGTGGCTGTAATTCCCCCTATACTGATCTTTTTATAACCGGTCAGTACTTTGGCTGCATTTAGAAATGCCACAACAAACACTTCTTTCCTGAAATCCCGCATCAACGGACCAAAGTAGTTATTGACATCTTCAGGACACTTGAGGATTATATTTTCACCCAATTGTGCGACTTGCAGACGGCGGGCCAGTTCAAAGACCGCCTCCAGCGTCACAGCCTTTACCCTGGCGATACCTGGAATAACCTGGAGTTCCTGCCAGTTTTTTCTGCATAAATTCTTGATCCCGCCGAAGTGATCGATTAGCACTCTGGCAGTATCTATCACGTTCATTTTACCGCTACCTGTACGCAGAAGAATGGCAATTAGCTCTGCGTCGGAAAGGCTTTCACAGCCATAACGCATCATTTTCTCTCGCGGTTGCTCATCCGGAAGCATGTCCTTGACGCTTCTTTTATTCAGATAAGACTTTTCATCAAAAGCCTGTGGTTCTCTCAAAATCTCTCTCCGTTTGTTATCTCTTTTCTAATAGGAACAGGAAATGGAGAAAACCTTACAGAGAAATTCAGGTATCAATTAACAATTAACAGTAAACAGTGACCACAGGTCTGATTGATCACTGAAACTGTTTACCGCCCACTGATTCAGGTTCCTCCCATGAGCGGCTCGTCAAACGAACGAATACTGGCATTGGGCAGGCCATTGGGGTATAACTTCTTGATGTGTTCAATGGTCTCAATCACCATGTCCAGGTGTATCTTCTTCGAATGCTCGTAAAAGGACTGAGCCGGTCCGCTGAGTTTTGGTTTGCCATGAAGCGGTTTGTCACTCACGCAAAGCAGAGTGGCGTGTGGAATCCGGTAACGGAAGCCGTTCGTTGCGACTGTCGCCGATTCCATATCGATGGCAATGCTGCGACTGACATGAATCTCCTGCGCTGTCTTTTTCTTGGTAAATTCCCAGTCGCGATTGGCGGTCGTGTAGACTGTTCCGAGCCGATAATTCAGGTCATATTTATCGAGCACATTCTGAATCTGGAGGTTGAGCAGGAAATTGGGCGTTATCGGGACGTTCACGGGCACAGCATCATCCAGAACGCTATCCGCACGCATATATCCGGTAGCCAGGACAAAATCACCTATTTCCTGGTGGTTGCGGAGTCCACCACAGTGACCCACCATGATCATGGCATCCGGACGTAAAACCGATACATGGTCCGTGATTGTTTTCGCATTCGATGGTCCGACACCGATATTAATCAGCGTGATTCCTTCATTGTCTGGCAGCTTATAGTGATAAGCCGGCATTTGCAATCCACTACGGTCAGGTCGAACGGCATCCGGAAACTTTTTCAGGAATACTTCAACATGCATATCATAGTTCGAAAACATGATGTATCGCTGAAAGTCGTCGGATTTCGTCCCCGTGTAATGTTCCAGCCGGTCCAAAGACAATTCGATTCGCTCGGCCTTGAAGATGAAGAGTTTTTTTTGCGTGAAATCCCATTCGTCTTCATCCAGAGAATCAAGAAGGGTTGGATCATTCAGGGATTGTCGGGGGCGGGATGATAAAATTTTGAAGTCGGCCCCTTTTTCAGCTAATTTTCGCAGTTCGCGTGACAGATACCAGCGGAATGCTTTGGGGCGTGCAAATTCTCCGGTTATGATCGGATTGTGCTTCGACCATGAGCGTTTGACAATCAGTTTTGGGTAAAAACCGGATTCATAGATTTCTTCGATCCGGTCGCAGGCTTCGGTCACAAGTTTGTCAAGATCTTGCTTCGATAAGCTGGAGTCAGGATCGTTTAGGTTATCTTTTTCAAAAACAAAAGGTTCGATCATATATTGGAGAAATAGTAAAAATGACTTATGAAAAGAATCAGAATAATATAGAAATTAAGAAATGGGTCATTGAATCTGAAACCGATCTTCTGGATACCCCTATTTTCAGGATCCAAAAACGACATTGCCGGCCGCCGGACGATGGCGGAGACAGCGATTTTTTTGTTATTGATACATCCGATTGGGTGAATGTGATCGCCAGGACAAATGACGGGTGCGTTGTTCTGGTCAAACAGTATCGTTTTGGGATTGATGAAGTCAGCCTGGAGATTCCTGGCGGAGTCGTAGATTCTGATGACGAAAATCCTATGGCGACGGCAAAAAGGGAGCTGCGTGAAGAAACAGGCTACGTCTCGGATAGCTGGAGATCACTCGGAAAGGTGAGCACCAATCCGGCTATTTTTACAAATTTTTGTCATATATACCTGGCGGATAATTGTGTTTTAGAATACGAGCAGGATCTGGATCCTCATGAACGTATTGCGGTTAAAACGATGAGTATTGGAGATGTCAAAAAGGCTTTGAAGAATGGCTATATTAACCATTCACTTGTAGTTGCGGCGTTTGCGCAATTTTTACTGCAGGAGGCCTGAATCATTAGGAACTCAATAATCTTGACAGAATATCACAAATCGAATGAAATATCATTATATTACTAACTAAGAATATTCTTTCATTAAAGTAGTTATTGATAGTGATAACTACCGTATAAAATATCCTTTTTAATACAAAGAGGTCTCGAAAATGGCAAAAATTACTACCGAAACTTTAGATTATGTTGCAGGACGTTTCAAGTTGCTGGGCGAACCCATGCGTCTGAAGTTGTTATATCTATTACAGGATGGGGAAAAATGTGTACAGGATTTAGTCGAGATCACGGGAGCTGGACAAGCTAATGTTTCAAAGCACCTGTCTTTGATGTCTTCGAACGGGATCATTGGACGCAGAAAAGAGGGCTTGCACGTTTATTATTTCATCGAAGATGAGAGTATTTTTAATTTATGTGATATTGTTTGTGGTAGTTTGGAGGATAATGCCAGAAACCTTCATAAAACATTCACCAAAGGTTAGTGATCGTTTTTTTTGGTTTTTTTGTTAGACCTGTTGCTTTTACATGCCACGAGCCAGGTGGCAGAAAAATATTGTGCAACAAATGAGGTAACTTATGGTTAAGAAAGGTGATAAAATTAGTACTGATTTTAATCTTCAGGTGGTAAAAAACAGCACAGAGGAGGAAGTAGCTTTCAAAGATCTGCTTGATCGTCCGACGGTGGTTTCGGTTTATATGAAGAATAATACTCCCGGATGTGACCGTCAGAACCAGTCGTTGGTTGAATACGCAGAAGAAATCAATAAAATGGGTTATAATATTGTCGCGATCAGTAAAGACAGTTGCCGGTCGCATGAAAATTATGCCCAAAAGTTCGGGATTAGTTATACTCTGGTTTCTGATCCGGATTACCTTTTTTCAAAAGCAACGGATTCTATCATCGAAAAAAAGATGTATGGTAAAACATATGAGGGACCATCCCGTTCCGCTTTTATAATTGGAAAAGACGGTACCGTTTTGGACGTCATCGAAAAGGTAGATACCAAAAGGCACGGTGAAGAAGTTATTAACTTGTTAAAATCGCTCAAGTAGCCCGAGAAAAAAAGGGTCGTACTGTCATATAGACGGAGCACAGCGCTTGTTCCCGGAGGGCGAGAAATTTGAAGAAAAATTTATGAAGTATTTAGTCATTGTCGAGTCTCCGACGAAGGCAAAAACCATACGGCGTTTTCTGCCGAGTGGGTACGTGGTGGACTCGTCGATGGGTCATATCCGCGATCTTCCGGCCTCGGCCAAAGAAATCCCGGCGCGGTTTAAGAAGGAATCATGGGCTAATCTGGGGATTAATGTCGAGCATGATTTTGAACCCCTGTATGTGATACCGGGAAGCAAGAAGAAAGTCGTAAAGCAACTCCAACAGGAATTAAAAGAAGCGGACGAACTCATTCTCGCTACTGACGAGGACCGTGAGGGAGAAGGTATAGCATGGCATCTTATTGAAGTGCTTAAGCCTAAGATCCCGGTAAAGCGTATGGTTTTTCATGAGATCACTGAAACGGCGATCCGGCAAGCCATGGAAGAGTTCCGCAGTATCGATATGAACTTGGTGTACGCCCAGGAAACACGGCGATTCCTGGACCGTCTTGCAGGATACACCCTTTCCCCATTGCTATGGAAAAAGATATCACCCGGGCTTTCTGCCGGGCGTGTGCAATCTGTGGCAGTTCGTCTGCTGGTTGAAAGGGAACGTGAAAGAATCCGATTCAGGAGTGGTACTTATTGGGACCTGAAAGCCAAGCTGAAGACGAATAACGATAAACTGGTGTTCGAAGCCGGAATGACGCATCTCGATGGGAAGCGTCTTGCGACGGGCAAGGATTTTGATGAGGCAACCGGTAAACTTAAAGGAAACAGCGGAGCCATTATTCTTGGCGAAGACGATGCCCTGAAACTGCAGGATTCGCTCGGAAAAGCAGACTGGGCCGTCACTGACATCGAGAAGAAAAAACAAAAAAGGAGTCCTGCTCCGCCGTTTATCACATCCACTCTTCAGCAGGAGGCCAACCGTAAATTTGGTCTGTCTGCCAGTAACACGATGCGCATAGCACAGCGGCTATACGAAAACGGGTTCATCACTTACATGCGTACCGACTCTACCAACCTATCGCAACAGGCCATTAACGCCGCCCGGACTTCGGTAAAAAGTATGTACGGGGACGAATACCTGTTTGATCGTGTGCGAACCTATAGTTCCAAGTCGAAGGGAGCCCAGGAGGCGCACGAGGCCATACGACCTGCCGGGCAGGTCTTCAAAAAACCGGATGAGACCGGCCTTAGCGATATGGATGCCAGGTTGTACGACCTGATCTGGAAGCGTACGATAGCTACCCAGATGGCCGATGCCGAGCTTGAGTTTACCAACGCGACGATTGAAGCTGAAACTGATAAGGAAAAGGCGACATTCAAGGCAAGCGGCAAGCGGATCCTGTTTGCCGGGTATTTCCGGGCATACGTCGAAGGCAGTGATGATCCTGAGGCTGCCCTTGATGATCAGGATAACCCACTGCCCGAATTGCATGAGTCGGATCCATTAGAATGCCTGGGTACCGAACCTAAATCTCATGAAACCAAACCGCCGGCACGGTATACCGAAGCGACGTTGGTCAAAGAGCTTGAAAAAGAAGGCATTGGACGCCCGAGTACGTATGCAACGATCATCAGTACAATTATTGATCGTAACTATGCTGTGAAGGATAGTTCTGCTCTTGTACCGACATTTACGGCATTTGCTGTGACCAACCTTTTGGAAAAAAATTTCCCTGATCTGGTAGATCTGGGTTTCACATCCAATATGGAAGAACTCCTTGATGAGATTGCCAGGGGGCGTCATGATTGGAAATCGTATCTGAATGATTTTTATACGGGCGATAACGGGCTCAGGCAAAAAGTCGAAAACCGGGAGTCCAGTATCGATCCGCAGGATGCTAAACGTATTGATCTTCCGATAGATGGACTGAATGGATACAGGATTTTTGTCGGACGCTTCGGACCATATATCCAAACGGGAACAAATGGTGAGACGGTCTCAACATCGATTCCTCAGGATGTAACGCCCGGAGATTTGTCCGCCCAAAAAATCCAAAAACTTGTCGAAGTATCGGTAAGTGCAGATGAACCACTTGGAAAAGATCCAGAGACTGGTAACGATGTCTATGTTCTGACTGGTCGTTACGGACCGTATGTACAGCTTGGTGAAAATACTGAGGATAAAAAGAAACCCCGCCGCGTGTCCTTGCCGAAAGGATTGAACGTTGAACAAGTCGATCTTGAAACGGCATTGAAAATACTTTCACTCCCGAGGACTCTTGGCCAGCACCCTGAGTCTGGCAAAGATGTAAAAGCCGGTATTGGCCGCTACGGGCCCTTTGTTGTTCACGACGGGACCTTTGCATCTCTTAAAAAGGCCGATGATGTTTTGGATGTAACCCTGGAACGTGCGCTTGAACTGTTGAGCCAGGCACGCAAAAAAGGAAAAGGTGGATCGAATGTCATCAAGGAACTGGGAACTCATCCACAGGATGGCAAGGAGGTTAGGGTCATGACTGGCAGGTATGGACCGTATATTAAATATGGAAAGAAAAACATTAGCTTGCCTAAGAGTGTGGAACCAGATAACATTACACTGGAAGAAGCCGTCGAGCTAATCGCCAAGAAATAGATGAAGGGATTTTTACTGTAACCGATATTGTCCATAATTCGGAAGATTTGGAGATAGGAGGATGAGAAGTTCTAAAAAAAGAGCAGATGAGCGATTGAATGAATGATGCGACTCATGTATCATAGATTCAGTCATTCATCCAATCCTCCCATCTTCGAAACTTCCTAACGTCTTTCTGCTATGTTTACACGATCCGATCTTTATTTTCAATATCCGCCCAACCTGAATATCCTGGATCTGGCAACACTTGTATCGATGTATCGATCGAGGGGAGAACCCAGACGTGCCCAGCCCGGCGAGTATCTGGGATGTGCCAAATCTCTTAAACTGGTGAAAGAAGCCAAGTGGTGGTTTGGGCTCTACTATAGTCAGCCGAGCTGGGACCATATGCTCACCAAAGACTGCAAAGGATATCCACTGACACCGGTGGAATTGAATGTGCTTGGTCTGGCTGGGTTGGCAGATGATAAAATGAGCCAGCGCTCTTTCGTTGAAAACAACAGTGGGGCCATCCCCAAGCTTGTTTATATGGTGGTAAATGATTTGAAAGTATTTGAATTCCTGGAGGAATCGGAAGATGGGTTCCTTCAGCTTACCAAAGAAGGGGAGAAAGCGCTAAATGGTATTGCCCGCCGGATGTATGAAAAGAAGTTTGTATCGGAGATGTTATTGGTTAACCAGGTCAATAACCTGGAGCCCAAGGTAACACAGGCCAGGAAATCAGAGAATCCCCAGATTAATATGTTCTGATAGTGAGTAGAGTCAATGAACATTTTTGACTGGTAGCTCATCATCTAAACGGGCTAATGACTTAGTAACCAAATAACCAATAACTATTCATCAGAACTGCACTTCAAACGTAATTCCGTTAATCTGTGAGTTGGCAGTAAGCCGTATGCGTGCCTTTAACTGATCAGCGATCAGGTAGGCCTTGGACAGGCCGAGACCGAGATGGCGGGCCTTAGTGGTGAAAAAGGGTTGCGGTAATCGTTCAACATCGGAAGTCGGAATCACCTCTCCATAATTTGTTATCCGAAAAATCGGTCGTGGTTTGCCAGTATAACTCAGTAATACCGTGTCAATCTCTTCTTTGCTGTGCTCGATGGCATTCGAAATTATCTCGCTTATCATATATCT
The DNA here is from genome assembly GCA_963787205.1 of uncultured bacterium. GTDB lineage: Bacteria > Bacteroidota > Rhodothermia > Balneolales > DATFMH01 > DATFNI01. The sequence continues at coordinate 259,473 of CAWBCD010000014.1, forward strand.
GAGTAAGGAATAATCAGTATGAAGGCCGAGGTGGTCGGTTTGAACTGCAAGATGAACTCGTCTTCGTTCGGTTGGCGGGAAATCAGACATCAGATCGTTGATCAGATACTGGATATCAACATGAGAGGAATTTTGTTCTTGTGTTGAACTGAAAGCGTCCAGTTCTTCTAACAATTCATTCATCTGATGTAAACCATCTTTGATAGTTTGAACCAGTTCGAGTCCTTCACCTTCCTTCATGTCAAGCTCAAGCATCTCTACCAGGCCGGCGGTACCTGTCAATGGCGAGCGTAGTCGATGCAGAAGCACTTCCGACATCTTTCGGGCAGTATCGATCACGGCAGTTGAGATAGCCGGTTCCTTTTTCAGAAGGACGATCTGCCGGTAAAGAGTATCATCGATAGTAACACCAACCTCTTTAAGACGGTATTCTCCCCACTGCGACTGCCATATCAGATGGGAAGTATCCGAGTGGATCGGATGTACAACGTCCTCCAGAGAACGACCGGTAACCTGTGGTGCCGTCAGTGATAGCAGTTCCCTGAAAGCCTCATTTGAATAGACAATCAGTCCATCGACATGGCGTGCCACGACGCATGGATCAGTAAATGCGTCAGTTAAAGCGAAATATTGTTCCTTCATGATGCTTGAATGATCGGATGATTTGCAAGAAAGTATAGATACGTAAGATACTTAGGTAATTATACTAATATAGTTCCGTTGCTTCGGAAAAAAATGCCGGAATAATTACAGAAATACATTCCGATACCGCCGTATATGTGCCACTTACGGCATGTTGACGATTGGCACGTCAATTGATAAGTATCCTCTCACCTCCCGGCAGAACCGGAAAACTTCTGCCAGAGGAGCTTTGCCCCACAAAGGGAACCCGAAAGATTAACAGCTATGAAACTGATTGACAGTACTCAAACAAACCTGCTTTCGAACGCAATGGATGCCTATGAGTTACGGCAAAAAGCCATTGCTTCGAATGTGGCGAATATCGATACCCCGGGATACAAACGCAAAGAGGTATCGTTTGAAGACCAGTTGCAAAAGGCAGAATCTACCCATCTCAGGGGACAGGATCAGGGTATTGACAACGTTAAACCCCAAATGATCCAGGAGGATCAACCCCCTCAGCTTGAAGATGAAATGATGACCCTGGCCGATACCCAGATGAGGGTACAATTGGTTACCCGTGCTTTAAGGCATTCATTTCAAATGATACAAAGCAGTCTGAAAAGCGGTCAACAGGCTTAGTAAGGAGGTTATCTATGCAGATCAATCGCTTTTTTTCAGTTTTCAAGACGGCAAGTCAGGGTATGGCGCTTCAGCGGAAACAAATTGAGGTGGCCGCGGAAAACATTGCCAACGCAAATACCACTAGGGTTGATGGTACGAATCAGCCATATGCTCCTCGCCGTGTTGTAACAAAAGGGGTGGAGAATGGATCATTTAATGACATGCTTACGCAAACTGAATTATCACTGCGGACCACAAACCCGGAACATATTTCTGGTGATACGTCGGCAACAGGTCCACAAAATGATCAATCCATGGCTCCCGAATCATCAGTCGTTAGTGAACAGAAATATCGATATGAGTATGATCCGGATAACCCGGATGCCGACAAAAATGGCATGGTGAAATATCCGGATATCGATCTGGTAAAAGAAATGACAAATATGGTCAGCGCCAACAGGTTGTATCAGGCCAACCTATCCGTGGTGCAGGCAGAAAAAGCAGTAATCAAGCAATCGTTTGGCATCTGATATCAGATGTACATGTAACAACCATCTTTAAAGAGCTATGAAATTACATTCGTTACAACAGCTAGTTGACTATCAGGGTGTACAGTCGGCCCGTAGTCTCGGATCAACAGGGGAGAGCAGGTCGATGCGACCCTTGAGTAAGGCAGAGGAAAACATGATACAGGAAAAATTTCCCGCTGCCAGCGCAAAACCATTCCAGGTATACCTGAAATCGGGTATGAGCAGGATGGAGAGTCAAATATCAAAAGGTACACAAATTGATTTCAGGGTCTGACCCTGGAAAGGATCGATATGGCTATTAACCCGATACTGCAGAACATTCAGTCCAAAGGTTTCAATGAGGGTGTAACCCCCAGACGGACAATTAACTATGGCCCTGATGCATCGGGGAAGACCCAGACATTTGGTGATATGATCAAGGATGCCATCAACTCGGTCGATGCGGCTTCAAAGAATGCCGATCAAAAAGTTGATGCTGTAGTATCCGGTAAATCAGATGATATCCCCGGGGCGATGATTGCCATGCAAAAAGCTGAACTGAGCTTCCAGCTGATGTCGGAGGTTCGCAATAAGGCAATCGAGACCTACAAGCAGCTCTCACAGATGCAAATGTAAGTGGTTGGGATTTTTTTAGAGTAAAGAAACTAAAACTTCGGCTATTACCCCAGACGAGCTATGAATCAACTTTGGGAATCCATAGGAGGGTTCTTTCGACCTCTTAGTACTGCACAGAAGGTTCTTTTTGGCCTTTTTACGGTAGCGATAATTGCAACAGTGTCAGTGCTGGTTTACTGGTCCACCAGACCCAGTTATGCGCTGTTATTCAGTTCATTATCTCCTAAATCAGCACAATCGATTGTTGATGCCCTTAAAAAAACGAATGAGCCCTATCAGTTAAAAGATGACGGGGCTGCGATATATGTACCGCAGAAGGACGTGTATAACCTCAGGATTCAGTTTGCCTCACAGGGTATAGCTAACTCGGATTATAAAGGATATGAGCTGTTTGACAATAATAATCTGGGAATGACCGATTTCATGCAGCACGTGAACTTACAACGTGCGCTCGAAGGTGAATTGGCAAAAACGATCAACAGTATCAAACAGGTACAATCAACCAGGGTACACCTGGTATTGCCACAGAGATCCCCATTTTCCTCTGGTAATGTACAGGCATCTGCTGCTGTCATTGTGGAAACGAAACCGGGTCAGCATCTCACCCCGTCTCAGATAGAGGGTATTTCCGATCTCGTCGCCGGAAGTGTGGAAGATTTGACTCCCGATCGTGTAACAATTCTCGATCAACACGGCAATAAAATCTCGGACAATGCCGACAACCCCACGCTGGCTCTGAGCAGTGCACAACTGAAAATCAGGGAAGCAGATGAATCGTATCTCACCCAAAAAGGGCAGTCTATGCTCGATCAGATGCTAGGTGCGGGCAACAGTATTCTGAGGGTATCGACAGAGCACGACTTTGAAAAGCTTACTCGCGATTCCAATAAAATAGATCCGGATTCACGAACTGTTATTTCTGAAGAGGAACATCAGGATTCCAATAATAAAGTTAATGGTTCCTCGGCACCAACCGTCCCCACTACGAACGCCACGACCACGCAGGCTACGGGTAACCGAAATAATCAACAATCATCGGTTACCATCAAAAATTATGAAGTAAGCACAATTCACGAACAATATCAGAAGCCTGTTGGAACGATAAAGCGTATCACCGCAACGGTACTTCTTAATTACAAGAAAACCAGAGAGAAGACTGCAGCGGGTAAGGATACCGTAGTTTATACGCCCTACTCTCAAGCTGAGTTAGATCAGATCAGTGCATCTATAAAAACGGCACTTGGTATGGATGCAACCAGAGGTGATCAACTGACCATTAATCAGTTTCATTTTGAAGATGATTTTACTTCGGATAGTATACCTTCGCCGTCGTACTTCACCGACACCGACTCCACTAATCAGTGGATCCGCTGGGGCGTGCTGATAGCCGCCCTGGCAGGAATTTTCTACCTGTTGTACAGCCTGGTTGGAAAAAACAGCGGTGGCAAAACACCTGCACAACTGGAAGCGGGTCAGACAGGTCACCTGGCATTAGGCAGCGGAACGCAGGGTGCACTTCCTGATGGTCGTCAGGGACAAAACAGCCTTGTTTCAAATGGTAACCCTCAACTTGCGGAATACAATAAGTCCATGGAGGAAGAAGAAATCGTTCATGATGCTTACCGGAAGAAGCTTTCCAAAGAGGCCCGCAAGCTATTTGATATGAATTCGAAAGAGTTTATGGAGGTCAAAGACTATATCGATGAAAACACCCTCGATGCTGCAAATATAGTTAAGAGCATGTTGCTTTTTGAGCCTAATGAGGAGTAACTGAACTATGCCAACGCAAGTAATGGAACGTACACAACTGAACAAACTGACTGGTGTCCAACGAGTAGCGATACTGATGCTCGCAATGGGTGCTGAAAATGCATCACGCTTGATGAGCACAATGAATAATGAGCAGGTTGAGCAGATCAGTATCGCAATTGCCGGTTTGAAGGATATCACGCCCGGACTCGTGAGCAATGTCGTTCAGGAATTCAAGGATTTGATGATGGCCAAGAAATATATGCTCGAGGGCGGCATTGACATGGCCAGGGAAATGTTGAAGAGTTCGCGTGGTAGTGACAAGGCACGTGATTTGATTCGCCGGCTGGAAGAAGCAACCGGAAGCAGTGCATTTGCCATCTTCCAGAAGGCTGACATCACCCAGATCGTACAGATTTTGCAAAATGAACATCCCCAAATAGCAGCGGTTATCCTGGGGCACTTAAAGGTGGAAAGAGCTGCTGAGGTTCTTTCTCACATGAATGAGGATCTTCGGGCTGATATCAGTTTTCGGCTGGCAACGATGAAAAAGATGTCTCCGGACGTGTTACAAGAAGTCGAGAAATACCTGAGGGAACGGGTAGAAGGTATTGCCAGCGAGTCATCACTGATAACGGGCGGACCGGAATTTGTTGCCAAACTGCTTAATGCGGCTTCGGTTGCGACCGAGAAAATGGTATTGGATGCGTTGAACGAAAGAGATCCTATGCTGGCCGAAGAGATTAAAAATCACATGTTCCCATTTGAATACATCCTGCGTCTCGACGACAAGACACTCCAAAGGATTCTCAAGGATGTCGACAACAAGGATTTGGTATTGGCACTAAAGGGAAGCGCAGAAGATCTCATGGAAAAATTCACAAAGAATATGTCTTCGCGTGCCAAAGACATGCTGCTTGAAGAAATGGAAATGCTGGGTCCGGTCAGGGTTCGCGACGTGGAAGAGGCGCAACAACGGATCATACGGGTTATCAAGCAGCTTGAGGACAGTGGTGAAATCACCCTGCTCATCAACGACGACGGCGGTATCATCGAATAGGAGTTTTGTTAATGAATTCACGTGTCATAACAAGGGATTATCTGGTGTTGGTTGACAGAGAGTCAGCCCAGCTCAGGTATACGAATGGTTTCGATCGGGGGGATACTATCTCAAACGAAGCCCTGCAAAAAGCTCTGGAAGAGAAAGAAAAACTATGGGAGCGCAGGCTCGAGCATGTTCGTAACTCTTCTCTCAGGGAGGGTTATCAGGCCGGTCTTGAAGAAGGTAAATCTGCCGCTCAGGGAGAGTACCACGAAAAAGCCGTCCGGATGCAAAAAATGATGGATGAGATAGAGAAAAAGGTTGGGGAACATTTTTCCGGACTCGAGCCAGCCATTGCCGACCTGGTTTTCAAGATAGCTGGAAAGGTGTTACAGGTCCCGGTTGAAGACAAAGGTTTAAAGAAGCAGGTGGCTGATGATATTCAACAAGCCCTGAGGGAATTGACAAACAAGAGCCAGGTTGTTGTGAGTGTTTCCGCATCCGACTATGAAACAGTTGAACCATTGTTAAGACGCAGTGGGCCAAATGGTTATATAGAGATAAGCCTGCATGATGATTTGAACCCCGGTGAATATGTGATCGAGACACCTAACGAGATTATCGAGAAAAATTTTAAACGGATTCTGGACCGGTTGAGCAAGTCATACCGGGTATCGAAAACCGAAAAACAGATCAACAGTACTACAAGCGAAGATGAACATGTCGAAGTATCTAATTGATCTTGAGACTCATATCATGAGCAAGCCGATTCGTGCATCCCGATATGGACGGGTTGCATCGGTCGTTGGTTTGATCATTGAAGTCACCGGCCTGAGGGCAACTCTCGGCGAGATGTACAATATTCACGTAGGATCAAGTGGGGTCGTGCAGGCTGAGGTCGTCGGGGTGAAAGCCGACAAAACATTGATGATGCCCCTGGATCATGTGGAAGGTGTCGGTACCGGGGCATTGGTTGAGCCATTATCACAACCGATGGAAATTACCGTGGGATGGGATCTGCTTGGTCGTGTGGTCGATTCTCATGTAAATCCTATTGATGGAAAGGGGCCATTGGTTGATCTGGATCTCTATCCTTTGCACAACGAGCCTCCGGGACCGCTGGAACGGGAAAATATCAATGAACCGCTCCGGACCGGCATCAGGTCTGTTGACGGTTTTCTTACCGTTGGCAATGGTCAGCGTATGGGTATTTTTGCCGGGTCAGGAGTTGGAAAAAGTACCATGATGGGTATGATTGCCCGTCATTCTTCGGCAGATATCAATGTTATTGGTCTGATTGGAGAGCGTGGTCGTGAGGTACGTGAGTTTATCGAAGATTCGCTCGGACCCGAAGGGCTGGCACGGTCGGTTGTCGTTGCCGTTACTTCTGATAAAGCTGCGATGAGCCGGGTTAGAGGAGCATTTACCGCCACGGCTATCGCTGAATACTTCCGGGATCAGGGAAAGAATGTACTGTTGATGATGGATTCGGTAACCCGGGTGGCAATGGCCCAGCGTGAGATTGGCCTGGCATCTGGTGAACCACCTACGACAAAAGGGTACACGCCGAGTGTTTTTGCCATGCTTCCCAAACTGCTGGAACGTGCCGGGCGTACCAGCTACGGCAGTATCACCGGACTTTATACCGTGCTTGTGGATAATGATGATATGAATGAGCCGATCGCCGATGCTGTCCGATCTATCATCGACGGGCATATCGTTCTGTCACGTAAACTGGCTCACAAAAATCACTACCCCGCTGTTGATGTACTCGAAAGTGTGTCTCGTGTGATGCCCAAGGTGATAACAAAAGAACATAGACAAACTTCACAACAGGCGCGTGAAATCCTGGCCACGTATCGGGATGCCTCTGAGCTAATAAACATAGGAGCTTATGCTAAAGGAAGTAACCCATCGATCGATAATGCAATAGAGAAAATCGATGATTTGGACCAATTCCTGAAACAGGATTTGGAAGCTTCGGATTTTGATGCTGACATCTGGCAACGCCTTACCGGAATCGTGCAGGGAAAAAAGAATAAAGCATCATGACAACTCTTTGGCCCCGATAGATTATGAAGAAATTTTCATTCAAGCTGGAACCGGTACTGAAGATCCGGGTGCACGAGGAGGAACTTCAGAAACAGGCCTTTGCCCGTCAGATGCAACAATTGATCGGCCTAAAGGAAGAACATGAGAAGGTTCAGAATGAGCTGGAACAATATTCGAAGGAATATGAAAATGGAGATCGTTCTCCACTGCATTCACCAAATGAATATCAAAGGCATTATGCGTTCATCCAGTCGCGTCAACAGGAGTTGGCAAGACTGAACCGGGAAATCGAACAGGCTAAAGAACGGACAGAACAAGAACGTAAGAAATTGATCGTAGCGAATCAGAAAACCAGGGTTCTTGAGAACCTGAAGGAAAAGAAAAGAGTAGAATATCTGAAGGAAGCCGATCGTGAAGATCAGAAAGTGATGAATGAAATTGCAACACAGCGATTTCATCGAAAGAACATGTAAGTAAAGATGAAAACGATTTTGCTTTACACCGGTATTTTTGTTGTGGGATTTATTGTCCTGCTGGCAGGCGCATATCTTGCTTATCCGCATCAGCAGCCGGAGGTGGCCGCCAAAGTGCAACAGGAGGTGGAAAATAAAGAACTCCCGCCGGTCTACGACTACACGAAATTCAGTCCTCTTAAATTTGATACGCTTATAACGGAAGTATCCGAACTTAAAAAACGGATTCAACTCTATAAATCTGCGCCAGACAAAAACAAATTGGTGATCGATTCACTGGTTAATGTTCGTAAACAGCAGAAAAAGGTGATTACCCAATTAAGGGATAGCCTCGATTTACAAAAGAAACAACTAATTGCTGCCCAGAAGGCGAAAGCAAAACAAAAGATTACAGGACTGCAATACAGTGATGTAGGTAAGAGCCTGCTTAGTATGGACCAGGGTACGCTGGCACCAATACTGAAGAAACTCAACGACAACATGCTGGTTGGGTTATATCGGGATGGAAGCAACATGCAACGAGAAAAATTACTCCAGTCCCTAGATCCCAATCGTGCCGCAGAATTGCTAAAAAAAGTCACACAATGAGTATTGTTGAAAAATTACTGAACATAGGTGCCGGTGTAGCTGAAAAAGCCGGAAATACCGGCAAGGTGAAGCCTGTCGGCAAAGCCGGCGATAAGTCGGTTCTTTTTGGTTCCACACTGGCGAAGCTGGGCAAAGATGTTCCAGCGAAGGGTGTGCCGGCGAATGCCAATGATAATGTAGGAGTAAAGAAAGTTAAGTTGAGCCGTGGCGGACTGGAAGTCGAGATTAGCTATCCAAAGTCACTCCTGGAAGCGAAAGGATCCCCATATGCCGGCAAAGATTTGAATGATCCGGCAATTCTCCATGAGCTAAGTGATAAAAAAGTATCAGTTAAAGGGAAATCTGAAAAGGAAACATCTGGTTCCTCCGACATGACGAGTAGTGTTGGGTCTAATAGAAATCAGGAACAAAACGTGTTGGAAAGTTTAAAAACCGAAACGCAGAAGAAAGTTCTAAACAGTGGCAAGGCAAATGTCGAAAAATCGCCGGGGACTGAAGCTGCAGTTGGAAGTTCGAATGAAGCATTAGCGAATAAAAAGGGAGAAATTGCCGGATCAGCCCTGAATGACAAATCAGTTCTAAAAGAAGTAAAGGGCGAAGACGTCAATGGGAGTCCTATACCGGAGAATAAGATTGGTGAGGCTCATAAGGAGAAGAAAAACCAAACTGAAAATGCTAAAGATTCACCGGTCTCCGCTAAAATGTTGCATGCGGTCACTTCGAACGGAGTAGCAAATCAGGTGGGAATGCTTCCCTCAAAAGATAATCATGATACCACAAAATCTTCGGCGCCCGCCAAAAGCAAAAAAAACGAGCCCGCATCCTCCTCGCAGGTTACCAAGCAGACGATAAACTCTAAGGGGACGGAACAGGCTATTGGTGATAGCGGCAAGTCTCCTGTCGCCCATGAGATGGTACTTGATTCTGCAGGAAAAGCTACCAAAGAAATTACGGCCGAATCTGCGAACATCTCAAAGACTGAAAAGCACGATCCATCAAAAGGAAAAGGCAGTGAACCGGTTGCAGGAAGGTTAAAAACGGTCAAAACTTCACCGGATGCCCCAAACGTAGTTCGTGATCGATATTATGGACAGCGGATCGTTAAGAACAGCCCTCAAGTAAATGACGGACCGAAAGATAAAGTTGAGATTAACGGCAGCAGCAAGGCCGGGTCGCACAATAGTCATGTTTTGGGAAGTGACGGTTTAACCGGAACGGTCGATAGTAAAAGTGTGAATTCGCCACTATCAACGGGTGGGCATAAACAGCACCCGGGCAGTAATTCGAATGGACAAACACAAACCCAGCAAACTCCGGCCAACAAGGTGAAATCGGAGGAAGGGGCACCTAAGATTGACCCAACTGGAAATGCTACGGTTTCTCATGTCCATGCAGCACAGTCCGGTAATAACGCAGCATCAATAACAACTCCAGCACAGGTCAATGTGCCACGTGTTGTGGCTGAACGTCTTGTGTCGTTGGTGCAGAAGTCATCTCAACCAGCCCAGCAGCAGACATGGCAAAAGCACCGGCTTGTCATGGATAATGGACAGACATTGAATGTATCGGCAAGAACGTCTGATGGAGTCCTGCACCTGCAGCTTAGTGGTGGCAACCAGGATCTGAACAGGCTGCTGCAGCAACATATGCAGGAAATTCAGAATCACCTCCAGGAAAAGATGCATGTACAGGTCGACTTACAGTTCCAAAATCAATCAAATGGTCAAACTGCACAGCAGTTTCAGCAACAATCAGGAAATGGGGGAGGGTATCATCGGCCCACGAATTTAAGTAGTAACGATTTTGATGAGAGAACAGCGGAGCCGAAAGAGCGTCCGTTGAGCAACCGCCGGTTAGGCTACAATAACACAGAATGGACGGCATAAAAAAGGTAAAACATGAATACAAGTGCAATAAATGCCATAATCAACAATACAAACCAAGTGTATAATCAGAATTCCACGACGGGAAACTCCAGTCTTGGGAAGAATGATTTTTTACGCTTACTAATGACGCAGTTGCAAAACCAGGATCCAACGAATCCAATGGACAGTCAACAATTCGCTGCCCAATTGGCTCAGTTTAACACGGTTGAGCAACTGACCAACCTCAATACAGGGATGACCAATCTCACGAATACCCAGCAGTCAGTTGGCCAGGCAATGACTAATACAATGGCAGCCAGCCTGACGGGTAAAGTTGTGAAGGGTCAAAGTGATGCTTTACAGGTAACACCCGGTCAAAACACGGATGTGAAATTTAACCTCAGCGGTGTTGCTGCCGATGTAAAGTTAAACATCACCGATAATTCGGGTAACGTTGTCCGCACGGTCGATCTAAAAAACCGCAGTGCGGGGGATCAATCCTGGACCTGGGATGGGAAAAATGATAGTGGAAGCCAACTGCCCGCTGGTACTTATCACGTAAGTGTTGCTGCTTCGAACGGTAGCTCCCCGGTCAGCTCCTACGCTTATGTTGAAGGTAAGGTATCACAAGTTCAATACTCCAAGAGCGGTGTCACCCTTATGGTGAACGGCGTACCTGTGAGTATGGGCAATGTCGAGTCAGTTAGCGATCCATCATCAGTTAGTCAGTAGAAAACACTAAGAAAAATGGATATACGTCACCTGACAGGCCGGGTCTCTCCGGTTGCACCATCACCGGTGCAACGACAGAAGTCAACATCAGCTAACACTGGTGAAAGCTTTGCGGGGATATTAAGCCGGGTCAGCGGAGATAAAAATCAACTCCAGTTTTCCGGGCACGCACTTAAGCGACTCGAGGAACGCAACATTCAGCTTAATGAGTCTGATCTGTCGCGTCTCCAGGAAGCCGTCGATCGTGCTGCGGGTAAAGGAAGTAAGGAATCGCTGATCATGGATGGGAATAATGCCTTCGTGGTCAATGTCCCGAACAGAACAGTGATAACAGCCGTCGACCAGTTGGATATGCGTGAGCGTGTGTTCACCCAGATCGACAGTGCAGTATTTACAAACAAACAATAAACAAATATAAACAAACAACGAATGGGCTGGACCCGCATAGGGAAGCCCGTTGCACAGCCGAACGACTGAGGCTGCGCTCAACGAAAAAAATAAAATATACAAGGAGTATATCATGGCTTTAATGAATTCTCTTTCCTCAGGGATTAGCGGGTTAAATGGCTTCCAAACTGAAATGGACGTCATTGGAAATAACATAGCAAACGTCAACACCGTTGGTTTCAAACAAAGCCGCGTGACATTTGCTGAAATGATAGCTAACAACATGGCACGCACCGGAGCCAACGCTGATTCGGCTCCACAGCTGGTAAACCAGGTTGGCTTAGGAACCCAGGTCTCATCGATTGACCGTGATTTTAGTCAGGGACAATTGAATGCAACCAACATCAAGACAGATTTAGCCATACAGGGTAATGGCTTCTTCCTTGTCAATAATGGCGGCCACACCATGGTGACACGTGCCGGTAATTTCCAGTTCAATAAGAATGGCGAACTGGTAACAAACAATGGTGACGCCGTGCAAGGTTACATGGCTGATGGACAGGGTAATATCATTGGTAACAGCAGCACCTCTAATATAAAAATTGATTTCAATAGTGTTTATGAACCCAAACAGACACAGAATGTTGAAATCAGCGGCAACCTTAATGCAGACACGAGTACGACTCAGTTATTGACGCAAACGACAGCTTTTACAAAAACTGATGGGACATTTGCCGGCACAACAACCGATCTCAACAGCCTGAAGCAAACCAGTACAAGTTTGCAACCGGGTGACACTATTACCATCACCGGTCAAAAAAATGACGGTACAGCGGTCAATGCTACATATACATATGCGGCAGGAGATACCGTCCAGAATCTGCTTGATTCCATTAATACTGCCTTCAATGGTGAAGCAACAGCAACCATGGTTGATGGAAATATCAATCTGAACAGCCTGAAACCTGGTGACAGCAAACTCAGTATGCAGCTCGCTATGGGGGCAGGAAGTACAGGCAATATAAGTCTACCGGTGTTTAAGGTTCAGACAGCAGGTGTTACCAACAGCAAAAACGTGAGTGCAACTGTATATGATTCACAGGGTAATGCTCATACGCTGCTTTTGAAGATGACCCAGTCTGACTACAACACATGGCAGTATCAGGCCAGCTTCCTGGACGGCGAAAAAATTACCAATGGTGGTACAGGCACCGTTAAGTTTGACGAAAATGGTAACCTGACTTCCGGAAGCAGCTTTAATATCACATATGATCCCGGAAATGGGGCCACATCAACTAAAAACGTGACTGTTGATTTGGGTTCAACCGCTGATGGGAGTTCCGTTACCCAATTTGTCGGCAACAGTACCCTTAGTGTTACGAGTAACGACGGTTACGGTAAGGGTGATCTCCAGGACTTTTCTATCGATGGAGGTGGTAATATCGTTGGTACCTACAGCAACGGTAAGACACGTAATCTGGCTCAGGTTGCCATCGGCGAGGTTAATAATCCAAACGGATTGGTCAACAAAGGTAACGGCTTGTATGACTTAACCGCACAGGCAGGTGAACTGAAGATAGACAGTGCGTCTAATCTTTCGAACACAACCATTAACTCCCAATTCCTGGAAGGTTCCAATGTTGACCTTGCCAAGGAATTTACGGATATGATTATAACGCAGCGTGCTTATCAATCGAGCGCACGTGTAATTACAGTTTCAGATCAATTACTTAATGAAGTAGTACAATTGAAACGATAATAAGGGATAATCAAGGATGATTAAAAGGTACCGGTCGTTATGGCCGGTACCCTTACTTATTATAAGGATATGGGTAAATCAACCCTTATAGGTCTGGGGGCCGGATTCGGTCTCATCGTCGTAGCCATTGCGTCCGAAAACGGACTAATGGCTTTTATCAGTGTATCTTCCATGATCATTGTGTTGGGGGGTGTGCTGTCGGCGGCCATGATCAACTTTCATCATCGCGACATTGTCAAATCGTTTCGACTGGTGCAAAAGGCCCTTTCGAGAAAGGACATCAATTTGATTGAACAGGTGGAGGTTCTGATCATGTTTGCACGCCGGGCTCGCAGAAACGGTTTGCTGGTTTTGGATGCCGATCTGAAATATGTTGATGATTCCTATTTGCGTACAGCAATGGAATTAGCCGTTGACGGTGTAAGCGGTGAGGATCTTGAAAGTATCCTTACACATGAAATTGAGTCTGTGAAGCGTGAGTCAAATATCGCAATCCGGATATTTCGGGCGATGGGCGGGTACGCACCCGCTTTTGGTATGATTGGTACGGTTATAGGGCTGGTTCTGATGTTACGCACACTCAACCAGAACGCAAATATGGGTGCCAGTTTGGCTGTGGCACTTATAACCACATTCTATGGGTCAATATTAGCCAATCTTGTGTTTATCCCTCTTGCCGGCATGCTCAACGAATCAACCGAACGGGAGACCATCAAACGAAGATTGATCATGACCGGTATCATGAGCATGACTAGTGGTGAGAATCCGCGATTGCTGGAAAAAAAATTACTCAGTTTTTTGAGTAGTGAAGAGCGTGACCAGTATTTGGAAGAGCACAGCGGAGAGATATACAATCAGAAAGTTGAAGAAAAAAATTACGAGAATTGGCTAAGCAGGCAGCGTGATAAAGAAGTACTTATAGAGGTAGGATAGATCATGGCAGAGGATGATAATACGCAGGAATGGCTGGTCACCTATGCGGACATGATTACGCTACTCATGACCTTTTTCGTCCTGTTTTATAGCGTTAAACCAGGATTACAGGATGCTATTCATACAAAATTGGTTGGCGTATTTCAAAAAGGTTCGGGTGTTCTGCCAGGGCAAACAATGCCAACGACCAATTTTTTTGAGACCCAGCGGAAGAAACACGACTGGCAGAAAATGGTGAATTATGTTAAGAAGAACGGGCTGGGAGACCAGGTACAGGTATTTCAAACAAAAAAAGGACTGCAGATAAACCTTGGTGAGAAGCTGACTTTTCGGAGCGGACAGGCAAAATTGCTTGACAAATCAAAGAGTGTGCTCGATGAAATTGCAGGGATCATTGACGATAATATTCGGAGGATTGATGTTCGTGGAAATACGGACGATATACCGATTCACAATTCTGAGTTTAATTCAAATTGGGAATTAGGTGCTGCCCGGGCGATTTCTGTAGTGCGATATTTGGTCAGACGGACCAATATTGATCCCGGCCGGTTCCGCGCTACGAGTCTCGGCGAATACAATCCCATTGCCAGCAACCAGACGGCAGAGGGAAGAAAAAAAAACCGGAGAGTGGAAATAATTATCAGCTATCCGGAAAAAATGGATACTGCCGATCCGGGTGGGTGATCATCCCAGAGACAGGTAACAGGAGTCAAAAGTCATGGCCGACGATAAAAAAAAGCCTAAAAACGGTGAAAATCAGGAAAACGAAGCCGAGGAGGGAAAAACTTCACGCCCATTTATGAAATGGGTCAAGTTGGGTATAGTTATTGCAGGTCTGCTTGGTGAAGCATACGGGGCCAACGCAGTTATGAATGTTTATTACCCCTCGATTTACAAATACCTGAATAAACCGAATGAAAAGACGGATAATATCTTTGAAATCTCTGATTTGATTGTGAATCCGGCGATACCTAAAAACGGAGACCCACATTTTCTGGTGGTTTCTATTGGTATCAGCCTGGAGAACAAGGAAGATATTGGCATTCTAAAGAATAGAGAATCAATGGCAAAGGATGCAATTATCTCAATTCTGGGAAAACATAAGACAAGTTATCTGAGAGATCTCTTGAAAAGAGCTCAGATAAAACAACAGATAGGTATTGTGATTAACAGGGTTTTAGAGCATAAAGCTGTAAAGGACCTTTATTTTACCAAATTTGTGATCCAGTAGTAAAAATGGCTGTTACAGACCACATTTTATCGCAGCGGGAAATCGATGCTCTGATGAAGGAGTACTCCGATGAGAAGTTGGACAAGCAGACGCGTAAAAAAGGCGACGTCGTTGTATACGATTTTAAGCACCCTTTGCTCGTCAGCAAGGACCAACTCCGTACACTGCAGTTTCTCCATGAATCATTTGTGTGGAATCTTGCGATTGAGCTGACCAGCCAGTTGCGCATGGAGATCGACATCAGGATTGTCGATATCGATCAGGTAGTGTTTTCGGAGTTTACCGAATCCGTTGGAAAACCGAGTGCACTGAGTCTCTTTACGATAAGTGAACTTGGTGGCCAAGCCCTCTTCGAAATCGATCCTCAGTTTGCCATGTTAGCTGTTGAGCGTTTGAGTGGCGGAGATGCCCAATATCTGGTAGAACGAAGACAGTTGACAATGATCGAACAGAACGTTCTTAAAAAAGTTCTGGGAATTATATATAAAGAGCTTGAAGCAGCCTGGGAGCCGTATCTGCCAATCACGATTGAACATCATTCCATAGAAAGTGCACCAGAAAATATTCAGGTTATCTCCCCGGTTGAGGCTACGATTGTTGTTTATCAGCAAATCAAGATCAACGACTGGAAGTTTAACTTCAATGTGAATTATCCGTACGATCTGCTGGAGAAGCACTTGAGCCAAAACCTATTCCGGACAGGTGGCAGACGCACGGATGATGTCTCGCCGGAAGATCGCGCTATCTATCTGAGCAGAATCAAGGAAGTGAAGACACCGATACGTGTTGAACTTGGAACAGCTGAGATTTCGGTAAACGAATTGCTCCGTATGTCCGTGGGTGATGCGATTGTACTCGATCAAAAAACAAGCGACCCACTGAATATTTACCTGAAAAACCAATTGTTAATGAAGGCATATCCCGGCAAGCTTGGACGTAAGAGGGCTATTCGGGTACTCGATTTTATAGAGAAAAAACGCATAGAGGTCAAAAAATGATGATAGATACCCTGAAAGAAGGACTCCCGAAGTTTACCCCGGTCATACAGGATTTTCTAAAAACGATACTTCTTAAAAAAGTTGGAGTCTCCGTCACATCTTCTGATGCTGGTGCAGCCGATGCTGCATCGGAGTCGCTGAAAAAAGCACCCGTTCTGGTAAAAACAACAGATGGTAAGCTGGGTGTTGATCTGATTATTGGGTTCGAGGAATCCTGGATTGCACAGCTTGCAACAGCTATGCTCGAGATCGAAGAAACCAAGCTGAACGAGGTGACACGTGATTTAATGAAAGAGTTTACCTCCCAGCTCATTGGAGCTGTTCAGGCGACGCTGAAAGAGAAATTTGACATTATGTTTGATGCCGAACCTGTAGAGATCGTCAAGCCGGCCAGCTTATCCGGTTCCCTGAATAAAGAGCAATATTTTGTAGCCAATGTGTCGGTAAATGGTAAGTTTGCCATAGAAGGGGACGAGAAACCCCAGCTTGGTTTTGTGGTTGCCTTTTCTATCCCGGAGGGAACCAGCATTGAATCTGATTCCAAAGAAGAAGATAACGGTAAACAAGCGGAATCCTCTGCGAAAGTGGATCCTAAACCGAATGGAAATGGCTCAAGATCCAGTGGACAATCCATGACAGCTCAAAAAGTAGAGTTTGATGACCTCTCATCTGTTGCAGGGGAAAACAGTGATATAGAAGTGAGAAACCTGGAATTGCTTCGCGAGGTCAAGATTCAGGTTTCCGTCGAACTGGGTCGGCGTGAACTACCCCTTGGAGAAGTTCTACACCTGATAAGAGGTTCGGTCATCGAACTGGATAAACTGGCGGGCGAACCGATATCCGTTTATGCCAATGGTCGTACCATCGCCGAAGGAGAAGTGGTTGTTATCGATGAACATTTTGGCGTCCGTATCACAAACCTGATATCAGCCAAAGAGCGAATCGAAGTCCTGCAATAAAATGAAATTACGTACCCCGGGCAGTAACAATAAGAAGTTTGTTGGTACTGTCATATCTCTTGCTTTCACCCTTTTGGTAGTCTGGATCTTCGTGATGGCTACCATGAACAACAACTCAACGAGCTCGCTGAGTCCCGGAGATCAGATGCGCATGGACAGTCTGCGAACAGTATTGGGCAGGTCCGGTGCTGCAGCACACAGCAGTGCTAATCCGAATCTTTTTTATAATGCGCTTCCAGCATTTCTTTTTTTGTTGCTTTTACTGGGCGGTGTTTGGTTGTGGAACCGCCGCAGGGAAAAACCCGGTGATCAGCAGCTTTTTTTAGTTGTTGGTGAACAGCAACTCGCACCAGGCCAGACGATAAAGATCATCGCATTTCAGAATGAGTACTGGGTGATAGGAATTACCGGGAGTAACATGACCCTGCTATCCCGACTGAATAAAGATGAATGGTCTCCGCCCGACCCAAAAGACCTGAATTCCTTTTCCAACTCGTTTTCGAACATTTTTTCCGGTATTCAAAAAATGAGATCCTGAGAAAAATTCCATGATTCGACATTTCGCCTTCATCACCATTATCGCAGCACTAATGCTGGTTGCCTGGCCGCATTATGCCTCTGCCCAGCAGAGCCAGAGTACAACCAATAGTGCCCCGGGCCAATCCACGAGTGCCCAAAACCAGGGCATTGGTATTGGTTCAATACCGAAGATCAACTTGAGCATCACACCGCCGAATGGGAAAAGCGACTACTCGACTGCCATTCAGATTTTGATACTGTTGACCGTATTGTCGTTTGGTCCTGCGTTCATCACGCTGATGACAAGTTTCACGAGAATCGTAGTGGTTTTCTTCTTCATGCGTAACGCTATGGGGACCCAGCAAGCTCCTCCCAATCAGGTTCTTATCGGGCTGGCATTATTTCTGACCATTTTCATTATGGCGCCGGTTTTCAACCAGATTAATCAGAATGCGATCCAGCCTTACATGAAGGACAAGATAACCCAACAGGAAGCGCTGGACCAGGCATCCGTGCCATTGAAGAAATTCATGATCAAACAGACGCGTGAAAAAGATCTCCTCATGTTCATGGATCTTGCCAAGATGAAAACGGTTAAGGATATAAATGCGTTGCCTTTATATGTTATCGTACCATCATTTGTAATAAGTGAACTAAGAATCGCTTTTGAGATAGGCTTCCTGATTTATCTGCCCTTTTTGGTCATTGATCTGGTCGTTTCGTCGGTTTTGCTGTCGATGGGTATCATGTTCCTGCCGCCTGTTATGGTATCGATGCCATTCAAAATCCTCATATTCGTGCTCACAGATGGGTGGTATCTCATTGTAGAATCACTGATAAAAAGTTATAAGTGACGGAGGTTTAAATGAATACAGAAGTAGGTGTTTATTGGATTCAGCAGATGCTTACAGCAACGGTGGTCTTGTCAGGACCACTGCTTGTAGCGGCTCTGGTTGTCGGCCTGATCATATCCATTGTGCAGGCAGCGACATCAATCCAGGAAATGACACTTAGTTATGTGCCCAAGATGGCAGCTGTAGTTGTTTTGCTGTTCCTGTTTATAGGCTACATGCTTCAGTACATGATCACCTTCATGGAAAGAATATTCAATTTTATCCCCATTCTCGCCCATTAACTGTAAGCTGAGATTACTTAGGTACTGCAGGTATTTCACACATGTCATTTCTATCCGTCACATTCATATTAACCGCTTTCCTGATTTTCGTGCGTGTCAGCTCGATACTGATGACGGCCCCTTTTTTTGGTTCGGAAATGATACCCAAGAGAGTAAAGCTTTTCTTCGCCATGATGGTTACTGTGCTGCTTTATCCGGTAATACCACTGCAGGGGGCTACTATTCCGGTTACTGCAAACTCGTTTGACATCATCATTGCTATCTTCAAGGAAGTATCGGTTGGTTTAGCTATGGGACTGGTCGGCCAGCTTATCTTTGGCGGTGTCCAGTTTGGCGGACAGTTTATCAGTATACAGGTCGGATTGGGTTTCTCAAGCGTGATTGATCCTTTGACGCAACAGCAAAACGGTGTCATTAGTCAGATGCTCATCCTATTGGGCACCATATTCTTCCTGGCAATAGGCGGTGACCAAATTTATCTTAAAGCCATGGTGAAGAGTTTTGAAATTGTCCCGCTCGGAACCGTTCACATGGCTGCACCGGCACCAGAGCTGGTTAAAATGGCCGGTGAACTGTTTGTGATCGGGGTTCAGGTCGCATCTCCTTTCATCATAGTGTTTTTTCTGATGGATCTAACGTTTGCCATTTTTGCACGCATCATGCCCCAGGCCAATGTGTTTTTCTTAGAACTACCATTAAAGGTATATGTTGGTCTGATTATGTTTGGTATCATTGTCCCCAGGCTGCTTCCCGCCTTTGAGAATTTCTTCAATATGCTTTTCCATAATCTTGAGGTCATCCTGAGGGTACTATCCGGCTAAGATATGGTTGTGATGATAAGGGAAAAGTTGAAAGTAGCTCCGAACCTTTCGCCTTCATGATGACAACTTGGAACCATTTTTACGATGCTGAATTGATGAATGACAGCATGGATTCAGCTGTACAATCTCCAGGCCGGTGAAGAACGTCCTTCCCGTCAAAGGATAAGTTTTCCTAAAAAAAATTTGTCTTGTCGTCGTGTAGCCTGATCCCTCTGCTCTGTCAGAAGGAAACGTTCAAGGTAAATGAGGGTTGAAAACCGAGGTCGTAGACATTTGCCGGCAGGTACTCGAGTCCGGGGATGCTTGTTGCGTTATCCACCACCAGGAATCGTTCGCGGTACCATACATTTTGCCTGTCCAGAATATTATAAAGGGATAGCGTCAGATCCCACTTTGTAACGCCAATCTTTTGGTGGTAGGTGACGCTGGCATCAACACGATAATAAGGCGGGAGGCGCGCGGGTTCCGTAGGATCGTATTGGTATAACGGATTGGCAGAACCACTGGCAAACATCCCGTTAAAGTACGTTGTCAGACCTTTGAAAATGGGCACTTGCAGACCAGTTGTAACCGAATGCGTACGATCCCATTCTGCCGGATACCAGTTACTTCCTGAAACGGCCTCATTTTTAATCTCCATACGTGATAATGTGTAAGAGCTACTCCATAAAACCGGGCCTAAATATTGCTGAAATGAGAATTCAAGCCCTCTGGCGCGTCCGGAATTCTGATAAAACCACGGTGTATTGACCTGTTGTTGAGTGAGTACGGCGTATTGCAGGTCCTCCAGCCTGAGATTTCGGTAATTCTTTAGGTATGCCTCTACCTGGAGATATGTTTTTGATGCAAGATGGATATAAATCCCTGCGCTCCAATAGTCGTCGGAAGATGGTGCCTCGTTTTTGGTGGTTGGCACCCAGATATCGGAGCTCGATTCATGATCGATGGTCAGGCGATGCTGAAACTGGTAATTGCGGCTGTATCCGATTCCAAATGATATCGGTTTGTCTGGTAAAACTCTTATTTTGAGCCGCGGTGAAAATCGAAGGAAGGAACCATCGCTGTAGTAAATCAAACGGCCACCGATGTGCAGATGAATGTCATCCCACTGCTGCTGATCGTATTGCAGATACGTATCAAACTCATTACTCGTAAAGTTTTGGCCGTATCCTGGAAATTTTATGGATTCTTCCTGATATAGCACCTGGTAATTGTGATAGGTGAAACCGGTCGACCACAGTCCTCCGAACGGGGCGGGCAGTTCAAAGAGCTGATCAATTTTAAAATCACTCAACTGATTTTTATTACTGTAGGGGTTTTGAAAATAATGGAGTCTGTTTGTATTGACCGTTTTGTAGAAGTAGAGGAAATTGTCTTTGGAATACCAGCTATGGTAAAAGCTGTAAGCGGCTGTAGTATGGCTGAACCCGTTATCAGGCAGAGGCTGGTCGATCTTGAAGCTTAGGATATCGTTTCCCCAGTTGTTGACGGTATTGGCATCCTTTAACCGGAATCGTTCACGCATGGCGTGTGCGTTACCGGCTATCGTATAGTACTGTTGGGGTTGATTGGTGAAATCTCCGCCAATATAACTGCTGAGTGTAAATCTTGTACCCTTATTGGTCTCATACTGAAACTTACCGTGTAAATCGAAGAATGAGGCGTGAGGGGTCCCGGGAAAAACAGCCTGTGATGTCAAGGTCTGGACACCATCCGGAAAATCACTCCGCGGTCGGTCCACATTCAACCCCCAGCTAATCAGGTCTGTATTATTAAACCAGTTGATCTCATTCATCAGTGAATGGCGGCCGGAAAGCAGAAAACTCCCGTGACCATTTAGAAGTGGTCCCTGAACTGTACCCTTATAACTAGTATTGCTGATACCTGTTGTCGCTGTATATTTTTGTTGCGATCCGGTTCTTGTGAGTAACTGCAACGTGCCACCGAGGGCCCCCTCATACTCGGCAGGTGTGATATCGTAGTGGAAACCGACGGTTTGCATGACATCACTGTTGAACACATCAAGAAGGCCGAAGAGGTGACTTTGATCATATACAGTTGCTCCATCAAGAGTCACACGCAAGCCGTCTGAACCACTGCCCCTGACATGCAATCCATTGGTGAGTCCGGCATTCAACGAAACGGCGGGAAATTCCTGCAACGCGCGAATAGTGCTTGTTTCACCAACAGGAGAGAAGGTTCCAAGCCGGAGAAATTTTGAGAATTCGCCCGGATATGATTGGTAAAAGTGATTCCCGGTTATTACGACCTCGTTGCCGGTATAGGCATCAGGTTCGAGACGGATGGTCAGATCGGTGTTTGGAGTCTTTGTTGGTGACCAATCGATGACCTGTTTCTGGTATCCTGTATAGGAGATCGTTAATGTTCGGTTGCTGTCATCCGGATTGTCTGATCCGCGGATTATGAAGCTGCCGTTTTGATCGGTGCTGGTACCGCTGATCTTCCCGTTTATTTCCCATGATATGGTTGCGAATGGCAATCGTGAGCCAGTCTGAGCATCGACAACATGTCCGCTGAGTGTACTTTCTGTTACTTTTGTTTCATTCGATTCCTGATAAAGGAATATTTGTTGCCGGTTATGATCAACTTTGACCCCGATCTGATGGCTGTGAAGCAGGGAGTCCAGTTTGGGAATGTAAGAAGTGGTGTTTGGCTGAGATGGAATGGAAATATCAGAAACGAGGGCATCGCGATATAAAAAACGGTAGCCGGTATTTGATTCAACCGCATGGATTACAGAACGCAAAGAAACCAGTCCGGCTGAACTTGATTGTGCCCGGACTGGTTCGTACATGCATACTGTAAATAACAGATAAAAGAGATATTTTTTTTTCATCCTGATTTTCAGGGACGTTTAGGTATAGGTATGAATTGATAGGTTCGATCTCCGGTCTTTTTGAACCGACCTCCCATTACCAGCCCAAGATCATCGAGACTCTGCCATACCGAATCGAGCTGAATCGTTCCACTAAGTTTTTCTTTATACAAGCTATCGGCACCAGACGGCACTTGTAATGTTATCCGGTATTGCTGCTCGAGTTCATTGAATACATAATGCAATGAACGGCTGTCAAATATCATTTGATTTTGTATCCAGTCGGTTGCACCCTCCCGTGATTCAGCAACAGGTTTGCTCGGCTGGCTTTGATTTACGATAGAGGAATATTGCCCGGGTTTGAGGATTACTTTTCCACCGGTTTTTGAGTTTGAAAATGCCACTGATCCCTGTTCAAGATATACCTGGACCAGGTTTCCCCAGTTGCTCATATCAAACCGTGTCCCCAAATCCTGGATAAGTCCGGTTCCGGCCTCTACTTCAAACACGCGATCCGGATTATGATTAATATTGAAATAAGCTTCTCCATCGAGGCGGTAAACCTGTCTGTCTTTAGAACTGGAAAGGAGAAATAGTTTGGTATGAGGTCGCAGGATGATCTTGCTACCATCGGTTGTGGTATAAGTTTGAATGATTTCCTGTGATTCGGCAACAAGTGCAGGTGCAGAGGGAGCAGACCGGAAGAGATAGACCAGTGTTACAGCCGTCATCAGAAGAATAGCTGCGACAGCGTAACGAAAGGCAGGTGCCCGGTACCAAATATGAGGGACAACCGTAGGTTCGATTCTGGTCCGGATCTTATTCCAGAGTTGAGTCGAATCCGGAAAACTAATTTGATCTATTGAATGCTCTCGGTATGCGACAAGATATGTAGCCAGAGGATCATCGGGTTGATAAGCCGGTGCAAAACCGGAAGCAACATACTCATCCAACGCTCGGGTAAGTTGTTGATTCGGATTGATATTTAGTTTTGCACTCATGGCTGATTACGAAAAAGTGAAAAAATAATGAGGCAGGACCATTCGAGATCCTGCCTTTAGGGTTCCTAACTCACGGGTTATTGTTGTGTGACATCACCCGTTGTAAGTTTGATCAGATATTGGGGTCGCCATCCTTTGAATTTCAATAGTGCTGAGCCGTCACCAGTCATCAGAATGGTACCGGAGAGGGTATTTTCAGTAACGACGCCATTCTTATCATGATAGATGTATACGTCGTAGGTTAAAGTACCTGTAACTCCTTGCTCAAGATCCTGGTTGATAATGGACGATTTAGCTATGGAGACATCTGTGAATTCAAGATAAACTTTGTATTTACGTTCGATGGTGGATCCGCTTACCGGATTAACCGTCATGTCGCCTTCACCATGATGTGTTCCATTGATAGTTATGGCATCCGAACTTTGTTGCAGGTTGGAATAGAATAAAGTATCAATGCGCGTAAATGTTGAATTGCGGCGCAGATTTTTGGCAGATCCTTCTTTCTTCCCGATAAAGTCTACAGATCCGAGACCTTGGAAACCATCCAGTCTGGGATGTTCCACGAAATTACCCAGGGAATCCCGATAGATGAACTGCAGATCGGCATTGAGGGTCTTTTCAAAATTGACTCTGGTTAGATCACGCGTAAAAGTAATGTGATGGATACCGGTTGCAGGATCATATGTATAGGTATAATTACTAGAGCGGCCATGCATGGGGCCATTACCGTTGCTATTACCATTGGGACCACTTTGAACACCTGCAATAGTATAGCTGTCACTGGTATTATTAGATGAAGCCATCGGCGTCATACCTGTGGACGTTGCCAGTGACGTTGCATCATACATGCTGGCTACAACACCATCCTCCTGATCGGAAAGAGTAGAAGCCATGACCTGAGTTGCAGCTTCGACATCCTGTTCATTTGGAGTTTGAACGGTTGCATTGTCAGTACAACCACTCAGTGTAGCGCCTGCAATGAAAAGAGCAGCCAGTCCTCCGTAAAATATTGATTTGGGGCTACGTGACGATTTCATAATATTCCTCTTTAGTTAACAGTTTCTGGGTTTTTTCACCCGTATCTATAATTGGTACACGTGAGCCGGAGAAATACCCCTAATTCCAGAACAAAAAAATTTATAGATCGGTTTTTAGTTGACTTAGCGCCTCACGTAAATCCTTAAGAGCCAGAGTCATGTGATTTTCGATCGTTTTTATGCTAACCTCCAGTGATTCAGCAGCTTCCCGGTACGTCAATCCCGACATGAAACAGAGTTCAAATACCCGTCGGCGTTTTTCCGGGAGCCTGGAAACGGCCTTGTCAATCTGCTCACGAATTTGATTTTCCTCTGTAATCCGTCCAGGGTCATCGGTTCCAATGTCCTCAGTCGTCCGTTCCGAGTAGTCGAATTTCTTTGTATCGCGGAAGTGGTTCAGGGCACGGGAGTAGCTAATTTGAAATAAATAAGCGCGTAGTGATTTATCAGGATTGATTTTTTGGCGGTGTTCCCATATAAAAAGAAATGCATTCTGAATGATATCTTCCGACTTCTGTGGTTCTACCCCCCGTCGAACCAACATAAGGTACAATGCCCGATGATGCTGCTCAAAAAATGCCTGAAATGCCTTCTTGTCCCCGTTTCGTATTCGACGCGCAAGGTCAGAACTATCTGTGCCAGGTGACAGGGACAACGCCAGACTAAGTAAAATCCATTCAATTAGGAACGGGTTTGTCATCTCCGTGGGGATTTATTTATGAGTAGGCAGCTACACCGTTCTTCATAGATTTATGAACAGCTCGATCAACCTGTTTTTAATACCAGATTACGGATTTGAAGTAATGTAATCTTAATGCGGATTATCGACATGAAAAGATAAGGTTATCAAATATTTTAAATATGATGTTGAATTGCTGATGCCTGAGCAACCCTACTATCCGCATATTTTGCGAAAGAACGTGTGGTAAACGCAATGTTGGCCTTTCAGAGGCTTTTGCTGATTCCGACTACAAAGCGTGGTCCCCAATCATTATGATTTTGTAAATCCTTCAGATATACAGGTACCCTGAGGCTAATGGAAAGATTCTGAAGCAGACTGCTCTGAGCAGTCCATTTCTTAAGTGAGCGTATGTCGCCAATGTCGTATTTAATACCACCGCCAAAGCTTGCAAGCAGAGATTTTGATATGTTATTACCAAAGAGAGTGGGAAAATTGTTGAAGAAACCATTGTTCCAGCTTTTACCAATCCCGCCAAACAATTCCAGGGATAACCAGCGAAGTTTATCTTTTGAATTCATAAATGGTGTCCATGTGTTCCAGACCGATACAGAAAAAGCGTTATTGCCGGGCTGATCCGGGGAACCGATATCGTTTAAGGCATATCCCATCAGGGCATTTCCGGATGACGGGAGCAGATGGGCGCTTCGTCCCAGCCAGGAATCGATATTATAAACGGCCGTGAAGGCTGGGTCCTGCCACAGTTCATCAAGAGATGGGCGTGAAACGGGTTGGCGGTATTGCATTGGCAGCGATCGGGAACCACTGAAAACGTCGAAAGAAAGGCGGGTTTGAATCTGTTTAGAGGGATGAAAAAGTTTCCCAATATTCAGATGAAGGAAATTAGCTCCGTATTTGCCATTGAATGATGCCGACTGCAG
Source organism: uncultured bacterium (assembly GCA_963787205.1). Classification (GTDB taxonomy): domain Bacteria; phylum Bacteroidota; class Rhodothermia; order Balneolales; family DATFMH01; genus DATFNI01. The sequence goes on from CAWBCD010000014.1 coordinate 285,600, forward strand.
AGCCAGGGTAACATTGTTATCCTTATTATCAGAATATGTATAGATAGCCCGAAGGCCCAGGGTACTTCCACGCTGCCATGGCTGAAACAAACCCACCATCCGGTCGGCGGTTTTTGCCTGGTGAAACAGGTCCAGGGTCAGGTATTGATGTATAGGTGAGATGACACCATATCGATTCAACTCCTTCCGTATACCGATTTGCTCCTGAAAGACCCCGTAGTATCGTTTCAGATCCACATTCCATAGGGCATTAAATCCAAGGAACGGAGCCTTGTCCTGATAACTGAAGTTGTAATCGACATCCGTTTTGTTTGCCTGGTAATTTTGAAGATCTCCGCTGGTCAGGAAAAGGCTGGTTTTCATGTGGTTATTTCCAAACAGATAACTTCCCTGTGAAACAGCTCCCAGTCGAATTCCGGATTTCTGCCCGTACCAGATTGCTGGTCTCCATGTAACCTCGTACTGTGTCCACGACTGATCCGGTGGTTTTATGAATGAAATGTTGACCGGGAAAGGCCAGGTGTTATTCAACCGATCAATATCAGCCATACGCAGGGTCGGATCGATATCAATACGGCGTACACCACGGTATTTAGCGATGGTGAATGAATAGGTCGGATTGACCCACGGCCAATCGGGAAGAATCTCCCTGGGGATGAAGGGAAACTCGTTGGGCTTGTCGCCCAGCATGATGCGTAGTGGGATATAATAAAACTCCTGTGAACCATCATTATATGTAACGAGGACATCCAGGGGCATCATCATACTGCCCCTGTTGCGGAGAGTTATCTTCACGCTGTCGCCGACGGTTTTAACATGATCGATGGCGTAGTCAATCGTCTTTGTGGAGTTAATCCAGTATTGGCGGTACCAGTCCAGTTCGAGTCCGCTTACCTTTTCTGCAACACGGATAAAATCGTTGGGATTGGGATGGCGATACTTCCACATGTCATAGTATCGCTTGAAAGTCTCCTGGAGATTTTGCTGACCGATGATGTAACCCAGTTGTTCCAAAAACATCGAACCTTTCGAATACGAAGCCAGATCATATGCAGTATTGGTTCTATAGTGATCGGCAGGCGTGATCATCGGCTCTTCAAGACCCTGCTGATGAAGGAAGAGATAGTTGGAATAGGATCCACCAAGTGCAAACCCTTTCCCATTGAATAACTTTTGCATAGCATAGGTGGAGGCGTATGTTGCAAATCCTTCATCCATCCAGGCATAGTAGGTCTCGTTGCTGCCCATCATTCCATAGAACCACTGGTGAGCGAGTTCATGTGCCATGGTGCCCACCAGGCTGCCGACCGAACGCCATCCGGTCATCAGCGTACACATCGGGTATTCCATTCCGCCGTCTCCGCCCTGAATCACACTGAATTGCTTATATGGATACTTGCCGTACAGCTTGTCATAATATTCGATGGCTTTGACAACATACGGTCCGAATGTGGCCCAGTTTTTTGTGTGAGGTCCCTTAATGTAAAGCAGATGTACTGTAGGACCATTGGGCACCTGGTACTTTTCATGGGTGTATTTGGGATCTGCTGCCCAGGCAAAATCGTGAACTTCCGGCGCATAAAAATGCCAGGTCAACACGGACGTGTCCGGTTTTGCCAGTGGTTTTGAGGGATCCTGGTAGCCATGGCCAACCTGCTGGGGGTTCATCAGGTATCCGGTACCTCCGAGCGTGTACGAAGAATCAATGGTAATCCGCACATCAAAATCTCCCCAGACACCATAAAACTCTCGTTCAATGTATGGATCGGCATGCCATCCCTGATAATCATATTCGGCCATTTTGGGATACCATTGGGTCATCGAGTACCGGACACCTTCCTTGTTGTCGCGTCCTGTGCGCCGGATCTGTAGCGGTACCTGACCGGTGAAGGTCATGTGGAATACGGTTTTTGTGTGAGGCATGATAGGATGAGCAAGATTCACTTCCAGGATAGTACCGTGTACAGTGTAATCCAGGGGAGTGCCATCCTGTTTGAGATTATGAATATGTTCATAACCGACCTGGTCCGGTTTTAGATGCTGAATACGATCATCAATTCTCGGGTCCGGATCGACGATGGTTCGGGACCGGACATCCATCATGCTGCCCGGCTGAAAAGCATTCAGATAGAGATGATAGAAGACCCGGTAAAGGGTATCCGGCGAATTGTTAGTATATATAAGCTGCTGGGTTCCCTTGAATCGATTGGTATGGACATTCAATGAGACCTTCATCTTGTAAGAGACATGTTGCTGCCATCGCTGAGAAGATTGGGCGACAGCATCAAAAGATAGGGCAGTAATCAGGATAGCCGTGCAAAAGCCTGTCTTGAAGTCCATGGGAGGAAAAATATTCTGATAATTCAAATGCGTTTGAACAGGAATATATCCAAGGTATCGTTGCGAAGCACATTCTTAATGTGCAGTAACTTATTTGCCTGTCCCCAATCCCTCTTCACATAGTGGAGAAAGGCTGTTGTTGCTTTCTCCTCCCAGGCTTAAACAATTAAAATAGCAGTCTGAAAAGATCAAAAAGTGGACCGGCCGTTGAATGCACGCGTTAGAGTTGCTTCATCGATATATTCCAGCTCGGTTCCCATCGGTATTCCATGTGCAATCCGGGTAATCTTGACATCGAAAGGATTCAGCAGCTTGTGAATATAATAAGCCGTCGCCTCGCCCTCAGCATCCGGGTTTAGGGCCAGGATTATTTCCTGGATACCCTCATCATTGGATTGAATTCGCGTGATGAGCTCCTTGACGCGGATGTCATTTGGGCCAATATCTTCGAGCGGTGAAATGACTCCCCCCAGAACATGATACCGCCCGTGAAATTCGTTGGTCTTCTCGATTGCGTAAACGTCACGGACATCCTCAACTACACAGATCGTTCCATTGTTTCGCTTCTGGCTTTTGCAGATTGGACAGGGATCCTCATCCGTAATATTGTAGCAAATCGAGCAATGTTTGATAGATGTTTTAAGATCGATCAATGCCTGTGCAAGCTTGCGAACCTGTTGCTCATCCTGTTTGAGCAGGAACATAGCTATGCGCTGAGCTGATTTTCGACCGGTACCCGGCAAACGTGCCAGTTCTTCTATGACACGCTCTAAAGTTTCAGAAGTAAACAGCATATTATGGTAAACCTGGTGCAGTCCTGGAGATGAAGATGGGAATTATCAGAGTCCGAAATTGCCAAGATCCATGCCCGGAAGACCGCCAGGCAAAATGTTTTTTGTTAGTTCGGACATTTTTTCTTTGCTGGCCTGATCAGCTTTCTGAAGTGCTTTATTGATACCTGCTACGATAAGATCCTCAAGCATTTCCATATCGTCCGGATTGACGATTTCCGGATCAAGCTTAATACCTATGATCTCACGATTGCCGTTAGCGCGAACCTTTACCATTCCACCACCCGCTTCAGCTGTTATTTCCAGATGGTTCAACTCATTTTTGAGTTCACCCATCCTGTTCTGAAACTCATTAATCTTTCCAAAAAGATCGGCCATGTTATCCATGATAATTTCTTCCTTCCTTTTAATAACTCAATTAATATTCTAATTCGGCACCAAACAGATCCACAATCAGTCTAATGGCAGGATCCTTCTCCTGCAATTGTTTAAAACGGGCGTAAGGATCATTAATTTCCTGCTTATTATCCGGCTCACGCAGCTCAGATCTGAGGTTCAGGGGACGCCGGAAGTAACTGCGCAGCTCACGACTGAGTTCCCGGTTATGCTCCTCAAGCATGCGTAGCGTAAAAGAATTGTAACAGGGTATGAGTACTTCACCATGATTTACATCTGCAGGTTGCAGTTGCCTGAAGGCCAGCACAACCGTATGGCTGACTGTTGAATGCTCTTCGAGGTGATTAATGAAATCGGGCCACTGTTCTATTAGCTCGTGAAATTGTAAGGGCTTGGTTGGTTCCGGCTCCGGATCGACCTGAGGAACTAATGCGAGATTACCCGAAATATGTCCCATTTCATCTTCGTCGGGATCGGGCGTATCAGCGCCAAGTGCTCTACGACGGAATTTTGCAAGGCTTGGATTCAACTTCTGATTCTTCGGCCTGTTCTGGGCCGGCGATCCTGAGACGCGTGGAGCCGTTAACGCTCCTTCATCTCGCGCCGGTTTAGAAGATGGTGGTGGAGAGGTACTGGTTCGTTGATCCCTGGTGGTTGCCGCCCCGGAAACATTGTGATTTGAACGGGATGCTGTTTTATAGGTTTCGGTAGTATCCGAAGAACCGGAACCCTGATGCTTACGCAGTTCGGTTAACAAGTCGCGCAAGCCATCGGTCCGTGTCATTGTTATGAGCTTCAGTACAACAATCTCAAGCTGGATGCGTGGCTGGCTGGCTTCCCTGATTTTAAACTGACCCTCGTTAGTCAGGTGAAGCATCCGGAGAATATCGTCATCTGAAAACCTCTGTGCGGTATCTACATATCGTTGGCGCGTGTCGTTTGAAGTTTCGATCAACTCCATGTTTCGACTGTCGAGTGCCAGGTAGAGGTTGCGAAAATGTTCGGTAAGGCTGGTTATGAATTCCTGGATATCATAGCCTTTTTGCAGCAGAGAATTGATGATTTGTATGCCGGCAGTAGTATCATGATCGAGAATGGCCTGTGTCAGTTCAAACATCCGGTCGCTGCTCACCACATTCAGAGCCTGTAATAATTCCTCGTGTTTGATATCCGTTCCGCAAAATGCGATGGCCTGATCCAAAAGACCCTGCGCGTCACGCAATGCACCATCTGCCTTGTGAGCAATAACATGCAAAGACTCATTATCGATTGTAATGTTTTCTTTCTCGCAGATGTATTGTAACCGATCGACTATTTCGTTTACTTTGATACGCCGGAAGTCGTATCTCTGGCAGCGTGACATGATCGTTGGGAGCACCTTCTGCGGCTCTGTAGTGGCAAAGATGAAGATCACATGAGCCGGTGGTTCCTCCAGCGTTTTTAGCAGGGCATTATAAGCCTGCTTGCTGAGCATATGAACTTCGTCGATGATGTAAATCTTGAATCGGCCATTCTGTGGTGGGATGCGCACCGTTTCCCGGATACGATGGATATCATCAACCTTGTTGTTTGATGCAGCGTCGATCTCTATGATGTTCAAAGTATTCCCCAGGGCTTCCGCATCAACATCCACATCGATTTCGTTGATCGTTCGTGCAAGTACCCGTGCCATAGTCGTCTTACCGACACCCCGTGGACCACAAAACATGTATGCGTGTGAGATTCGGTTATGCTCGATGGCATTCTTAAGTGTGTTGCTCACATGCTCCTGCGAGACGATATCTTCGAATGTTCGTGGCCTGTATTTTCGGGTAAGTGCTATATAATGTTCAGCCATGTGGGAGATCAATAACCTTGCAATTTTTACTCTCCAAAAGATCCAAACATTCCGGAGAGCCAATATTCAACAAGTAAACAAAATATTAATTATAAAGATGAATTGTTGATCCAATAATCAATGTTGATGAACCGCTTCCGGCTTCCCGTTTGCAGTACCTTGAGTTACAGTCTTGTTATTGTCTGCAAGATTTTTTACGAAAAACTTATATATCCGTGTGTATTCATCATACCAGTCGTAGGCCTGCTCAAAGCTGTGCCTTTCACCGGGATACATCATAAACTGGAAATTGTGGTTCCCGGATTTGATGAGTGCATGAATGAATTGAGCAGCATCCTGGAATCCGACATTGTTGTCACGAAGTCCGTGAAGGATAAGAACTGGTCGCTTAAGCGAGTCGGCATAAGTAAGGGGAGAGCTTCTTTTATAGTTTTCGGGACTTTGCTTTGGGGTTCCCAGCCTTGGATAGGTATACCATGGATTGGTGTAGTAATAATTTCGCCAATTGGTTACTGCACGCAAAGCCGCTGCCGCTTTAAACACATTGGGTGCGACTTCGATCGTATAAAGCGACAAAAATCCACCATAACTTCCCCCGTAGATTCCAACCCGGTTCAGATCAGCATATCCGGTGTTTTTTAGCTGCCGGAGAGCATCCTCAATATCCTGTGTCTCGTAGTGGCCCAACCACCCCTCTACATCTTCCCTGAATTTGCGACCGTACCCGGTACTGTGCCGATAGTCGACCTGAATGACTACAAACCCATGCTCGGCCAGGTATTGATTGAACATGTATTCCCGGTAATAATAGTATGACCAGCCTTTGTACACATTTTGGATGGAACCGGCGCCGTGTACAAACACTATAACCGGATATTTTTTCCCTGGCACCAAATGTACCGGTTTCAGGATGGTCATCGAAATACGGGTGCGACCGTCGCGTCCGGTGAAACGGTGATATTCGGGTTTTTGCCAGTTTATTTTGGAGAAGCGGTCGGGAACCGTGTGGGTCAATTGTACTTCATCACGCGGATGCTTTAAGTCAAGAGCATACAAGTCGGCTGGTTGATTCCAGTACGTCTTTTTGTAGACCAGGAAACGATGATCTGGGCTGATTTTGAAATTCCGTCGGTATGCGGTTTCCGGGGTCAGCTCTTTAGTCCTGTTTTTCTTCAGGTCGAGCTCGTACAAATGCCTCTCTACCGGATCAGTTTTGGTTGAGGCATAGACAATATTATGATCATTGATCCAACCGGCCCAGGGAATTTCATAATTACCAAATGTGATTTCCTTGAGATTTGAACCATCATGATCGACCAGGTATATCTCATTATATCCCGTCTTCTCAGAAGTAAACATGAGTCGGTCGGAATGTGGAGCAAACTTCATTTCCGTGATATCCCAGACAATCCATCCTTTGGTTGAGTCCTGGAAAACCGTGTAGCTCGTGTCGGCTTTTGTATCATATACCAGGATATCACGATGTTTCATGGGAGCGTCCACCCGGTCAACCGCCAGGTAACGTCCGGAAGGGCTGATATCGATATTGCGAAAATAGATCTTGCCGCCGAGCAGTCGATGAATTTCCCGGGATTCGATATCCAGCTCTGAAATAGAGGCGACGGGTATGCCCCTGTCCTCAGCACCCGGTTTTACATACTTGTGAAGATATTCCGGGAAATAATAGGTTTTTAAGCTGTCGTCATCATTTTGTTGGAGTATAAGTTTGTGTCCATTATCTGCCCACCCGACGATATCGTAATCTGCGGTACTGTCGGGTTTGTCGGTAAGTTGTTGAACCCCCGGATGAACAATACCCACAATCCAGACATTGCCATTTGATGTGTAGGCGATACTCTTGCTGTCGGGCGACCAGACCGGGTTTTCTTCCTTTTCATTGGTCGAAATGATTTTGCGCCGATGGCCTCCTGCCTGATCAGAGATCCATAAATCTCCATCATGGACAAAGGCAAGATGTTTTTTATCGGGAGAAAGTATCGTATTTGCCAAGTAGGTATTCTCAACTCTGTCTGCGGTTCCTCCCTTTAAACTAACCTCGTACAAAGACCTATCTGCATAGCTGGAATCATTCCAATAAAAATAAACGAAATGATTGTTGGCAGAGAAACTCTGGAAATCGGGTCTTGTTCCGGCAATAAAGGGCGGATAGAATATGGTTTTGAGATGAAGTGTATCAAGACCTTGTGCTGCAGCTGTCAGCGGAAATAAGATGATCAGGAATAAAAATTGTATCTTTTTCATAACACCAACGACAAAACTCAAATCATCGTTAATTATAAATAACTTCCGAAGAAAAACCACTCAATTTCCGACATGCCTGTAAAAGTTTTTATCGAAAAAAAAGGGAGAAAAGGAAAGACAGTCACTATGGTCACGGGTATACCTCACAATCCCCAGGTCATTGAACGAATGGCACGCGAGCTGAAGAAGAAATGTGGTGCCGGGGGGACCAGCTATCAAAAAACCATCGAAATCCAGGGGGAACATCTGGATGTGGTCAATAAGTATCTGGAGGAAGAAGGCTTGCTGTAATACGGCTCTTCTGAACGAAATTTCGGGCTTATCTGATTTTACAGAATGGTCATGATAACCGGTATGTGCGAAAATTATATTTAATGACTATCCGGAATCAGGCCAATACTTGCCTGGAAATTTTCCAGGAGTAGTAGAAACCACAGGGATCGCAGAGAATTGCACGGAGTACACAGTAAGTTCAGCCTTATTTCTCTGTGAACATAGTGTCTCCTCCGTGATCACAGTGGTTTCCCCAGAATCCCGACTGAATAACACAGGGTATGTAGTGGTTGTACCATTTACGGATAGTCATTTTATATTTTTAAATTTTTCTTATTCATCAAGAATTTTAATAATTATTTTTAGAAATTACTTCTCTTAAGCTTTGTAAAAATATGTATCTTCGAGGTTGGTCTCCATGATCACTCAGAAGATAGTACCAGGGTGAATAGTTGCGGCAACCGATGAATCGGACATTCACAAAAAAGAGGGCGTGAGATGGAATTATTAGAACGCGACAGGTATCTGGAAGGTTTGGAAAAAACATTCAGCCGTTTAACGAGTGACGGCGGTTGTGTCGTGCTAATCTCCGGAGAAGCGGGGATAGGCAAGACCAGTCTGGTTGAAAGATTTGCTAAAATGGTTGGAAACCGTGCGCGTATTCTCTGGGGGAACTGCGATGCATTATTTACTCCACGTCCTTTAGGCCCCCTTTACGATATAGCGGGCCAGCTAAAGAATGGCCTTCTGACACTTTTGAATGATCAGGTCCCCCGGGCAACAATTTTTTCCACTTTTTTTAATGATCTCCAGGAGACAAAATTGCCCAATGTTGTGATCATTGAAGACGCACACTGGGCAGATGAATCCACTCTTGATCTGATAAAATTGTTAGCAAGGAGAGTGGACAGGCTTAATTCTATTTTTATAGTTACTTACCGGGATGATGAGATCAGCTCCAGCCATCCGATGAGATTGGTTTTGGGGGACATCCCGCCGCAAAAGCTGATCAAGTACAGGCTTCAACCGTTAACAGAAAAGACCGTTAACAGTCTGGCCGACTCTATTGGAATAGAAAATTTATTCCAGGTAACGGGGGGAAATCCGTTTTTCATTACCGAACTGCTGAGCAACAAGGACGAAGGAATACCATCCAACATTAAGAATTCGGTTTTATCAAGGATATCCCGTCTCACCCGTGAGGCACTTAACCTGGTAGAATTGGTTTCAATCATTCCGGCACGGGCAGAAAAATGGCTCATTGAAGGAGTTTTACCGGTGCCTCCGGAACTACTTGAAGAATGCGTTGACTCGGGTATTCTTCGATTTGAGGATGGAGCTATCTCGTTCCGGCACGAATTGAGCAGAATGGCCGTTGAGGAGGCGCTCAGTGCATCGAAAAGGCAGCTGTTCAATAAAAAAATCCTTCAAATTCTTTTGAAGCAGAAAA